>NZ_JBQZFT010000001.1:0-1335886 GCF_052692115.1 Serratia sp. TSA_105.2
GCGCCGATGGTAGTGTGGGGTCTCCCCATGCGAGAGTAGGACACTGCCAGGCATCAAATTAAGCGTGCTGATATGGCTCAGTTGGTAGAGCGCACCCTTGGTAAGGGTGAGGTCCCCAGTTCGACTCTGGGTATCAGCACCACTTTATTTAAAGTGGGTTTAGAAGTTCGGCAGAAAAAAGAATTTGCTTGGCGGCAATAGCGCGGTGGTCCCACCTGACCCCATGCCGAACTCAGAAGTGAAACGCCGTAGCGCCGATGGTAGTGTGGGGTCTCCCCATGCGAGAGTAGGACACTGCCAAGCATCAAATAAAGCAAAAAGCCTCATGCGAAAGCATGGGGCTTTTTGTTTTGTCTGTTATTTGGTGTTCTGCTCGAGCATGGGCATGCGAAAGGCCCGTCGGGAACGGGCCTTAACGCCGCTTGCGGCGGCCCCGCAGGGGAGAGTCTCAGGATGAGACGAATACTGTAGGACACTGCCAAGCATCAAATAAGCCAAGAGGCCATCCGAAAGGATGGCCTTTTTGCTTTTCAGCCCCTTTACTCCCCCTCCTCATATCTTGGCGCAGAGCGCGCAATGAAACATTTTCACCTTTCCGCCGAATGCTCGACATCGACGGAAAAAAACGCTATCTTCGGGCATCTAGAAGTCTAAACGTATAAATGGATGTGTGAGGGTTAAGCAATGCCGATTCGTGTTCCTGATGAGTTACCTGCGGTCAATTTCTTGCGCGGTGAGAATGTCTTCGTGATGACATCCTCGCGGGCAAAAACACAGGAAATCAGGCCACTGAAAGTGCTGATCCTCAACCTGATGCCGAAGAAGATCGAAACGGAAAACCAGTTTCTGCGCCTGTTGTCCAATTCGCCGCTGCAGATCGATATCCAGCTGCTGCGTATCGATAGCCGCGAATCGAAGAACACGCCAGCCGAGCATCTGAACAACTTCTACTGCGATTTTGAAGACATCCAGAACGAGAACTTCGATGGTTTGATCGTTACCGGCGCGCCGCTGGGGTTGGTCGATTTCTGCGATGTTGCCTACTGGCCGCAGATCGAACGGGTGATCGACTGGGCCAAGAACCACGTGACCTCCACGCTGTTCGTGTGCTGGGCGGTACAGGCGGCGCTGAACATCCTGTACGGCATTCCCAAGATGACGCGCGAGGTGAAGCTCTCCGGCGTTTATCCGCACCAAACGCTGCAGCAGCATGCGTTGCTGACGCGCGGCTTCGACGAAAGCTTCCTGGCGCCGCATTCACGCTATGCCGATTTCCCGACCGAGGTGATTCGCCAATACACCGACCTGGATATTCTGGCCGAATCCGAACAGGCCGGCGCTTACCTGTTCGCCAGCAGGGACAAGCGCCTGGCGTTTGTCACCGGCCATCCGGAATACGATACGCTGACCCTGGCGGGAGAGTATTGTCGCGACAACGAAGCCGGTCTCGATCCTGCCGTTCCACTCAACTACTTCCCCGACGACAACCCCGCACTGACACCGAAAGCCACCTGGCGCAGCCACGGGCATCTGCTGTTTTCCAACTGGCTCAACTATTACGTCTACCAGATCACGCCGTACGATCTGCGCCATATGAATCCGACGCTCGACTGATCTTTTCTGCTTGCCGGCGGCTGAATCGAGGCCGCCGCACTGTTGATCCTCTGCACGCCCTTCTTTTTATCCGTCACTTCTCCAAAAAATCTATTGTCCAACAAGGCGTTAGTGCGTCTTTATTAAGTTACTGGAAGCGGTTTCCTTACCTGATGATTGTGTTATTTATCCTAACCAATTGATAATAAAGTGTTAATAAAATATTTAATAATAAAATGGAAATGGTTTTTGATTTTTATTTTTTGTTGAGTATTCTTAACTCTATCGGGATGAGATCTGACCAGTTGAGGATCGTTTCATCCGCCCTGATCCACAGTGATTTCTGATGAAAATGCGCCGGTCGCTCGGGCGCAACGATGGGAAGGAGCAAGGTCATGACGCAACAGATAGCAGGCACGGAATTAAGGTTTACGCAGGGTTTCGCCGCAGCGGAGCGCCAGGTGTTAACGGATGGAGCGGTTGAATTTCTGGCGGAACTGGTGGGGAAATTCACGCCGCGGCGCAACGAGCTGCTGGCGGCGCGTGTCCGCTGGCAGCAAAATATCGATCGCGGTGAACTGCCGGGATTTATTTCGGAAACCGATTCCATTCGTGAAGGCGACTGGCAAATCCGTGGTATTCCGCAAGACCTGCGCGATCGTCGCGTGGAGATCACCGGGCCGGTCGAGCGCAAGATGGTGATCAATGCGCTGAACGCCAACGTAAAAGTCTTCATGGCGGACTTCGAAGACTCGCTGGCGCCAAGCTGGGACAAAGTCATCGACGGCCAAATCAACCTGCACGATGCGGTTAACGGCACCATTTCCTTCACCAATGAAGCCGGCAAGATCTACCAGCTGAAACCGAACCCGGCGGTGTTAATCGCCCGCGTGCGCGGCCTGCATTTGCCGGAAAAACACGTGCTGTGGCGTGATGAAGCCATTCCCGGCGGCCTGTTCGATTTCGCGCTGTACTTCTATCACAACTATCGTCAGCTGCTGGCCAAGGGCAGCGGCCCATATTTTTACCTGCCGAAAACCCAGTCCTGGGAAGAGGCGGCCTGGTGGAGCGATGTCTTCAGCTTTACCGAGGATCGTTTCGATCTGCCGCGCGGCACCATCAAAGCGACCGTGCTGATCGAAACCCTGCCGGCGGTGTTCCAGATGGACGAAATCCTCTACCACCTGCGCGACCACATCGTCGGCCTGAACTGCGGCCGCTGGGATTACATCTTCAGCTACATCAAAACGCTGAAGAATCACGGCGATCGCGTGCTGCCGGATCGTCAGTCGGTGACCATGGAGAAACCTTTCCTCAGCGCCTATTCGCGTCTGTTGATCAAAACCTGTCACAAGCGCGGCGCGTTCGCCATGGGCGGCATGGCGGCGTTTATTCCGAGCAAAGACGCCGAGAAAAATGACTGGGTGTTGAATAAGGTACGGGCGGACAAAGAGCTGGAGGCCAGCAACGGCCACGACGGTACCTGGGTGGCGCACCCGGGGCTGGCGGATACGGTGATGGAGGTATTTGGCAAAGCATTGGGCGATCGCCAAAACCAGCTGGAGGTGCTGCGTGAGCAAGACGCGCCGATCAGCGCCGCACAGCTGCTGGCACCGTGCGACGGCGAGCGTACCGAAGCAGGGATGCGCGCCAATATCCGCGTGGCGGTGCAGTACATCGAAGCCTGGGTCTCCGGCAACGGCTGCGTGCCGATTTACGGTTTGATGGAAGATGCGGCGACGGCGGAGATCTCCCGTACGTCAATCTGGCAGTGGATCCACCACGAGAAGAGCCTGAGCGACGGGCGTCCGGTTACCAAGGCGCTGTTCCGCCAGATGCTGCAAGAAGAGATGTTGGTGGTGCGTGAAGAAGTGGGGGAAGCGCGCTTTAACGCCGGCCGGTTCGAAGAGGCGGCGCGCCTGATGGAGCGCATCACCACGCAAGATGAATTAATCGATTTCCTGACGCTGCCCGGCTATGAGCTGCTGGCCTGAGTTTTCCCAATTAACCCTACACGACTGAAAGGATAAAAATTATGTCTACCTCTCGCTCTCAACAGATCCAGCAGCTGGAACAGGAATGGAAATCGGCCCGTTGGGAAGGCATTACCCGCCCTTACAGCGCCGAAGACGTGATCAACCTGCGCGGTTCGGTCAACCCGGAATGCACCCTGGCGCAAAACGGCGCTGCTAAACTGTGGGCATTGTTGAACGGCAAGGCGCGCAAAGGCTACGTGAACTGCCTGGGCGCGCTGACCGGCGGCCAGGCGCTGCAGCAGGCCAAAGCCGGCGTCGAAGCTATCTACCTGTCCGGTTGGCAGGTGGCGGCGGATGCCAACAGCGCGGCGGCCATGTACCCTGACCAGTCGCTGTATCCGGTGGACTCGGTGCCGAAGGTCGTCGAGCGCATCAACAACACCTTCCGCCGCGCCGATCAGATCCAATGGGCTAACCAGATTGAGCCGGGCAGCAAAGGCTACACCGATTATTTCCTGCCGATCGTCGCCGATGCGGAAGCCGGCTTCGGCGGCGTGCTGAACGCCTTCGAGCTGATGAAAGCGATGATCACCGCCGGCGCTGCCGGGGTGCACTTTGAAGACCAACTGGCGGCGGTGAAGAAATGCGGCCATATGGGCGGCAAAGTGCTGGTGCCGACGCAAGAAGCGATCCAGAAACTGGTCGCCGCGCGCCTGGCGGCCGATGTGCTCGGCGTGCCGACGCTGGTGATCGCCCGCACTGACGCCGATGCGGCCGACCTGCTGACCTCTGACTGCGATCCGTATGACAGCGCCTTCGTCACCGGCGAGCGCACGGCGGAAGGCTTCTTCCGCACCCATGCCGGCGTCGAGCAGGCGATCAGCCGCGGCCTGGCTTACGCCCCTTACGCGGATATGGTGTGGTGTGAAACCTCAACGCCGGATCTGGATGCCGCTCAGCGCTTCGCCGATGCTATCCACGCCCAATACCCGGGCAAGCTGCTGGCCTACAACTGCTCGCCGTCGTTCAACTGGAAGAAGAACCTCGACGACCAGACCATCGCCCGCTTCCAGCAGGCGCTGTCGGACATGGGCTACAAGTATCAGTTCATTACGTTGGCGGGCATCCACAGCATGTGGTTCAACATGTTCGACCTGGCGCACGCCTATGCGCAGGGCGAGGGCATGAAACACTACGTCGAGAAGGTGCAGCAGGCGGAGTTCGCCGCGGTGGATCGCGGCTACACCTTCGCGTCGCACCAGCAAGAGGTGGGCACCGGCTACTTCGACAAGGTCACCACCATCATTCAGGGCGGCGCCTCTTCGGTCACCGCGCTGACCGGTTCGACGGAAGAACAGCAGTTCTGATGCGGCAAGCTTGAAGACGTTTCACCCGGAGCCTGCACGCGCAGGCTTCTTTTTCTGGCGGGGGTAAGGATGGCGGCAAAACTGGAGTTGTTGATCGCACAGACGATCCTGCAGGGCTTCGATGCGCAGTACGGCCGCTTTCTGGAAGTGACCGCCGGCGCGCAGCAGCGCTTCGAGCAGGCGGACTGGCCGGCGGTGCAGCAGGCGATGAAAAAGCGCATCCATCTGTACGACCATCACGTCGGCCTGGTGGTGGAGCAGCTCAAATGCATCACCGGGCAGAAATACTTCGACGCCGACTTCCCCAGCCGGGTCAAAGCGGTCTATATCGACCTGCTGCCGGACTATCCGCGTTTCGAGATCGCCGAAAGCTTCTTTAACTCGGTCTACTGCCGGCTGTTCAAGCACCGCGATCTGACGCCGGACAAGCTGTTCGTCTTCAGTTCGCAGCCGGAGCGGCGCTTTCGCGACATCCCGCGTCCGCTGGCGCGCGATTTCATGCCCAATGGCGATCTGCCGGCGATGCTGCGCAGCGTGCTGAGCGATCTGCCGCTGCGGCTGCCGTGGGAGGATTTGACGCGCGATATTCGCTACATCACTCAGGCGCTGCAACGCGCCTTCAGCGCACCGCAGCTGGCGGGGGCGACCTTCCAGATCGCCAACGAACTGTTCTATCGCAACAAGGCCGCCTGGCTGGTCGGCAAGCTGCGCCTGGCCGACGGTGTTTATCCGTTCTTGCTGCCTATCCACCACAGCGAATCGGGCGCGCTGTTTATCGACGCCTGCCTGACCGGTAAGGCCGAGGCCAGCATCGTCTTCGGCTTCGCTCGTTCTTATTTCATGGTCTACGCGCCGCTGCCGGCGGCGATGGTGGAGTGGCTGCGCGAGATCCTGCCGGGCAAGACCACCGCCGAGCTGTACATGGCGATCGGCTGCCAGAAGCACGGCAAAACCGAATGCTATCGCGAATACCTGACCTTTATGGCGCAGTCGCAGGAGCAATTCATCATTGCGCCGGGAGTGAAGGGCATGGTGATGCTGGTGTTCACCTTGCCGTCTTTCGACCGGGTATTCAAAGTGATCAAAGACGAATTCGCCCCGCAAAAAGAGGTGACGCAGGCGCAGGTGATGGCCTGCTATCAGTTGGTGAAAGAGCACGATCGCGTCGGACGCATGGCGGATACCCAGGAGTACGAGAATTTTGTCGTCGACAAGGCGCGCCTCAGCCCAGAGCTGTTGGCGGAACTGCGGCGCGAAGTGCCGGGCAAGCTGGAGGATCTCGGCGACCGCATCGTGATTAAGCACCTGTATATGGAGCGGCGCATGACGCCGCTGAACCTGTATCTGGAGCAGGCCAACGACCAGCAGATGCGCGATGCGATCGAAGAGTACGGCAATGCCATCAAGCAGCTGGCCGCCGCCAATATCTTCCCCGGCGACATGCTGTTCAAGAACTTTGGCGTGACGCGCCACGGGCGGGTGGTGTTCTACGACTACGACGAAATTTGCTACATGACCGAGGTTAACTTCCGCGACATTCCGCCGCCGCGCTATCCGGAGGACGAGCTGGCCAGTGAGCCGTGGTACAGCATCGCGCCCAACGACGTGTTTCCGGAAGAGTTCCGCCACTTCCTGTGCGGCGATCGACGCATTCGGCAGGTGTTTGAAGAGCTGCACAGCGATCTGTTTACCGCTGAGTATTGGCGCGGGTTGCAGCAGCGCATTCGCGAGGGGCACGTGGAAGACGTGTTCGCTTACCGCAAGAAGCAGCGGTTCAGCCAGCGCAGCGGGGCGGCGCTGCCGGCCGCCACCGCCGCGATGTAAATCAGGCCTGGGCGCCCGCGACGGCGGCGCGCGCCAGTTCGGTGATGCGGGCGTAGTCGCCGCTTTCCAGCGCGTCCGCCGGCACCAGCCAGGAGCCGCCGATGCACAGTACGCTTTTCAGCGCCAGGTAGCTGCGGTAGTTGTCCGGCGAGATGCCGCCGGTCGGGCAGAAGCGCACCTGCGGGAACGGGCCGCCGATCGCCTGCAGCGCTTTTACGCCGCCGTTGGCTTCCGCCGGGAAGAATTTAAACTCGCGCAGGCCGTAATCCATGCCCAGCATCAGCTCGGAAACGGTGCTGATGCCCGGAATAAGCGGAATGGACCCGGCGGTGGCCGCCTTGAGCAGCTCGTCGGTCAGCCCCGGGCTGATGGCGAACTGTGCACCGGCCTCGGTCACTTCACGCAGCTGCTGGGGATTGATCACTGTACCGGCGCCGATGATCGCTTCCGGCACTTCTTGGGCGATGGCGCGAATGGCGTCCATGGCGCAGGCGGTGCGCAGCGTCACTTCCAGCACCCGCACGCCGCCGGCGACCAGTGCTTTCGCCAGCGGCACCGCATGCTCCAGCTTGTTGATCACGATGACCGGCACCACCGGCCCCGCCGTCAGGATCTGCTCGGCGCTTGTTTTCCACTTGTTCATGATGACGTTCTCCTCTGTGGCCGCCGCCAGGCGGCGATGCGGCCAGGCTATCGATTAAAATTTGATGCAGCAGGCGCCCTGCTCGGCGCCGGACAGCTGGCTGCGCAGCGCGCCGAACAGCTCGCGGCCGCAGCCGATGTGTTCTGCGCTCAGATCGGGTTGGCATGGCGTGCGCTGGGCCAGTTCGTCGGCGTCGACCAGCACCTGCAGCTCGCCGCTGCGGCCGTTGACGCGGATCGGATCGCCGTCGCGCACTTTCGCCAGCAGGCCGCCGGTATAGGCTTCCGGGGTGACGTGGATGGCGGAAGGCACCTTGCCGGAGGCGCCTGACAGGCGGCCGTCGGTCACCAGCGCCACTTTGAAGCCGCGATCCATCAGCACGCCCAGCGGCGGCATCAGCTTGTGCAGCTCCGGCATGCCGTTGGCCTGCGGCCCCTGGAAGCGCACCACCACCACGCAATCGCGATCCAGCTTGCCGGCTTCGAACGCCGGCACGATGTCGTGCTGGCTGTCGAACACCACCGCCGGCGCTTCGATAATCTGGTTGTCGGCGGGCACCGCCGAGGTTTTCATCACCGCACGGCCCAGATTACCGGCCATCACTTTGGTGCCGCCGTGATGCTCAAACGGCTGAGCGACGCTGGCGATCACACTGGCGTCGAGCGAGCCGGCCACGCCTTCGCGCCACGCCAGCTGGCCATTATCCAGCCAGGGTTCCTGGGTGTAGCGGTGCAGGCCGAAACCGGCCACGGTGTGCACGTCTTCGTGCAGCAGCCCGTGTTGCAGCAGCTCGCGCACCACCAGCGGCACGCCGCCGGCGGCCTGGAACTGGTTGATGTCGGCCGGGCCGTTCGGATAGATGCGACACAGCAGCGGCACCGCCTCCGACAGCTCCGAGAAGTCGTCCCAGGTAATGATGATGCCTGCTGCGCGCGCCATCGCCACCAGATGCATGGTCAGGTTGGTGGAGCCGCCGGTGGCCAGCAGCGAGACGATGCCGTTTACCACCACTTTCTCGTCCACCAGGCGGCCGATCGGCAGGTAGTTGCCGGCGGTGTCGGTCAGTCGCGTCACCTGGCGCGCGGCGGCGTCGTTCAGCGCGTCGCGCAGCGGCGTGTCCGGATGCACGAAAGAGGCGCCCGGCAGGTGCAGGCCCATCACTTCCATCACCATCTGGTTGGTGTTGGCGGTGCCGTAGAAGGTGCAGGTGCCGATGCCGTGATAGGACGCGGCCTCGGCTTCCAGCAGCGCCAGGCGGTCGGCCTTGCCCTCGGCGTACAGCTGGCGCACGCGCACCTTTTCCTTGTTGGGTAAACCGCTGCTCATCGGGCCGGCCGGCACGAACAGCGCGGGCAGGTGGCCGAAGGAGAGGGCGGCCATCACCAGCCCGGGCACGATCTTGTCGCAGATGCCGAGGAACAGCGCGCCGTCGAACATGTTGTGCGACAGGCCGACGGCGGCCGACATGGCGATCACGTCACGGCTCATCAGCGACAGCTCCATGCCGTCCTGCCCCTGCGTCACGCCGTCGCACATCGCCGGCACGCCGCCGGCCACCTGGCCGACGGCGCCCACCGCCTGCAGCGCCTGTTTCAGCCGCTGCGGGTAGTGTTCGTACGGCTGGTGGGCCGACAGCATGTCGTTGTAGGCGGTGATGATGGCAATATCGCTGCGCACCATGTTTTTCAGCGCCGTCTTGTCATCGGGCTGACAGGCGGCGAAGCCGTGGGCCAGGTTACCGCAGGCCAGCTGCGCGCGGTGGACGGTTTGGGAACGGGCCGCTTCGATACGCGCCAGATAGGCGGCACGGCTGGCCTGGGAACGGTGGGTGATGCGCTGTGTGACACGGGACAAGGTTGGGTTAATCATGCCTTCCTCACATTGCTGTTGTTATAGTCGCCGCCTGTGGCGGTGCCCCCGGGGGTAATTTGCAGCCCTGGTGTGCAAGGCCGGGGGCGATTTAGGATTTAAAACATCGTGAATGCAATCATGCCGATGGCGCCGCCGACGCTGCCCAGAATCGTTTCCATCACCGTCCAGGTTTTCAGCGTTTGCAGTTCGTTGGCGCCGGTGAATTTGCCGAACAGCCAGAAACCGGCGTCGTTGACGTGGCTTAGCACGATGGAGCCGCCGGCGATGCAGATTGCCAGCGCGGCCAACTGCCCGCCGTTCAGCCCGAGCTGGCTGGTGACCGGCAACACCAGGCCGACGGTGGTCAGGCAGGCGACGGTGGCCGAGCCCTGAATCACCCGCACCATGGCGGAGAGCGCGAACGCGGCCACGGCGATCGGCAGGCCGGCGCCGATCATGGCGTCACCCAGCGCCGGCCCTACGCCGGAATCCACCAGGATCTGTTTGAATACCCCGCCGGCACCGGTCATCAACAGGATGATCCCGGCCGGTTGCACCGCGGCGGAGCAGATGGCCAGCGTCTGTTCGTTGCTCATGCCGCGCGGTTTCGCCAGGCCGTAAATCACGATCAGGCAGGCCAGCAGGATGGCGGTGAACGGGTGGCCGATAAACTCCAGCCACTGCTGCAGCTGCGAACCCGGAGTGACCAGCCGCGCGCCGATGGTTTTCATGCCGACCAGCACCAGCGGGCACAGCACCAGCGCCAGGCTGAAGCCGAACGACGGCAGATTGCCCTTGGTCAGCGTCGGCTCGTTCTCTTCCGGCGGCATTGGCCAGTTGACGAAGCGGCTGATAAAGCTGCCGTACAGCGGGCCGGCGATCAGCATGCCGATCACCGCCGCCACCAGGCCGATGGCGATCATCCAGCCGAAGTCGGCCTTCATCTGCGAAGCCAGCAGCATCGGCACCGGCCCCGGCAGCAGGAAGGAGGCGGCGGCGGCCACGCCGGCGAACAGCGGGATCGCCAGCTTGACGATATTGCCGTCGGTACGGCGCGCCACGGCGAATACGATGCCGATCAGCAGCACCACCGCCACGTCGAAGAACAGCGGCAGCGCGCAGATCAGGCCGGCGATGCCGAGCGCGTAGTGCGCCTTGCTTTGTCCGAATCGTTTCAGCAATTGCGCCGCAATTTGATCGAGCGCGCCGACCTCATGCAGGATCTTGCCGAACATCGCCCCCAGCGCCACGACGATCGCCAGGAAGCCCAGCGTGTCGCCCATGCCTTTTTGCATGGTGTCGGCGATATGGTCCAGCGGCATGCCGGAGAAGATGCCGGCGGCGATGGACACCAGCATCAGCGCGACGAAGGCGTGCATGCGCGCCTTCATCACCAAGAATAACAGCAGTAAAACCGAGCCGACTGCGGTACCGACCAGCGTTACGGTACTCACGCGCACACGTCCTGCGGCAGGAAGCTCTGGATATGGCGCACGGTATCGGCGATCACCGCGTCCAGCGGCTGGTTGATGTCGATCGCCATCACGTCGCTTTCGTCGGCGCCCGGTTGCTCCAGCGCGGCGAACTGGGTGACCAGCATCTGCGGTTTGAAGAAGTGGCCGTTACGCGCCGCCAGGCGGGATTCGATCACCGGGAACTCGCCGTGCAGGTAGATAAACGACAGGTTGCCGTTGCCGGCGCGCAGGCGGTCGCGATACTGCTTTTTCAGCGCCGAGCAGACGATGATCGACACGTTGTTGGTGCGCTGCATGGCGAAGGCGGCATCGTTGAGCGCGGCCAGCCATGGGGCGCGATCGTCGTCGTTCAACGCTTCGCCGGCGGCCATCTTCAGGATGTTGCTGCGCGGATGCAGGAAGTCGCCGTCGAGGAAGCCGGCGGAGAGTTGGCGGGCCGCGGCGGCGGCGACGGCGGACTTGCCGCTGCCGGAAACGCCCATAACGACGTAAATGCGATTTTGATTGTTGGTCATGGCTTGGCTCCAAAACACCGGGTGACGTTACCTTCGTTCAACTTGATTGTTACCGGTAACATGTTATCGGTAACATTGTCGAAGGAAGTGTGAGCGGTTGCAATGGGCTTTCGCCGTGAGGATCGTTAACTGTGATCGGCTTCAAGCTTTTTTCCCGTGTGCTAAACAGGATGCCGATAGCCTGTTACATGCTGACAACAGAGCAAGGAATCAGGAGAGAGGGCGCGCAGGGGCGCCCCTCGGAGGGGGGATCAGCGCACGCCGCCGTAGGCCAGGCTGATCTCTTTCGCCGCGTGGATCACCAGCGCCCCCAGTTCGATCACGCGGTCATCGGTGATGCGCGACACCGGGCCGGAGATGGAGATGGCCGCGAAGGCTTCGCGGTGCTCGTCGAAGATGCAGGCCGCCACGCAGCGCAGGCCGAGCGCGTGTTCTTCGTCGTCAAAGGAGAAGCCCTGTTTGCGGATCTGCGCCAGCCCCTCTTTCAGGTTGTGCGGCGTCAGAGTGTGCGGCGTGTAGGTGTGCATGCCTTTCTTGTGCAGCAGTTTGGTCACCTGATCGTCCGGCAGGGTGGCGAGGAACGCTTTGCCGGCGCCGGAGGCGTGCATCGGCAGTTTGCCGCCGATCGGCGCCGACATGCGCATCAGCGCCGTACACTGCACCTGATCGATGATGATTGCCTGGTACTCGCTGGTATCCAGCACCGCCAGGTTGACGGTTTCGCCGGACTCTTCCATCAGGCGGCGCAGCGTCGGATGCACCATCGCCAGCAGGTTGCGGCTTTGCAGGAAGCTGCTGCCGACCACAAAGGCGTGCGAGCCGATGGTCCACAGGCCGAGATCGCCGACTTGGCGCACGAATCCCTGCTGCTGCATGGTGGTGAGCAGGCGGTGAGTGGTGGAATTCGGCAGGCCGGCCTGCTGGGCCAGATCGGTCAGCGCCACGTTGCCCTGGGCTTCCGAAATGTATTCCAACAGCTTCAGGCCACGGGTCAACGATTGTACCTGGCCGGTCGCCGCACTGGCGGCCGGGGCTGCTGCGCGGGGCTTCTTGCCGCGTTTGGCGGGAGCAGGGGTGGCCATGGGTGAGATTCCTTTTTCCGTATGATGGAATTCATTTTCGTTTTTTGTCGATGAATTGCAAGTCGCCGTCAGCTCATCGGAGGTGTTGGCGCACAACCTGAAAAACTCTCAATTGTCGCCTGGCCCTTTGTCCCTACAAGCTGTGCTAGGATGACTCGTTGGTTTTTGCGGCAGTTGAGCAATGGGCTGGATGGCAATGGAAGGGGTTACAGTGACGAATCGAGTAGAACAACTGCGCCGCCAGTTAGCGCAGCGCATTTTGGTGTTGGACGGCGGCATGGGCACCATGATCCAGAGCTACCGTCTGGATGAGCGCGATTTCCGCGGTGAGCGCTTCGCCGACTGGCGCAGCGATCTGAAAGGCAATAACGATCTGCTGGTGCTGACCAAGCCGGAAGTGATCACCGCCATTCATTACGCCTATCTTGAGGCGGGCGCCGATATCCTTGAGACCAATACCTTTAACTCGACCTCCATCGCCATGGCCGACTACCACATGGAGTCGCTGTCCGCCGAGATTAACTATCAGGCCGCTTGCCTGGCGCGCGCCTGCGCCGACGAATGGACGGCGCGCACGCCGGAAAAACCGCGCTACGTCGCCGGCGTGCTGGGGCCGACCAACCGCACTGCGTCCATCTCGCCGAACGTCAACGATCCGGCGTTCCGCAACATTTCGTTCGATGAGCTGGTGGCGGCTTACCGCGAATCGACGCGTGCGCTGGTGGAGGGCGGCGTCGATCTGATCATGATCGAAACCATCTTCGACACCCTGAATGCCAAGGCCGCCGCTTTTGCGGTGGAAACCGAATTCGAAGCGTTGGGGGTGGAACTGCCGATCATGATTTCCGGCACCATCACCGACGCCTCCGGCCGCACCCTGTCCGGCCAGACCACCGAAGCGTTTTACAATTCGCTGCGCCACGTCAAGCCGCTGACCTTTGGCCTGAACTGCGCCCTGGGCCCGGACGAACTGCGTCAGTACGTCGCCGAGCTGGCGCGCATCTCGGAGACCTACGTCACCGCGCACCCGAATGCCGGTTTGCCGAACGCCTTCGGCGAGTACGATCTGGATGCGGCCGAGATGGCGTGCCAGGTCGGGGAATGGGCGCAGGCCGGCTTCCTCAATATCATCGGCGGTTGCTGCGGCACCACGCCGGAACATATCGCCGCGATGGTCAACGCGGTCGAGGGCGTGCCGCCGCGCCGGCTGCCGGAGATCCCGGTCGCCTGCCGCCTGGCGGGCCTGGAGCCGCTGACCATCGACGCCAACACCCTGTTCGTCAACGTCGGCGAGCGCACCAACGTCACCGGTTCGGCGCGATTCAAGCGCCTGATCAAAGAAGAGAAATACAACGAGGCGCTCGACGTGGCGCGCCAGCAGGTCGAGAGCGGCGCGCAGATCATCGACATCAACATGGACGAGGGGATGCTTGACGCCGAAGCGGCGATGGTGCGCTTCCTCAACCTGATCGCCGGTGAGCCGGACATCGCCCGAGTGCCGATCATGATCGACTCCTCCAAGTGGTCGGTAATCGAAAAAGGCCTGAAGTGTATTCAGGGCAAGGGCATCGTCAACTCGATCTCGATGAAGGAGGGTGAAGAGGCCTTTATCCATCACGCCAAACTGGTGCGCCGCTACGGCGCTGCGGTGGTGGTGATGGCGTTCGACGAAGTGGGCCAGGCGGACACCCGCGAGCGCAAGTTCGAGATCTGCCGCCGCGCCTATAACATTCTGACCGAACGCGTCGGCTTCCCGCCGGAAGACATCATTTTCGACCCGAACATTTTCGCCGTCGCTACCGGCATCGAGGAGCACAACAACTACGCCGTCGACTTTATCGAAGCCTGCGCCGACATCAAAACCCACCTGCCGCACGCGATGATCTCCGGCGGCGTGTCCAACGTGTCGTTCTCGTTCCGCGGCAACGATCCGGTGCGTGAAGCGATCCATGCGGTGTTCCTGTATCACGCCATTCGCAACGGCATGGACATGGGCATCGTCAACGCCGGGCAATTGGCGATTTATGACGATTTAAGCGCCGAGCTGCGCGACGCGGTAGAGGACGTGATCCTCAACCGTCGCGAGGACGGCACCGAACGCCTGCTGGAGCTGGCCGAAAAATACCGTGGCAGCAAAGATAATGACGTGGCGGTGCAGCAGGCCGAATGGCGCGGCTGGCCGGTAGAAAAACGGCTGGAATATTCGCTGGTGAAGGGCATCACCGAGTTTATCGAGCTGGACACCGAAGAAGCGCGGCAGCAGGCCGAACGCCCGATCGAAGTGATCGAGGGGCCGCTGATGGCGGGAATGAACGTGGTCGGCGATCTGTTCGGCGAAGGCAAGATGTTCCTGCCGCAGGTGGTGAAATCCGCCCGCGTGATGAAGCAGGCGGTGGCCTACCTGGAACCGTATATCGAGGCCAGCAAGCAGAAAGGCTCCACGGCGGGCAAAATCCTGCTGGCGACGGTGAAGGGCGACGTGCACGACATTGGCAAGAACATCGTCGGCGTGGTGCTGCAGTGCAACAACTATGAAATCGTCGATCTGGGCGTGATGGTGCCGACGGAGAAAATCCTGCGCACCGCGCGCGAGGAGAACGTGGACATCATCGGCCTGTCGGGCCTGATCACGCCGTCGCTGGACGAGATGGTCAACGTGGCCAAAGAGATGGAGCGCCAGGGCTTTACGTTGCCGCTGCTGATCGGCGGCGCCACCACCTCCAAGGCGCACACCGCGGTGAAAATCGAGCAGAACTACAGCGGCCCGACCACCTACGTGCAAAACGCCTCGCGCACCGTGGGTGTGGTGTCGGCGCTGCTGTCCGCCACCCAGCGCGACGAGTTTGTGGCGCGCACCCGCAAAGAGTATGAAACGGTGCGCATTCAGCATGCGCGCAAAAAGCCGCGCACGCCGCCGGTCGATTTGCAGAAGGCGCGCGCCAACGCAATGGCGCTGGACTGGGCCGATTATCAGCCGCCTGCACCGCGGCAGTTCGGCGTGTTCCCGGTGGTGGCTGGCATCGAGACGCTGCGCCACTATATCGACTGGACACCGTTCTTCATGACCTGGTCGCTGGCGGGCAAATATCCGCGCATCCTGGAAGACGAGGTGGTGGGGGAAGAGGCCAAGCGCCTGTTCCACGACGCCAATCAGATGCTGGATCGGCTGGCCGCCGAGCGCAGCCTCAACCCGCGCGGCGTTTACGGTCTGTTCCCGGCCAACCGCGTCGGCGATGACGTGGAGGTGTACTGCGACGAACGGCGTGACGAGGTGCTGGCGGTGAGCCGCCATCTGCGCCAGCAGACGGAAAAAACCGACTTCCCGAACTACTGCCTGGCGGATTTCGTGGCGCCGAAAAGCAGCGGCAAGGCCGACTACTTCGGCGCCTTCGCGGTGACCGGCGGGCTGGAGGAGGACGCGCTGGCGGCGGCGTACGACGCGCAGCACGACGATTACAACAAAATCATGGTCAAGGCGCTGGCGGATCGCCTGGCGGAGGCCTTCGCCGAATACCTGCACGAGCAGGTGCGCAAGCTGCACTGGGGCTATGCCGCCGACGAGAGCCTGAGCAACGAGGAGCTGATCCGCGAAAACTATCAGGGCATCCGGCCGGCGCCGGGTTACCCGGCCTGCCCGGAACACACCGAGAAAGCGACCATCTGGCAGCTGCTGGACGTCAACCGCCACACCGGCATGGAGCTGACGGAGTCCTTCGCCATGTGGCCGGGGGCGGCGGTGTCCGGCTGGTACTTCAGCCATCCTGAAAGCAAGTACTTCGCGGTGGCGCAGATCCAGCGCGATCAGGTGGAAGACTACGCGGTGCGTAAAGGGATGAGCGTGGGCGAGGTCGAACGCTGGCTGGCGCCTAACCTCGGCTACGACGCCGACTGATTTCCTCTTTAAGGGCGCAGCGATGCGCCCTTGTCATTTACTGCGCTTCCACGTCGATGTGCAGCGCATCGTAACGCCAATACTCCAGGTCGCAATCGATCACCCGGTCGTGCTGATCGCGGTTCACCCGCGTAATGAACAGCGCCGGGCTGCCGTAGGTCACCTTCAGCATGGCGGCGGCCTGCTGCGGCAGCAGGGTGGGCAGCATGTCGAAACGCACCCGCCCGTAGTGGATGCCATAGCGCGCGGCGTACAGTGCGGTCAGCGACTGGGTCAGATCTTCGTCCAGAATGCCGGGGAAATAGGCCGGGTTGAGGTAGTGCTCGCAGTACAGCACCGCGCGCCCATCGATGTAGCGCAGCCGGCGAATGCGATAGGCCTCGGCGCCGGGGGGCAGCGTCAGGCGATCGGCCAGCGGCGCGTCGAGCGTGACTACCGCGCTGTCGATCGCTTCGGTATGGGCGGCGCGCCCCTGCTGCTGCGCCATGGCGTGAAAATGGCTGCGCTGCAGCGGGTTGTAGATAAGACGCGGTGGCGAGATGAACCAGCCGCGCCGCACCTGGCGGTAGATGACGCCCTGCGCCTCCAACTGACCGAGCGCCTCCTGCAAGGTAATGCGGGTCGTGGCGAACGCTTCGCTCAGGGCGCGTTCAGAGGGCAGCTTGCCGTCTTCGGCGAACTCGCCTGCGGTGATGCGGGCGTTCAGCGTTTGGCAGATGGTGGCGACGGTCGTCGGTGCTTCACTCATACAGCGGGTGTCCCGTTTCAGTGCGTTTGGCCTCCCTTAAGGTAGACCAGCGTCGCGTTTTCGCCGTTGCAATGGGTGATAAAACTGTCGCTTTTTTAAGCTGACATATAATTATCACATTCGTCCGTTAGATTGGTTTGGTCCTTGCTGGACTAGTCCAGCCATCCCCACACTACCACCTGGAGCATCAGTTATGAAACGTTTGTGCGCTTCTGTGTTAACCAGTGCCATCGTGTTATCCAGCCAGATGAGCTGGGCCGCGGATACCGATCTGGCGGCGCTGGAGCAGGCCGCTAAAAAAGAAGGCGAAGTCAACAGCGTCGGCATGCCGGACAGCTGGGCCAACTGGAAAGGCACCTGGCAAGATCTGTTGAGCAAATATGGCCTGAAGCATGTCGATACCGACATGAGCTCCGCACAGGAGATCGCCAAATTCGATGCGGAAAAGAACAACGCCACGGCGGACATCGGTGACGTCGGCGCGGCCTTCGGCCCGGTGGCGGTGCAGAAGGGCGTAACGCAGCCGTACAAACCCTCTACCTGGGATCAGGTGCCGGACTGGGCGAAAGACAAAGACGGCCACTGGGCGCTGGCTTACACCGGCACCATCGCCTTCATCATCAATAAACAGCAGGTGAAAGATATCCCGCACAGCTGGGCCGATCTGCTGAAGGGCAGCTATCAGGTCACCATCGGCGACGTCGGCACCGCATCGCAGGCGGCCAGCGGCGTGCTAGCGGCCACCTACGCCATGGGCGGCAACGAGAAAAATCTCAAGCCGGGCCTGGAATTCTTCGGCAAGCTGGCCAAGGCCGGCCGCCTGAGCCTGAGCAACCCGGTGATCGCATCGCTGGAGAAAGGGGAAGTGCAGGTTGGCGTGGTGTGGGACTTCAACGGCCTGAATTACCGCGACCAGATCGACAAAACCCGCTTTGAAGTGCTGATCCCGTCGGACGGCTCGATCACCTCCGGCTACACCACCATCATCAACAAATACGCCAAGCACCCGAACGCCGCCAAGCTGGCGCGCGAATACATCTTCTCCGACGCCGGCCAGATCAACCTGGCGCGCGGCTATGCCCGCCCGATCCGCGCCGAACATCTGACGCTGCCGGACGACGTCAAGGCCAAGCTGCTGCCGGCCGAGCAGTACAAGAACGCGCACCCGATCGCCGATCCGGCGGCCTGGGAACAGAGCGCCAAAGCGCTGCCGCGCCTGTGGCAGGAAAACGTCATTATGTTTATGCAGCAGTGAGTTAACGCACCATGAAAACGATCCTCGTGCTGCTGGACGGCCTCAACTACCGGGTGGCGCACGACGCCATGGGCTATCTGCAGGCCGAATGCGCGGCGGGACGCGGACGGTTGTACCTGCTGGAGAGCGAGCTGCCCTCGCTCTCCCGGCCGCTGTATGAATGCATCCTCACCGGCGTCACGCCGGTGGAGAGCGGCGTGGTGCACAATCACGTCTCGCGCCTTTCTCATCAACAAAGCGTGTTTCATTACGCGCGCGCCGCCGGGTTGACCACCGCCGCCGCCGCTTACCACTGGTTCAGCGAATTGTATAACCGCACGCCGTTCGACGCCGCGCGCGACCGCCATACCGACGCCCCCGAGCTGCCGATCCAGCACGGGCATTTCTATTACGACGACGGCTATCCCGACAGTCATCTGTTCGACGACGCCGAAAGCCTGCGCCAGCGTCATCAGCCGGACTTCCTGCTGGTCCACCCGATGAACATCGACGACGCCGGGCACCGCTTCGGCCTCTCTTCGCCGCAGTACCGCAATGCGGCGCGGCGCGCCGACGGTTCGCTGTCGCGCTATCTGCCCGAGTGGTTGGCGGCCGGTTATCAGGTGCTGGTTACCGCCGACCACGGCATGAACGACGATCGCAGCCACGGCGGCGTGTTACCGGAAGAGCGCCAGGTGCCGCTGTTCGTGTTCGGCACGGGTTTCAGCCTGGACGACGCCGATCCGCAGCAAACCGAGCTGTGCGGCACGATTTGCGATCTGCTGCAGGCACCGCACGACAAGCCGCGCTGTCGGGCGCTGCTGGCGCAGGATGCGCGATGAACGGCAAAACCAAATGGATCGCCGCACTGTGCCTGCTGCCGTTTATCGTGCTGTTCGGCGCGTTTCAGATCGCCCCGCTGGTGTGGATCGCCGTTCACAGCTTTTTCAGCGAGACTGGCGGCTGGGGCTGGGGCAATTATGTCGATATCCTCACCTCGCCGTTCTACCTGCAGGCCTTTCAGTTCTCGCTGGAGATCTCGCTGTGGTCGAGCGTCTACGGCTTGCTGATTGCGTTAGTGGGCAGTTACTCGCTGCGCCAGCTCGGCCAGACCCGATTTCATGACTTTGTGATGTCGTTCACCAACATGACCAGCAACTTCGCCGGGGTGCCGCTGGCGTTCGCCTTCGTCATCCTGCTGGGGCTGAACGGTTGCCTGACGCTGCTGCTGCGCAAATACGGTCTGATGGAGAGTTTCAACCTCTATTCGAAGAGCGGCCTGATCGTGCTGTATACCTACTTCCAGATCCCGCTGGGCGTATTGTTGCTCTATCCGGCGTTCGATGCGCTGCGCGCCGACTGGCGCGAGTCGGCGGCGCTGCTCGGCGCCGGCCCCTGGCGCTACTGGCGGCATATCGGCCTGCCGGTGCTGGCACCGGCGCTGATGGGCACCTTCGTCATTCTGCTGGCTAACGCGCTGGGCGCCTACGCTACGGTCTACGCGCTGACCACCGGCAACTTCAACGTGATCCCGATCCGCATCTCGGCGCTGGTGGCGGGGGACATCTCCCTCGATCCGAACCTGGCCAGCGCGCTGGCGATGCTGCTGGTGGTGATGATGGCGTTTATCACGGTGATCCACCAATGGATGCTGCGCAGGAGCTACCTCAATGCGCGTTCATAATCGGATGGAGAATGCTCATGTCGCGTGCTGAACGCCTGTACCATCGCACGGTGACCGGCCTGCTGCTGCTGATCCTGCTGTTGCCGCTGGCGGCGACGCTGATTTATGCGCTGGCCACCCAGTGGGGCGCCACCATTTTGCCGGACGGTTTTACCCTGAAGTGGTTGACGGCGCTGTGGAGCGACCCGCGCTTTTTGCAGGCGCTGTGGCACTCGCTGTTGATCTGCTTCGGCACGCTGCTGCTGTCGGTGGTGGTGATCCTGCCGGCGATGTTTGTGATCGCTTACTACTTTCCCAAGCTGGACGCGGTGATGAACGTGCTGATTCTGCTGCCGTTCGCCGTGCCGCCGGTAGTGTCGGCAGTGGGGCTGATGCAGCTGTTCGCCGCCGATCCGCTGCCGCTGCTCGGCACTCCCTGGATTTTGGTGGGCTGCTATTTCACCATCGCGCTGCCGTTTATCTACCGCGCCATCAGCAATAACATGCAGGCGATCAACCTGCGTGATCTGATGGACGCCGCGCATCTGCTCGGCGCCAGCACCTGGCAGGCGGCGCTGTGGGTGGTGCTGCCGAACCTGCGCAAGGGCGGAACGATCGCCGTGCTGCTGTCGTTCTCGTTCCTGATCGGCGAGTTCGTGTTCGCCAACCTGCTGGTGGGCAGCCAGTATGAAACGCTGCAGGTTTACCTGTTCAACATGCGCAACGGCAGCGGGCATTTCACCAGCGCGCTGGTCATCTCCTATTTCGCCGTGGTGCTGCTCGTCACCTGGCTGGCGAACCTGCTGAATAAAAACAAGGGTTAACCCGATGGCTTATCTCAACGTCACCCGCCTGAACAAACACTATGGCCAGACCCAGGTGTTTCAGGATATCGATTTCACCGCCGAAGAGGGGGAATTCGTCACCCTGCTGGGGCCGAGCGGCTGCGGCAAATCGACGCTGCTGCGCTGCCTGGCCGGCCTGACCCCGGTCGACAGCGGGCACATTTTGCTGCAGGGCCAGGATCTGGTGCCGCTGGCGCCGCAAAAGCGCGGCATCGGCATGGTGTTCCAAAGCTATGCGCTGTTTCCCAATATGACGGTGGAAGGCAACGTGGCCTTCGGCCTGAAAATGCAGAAGCTGGCGGCCGTGCAGATCGGCCAGCGGGTGCGGGAGGTGCTGGCGCTGGTGGAGCTGAGCGATCTGGCGAAGCGCTATCCGCATCAGCTGTCGGGCGGCCAGTGTCAGCGCGTGGCGCTGGCGCGATCGCTGGTCACCCGCCCGCGGCTGCTGCTGCTCGACGAACCGCTGTCGGCGCTGGATGCGCGCATCCGCAAACACCTGCGCGAGCAGATCCGGCGCATTCAGCGCGAGCTGAACCTGACGGCGATCTTCGTCACCCACGATCAGGAAGAGGCGTTGACCCTGTCGGATCGCATCGTGCTGATGAACAAGGGGCAGATCGTGCAGAGCGGCGATGCGGAAACCCTGTATACCCAGCCGGCGGACGCCTTCGCCGCCGGGTTTATCGGCAACTATAACCTGCTGACCGCCGAACAGGCCGCCCAGCTGACCGGGCGCAGCTATGCCGGCAAGGTGGCGATCCGCCCTGAATCGATCGGCCTGTTGCCGGCCGGGCAGGGGATCGACGGGGTGATCCTGGGCCACAGTTTGCTCGGGAATGTGGTACGCTATCGGATTCAGGTTCGCGGTGTAGAATTGCTGGTTGACGTGCTCAACCGGTCGGTGGCCGACCTGCGGCCCGACGGCGCGGAAATTGGGCTACACTTGGAACCTGTTGTATTGCGGGAAGTTGCATGACTTCGCAGCGCGGCGCCGGGGCCTTTCCGCCGCCGCATTAACCCTTCTCTTCTGCGGTCTGCCGCCCGCCCGCTGTCCTGCCAGACCTACGCCCGGCAGGCGGGACCGCGCGCTGTACCCGTCATCTTTTGGCCTACCGGCTGCGGCTAAGGCGAACAGAACCGTTCCGTCCGTCCGCACCGCCTGACAGGCATCGGGTATCAGCCTCCTTTGGCCGGGCGTTAATGGAGCGTATCTTCCGTGCTGACCCTTCTTCACCTGCTTTCCTCCGTGGCGCTGTTGGTGTGGGGTACCCACATCGTGCGCACCGGGATCATGCGGGTTTACGGCGCCAATCTGCGGCGTGTGTTGAGCGACAGCGTTGAGAAAAAGCCGCTGGCGTTCGTTGCCGGCATCGGCGTGACCGCGCTGGTGCAAAGCAGCAACGCCACGGCGCTGCTGGTGACCTCTTTTGTCGCGCAGGGGCTGGTGGGGCTGGCGCCTGCGCTGGTGATCATGCTCGGTGCCGACGTCGGCACCGCACTGATGGCGCGCGTGCTGACCTTCGATCTTTCCTGGCTGTCACCGCTGCTGATCCTGGTCGGCGTCTTCCTGTTCCTCAGCCGCAAGCAGATGCGGATCGGCCAGATCGGACGCGTCCTGATCGGCCTTGGGCTGATCGTGTTGGCACTGGAGCTGATCGTGGCCGCCGCCACGCCGATCACCCAGGCGGCCGGGGTAAAAGTGCTGTTCTCGTCGCTGACCGGCGACGTGATGCTGGACGCCCTGACCGGCGCGCTGTTCGCCATCGTCAGCTATTCCAGCCTGGCGGCGGTGCTGCTGACCGCCACCCTGACTGCCACCGGCGTGATCTCGCTGAAGGTGGCGCTCTGCCTGGTGATTGGCGCCAATCTCGGCAGCGGCCTGTTGGCGATGATCAACGCCAGCGGCCAGAATGCCGCCGGGCGGCGCGTGGCGCTCGGCAGCCTGCTGTTCAAGTTGGTGGGCTGCGTGCTGGTGCTGCCGTTCGTCTCCTATCTGGCAGACGTGATGGCGCAACTGCCGGGCGGCAGCGAAGAGCTGGTGATCTACTTCCACGTGTTCTACAACCTGATCCGTTGTCTGGTGATGATCCCGCTGGCCGGGCCGATGGCGACGCTGTGCGAGCGGCTGATCGTCGACGTGGCGGCCGACGATCCGCGCATGCGGCCGCGTCATCTGGACGCCAGCGCGCTGGACACGCCGACGCTGGCGCTGGCCAATGCGGCGCGCGAAACGCTGCGGATGGGCGACGTGGTGGAACACATGATGATCCTGCAGCGCGAAGTGCTGCACGGCAAGCAAGGCGTGGATAAAGAAGTACGGCGCCTCGACGATGATGTCGACGTGCTGTATACCGCCATCAAGCTGTATCTGGCGCAGATCCAGAAGGAAGATCTGGGTGAGGAAGACTCGCGCCGCTGGGCGGAGATCATCGAAATGGCGCTTAACCTGGAACAGGCGGGCGACATCATCGAACGCATGGCCGGCGACGTGGGTGCCAAGTCGCACGCCGCGCGCCGCGCCTTCTCGGCGGAAGGGTTGGCGGAGCTGGACGGGTTGCACGAACGGCTGATCGGCAACCTGCGTCTGGGGCTGTCGGTGTTCCTGTCCGGCGACGTCACCAGCGCCAAGCGCCTGCGCCGTTCCAAGCACCGCTTCCGTATTCTGGATCGCCGCTACGCGCACGCGCACGTCGATCGTTTGCACCAGCAAAACGTGCAGAGCATCGAGACCAGTTCGTTGCATTTGGGATTGTTGGGGGACATGAAGCGTTTGAACTCGCTGTTCTGCGCCGTGGCTTACAACGTGTTGGACCAGGATGCCAAGGATGACGATCGCGACTGGGAAGACACCCCAAGCACGCTGTAAAAAAACGCCCCCGGTTTTCATCGGGGGCGTTGTGCAGGAGAGGCGCGTTATTTGCCGCTGAACACGCCGGCTTTGGCGTCCGCCTGCTGAGTTGAAGCATGGCCGCTGACGAACGGCACGTTGCCGTCGACGCTTTGCTTCGCCGCGCCGCCTAACAGCCCGCCTACCGTGGCCGCCGCATCGACGCGGCCGCCGCCCTGATAGCGTTGGCCGCTGACGTCCTGCTGGCTGACCTTGCTGCCGCCCAGTTCCACCTTGCCCTGCTGGCTGCGGATCTCGCCGCCGGTCAGTTGGGTTTGGCCGCCGACCTGCAGCGCCACGCCGTGCTTACCGGTAATCGCCGACTGCTCGCCGACCGCGTTGTTGTTCACCACGTCGGCATTGACCTTGAGCTGTCCCTGGCGACCCGCCGGCCCGGTGATGCTGTCTTTCACCGCGCCGCCGACGGTGCGTGCACCGCGATCCCACAGCGGGCCCTGTGGCTTCTCGCCGGCCGGCGTTGCCGGCAGCGTCACTTTGCCGTCGGCCTTGCTGAAGCTGACCGCGCCGGTGGTGTCCTGCTGCGGATCGAGGCGACGCGCCACGCTGTTGTATTTGTCGGTGGTGGCGTCGGCCACCTTGTTCACCCCGGCGTCCAGTTTCTCTTTCACTTTCCCGGCGTAGCGCGGCGTGCCCACCTTCGACAGCTTGGAGGTGATGCTGCTGCCCGGATCGTTGCTGTGGCTCAGCCCGGCATCCACATCCACCTTCACGCTTTTCTCGACGTCCTTGCGGCTTTCAACGCGCAGATCGCCGCCCACCTTGCCCTGTACGCTGTCGGCATCGACGCGTGCCCCGGCGAGGCGGGTGTCCTTGCCGCTGTTGAGCGCCACGTCGCCCGCGGTGATGCCGGTGTTGGCGTGGGTGGTTTTATCCTGCTGTTCCACGCCGACCTTCAGACCGGCGCCCAGCGTATGGGTGTCTTTGCCGGTGTTCGGATCGACCTTGCCGCCGGCGTCCTTGTTGAACGTTTGGCCGCCTTTGGCGTTGGCTTTGATGCCCAGGCTCCAGTTGTCCTTATGCTGCTCGTTCTTGGCGGACTCCAGCAGGATGCCGCCGTTTTTCGCCTCGAGCGCGGCGCTGCCGCCGCTGACCTTGGCGCCCTGCAGATGCAGCGCGTCATCGCCTTTGCCGCCGGCGGACAGGGTGACCTTGCCGTCTGAGGCGAGAGTGGCACCCTGGCGTTCGGTCGCGGACTCATTCACCTTGGCGATGTCGAAGGCGCCGCCGGCGGAGAGGCTGCCGCCGGTTTTTTCCTTGCTGTCGCTGCTGCCGGCGCCCAGATCGATATTGCCGGACAGCTGGCTTTCCTTACGCGTTTGGGTCGATTCCGCCGCCTGCAGCGCAACCTTGTTGCCCGCGCTCAGGGTGACGTCGCCCTGGCTCTTGACGTTGGTGCCCTGCAGCGTCAGATCGCGGCCCGCCTTCAGCTCCACGCCCTGTTGGCCGCTGACGTTGCCGACCTGCGCGGTGCTGCTGTTGCTTTCGCCGTTGTTGGTGCCGCCGCCGAAGCCGGCGCCGAAGTTTTTGCTGTCGGCGGTGAAACCGCCCTTGGCGGAGGCTTTGACGTTGAAACCGCTGTGGTTTTCGCTCTGCTTATCGCTGGCCTGATCAAAGCGGATATCGCCGCCGGCGTTGACGGTGGTTTTACCGCTGCCGCCGTTCAGCGCGGTGCCCTGATAGACCGCGTCTTGTTTCACGTTGACGTTGATGCCGCTCGCGGCATCGATCGAGCTGGTCACCGCCTGGCTGGCGTTGCTGTTGCTGCGCTGGGTGCCGCCTTCGCCCTTGGCGTCCACGGTCAGATCGCTGCCGGTGGAGGTGTAGACGCGCACGCCGGCGCTGCCGCGGGTGTCGCGGCTCTGCTCTTCCTGGCGGTTCGTCGCGGCTTCGCTGCGGTGGCTGTCCGCCGTCAGCGTGACCGCGCCTTTGCTCGCCTGATATTGTGTGCCCTGATCGCGCACTTCGCCTGTGGCGTTGATGTCGATGCTGCCGGCTTTCACCGAGCTGACCACCGCCTGCGAGCTGCTGCTGCGTTTTTCGCTGCTGCCGCCCTGAGCGCTGATATCCAGGCCGACGTTAGGCGCGCCGATGCCGCCGATGTCGTTGATGACGCCGGTGGCGTCCAGCTTGGCCGCCTTGCCGATCGCGCGCTCGACCGGGCGGGTCACGGCGCTGTAATCGACGTTGGCGCCGATGTTCACGCCGACGTCGGTTTTGGTGGTGGTGGTGCTGGCGGTGTCGGCAGCGGCCAGGTGATCGACGCCCGCGGCGTTTTCTTGATAGGCGCCGCCGACGCTGTGCTGCGCGCCTTGCTGGGTCAGCTTGTCGCGGGCGTTGACAGTCAGGTTGCCTTTGACGTCGCTGCCGGAGGTGACCGCCTTGCTGCTCTGCGCCTGCGTTTTGCTGTTCTCGTAGCCGGCTTCCACGCCGCTGCCGAGCTTGTCGATGCCGCCGGTGTAGTAGAAACCGCCGCCGATCTTGGTCTGCTCGGTGTTCGACGTGGTTTTATCTTCGGCCGACAGGAACGAAACCTTGTTGCCGCTGACGCTGGCGTCGCCTTTGTCGGCGACCAGTTTGGAGCCGCTGAAGATCACGTCCTTGTCTGCCTCGAGCTTCACGCTGCCGCCGCTGAGGGTGGCGCCGTGGTTCTCGGTGCGGGTGGTTTTCTCGCTGTCGCGGGTGTGTTCGATGCGCAAACCGGCGCGGTATTGCTTGTCACCGGCTTCTTTGGCGTAGCCGTTGACGGTCAGCGCGGTCTTCTGCTCATCGAGTTTTTGCTGCTGTTCGGCGGCCTTGACGTTGATGTTGCCGGTCTGCGACGTCACGCTCAGTTCGCCGCCGCTGGCGACCTGGCTGCCGATGACGTCGGTATCCTTACGGCTGACCAGCTTCAGGTTGGTATCAGACTTCAGCTCGCTGGCGGTGCTGCTCTGGTAGCTGTTGTCGGCCTTGTGCGAACTGCTGGTGATGTTGAAGGCGGTGCCGGTGCGCGCGTCGATTTTGTCCACGGTGGTGCTCAGCGCGTTATCGATGCGCAGGCCGCCCTGCGTGGCGGTGACCAGGCCGCCTTCCTTGCCGCGCGCCTTGCTGCCGGTGAGGGTGACGCCCTGCTGGCCGTTCAGGCGCAGGGTGCCGTCGCTGGTCAGCTCGGAGGCGTGGCTGACCTCGCGACGGTTGCTGTTATTTTTGTTGTCGCCGCCGCCGATGCCGCCCCAGGAGGTTTTGTCATCGCGCACCGCTTTGGCGTTGGCGGTTTTCTGCACCCCGACCTGGATCTGGTTGTCTGCATCGATCGTCAGATCGCGCTGGGCGTGGACCTTGGCGCCCTGTGTGGAGACATTGTGACCGGCTTTCAACGTCAGTTCGCCCTGGCTACGCAGTTCGCTGGCCTTCAGGCTTTCGCTTTCGTCGCTGCTGCTCCAGCTGCCGGTGCGCAGGCTGGAAGTGTGGTTGCGCTGATAGCCGCGCTCGGTGGACTTATCCTTCTCCACCAGCCCGGCGAGGTGCACGTCGCGCGCTGCTTTGACGCTCAGCGCACGGTCGGCGCTGACGTTGGCACCCAACAGGTTCACGTCTTCCCGGGTACTGACGAGTTTGGCGCTGCCGCTGGCGGCGACGGTGCTGCCCGCCTGCTGCTGCTGCTCGCGTTCACGGGTGACGTCGTATTGCCAGGAGTAGAACCAGCGGTCGTCGGTGTGGCCCTGGGTCTGTTTCAGCTGCTGACCGTCGAGCGTCAGCTTGCCACCCTGCAGCGTGATGTCTTCGCCGCGAATATCGGTGGCGGTGAGGTGCGCATGGTTATCCGCCACCAGACTGATGTTCTTGCCTTTCAGCTCGGTGCGGGTCAGCTTCTGGCTGCTGCTGCGGTCGTTGACGTAGATGCCGCCACGGTAGTTCTGGTAGTTCTCGCCGCCGTTGCGGTTGCTGCTGGCGTCGTCAACGCGGCTTTCGCTGCGAATATCGTAGGCTTTCACCTTGAGATCGTCGCGGGCGGCCAGCGTGCCGGCCAGCTTCACGCCGCTACCCTGTGCGGTGTTGATGATGTTGATGCGCCCGGCCTGCATGCTGCCGAGGTAGTAGCTGTCCAGCGCGGTCGTAGGCTGTACGCTGGCCAGCACCTTGCCGTCGCGCGCCACGCGGTTAAGGCCGCTGATGGCGTTGATCGCCGCCGGTGTCACGCTGCCGTTGCGGTGGGTGAAGTCTTGCACGATCACGTCACCGCGGCTGTCTATCTTCGGTGCGATCAGATCCAGCACACCGCTGGCGTTCAGGGTGCCGTTGAGGCTCAGGGTATTGCGGTTGTCCAGAGTGCTGTAGCCCTGCAGCAGGCCGTTCTCCACCAGCGGGTTGCCGACCACCAGCGAGGAGCGGCTGGTGTTGATGAATCCGCAGCCCTGGCAGCTGATGCCGTTCGGGTTGGCCAGCACGTAGTCGGCCGCCATGCCGAAGATCTCTTGCTGGCCGTGCAGCAGAGAAGGGTTACGGCCGATCACTTCGTTGAGAATGACGCTGGCTTCGCGTCCGCCCAGATTGGGGTTGGCGCCCAGTTGGCCGGCCAGCTGCGACAGCCCCGCCTCGCGGGAGTTGTTCAGCACCGCGCCGGGCTGGTTGACGTTAAAGTCCTGGTATTGATTGTGCGACAGCCCGTTGCCGTTCGGCGCGACGATGTCGACCACCTGCGCGCCGGTCGCGGCGGTGGAAACGCCGGGGCCGTTGGCGCCGTTGGCTGCCACGATCTCCGCGGCGTAGGCGCCGGCGGAAGCGGCGAGAATAATCGCCAGTGCGGCGGCCAGTTTGCCCGCTGCTGAAAGCCTGAAGTTATTATTTTTCATCCATGTCTCTCCGTTTATTGCCGTGGGGTCCTGCAAAACTGCTGATTAATTAAAAGGTGTAAGAAAAGCGCGCCAGTATCTGAACGGGGTCTTCCGGTGTGGCGTGATTCGACAAGATCCAGCCGCGGCTGACTTCGAGATCGACCAGCGCCTGCCGATAGCGCAACGTGGCGCCGCTGCTCAGGCCGGCGCTGCTGCGCCACCCCGAGCTGTCCTGGCGCGGCAAAATGCGGCCGACGTCGGCGCCGAGGCGCGGCGTCAGCGTGGTGGCGCCCAGATTGAAGCTGCGCGACAGCGTGTTCTGCAGATACCAGCCGTTGTCGCCCGACTGGGTGCTGCGGCTGAAGCCGCGTACGGCGCTGCGATCGGTAAGGCTCAGCCATTCCACGCCGGGCAGCGGATCGCGGCTGTACTGGCCGTAGAACAGGTTGTTGAGCTGATAGGTGGCGTCACCCAGTTGGAGGCGCTGGCTGAGGTTGGCGAACAGCTTGCCTTTGGTGAACTGGCTGTCGAGGTGCACCGAGCTTGGGTGGCGACCGGCCCCCAGCCACGGCAGGCCCTGTTCGACGCTGAGGTTGGCGCTGAACACCCCGTTGGGCAGAATTTGCAGGTGGCTGGCGCTCAGTTCGGCCAGGGTCAGGGTGGGGCTGCTGACCTCGAGGCGCACGCTTTCGAAGTAGTTGTCGATGCGCTTGTAGGTCAACTGACCGCTCAGGCTGTCTATCTGATCGTGATCGCGGTAAAACACATAGTCGCTGCGCAGCCCGTACTGTTGGGTCTGGCCGTGCAGTTTGACCACGTTGTGCGGCAGCTGCTGGTGGTTCTCATAGGACGAGAAGCTGGCGAACCCGCTGAAGGTGAACGCGCCGTACGGCAGCGAATAGAGCAGGGTATAGGCGCGGTTATAGCGATGAGCCGGGTTTTCCAGCGTGCTGCTGGCGTTCAGGCTGACGAAGTCCGACAGGCCGAACGGGCTGTCCAGCGTGGCGGTGGCGCGCGCCAGCCACTGGCCGGTGCTTTTTTGGCCGTAATTATCCGTGCCGGCGGTAATCAGCCAGGGCTTGGCATGTTGATTGCGCAAACGAATGACCGAACCGCCAACCTGGTGGCCGGGCAATATATCCAGCTTGGTGGTATTCGATTGCAAACGGTTGGCCTGATCCAATCCCTGGTCGAGCTCGGTTAATTTCAACGGCTTGCCTTCCAGCCCCGGAAATAATAAACGGCTGTTGACCCAGCGATCGCCGCCTTCTATTTTCTCGATAAATCCTTCGGTGACGCTTAACCCCAATTCTCCCCGTGAATTAGGGCGAACAATTTGCACACGCGCGGTGATATAGCCTTTTTGCACATAAAGGCGCGTTAATTCGCGGGTCAGGCGATTGATATCATTGCTGCTGATGCAGTTTTCCGGCAGCGCGCTCAGGGCGGATAAATCGGTCGGCGAGAGCAGGGTGACGCCCTGCAGATAAACGCCGGCGATCGGCAGGCACTGCGCGGACTGCGGCAGGGCGGGCGCGGCCGGTTCCGGCTCCGCCAGCAAGCGTTGCTGCTTCAGCTGCTGGTAACGGCGTTGCTCAATCAACTGGTTGACTTCACGCGTGCTGTCTTGCAACGCACGGCGCGACTCCCCCATCGACATATCCCGCATCATGTGGGAATCCGGCAGAGTTTCAGCGGAAAGGGCCGTGCTGACCAGCAGCGTCAAGGCGGTGATTTTTTTTATCATTGTAATCCATTATGAGAGGCCGCCGGGGCAGCCAGCCCAATCCATGAGGTTAACCACGGGCGGCCGACGGCCGGCCCGAAATAATGAGCGACATGCACATTGCGAGGTATCTTGATTTGCCGCAGCAAATAAGACGGTGGGTATAGATCTAAATAATAATTAGGCTGCTTCTTTTATGGTGGGCAACCCTGGCGACTTAATTAATTAAAAAAAGTAGAACGTCTCTTCCTCTTGCCAACATTATCGGCATGGTTAGGAAGAATCTGAATTTTTATTTTTCACGGATGATAGGGGATGAGAGGAATTATGACAATCCGACCAGTGGGAAATACGAAATTTCGCAGAGAAGAACGGGGACGCAATTGTTTGCGTCCCTACAGGCGGTTTATTTTTTCTTGATAGGGCGGCCGGACCAATACCCCGCCAGCAGCGAACCGGAGAGGTTGTGCCAGACCGAGAACAGCGCGCCCGGCAGCGCGGCCAGCGGGGAGAAGTAGATTTTACCCAGCGTGGCCGCCAGCCCGGAGTTCTGCATGCCGACTTCGATCGCCAGCGTGCGGCAGGTGGATTCGTCGAAGCCGAACAGCTTGCCGCCCCAGTAGCCGCTGAGCAAACCGATGCCGTTGTGCAGGATCACCGCGACGATCACCACCAGACCGACCGAGGCGATGTGGCTTTGGCTGCCCGCCACCACCGCGCTGATGATCGCCAGGATACACACCATCGACAGCGCCGGCAGCAGCGGCTCGATGCGTTTCACCGCCTTGGTCAGGGTATGGTGGACGATCAGGCCCAGGCCGATCGGGATCACCACGATCTGCAGAATGCTCAGCAGCATGCCCATGATATCGACGCTGATCTTGGCGTCGACGTACAGGCGGGTCAGCAGCGGCGTGGCGAACACTCCCACCAGCGTTGAGACCGCCGAGATGGTGACCGACAGCGCCACGTCACCCTTGGCCAGATAGATCATCACGTTGGAGGCGGTGCCGCTGGCCACGCTGCCCACCAGCACCATGCCGGCGGACAGATCCGGCGGCATGCGGAACAGCATCGCCAGGATCCAGGCCGCCAGCGGCATGATCAAATAGTGCAGGAAGATGCCGGCCGCCACTGGGCCGGGGCGCGCCAGCACGCGTTTGAAGTCGTCCAGCCGCAGCGTGACGCCCATGGCGAACATGATCAGCATCAGCAGCGGGCTGACGTAGGGGCCGATGCCGGTAAAGGTGGTCGGCGTGTAATAGGCGGCGACGGACAGCAGTATCGCCCACAGGGGGAATAAGCGTGTGAATAGTGCCAACATGCAGGTTTTCCTTAGCCAGATTGAGAACGGTGGGTGGGGTTGTGTTTTATGCGGGTTCAACATGCTGAACCCCTGCAGGTTTTGAACGGATTTTTTTGACGCAGGGGCGCAGCGTGCTGCGCCCGCAATCGGGGATAATGACTTATTCGAACAGGTTGCGGTGCAGGGTACGCACCACCTGTTCGGCTTCTTCGCCCGGCACCAGGAAGCATAGGTTATAGCTGCTGGCACCGTAGCAGATCAGGCGGATATTGAACGGATCGAGCACGCCGAACACCTCTTTGCCCACGCCGCAGGCGCGCGACAGCTGGTTGCCGATGATCGCCACCAGCGCCAGGTTTTCTTCCACTTCCACCCGGCACAGCGACGACAGCTCGGTCAGCAGCGAGGTGGTCAGCAGGCTGCCGCCGACGGAGGTGGCGCCGGTGGTGTCCATGGTCAGCGCAATGCTGACCTCCGAGGTGGTGATCAGATCGACGGAGATGTTGTGGCGCGCCAGAATGTTGAACACCTCGGCCAGGAAACCGCGCGCGTGCAGCATGTTCAGGCTGTGCAGCGTCAGCAGCGTTTGCTTGCGGCGCAGCGCCAGCGCGCGGAACAGCGGCGGGTTCTCGGTGGTGTTGCACACCAGCGTGCCGCCGGCCGCCGGATCCTTGCTGGAGCCGACGAACACCGGAATGTCGCTGCGCACCGCCGGCAGCAGGGTGGCCGGGTGCAGCACCTTGGCGCCGAAGGTGGCCATTTCCGCCGCCTCTTCGAAACCGATTTTGTCGATGCGCTTGGCCGCCGGCACTACGCGCGGATCGGTGGTGTAAATGCCCGGCACGTCGGTCCAGATATCCACCCGGCCAACGCCGAGCGCTTCGCCGAGCAGCGCGGCGGTATAGTCGCTGCCGCCGCGGCCGAGCGTGGTGGTGCGGCCTTTCGGCTCGCTGCCGATGAAGCCCTGGGTGACGACCAGCGCTTCCTGCAGGCGCGGCTGCAACTGCGCCCGGGCCAGTTCGCTGAGCGCGGCGCTGTCCGGCACGGCGCGGCCGAAGTGATCGTCGGTGCGCATCACTTTGCGCACGTCGAACCATTCGGCCTGCACGTTGCGGGCGCGCAGGATCTCAACGAACAGCAGGGTGGACATCAGCTCCCCATGGCTGACCAGCTCGTCGGTCAACGCCGTCGAGGTGGCCAGCGACGCGGCCTCCGACAGCATGGCGATGTTTTCCAGCAGGCGGTCGATCTCTTCGCGGATCACCGCCGGCGCCGTGAGGCGATCGAGGATGGCGTACTGGATGCGACGGATCTCATCAAGCTGGTAATTGCGCTTGTCGGCCTCGCAACCCTCGGCCAGGGCGACCAACAGGTTGGTAACGCCCGCCGAAGCGGACAACACCACCAGGCGGACCAGCGGGTTGGCCAGCACGACGTCGGCGCTGCGGTTCATGGCTTCAAAGTCGGCGACGCTGGTGCCGCCGAACTTGGCTACCACGGTGGAATTCTGGGGTGCTGCTTGGTTCATCTAGAAACCTCGTGTCAGGGATGCCCGTTTGGGGGCACTGTAATTCCATAGCCTTGGCACAAGGGGAGAGCGGTAAACAGGGGGCAGGCGTAGAGGTCAGGCTACGATACACCCAGAAGCGCCCCACCTTGTCGATCGCCCTGCGGGCGATCCCCTGGTGACAACCCAGGGGATTCAGCCCCTGTAGTCGATACGATAATGGCCGGCCATTATCGTACCTCGGCGTCGCTCCCCCTCGGGTGCCGTCAACGGAGAAACGGCTCCTCTGACACTCTACCTGGGCGACGCGCCTCTTCTGGCTTGCGCACCGGGTGCGCAAGTAGGCTGTTAGGAATAGCCGGTTATCGCCATTCTGTCAACGTACAGACGGTGAGGGATTTTCATCTTGTACCAGCGCGATAAGCGTACAGGGCATCGCGGGCGTGGAACCGGCGCCAATCGGGTGCAGAGAACCGTCTTCCTTTTGGCTGAATAACGGGATAACGCCCTGATGTTTTTCCAAATACTCCAGCCAACCGAAATTTTCGTTCAATTTGGTCGCTTTGATGGTGGCCCCCCTGGCGAGCAAGCTGCTCAGGCGGCCGTAGGTGGCTTCCTGATTAAATAAAATTTCATGCCGGCGGAAACGCGAACTTTCCGCGCTGGCGCCGCGCCCTTTCAGCGGCGCCCCCGACCGGATGGCAAACACGTGATCCTCGCCGAAGAGATGGCCGAAATGGTAGACCGCCAGCGCGTTCTGGTGGCGATTGGGTGACAGCGCCAACACCTGGGCGATATTGCTCAGATCGAGATAGTTCTCGGCGTGTTCGGAGTAGGCGTGGCCATAGTAGGCCGGAATGCCGTCCATGCGCGCCTGGCGGTAGTACTCCCAACTGCTGTCGGTGACGATCACCGGCACGTTTAGCTTGATCAGCGCCTGCGCCAGCATGCGCGCCACGCTGTTGGCGCCGACGATCAGCACGCCGCGCGGCTTTTGCTGCTGCACCCGCAGCCAGCGCGCCATCATGCCGCTGGTCAGGCTTTGCAGCACCACAGTGCCGATGATGATGGCGAACACCACGGTGACCAGTCGGTCGGCGCCCTGATAGCCGCTGCGCTGCAGCGTCAGCGCGAATAGCGAGCTGACCGCCGCGGCGACGATGCCGCGCGGGGCGATCCAGCACAGCAGCAGCCGATCGCGCCAGTGCAGGGAAGAGCGCCAGGTCGATACCGCGATGCACAGCGGCCGGGCGATGAACTGCACCGCCAGCAGCAGCAGGAGCAACGGCCAGCCCATGTTCCACAGCGCCTGGATATCGAGCCGCGCCGCCAGAATGATGAACAGCGCCGAGATCAGGATCGCTGACAGCTCCTCTTTGAACGCCAGAATATCGCTGGTGTCCACGTCGCGCATGTTGGCCAGCCAGATGCCCATTACCGTGACGGTCAGCAGGCCGGATTCGTCGGCGATGGCGTTGGAAACGCCGAAGGCGGTCAGCATGATCGCCAACACCGCCAGGTTCTGCAGGTAGCGCGGCAGCCAGACACGGCGCAGCGCCAGGCCGAGCAGGTAGCCGAACACCGCGCCGGCGATCAGGCCGACGGCGGCGGTCACGCCCAGCGTCCAAAACAGGTGGGTATAGGACTCCGCATTCTGTTTCAGCACGATGAACTCGAACACCAGCAGGGTGAAGATGGCGCCGACCGGATCGATAACGATCCCTTCCCAGCGCAGCACCTGGTTAATGTTGGCGTTCGGCCGCACCACGCGCATCAGCGGGGCGATCACCGTCGGCCCGGTCACCACCGTCACCGCGCCGATCAGCGCCGCCAGCTCCGGCGGGAAATCCAGCAGGCACCAGCTGGCGAGGCTGATGACCAGAAAGGTGACCAGCATGCCGACGGTGACCAGATTGCGCACCACGCCGCCGAGGCCGCGTATCTCCTCGAAGCGCAGCGTCAGCGCCCCCTCGAACAGGATGATCGCCACCGACAGCGACACCAGCGGAAACAGCAGATCGCCGAACAGCAGATCCGGCTGCACCAGATGCACCGTCGGGCCGAGCACGATGCCGAACAGTAACAGCGGCAAAATGGCCGGCAGGCGCAGCAGCCAGGCCAGCCACTGCGCCAGCAGCGACGCCAGGCCGATAAGCACCAACATAAGCGGGGCGGATAATTCCATAAGCGAGATCCCTTTCAAATGACGAAATAAGCAACGATGACACAGCCTGATGACAATTCGGCAACCCCGATAACAGGCCGTTAGCCCAAAGTATAGAGTGAAAGCTGAAACGAGGCGGCAATGCGTTGACAGTTAGCGCCTATCGCAAGAAAAGAGATCATAATCACAGTCGAACAGGCTACAATCGGACAAACGCGTCATTTTTATTCTCAAGCCTAAGAGTGTTGCTATGAAAAATATCAATCCTAGTCAAACCGCTGCTTGGCAAGCCCTGCAGCAACATTATGCACAGATGAAAGACGTACGGATCGCCGACCTGTTCGCCCAGGACAGCGATCGTTTCTCCAGGTTCTCCGCGACCTTCAACGACCAAATGTTGGTGGACTATTCCAAGAACCGTATCACGCAGGAAACCCTGGAGAAGCTGCAGGCGCTGGCGAAAGAAACCGATCTGCAAGGCGCCATCAAATCGATGTTCGCCGGTGAGAAAATCAACCGCACCGAAGATCGCGCGGTGCTGCACATTGCCCTGCGCAACCGCAGCAACAGCCCGATCCTGGTCGACGGCAAAGACGTGATGCCGGAAGTGAACGCGGTATTGGCCAAGATCAAACAGTTCTGCGCGCGCGTCATCGGCGGCGAGTGGAAAGGCTACACCGGCAAGCCGATCACCGACGTGGTGAACATCGGCATCGGCGGTTCGGATCTCGGCCCTTACATGGTGACCGAAGCGCTGCGCCCTTATAAAAATCACCTGAACATGCACTTCGTCTCCAACGTCGACGGCACCCATATCGCCGAAACGCTGCAGCCGCTGAACCCGGAAACCACGCTGTTCCTGGTGGCCTCCAAAACCTTCACTACCCAGGAAACCATGACCAACGCCCACAGCGCGCGCGACTGGTTCCTGAGCAGCGCCGCCGATCAACAGCACGTGGCCAAGCACTTCGCCGCGCTGTCCACCAACGGCAAAGCGGTGGCAGAGTTCGGTATCGATACCGACAACATGTTCGAGTTCTGGGACTGGGTGGGCGGCCGTTACTCCCTGTGGTCGGCGATCGGCCTGTCGATCGCGCTGTCCATCGGTTATGACAACTTCGAGCAGTTGCTGAGCGGCGCGCACGCCATGGATAAGCACTTCGCCGAAACGCCGGTGGAGAAAAACCTGCCGGTGCTGCTGGCGCTGATCGGTATCTGGTACAACAACTTCTTCGGCGCTGAAACCGAAGCCATTCTGCCGTACGATCAGTACATGCATCGTTTTGCCGCTTACTTCCAGCAGGGCAACATGGAATCCAACGGCAAATACGTCGATCGCAACGGCAATCCGGTGGATTATCAGACCGGCCCCATCATCTGGGGCGAGCCGGGCACCAACGGCCAGCATGCGTTCTACCAGCTGATCCACCAGGGCACCAAGCTGGTGCCGTGCGATTTCATCGCGCCGGCCATCAGCCATAACCCGCTGGGCGATCATCACGCCAAACTGTTGTCCAACTTCTTCGCCCAGACCGAAGCGCTGGCGTTCGGCAAGTCGCTGGAAGTGGTGGAGGCCGAGTTCGCGGCGCAGGGTAAAACTCCTGAGCAGGTCAAACACGTGGCGCCGTTCAAAGTGTTTGAAGGCAACCGCCCGACCAACTCGATCCTGCTGCGCGAAATCACGCCGTTCAGCCTGGGCAGCCTGATCGCGCTGTACGAGCACAAGATCTTCACCCAGGGTGCGATCCTGAACATCTTCACCTTCGATCAGTGGGGCGTGGAGCTGGGCAAACAGCTGGCTAACCGTATCCTGCCTGAACTGGCTGGCAGCGAGAAAATCAGCAGCCACGACAGCTCGACCAATGCGCTGATCAACCGCTTCAAGGAATGGCGCTAATCGCCTGAGCTGAAGCCAATAAAAAAACCCGCCGCGGCGGGTTTTTTTACGTCTGCAAAAAATTACAGGTTGATCGGCACTTCGAAGCTGATGCCTGCACCCACGTCGTCGGCGGTGCTGTGATCGCTGTCGGTGTACCACAGGCTGGTATCGAATTTAACCTGAGAATCGAAGCTGTAACCCCAGCCGAGCTGAATGCCTTTCAGCGTATCGGAACGCGGGAACGCTCGGTTGATGCTTTGGTTGTTCGGATTCACCTTGGCGTACACCAGGCGGGTGCTCCAACGCTGGCCGTCGTCCAGCACCATTTCCACGCGGCCGGACAGCATCTGACCGTCGCCGCCCATCGCATGGCCCAGTGGATAACCTTGCTGGTAGTAACCGCCACGATAGATGTAGTGGTTGTACATCACGTTGTTGGCGTTACCGTTAGAGCGGGTATCAGAACCTTCGATATGCCAGTTGATCGTGGTCGGGCCCCATTCCGGATGGCCTTCAAGCCCCAGCATGTAAGCGTTATGCGAAGGCAACATGCCTGCTTCATCTTCACCGGTGATCTGGCCATAAAGGCTGACCGGCATGCCGATGAGCGGCTGCAGCTTGAGTTTGAAGTCAAAACCGCCCAACTGGTTGCCCGGGTCGTTTTTCGGATCGCCGGTATTGTCGTTGCCGGTTACGCCATCCCAGAAGGAACTCCAGGAGTGCGGACGGCCATCACCACCCCACATCATGACGCGTGAAGCGCCCAACTCCAGGAAGTCGGTCGGCATCATGGTCAGGCGGCCACCGATCAGCTTGGTGTCCGGCACGGCAGCGTACTGCGACAGCTGGCCGGCGGATAATTGATATTGCCAGCGGCCGATCCACGACAGCCACGGGGTTTCAAACGGCGATTGGTCGGCGCGCTGCAGCATGAAGCCCGCCACCGGGCGTGCGGCGTCGGAGCGGATCAGGCTGCCGTCGTAGCCTGGGCCCCACCACTGGGAAACTTCGCCGAAGGAGAGCCACTGGTTCCAGATTTTCACCGCGCCGTAGGAGCCGTTCATATTGAATTTGGAGCCGTCGCTGACGCGCTGATCGCCTTCCACCGAACCCTGCAGACGCACGTCCCAGAATTCGCCGTTGGCGCCGGCGCCGATGGTCAGACGATCGTCGGCGTACTCATTTTGGCCGAAGCCCTGCGGGGTACCGGGTTTATCGGTCGACGCGTAACCGCTGACGCGGATGTTGGCTTTCAAGGCATCGACACGGCGCTGCACGCGGTCGATGACGTTTTTCTCGGTGTTGGTCACCGGCTTGGCTTGCGCGATAACGGAACTGATCTCTTCCTGACTCAGCGGCCAGGTGGACAGGCTGACGTTGATGACGCCGCGGTCAGACAACCAGGCGAGATCGTTACGCAGATCGTTGTCAGGGGCTACCAGGCCGGCGGCATGGCCGGACAATGCACAGGTAAACAGGCCCGCAGCGACCAGTCCGTTAAGTTTAGCGCGCATAAAGAATTCCCTTGTTAATTCGAGGTTATTGGTTTTATGTAAAGATCTCTGTGACCCATGATAGTTGACATTTCGATTTGCTACAAATCTATAAGTCAGAAACATCTTATTATAACGTGATGAATTAAATGGGGTTTAAAGTGCTTTCGCGCGGGGCGGAATTTTTAGGACAATGCCTATATTGGCACGGTTGAATCATATTAGCGGTATTCAGAGAGAGGTTTTATGGCGAAAACGTCGCGTTCGATCATGATAGCGAAGGGGCTGCAGCGGGTGCTGAACGTGGGCTTGTTGCTGCTGGCGGCAATTCTGGTGGTGTTTCTGGTCAAGGAGACCCTCCACCTGGCGAAGGTGTTATTTATCAACAACGAAGAGTCATCCTCTTACCTGTTGATTGAAGGCATCGTGATTTATTTTTTGTACTTTGAATTTATCGCCTTGATCGTCAAGTATTTTGAGTCGGGTTATCATTTCCCGCTGCGCTATTTTATTTACATTGGCATTACCGCGATTATTCGTTTGATTATCGTGGACCACAAAAACCCCATCGATACCCTGATCTACGCTGCGGCGATATTGGTGCTGGTGGTGACGCTCTATCTGGCCAACACCGATCGGCTGAAACGGGAGTAGCGATAAAAATGGCGGCCAATGGCCGCCAAAGACACAGGATTACCGCTATTGCGGAAAGACATCAAACGCACTGCAGTGGCACAAATTACCCCTTCACGCCGCCGGCCGTCAGGCCGCCCACCAGCCAGCGCTGCGCCAGCAGGAACACGGCGGTAATCGGTATCGCCGACAGCACCGCGGCGGCGGCGAAGTCGCCCCACAGGTAGTTCTGCGGGTTGAGATATTGCTGCATTCCCACCGCCAGCGTGTAGCTGTTCACATCGCGCAGCAGCAGCGAGGCCACCGGCACTTCGGTGATGGCGGCGATAAACGACAGAATGAACACCACCGCCAGAATCGGCACCGACAGCGGCAGCAGCACCAGACGGAACGCCTGCCACGGCGTGGCGCCGTCCAGCGCCGCCGCCTCTTCCAGCGAGTTGTCGATGGTTTCGAAATAGCCCTTGATGGTCCAGACGTGCAGCGCGATGCCGCCCATGTAGGCGAAGATCACGCCGCCGTGGGTGTTCAGGCCGATAAACGGAATGTACTGACCCAGGCGATCGAACAGCGCGTACAGCGCCACCAGAGACAGCACCGCCGGGAACATCTGGAAGATCAGCATGCTTTTCAGCAGCGTGCTCTTGCCGCGAAAACGCATGCGGGCGAAGGCGTAGGCACAGGTGGTGGACAGCGTCACGATGCCGATGGCGGTGATCGCCGCGATCTTGATGGAGTTCCACAGCCACAGCAGCACCGGGAACGGCGGCGGCGTCACGCTGCCGTCGGCGTGGGTGACGCTGAAGCCGAGCGCCAGCCGCCAGTGATCCCAGGAGAGGGTTTCCGGTATCAGGCTGCCGGTGGCGAAATTGCCGGAGCGCAGCGAGATGGCCACCACCATCAGCAGCGGGAACATGATCAGGGCGATAAAGCACAGCATCAAAATATGGGTGATCCACAGGCGCAGGCGCTGGGATTTGGGTTGAACCATGGCCATCGTTATTCTCCCTAATCGAAGTTCATCTTGCTGGCTTTCAAATTCAGGATCGCCAGCGCGCCCACCAACAGGAAGATCAGCGTGGCGATGGCGGCCGCCAGCCCGAAGTCTTGCCCGCCGCCGCCTTCGAAGGCAATGCGGTAGGTGTAGCTGACCAGCAGATCGGTATAGCCGGCCGGCGTGGTGGTGCCGATCATGTCCGGGCCGCCGTTGGTCAGCAGCTGGATCAGCACAAAGTTATTAAAGTTGAAGGCGAAGCTGGCGATCATCAGCGGCGTCAGCGGCTTGATCAGCAGCGGTAGGGTGATGCGGAAGAAGTTTTGCCACGGGTTGGCGCCGTCCATCGCCGAGGCCTCGTACAGATCGTCCGGGATGGCCTTCAGCAGCCCCATGCACAGGATCATCATGTACGGGTAGCCGAGCCAGGTGTTGACGATCAGGATCATACTCTTGGCGGTGAGCGGATCGCTGAACCAGGCCGGTTTGATGCCGAACAGATGGCTGAGCATCATGTTGATCTCGCCGAAGCTCTGGTTGAACAAACCTTTGAAGATCAGGATCGAGATGAATGACGGCACCGCATAGGGCAGGATCAGCAGCACGCGGTAGATCGCCTTGCCTTTCAGCGCCTCCCACTGCACCACGCAGGCCAACACCATGCCGACCGCCACGGTGAGGATCACCGTCATCACCGAGAACACGATGGTCCAGATGAAGATCGACACGAACGGTTTCTTGATGCCCTCGTCCTGCAGCACCCGCAGGAAGTTTTTCCAGCCGGTGGTGACGGTATAGCCCGGGCTCAGGGTTTCCTGCGCCCAGCCGCCGTCGGCGTTGATCGCCTGATAGAAGCCGATGTCGCCATTCGGCCGGTAACGCACCTGGGTCTGGTTGTTGGTCAGCGTACTGCCGTCTTGGTCCAGCGCATACAACGGACGGGTGCCGGAGAACTGGCGCAGGGAGCTCATGCGCAATTCTCCGCCGTCGGGCAGTTGCGCCACCAGCTGGCTCAGCGCCTGCCGGTTCTGGGTAATCACCCGCAGCGTGGCACGTTCGCCCTGCGGCGCGGCGCTCTGCGCCGTCAGCTTCAGGGGTTGCGGCGCGGCGGCGTCGAGGCGGAAAGGCTCGGAGATCAGCGGCTGTTCACTGTCCGGTGGCGTCAGCTGCAGGCGCCACTGCTGGTTTTCCGTCGGGTAGAGGCCGAAGGTAAAGGTTTGGCCGCTCTGGAACTGGCGCTGCATCAGCACCGATTGCGCGCGCTCGAAGGTCAGCTGGTTGGTGCTGCTGTAGTTGGTGAAGGCGATGGCGATGGTGCAAATCAGCGGGAACAGAACGAACAGCCCCATGCCGGCGACGCCGGGATACACATAGCGCCAGGCGTAGGCGCGGCGGTTGGCGAAGACGTAAAGCCCGGCGCTGACCAGGATCAGCGTCAGGATGGCGAACAGGTATTCACCCTGTGCATACATCAACACAATCAGGTAGCAGGTCACCAGGCTGAACAGGCCGACCACCAGCCATTTCAGCGCGTCGCTTTGCCACCACTTCGATTTTTTACGCGCGGGCGTCCCGGCGTGAGCGAATTGCATAGGGCGTTCCTTTCTGTGAAGCAACGGCGGGGCACCGTGGCACCCCGCACGACGTCGTTACTTGGTGATACGGGTCTGCACGTCGTCCAGCGCGGCTTTCACCGTCTGACGGCCGCTGACGGCGTTGATCACCGCGCTGCGTTCGGCGTACCAGAAGGCGCTCATCTGCGGGATGTTCGGCATGATTTCCCCGTTTTGCGAGTTCTGCATGGTGGCCGCTATCTTCGGATCTTTGGCCAGCGCTTCCTGATAGGACTTCAGCGCCACCGCGCCCAGCGGCTTGTCTTTGTTGACGTCCGCCAGCCCTTCGTTGGTCAGCAGGTAGTTCTCGAGGAACTCGGTCGCCAGCTCTTTATTCGGGCTGGCGGCGTTGATGCCGGCGGTCAGCACGCCGACGAACGGCTTGGACGGTTTGCCTTTGAAGGTCGGCAGCAGCGTCACGCCGTAGTTGATTTTGCTCTGCTCGATGTTGTTCCAGGCCCACGGCCCGTTGATGGTCATCGCGGTCTGGCCTTTGTTGAACGCGGCTTCGGCGATCGAGTAATCGGTATCGGCGTTGATGTGCTTGTTTTTCACCAGATCGACGATGAACTGCAGGCCGGCCTGCGAACCGGCGTTGGCGACGCCGACATCCTTGATGTTGTATTTGCCGTTTTCATACTTGAAGGCATAACCGCCGTCGGCGGCGATGATAGGCCAGGTGAAGTAGGGTTCCTGCAGGTTCCACATGATGGCGCTCTTGCCGTTGGCGCGCAGCTGCTTGTCCAGCGCCGGGATCTCTTCCCAGGTCTTCGGCGGCTGTTTGACCAGGTCTTTGTTGTAAATCAGCGACAGCGCTTCGACGGCGATCGGGTAGCCGATCAGCTTGCCGTCATAACGCACGGCGTCCCAGGTGAACGGGAACAGCTTGTCCTGGAAGGCTTTGGACGGGTGGATTTCGGCCAGCAGGCCGGACTGCGCATAGCCGCCGAAGCGGTCGTGGGCCCAGAAGATGATGTCAGGGCCGTCGCCGGTGGCGGCCACCTGCGGGTATTTTTCTTCCAGCTTGTCCGGATGCTCGACGGTGACCTTGATGCCGGTGTCTTTTTCGAATTTCTTGCCGACTTCGGCCAGGCCGTTATAGCCCTTGTCGCCGTTGATCCAGATAACCAGCTTGCCTTCCTCGATCTTGGCGAAGGCGGAAGAAGAGAGCACCAGGGTGGCCAGTGCCGAGAGCGCCAGCGTGCGGGCGAGGGTAATGCTGCGAGTCATAATCCAGTCCTTCTTTTTGTGGGCACATAAATCAAGGAGAGACGTTTCGCGGTAATAGTGGGTCACAACGCGACATATTCTCATCCTCCCCCCCTCTACGCCCCTGAGATGAGGAGTGTGATCCAGTTAACGTTGCGCTCTATTCTGTGGCGTCCGGCACAAAATGGGGGGGCGTTTTTTGCCAGCCGGATCACAGATTTGCCTTAAGCGCGGAACTTCTCATCGCCGCAGTCGTTCTCTCATCCTCCCGCCTCCTCCCCCATGAAAAATCCTGTTACGGATGATTACCCTTTCCGGCGACTCCCGCACTATCGGCCCATTGATTTTCAACGCCACGCGCAGCAGGGATACCGGATTTATGTCGTCAATGCCTATCGCCACCCAGCCCACCCTGTACCGGATCCATCCGGCCAGTTTCCGTGACGGAAACGGGGACGGCGTGGGCGACGCGCATGGCATGCTGGCGGCGCTGCCGTACCTGAAAGCGCTGTCGATCGACGGTCTGTTGCTGCCGCAGACGCTGGTGCCGGAGGCCGAGGCGACGGTGAAGGGCGAAGGGCTGACGCTGTGGTACGCCGATGAAGCCAACCGCGTTCGCAATGCCGTCGCGCCGCAGCGGTTCGCCCACGGTGCATTGGCGCTGGACGTGATGCCGTTTAGCGCGGAGAAGCTGGTGGCGGTGCTGCACGCCCGCCGCGCCACGTTGGCGGACAGCCTGTGGAGCACCGGCGACGCCGATCAGCCAAGAGTGGTCAGCCGCTGGGGGCAGGGCGATTTGCGCTCTGCCGCCGCCTTTCTGACGCTTTTGGCGATGTTGCCGGCGCCGATCTGCCTGTATCAGGGCGAAGAGCTGGGGCTGCCGCATGCCGCCGGGCTGCAGGATCCGCGCGGCGCGCAAACGCCGATGCCGTGGCATGAAGCCCCCGAACAGGTCACCGCCGGCGAAATCAGCTGGTATCAACAGGTGGCGATCGAACACCGTGCGCTGGCCATCAGCCGCCAACAGCACGACAGCCACTCCACCTTACGTTACTGCCAGGCGCTGTTGGCCCTGCGCCGTTCGCCGCTCATCCAGCGCGGCGAATTGAATGCGGTCAGCCAGCGGGACGGCATGGTGCGCTTACTTATTACCCATCAGGATCAATGCCTTGAAGCGCTGATAAACCTGCAGCCTTATACTCAGGCGGCCGCGCCGTCTGAGGCGACCTTGCCGTTGGCATGGCAGCACGGCGCGCAGCAAGAGGGTCATCAATGGGTTTTGGCGGGCTTTGCCTCCGCCATTTTCACACGACATGTTAACTGCGAAAGCAGGGGAGTAACGCATGGCTAGCGTGACACTGCGCAGCGTTTATAAGGCCTTCGGTGAGGCCGTGATTTCCAAAGACGTCAATCTGACCATCGAGGACGGCGAGTTTGTGGTGTTTGTCGGGCCGTCGGGCTGCGGTAAATCGACGCTGTTGCGCATGATCGCCGGGCTGGAGGATATCACCTCCGGCGAGCTGCTGATCGGCGAGAAACGCATGAATGAGGTGCCGCCTTCCGAGCGCGGCATCGGCATGGTGTTCCAGTCCTATGCGCTGTATCCGCACCTGTCGGTGGCGGACAACATGTCGTTCGGCCTGAAGCTGGCCGGCGCCAGGAAAGCGGAAATCAATCAACGGGTAAACCAGGTCTCTGAGGTGCTGCAGCTGGCGCACCTGCTCGATCGGCGGCCGAAGGCGCTGTCCGGCGGGCAGCGTCAGCGCGTGGCGATCGGCCGCACGCTGGTGGCCGAGCCGGACGTGTTCCTGCTCGACGAACCACTGTCCAACCTCGACGCCGCGCTGCGGGTGCAGATGCGCATCGAGATCTCCCGTCTGCACAAGCGCCTGCAGCGCACCATGATTTACGTCACCCACGATCAGGTCGAAGCGATGACGCTGGCCGACAAGATCGTGGTGCTCGACGCCGGTCGCGTGGCGCAGGTCGGCAAGCCGCTGGAATTGTACCACTACCCGGCCAACCGCTTCGTCGCCGGATTTATCGGCTCGCCGAAGATGAACTTCCTGCCGGTCAAGGTGACCGCGGCGCAGCCGCAACAGGTGCAGGTCGAACTGCCCAACCGCCAGCTGGTCTGGCTGCCGGTGGAAGGCGCGGGCGTTCAACCCGGCGCCAACCTGTCCCTGGGCATTCGCCCTGAACATCTGCTGCCCGGCGAAGCCTCAGAAGTGCGGCTTACCGGCGACGTACAGGTGGTGGAGCAGCTCGGTAACGAGACGCAAATCCACATCCAAATCCCGGCCATCCGTCAAAACCTGGTGTACCGCCAGAATGACGTGGTGCTGGTAGAAGAAGGTGCCACATTCGCCATCGGCCTGCCGCCTCACCGCTGCCACCTGTTCCGTGAAGACGGTACGGCATGTAAACGGCTGCACCAGGAGCCGGGCGTTTAAAGCATCAAAGTCGGTATAACAGGAGAATAATGATGACTACTCTGCGCAAACTTCCTCTGGCACTGGCTGTCGCCGCCGGTGTTCTCTCTACTCAGGCGCTGGCCGTAGATTTTCACGGTTATGCCCGTTCCGGCATCGGCTGGACCGGCAGCGGCGGTGAGCAACAGTGCTTCAAGGCCACCGGCGCCGCGAGCAAATACCGTCTCGGCAACGAATGCGAAACCTATGCCGAGCTGAAGCTGGGGCAGGAAGTGTGGAAAGAAGGCGACAAGAGCTTCTATTTCGACACCAACCTGGCCTATTCGGTCTCGCAACGTTCCGACTGGGAAGACGTGACCCCGGGCTTCCGCGAAGTCAACGTGCAGGGTAAAAACCTGATCGACTGGCTGCCGGGCTCCACGCTGTGGGCCGGTAAGCGCTTCTATCAGCGTCATGACGTTCACATGATCGACTTCTACTACTGGGATATCTCCGGCCCGGGCGCCGGTCTGGAAAACATCGATCTGGGCTTCGGCAAGCTGTCCGCCGCCGTGACCCGCAACTCCGAATCCGGTGGTTCTTACGGCTACCTGGATAACGAATGGAAACAGCGTCCGACCGTCAACGACACTTTCGACCTGCGTCTGGCCGGCCTGGAGCTGAACCCGGGCGGCACCCTGGAGCTGGGCGTGGACTACGGCCGCGCCAATGCGCAGGATAACTATCGCCTGGCCGACGGCGCCAGCAAAGACGGCTGGATGTTCACCGCGGAACACACGCAGAGCATCCTGAACGGTTACAACAAGTTCGTGCTGCAGTACGCCACCGACTCGATGACCTCGCAGAATAACGGCCGCAACGAAGGCGCCACCATCGATAACAACGGCAAGATGATCCGCGTGCTGGATCACGGCGCCATCGACTTCAACGATCAATGGGCGCTGATGTATGTCGCCATGTTCCAGGACATCGACCGCGACAACAACAACGGCACCACCTGGTACACCGTGGGTGTGCGCCCGATGTACAAGTGGACGCCGATCATGAGCACTCTGCTGGAAGCCGGCTATGACAACGTCAAATCCCAGCGCACCGGCGATCGCAACGGCCAGTATAAAGTGACCCTGGCGCAGCAGTGGCAGGCGGGCAACAGCATCTGGTCGCGTCCGGCCATCCGTCTGTTCGCCACCTACGCCAAGTGGGATGAGAAGTGGGGCTACGCCACCGGCGACGACACCGGGTATAACGCAGGCACCGCTTACAACGACACCAGCATGCATACCTTCAGCCGCGGCAAGGATGACGAAGTCACCTTCGGCGCCCAGATGGAAATTTGGTGGTAACGACGACAGGACGGGGAGGGCCGCAGGCTCTCCCCCAACCGCATTCGCCACGGCCGGATCTCTTGCCTGATCCGCCGTGGCGCTGAAAGAGGATATAACGATGAAAAAGAATCTGCTGTCACTCTGCCTGTCGCTGGCGCTGACCGTCGGCGCGCCTTTGGCGGCCAACGCCGAGACGCCGGCCAACGTTTCCGTCGCGCCGGCCATCAGCGCCGCCACGCTGCAAAGCCTGCCGTGGCAGCCGCTGCAGCCGCCGGTGTCGCAAGAGGTGAAGCTCGACGCCGTCAGCCCGCAGCTCAATCAGGGCGAGATTCAGGGGGCGATCGCCGCCTATACGCTGCCGGCCGATCGCGGTTCGCTGGAAGTGACGCTGAGCAGCCTTGCCAAAAACAATTCGCTGTATGCGCCGAGCGTGCTGGTGCTGGACGAGCATCTGCGCCCGGCGGCGTATTATCCGAGCAGCTACTTCCCTTACCAGCCGCCGGGGGCGATGTCCTCCGATCGCCTCGAAGGCACGCTGAAACTGACCCCGGCGCTCGGTCAAAAACAGATTTACCTGCTGGTGTACACCACCCGTCAGGATTTGACGAAAACCACGCAGCTGACCAACCCGGCCAAGGCCTATGCGCAGGGCGTGGGCAACGCGGTGCCGGATATCCCGGATCCGATCGCCGGCCACGCGACGACCGGCACGCTGAAGCTTAAGGTCACCGCTGAACAGGGTACCGGCAACGTGATGATCGGCATGCTGCAGCCTGCGCCGACCGTGGCGCCGGTGGTGGTGGGCTCGACCGCACCGGCCGCCGTGGCTGCACCGGCGCCGGAGAAACCGGCGGAGCCGATGCTCAACGATACCGAAAGTTACTTCAATAACGGCATCAAACAGGCGGTGAAGGCGGGCGATATCGACAAGGCGCTGAAACTGATGAATGAGGCCGAGAAACTGGGCTCGACCACCGCGCGTAAAACGTTTATCAGCAGCGTTAAAGGCAAGGGGTAACACCCGGCGCTGCCGATGCTGGCTCGATGATTGGTGCGCTTTGGCGCACCTTTTTTCATCCGCGGGCCAGCGTTGCGCCGATCAACGCCAACAGATGGGCGTTGTCTACCTGCTGCATGACACGCACCGGCTTGCCCTGCAGCGGCGGCATGCCGACCGTCAGGCGCAGGCTGTCCGGCCGCCAGCGGCGCGAGCTGCCGCGCGTCAACGCCCCTTCCAGCGCCACATCCACATGGAACATCTCGGTCGTGACCAGTTGCGGCGCCAGCAGCCAGGCGATCACCAACGCATCATGGATCCAGCAGCCCGGCAGGTGCCGCGTATGGCGCGAATAGTCGATCCACGGCTGGGTGGTGGTTCGTAAGTAGCGGCACAGCGGGGTATCCGGCTGGGTCAACGCGGCCAGATCCGCCTGGGTCAGCATGGTCTGGGTGGTGACGTCCAGCGGTGCCAGCGTGATAGCGGCGCCGCTGTTCAACACCAGCCGTGCCGCTTCCGGATCCAAACCGAAATTGGTGTCCTTGATGTACCCGTCGACGTTGAACACGCCACCCATGATCACGATCTCTTTCACCGCCTGCGCCATCTGCGGGTAAAGCTGCATGGCGTGCGCAACGTTGGTCAGCGGGCCGATCGCCGCCAGCGTGATCTCGCCGGGATGCCGGCAGATCAGTTCGCCGATGGCGATGGCGGCGTCCGGTGCGGGCGCATTGGCCAGCGGGGGCGCGGGCAGGTCATGCCACAGCGCCGCCAGCTTCGGATCGGCGATCGGGCGATCCAGATGTGCGCGCCACGGCTCCGGCGGCTCGCTCAGGGCGCGCGCCGCGCCGAGGGCGACAGGGACTTGATAGCCGCTCTGCGCCAGCAGGTCGGTGGCGACGGCGAAGCCCACTTCACGCGGGGTGTTGCCGGCCACGATGCTGATCAGCTCCAGCTGTAGCTGCGGTTTGGCCGCCAGCGCCAGGGCCAGCGCCAGGCCGTCGTCGACGTTGGCGCCGGGAACCCCGTTGCCGGGATCGCAATCAATGATTAAACGCATAGTAAGGTGTCCTGAAAAACCGCTAACAGCCGCACGAACGGCGGATGCGCAGTTGAAAAGCGAATTCATGCAGCTCGGCGGGCGCGGCACCGGCGGCCAGCATGGCGATGGCCCGCTTGGCCATGGCGTCGATCGGTTGCTCGACCGCGCTGAGCGGCGGCACGCTGAATTCGGATTGCTGCGTGCCGTTAAAACAGATCAGTGCCAGATCGTCCGGCGCGCGCAGCCCATGCTCCGCCAGCGCCGACAGGCAGCCAAGCGCCTGTTGCTCGTTAGAGGTGAAAACGGCGCGCGGGCGCGGGCCTTGCACCAGACGCTGGGTGGCCTGGTAACCGCCCTGGCGGGTGTAGGGCACCTCGAAAATCCACTCGTCGCGCGGCGCGATGCCCGCCTCCAGCAGCGCATCACGCCAGCCGTTAAGGCGATCCTGCGCGTTGAGCATGGTCAGCGGGCCGATAAAAATGCCGATGTCGCGATAGCCGTGCTGCAGCAGATGGCGGGTCGCCTGGCAGGCGGCGTCGCGCTCGTCGACGCGAATGGCGCAGACGCCGGCTTGGCTGTCGATGGTGTCTATCATTACGCAGGGCGTGCCGGAAGCACGGATCAAATCGAACCACGGGTGGCGATCGACGCTGGTATACAGCAGGCCGTCGACCTGGCGGCGCAGCAGGTTATTGATCAGCTCGTACTCGCGCTGCCGGTCGTCGCCGGCGTCGCCTAGCAGCAGCACGCGGCCGCGGCTGAAGGCCTCTTGCTGCAGCGCCCGCGCCAGCGTGGCGAAGAACGGGTTGGAAATATCCGGCACCACCAGCCCGTAGGTTTGCGTGCTGCCGGAAGCCAGCGCCCGCGCGATGTCGTTCGGCCGGTAGCCGGTCTGCTCGATCGCCGCCAGCACGCGCAGCCGGGTGGCTTCCGCCACCGGGCGTGGGCCGTTGTTGATCACATAGCTGACCACGGCGACGGAGGTGCCCGCTACGCGGGCCACGTCGGCGCGGGTAACGCGTCGCGCGGAGTGATTATCCACATTGAGGTCCTGTTCGCCTTCTCGCTACGCGGCATCCTGCGGCAGGTTGAGATCGCGGCCGCGGGTTTCGGGAGCAAAGAAGGTGGTGATTAAGCCGATGGCCGCCATTACAACAAAATAGCAGGCGACAGGCCACCAGTGACCGAAACCGGACAGCAGCGCGGTGGCGATCAGCGGCGCGGTGCCGCCGGAGAGGATCGAACCGAGTTCCTTGGCGAACGCCATTTTGGAGTAGCGGTTCTTCACGCCGAACAGTTCGACGCCGTAGGCCGCCTGCACGCCGAAGATCCCCAGCGATGCGATGCACATGCCGACCACGATCACCGAGATGACGATCGCCGGTTCACGGCTGTCGAGCAGCCAGAACGCCGGGAAAGCGTATAGCACCAGCAGCAGGCAGAACCCGCGGTAGGTGACGCGGCGGCCGAAGCGATCGGACAGCCAACCGGCCAGCGGGATCACCAGAAAACCGCACAGCGAGGCGATCAGCACCGCCAGCGCCGGCACCGATTTATCGACCATCAGCACCTTGGCGACGTAGCCGACGATAAAGCCCTGGCACAGGTAGGAAGGGCCGTTTTCGCCGATGCGCAGGCCGAGCATCACCCAGAACGCCTTGGTGCGCTGCAGGTAGCTGCGCGTATCCGGCGCGGCCTGGGCGGCGTCCAGCATGCGCTGGTGGTTTTGCTGCAGCTCGCGTTCGAAGACCGGCGTTTCCCGCACGTGGCGACGCAGGTACAGCGCCGCGCCGGCGATCAGAATGCTGGCGAGGAACGGAATGCGCCAGCCCCAGCTCATCAGGTCTTCCTTGTCCAACTGCAGCACCAGCAGCCATACCAGCGACGCCAGCAGAGTGCCGCTGTTGGAGCCGATGGCGATGATCGACGCCACCAGCCCGCGCCGTTTGGCCGGCGCGTATTCCGCCAGCATCACCGCGCCGCCGGACAGTTCCGCACCGGCGCCGAACCCCTGCGCGAAGCGCAGGATCACCAGGCAGGTGGGTGCCCAGACGCCGATTTGCGCATAGGACGGGATCAGGCCGATCAGCGTGGTGGAGAGGCCCATCAGCGCCACTGTGGTGATCAGCACCACGCGGCGGCCTTTGCGGTCACCGATCCAGCCGAACATCAGCGCACCGATCGGCCGTGCGACGAAGCCGACGGAGTAGGTGGCGAAGCTGGCCAGCAGGGCGACCAGCGGCGTGGCCTCGGGGAAGAACACGTCGCCGAACACCATGCCGGCCGCCAGGCCGTACAGCGCGAAATCGACGTATTCCATGGCGGTGCCGAGCCAGCAGGAGAAGGTGGCGCGCCAAAATTGGCTGCGCCCCTCTTTGGTTGCCAGGCGTTCATCGGCCGCCAGCGTGTCGGCGGTCTGTGGAGTGGCAAGCGTTGTTTCGCTCATGGCAGTGCTATCCTCTTTTGTTCTGCGCTTTGAGGGGCGCGGTTAAAGATGGTTTCCCTGGTGCCGGCAACAAAGGTGTGCCGACAAATGATGTCGGACGCATGGCGATTCAACGCTGCGGTGTCAGAGTATCTACGCGCGTAGATAAAACAACGCGACAAAGATGAAACTTTGCAGGCGATCACAGAATCGTCATCGTGCCGGGGAACGAAGATAGAGAACGCGGATGGCAAAAAGATGACAGGAACCCGATTTTTCCGACGAAAGCCACCGCCGTTTTCGCCACGAATCAGCCTGCCGCTTTCGTATTTCTGCGCTACAATGGGGGCCTGTTAACAGTTTGTATCGTCTGGCGCGCCGTACCGGCTGCGGTTCAGGCGAGGAGTAAAGCAATGTCTGGCATCAGGGATTCCATCCTGCCGCCGCTGGAGTGGTTATCCGAACAGGATCCTCCGGCGCCCGCCGCCGTCAGCGACTGGCTGATGGAGTTAGGCTCCATGACCCGCCGATTTGAACGCCATTGCGCCCAGGTGCGCGTCGAACCGCAGCGCGAATGCTTCGTCACGCGCGAGGCGCTGGGCGACGAGGCGAACCACCTGCCCGACAGCCCGCGCTATTGGCTGCGCGAAGTGGTGCTGCTGGGCGACAACCAGCCCTGGCTGCTGGGGCGCACGGTGATCCCGGAAAATACGCTGACCGGCCCCGACCAGGCGCTGGTGGATCTGGGCACGCTGCCGCTGGGGCGCTACCTGTTCAGCAGCGGCGAGCTGACCCGCGACTATATCCATATCGGCCGACAGGATGCGCTGTGGGCGCGCCGTTCACGGCTGCGGCTGGCGGGCAAACCGCTGTTGCTGACCGAACTGTTTTTACCGGCTTCACCGCTGTATTCAGCGGTTCCTGCATAAAAGAGGAGAGCAAGACCTTGGAGGGAAGCGTGACTCAAAGTAAATGGCGGGCTTACAGCCATTTGATGCGCATTGATAAACCGATCGGCACGCTGTTGCTGCTGTGGCCGACGCTGTGGGCGCTGTGGCTGGCCGGGAAAGGCGTGCCGTCGCTGTCGATTTTGCTGGTGTTCGTGCTCGGCGTGTTCCTGATGCGCGCCGCCGGCTGCGTGGTGAATGACTACGCCGATCGCGCGGTGGACGGCTATGTGAAACGCACCGCCGGGCGGCCGATGCCGAGCGGCCGGGTGAGCGCGAAAGAGGCCAAGGTATTGTTCGCGGTGCTGGTGCTGATCTCGTTCTGCCTGGTGTTGACGCTCAATGCGATGACCATCTGGCTGTCGCTGGCGGCGCTGGCGCTGGCCTGGGTATATCCGTTCATGAAGCGGGTGACCAACCTGCCGCAGTTCGTGCTGGGCGCCGCGTTCGGCTGGGGCATTCCGATGGGCTACGCGGCGGTCAGCGAATCGCTGCCGCTCAGCTGCTGGCTGCTGCTGCTGGCCAACATCTGCTGGACGGTGGCCTACGACACGCTGTATGCGATGGTCGATCGCGACGATGACCTGAAGATCGGCATCAAATCCACCGCTATTCTGTTCGGCCGTTATGACAAGCTGATCGTCGGGCTGCTGCAGTTTGCGACGCTGCTGCTGCTGGTGTGGGTCGGTTATCTGGCGCAGCTCGGCGGGGCGTTTTACTGGTCGCTGCTGCTGGCGGGCGCGCTGTTCATTCACCAACAGAAACAGATCGCCGGGCGCGGGCGCGAGGCCTGCTTCAAGGCCTTCCTGCAGAACAACTATGTCGGGCTGGTGGTGTTCATCGGCATCGCGCTGAGCTATCTGCCGGCGTAACGATTCCTCTTCGCAAGAAAAAAGGCACCCCGTGGGGTGCCTTTTGTATTTCCGCGCCGGGTGAAATCACTCGTCTTGCTCTTCTTCCGCATCGGCCTGCGGCAGGACGTTGGTCTCTTCCGGCATGTTGACGCTTTCGATGGTCAGCTTGATTTCCGGCGTGATCAGATCGCTCAGCATGTTGTACACCTCGAGGGTGTGCTCGCGGATCGCATCGCCGCTGTCGTTGATATAGCCTTCTTCGCGCAGCGTCGCCACCAGGGTGGAGAACACCGCCTTGTCGAAGAACTCCGGCGCGTTGATGCCGTGCAGCACCGACAGACGTTGCGCCATGATGCGGCTCTCTTTCTCCAGCGCGCCGCGGTTGATGCTCGGGTTGGCGCTGAGGATCGACATGGTGATGGCGTAGCGTTGCAGGGTTTCGCGCACCCCGGCGGCCAGCAGCTGCAGCGGGCGAATGCGCGCCGGGTTCAGCACCAGCTCGTCGCCTTTGTCGCAGATCAGCTGTTGGCGGATCAGCTCGTCAATCATCGGCCGCAGCACCTCCGGCAGCTGTTCCTTGTCGTTATGCAGGAACAGCTCGGCTTTCAGCATCGGGTAGATCATGCCGATCTGGCGCAGCAGCTCGGCGCGCGACACCCGGCGGTGATGCATTACGATGCTGGCGATCAGCGACGGCAGCACCAGCAAGTGGTGGATGTTGTTACGGTAATAGGTCATCAGCACTGCCTGCTCACGCGGCAGGATGATGATGTCGCCGATGTTGTCCTTTTCCACCTCGAACTTGTTCATGTTCAGCGCGTGATCCAGCAGCTCGTCCGGCGTTTGCGTCGGCACAGTGACGTCACGCGCGTAAGGCGCGTTGCGCATCAACTGCAGGTAGCACTCCAGCTGTTCGACCAGCTGTTCGCGGGTCAGCGAACGCTGGCGCGAAGCCAGTAGCGCGGTGGAACACAGGTTCATGGCGTTGGCCGCGGCGGCGTTGTTGATGCGCACCATGATCTGGCCGGCCAGATCGTTGACCGTCGGCGTCAGCCAGCTTGGGCGCTGTGCTTCGATCGGATCGATCGACTCGCGCCACTGCGGCACGTTCTGGTTGAGGTAAGCCGTCAATGGCAGCGGTTCGCCGAAGTTGACGTAACCCTGGCCCAGATTGCGCAGCTTGCGCAGGCCGCGCAGCATTTGCAGCAGGCTCTCTTTTTCCTTGGTGGCGCCGCGCAGCTCTTTGGCATAGGTGCCCACTTCCATCACGTGCTCGTAACCGATGTAGATCGGCACCAGCGTGATCGGACGGGTGCCGCCGCGCAGCATCGCCTGGATGGTCATCGACAGGGTGCCGGTCTTCGGCTCCAGCAGACGCCCGGTGCGGGAACGGCCGCCTTCCACGAAGTATTCCACCGAGTAGCCGCGGGTGAACAGCTCGCCGAGGTATTCGCGGAACACCGTCGAGTAGAGCTTGTTGCCCTTGAAGGTGCGGCGGATGAAGAACGCGCCCAGGCGACGGAAGATCGGGCCGGCCGGCCAGAAGTTGAGGTTGATGCCGGCGGCGATGTGTGGCGGCACCAGGCCCTGGTGATACAGCACGTAGGACAGCAGCAGATAATCCATGTGACTGCGGTGGCAGGGCACGTAGACGATCTCGTGGCCGTCCTGCGCCAGCTGGCGCACGCGTTCGGCGTTGGTGACGTTGATGCCCTGATACAGCCGGTTCCAGGTCCAGCTCAGCACGCGGTCGGACAGGCGCACGGTTTCGTAGGAGAAATCGGCGGCGATCTCTTCCATCAGCGCGATGGCGTTCTGTTGGGCTTTCTCGTGCGAGATCTTCTTGCTGCGCGCTTCGTCCTCGACCGCTTTTTCGATCGCTTTGGACGCCAACAGCTTGTTGAACAGGTCCTGACGGGCCGGCAGGCTCGGGCCTACCGCGGCCAGGCGCTGACGCGAGAAGTGCATGCGCGCCACGCGCGCCAGTTTCTGCGCGATGGTTTTATCCGTGCCGTGTTCGGTCGCCATGCGGCGCAGCGAAACGGTGTTGGAGAAACGCACGAAGCTGTCGCGGCCAAGCCACAGTACGGCGAAGAATTTCTGCACGCCGTTCAACAGACGCAGGTGCGGCGTGCCGTGGCCTTCGCGGCCCGGCGAACGGCCGAACATGACCGAAACCGGCAGCATCTGAATGTCGAGATCCGGATTGCTGCGATGCAGATCCAGATAGTCGTGGAACAGCTTTACCGACTCTTCTTTCGGGGTGTAGTAGCGGAACACGCGCGGGCCGTCGTGAATGAACACGTAGCTCGGCAGCACGGTGCCGTCGATCTCCAGCGAGTTGAGCGGATCGGGCAGATCCTGCGCCAGGCACTGGGTGCGCAGCGTCAGCAAATCCGCCTTGGAATTGTAAGGTAAAACATACAAAATCGGCCGTGAGGGATCCAACCCTAGCTCGGTAACCGGATCTGAAGGGATGACCTTACTTCTTACCAACAATTTAAGTGGTAAATTCAATATTTTATAATAAATTTTACGCCAACCTGACATAACAACGTGAAGCCTCTTGTTAGCAATGCGCCGCAAGCATACCAGAAACCGGGTAGCAGATCTGTGGTGTTCGAAAACCGAGAGCCGTCAGCGCGGACTGTTCTAGACTCTTTTTATTATGACCGACCTCTGAGAAAGGCACGAAAACATGGCAAACCAAGCAACCGGACTGACCCGCATCATCAAGGCCGCCGGCTATTCCTATAAAGGGCTTTCCGCCGCCTGGCAGCACGAAGCGGCGTTCCGCCAGGAACTGGTGGTCACCCTTCTGGCTATCATACTGGCTGTCTGGCTGGATGTGGGTGCGATAGCGCGCATTTTATTGATCGGATCGGTAGCGCTGGTGATGATCGTCGAGATCCTGAACAGCGCGATCGAGGCGGTGGTGGATCGCATCGGCAGCGAACATCACGAGCTGTCCGGCCGGGCCAAGGACATGGGATCGGCGGCGGTGTCACTGGCGATCGTGCTGGCACTGTTCGTTTGGGGCACGGTCTTATGGCAGCATTTTGGCTGATGAAAGGCGCCTACTGACTGATTTTTATTTATTCTTCGGTTCCCAATCCGCGCTTACCTGTATATACTCACAGCAAGACTGTATAAACAAACAGGGGGCGGAATGAAAGCACTAACTACCAGACAGCAAGAGGTCTACGATCTGATTCGCGATCATATTTCGCAAACGGGCATGCCGCCAACGCGTGCCGAGATCGCGATGCGTCTGGGGTTCCGTTCGCCTAACGCCGCCGAAGAACACCTGAAGGCGCTGGCACGCAAAGGCGTGATCGAAATCGTCTCCGGTGCCTCGCGCGGTATCCGTCTGTTGATGGAAGAAGAAGAAGGGCTGCCGCTGATTGGCCGCGTCGCCGCCGGCGAGCCGCTGCTGGCGCAGCAGCACATCGAAGGGCACTACCAGGTGGATCCTTCCCTGTTTAAACCGAGCGCCGATTTCCTGCTGCGGGTGAACGGCATGTCGATGCGCGACATCGGCATTCTGGACGGCGATCTGCTGGCGGTGCACAAAACGCAAGACGTGCGCAACGGCCAGGTCGTGGTGGCGCGCATCGAAGACGAAGTGACGGTCAAGCGCCTGAAAAAACACGGCAACGTGGTCGAGCTGCTGCCGGAGAACAACGAATTCCAACCGATCGTGGTCGATCTGCGTCAGCAGAATTTCACTATCGAAGGGCTGGCGGTCGGCGTGATCCGCAACGGCGACTGGATTTAATCGCCGCCCTCTCAGTGCCGCCTCTTGTATCAATCGCCCCTGTTTTGGGGCGTTTTTGTTTCTGATTTTGCCCTTCGCCACTGCTACGGGAACGTCTCATCATGCGCATGATTTCCGCCTTCACCAGCGACACCGATAAAGCCCTGTGGCGCCTGGCCCTGCCGATGATTTTCTCCAATATCACCGTACCGCTGCTCGGGTTGGTGGACACCGCGGTGATCGGCCACCTCGACAGCCCGATCTACCTGGGGGGCGTCGCGATCGGCGCGGTGGCGACCAGCTTCCTGTTCATGCTGCTGTTGTTCCTGCGCATGAGCACCACCGGTCTGGCGGCGCAGGCGCTGGGGGCACAGAACCCGCAGGCGCTGGCGCGCGCCTTTATGCAACCGCTGGTGCTGGCGCTGCTGGCCGGGGTGGCGATCGTCCTGCTGCGCTATCCGCTGATCGAACTGGCGCTGCGGATCGTCGGTGGCGATGGCGAGGTGCTGGAACAGGCGCGGCGTTTTCTTGAAATCCGCTGGCTGAGCGCCCCGGCGGCGCTGGCCAATCTGGTGCTGTTGGGTTGGCTGCTCGGCGTGCAGTACGTGCGTGCGCCGGTGATCCTGCTGATCGTCGGCAACCTGCTGAACATCGTGCTGGATATCTGGCTGGTGATGGGCCTGGGCTGGAACGTGCGGGGGGCAGCGGCGGCAACCGCCATCGCCGAATACGCCACGCTGCTGCTCGGCCTGTGGCTGGCGTGGCGGGTGATGCGCCTGCGCGGTATCACCCTGCTGATGCTGCGTCAGGCCTGGCGTGGCGACCTGCGTCGGCTGCTGGCGCTTAACCGCGACATCATGTTGCGTTCATTACTGCTGCAACTGTGCTTTGCGTCGCTGACCATTTTCGGCGCTCGCCTGGGAAGCGAGGTGGTGGCGGTCAACGCGGTATTGATGAATCTGCTGACGTTCACCGCCTATGCGCTCGACGGCTTCGCTTATGCGGTGGAGGCCCATTCGGGCCACGCCTACGGCGCCCGGGACGACAGCCAGCTGCGTAAGGTGTGGCACGCGGCCTGCAGGCAGGCAGGGCTGGTCGCGCTGGCCTTCGCCCTGGCGTATGCCGTTACCGGCCAGCAGATCGTGGCGGCGTTGACCTCCTTGCCGGAGCTGCGAGCGTTGGCCGCCCACTATTTGCCGTGGCAGGTTATCCTGCCGCTGGTTGGAGTGTGGTGCTATTTACTGGACGGCATGTTTATCGGCGCCACACGCGGCGCCGAGATGCGCAACAGCATGGCGGTGGCCGCGGCGGGATACGGTCTGGCGCTGTTCAGCGTGCCGCTGCTTGGCAACCACGGACTCTGGCTGGCGCTGGCGGTGTTTCTGGCGCTGCGCGGTCTGGCGTTGGGCTGGGTTTGGCATCGTCATCAGGTGCGCGGCAGCTGGTTTGCCGCACGCTAAACCGGACGCTTTGTTGGGTTAATTATTAATTTGTCTTATGTTTTTGTTCATGTTTGCTTACATGTTTTCAGCCTGGTTCTGCTCGGCTTAGCTCGTTGTTTGTTGGCGTTTTTTATGTTTATTTCATTTTTAATGGTTTTTTATTCTGTCATATGGCTTTTTTGTTTCCGTGTTTAACTAGAATGAATCATGTGGCTGGCGAATGAAGGGGAGCGATATTCTTTAAGGTGAAGGGCGTATCGGCCAGAAAAATTTCTGGTTAATCCCGGCCGGCGACAGGGATCACTGATTCACCACAGGTTAACGGAGAGACTATGAATAAAGATCAAGCCGACGGTAACTGGAAGCAGCTTAAAGGCAAAGTGAAGGAAAAATGGGGCAAGCTGACCGATGACGATCTGACAGTCATCGAAGGGAAACGCGAACAGCTGGTCGGCAAAATCCAGGAGCGCTACGGTTACCAGAAAGAGGCGGCCGAGAAAGAGGTGAAAGCCTGGGAAGATCACACCAAACACCGCTGGTAATTTGCAGGGCCGCCATTGAAGGCGGCTTGCCCAGCGCAGGCCGGCGTCGCTCTCATCCTCTGGCGCCCCGGCCGCAGGTACAGGGAGGTACCTGACTTTGTATTATTTCTTCTTGATGGCGATGCTGTGATCGTGTTCGGCGCAGTCATGCTTGCTGTCGCAAGCCTCAACCTCCACGCAGCCGGCGCACAGACCGTGCGCTTCCACCACGCTGTGCCGCAGCGCAAATCCGGCTTCCTGCGCCAGCTTCTGCAGCGTTTCTTCTACGCCTTCGGTAGTGCGTTCGGTCACCTGGCCACAGCGGTCGCAGATAAACAGTGCGGACGTATGCATAGGCTGTTCGAAATGGTGACACAACACGTAGCTGTTGGCGGACTCCACTCTATGGATAAATCCTTGTTCCAGCAGAAAATCCAGCGCGCGATAGACCGTCGGCGGCTTGGCCTGCGGTTCGGCGACGCGCAGCAGATCGAGCAGGTCATAAGCGCTGATTGCACCGGGTTGCTGAGTCATCAGACGCAGCACTTCCAGCCGTTGCGGCGTCAATCGCACATTGCGTTGTTGGCAGAGGCGTTCCGCCTGCGCCAGCAGCTTTTCCTGGGTGGTTGAGTTCATCGCAAATATCCCGGTACGTAAAAAAGCCGATTTTACCATGATTACGGCGAATCGCCGAGAGTTGCCCCCTTTTCCCCTGAGGATTGCGCAGGGAAAGGCGCGCTGAGTGCGCTAAAAGAGAGATGCATCACAACTTTTCCCCGCAGGCGGGCGGCAAATCAACGTTGCCGATTTTAGCGCTGGAGAGCCGCTGGCGAGAGCGGTATAACGCGCTTCACCCGCGTGACGAACAGGAGCCTTGTGTGATGACGGAAAGAGAGAAGCTGTTAAGCGGCCTGGAGTACAACAGCCGCGATGAAGAACTGATTGCGATGTACCATCGGGCCAGGGCGTTGACCAAACGCCTGGGGGCGCTGGATTCGCATCAGGCGGACGAGAAAAACCGCCTGCTCGGCGAACTGTTCGGCGCCTGGGGCGAGGCGAGCTGGATCGAAACGCCGTTCTGGTGCGACTACGGGCAGCATGTCCGCATCGGTAAAAACTGTTTTATCAACGTCAATGCGGTGTTCCTCGACTGCAATACCATCACCATCGGCGACAACACGCTGATCGGCCCCAACGTGCAAATCTACACGCCGAGCCACCCGCTCAAGGCCGGTGAACGCTTTACCGGCGACCCGGCCTTTCCTTTCCGCACCTCGGCGCAGCCGGTGTCCATCGGCAGCAACGTATGGATCGGCGGTAACGTGGTGATCTTGCCGGGCGTGACCATCGGCGACGGCACGACTATCGGTGCGGGCAGCATCGTGACCGGCGACATCCCGGCCAACGTGCTGGCGCTGGGGCAGCCGTGCCGGGTTATCCGCACGTTGGAATAGGGGGGAAGCGAAGGCGGTTTTCCCAACGGCGCCGATTGTCGTTATAATAGCCGTTTGCGGCCGCGCGCCGTTCGTTAAACCCAGACAGACTCAGGTAGCCAGTAACTCAGCATGACGAAAGACAATCACGCCCCAACCTACGCCGCCAATCGTTTCTCCATCGCGCCGATGCTCGACTGGACCGATCGTCATTGCCGTTATTTCCACCGCCTGTTGACCAAGGAAACGCTGCTGTACACCGAAATGGTGACCACCGGCGCGATCATTCACGGCAAGGGCGACTACCTGGCCTACAGCGAAGAAGAGCATCCGGTGGCGCTGCAGCTGGGCGGCAGCGATCCGGCCGCGTTGGCGCACTGCGCCAAACTGGCGGAGCAGCGCGGTTACGACGAGATTAACCTCAACGTCGGCTGCCCGTCCGATCGCGTGCAAAACGGCATGTTCGGCGCCTGTCTGATGGGGCAGGCGACGCTGGTCGCCGACTGCATCAAGGCGATGCGCGACGTGGTGTCGATCCCGGTGACGGTGAAGACCCGCATCGGCATCGACGATCAGGACAGCTACGCCTTCCTGTGCGACTTTATCCAAACCGTCGCCGGGCGCGGCGAGTGCGACATGTTCACCATCCACGCGCGCAAGGCCTGGCTCTCCGGCCTCAGCCCGAAAGAGAACCGTGAAGTGCCGCCGCTCGACTATCCGCGCGTTTATCAGCTGAAGCGGGACTTTCCGGCGCTGACCATCGCCATCAACGGCGGGGTGAAAACGCTGGAAGAGGCGCAGCAGCACCTGCAGCATCTGGACGGGGTGATGATGGGGCGCGAGGCGTATCAGAATCCGGGCATCCTGGCGCGGGTCGACAGCGAACTGTTCGGCGCGCAGACCGCAGTGCCGGACAGCGTGGCGATCGTCGAAGCGCTGTATCCGTATATCGAGCGCGAGCTGTCCAACGGCACCTATCTCGGCCACATCACCCGCCACATCCTCGGTTTGTTCCAGGGCGTGCCGGGCGCGCGCCAGTGGCGTCGCCACCTGAGCGAGAACGCCCACAAGCCGGGTGCCGATGCGCGGGTGGTGGAGCAGGCGCTGGCGCTGGTGCGTCAGCCGCGTGTGGAAATGGCGTAACCCACAAAAATCTTGACCAACAGTTAGTCTTTTTCGCCAGGTATTCGGCGCGTTGCCGGATGCCTACCCTGTTTTTTCAATAGGTTAGCCCTTTCGCCATTCTGGCACGCTTCTTGTAATTCCCTCTGCAGATACGTTGAGTTGCAAAGGAGCAATCATGTTGGAAATCTTCTTTCTCATTGGCTTTGTGGTGATGCTGATGGTGACCGGCATCTCGCTGCTGGGGATCTTCGCTGCGCTGTTGGTGGCGGCGGCGTTCATGCTGTTGGGCGGGTTGTTCGCGGTGGTCATCAAGCTGCTGCCGTGGCTGATTTTGGCGGTGGTCGGGGTATGGATTTACCGTTCGATGCAGAAACCGCAGGCCAGGCGTTACTGATTTTTTGCTGAATAATCAGTCAGTCGCGATGAAACTTGCACAACTTGCCGCCCCGCTAATGCGGCAGCGATCACAGCTTGGCAGTTTTGCCGCGCGATGTGGCACATAAAGCGTGTTTTTTGCCGGACGGGGCTGTTAGGATGTTTGTCGATGCAGTGATGCGACCGATTTCATCACCGTGAGAGACAACCAAAATTCGTGTTGCTGAAGCAACCCCCTGTCTCTGGCGGACTCTGCTCTACCCCTACAAAACGCAGTACAGAAAGGGCTCCGCAAGGAGCCCTTTTCTTTTGCCGCTATCAGGGGATCAGCAGGCTGGAGCCGCTGGTGCTGCGGCTTTCCAGCACCTGATGCGCCCGCTGGGCGTCGGCCAGCGCAAATTTCTGCTCGTCTCTCACCTCCACCCGAATGGCGCCGCTGCCGATCAGCGAGAACAGCTCGTTGCTGGCGTACTGCAGCTCGGCGCGGTTGGTGATGTAGCCGTTAAGGGAAGGGCGAGTGACGTACAGTGAGCCCTTCTGATTCAGCAGCGCCAGATCGACGCCGGTCACCGGGCCGGAGGCGTTGCCGAAGCTGACCATCAGGCCGCGACGTTTCAGGCTGTTGAGCGAGGCCTGCCAGGTGCTTTGCCCCACCGAATCGTAAACCACGCCGACCTTCTCGCCGTGCGTCAGCTCGGCCACCCGCTGGGCGATATCCTCTTTGTGGTAGTTAATGGTGGCCCAGGCGCCGGCCTGTTTCGCCAGCGCGGCCTTTTCGTCGGAGCCGACGCTGCCGATCAGGCGCGCGCCCAGCGCTTTGGCCCATTGGCAGGCGATCAGCCCAACCCCGCCGGCGGCGGCATGGAACAGGAACACTTCACCCGGTTGTACGTCGTGGGTCTGGCGTAGCAGGTAGTGCACCGTCAGCCCTTTGAGGAAAGAAGCGGCGCCCTGCTCAAAGCTGAGATTGTGCGGCAGCAGCGCCACTTTTTCTTCCGGCACGTTGTGGACCTCGCTGTAGGCGCCGAGCGATGACTGCGCATACACCACCCGGTCGCCCGGTTTGATCGCGCTGACCCCGGCGCCGACCTTGATCACCACGCCGGCCGCCTCGGTGCCGAGGCCGCTCGGCAGGCTCGCCGGCGCGTACAGCCCGCTGCGCACATAGGTGTCGATGTAGTTGATGCCGATCGCCTTGTTTTCGATCTGCACTTCGCCGGCGGCGGGATCGAGCGGTGTAAAATCAACGTATTGCAAGACTTCCGGCCCGCCGGTGGCGGAGAATTGAATGCGCTTGGCCATATCGTTACCTCGTTTGAGTGTCTGATTTCACCCTATTCTTTTTAGTATCGGAGATCCAGTTCACCCGTGCGGAGTTCAATACCTTTTTTGCATCGGTTATGACGCAAAAATCACGTATACTCTCGCGTCAAGATCCTTCATTCGCAACCGGATAAAGACTACGTTTCATGGCAGGAAAAAAACCAACCAACAAAACAAACGCGGACGAAACCAGAGAGCGTTCCAGAGATCGTCAGATGGAAGGGCTGAAGATGCCGCCGCACTCGCTGGAGGCCGAACAGTCGGTGTTGGGCGGTTTGATGCTGGATAACGAGCGCTGGGACAACGTGGCGGAGCGCGTGGTCGCCAACGACTTCTTCAGCCGCCCGCACCGCCTGATCTTTACCGAGATGCAGCGTCTGCTGGAGATGAGCAAGCCTATCGACCTCATCACCCTGTCTGAATCGCTGGAGCAGAAAGGCGAACTGGACTCGGTCGGCGGCTTCGCCTACCTGGCCGAGCTGTCGAAAAACACCCCGAGCGCCGCCAACATCGGCGCCTACGCCGACATCGTGCGCGAGCGTGCAGTGGTGCGCGAGATGATCTCGGTGGCTAACGAGATCGCCGACGCCGGCTACGATCCGCAGGGGCGCAGCAGCGAAGACCTGCTCGATCTGGCGGAATCCCGCGTATTCCAAATCGCCGAGAACCGCGCCAGCAAAGACGAAGGCCCGAAGGGCATCGAGCGCATCCTGGAAGACACCGTGTCGCGCATCGAGCAGCTGTATCAGCAGCCGCACGACGGTGTGACGGGGGTCGATACCGGCTATCAGGACCTCAACAAGAAAACCGCGGGCATGCAAAAGTCCGACCTGATCATCGTCGCCGCCCGTCCATCGATGGGGAAAACCACCTTCGCCATGAACCTGTGCGAAAACGCCGCGATGACCCAGGAAAAACCGGTGCTGATCTTCAGCCTGGAGATGCCCGGCGAACAGATCATGATGCGTATGCTGGCGTCGCTGTCGCGCGTGGATCAGACGCGCATCCGTACCGGCCAGCTCGACGACGAGGACTGGGCGCGCATTTCCAGCACCATGGGCATTCTGCTGGAGAAGCGCAACATGTACATCGACGACTCCTCCGGCCTGACGCCGACCGAAGTGCGCTCGCGCGCGCGGCGCATTTTCCGCGAGCACGACGGGCTCAGCCTCATCATGATCGACTACCTGCAGCTGATGCGCGTGCCGGCCCTGTCCGACAACCGTACGCTGGAGATCGCCGAGATTTCGCGCTCGCTGAAGGCGCTGGCGAAAGAGCTGCAGGTGCCGGTGGTGGCGCTGTCGCAGCTGAACCGAAGCCTGGAGCAGCGCGCCGATAAGCGCCCGGTCAACTCCGACCTGCGTGAATCCGGCTCTATCGAGCAGGATGCCGACCTGATTATGTTCATCTATCGTGATGAGGTGTATCACGAGAACAGCGATCTGAAAGGGATCGCGGAAATTATTATCGGTAAGCAGCGTAACGGCCCGATCGGCACCGTGCGCCTTACCTTTAACGGCCAGTGGTCGCGTTTCGATAACTACGCGGGGCCACAATACGATGACGAATAATCAGCTAAGGAACTGAAATGAAAGCGGCAACCGCTGTAATCGACCGCCGCGCTCTGCGACATAATCTGCAACAGGTGCGCCGTCAGGCGCCGCAAAGCCGCCTGATTGCCGTTGTGAAAGCAAACGCTTATGGACATGGCCTGCTGGAAACAGCACACACCCTGCAAGACGCCGACTGCTACGGCGTGGCGCGCATCGGCGAGGCGCTGATGCTGCGCTCCGGCGGTATCGTTAAACCGATCCTGCTGCTGGAAGGCTTCTTCTGTGCCGAAGATCTGCCGGTGCTGGTGGCGAACAACATCGAAACCGCGGTGCACAGCATCGAACAGCTCGAAGCGCTGGAGCAGGCCGAGTTGGCACGCCCGGTGCCGGTGTGGATGAAGCTCGATACCGGCATGCATCGGCTGGGAGTGCGCCCCGAACAGGCGGAGGCGTTTTATCAGCGCCTGTGCGCCTGCCGCAACGTGGCGCAGCCGGTCAATATCATGAGTCACTTCAGCCGCGCCGATGAGCCGGAATCCGACGCCACCCTGAAACAGATCGCCTGCTTCGAGCAGTTCGCGCGCGGCAAACCGGGCCAGCGCTCGGTCGCCGCGTCCGGCGGCACGCTGCTGTGGCCGGATGCCCACAACGAGTGGGTGCGTCCCGGCATCATTTTGTACGGCGTGTCGCCGCTGGAAAACGGCAGCGGCGCCGAGCATGGGCTGCAGCCGGCGATGACGCTGAAGTCCAGCCTGATCGCGGTGCGCGAGCACCGGGCCGGCGAAGCGGTCGGCTACGGCGGCACCTGGGTAAGCCCGCGCGATACCCGGCTGGGCGTGGTGGCTATGGGGTACGGCGACGGCTACCCGCGCAGCGCGCCGACCGGTACGCCGATCCTTATCAACGGCCGCGAAGTGCCGATCGTCGGCCGGGTGTCGATGGACATGATTTCGGTCGATCTCGGGCCGGACGCCGCCGATAAGGTGGGGGATGAAGCGGTGCTGTGGGGCCAGGCGCTGCCGGTCGACCGCATCGCCGCCTGCACCGGCATCAGCGCTTACGAACTGATCACCAAGCTCACGCAGCGCGTGGCGATGGAATACATCGGCGACTGATACACAGCAGGGCCGACGCGCGTCGGCCCCGTTTCTCAGCGCGTTACTTCTTTACCGCCAACCATTTATCGATAACTTTCTGATACTCGCCGGTCGCTTTGGCCAGGTGCAGCCACTGATCCACATACAGTTTCCAGCTCAGATCGTCGCGCGGCAGCATGTAGGCTTTCTCGCCGTACTGCATCGGTTTGGTCGGATTCACCGCGCACAGCTTCGGATAGCGCTTCTGCTGGTACAGCGCCTCGGAGGCGTCGGTGATCATCACGTCCGCCTTGCGGTCCACCAACTGCTGGAAAATGCTCATGTTGTCGTGCGTCAGCGTCAGTTTGGCCTTCGGCAGATAGGCGTGCACGAAGGCTTCGTTGGTGCCGCCCGCCGGTTCCAGCAGGCGCACCGACGGCTTGTTGATCTGCTCGAGAGTGCGGTATTTCTTCACGTCGGTGCAGCGCACCAGCGGGATTTTGCCGTCGGTATCCAGCTTGTCGGCGAAGAACACCTGCTTTTGCCGCTCCAATGTGACGGAGATGCCGCCCATCGCAATGTCGCACTTGCCGGAGGCGAAGTCCGGCGTCAGAGTTTTCCAGCTGGTCTTCACCCACTTCACTTTCGCGCCCAGGCTCTTGGCCAGCGATTCCGCCATGTCGATATCGATGCCTTCATAGCTGCCGTCTTCCTTGAGGAAGGTATAGGGCTTGTAGTCGCCGGTGGTGCAGACCTCCAGGGTCTTTTGCTGCAGCACCTTGTCCAGGTGGGATTGCGCGCCGGCGCTGCCGGCGGCGAGCAGCAGCGCGAGGGGGAGTAACTTTTTCATCTGGCGTCCTTTTTATACATTCGTGGTTTTATGCGTTACTTCGCCGTTAATTGTCGTTTGCCTGCATGAGTTAGCCGTTTTTTATGCCGCTTACCGGCGAAAACGCCGGGCGTTGCTGCTGTACGCGATTTAAGCGCCAGGGTGTGACGTCGGCAACGGTAAAAAAACTGGTAGGCTGTAACGTCAACATTTATTAACACAGTTTACAGGTGGCTATGTACAACATTGACGATTTTGATATGAAAATCCTGACGCTGTTACAGGCCAACGGCCGTCTGACCAATCAGGAGCTGAGCGAGCTGGTGGGGCTCTCCGCCTCCCAGTGTTCACGGCGGCGCATCAGCTTGGAGCAGGCGCAGCTGATCCGCGGCTACCACGCGCGGCTGGCGCCGGAGGCGGTCGGCCTGGGGCTGGTGGGGCTGATCGAAGTCAGCCTGATCACGCACGCGCAGGAGCAGATCGACAGCTTTCATCAGATGCTAGAGGACGTGGACGCGATACTTGACGCTTACAAGACTACCGGCGACGCCGATTACCTGCTGAAAGTGGCGGTGGCAGACCTGCCGGCGCTGAGCGAGTTCATCAGCCAGACGCTGTCGCCGCACAAAAGCGTGGCGCATATCAAAACGGCGGTGGTGCTCAATCGCATCAAGGAAAACGGTTTATTGCCGGTGGCGCGAGAAAGCTAAAACCGAATGCGGTTTTCCGTCTATATTAGGAACGTAACGCTGTGCCCAAACCACAATAAATAAACCAGGAGAAAACCCCCGTGTTCCAGAACGTTGACGCCTATGCCGGCGATCCCATTCTGTCGCTGATGGAAAAATTCAAACAAGACCCGCGCGCGCACAAGGTGAACCTGAGTATCGGCCTGTACTACGATGCGCAGGGCATCATCCCGCAGATGCGAGCGGTCGCCGCGGCGCAAGCGCAGTTGAACAGCGTCGAGCACGGCGCCTCGGTATACCTGCCGATGGAAGGGCTGCAACCTTACCGTTCCGCCATCCAGCAACTGCTGTTCGGCGCGCAGCATCCGATGCTTCAGCAGGGGCGCATCGCCACCATTCAGACCGTCGGCGGTTCCGGCGCGTTGAAAGTGGGCGCCGACTTCCTGAAAAGCTACTTCCCGGATTCGCAGGTGTGGGTCAGCGATCCGACCTGGGAAAACCACGTCGCCATCTTCAGCGGCGCTGGTTTCAAAGTGAATACCTACCCGTATTTCGACAGCGAAAGCCTGGGTGTGAAGTTCGACGCCATGCTGGCTGCGCTGAAACAGCTGCCGAAGCACAGCATCGCGCTGCTGCACCCGTGCTGCCACAACCCGACCGGTTCCGACCTGACCCCTGCCCAGTGGGATGAGGTGGTCAAGGTGATCGCCGAGCGTGAAATCATTCCGTTCCTCGACATCGCCTATCAGGGCTTCGGCGGTGGCATGGAGCAGGACGCCTACGCCATTCGCGCCATCGCGGCGGCCGGCCTGCCGTGCCTGGTGAGCAACTCGTTCTCGAAGATCTTCTCGCTGTACGGCGAGCGCGTCGGCGGCCTGTCGGTAGTGTGCGAAAGCGAAGAAGCGGCCGGGCGCGTGCTGGGTCAGTTGAAGGCTACCGTGCGCCGCAACTACTCGAGCCCGCCGAATTTCGGCGCGCAGCTGGTGGCCAAGGTGCTGAACGACGCCCAGTTGAAAACTCAATGGCTGGACGAGGTGGAGAGCATGCGTACCCGCATTCTCGAGATGCGCCATGCGTTGGTGGACACCCTGAAGAGCGCGTTGCCGCAGCGCAACTTCGATTACCTGCTGGCGCAGCGCGGCATGTTCAGCTACACCGGCTTCAGCGCGGCGCAGGTCGATCGCCTGCGTGAAGAGTTCGGCGTCTACCTGATCCACAGCGGCCGCATGTGCGTGGCCGGCCTGAACCACAACAACGTGCGTCAGGTGGCCGAGGCGTTTGCCGCGGTGCAGTAACGCCTGTTAGTCTGAACGGACGTTCATCGGGGAGCGATAGCGATATCGCTCCTTTTTTATTGCCGGCGCGCCGCCGAAGTTGCTGCAAACCGGAGAGAGAATATACTGATTGTGGGGCGCTCACTCATGTGGCATCAGCAAACGCTAATCCTCAGCGCAAAAGCGCGTGGCTTTCATCTGGTTACCGACGAGATCGTCAACCAGTTAACCCACTTACACCGCCTGCAAACCGGCCTGCTGCATCTGTTGCTGCAGCATACCTCGGCCTCGCTGACGCTCAACGAGAACTGCGATCCCACGGTGCGAGCCGATATGGAGCAGCATTTCCTGCGTCAGGTGCCGGAACACGCATCCTATCAGCATGATTACGAAGGGCCGGACGACATGCCGGCGCACATCAAATCCTCGCTGCTGGGCGCTTCCTTGACGCTGCCCGTCAGGCACGGGCGGCTGACGTTGGGCACATGGCAGGGCATCTGGCTGGGGGAGCACCGCATCCACGGCGGAGCACGCCGTATTGTGGCCACATTACAGGGGGAATAACCCAATGAATAACAGCGCATTGCTGGAGTACTGCATGGCGAAGCCGGGCGCGGAACAAAGCGACCAGAACCAGTGGCAGGCCAGTCAGATCAAGGTGGGCGACGTGATGTTCGCCATGGTGTGCGAGGTCGAAGGGCGGCCGGCGCTGGCGGTCAAGTCCAGCCCGGAGCTGGCGGAAAGCCTGCGTGAACACCATCCTGAGATCGTCGCCTGTGCCGGCCTGAACAAGGCGCACTGGAACACGGTGTTTCTCGACGGCAACCTGCCGAACTCGCAGTTTTACACGCTGATCGACAGCTCCTATCAGCTGGTGGTGGAAGGCCTGCCCGAACACGTGCGCCAGGAACTGCGCGCCTGATTGCCGGGCGGCGCCACCGCCCATTTTTCTCCTGTTTTTTCGTGTCAAAGCGTGATCGCGGCTTTAAGTTGGGAACGTTCCCTTTTTCTTGCCAGGCAAAAGCGGCTACGCTTGGGCATTCAAGAAATGCGGGTAAAATTAATTAAGGAGGCCGACATGGCCATCAGCGAAGAAAAGCGCAAGATGATCGCCGGAGAATTGTACGACGCTGGCGATGACCTGCTGCGCAGCGAGCGTCGGCGCGCGCGCCAGCTGACGCATCGCTATAACCACTCCTCGCCGGAAGAGGGCGAGCTGCGCAAACAGTGGCTGGACGAGCTGCTGGGCGGCTATCAGGGCGGCACCATCGAGCCGACCTTCCGCTGCGACTACGGCTATAACATTTATCTCGGCAAGCACTTCTACGCCAATTTCGACTGCGTGATCCTCGACGTGTGCGAGGTGCATATCGGCGACAACTGCCTGCTGGCGCCGGGCGTGCATATCTACACCGCGACCCATCCGCTGGACGCCGAGACCCGCGTCGGCGGCGCGGAGTTCGGCAAGCCGGTCAGGATTGGCGACAACGTATGGATCGGCGGGCGCGCGGTGATCAATCCGGGCGTGACCATCGGCGACAATGCGGTCGTGGCCTCCGGCGCGGTGGTGACCAAAGACGTGCCGGCCAACTGCGTGGTGGGCGGCAACCCGGCCAGGATCATCAAGCAGCTATAAAAAACGGGCGCCGCCGGGCGCCCGTTGTCATCAGGCTCGCAGCGAGTCGATATCCACCACGAAGCGGTACTTCACGTCGCTTTTCAGCATGCGTTCATAGGCTTCATTAATTTGCTGCATCGGGATCAGCTCGATATTCGACGTAATGCCGTGTTGGCCGCAGAAGTCCAGCATCTCTTGCGTTTCCGCGATGCCGCCGATCAGCGAACCGGCGATGCGGCGGCGCTTCATGATCAGGTTGAACACCTGCGGCGACGGGTGATCGTGCTCCGGCGCGCCGACCAGCGCCAGGGTGCCGTCGCGGCGCAGCAAGTTGAGGAACGGATTCAGATCGTGCTGGGCCGCCACCGTGTTGAGGATGAAATCGAAGCTGTTGACGTGCTGCGCCATCTCCTCCGGGTTGCGCGAAATCACCACTTCATGGGCGCCGAGGCGCTTGGCGTCTTCTATTTTCGACGGTGAGGTGGTGAACAGCACCACGTGCGCGCCCATCGCCCGCGCCAGTTTGACGCCCATGTGCCCCAGCCCGCCGAGGCCGACGATGCCGACCTTTTTGCCCGGTCCCGCGCCCCACTGGCGCAGCGGCGAATAGGTGGTAATGCCGGCGCACAGCAGCGGCGCGACTCCGGCCGGATCGAGATTTTCCGGCACTCGCAGTACGAAGTCCTGATCCACCACCAGATTGGTGGAGTAGCCGCCGTAGGTCACGGCGCCGGTCTGGCGGTCCTGACCGTTATAGGTGCCGGTAAAGCCGTTCTCGCAATACTGTTCCAGCCCCTCATCGCAGCTCGGGCAGCTGCGGCAGGAATCCACCATGCAACCGACGCCGACCAGATCGCCGACCCGGTAACGCGAGACATGGCCACCGACGGCGCTAACGCGGCCGACGATTTCGTGGCCCGGCACCACCGGGTAAATCGTATTGCTCCATTCGTTGCGAGCCTGATGCAGGTCCGAATGGCACACGCCGCAGAACAGCACCTGAATTTGCACATCGTGGTCGCGCAGGGCGCGCGGTGGGTAATCGAAAGGCACCAGCGCAGACTTCGCATCATGCGCGGCATAGGCATGGGTAATGTTCATGGTCGCTCCAGTTATCAATGTATGGGGGACAACGCTTGGCCGGCAGCGGAGTGCCGGTGAGACGCGGCCTGAATCAGACAGGGCGGCCGCCGAGGGAACATTGATGATAAAAGCGGTGAGCGCGGAGGGAAATGCCTGAAAATGTCGAAACCTTGCCCGTTTCTGTTTGATTGCAGCGAAACGGGTCAGCGTGCGGGCCGCCTGAGCGACGGCCCGCACGCCGGCGATACTACTTGTTCAACAGCGGTTTCAGGAAGCGCGCGGTGTGCGATTTTTCACACTCGGCCACGGTTTCCGGCGTGTCGGCGACCAGGATCTCGCCGCCGCCGCTGCCGCCTTCCGGCCCCAGATCGACGATCCAGTCGGCGGTCTTGATCACGTCCAGGTTATGCTCGATGACCACGATGGTGTTGCCCTGATCGCGCAACTGATGCAGTACCGCCAACAGCTGTTGAATATCGGCGAAGTGCAGGCCGGTAGTCGGTTCGTCGAGGATATACAGCGTCTGGCCGGTGCCGCGTTTCGACAGCTCGCGCGCCAGCTTGACGCGCTGCGCCTCACCGCCGGAGAGCGTGGTGGCCGACTGGCCGAGGCGGATGTACGACAGGCCGACATCCATCAGGGTCTGTAGCTTGCGCGCCAGCGCCGGCACCGCGTCGAAGAACTCACGCGCTTCTTCGATGGTCATCTCCAGCACTTCGTGGATGCTCTTGCCCTTGTACTTCACTTCCAGCGTTTCGCGGTTATAGCGCTTGCCCTTGCATTGGTCGCATGGCACATAGATGTCCGGCAGGAAGTGCATCTCGACCTTGATCACCCCGTCGCCCTGGCAGGCTTCACAGCGCCCGCCCTTGACGTTGAAGCTGAATCGGCCCGGCGTATAACCGCGGCTGCGCGACTCCGGCACGCCGGCGAACAGCTCGCGCACCGGGGTGAAGATGCCGGTGTAGGTGGCCGGGTTAGAGCGTGGCGTACGGCCGATCGGGCTCTGGTCGATGTCGATCACCTTGTCGAAATGTTCCAGGCCGGTCACTTCGCGGAACGGCGCTGGCTCGGCGATGGTGGCGCCGTTGAGCTGGCGCTGGGCGATCGGGAACAGCGTATCGTTGATCAGCGTCGATTTGCCGGAGCCGGACACGCCGGTGATGCAGGTAAACAGGCCGACCGGCAGCGTCAGCGTCACGTCCTTCAGGTTGTTGCCGCGCGCGCCGCTCAGCTTCAGCACCTTGGTCGGATCGGCCTGCACGCGCTGCGCCGGAATGGCGATCTCGCGTTTGCCGCTGAGGAACTGGCCGGTCAGCGAGTCCGGCTGTGCCATGATGTCGTCGACGGTGCCTTCCGCCACCACCTGGCCGCCGTGCACGCCGGCGCCGGGGCCGATGTCGATCACGTGGTCGGCGGCGCGGATGGCGTCTTCGTCATGCTCCACCACGATCACCGTGTTGCCGAGGTTGCGCAGGTGGATCAGCGTTTCCAGCAGGCGCTCGTTGTCGCGCTGGTGCAGGCCGATCGACGGCTCGTCCAGCACGTACATCACGCCCACCAGGCCGGCGCCGATCTGGCTGGCCAAACGGATACGCTGCGCTTCGCCGCCGGAGAGCGTCTCCGCCGAGCGGGACAGTGACAGGTAGTTCAGGCCGACGTTCACCAGGAACTTCAGGCGATCGCCGATCTCTTTCAGCACTTTTTCGGCGATCTTGGCGCGCTGGCCGCTGAGCTTCATGTTCTGGAAGAAGGTCATCGCATGGCCGATGCTCAGATCGGAGATCTCCGGCAGCGTGGTGTCTTCGACGAACACGTTGCGCGCTTCTTCGCGCAGGCGGGTGCCGTGGCACGAGGCGCAAGGGCGGTTGCTGATGAACTTCGCCAATTCTTCGCGCACTGCGCTGGATTCGGTCTCTTTATAGCGGCGTTCCATGTTGTGCAGCACGCCTTCGAACGGATGGCGGCGCACGGTGGTGTCACCGCGATCGTTGATGTATTTGAATTCTATCGACTCTTTGCCGGAACCGCTTAGCACCGCTTTCTGCACGTCGGCGCTCAGGGTGTTGAACGGCGCTTCGACGTCGAACTCATAGTGCTCCGCCAGCGAGCGCAGCATCTGGAAGTAATAGAAGTTACGACGATCCCAGCCACGGATCGCGCCGCCGGCCAGCGACAGCTCGGGGTTTTGCACCACGCGATCCGGATCGAAGAACTGCTGCACGCCCAGGCCGTCGCAGGTCGGGCAGGCGCCGGCCGGGTTGTTGAAAGAAAACAGGCGCGGCTCCAGCTCGCGCATGCTGTAGCCGCAGATCGGGCAGGCGAAGTTGGCGGAGAACAGCAGCTCGTCCGCTTTCTCGTCGTCCATATCCGCCACCACCGCAGTGCCGCCGGACAGTTCCAGCGCGGTTTCGAACGATTCGGCCAGGCGCTGCGCCATGTCGTCGCGCACCTTGAAGCGATCGACCACCACTTCGATGGTGTGTTTCTTCTGCAGCTCCAGCTTCGGCGGGTCGGACAGATCGCACACTTCACCGTCGATGCGCGCGCGGATATAGCCCTGGGCGGCCAGGTTTTCCAGCGTTTTGGTGTGCTCGCCCTTGCGGTCTTTCACCACCGGCGCCAGCAGCATCAGGCGTTTGCCTTCCGGCTGGCTCAGCACGTTATCGACCATCTGGCTGACGGTTTGCGCCGCCAGCGGCACATGGTGATCCGGGCAGCGCGGCTCACCGACGCGGGCGAACAGCAGGCGCAGGTAGTCGTGGATCTCGGTGATGGTGCCGACCGTGGATCGCGGGTTGTGCGAGGTGGATTTTTGCTCGATGGAGATCGCCGGCGACAGGCCTTCGATATGATCGACGTCCGGCTTTTCCATCAGCGACAGGAACTGGCGCGCATAGGCGGAGAGTGATTCGACATAGCGCCGCTGCCCTTCGGCATACAGCGTATCGAAAGCCAGCGATGACTTGCCGGAACCGGACAGGCCGGTGACGACGATCAGTTTGTCACGCGGGATGATCAGGTTGATGTTTTTCAGATTATGGGTTCGAGCACCACGAACTTCGATATTGTCCATTTACACTTCCCGTCTTGATGATACACCGCGCCTGTCGCGATTTTTGCGGGGGATTTTGTGATGGATCTCGCAAAAAACCGGCACAGCCTGGTCGAAACGCATAATTATGACACAAAAAAACCTGAATGAATATCCAGTATGCGAATGCAACAAGGTCGATCGAAAAGACAATTCTGGAATGCAATTCGCACTTATCAACACGGGTGTGGTTTCGCACTCAGCGTGGTAAACTGACGCGTTTATACTGTGTAGAAATCAATCATCGGGAGAAGTGCTCATGGCCAGCAGAGGCGTAAACAAAGTAATTCTGGTCGGGAATCTGGGTCAGGATCCAGAAGTCCGTTACATGCCGAACGGCGGCGCAGTGGCCAACATTACCCTGGCGACCTCCGAAAGCTGGCGTGACAAGGCGACCGGCGAACAGAAAGAGAAGACCGAGTGGCACCGCGTCGTGCTGTTCGGCAAACTGGCCGAAGTGGCGGGCGAATACCTGCGCAAAGGCTCTCAGGTCTACATCGAAGGCTCCCTGCAGACCCGTAAATGGACCGATCAGTCCGGCGTGGAAAAATACACCACCGAAGTGGTGGTTAACGTCGGCGGCACCATGCAGATGCTGGGCGGCCGTCAGGGCGGCGGCGCACCGGCCGGTCAATCTGCCGGCGGCCAGGGCGGTTGGGGCCAGCCTCAGCAGCCACAGGGCGGCAACCAGTTCAGCGGCGGCCAGCAGCAGTCTCGCCCGGCGCAGAACAGCGCTCCGGCAGCCAGCAGCAACGAACCGCCAATGGATTTCGACGACGATATCCCGTTCTGATATCCGGCTGTTTGCAGCCAACAAAAAGCCCCTTTACGGGGCTTTTTGTATTTCAGGGGGCGTTACGCCGAGAAGCCGCCGTCGATGCTCAGGCTGGCGCCGGTGATGTAACCCGCCTGCGGGCCGGCGAGGTAGGCGACGAAGCTGGCGATCTCTTCATCTTTGCCGTAGCGGCCGATCGCCATCAGCTGCTTGAGTTGATCGGCGAATTCGCCGGCGTCCGGGTTCATCTCGGTGTCCACCGGGCCGGGCTGCACGTTATTGACGGTGATGCCGCGCGGGCCGAGATCGCGCGCCATGCCTTTGGTCAGGCCGACCAGCGCCGATTTGCTCATCGCATACACCGCCGCGCCGCCGAACGGCACGCGCTCGGCGTTGGTGCTGCCGATGTGGATGATGCGGCCGCCGTCGTTCATGTGGCGCGCCGCCTCCTGGCTGGCGACGAACACGCTGCGCACGTTGACCGCCAGCATGCGATCCAAATCGTCCAGCGCCAGCTCCTCGGTGCTGCCCAGCGTAAACACTCCGGCGTTGTTCACCAGAATATCCAGATTGCCGAACTGGCTGACCGCCTGGTGCACCGCCTGCTGCAGCGCTGCCGCATCGGCGCTGTCGGCCTTGATGGCGAGGGCTTTGCCGCCGGCGGTGGTGATGGCGCTTGCCACCGCTTCGGCGCGATCGGCCGAGGCGGCGTAGGTAAAGGCGACGGCGGCGCCTTCGCTCGCCAACCGTTTAACGATGGCGGCGCCGATGCCGCGTGAACCGCCTTGAACGAACGCGACTTTGCCTTGTAGAGGATGTGCTGTGGTCATGTTATTTCTCCAAAGTGGGTGAGGGTAAAGTAAAGTGCCGGCATTCAGTATCGGAGATCGCCGGCACGGCCACTAGCCACAAAGAGCTATAATCAGTTCAAACCATTAGTTTGAAATCCATAGAGGAAAAGTATGCTGGGACACCTGGAATGCTTCGTCAGCAGCGCGGAAAACGGCAGCTTTTCCGCCGCCGGCCGCAAGCTGGGCCTCAGCCCGGCGGCGGTGGGCAAAAACGTCACCCGGCTGGAGACGCTGGTTGGCGTGCGCCTGTTCCAGCGCAACACTCGCCAGCTGATCCTGACCGAAGAGGGTGAGCGTTTTTTGCAGGAAGTCAGCGGTGGTCTGCAGTCGATTCAGTGCGCGTTGAAGGGCCTGAGCAGCAGCGGTGGCGTGGCGGCCGGCAGCCTGAGGATCAGCATGGGCACCGCTTTCGGTCTGAATTTCGTGTTGCCGATGTTGCCGGATTTTCTGGCGCGTTATCCGGCGATCGTGCCGGACTGGCATTTTGATAATCGCCAGGTGGATCTGATCGGCGAGCACTTCGACGCCGCGTTGGGCGGCGGCATCGAACTGGCTCAGGGGATGATTGCGCGCGAGCTGGCGCCCGCACACGGCGTGTTGGTGGCTTCGGCGGATTATCTGCGGCAACGGCCGCCGCTGCGGCAGCCGGAACAGCTGGCGCAACACACCGGGATTTTCATCCGTTCGCCGCAGACCGGGCGTATCCGCCATCAGCCGCTGCGCAATGCGGAAAACGAGCAGCATGCGCCGGCGATGGCGATCGGCATGACGGTAAACGAGCCGGAGGCGGCGGCGCGGGCGGCGGAAATGGGCTTGGGCATTGCCTTGATCGCCATGCCGAATGCGGTGCCTTATCTGGAAAACGGCCGCCTGGTGCGGGTGTTGCCGGGCTGGTATGTCGATCGCGGCAGCATGCACCTTTATTTTCCCACCACCAAATTCTTACCGACCAAAACCCGGGTTTTTGTCGATTTCATCACCGAGCAGTTTCGCCTGCAGAAGCTGGCGACACGCTTCGACGCTCGCTAAAACGAGAAAAGCCCCTTGCGGGGCTTCTTTCTTCCGTCGGTTGGCTGTTCGACGATCAGTTGAAGATTTCTGCGGTGCCGTACAGTTTGTTCTGGCCACCGGCGGCGACGATGCGGTATGAGCTGGCGCCCGACGCGGCGGCTTTGCTGGCCAGTTCGCTTTCCAGCGCGCTCAGGTTGGTGGCGCCGCTAACGGAGACTACGCCGATTTTCTGGGCGTCTGCAGCGGGTTGGCTGGAAGGCAGGTCAGCGGCGAAGGTAGCGAAAGAAGCGGTAGCCAGCAGCGCAGCGGTAGCAAAAATTTTGACGTTTTTCATGATGTATTCCTCAGCGTATTGATTGGATGAGAGCCCGTTGTCTCTCGATGTGTTAAATAGTAGTGCGGCAGATTGGAATAAAAAATCGGAGAGTTTTGAGTATCTCTATCAAATAAATTGATTGTTTTTTCACCCGCTGGCGCGCGGTAAAAATCGCCACTACCCTTTACAGACGATCTTTAACCGGAGAAGCGTAATGACGGTAAACGCGTTTATCGGCAGCTGGGCGCTGGTGTCGTCGGTGTTCAAAAACCAGAACGGCGAGCTGAATTACCCGCTGGGCGAGCAGGTGTTGGGGCGCATCCACTATGAGGCCAACGGCACGATGGCGGCGCAGCTGTACAGCGCCGTGCGGCCGCGTTTCGCCGCCGACGATTTGGCGCAGGGGTCCGAGCGGGAGATCCGCGCGGCCTTCATCAATATGATTTGCTACTTCGGCCGCTATCAGGTGGAGGAAAGCGAGCAGCGGGTGGTGCATCAGGTCGAAGGCTGTTCGTTCCCCAACTGGGTAGGCAGCCGTCAGATGCGTTTTTACGCTTTCAGCGGCGATCGGCTGACGTTGCGCACGGTCCCCTTGCAGCTCGGCAATGGCGTGCAGGTGGGCGAACTGGTGTGGCAGCGGACAGGAGCTTCTTTATGATCATTGTTCATCATCTCAATCACTCACGGTCGCAGCGCATTCTGTGGTTTCTGGAAGAGCTGGGCGTGCCCTATCAGGTGCAACGCTACGAACGCGATCCGCAGACCATGCTGGCGCCGGCGGCGCTGAAAAAGATCCACCCGCTGGGCAAATCGCCGGTGATCGTCGACGGCGATCTGACGCTGGCGGAATCCGGCGCCATCATCGAATACCTGCAGGAAGCCTATGACGCGCAAGGGATGTTCATGCCGACCGACTTCCACGCGCGCCAGCAGTATCGCTACTGGCTGCACTACGCCGAAGGATCGCTGATGCCGCTGTTGGTGATGAAATTGGTGTTCAGCCGTCTCGGGCAGCCGCCAATCCCCTGGCTGCTGCGGCCAGTGGCCGGCGCGATCGGCAAGGGCGTGCAGCGCGAATATCTCGACAAGCAGATCGCGCCGCAGTGCGAATTCCTCGAACAGCACCTGAACAAGGGCAGCTGGTTCGTCGGCAACGACTTCAGCGCGGCGGACATTCAGATGAGCTTCCCGCTGGAAGCGATGGCGGCGCGCGGCGCGTTGGATGATTGCCCGAAGCTGCGCGGCTTTCTGCAGCGCATTCACGCCCGGCCCGCCTACCAGCGGGCACTGGAGCAGGGCGGCCCTTACGACCTGCTGAGCTAACCGGATGGGCTATACTCGATGGGGTCATTCTTCATCGGAGGTAGCCCATGGCTACGCAAATCTTCGTTAACCTGCCCGTACGCGATCTGCCCGCCTCGATGGCGTTTTTCACCCACCTGGGTTTCACTTTCAACCCGCAATTTACCGATGACACTGCCGCATGCATGGTGGTCAGCGACACGATTTACGTGATGCTGCTGACCCATGAAAAATTCAGGGTGTTTACCCCGAATCCGATCGGCGACGCCAAACAGACCACCGAAGTGCTGGTGTGCCTGTCGCAGCCCAGCCGGGCGGCGGTGGACGAACTGGTGCGCAAGGCGGTCGCCGGCGGCGGCAACACTTATCACCCGCCACGGGACTACGGCGTGATGTACGGCCACGGTTTTCAGGATCTGGATGGCCATATCTGGGAATTGATGTATATGGATCCCGCCGCGGTGCAGACGCAATAATCTCGCCGTGACGGCGTTCGCCGGGGCGCCCGTCGCCCCGGTTTTATCGTGCAGGCGCCATTCCCGCCACTTTCTGCATAAATTGCCGCGATCTTTAGTTGATTAGACGCTATGGAAGGCAGGATAATCGTTTGCCTTGAATAAACCACCATAAATTACCCGTACCGCGCGCGGCGAGTTAAACGTTTGCCTTGGTGCGCATCGCCGTTGGCGATGCGACGGAAGGGCAAGGATGCGGAACGTGACGTAAACGATTACGTGGCGATCGGGCGCGGGCGAGATTACAGGCCTGCTGTAACGGGCCGATTCATGAAACACAGGGGAAGTAACCTATGTCGAACTCTCAAGCGAACCACGCCGCAAAACCAACCGGCGGGCTTGATGGCTATTTTAAAATTTCCGCGCGCGGCAGCAGCGTGCGTCAGGAAGTGGTGGCGGGGCTGACCACCTTCCTGGCGATGGTGTACTCGGTGATCGTGGTGCCGAGCATGCTGGGCAAAGCGGGCTTCCCGCCGGCGGCGGTGTTTGTCTCCACTTGCCTGGTGGCCGGTCTGGGCTCGCTGCTGATGGGGCTGTGGGCTAACCTGCCGATGGCCATCGGCTGTGCGATTTCATTGACCGCTTTCACCGCCTTCAGCCTGGTGCTGGGCCAGCACATCAGCATTCCGGTGGCGCTGGGCGCGGTGTTCGTGATGGGCGTGCTATTTACCATTATCTCGGTCACCGGCATCCGCGCCTGGATCCTGCGCAACCTGCCGATGGGGGTGGCGCACGGCACCGGCATCGGTATCGGTCTGTTCCTGCTGCTGATCGCCGCCAACGGCGTCGGCCTGGTGGTGAAGAACCCGCTGGATGGCCTGCCGGTGGCGCTCGGCGCGTTCACCTCCTTCCCGGTGGTGATGACGCTGGTCGGCCTGGCGGTGATCTTCGGCCTGGAAAAACTGCGCGTGCCCGGCGGCATTTTGCTGGTGATCATCGCCATTTCCATCATCGGCCTGATCGTCGACCCGGCGGTGAAATACCAGGGGCTGTTCGCCATGCCGAGCCTGGCGGATGCTGACGGCAAATCGTTGATCTTCAGCCTGGATATCATGGGCGCATTGCAGCCGGTGGTGTTGCCGAGCGTGCTGGCGCTGGTGATGACCGCGGTGTTCGACGCCACCGGCACCATCCGCGCGGTGGCCGGGCAAGCCAACCTGCTGGATAAAGACGGGCAGATCATCAACGGCGGCAAGGCGCTGACCTCGGATTCCCTGAGCAGCATCTTCTCCGGCCTGGTGGGCGCCGCGCCCGCCGCGGTCTACATCGAATCCGCCGCCGGCACCGCCGCGGGCGGCAAGACCGGCCTGACCGCCACCGTGGTCGGCATTCTGTTCCTGCTGATCCTGTTCCTGTCGCCGCTGGCCTATCTGGTGCCGGTCTATGCCACCGCACCGGCGCTGATGTACGTCGGCCTGCTGATGCTGAGCAACGTCACCAAGCTGGACTTCAACGACTTCGTCGACGCGATGGCCGGCCTGCTGTGCGCGGTGTTCATCGTACTGACCTGCAACATCGTTACCGGCATCATGCTGGGCTTCAGTTCGCTGGTCATCGGCCGCATCTTCTCCGGCGAATGGCGCAAGCTGAACATCGGCACCGTGCTGATCGCCGTGGCGCTGGTGGCGTTTTACGCCGGCGGCTGGGCGATTTAAGCCCCTCGGGTTTCCCTCGCCCGATGGGCGGGGGAATCTGTCACGGCATTTCCCTTCTTAAGATAAGTCTTCTTCTGTTCTGCACCGCGTTTTGAAAGGCACAACAAGCTTTAACGGCTGTAAAAAAAGTGATCTACTATCGGGACCAACGCAGGCCCTGAGCCGATGTCGTCTGAATCGTAGAGTCTAAGGAAAGCATGGAAATCTTTTTTACAATCCTCATTTTGATCCTGGTGGTCTCCCTGTCCGGGGTGGTGACGCGCATGTTGCCGTTCCAGGTGCCGCTGCCGCTGATGCAAATCGCCATCGGAGCCCTGTTGGCCTGGCCGCATTTCGGGCTGCACGTCGACTTTGATCCCGAACTGTTCCTGGTGCTGTTCATTCCGCCGCTGCTGTTCGCTGACGGTTGGAAAACGCCGACGCGCGAATTCCTGCACCACGGGCGTGAAATTCTCGGCCTGGCGCTGGTGCTGGTGCTGATCACCGTGGTCGGCGTCGGCTATCTGATCTACGCCATGGTGCCGGGCATTCCGCTGGTGGCGGCCTTCGCGCTGGCGGCAGTGCTGTCGCCGACCGATGCCGTGGCGCTGTCCGGCATCGTCGGTAAAGGGCGCATTCCCAAGCCGATCATGGGCGTGCTCGAGGGCGAGGCGCTGATGAATGACGCGTCCGGTCTGGTGTCGCTCAAGTTCGCCATCGCGGTGGCGATGGGCACCATGGTGTTCACCGTGGGCGGCGCGACCCTCGAGTTCCTCAAAGTGGCGATCGGCGGCCTGCTGGCCGGCGTGGCGGTCACCTGGACCTACAGTAAATCGCTGCGGGTGATGAGCCGCTGGAGCGGCGACGACCCGGCGACCCAGATCGTGTTCCTGCTGCTGCTGCCGTTCGCCTCCTACCTGATCGCCGAACATATCGGCGTTTCCGGCATCCTGGCGGCGGTGGCGGCGGGGATGACCATCAGCCAATCCGGCGTGATCCGCAACGCGCCGCTGGCGATGCGCCTGCGCGCCAACAGCGTATGGGCGATGTTGGAGTTCGTGTTCAACGGCATGGTGTTCATCATGTTGGGCCTGCAGCTGCCGGGCATTCTTGAAACCTCTATCCTGCAGGCGGAGCTGGATCCGACCATCCAGACCTGGTACCTGTTCGCCGACGTGGCCACCATCTACGCCGCGCTGCTGGTGCTGCGTTTCACCTGGTTGTGGGTGATGAAGAAGGCCAGCAACCGCTTTATGAAAAAGCGCCCGCTGCAGTTTGGCGACTACAGCACGCGTGAGCTGTGGGTGGCGTCGTTCGCCGGGGTGCGCGGGGCGATTACCCTGGCCGGTGTGCTGTCGATACCGCTGTTGCTGAGCGACGGCACCGCCTTCCCGGCGCGCTATCAGCTGGTGTTTATCGCCGCCGGGGTGATCCTGCTGTCGTTGATCGTCGGCGTGCTGGCGTTGCCGCTGTTGCTGCGCGGTGTGCAGGTGGCCGACAAGAGCGCCAGCAAGCAGGAAGAACGCATGGCGATCGCCATGGCGGCCGAGGTGGCGATCGAGAGCGTGAATAAAATGGAAGAGCGTTTGGTTGCCGATACCGAAGAGAACCTCGATCCGCAGGTGTTGAAAGAGGTCAGTTCGCGGGTGACGGGCATGCTGCGGCGGCGCATCGCGTCGAAAGACGATATCGAGAATGCGCTGGCGATGGAAAACCTCGAGCGGCGTTTCCGCCTGACGGCGCTGCGCGCCGAGCGCGGCGAGCTATACCATCTGCGCGCCACGCAGAAAATCAGCAACGAGACGCTGCAAAAACTGCTGCACGATCTCGACTTGCTCGAAGCGTTGCTGATCGAGCGCGAAGGGTAAATCTCCGAGGGGGAATAAACGTTTATCCGCTTTATCTCTGTCCTGAAGGGCCGCCTGTGCGGCCCTTGTTTTTTGGCTACTTGAGCGGCGGCCAGTAGTCGCGGCAGCAGGCGATCCAGGCCTGCGCGCTGTGCGACAGGTAGCTGCCCTGGCGCCAGATCAGCCCGACTTTCCACTCCATGCGCGGCTCCAGCGGCAGCCAGACCAGGTTTTCCTTGTCCAGCCAGCGGCAGACCGGCTCCGGCAGCATGGCGATGCCCACGCCGGCCTGCACCATCGAGGCGAGGAAGTCCCACTGGCCGCTGCGCACCGCGATTTGCGGTTCAAAACCGGCCTGGCGAAACGCCTTCATCAGCATCTTGTACAGCGCAAAGTCTTCGTTATAAATCAGGATCGGGCTGTCGGCCAATTCGGTGATATTGATGCGGGTGCGGTTGAGCCACTGCGGCGTGCGCGGCGCCACCACGCACATCGGATGGCCCAGCAGCGGCAGAAAGGTCAGCGGCTGTTCCGAATCGAAGGGCAGCACCGTCATCGCCAGATCCAGTTCGCCGGACATCACCGCCTGTTCGACCGACAGCCCGCCCAGCTCGGAAATTTTCAATTCGATACCGGGGTAGGTCTGGCGAAAGCGGCGGATCAGATCGGCGATCTGCCTGCCGACCATCGGCGGAATGCCCAGCCGCAGCACGCCCTTTTTCACCGAGCTGATGTCTTCCAGCTCCGCCTCCAGCTGGCGGAATTCGTCGAGGATCGTCAGGCCGCGCTGATACACCGCCTGGCCGCTGTCGGTCAGGCGCAGCTTGCGGCCTTCGCGGATCAGCAGCGTGCATTCCAGCTCCTCTTCCAGATGCCGCAGCATCTTGCTGATGGTGGGCTGGGTGACGAACAGTTTTTCCGCGGCGCGGGTGAAGCTTTGCTGGCGCACCACTTCAACGAAGTAGCGCAGGGTGCGGACATCCACGTTAGGGTTCTCCTTGAGGGCGCTACCGGCGGGAAACTATTCCCGGACGGCATGATGTCGATAATTTTAATTCATTTCAGGCGTGGTTTCCCGGCTGCGTATACTGTAGGCCGTCAATTTATTGTTTGAGGTCATCTTTCATGTCTCTGGCGTTACGCCGCGTTGCCCCCTCCCTGCTGACCCGTTTGCAGGTGCCGATTCAGGTGGCGTTGTATGCGGCGCTGTTCCTGATCGCCGATCGTCTGGTGCAACAATTCCACCTGCCGCTCCCCGCCAATATCGTCGGCATGCTGATGCTGCTGGCGCTGATCCTGCTGCGCATTCTGCCGCTGAGCTGGGTCAAGGCCGGTTCCCGCTGGCTGCTGGCAGAAATGCTGCTGTTCTTCGTGCCGGCGGTGGTGGCGGTGGTCAACTATGCCCAGCTGCTGATGGTCGAGGGCTGGAAGATCTTTCTGGTGATCGCGGTCAGCACCATGCTGACGCTGGGCGCCACCGGGCTGGTGGTGGACAGGGTGTATCGGCTGGAGATTTGGCTGCAGCGACGGAAGTTGCGCCATGAATGATTTTATCCTCAGCCTGGCCTGCTTTCTGGCGACGCTGGCGCTGTACTTCGCCAACAAGAAACTCTATCGCCGCCGCCGCACGTTGCTGCTGATGCCGCTGGTGCTGACGCCGATGATCCTGGTGCTGCTGCTGGTGGTCACCCACATCTCCTATCAGGACTATATTGGCGAAACCCACTGGCTGCTGTGGTTGCTGGGGCCGGCGACCATCGCCTTTGCAGTGCCGGTGTACGAGAATTTGCACATCATCCGCCGCCACTGGCTGTCGCTGACCGCCGGGGTAACGACGGCGGTGCTGGTGGCGGTGTACAGCTCGGTGTGGCTGGCGCGCCTGCTGACGCTGCCGGAAGAGGTACAGCGCAGCCTGGCGGTGCGTTCGATTACTACGCCGTTCGCGCTGGAGGCCGCCAAGCAGATGGGCGGGCAGCCGGATCTGGTGGCGCTGTTCGTGGTGATCACCGGGGTGTTCGGCATGGCGGTGGGCGACATTCTGTTTCTGCGGCTGGCGGTGCGCAGCCGCCTGGCCAAGGGAGCCGGGTTTGGCGCCTCGTCGCACGGCGCCGGCACCGCCCGCGCTTATGAACTGGGGCCGCAGGAGGGCGTGGTATCGAGCCTGGTGATGATGCTGGCCGGCATTATCACGGTGGTGGCCGCGCCGCTGATCGGCCGGCTGATGTGGTAAGACCTCTCGGGGCGGGCTCTGCCGCCCCATTTTACATTGTCTGTCGTTGGGAACGGTGCCGTCGATGAGCGCCCGAAAAAACGAAGAAATTTTTCAGCATAATTTTTCCCATCGTTATAACAAAAAACGATAGATGCGCCGCGGGCAAAATTGCCGCTCATTTTAAATGAAAATGAATTAATTTACTTATAAAGTATTATCATCAAAACAATAAAGTATAACTTATTGATATGGAGAGGCTCTTATCGTAAGTATTGTTGCACATTAACTGTGGTGAATAATACAAGAGAATATGAATTTCTCTCTAATTATATCGGATTAATACAAGAGGAATACGCTCGTCATCCCTGAGTAATATCGGGGAAATAAAATGGTCATTTATTCCCTTTCGCACATTTCGCCAAAAAAAATATCCTCTCCTATACTTCACAGCTCAACAAATTGAGGCACAGGGGGAACCTCTGGATTAACCATTTCATTCTTTCTTAGTTGGGGGGATACCCAGCTTTTCTACGGTTTTTTATTCTGACTTAAACTGTCGGACGGCCAGGCTTTGCCTAAATCCGGACGGTCCCTTTCATTAACGTAATGAAAAAGTGCTAGAGAATATTATGAACAAACAAACTGATGTGAAGAGTGGGGAATTCCGTACTGGTGCTCATGTTGCGTTGGAGAAAGTCGAACTGCATGAAATTACCACCGCTCAGCGCGAGCTTTGGCTGAGCGCCAGCATGTCTGAAGGCTTGCCGTTCAATATGTGGGGATACGGCACGATAGAAGGGCCGTTGCAGATAGCCCTGCTGCGCCAGGCGATAGACGCGATCATTGAAGAAACGCCGGCGATGCAGGCCCATTTCACCGAACAAGACGGTAAGCTTTATCAATACCGTGCGGTGCGCAGTCATGACCCGCTTTCCGCGCATGACTTCAGCAGCCAGGAATACCCTGAGCTGGCGGCGCAGCGCTGGATGCGGCAAGATGCCGATCGCGTTATCTCCGCGCTGGATCAGGACCTGTTCGGCTTTGCCTTACTGACGTTGGCGCCGGGCAGCTATATTCTCTACCGGCGTTTTCACCACATGCTGGTGGATGGCCGCAGCGCTGAAGAGTTCATGCGTCGCATCGCACTGTATTACAACGCGTTGGCTGAGAAAAAAAACATTCCTGAATTCAGCAATTGCAGTTTTAGCCGGCTCTATGAACACGACCTGCAGTACCGCGACTCTTCCCGCTTCGCTACCGACAAACAGTTCTGGCAAGGCTACACGCTCGCCGCGCCCCATAGCCTGACGCGTCGGGAGAAACTCGTCCCTTATTCGTCCATGCAAATCAGCAATCACACATTAACAATAAATGAGATAGCGGCGATTGATCGGGGTGCGGAAAAAGCCGGTGTACATCGCGCTCATATATTGGCGGCGGCCGTCGCATTATGTTTCCATAGTATTACTGGTCAGACCTTATTGAATTTCAGCCTGCCCGTTACCGGTACCCGAGAGCGAAACAGTATTGGTATGACCGCGAATGTGGTGCCACTGATTTTAGCCATTAACCCTGAAAGTCGTCTGGCGGATTTCGCACAACAGGTCGCTGCGGAAATAGCCAAAGTGGTTCGTCGGCAATTATATCGCGGTGAAGATATTCGTCGCGATCGCAGTACCATGAGCTCATCCTGGTTTGGTCCCGCTATCAATATCGTTTCCTTCGATCATGGCGATCCGTTTTGGGGATGTAAGACGCGCTGGTATTACGGCGGCAACATCGCCGTCAGCGATATGCAAATTCTGTTTTACGAAGATCAGCAGGCGCAAGAATTGGACGTCATGTTTGCCGATGCGCCGCATGCCCATTCATTAAGCCAGCTTGAGAGTTTACAGCGGCGTTTCCAGTTTATTCTGCGGACCCTCTCTGAACAGCCTGAAGGCAGCATCGCTCAGGTGATGCAACAGATTCATGCGCAGCCTGAAGCGGACGTCAGCGGCAGTTTCTATGATCTCCGCCGACTGCCGCCGGCCGCCGGCTTTATCCGTTGGGATCGTCCTGCCGCTGAACTGGTGCGCCTCGCGACGTCACTCGGCCATCCTGCGGGCGATTGCCCGCTGAAAATCCTGTTGAACGACCGGGCGCTGGGCGTTGGGCGCCTGGAAATGCTGCCTGACGCCGGCGATGCGGCACCCGGTACGCTGCTTGGCGTCGACGATGCGGGTTGGAATATCGCCACGGCGGAAGGGGCGGTGCGGATCGGAGGCTGGTTCACCGCCGAAGGGGAGCTGGCGGCGGGGGAAGCGCTGGCGCGGCGGCACGGTTTGACGGTGGGCGAGCCGTTGCCGTTGCTTGATCCCTTGCAGGCGAAACGGTTGGAGGAGATACAGGCGGCCGGTGGGCACCATGCGGCTTTCTGGCAACCGCGATTGGCCCAGTTTGCCCCGGCGGCGTTCCCGGTGGCCTGGCAGCGCGAAGCTCGGCCGGCATGGCAGGCTACGGCCTGGCAACATGCGGGCAAGATTGAGGTCGAATCGGTGTTGACCGGGTTGGCGTTGTATCTGGGATTGATGGGCGGCGAAAGTGATTTCCAACTTGGCTGGCTGAACGCGACGGACGACGTTATCGGCGAGCCGGGCCAGGTCTGGACACTGCCGCTGCAGATCTCGCTGGATCCGACGCTGGGTTTCACCGAGGCGCAGGTGCAGATGCGACGCGAATGGCAGCAGGCGCACGCGCGTCGGGCCTACCATCCGGCATTGCTCGGCCTGGACACGCGTTCGCGCGCCTGGTCAACCGTCGTGGCGCTATTGCGCCGCGACACCTCGCCGGGATTCGACGAAGGCCAGGAGGGCGCAGCGGCGGTGAAATGCTCCGGCGCCCGGGCAGTGCTGCAGATCTGTGAAAGCAACGGCGCTTTCCGTTGGGTGTACGACAGCGCCGCGGTGGGGGACGAGCAGATGCTGCGCGCCGCGCAACATCTGCTATTGCTGCTCCGGCAGGCCGCTGCGGCGCCGAATGCGCCGGTGCGCGGCGATCGTTTACTGAGCCAGGCGGAGCGAGAGCTAGTGCTCAACGTGCGCAACCGCACCCACCGTGCTTTCCCGCAGGCGTCAAGCGTGTCGGCCCTATTTGAAGCGCAGGCGCGGCGTACGCCGACGGCGCCGGCGCTGTCTCAGGGGGAGACGTCGCTGAGCTATGCGGAATTGAACGCGCGCGCCAACCGGCTGGCGCATCACCTGACGGCACGCGGCGTGGGGCCGGAAAGCCGCGTCGCGGTCTGCGCCGCGCGCAGCCCGGAGATGATCGTTGCACTGCTGGCGATCCTGAAAGCCGGCGGCGCCTATGTGCCGCTGGATCCGGCTTATCCCGCTGAGCGCCTGCACTATATCGTGCAGGACTGCGCGCCGGCGTTGCTGTTGGCGGATAGCGCCGGCCGCGCGGCGCTGGGGGCGGTGGCCGCGCCGCTGTTGGCCCTGGAAGACGCGCTGCCAGAGCAGGAGCACGACCTGCCGCCGCGCGCGCAGCCAGGCAGTCTGGCGTATGTGGTTTACACCTCGGGCTCGACCGGCAAACCGAAAGGGGTAATGGTGGAGCAGGCGCACCTGATCAACCTGATCATGTGGCACTGCGAAGCGACCGGTTTGCAGGCCGGTGAACGAACGACCAGCATGGCGGGTCTGGGTTTTGACGCCAGCGTTTGGGAAATCTGGCCGACGTTGACGAAGGGAGCGACGCTGTTGCTGCCGCCGGCAGAGGCGGCGGGCAATGGCGAAGCGCTGCTGCAATGGTGGCGCGGCAGCGGTGTGCAGGTCGGGTTTATGGTGACGCCGCTGGCTGAGCTCGCACTGATGGGCGACATGCCTGCCGATCTGCGGATGCTGCTGATCGGCGGCGACAGCATCCGCCGCTGGCCGCTGCAGGCGCCGCCTGGCGTAACCATTGTGAATAACTATGGGCCGACGGAGACGACCGTGGTAGCGACTTCGGGCGAGCCGGCGGTCGGTACGGCGATGCCGTCTATCGGCCGGCCTATCGCCAACGGCCGGGCGTACTTGCTGGATGACTATGGGCAGCCGGTGCCGCTGGGTGCCGTGGGTGAGTTGTATATCGGCGGCGCGCAGGTGGCGCGCGGCTACCTGAATCTGCCGGCGCTGACGGCGGAGCGTTTTCTTGCCGATCCTTTCGCGCCGGGTGGCCGCATGTACCGCACCGGCGATCTGGCGCGTTATATGCCGGACGGCAGCCTGGAGTATCTGGGCCGCAACGATCTGCAGGTAAAAATTCGCGGCTTCCGCATTGAATGCGGTGAAATCGAGTCGCAGCTGGCTATGCAAGCCGCCGTGCGTGACGCGGTGGTAGATGTGCTCACGGATGGCGAAGGCGACAAACGTCTGGTGGCCTGGGTCGTGCCGCAGCCGGAAGCGGAGCGTGAGGCGCTGGCGCAGACGCTGCGCCGGGCGCTTGCCGCAACGCTGCCGGATTATATGGTGCCGACGGCCTTTGTGTGGCTGGAGGCGCTGCCGCTGTCGCCGAACGGCAAACTGGATCGGCGCGCGCTGCCGGCGCCGGCGCCGGATGCCGCCATGCGCGAAGCCTATGTCGAGCCGCAGGGGGAAACAGAAGGGCTGCTGGCTCAGATTTGGCAGGGGTTGTTGAGCGTTGAACGCGTGGGGCGTCACGACAACTTCTTCGAGTTGGGCGGCCATTCGCTGCTGGCGGTGAAGCTGATGGCACAGCTGCGCCAGGCGGGGCTGTCGGCGAGCGTTCAGGCGCTGTTCTCCACGCCAACGCTGTCGGATCTGGCGCAAACGCTGGTGTCGCAGCAGCGGATCCAGGTGCCGGAAAATCGGATTGTGTCGGGCTGCCGCTCAATCACGCCGCAGATGCTGCCGCTGGCCGATCTGACTCAGGCTGAGATCGATCAGATCGTCGACGGTGTGGAGGGGGGTATCGACAACGTACAGGATATCTATGCCCTTTCCCCGTTGCAGGAAGGGATCTTGTTCCACCACATGCTGGCGGAAGAGGGCGACCCTTACCTGCTGTCGGCACTGCTGCGCTTCGACAGCCGGGCGCGTTTCGATCGCTGGCTGGCGGCGATGCAGCAGGTGGTGGAGCGTCATGACATTTTGCGCACGGCCTTTGTCGGTGCGGGGCTGTCCGAACCGGTACAGGTCGTCTGGCGCCGGGCGCGCTTAGCGGTGATCGAGCTGGCGCTGGATCCGGCCGCGGGGCCGGTCGGCCGTCAGCTGGGAGCGCGCTTCGACCCCCGGCGGATCCGTCAGGATCTGACGCGGGCGCCGCTGCTGTATTACGTCATCGCCGAAGAGAGCGACGGTAGCTGGTACGTCTTGCAGCAGTGGCACCACCTGATTGGCGACCACTCGACGCTGGCGATGATGGGGGAAGAAGTCAACGCCATTCTGGCCGGGCGCGGGGATACGCTGGGCAGCGCGCAGCCGTTCCGCAATGCGGTGGCGCAAGCGCGTTTGGGGCTCAGCGAACAGGAACATGAGAGTTTCTTCTGCGGCATGCTGGCGGATATCGACGAACCGGTGCTGCCGTTCGGGCTCGGCAACGTACACGGCGACGGACAGTGCGCCAATACCGGCCACCTGGCGTTGGCGCCTGCGCTGAATGCCGGCCTGCGTCGACAGGCGAAGCGGCTGGGCGTCAGCCTGGCCAGCCTGTGCCATCTGGCCTGGGCGCAGGTGTTGGCGCGCACCAGCGGGCGTGATGCCGTGGTGTTCGGCACGGTGCTGCTGGGCCGCATGGAATCGGGCGAAGGCGCCGACCGGGCGCTGGGGCTATTCATCAATACGCTGCCGCTGCGGCTGGATATGGACGGGCGCAGCGTTGAAGCGTCGGTGCGGCAGGCGCATGCGCGCCTGAGCGGCTTGCTGGCGCATGAGCACGCCTCGCTGGCGTTGGCGCAGCGCTGCAGCGGCGTGAAAAACGGTGCGCCGCTGTTCAGTGCACTGCTGAACTACCGCCACAACGACGGGGAAGCATTGGCGCTGCCGGAAGGGGTCAGCCTGATCGGCGCGGACGAACGCACCAACTATCCGTTCGTGCTGTCGGTAGACGACGGCATGGATTCGCTGGCGTTAACGGCACAGGTCATCGACCCCATCGAAGCCTCACGGGTGTGCCGCTATATGCAACAGGCATTGACCGCTCTGGTGAATGCGCTGGAACACACGCCGGAAATGCCGGTGCGCGAACTGTCGATTCTGCCGGACGACGAGTACGCCTTGCTGATCAATGGCTGGAACGCAACGGCGCAGCCTTATCCGCAGGATGTCTGCCTGCATGCGCTGTTTGAAGCGCAGGTGCGCCGCACGCCGGACGCCGTGGCGCTGGTTTGCGGCGACGCCGAACTGAGCTACGCCCAGCTGAATGCGCAGGCCAATCGCCTGGCGCACGCGCTGATAGCGCGCGGTGTCGGTCCGGATTGCCGCGTGGCGGTGTGCGCCGAGCGCAGCCTGGCGATGGTGACGGCATTGTTCGGCATCCTCAAGGCCGGCGGCGCCTATGTGCCGCTGGATCCGGCTTATCCGGGCGAGCGTCTGCACTATATCCTGCAGGACGCCGATCCGGTGCTGCTGCTGGCGGACGCCGCCGGCCGCGCGGCGCTGGGCGAACACGCGGTGCCGCTGCTGGCGCTGGATGAACCGTTGGCGGACGAGCTGAACGCCGATAACCCGGCGCCGCGCGCGCAGCCCAACCATTTGGCCTACGTGATTTATACCTCCGGCTCGACCGGCAAACCGAAAGGCGCGATGAATGAACATCGTGGCATCGTTAACCGCCTGATCTGGATGCAGCAGGCTTATGGATTGACGCCGGCGGATACGGTGCTGCAGAAAACGCCGTTCGGCTTCGACGTCTCAGTGTGGGAATTCTTCTGGCCGTTGATGTATGGCGCGCGTCTGGCAATGGCGCGCCCTGAAGGCCACAAGGATCCGGAGTACCTGAGCCGCATCATCGAACAGTATGGCGTGACAACGCTGCACTTTGTGCCGTCTATGCTGCAAAGCTTCCTGCTGTATGAAGGCGCGAGCCGCCGCTGTGGGCAGGTGGTGCGCGTCATGTGCAGCGGCGAGGCGCTGCCCGCCTCGCTGGTGGCCGAATTCTACCGCCAGATGCCGCATGTTGAGTTGCATAACCTCTATGGCCCGACCGAAGCGGCGGTGGACGTGACGGCCTGGCACTGCACCCGCCAACCTGGGCTGGTGTCGGTGCCCATTGGGCGGCCGGTGGCCAACACGCGGATCTATCTGCTTGATGAACAAGGGCAGCCGGTACCGCTGGGGGCGGTCGGCGAGCTGTATATCGGCGGCATTCAGGTGGCGCGCGGCTATTTCAACCGGCCTGAACTGACGGCGGAGCGCTTCCTGGCCGATCCGTTCGATGCCGGCCACGGCGGCCGCATGTACCGCACCGGCGATGTGGCTCGCTATCTGCCGGACGGCAATATCGAGTATCTGGGACGTAACGATCAACAGGTGAAGATCCGCGGTTTCCGTATCGAATGCGGCGAGATAGAGGCGGTGCTGGCCGCGCATCCGCAGGTGCGCGAAGCCGCGGTGGATGCGCGCGGCGGCGGCGACGGTGAGAAACGCCTGATCGCCTGGGTGGTGCCGCAGCCAAGTGCCGATGAGGCGTCGCTGGCGGAGACGCTGCGCCGGCATTTGGCCGACAAACTGCCGGATTACATGGTGCCGGCCGCTTGCGTGCTGCTGGAGACGCTGCCCCTGTCGCCAAACGGTAAGCTCGATCGCCGCGCATTGCCCGACCCGTCGGGTGAGGCCTATCGTCGAGAAGCCTACGAGGCGCCGCAGGGGCACGTCGAGCAGCGTCTGGCGGCGCTGTGGGAAGAGCTGCTGGGCGTGGAACGGGTTGGCCGCAACGACAGCTTCTTCGCTCTGGGCGGCCATTCGCTGTTGGCGGTGCGTTTGGCCAACCGCCTGCAGCAAAGCGGGTTGCCGTTGTCGCTGCAGGCGCTGTTTGCCAACCCGGTCCTGCAGGCGTTGGCGCGCCAGATTACGCAGGCGGAAAGCCTGCCGCCGATTCTGCCCGCGCCGCGCGATGCCGCCTTACCGCTGTCGTTCGCTCAGCAGCGCCTGTGGTTCCTGACCCAACTGGACGGCATGAGCGAAATTTACCACATGCCGTTGGCGCTGCGGCTGCGTGGGCCGCTGAATCTGGCCGCCTGGCAGAGCAGCCTCGACGCGCTTTATGCGCGCCACGACGCGTTGCGCACCGTCTTCATCAGCCGCGACGGCCAGCCGCAGGCGCTCATTTTGCCGATCGCCGGTTTGCCGCTGACGATCCACGATCTGCGCGGCGTCGCGGATGCGCAGGCGCGCGCCGCCACGCTGATGCAGGAAGAGGTCGCGGTTCCCTTTGATCTGACCGGTGGCCCGCTGGTGCGCGCCAGCCTCATCCGGTTGAGCGACGAGGAACAGCTGTTCGCGCTGACCTGCCACCACATCATTTCCGATGGCTGGTCGAACGGCATCCTGCTGCGGGAGCTGGGCGCGCTGTATGGCGCATTGTGTCGCGGCGAGCCTTCGCCGCTGCCGCCGCTGGCGTTGCAGTACGCGGATTACGCCCACTGGCAGCGGCAATGGCTGCAGCCTGCGCGGTTGTCGAAGCAGGCCGATTATTGGCGCCAGACGTTGGGCGATGCGCCGGCGCTGTTGACGTTGCCGACCGACCGTCCGCGTCCGGCGGTGCAGTCATTCGCCGGGGATCGGGTGGCCGTCTCGCTTGATGCCGAGTTGACCGCGGCGCTGAGGCAATTCAGCCTGCGTCAGGGATGCACGCTGTTCATCACGCTGCTGACGGCGTGGAGCGTTGTGCTGTCCCGTTTGTCGGGGCAGCGCGATCTGGTGATCGGCACGCCGGAGGCCAACCGTCGCCGGCTGGAAACGGAACCGATGATCGGCTTCTTCGTCAGCACCCTGGCGCTGCGCATCGATCTGTCCGACGATCCGGATTTGTCGACGTTGGCGCTGCGCGTGCGCGATACGCTGCTGGCGGCGCGCGACCATGGCGATCTGCCTTTCGAGCAGGTGGTTGAACAGGTGAACCCGCCGCGTCATCGCGGCCATACCCCGTTGTTCCAGGTGATGCTGAGCTGGCAGGACGGTTCGGTGCACGATATCGGCCTGCCGGGGCTGCAGGCGGAAGCGATCGATGCCGGCTATGCCGCAGCGAAATATGACATGACGCTGGATCTGACCGAGATCGGCGAAGAAATCGCCGGCTCGCTGTATTACGCCACGGCGTTGTTCGATCGTGAAACCGCCGAGCGCTACGGGATCTATCTGCGCCAGGTGCTGCAGGGCATCGCGTTGGCGGCGCCGCAGCCGGTTTCGCAGCTTGCGCTGTTGCCGCAGAATGAACGGCAGCGGTTGTTGCATGGCTGGAACTGGACGCCGGACGAACCGCAGGCGGATCTCTGCCCGCACCATCACCTGGAGCGGCTGGCGCTGCGCACGCCGGCGGCGATCGCAGCGGTGTGCGGAGAAGAGCGCCTCAGCTATCGGGCGCTCAATGAACGAGCCAACGCGTTGGCGCAGGTGTTGATCGCGCGCGGCGTCGGGCCCGATCGTCTGGTGGCGCTGTGTGCGGAGCGCGGCACGCCGATGCTGGTCGGGTTGCTGGCGATCCTGAAAGCGGGCGGCGCCTATGTGCCGCTCGATCCGGCGTATACCGGCGAACGTCTGGAATACATTTTACACGATGCCCGGCCGGTGTTGCTGCTGGCCGACGCTGCAGGGCGCTCGGCGCTGAGCGGGGCCGATGTGCCGACGATGGCGCTGGAGGAGGATTGGGGCGCCGAGGCCGCCAATCCGCAAGTTGAAGGGCTGACGGCGGCCAATCTGGCCTATGTGATCTATACCTCCGGATCGACCGGCAAGCCCAAAGGCGTGATGGTGGAGCACCGTCAGGTTGAGCGCCTGTTTACCGCGACTGATGCCGGGTTCGGCTTTGACGCCGGGGATGTGTGGTGTCTGTTCCACTCGTTCGCCTTCGATTTCTCGGTATGGGAAATCTGGGGCGCGTGGCGCCACGGCGGCCGGTTGGTGATCGTGCCGCAGGAAACGGCGCGCTCCGCCCCCGCGTTCTATCAGCTGGTTTGCCACCAGGGCGTGACGGTGCTGAATCAGACGCCAAGCGCCTTTAAGGCGTTCATTCAGGCTCAGGACGACACGCCGCATCGGCTGCGCTACATCGTCTTCGGCGGCGAAATGCTGAATCCGGCCGATCTGGCGCCGTGGTATGCCCGTAATCGGCCGGACGCGCCGCGGTTAATCAATATGTACGGCATAACGGAAACGACGGTGCACGTCACTTACCGGGAAATGTCTCCGGCGGACATCACCGGCAGCGGCAGCCCGATCGGCCACCGCATTCCGGATCTGCGCCTGTATCTGCTTGACGAACACGGTCAGCCGGTGGCGCAGGGCGCGGTGGGGGAGCTGTATGTCGGCGGGCTGGGCGTGGCGCGCGGCTACCTGAATCGGCCGGAGCTGAATGCGCAACGTTTCCTCGACGATCCTTTCGTGGCGGGAGAACGGATGTATCGCGCCGGCGATCTGGCGCGCTATCTGCCGAACGGTGAGCTGGAGTACCTGGGGCGCAACGACCAGCAGGTGAAAATTCGCGGTTTCCGCATTGAGTGCGGTGAGGTGGAGGCGGCGCTGCTGAGCCATCCTGAGGTTCGTAGCGTGGCGGTTGACGCCTGGCAGGACAACGGCGGCGACAAACGTTTGGTGGCCTGGGCGGTGCCGGGTGAAGGGGAGGCTCGGGAAACGCTGGCGCTGCGGCTGCGTCAGCATCTGGCCGGCCGTCTGCCGGACTATATGGTGCCGACGGCCTTCGTGTGGCTGGACGCGTTGCCGCTGACCACCAACGGCAAGCTGGACAAACGCGCGCTGCCGGCGCCGGAGCTGGGCGCCGCCGCGCGCGCCGTTTATGAAGCACCGGCCGATGAGCGAGAACGCCTGCTGGCGTCCGTCTGGCGTCAGTTACTGAATGTTGAACGCGTCGGTCGTCACGATGACTTCTTCGCCCTGGGCGGGCATTCGCTGCTGGCGGTACAGTTGGCCAACCGGGTGCAGCAGGCCGGCTGGCGGTTGCCGCTGTCGGCGCTGTTCGCCGCGCCGGTGTTGCAGGCGCTGGCGCAGCGGCTGGAACGGGAGGGGGCGGCGCAGCCGACGGCCATCGTGCCGACTCCGCGTCACGGCGCATTGCCGTTGTCGTTTGCCCAGCAGCGGTTGTGGTTCCTGAGCCAAATGGGCGGGATCGGCGAGACTTACCACATCCCGCTGGCCTTGCGCTTGGACGGCGAACTGGATGCGCCGGCGTTCCAGCGCAGCCTCGACGCGCTGTATGCCCGCCACGAAGCCTTGCGCAGCGTGTTTGTCTGCCAGGATGGGCAACCCCAGGTGCGGATCTTGCCGGAGGCGGCCATGCCGCTGGCGCATCACGACTTGCGCGGCGAGCATCAGGCGGAGCAACGTTTGCACGCGCTGGCCGAAGCGGCGATGAAAGCGCCGTTCGATCTGGAAGGGGGGCCGCTGGTGCGGGCCAGCTTGCTGCAAGTGAGCGATCGGCGGCATCTGTTCCTGCTGACCTGCCACCATATCGTTTCCGACGGCTGGTCTACGGGGATCCTGATGCGGGAGCTGAGCGCGCTGTATGGCGCCTTCCAACGCGGCGAACCGTCGCCGCTGCCGCCGCTGGCGGTGCACTATGTCGATTATGCCGTTTGGCAGCGCCAGTGGCTGACGCAGGAACGGTTGGCCGAGCAGGCGGCGTTCTGGCGCCAGACGCTGGGCGATGCGCCGGCGCTGCTGACGCTGCCGACCGATCGGCCGCGTCCGGCGATGCAGTCGTTCGCCGGCGGCGAGGTGCCTTTAGTCATCGACGCGGCGCTCACCGACGCGCTGCGGCGGTTAAGCCGTCAATACGGCGGCACGCTGTTCATGACGGTGCTGGCCGCCTGGAGTCTGGTGTTGTCCCGCATGGCCGGCCAACAGCAGGTGGTTATCGGCACCCCGGAGGCCAACCGCGGCAGGCTGGAAATCGAACCGCTGGCCGGCTTCTTCGTCAGCACGCTGGCGATGCATGTCGATCTGCGCGGTGAGCCGACGCTGCAAATCTTGCTCGAGCGAGTGCGCGAGACGGTATTGGCGGCGCGGGAAAACGGCGATCTGCCGTTCGAACAGGTGGTGGAGGTGGTCAATCCGCCGCGCCAGCTGGACGCGACGCCGCTGTTCCAGGTGATGCTGGCCTGGCAGGACGGCTCGGTGCGCGATATCGCCTTGCCGGGCCTGCAAACGGCGGATGCCGGGCTGAGCTATGACGTCGCGAAATTCGACATGACGCTCGAGTTGGCGGAAAGCGGCAGCGGTATTGTCGGCTCGTTGAACTACGCCAGTGCCTTGTTCGATCGCGACACGGCGGTGCGCTACGGCGCGTATCTGCAGCAGGCGCTGCGAGCAATGGTGGCGGATCTGGCCCAGCCGGCGGCGCGCGTCGATCTGCTGCCTGCGGCCGAACGCCAACTGCTGCTGCATGACTGGAACCGCACCGAGCGGGCGTATCCGGCGCAGGCGTGCGTGCATCAGCTGTTTGACGAGCAGGCGCGGCGCACGCCGCAGGCGACGGCGTTGATCGATGGCGAGCAGCTTATCCGCTACGCGCAGTTGGCGGAGCGCGCCAATCGGCTGGCCTGGCGCCTGATTAAGGCGGGCGTGGAGCCCGGCCAGCGCGTGGCGGTCCGGTTTGAGCGCAGCGCCGCCCTGGCGATCGCCCAATTGGCGATCCTTAAGGCCGGCGCGGCCTATGTGCCGGTTGACCCGCAGCTGCCGGCCGGCCGGCAGAACTGGATCATCGCCGACAGCGGCGCGGTGCTGCTGCTGAACGGCGGCGAGGACGACGCGCAGATCGGCGTCGGCGTCGCTCGTCTGCCGCAAAACGATGACGCGGATCTGCCGTTCGGTGCGCCGATATTGACGAGCAACAGTCTGGATCTGGCCTACATCATGTACACCTCCGGCTCAACCGGTAAGCCGAAAGGCGTGATGGTGCCGCATCAGGGGATCAACCGACTGGTGATCAATAACGGCTATGCGGAGTTCAGCGACTCGGATCGTATCGCTTTCGCCATCAACCCGGCGTTCGATCCGGCGACGCTGGAAGTTTGGGGAGCCTTGCTGAACGGCGCCGCGCTGGTGGTGGTGCCGCCTGCGGTCTTGCTGGACGCCTCGGCGTTCGCCGATCTGCTGACGCGTCAGGCGATTACGGTGCTGGTGTTGCCGACCTCGCTGTTCAATCAGCATGCGCACAGCATTCCCGCGACGTTGGCGGGGCTGAAATACCTGATCAGCGGCGGCGAAGCGGCGGATCCTCATGCCTATACCCGGGTGCTGAAGGAGGGCGGCCGGGTGCAGCTGATCAACGGCTACGGCCCGACGGAAGCCACTACCGCCGCCACCTCGGCGCATATCACCGTGGCGGCGGGGCGGCACCGTTTGCCGATTGGCCGGCCGATCGGCAATACCCGGGTGTATCTACTGGACGAATACCGCCAGCCGGTGCCGCTGGGCGCGATCGGCGAGCTGTATATCGGTGGCGTAGGCGTGGCGCTGGGTTACCTGAATCGCGAAGACCTCACGGCCGAGCGTTTCCTGGCGGATCCGTTTAACGAGGGAGGCCGCATGTATCGCACCGGCGATTTAGCGCGCTATCTGCCGGACGGCAACCTCGATTACTGCGGACGCAACGATCAGCAGGTGAAGATCCGCGGCTTCCGCATCGAGTGCAGCGAGATTGAAGTCCTGTTGGAAACGCACCCGGCGGTGCGCGAAGCGGTGGTTGACGTGCGCGGCGCGCATCCTGCGTTGATCGCCTGGATCGTCCCGCAAGCCGAGGCCGAGGGCCGCGATCTGACCGACGAGCTGCGGCGGCATCTGGCGGCGCAGCTGCCGGACTACATGGTGCCGGCGGCCTGTCTGATGCTGGCCGACTTGCCGTTGACCCCGAATGGCAAAGTGGATCGCCACGCGTTGCCGACGCCGCAGGCCGGCGACTTTGCACGCGTGGGCCATGAAGCGCCTCAGGGCGACACGGAAACCCTGTTGGCGGCGATCTGGGGCGAATTGCTCGGTCTGCCGAATGTCGGCCGACATGACAATTTCTTCGAGTTGGGCGGGCACTCGCTGCTGGCGGTGAAACTGATCGCGGAGCTGCGCCGCTGCGGCCTGACGGCAAACGTGCAGACGCTGTTTACCGCCCCGACGCTGGCCTCGCTGGCGGAGGCGCTGGAGGCGCGCTGCGAAGTCGAGATCCCCGAGAACCTGCTGCGGCCGGACAGCGCGCGCATCACGCCTGAGCTGCTGCCGCTGGCCTCGCTGAACCAGGTTGAAATCGACAGCATTGTGGCGCGCGTGCCGGGCGGCGTGGCCAATGTGCAGGATATCTATGCGCTGTCGCCGTTGCAGGAGGGGATTCTGTTCCACCACCTGTTGGCGGAGCGGGGCGATCCGTACCTGCTGTCTACGCTGCTGCGCTTTGAGCACCGCGAGCGTCTGGATCGTTGGCGGGCCGCGATGCAACAGGTGATCGATCGCCACGATATTTTGCGCACGGCGTTCATCAGTGAGGCGATCCGCGAGCCGGTACAGGTCGTTTGGCGCGCCGCCGCGCTGCCGTGGACTGAGCTGACGCTCGATCCGGCGCAGGGGGCGATTGGCGAGCAGTTGATGGCGCGCTTCGATCCGCAGCATGCGCGTCTGGATCTCAGCCGCGCGCCGCTGCTGAACGTAGTGGTGGCGCAAGATAGCGATGGCAGTTGGTGGATGCTGCAGCAATGGCATCATCTGGTGGGGGATCATTCCACGGCGGCATTGATTGAGGAAGAGATCGCCACGATCCTCGCCGGCAAAGGCGCCGAGCTGGGCGCCGCACCGCCGTTCCGCAATGCGGTGGCGCAGGCGCGTTTGAGCGTCAGCGCGCAAGAACATGAAGCCTTCTTCCGCACCATGCTGGAGGACATCGAAGAGCCGGTGCTGCCGTTCGGGCTCGGCAACGTGCGCGGCGACGGCAAAGGCGTCACCACGGCGCACCAGCCTATCGACAAGGCGTTGAACGAACGTCTGCGGCATCAAGCCAAACGGCTGGGCGTGAGCCTGGCCAGCCTGTGCCATTTGGCCTGGGCGCAGGTGCTGGCCCGCACCAGCGGCCACGATCGCGTGGTGTTCGGTACCGTGCTATTGGGACGCATGCAGGCGGGGGAAGACGCCGAGCGCGCGATGGGGCTGTTTATCAATACGTTGCCGCTGCGCCTCGACATCGGCGATGACGGTGTGGTGACGGCGGCGCGCCAGGCCCACGCGCGGCTGAGCGGGTTGCTGCATCATGAGCACGCGCCGCTGGCGCTGGCGCAGCGCTGCAGCGGCGTGGCGGCGGGGATGCCGCTGTTCAGCGCCTTGCTCAACTATCGCCACAACAACGGCAGCGAGCTGGTGTTGCCGGAAGGCATGACGCTGTTGAGCGCGCAGGAGCGCACCAACTATCCGTTCGTCCTGTCGGTGGAAGACGGCGGCGACTCTCTGGGGCTAACGGCGCAGGTCAGCGAGCCGGTGCCGGCGGCGAGGATCTGCGGCTATATGCAACAGGCGCTGGCCTCATTGGCGCAGGCGTTGGAAAGCCAGCCGACCCTGCCGGCGAGCGAACTGGAGATCCTGCCGCCGTCAGAGCGCCGGCTGCTGCTGGAGGAATGGAATCAGACGGCGGAGCCTTATCCCGCAGCGCTTTGCGTGCATCAGCTGTTTGAACGCCAGGCGCAGCGTGCGCCGCAGGCTGTAGCGATCGTGCAAGGCGACCGTCGGATCGGCTATGCGGCGTTGAACGCCCAGGCTAACCGGCTGGCGCATGCTCTGATCGCGCACGGCATTCAACCGGGCGAGCGCGTGGCGACGCGTCTGACGCGCAGCATCGATCTGGTGGCGACGCAACTGGCGATCTTCAAAGCCGGCGCGGTGTATGTGCCGATCGACCCGCAACTGCCGGCGGCGCGTCAGCAGTGGATCCTGGAGGACTGCGGCGCGCGTCTGATCGTCGGTGAAGCGGCGGACGGGGATACCTTGCCGCTGCTGCGGCCGCTGATCTCCGGCGGTGACGAGAACGACCCGGCGCTGTTGCTGTCGAGCGGCGAGATGGCGTACATCATGTACACGTCCGGCTCCACAGGGCTGCCTAAAGGCGTGATGACGCCGCACCAAGGCATCACCCGGTTGGTGATCAACAACCGTTATGCGGCGTTGGATGCGACGGAACGGGTGGCTTACGCCGCTAACCCGGCCTTCGACGCCGCGACGATGGAGGTGTGGGCGGCGCTGTTGAACGGCGGCGAACTGGTGGTGATCCCGGCGGAAACCGTGATGGATGCGGCGCGTTTGAGCGCCGCATTGACGCAGCATCGCGTGACGACGCTGTTCCTGACAACCGCGTTGTTCAATCAGTATGTGTACAGCATGGGCGCGACGTTGGCCCAGCTGCGCTACCTGATCTGCGGCGGGGAAAAGGAGGAGCCGAGCGCCTTCGAACGGCTGCTGCAGGAAGCGGGGCCGGTACAGCTGATCCACGCCTATGGGCCGACGGAAGCGACGACCTTCGCGACGACGGCGGCGATCGCCGAGGTGCAAGGCGCAACGCGTTTGCCGATCGGTAAGCCGATCGGCAACACCCGCGCCTATGTGCTGGATGCGCGCGGCCGACCGGCACCGCTGGGCGTTATCGGCGAGCTGTATATCGGCGGCGTCGGCGTGGCGCTGGGGTACCTCAACCGGCCGGAACTGACCGCGGAGCGTTTCCTGAACGATCCGTTCAACCCGGGCGGGCGCATGTATCGCACCGGCGATCTGGTGCGTTATCGGGCGGACGGCAATCTCGAGTATCAGCGACGCAACGATCGTCAGGTGAAGATCCGCGGCTTCCGCATTGAGATGGGGGAGATAGAGGCGCGCCTGGCGGCGCACCCGGCAGTGAACGAAGCGGTGGTCGATGCCCGCTGCATCGGTGCGGATACGCGGTTGATCGCCTGGATCAGCCTGCGTGAGAACGTGGCGAGCGACGGATTGGCCGGTGAGCTGCGCCAGCACCTGGCGGCTCAGTTGCCGGACTATATGCTGCCTGCGGCCTTTGTCTGGCTGGCGGCGATGCCGCTGACGCCAAACGGCAAGATTGATCGGCGGGCTCTGCCGGCGCCGGAGATGGCCGCCGCCGCAGGCGAAGCCTACGAAGCGCCGCGCGGCGATACCGAGACGCTGTTGGCGCAGGCGTGGGCGGAGTTGCTGGGGCTGCCTCAGATCGGCAGACACGACAACTTCTTCGAACTGGGCGGCCACTCGCTGCTGGCGGTACGCCAGGCCAGCCTGGCGCAGCAGTGGGGGATCGCACTGCAGGTGCAGGCGATCTTTGACCACCCGGTGCTGGCGGATCTGGCGGCGCATGTCGAGCAGCGCACGGGCGAACAGCCGCTCAGAGCATTGCCGGCGCGCCGCAGCGGCCAGCACCCGCCGGTGTTCTTCATGCCGACCGGCTATGGCGATCACTCGTATGTTTATGAGATTGCCAAAGAGATCGATGCGGACTTCCCGATTTATGCCGTGCCGTGGCCAGAGATGACCGACGCGCCGCCGGCAACGATGGAAGCGATGGCGGAGATCGTTGCCGGGGTCATCCGGCAGGCGCAAGCCAGCGGGCCGTACCACCTGTTCGGTTACTCCTCGGGCGGGATCTTGACCTACATGGTGGCGGAACGGCTGCAGGCGGAGGGGGAAGAGGTGGCGCTGGTGGGCCTGCTCGACACCATGCGGCCGCAGCAGGCGATGCGCGATGCGACACAGCTATTCCTCAGCTGGCTGGAGGTGGAACATCCGACGCTGGAGGCGGCGCTGTTCGCCCGCCTGCAGTTGCTGTCGGTGGAGGATGCGCTGGCCGTGCTGCACGGCCAGGGCATCAGCACTTTCCTCGATGATCCGCTGAAGGAGGCTGCTTTATGGCGCAAGCGTTATCACTATGCGACCCTGGTCGGCGCCAGCGTCATCCGGCCGCTCGGCCTTAATCTGCACTTGTTTAAAGCGGTAGAGGAGATGCCCGGCTTGCTGAACGACGATCTGGAAGCCTACTGGCAACGCATCAAGCCGGCAGGTTACAACCGCCGCGACGGCTCGGCTCTCGGCTGGGAGGGGCATTTGCCGGCGTCGGCGGTGACGGTCAACCTGGTCGATGGCGATCATGTCACCATGATGTCGGAAGCGGCGAACCGGCGCGGGTTAGGAGAGCGCATCAGCGCCGTGCTGAATACGCTCGTCCGACGCTGACCGCGTTGCTTATAATGAAGCCCTCGCAAGAGGGCTTTTTTTTACCCGTTGGCGGCGGTTTTGACGAGTTCCACCACCAGCGGTGAAAGCTCGCCGCGCAGCGCGGCGCGTTCCGACTGGAACAGCGTGGCGACATAAAAACGCAGGCCCGGCAGTTCGATGGCGCGCACGTCGCCTTCGGTGTCGTGGCCGCTGATCATCAGCGGGAAGCGCTCAAGATCGGCGACGAACTCCGGATTCACGCCGAAGTTGCAGTGGTAGCCTTCATGGGTGTTCAGGCTGCCGTAGGCCTGCGCGACGCGGGTCTCGGGCTGAAAAACGATGTCGCCGGTTTTCTCCACCAGCGAGCAGCTCAGCGGGGCGATCACCAACCGGCCGCCGCTGTCGGTTTCCGCATGGCCGGCGTCGTGCCAGCCCATCACGTTGCGGGCGTATTCGACGATGGCGTATTGAAAACCGCCGCAGGAGCCGAGGAACGGCACGTCGTTTTCCCGCGCATGACGGATCGCCATAAAGGCGCCGTCGTCGTAACGATACGGGCTGCCCGGCACCACCCAGATGGCGTCGAAATTTTGCAGCGTTTCGGGGGTGGTCAGGGTGTCGGTCGGTAGCCACTGGGGCAGCACGTCGATGTCGAGATGGGCGGCGGCGAGCCGGAGCGCCACGGGGATGGCCTGATGGGCCACGGCTTGCGGGTTGTAATCACCGACCAGAGCAATGCGAACTTGAGCTTTCATCATTTCCTTTCCTGTGCGGGTAAAAAAGGAGATTACAGGAAAGTAGAGTGTCGAGCCGCCGCTTTTTAAACGTGGCGCACAAAAAAGCCCGGCGTTGGCCGGGCTGAAAAAAATGAGGGTCAGTACAGCGAGGGCGCACCGGCCGGTCGGGTTTTGAAGCGGCGGTGCAGCCACATGTATTGCTCCGGCGCCCGCATGATCTCTTTCTCGATCACTTTGTTCATGTAAACCGCCGCCGCCTGTTCGTCGCTGAGCGGATAGTCTTCCAGGGCAGGCTGGATCAGCAGGTCGTAGCCGCGGCCGCGTTCGCGGCGGATCAGCACCACCGGCACCAGCGCCGGGTTGGCCATGCGCGCCAGCATGAAGGTGCCGCTGGTGGTGGCGGCCTGATCGACGGCGAACAGCGGGGCGAATACGCTGCCGCGCGGGCCGTAGTCCTGATCCGGCGCGAACCATACCGCCTCGCCGCGCTTGAGCGCGTGCACCATGCCGCGCAGATCCTTGCGATCGATCATCGCCTTGTTGGAGCGCATGCGGCCCTTGGTCTGCGCCCACTCCATCGCCTTGTTGTTGTGCGGACGGTACATCGCCATCATCGGCTGGCACAGACCCATTGCCCGGCCGCCCAGCTCCAGCGACATAAAGTGCACGCCGATCACCAGCACGCCGCGATCGTCGCGCTGCGCCATTTTGAGGTGGTTGATGCCGGAGACGTTGAACCAGCGCTTGACGCGTTTATCCGACCAGAACCAGGCCATGCCGGTTTCCAACAGGCCCATGCCGAGCGATTCGAAGTTGCCCACCACCTTGCGCTCACGCTGCGCTTCGTCCATATCGGGGAAGCACAGCTCGAGGTTGCGACGGGTGATGGTGACGCGCCGTTTGAGAAATCGCATCGAAGTGCGCCCCATCCACACTCCCAGCCGATTGAGCAACGGGTAAGGGAGCTGGACCAGCAGGAACAGCAGGGCGAGACCGAACCAGGTGAGCCAGTAGCGCGGGTGCAGCAAGGCCAGTTGAAATGCTTTGGCTGATTTCATAGAAACTCTTTTTATACGTTAAAGGGGGGCAGCAAGCTGTAACGCATAAAGGTTCCACTCGATAGCGATACGACTACTCAGACACCCAAGTACGGCCAGGGTTTAGTCGGAATTCCATAATTGACTAAACATTTACATTCGAAGGGCGGTTTGCGCTGCTATCAGGCTTCGGAGGGATAGCTGTTGGCCAGCGGAGGCGGCTCTAGGAACGTGTATGTTAACACAGGGTACGGGGTGTGGCGGAAGAGGGGCATGCGAATATTCTCATTCGCGTTGCCCCTGAGTTGAAGATGGGCGACGGTTTACAGGCTGGGGAGGATGATGGCGGCGAAAATGGCGGCGATCACCAGCCACTTCAGCAGGTAGTAACCGCGGCGGTTGCGCGCCTTCAGGCGTTGGCCGGCATCGCGCACCGCGTTGACGTATTTGAAGATGCGGTTGATGCCGCCGGTGCGATCCTGATCGTCGTTCGGCGAGCTGGCCGCCGACATCAGCGTGGCGCCGACCCAGTGGTTGACCGCCTGCGCCCAGCGCCATTTCATCGGCCGTTCGACGTCGCAAAACAGAATGATGCGCGTCTGATCGGTGGCGTTTTGCGCCCAGTGCACGTAGGTTTCGTCAAAGAGCACCGCCTCGCCGTCGCGCCAGCTGTGCTGCTCGCCGTCCACCTCGATGAAGCAGCGGTCGTCGTTGGGCGTCATTAGCCCCAGGTGATAGCGCACCGAACCGGCGTAAGGATCGCGGTGTTTACCTAAATGGCTGCCGGGCGGCAGCTCGGCGAACATCGCTGCCTTGACCGATGGGATGCGGTTGAGCAGCTCGACGGTTTTTGGGCACAGCGTCTGCGCCGAAGGGTGGCTGTCGCTGTACCATTTCAGATAGAAACGTTTCCAGCCGCGCTTGAAGAAAGTGTTGAACCCTGCGTCGTTGTGCGACTGCGCCTTTTTGATGTGATCCTGCAGGCGTACCGCTTCCTCGCGGATCACCTGCCAGTTGTCGGTCAGCGTCTGCAGCTCCGGGAAGCCTTTTTCGTCGAAATAGGGCTGTTTGGCGGGCAAACGTGAGAAGCCGGTCATAAACATGTTGATCGGCCCCATAAAGGTGGAGTGATCGAACAGTTGGCGGGTAAGTTTTTGTTTCTCCTTGCCGCGGGAGTGCGCGTAGAGGAAGCTGATGATAAAAATGCCGATAATGATCGCGGCAACCATAGAATCCATCCCTGTTGGTGCTTGTTAAAAATTCGTACAAATTATAGTTTTGTGACAGGAAAAATTTAACTTTTTCGTGCGCTTTCCCCGCTCATACTGCTTGGTGGCATAAAAAATCAATAAAACCGCTGGTAATAAAATTTTATATCGATTTTTTTGTTTTTAGTCCTATTCTTAAATCGTTCAAGGGGTGTTTCATGCCATCTTGTTTCATGACGAATGGCACGTATCTGAGAAAAGAGGGACTTATGAAGAAATCAATCATTGCCTTGTCTGCACTGCTGCTCGCTTCCCCGGTGTTCGCTGCTGAAACCGCGACCGACACCGCCGCTCACGCCAGCAACGAGGTCGTCGCTGAGGCGAATAAAGGGGCGGATACCGCCAAAGAAAAGCTGCACCAGTCTCAGGACAAGGGTGAAGAGCTGAAGCTGAAAGCCAAGCACGCCGCTGAAGGCAAGAGCGACAGCGTCGGCAGCAAAGTAAGCGAAGGCTCGCAAAAGGCCTGGCACTCCACCAAACAGGGTACGGAGAAGGCTTGGGACAAGACCAAGCAAGGGGCGGAAAGCCTCAAGAACAAAGCGACCGAATAAGGTCTCCGCTTTACCCCAAGGGCCGCGCTGCGGCCTTTTTTATTGTCTGCAAACCAGAGCCTATGCCCCCGCTTTGTCGCCCCGAGTAAAACGTGAGAGTATTCTTCATCGATTGGCGACTCAATCGTAAGCAAGGAGGAAGCGCTATGAGATCCCACTGGATAAGGCGTTTATTTACCCCCTCACCCACCTGGACAGGCAGAGCATCGGTGATCTTGGGTCTGCTGGTGTTTGGGGTGTTGAGCGGGCTGGATAGCCTGGGTGTGGAGTTGGACGGGTGGAAGCGCTCCGTGATGGTCGCGGGCGTGGCGGGTATTTGCTATTTCATTGCCGGATACATTGATAAGCGCATTCCGCGTAAAGCCCCGCCAATGTAGGCACAAGCCACAAAAAGAAAAAGGCGCTTATCAAATGAGATAAAGCGCCTTTTCAACACGTTAACTGACTAGTATCAGTTCATGCCGTATTTTTTCAGCTTCTTGCGCAGCGTGCCGCGGTTGATGCCCATCATCAGGGCTGCGCGGGTCTGGTTGCCACGGGTGTATTGCATCACCATGTCCAACAGTGGCTGTTCAACTTCAGCCAGTACCAGCTCATACAGGTCATTTACGTCTTGACCATTCAGTTGAGCAAAATAGTTCTTCAGTGCTTGTTTAACCGAGTCACGCAGAGGCTTTTGAGTCACCTGATCTTGTGAGTTAACGGTAGAAACGGTCAGTACGTCAGAATTTACGCGTTGTTCGAACATAGTTCTGTCAGCTCTTTTTTTACGCTAAGATTTTCGAAATATGCCTCCAACGCCTCCAGCTGTTCGCTGGCATCCTCTATGGCGTTGAATGTGCGCCGAAACTGGTCATTCGGAGCGTGTTCCTGGAGATACCAGGACACGTGCTTACGAGCAATCCGGAATCCCTTGCCTTGGCCATAGAAGCCGTGCAATTCCCGAATGTGCCCAATCAACAAGCGCTTCACCTCGCCAAGCGGCAGCGGCGGCAGCAACTCCCCAGTGTCCAGATAATGCTGGATTTCCCGGAAGATCCAGGGTCTCCCCTGAGCAGCGCGGCCTATCATCAGGGCATCGGCCCCGGTGTAGTCGAGCACTGCTCTGGCTTTATGCGGGTCAGTAATATCCCCATTCGCGATAATCGGAATGGAAACACTCTGCTTAACTGCCCGAATGCTGTCGTATTCCGCGTTGCCGTTAAACAGACAGGCGCGGGTTCGGCCGTGAATCGTCAGGGCCTGAATACCACAGTCTTCGGCCAGTTGGGCAATCTCTACACAGTTACGATGCTCTGGCGCCCAGCCGGTGCGAATCTTCAGCGTTACCGGCACATCCACCGCGTCAACCACCGCGTGGAGGATCCGTTTTACCAGATCCGGGTACTGCAACAAGGCGGACCCGGCAAGCTTCCGGTTCACTTTTTTGGCCGGGCATCCCATATTGATGTCGATGATCTGCGCGCCGCTGGCCACGTTGATACGCGCGGCGGCGGCCATATCATCAGGATCGCATCCGGCAATCTGCACGGAGCGGATCCCTGGTTCATCGCTATGCACCATACGCAGACGCGACTTATCCGTCCGCCACACCTCCGGGTTGGAGGAGAGCATTTCGGATACAGCCATCCCAGCACCCATTGCATGACAGAGGGTTCTGAACGGGCGATCTGTAATACCGGCCATCGGGGCCGCAATCAGGCAATTAGTAAGCTGGTGGTGTCCAATGCGCATAGACAAAGAGTGACCATACTGTGTCCGCAAGGGCGCGTATATTACGCATTTTTGCGTCGAGATGAAAGGCCAAACTTTAACCAATTGGCCCGATATTAGGACGAAAAATGCGCTACGCGGCTATTCATAAAAATATTATATATATTTTACAATAAGTTGACGAAAAGTGCTTATTTTGTGTGCGGCAAAATATTCGCCTTTGTGCAGAATATTATCTGCATTCACCCGCGTTTTTTGCCGAGATAGCCTGTCTGGAAGGCGCATTATCAGGGCGATCCGTCGTTGAGTGGCGAAAAATTGCATAAAATTTTGTCTCGCCCGCAGGCCGATCGCCAGGCAAAAAAAATCCACCGGCGCAGGGCCGGTGGATGAGGAGGCAATAGACCGTGACGCTTACTTGCGGCGGCCGGTGATGCGGCACCATTCTTCGCGCTCGGCGACCGGATCGAGCGTGAACTTCTCTTCGTAGGCTTCCGCTACGCTGCTCGCCTGGCTGGCCAGCACGCCGGACAGCCCCAGATGACCGCCGGCCTTCGGCAGGCAACCGATCAGCGGCGCCAGCTCGCGCAGCGGGCCGGCGAGGATGTTGGCGACCACCACGTCCGCCAGCAGGTCCGCCGGCTGGTCTTTCGGCAGATACAGCTCCAGACGCTCTGAAACGCCGTTACGCTGCGCGTTGTCGCGGCTGGCCTGAATGGCTTGGGGATCGATGTCGATGCCGATAGCGCGCGCTGCACCCAGCTTCAGGGCGGCGATTGCCAGGATGCCGGAACCGCAACCGAAGTCGATAACGGTTTTGCCGGCCAGATCGAGGCCGTCCAGCCACTGCAGGCACAGCGCCGTGGTCGGGTGGGTGCCGGTACCGAATGCGAGGCCCGGATCGAGCATCACGTTGACCGCGTCGGGATCCGGCACGTCACGCCAGCTCGGGCAGATCCACAAGCGCTCGCCGAAGCGCATCGGGTGGAAGTTGTCCATCCACTCGCGCTCCCAGTCCTTGTCTTCCAGCTGTTCTATCTTGTGGCGGAAACCGGCGCCCAGCAGCGGGTGCTGTTCCAGCATCGCCACCACCTCGGCCATATCGGTTTCCGCGTCGTACAGGCCGATCACGTCGGTATCGCCCCACAGCAGGGTTTCACCCGGCAAGGGTTCGAACACCGGGTTGTCGTGGGTGTCCTGGAAGGTCACCGACACGGCGCCGCTTTCCACCAGCGCGTCGCTCAGGTCTTCCGCCTGGCTGCCGGTGGTGTTCAGTTTGAGTTGGATCCAAGGCATAGCAATTCTCTTCAAGAGGGTAATGATGACGCCGCCCGGCGCTTTTCGCCGACGACATTACCGAGATAAAACGCCAACAGGCTGAGCAACAGCGAAGGCACGATAGGGTGCAGCCCCGCCGGTTGCAGGTTGAAGCTGGCCAATAGCGTATAGCATACCGCACCCGACACCATTGAGCTAAGCGCTCCCTGAGCATTGGCGCGTTCCCAATACAGGCCCAGCACCAACGGCCACAGGAATACCGCCTCCAGCCCGCCGAAAGCCAGCAGGTTGAGCCAGATGATCATCTCAGGCGGCCGCCAGGCCGCCAGCAGCACCAGCAGACCGAGGACCAGCGTGGTCAGGCTTGAGAAGCGCTTGATCAGCCGCTCGTTGTGGATCTGCTGTGGGCGTACGCCCAGGTAGAGATCCTTGATGATGGTGGCGGAGGATTGCAGCAGTTGGGCATTGATGGTCGACATGATCGCCGCCATCGGCGCCGCCAAAAAGATCCCGGCGGCGTACGGCGGCAGCACGGTGATCATCAGCGTCGGGATCACCTGGTCGGGGATCTTGAGATCCGGCAACACCGCGCGGCCGAGCGCGCCGGCCAGGTGCATGCCGAACATCAGCACCGCCACCACCACGGTGCCGAGCAGAATGCCGCGATGCACCGCCTTGCTGTCTTTGTAAGAAATACAGCGCACGGCGGTATGCGGCAGGCCGATCACCCCGAAGCACACCAGGATCCAGAACGATGCCATAAACGGCAGGCTGAGGATCTGATCGCCGCCCTGCGGCGACACCAGCGCCGGATCGATCTGCTGCAGTTTGTTCACCGCGCTGTCCAGCCCGCCGGCGGCGTGGATCACCGCCACCAGCAGCAGCACGGTGCCGAGCAGCATCACCAGCCCCTGCATGGCGTCGTTCAGCACGCTGGCGCGGAAGCCGCCGAAGGCGGTGTACAGCGCGATGCTGATGCCGAAGATCAGCAGGCCGGTGTCGTAAGGAATGCCGGCGGCGGTCTCCAGCAGGCGGGCGCCGCCGATGAACTGCACCGTCATGGCGCCGAGGAACGCCACCAGCAGGCTGAGGCTGGCCAGCCAAACCAGCAGGCGGCTTTGGTAGCGGCCATACAGCATGTCATTGAGGGTGATGGCGTTGTAGCGCCGCGCCAGGATGGCGAATTTCTTGCCCAGCACGCCGAGCGACAGCCACACCGCCGGCAGCTGGATCATCGCCAGCAGCACCCAGCCCAGGCCGTATTTGTAGGCGGCGCCGGGGCCGCCGATAAACGAACTGGCGCTGATGTAGGTGGCGGTCAGGGTCATCGCCAGCACAAAGCCGCCCATCGAGCGGTTGCCGAGGAAGTATTCGCTGAGGAAATTCCCGCTCTGGCGGCGGCTGTAGGCGTATACCGACAGGCCGAATACCAGCAGCAGGTAGGCGACCAGCGGCAGGATCACTTCAGTTTGCATCGCGGTCCTCCAGCGAAATGTCGCGAAACACCGTGCGCACCATCAGCCAGCACAGGCCGATGAACAGCAGTGGTACCAGTAAGCAGGCCATTTCGAACCAGTGCGGCAGGCCGGTGACGCCGATGGCGCTGTCCGGCAGGTAGGCCGCCAGCCCCCAGGCCAGCAGGTAGAGCAGCGTCAGCCCCAGCGCCCAGCGCGCTTCGCGGTGCGCCTGAATAAAGCGTTTGTCCATCAGTGTCCCCCATAGGTTTACGATGATGGCTTGTGACAAGAACAGATGAAGGAACAGGATTGTACGGAATGTGCGGCGTTTGGCTAATAAATTATTCACCTTTCCGGTGAACGCAACGGGGCGATGGAAAGAAAAGAGGGGGGTAAATATATAAACTGTTGCCGGTTTATTTCGATGAAAAAATAATTAAAGAGAATGGGAAAGGAATGAGTTTTATATTGGTTGGCGCAACCGGAATCGAACCAGGTGACCTCTGTGAAGTATGACACAGCGCTCTACCACTGAGCTACACGCCTGTAATAAACAAATTTATAACATCTCCTAATCATTCATGTAAATAGATTTTTTTATTTTTTGGTATTAAATAAATCGTTCGATTAAATAATGACCTGCACATCCTTTTTTATTTATTTACTGTGATTAATATCACGTTAAAGCCGCCCCGTTAATACACTTAAACAAGGGCGGCGTTAATTAGCGGATTAACAATGTCACGCGGTTATCGTTCTTTTCTCAGATATTCTTTCTGAAATAGTATAAAGAACGATGACGCCGATGCATAAAAAGAACATCACGGCATACAGGGCGCCACCGCCACCTTGTTTTAACAGCAAACCGCCGACAAAAGGGGCGAGCGCCAGGCCAAATTCGTAAAACGTGGCGGCACCGAAGTAAGCCCCTTTTAGGTTGGCCGGCGCCATACGATCAATTTGTATATTGAGCGTAGGGAACAGGATGACTTCGCCGAGGCTGAGCAGGAACATGGCGACCAACCACAGCACCCAGCTTTCACTGGAAACCAGCAGGAAGACAATTTGTGAAAGCGCGAGAAAGAACACGCCCAGGCTGGTTTTCAGTGCCAATGACATGCGACGGGTAAAGCGCTCGGTGAAATACTGCAGCGTTATCACCGTGGCTGCATTGATGAATATCAGCACGCTGAGCAGGTATTCGGGGTTGTGCACCTGGCTGATCATGAGGTATTGCGGCAGTGTCACGTCGATCTGCCCGTAGACCAGCATCACCAAAATGTTGGCGACAACCAAAACCTTGAACGCCTGATCGTTCCAGATAATCCGCAAAGAGCCAATGAACGAGAAGGTGGCGTTGCGCGTTTCTTTACCGTGCCCCGCTTTGAATACCGCGAGCACCAGCAGCAAATAGCAAAGGAACGACAATGCGGTGACGAAGAAGGTGGCCTTCTGCGCCGTCAGCCCGAGAGCGACACCCACTAATGGGCCGACGGCTGCGCCCACGTTCATCAGGAAGTAGCGGATGTTCAACGCGCGTTCTCGCTCTTGCCTGTCATGGAGAATATCGCCGATCACCGCTTTGCTGGCGGGTTCGATCAATGAGCGCGAAATGCCATTGAGTAAAATACCGACAAAATACCACGCCGGTGAGTTGGCCAACGCAAGTACGCTAAATGAAATGATAGCGGCAATTGCACCGAGAATAATCAACGTGCGACGGCCATATTTGTCTGATGCGCCACCGAAGAGATAGCCGAAAGAAATAGACACGATAAGTGATACGCTCATCATGACGCCGATTTCCACCGGAGTCATCGCGTAGTTATTTCTCATAAGAATGGTAATGAATGGCCAAATCATGAAAAAGCAGGCGCGCGTCAAAAACGTCCCGATAAAGATAACCCATATTTCTTTTGGGAAATAAGGGATGAATGTTGACCTCAAGGCGGTTTCTCCTTAAATGTTGCTCGTCGTCTGTTGAACCGAGTGTATTACACCTTTTCCAAACTTTCCTTTTCCCACCGGTTAGCCAGAGTGAGTAACGGCGTCACTCCGGCTTCTCTAATCCTCGCGATGAGATTTTTCCGCTGGTCGAAGATAACCGGATGCGGGCTGATGCCTTGAATAATCGCGGCGACAGTCGCCGAAACTGGCGTGCTATGCGCCAGCGTTGGAATCGCCAGAACGTTCATGCAGTATTCGAACATGGAATCGACGGAGTTCAATTTACCCAACATCAAGAACGTCATTTCATCTCCGACGAGGATAGCGCCAAGGTTGTCGAATATCATTTTGACTTGCGCCACGGGCTTCTCTTTCAGATGGAAACTGAGCAGTGCGCGGAACTGGTCGCGATTCAGACGACCCTGTTTCATCTCGTCATTCAGCATGGCGAGTGCCTGGCGTACATAATTTTCCTCTTCGTTGAACAGATCTGCCGAAGCGCAGCGGAAATGCTGTTTGAGGAAATACCAGTGAAAGACATATTTGCCGTCGAATTCAAGGCGAACAACGTTGGTGAAGTCTTCCAGATCGTGCCGTTCCGGGTGGAATTCGCTGAGATCGCAACGAATATCGATGCCGGAAGAGGAGGCGATTCGGCGGCAAATGGTGGTGATATCAGCTTCGCCCAATAGCGCTTGCAGCATATGCTGCATGTTGTTACCGCCGGCGGCCAACTCGCAATAGGCGTCTTTGCCTGGCGTCAGGTATTTGATTCGGCTGTCGCGCGCATTGAGTGATGAGGCAATCTCAGCCCACTGGTTATGTACTTCCTGGCTTCTGATCGTTTCCAAACGAGGGTTTTTTTCATAGAACGCGATGACGCGCGGATCGACAGCCAGGCCGCTGCGTTTGAGTATTCCGGCGTCAAGCTGCGCGCTTGCTTGGTTTTTCACCAGGACATTGATGAAGTTGCGCAGCGAACTCTCCCCGCAATCTGAGAACGAGACGTCAGAATCCGGCGCGGGGCGGCAGGTTTTGGTGATGCACAGCGGCGGAAAATAGCGGCCGTACACTTCGCGATCGTAATAGTCGTGGCAGAGATCGGGGAAGTGCGTCTCGTCCATCGCCGTTTCGCCGAACAACTCCCCGCTCAGCTCCCGCAGTTGCTGCATGTAGGCGGTCAATTTGCCGAAGTTACCCTTGCATTTCAGCCACAGCGCCGCGTTGAGCAAATGAAACGCCTCCCTGTCGTGCCCGGCGGTGCGGCTGGCCGCGATCAGTAAACGACATAAATTGTGCAACTCGGCCAGCAAGCTGTCGCGATCTGCACAGTGGATACCGACGTAATCCTGCACACGTCGTGGCAGATAGCGGTGATACTTGTTGAAAGGCAGATGCAATGCAATGAAATCGGCGCTGAATCCCTCGGTTTGCAGCCGTTCGACGGTGCTTTCGGTAAAATTTTCCGCCAGCATGCTGGCGCGCAAGGTGGCTTCATCTTTTTGCTGGTGGGCGTGTTCGACGGCGGCCTGCGCGTTTTGCCAGGCGGGGAACAGGCCGGCTTGATGCACGGCTTCTTGCTGCGCCGCATTCACGCGTGCTTCCAGCTCGGCGATTTCGGCATTGAGCGCCAACAGTTGCGCCTCTTTATTCTCCGCAGCGCTCTTGCCCAGCGCTTTTTTACCGGCTTTTAGCGCGGCGATCGCGGTTCGACATTGTTGGATCGGCGCCTGCTGCGTTTTAACTGCGTTTTCGGCCTGTTGCAGGATCTGGTTCAGCGCTTTTTCCTGCGTTTTCAACTGAGCGCCTAAGGCGAGCGCTTCGCTCTCCGCGGCGGCGATCTGCGTTTTCGTATTTTCGAATTGTTGCAGCACGCTGTCGCACAGCCGGCGTATTTGCCCGGAAAGCCGATGCTGCCGCTCAACGGCATCGTGAAAATCCGTTTCATCGCGCACCTGTTGGTACAGCATGGCGATATCATCGTCGGTGAAACGCCGGCTGCTCATGAAAGCCACCAGCCGTGCAAGGGTAGAGGGGGAAAACCAGGTGAACGGATTCTTCACCTCTTTGCTTACGTCAAACTCGACCAGGTCAGTGCGGTAGAATAACGCGCGCGCCACCTGGCCGATCGGGTGATCGGCGCCAAGAAAACGGTAATACTTTTCCGCGAGTTCGTTGTTGCACCAGAGCACCCCGTACAGTGGCGAAAGAAAACGATACTCAGGGCGTAACGGCATGTAGAGATCGCGGAAAATCTGTCTGGTTTGATCGGTCGTCATCAGCTAAAACCTTGGATGATGTTTTTTAACTTGAGCGCCGCCTGGTGGATTTGTTGTTGCTCATCCTGATTGGGCATCAGCGATAGCGGCGTAAAGACGCCGTCGCGCAGAGCCAGCGGCCAGGACATGAACACGCCCAGTTCCGGCAGCCAGACCGAACCGCAGCAGGGGGTTTCGTCCCGTTGGATGATGCGCTCAAGCAAGATAAGAATGGAGGCGGCCGGGCCATATTTAGGAGGGCGCCGCATTTTGTGAAATATGTCCAACCCTTGATTGCGGGTATCGGTGACGATTTGCGCCAGCGCCTGCGCCGAAAGTAGCTGGTTCAGCGGTCCCTCGTCGGTTGTTACCTGGCTGAGCAAGGGCACCAACCCGGCGCCGTGTTCGCCGCAGACCGTCAGGCTACGCGCGTCAATGCGCTGCATGTCGATCCCGGAAATGCGGCAGATGCTTTTCAGCAGCCTGGCGGTGTTGTGCGCGGCGCCGATCCCTATCACCCGGCAGCGAGAGTCGAGCAGGATTTTATCGATGTAATAGCTGATGCTATCCACCGGATTGACCGCATTGATGATGTGGCAGCCGGGAGCAATGAATGGTTTGGCTCGGCTAAAAATGGCCTCGCTGAGCCGTACGTGATCGTCCAGCAACGCCTGGCGGTCATGCATCGGAAAGGTTGAAGGCACGCCATAGCAACAGAGGATCACGTCAGCCCCATCGATGTGGCGGTAGTCATCCGTCACAACCATCTTGGGTAAAGACGTCCGGTTATGGCGTGAGAAGAGCGCTTCCGCCAGCAGGCCATCAAGAATATCTTCGCAAACGGCTGAATATTTTTCGGTATTTCGGCAGATGATCACGACTTCATTGACGCTGCCACGTCGCTCGGTCGTACTTAACAGCGCGTTTAGCGTCTCTTGCCCAATGCCGCCGAATCCCAATAAAACAATTTTCATGACCGCTCCTGATGACCTGCCCGGCTTATGCTTCGATCAGTTCGGCCAGTCTTGCATACTGCTTCTCAACCATACTCCACCCTTTATCGAGTACGGCTTTGACACGCTGGAATTGTTCTTCGGTCATCCCCTTGAAGAACGCTTTATCCACTTCCTGATGATCGCCATCGAATTCGGAGTGATCCTCGAAATGGTTCTGTTTGCTCGGATCGAACACGTGTTTGATGTTGTTATAGAAAACGAAAGCCGAACCTTCGATGACAAAGTGCACCAGGATAGCCTGTTCCAGATTATCCAGCGTGATCATCTGGTGGTTGAACCAGATGCACAGTGCTTCAAAGATCGCGTCTTCGCGAACTTGGAGGTTGTCGCGGCTGTTGCGCAGCACCTCGTCATGGCCGAATTCTTCTTTCAGATGCTCACTGAAGAAACGTGAGAAGCGAACGTCTTCACACAGTGCGCTACGCAGCAGCACCATTTTTTGGAACTGATCGGACAGGATCTGCAGGTAGTCCAGGAACAAGGATTTTTTCGCCTCGGAGAAGGTTTTATCCTTGGCGAATGCGGTAAAGATCTTGTTGTCCTGGTAGCGCTCGATGTAGCGGGCGTTATGCGCTTTAAGCTGATGGTAGTAAGCGTAGGGATCTTGATCGAAAGTCACCAGCGGCTTGCTTGGATCTTCATAGAGCCCGCGCTCCTCAAACTGGATTGACAGCCCCCAGTAGCCGTTGTCGCCCGCGCCGATGAAGCCGTGATCCGCGCCTGGCGGAATGCAGATGACATCGCCTGGAACGGCCCGGCGGTCGACGCCGTCTCCCAGCAGGATCGCTTCCCCTTCACAAATGATATACAGCGAAGATATTGGATGAACATGCACATCCAGCTTTTCGTTTTTCGCCAGACGCACCCAGCTTACTGCCAGGCGTGCCTGTTCGGGAATAAAGCGGTTCATTTCCTCATTGGCGCGGAAATTCTTCACTTCGCCCAAAAGCTTCTCAATCCCGTTTTCCTTAATGCTTTTTATGGTTTCCATGTCAGCACGGTGGTACTGGGAAAACACGGGCTTACGGTCGTATTCAGTTACATGGCTCATTAAGACATTACTCATCTAAGTCAATAAAAAGGATAAATAAAAAGAGAAAAAGAGCGCGCTGCATTCGATCGACGGCGACAATAGCACGGGCTATCACCGAGCGGATGTGATCGGGGTCAAGCTTTGTAATTAATACGTTAATTTTGTTAAAGCTTATGGCGTGTAAAAATTCGAGTGATTGATTTTTTTCCTTGCTAATATTTATTTTCAAGCTATGTGATGGGTATTTTTTGTTTAAAAACAGTTTTTTATGTTTTGCGTGGTGATGCGGGTGGGGTGCTCGATAAATGTGAAGATAAAGTTATCTGTGAAGATTTGATTCTATTTTGCGCGGTTGAACGAAAAAATCAGGCGGGCGTGAGAAAAGAAAAAGGCCGGTGATTAACCGGCCTTTCGTCAGACGGTGCTGCGTGGCTGCCTTAGGTTTCCTGCAGACCCAGCTTCTTCTCCAGATAGTGGATGTTGGTGCCACCGTGCTGGAAGTTTTCGTCGTTCATGATCTTCTGCTGCAGCTCAACGTTGGTTTTGATGCCGTCGATGATCAGTTCAGCCAAGGCGTTCTTCATGCGGGCAATCGCCACGTCACGGTTTTCGCCGAAGGTGATCAGTTTGCCGATCATGGAGTCATAGTACGGCGGTACGGTGTAACCGGCGTAGATATGAGATTCCCAACGCACGCCGAAACCGCCTGGCGCGTGGAAGCGGGTGATCTTGCCCGGGCTCGGCAGGAAGGTGTTCGGATCTTCAGCGTTGATACGGCATTCTACCGCGTGGCCGTGGATCTTCACTTCTTCCTGTTTGATCGACAGCGGCTGACCGGCAGCGATGCGCAGCTGCTCTTTGATCAGATCCACGCCGGTGATCATTTCGGTAACCGGGTGCTCTACCTGAATACGGGTGTTCATTTCGATGAAATAGAACTCGCCGTTTTCATATAGGAACTCGAAGGTGCCCGCACCGCGGTAGCCGATTTCCACGCAGGCTTTCGAGCAGCGCTCGCCGATGTAACGGCGCATTTCGCTGGTGATGCCCGGTGCCGGCGCTTCTTCTACCACTTTCTGGTGGCGGCGCTGCATGGAGCAGTCGCGCTCGGCCAGATAGATGGCGTTGCCCTGGCCGTCGGCCAATACCTGAATCTCGATGTGGCGCGGATTTTCCAGGTATTTTTCCATGTACACCATGTCGTTGTTGAAAGCCGCTTTGGCTTCCGCTTTCGTCATGTTGATGGACTGCTCAAGGTCTTTGTCGCTGCGCACGACGCGCATGCCGCGACCGCCGCCGCCGCCGGAGGCCTTGATGATCACCGGGTAACCGATGCGCTTGGCGAAGGCACGGTTTTTATCCATGTCGTCGGTCAGCGGGCCGTCAGAGCCAGGTACGCAAGGCACGCCGGCTTTCTTCATGGCGTTGATCGCGGAAACCTTGTCGCCCATCAGGCGGATGGTTTCGGCTTTCGGGCCGATGAAGATGAAGCCGGAGCGTTCAACCTGCTCGGCGAAGTCGGCGTTCTCGGACAGGAAGCCGTAACCCGGGTGGATCGCCACGGCGCCGGTGATTTCCGCCGCCGAGATGATGGCCGGGATGTTCAGATAGCTTTTTACCGATGGCGCAGGACCGATGCAGACGGTCTCGTCGGCCAGCAGCACGTGTTTCAGATCGCGGTCGGCAGCGGAGTGAACCGCAACGGTCTTGATGCCCAGTTCTTTACAGGCACGCAGGATACGAAGCGCGATCTCGCCGCGGTTGGCGATAACAATTTTATCAAGCATGGGGGCGCCTCGTTATTCGATGACGACCAGCGGCTCGTCATATTCGACCGGCTGGCCGTTTTCCACCAGGATGGCTTTCACGACGCCGGACTTGTCGGCTTCGATCTGGTTCATCATTTTCATGGCTTCAACGATGCACAGGGTATCGCCGGCGTTCACTTTCTGACCCACTTCCACGAAGGCTTTCGCGTCCGGGCTTGGGGTGCGGTAGAAGGTGCCTACCATTGGGGAACGAACGACGTGGCCACTCATGGCCGCCGGTGCCGCAGGGGTTTCTGCCGCAGGTGCGGTGGCAACGGCGGCAGCCAGGGCCGGCTGCTGCTGCGCCGGCATCGCGTAGGCCTGCTGCATGACGGGGTAAGCCTGCGCCGGTGCGGCACGGCTGATGCGAACCGATTCTTCGCCTTCAGAGATTTCCAGTTCAGAAATGCCTGATTCTTCAACCAGTTCGATCAGTTTCTTGATTTTACGAATATCCATGAGTGTGATTCCGTACTCTTTTTGTGGAGCAATTAGTGGGTTTTCGACAGACGGTTAACCGCTGCCTGTAAAGCGAAAGCGTAGCCATCCGCGCCGAGGCCGCAAATCACGCCTACCGCTACGTCCGAGAGATAAGAGTGATGGCGGAAAGGTTCGCGGGCGTGCACGTTGGACAGGTGGATCTCGATGAACGGGATCTGCACCGCCAGCAACGCATCGCGCAGCGCCACGCTGGTATGCGTGAACGCCGCCGGGTTTATCAGAATGAAATCGGTGTTGCCGCGCGCCTGATGAATGCGATCGATCAGCTGATGCTCGGCGTTGGATTGCAGATGGCTCAGGGTAATATCCAATGCGGATGCCTGGTTTTCCAATCCGTTAACAATCTCTGTCAGCGTCGTGCTGCCGTACTTCTCCGGCTCACGCGTCCCCAGCAGATTGAGATTGGGGCCGTTCAGAAGCAAAATGTGAAACTTATCCGCCATTGTGCTGGTATCTCCGGCAATAAAACCATCATCGTAGAAAATAACCCGATGTTATCGATTTGTCACCTGTTAAGGGGCAAATTCACCCTGAGAACAGAAACAAGGTCGGGCATTATAACGATATCGTAGCAATTCGCAGCTAAATACTGGTCTTATCAGCGAAGATATTCAACCCCAAATCGACGAACCAGGGGATCCGTGACAGGAATATGAGCGCTGGAACACAGAAAAAGTTCCGGCCGGCGGCGTGTGTTTTTCCGCGACAATAACACGCGCCGCCGCGTGATTCAGCGCCACCAGGCGCGGAATTTCTTGTAGCGCAGGCCCAACAGCGCCACCGCCAGCAGCGCGTAAATGAACGGCTGGGGGGAAAACGTTTTGACCGACCACAGGTAGTGGATGGGGGCGAGGATCGCCGCCAGATAGACGAAGTTGTGCAACGTTTGCCATTTGGCGCCCAGTTTGCGCATCGCCCACAGCGTCGAAGTGGCCGCCAGCGCCAGCAGGATCAGCCAGGTGAGGATGCCGAGCGTCAGATAAGGGCGGTTCACCAGCTCGCTGCCCAGCAGGCCGAGATTGCTCAGCCCCAGCTCCAGCGTGGAGTAGCTTATCAGGTGCAGCGTGCCCCAGGCAAAGCACCACAGCCCCACCAGACGGCGGCAGCGGATCAGCAGCGGTTGGCGGGCGTAGCGCGCCAGCGGGGCGATAGCCAGCGTGGCCAGCAGCAGTTTCAGCGTCATTCTGCCGGTAAAATGCTGAATGTCCTTGGACGGATCGGCGCTGAACCAGCCCTGATCCACCGCCAGCACCAGCCAGAGAAAGGGCAGAAATGCCGCCAGATGCAGGGCGGCTTTCAGCCATTTGATATGAACAGGCGTCAGGCGCACTTAGAAATTCTCCCGCAGATCCATGCCACGATACAGCGACGCCACCTGATCGGCATAGCCGTTGAACAGCAGCGTCGGTTGGCGTTTGACGTCGAGAATGCCGCCGGAGCCGATGAAACGCTCGGTGGCCTGCGACCAGCGCGGATGATCGACGTGCGGGTTCACGTTGGCGTAAAAACCGTACTCGTTCGGCGCGGATTGGTTCCAGGTGGTCGGCGGCTGATCGCGCACCAAACGGATATGCACGATCGATTTGATGCCTTTGAAGCCGTATTTCCACGGCGTGATCAGCCGCAGCGGCGCGCCGTTTTGCGGCGGCAGGGTTTTGCCGTACACGCCGACGGTCAGCAGCGCCAGCGGATGCATCGCCTCGTCCAGCCGCAGCCCTTCGACGTAGGGATATTTCAGGCCGCCGCCGATAAAGCGATCTTTCTGGCCGGGCATCTGCTCCGGATCGTACAGCGTCTGGAAGGCCACGTAGCGCGCGTTGCTGTTCGGTTCGGCCAGCTTGAGAAGCTTGCCCAGTTCGAAACCGATCCACGGCACCACCATCGACCAGGCCTCGACGCAGCGCATGCGGTAAATGCGCTGTTCCAGCGGGAAACGCTTCATCAGATCGTCGATATCCAGCGTTATCGGCTTCGCCACTTCGCCGTCGATGCGTACTTTCCAGCCTTCGGTTTTCAGCCCGCCGGCGTTGGCGGCCGGATCGGCTTTGTCGAGGCCGAATTCATAGAAGTTGTTGTAGCCGGTGACCTTATCTTCCGGCGTCATCGCCAGCTGCGCCTGCCAGGCGGCCGGTTTGCTGAATGCCAGCGCTTTGCCCGGCGGCGCCTTGGGGCGATCGTTGCCTTTGAACCACGACAGCAGGTCCGCCCGGGCGCCGGTAGGCAGCGCCAGCGTAGCGGCGGTGATGCCGAGCGCCTGCAGCACTTTGCGCCGCTGGTGGAACACGCTCTCCGGCGTGACGTCGGCCTCGGTCAATTTCGGGTGTTTGTTCATGCTTATGTTCTCCGCGACTGATTCCCGCCGCCTGCGAGCGGCTAACGGGTCTCCATGAAATAAGCATGGCGCTAAAGCCGGCCGGAAGCGAGGGGACGCGGGAAAATATGAAATTTCGCAGAAGCGGGTGAACCCCCGTTGCCGGGGGGAGAAGGTCAGCGGATTTTCACCAGGGTGCGGCCGGTGATTTGGTTGTTCAGCAGCGCGGCGGCGGTGGCCGGCGCCTGCTCGAGGGTGATTTCATGCGTGGCCTGCTGATAGAAGCTGTCCGGCAGAATACCGGCCAGCCGCTCCCAGGCGGTTTGGCGGCGGTGCAGCGGCGTATGTACCGAATCCACGCCCTGCAGGCGCACGTTGCGCAGAATGAACGGCATCACGGTGGTCGGCAGCTGATAACCGCCCGCCAGGCCGCAGGCGGCGACGGTGCCGTTATAGTTCATCTGCGCCAGCACCCGCGCCAGCAGTTTGTCGCCGACGGTGTCCACCGCGCCGGCCCACAGCTGTTTCTCCAGCGGGCGCGGCGTGTCGATATAGCCATCGCGCGACATCACCTCTTTGGCGCCGAGCGCTTTCAGGTAGTCGGTATTGCTGTCGCGGCCGCTGATGGCGGTCACCCGATAGCCCAACGCCGCCAGCAGGGCGATGGCGGTGCTGCCCACGCCGCCGCTGGCGCCGGTCACCAGAATATCGCCGTCGTCCGGATGCACGCCGCCTTCCTCCAGCGCCATGACGCACAGCATGGCGGTAAAGCCGGCGGTGCCGATGATCATCGCCTTGCGCTCATCCAGGCCGTTCGGCAGCGGTACCAGCCATTCGCCCGAGACGCGCGCCTGCTCGGCCAGGCCGCCCCAGTGATGTTCACCCACGCCCCAGCCGGTGAGCACCACGCTTTGCCCCTCTTTGAAGCGATCGTCGCGGCTGTGGCGCACGGTGCCGGCGAAGTCGATGCCCGGCACCATCGGGAAGTTGCGCACGATCTTGCCTTTGCCGGTGATCGCCAGCGCATCCTTATAATTTAGGCTGGACCAGTTGATGTCGACGGTGACATCGCCTTCCGGCAACCGATCGCTGCCGATATCTTTGATTTGAGCCAGAGTTTGGTCGTCTTGTTGTTCCAATAACAGTGCACGCATGTCACTCTTCCTCTCGTTTACACTTTTCTATCAATGGCTGAATCACATTTATTTGACTATATGCATAATAAGCGGCCCAAGTCCTGATAAAGGACAAAAACGGCGCTTGCAGGTTTAATTCTTCAGCAAGGCTTGTTAGGGTTGGACGGCCCCTTTTAGCTAAAGGGTGAACACTCACTTAACCATAGCGGACAAGGCACAGGGATGCGATTTACCACCAAACTCTCTGCATTGATCACTCTGTTGGTCGCGCTGGCGATGTTTTTGATGCTGATGGGATGCTCATACAGCTTCTTTTACGTTACCCAGGATCGCCAGGAGCGCCGCTTTGATTCGCTGGTTACCTCTCTCGATCAGGCCATGTTGCACGAATCGCCGCGCGATCAGGAGAAATGGTTGCCGATCGTCATGCGCCCGCTCGGCATCGTGTCGATCCGCGTAGAGGCCGGCACCAGCCAGTTTCTCAACTATAAATTGCCGACGCTGAAAAAAGAGCCCTGGGATACGCTGAACGGCTATCGTCAGGTCTCGCGCCCCCTGTTGCAACACCCGGGCAGCACACTGTACATCACTTACCTCGATCCCTTCGCCAGCGACGTGCGCACGTTGCAGTCCACCGCCGCCGTCACGCTGTCGATCGTCGTCATGGTGGTGGTTTTGCTGTTCAGCCTGCGCTGGTTGCGTGAGCAGGCCGACGGTGAAGACCGCCTGGAACGCCGCGCGCGGCGCATTCTGAACGGCGAGCGTGAAAACGTCATGCAGGGCGACGTGCGTGAGTGGCCGGCCAACGTCAGCGGCGCGCTCGACCGCCTGCTGGCCGATCTGGCTGAAGCGCGGGAAGAGCGCAGCCGGGTCGATACGCTGATCCGCGCCTTCGCCGCGCAGGACGCCAAAACCGGGCTGAATAATCGCCTGTTCTTCGATAATCAATTGACCACTCAGCTGGAAGACGAAGGTTCGCACGGCATCGTGATGATGGTGCGGCTGCCCGATTTCGAGACCCTGCGCGACACGCACGGCAGCGTGGCGGTACAGGAGCTGATGTATTCGCTGGTCAACCTGCTGTCTACCTTCGTGATGCGCTACCCCTCGGCGCTGCTGGCGCGCTATTTCCACAGCGATTTTACCGTGCTGTTGCCGCATCGAACCCTGAAGGAAGCCGACGGCATCGCGTCACAGCTGGTCAACGCCATCGATGCCTTGCCTTCCACGGCGCTGATCGATCGCGAGGCCTTCCTGCACATCGGCATCGTGGCGTACCGCAGCGGGCAAACCACGGAGCAGGTGATCGATTACGCGGAGCAGGCGACGCGCCACGCGACGCTGCAGGGCGAAAACGGCTGGTATGTGTACGACAGCCAGGTGCCGGAAAAGGGGCGCGGCAGCGTCAAGTGGCGCACGCTGTTGGAACAGGTGCTGGCGCGCGGCGGCCCGCGGCTGTATCAGAAACCGGCGGTGACCGTAGAAGGCGAGGTACACCATCTTGAGATCATGAGCCGGATTTATGACGGCTCCCAGGAGTTGCTGCCGGCGGAATATATGCCGCTGGTGCAGCAGCTGGGGTTGGCGGAGAGTTACGATCGCCAACAGGTGAGCCGCATCCTCCCCTTGCTGGCGCAATGGCCTGAGGAAACGCTGGCGTTTCCGCTGTGCGTCGACTCGATTTTGCAGCGTTCTTTCCAGCGCTGGCTGCGCGATACGTTGTTGCAGTGCGAAAAAAGTCAGCGTAGGCGAATTCTGATTGAACTTGCGGAGGCAGATGTGTGTCAACATATCGACCGTTTGCGTCCGGTACTGAAGTTGCTGTCAGGGCTGGGCTGCCGCCTCGCGGTGTCCAAAGCGGGTTTAACCGTGGTCAGTACGTCCTATATCAAGTCGTTGCAGGTGGAGATCGTCAAGCTCCACCCGGGGCTGGTGCGGAGTATCGATAAGCGGGACGAAAATCAGCTGTTCGTGCAGAGCCTGACGGGTGCCTGCGCGGGCACGCACGCGCAGGTGTTCGCCGCCAGCGTGCGCACGCGCAACGAGTGGCAGACGCTGAAAGAGCGTGGTATCCACGGCGGGCAGGGCGACTTTTTCGCATCGCCGGAACCGATCGACGCGGGGCGTAAAAAATATTCACGTCGTTATCGCGTTTAAGCTGATTGCCGGACAAAAATTGACGTAGAATGAGCGCCGGATCCATCTGGGCCATGTCACCCGTCATTTTGGAGTTTTCTCCAATCTGCCTGCGACAACGACGCCTATTTGAGATAGGCTCTTGTCAGCTTTTATCTGGTTGACGTTGGTAGGTGCTTACCATCGGCGGCAATCAGGGAATATGTTAGATTTTATGAGCTGTGTTACGCCGTTTCGTGCGTTGACAGGGTGGTAAACTGAGCCTTTGTTCAGGGAATTCAGGCCTCATCCAATTTCCGTGCATTCGAGCAGAAACAATACAGACTATTTTTCACCGAAGTAGAACGTTTTTGCGCCTTGTCGCTGCTTCGTGTGGTTGGTAAAGTAGGCGGATTTTATTTTCCGCCCCCAGCTTGCAGGATTATCCTTTCGTTATGTTTAAGAAATTTCGTGGCATGTTTTCCAACGACTTGTCCATCGACTTGGGTACCGCCAATACCCTGATTTATGTTAAAGGGCAAGGCATCGTACTGAATGAACCTTCGGTGGTTGCCATTCGCCAGGATCGTGCCGGCTCCCCAAAGAGCGTAGCGGCCGTCGGTCATGACGCCAAACAGATGCTGGGCCGCACCCCCGGCAACATCGCGGCTATTCGCCCGATGAAAGACGGCGTAATCGCCGACTTCTTCGTGACCGAAAAAATGCTGCAGCACTTTATCAAACAGGTTCACAGCAACAGCTTCATGCGCCCAAGCCCGCGTGTGCTGGTCTGTGTGCCGGTCGGCGCAACCCAGGTTGAACGCCGCGCTATCCGCGAGTCCGCCCAAGGGGCCGGCGCGCGTGAAGTGTTCCTGATTGAAGAGCCGATGGCGGCGGCGATCGGCGCAGGTCTGCCGGTCTCCGAAGCGACCGGTTCCATGGTGGTGGATATCGGTGGCGGTACCACTGAAGTGGCGGTGATCTCGCTGAACGGCGTGGTGTACTCCTCTTCCGTGCGCATCGGCGGCGACCGCTTCGATGAAGCCATCATCAATTATGTGCGCCGTAACTACGGCTCGCTGATCGGCGAAGCGACCGCCGAGCGCATCAAGCACGAAATCGGTTCTGCCTATCCGGGCGACGAAGTGCGCGAAATCGAAGTCCGTGGCCGTAACCTGGCCGAAGGCGTACCGCGCGGCTTTACCCTGAACTCCAATGAAATCCTTGAAGCCCTGCAAGAGCCGCTGACCGGCATCGTCAGCGCGGTGATGGTTGCGCTGGAGCAGTGCCCGCCAGAATTGGCCTCCGACATTTCCGAACGCGGCATGGTATTGACCGGCGGCGGCGCGCTGCTGCGCAACCTCGATCGCCTGCTGATGGAAGAAACCGGCATTCCGGTCGTGGTGGCGGAAGACCCGCTGACCTGCGTGGCGCGCGGCGGCGGCAAGGCGTTGGAAATGATCGACATGCACGGCGGCGATTTGTTCAGCGAAGAATAGCCAGCCCCTGGAGGGAGGAATCGTATCGGATGAATGCGCACAGCGAAAATCGGGTACGGTTCCTCTTTCTGTTGTCGAGGAACTCGCATAATTTATGAAGCCGATTTTTAGCAGGGGGCCTTCCCTGCAACTGCGACTTTTTTTGGCGGTGATCGCGGCCATTGGCCTGATCGTTGCCGACAGCCGGCTCGGCACGTTCGTGAAGATACGCAACTACATGGACACCGCAGTCAGCCCTTTCTATTTTCTGGCCAACGGGCCGCGTAAAGTTTTGGACAGCGTGTCAGAAACGCTGGCCACCCGCCAACAGCTGGAGCTGGAAAACCGCGCTCTGCGGCAGGAACTGCTGCTGAAAAACAGCGATATTCTTCTTCTTGGCCAATTCAAGCAGGAAAACGCCCGCTTGCGCGAGCTGCTGGGTTCCCCGCTGCGCCAGGACGAACACAAGATGGTCACCCAGGTGATCTCCACCGGTTCCGATCCTTACAGCGATCAGGTGGTGATCGACAAGGGGTCGGACAACGGCGTCTATGAAGGCCAGCCGGTGATCAGCGACAAGGGCGTGGTCGGTCAGGTGGTGGCGGTGGCGAAAGTCACCAGCCGCGTGCTGCTGATCTGCGATGCCTCGCACGCGTTGCCGATCCAGGTGCTGCGCAACGATATTCGAGTGATCGCCGCAGGCAGCGGCTGCGCCGACGATCTGCAGCTGGAGCACCTGCCGAACAACACCGATATCCGCGTTGGCGACGTGCTGGTGACCTCCGGCCTCGGCGGCCGCTTCCCGGAAGGCTATCCGGTGGCGGTGGTCTCCTCGGTCAAGGTCGACAACCAGCGCGCTTACACCGTGATTCAGGCACGGCCGACCGCCGGTCTGCAGCGCTTGCGCTACCTGTTGCTGCTGTGGGGCGCCGATCGCAACGGCGACATGCCGCTGCCGCCGGACGAAGTGCACCGCGTGGCCAATGAACGCCTGATGCAGATGATGCCGCAGGTGCTGCCGCCTGCCGGCTCGGTCGGGCCGCAGCTGCCGGCTCCGGCTACCGGCGTGGCGCCGCAAACCGCCGCTCCGGCGTCTGCCCAGCCTCAGGTTCAGCCTGCCGCGGCGGGAGTGGTGCAATGAACAGCTACCGCAGCCACGGGCGCTGGATAATCTGGCTGTCGTTCCTGGTGGCGTTGGTGCTGCAAATCATGCCGTGGCCGGAGCAAATCTACATGTTCCGGCCTTCCTGGCTGGTGTTGATCCTGATTTACTGGGTAATGGCCTTGCCGCACCGGGTCAACGTCGGCACCGGCTTTGTGCTGGGGCTGATCATGGATCTGATCCTCGGCTCCACGCTGGGCGTGCGCGCGCTGGCGCTGGGCATCATCGCCTACCTGGTGGCGTTCAAATTCCAACTGTTCCGCAATATGGCGCTGTGGCAACAGGCGCTGATCGTCGTGCTGCTGTCGCTGTCGATGGACGTGGTGGTGTTCTGGGCTGAGTTTTTAGTGATCAACGTCTCTTTCCGCCCAGAGGTGTTCTGGAGTAGTGTGGTAAACGGCATTTTGTGGCCGTGGTTATTCCTGTTGATGCGCAAAATCCGCCGTCAGTTCGCCGTACAGTAAGGATATATCAATGACTTCGCTTTATCTGGCCTCCGGCTCCCCACGTCGACGTGAACTGCTGACCCTGCTGGGCGTGTCGTTCGACATTCTGCTGACGCATACCGAAGAGCAGCGCCGGGAAGGCGAAGCCGCCGAAGCCTATGTGCGCCGCCTGGCGCAGGACAAGGCCAAAGCCGGCGTGGCGCTGGCGCAGGAGGATCGGCCGGTGCTGGGCGCCGACACCATCGTGGTGCTCAACGGCCGGGTGCTGGAGAAGCCGCGCGATGAAGCCCATGCGGCCGAAATGCTGGCGGCCCTGTCCGGCAAGCAGCATCAGGTGATGACGGCGGTGGCGATCGCCGATCGCCACGACGTGCGCTGCCAGCTGGTGGTGACCGACGTGACGTTCCGCAGCCTGTCACAACAGGATATCCGCGACTATATTGCTACGGGCGAACCGATGGATAAGGCGGGCGCCTATGGAATTCAAGGAAAGGGTGGTTGTTTCGTCAGAACGATAACCGGGAGTTATCACGCGGTGGTCGGTCTGCCGCTGGTCGAAACACATGAGCTGCTCAGTAATTTTGTCGCATTACGTGATGTAAGAACCGGTTGATGGGCGCTGCCATTATCGACCGGCTCTGAGGAGAAGGCATGACCGCTGAGCTACTGGTTAATATCACACCGTCTGAAACGCGGGTCGCCTATATCGATGGCGGCATTCTGCAAGAGATCCATATCGAACGCGAATCCAAACGCGGCATCGTCGGCAATATCTATAAAGGACGCGTCAGCCGCGTTCTGCCGGGCATGCAGGCGGCGTTCGTCGACATCGGCCTGGACAAGGCCGCCTTCCTGCACGCCTCCGACATCATGCCGCATACCGAATGCGTCGCCGGCGACGAGCGGAAAAACTTCCACGTGCGCGACATCGCCGAGCTGGTGCGACAGGGGCAAGATCTGATGGTGCAGGTGGTGAAAGATCCGCTTGGCACCAAGGGCGCGCGCCTGACCACCGACATCACGCTGCCTTCGCGCTATCTGGTCTTCATGCCGGGCGCGGCGCACGTCGGCGTTTCGCAGCGTATCGACAGCGAAGCCGAGCGCGAGCGCCTGAAATCCATCGTTGCGCCGCACTGCGACGAGCTGGGCGGCTTTATCATCCGCACCGCGGCGGAAGGTATCGGCGAGGAAGAGCTGGCGCAGGACGCCGCGTTCCTTAAACGCCTGTGGACGAAGGTGATGGAGCGCAAGAAGCGCAACCAGACCAAATACAAGCTGTACGGCGAGCTGGCGCTGGCGCAGCGCATCTTGCGCGATTTCGCCGGCGCGGCGCTGGATCGCATCCGCGTCGATTCGCGACTGACCCACGATCTGCTGGTGGAGTTTACCGGCGAGTACATCCCGGACATTACCAACAAGCTCGAGCTCTATACCGGCAGCCAGCCGATTTTCGATCTGTACGATGTGGAAAACGAGATCCAGCGCGCGCTGGAACGCAAGGTGGAGCTGAAGTCCGGCGGCTATCTGATCATCGATCAGACCGAGGCGATGACCACGGTCGACATCAACACCGGCGCCTTCGTCGGCCACCGCAACCTCGACGAAACCATCTTCAATACCAACATTGAGGCGACGCAGGCCATCGCGCGCCAGCTGCGGCTGCGTAACCTGGGCGGCATCATCATCATCGACTTTATCGATATGAACAACGAAGAGCATCGCCGCCGGGTGCTGCACTCGCTGGAGCAGGCGTTGAGTAAAGATCGGGTAAAAACCACGATCAACGGCTTCTCTCAGCTAGGCTTAGTTGAAATGACGCGTAAACGAACGCGTGAAAGCATTGAACATGTGCTCTGTCACGATTGTCCTACTTGCAATGGGCGCGGCACCGTGAAAACGGTGGAAACTGTGTGCTACGAGATCCTGCGCGAGATTGTGCGCGTGCACCATGCTTACGATTCCGATCGCTTCCTGGTGTACGCTTCGGCGGCAGTCGGCGAAGCGCTGAAGAGCGAAGAGTCGCATGCGCTGGCCGAAGTGGAGATCTTCGTCGGCAAACAGGTGAAGGTGCAGATCGAACCGTTGTACAGCCAGGAGCAGTTCGACGTCGTCATGATGTAGCCCGCCCGACATCGTAAGGGCCCGGATGCCGGGCCCGTCAGTGCATAGATATTCCCGTTGCCAGGCAGCGGAGCAAGGAGAACTGCGTGAGGCGACTGCCTGGGATTCTGTTAGCAACAGGCGCCACCCTAATCGTGATTGTGGCGCTGCTGATCAGCGGGCTGCGCCTGATGCTGCCGAAGCTGAACGACTACCGTCCCCAACTGCTGGCGCAGGTGGAGAAGCTGTCCGGCGTGCCTGTGCAGATGGACTTCGTGCAGGGCAGTTGGGAAACGTTCGGCCCACAACTTGAAATGCGCAACCTGAACGCCACGCTGCCCAAAAGCGATGTGCATATCGAACGCGTGACGCTGGCGCTGGACGTGTGGCAATCGCTGCTGCACTGGCGCTGGCAGTTCCGCGATCTGACCTTCTATCAATTCCGGCTCGATCTGAACGCCACGCTGGGCGGCGACCGGCAGGGCGACGGCCTTGAGCCGGGTAAAATCAGCGATCTGATGCTGCGCCAGCTCGACCACTTCGATTTGCGCGACAGCCGTATCTCGTTCCTGACGCCCGCCGGCGCGCGCGCCGAATTCGACATTCCTCAGCTGACCTGGCTCAACGGCCGCGATCGCCACCGCGCCGAGGGGCAGATCAGCCTGTCGACGCTGAACGGCCAACACGGCGTGGTGCAGCTGCGCATGGACCTGCGCGATAATCAGGGCCTGCTGGACACCGGCACGGTCTACCTGCAGGCCGATAACATCGACATGAAACCCTGGTTCACCCGCTGGCTGCGCGCCAACACCGGGCTGGAAAGCGCCGACTTCAGCCTGGCGGCCTGGCTGCAGGTGCAAAACGGCGAGATTGCCGGCGGCCACGCGTTGCTTAAGCAGGGGGCGGCCAACTGGGATACCGGCGCCGCGCAGCACCGGCTGGACGTGGACAATCTGGCGCTGTCGCTGCGCCGCCAAGGCACCGGTTGGCAGCTCGACGTGCCGCAGTTGCGGTTGAGCACCGATGGCCAGGCCTGGCCGCAGGGCACGCTTTCTGCCCTGTGGCTGCCGGAAAACACCGAGTTCATGGGGCCGGCGCAGAATGAAGAGCTGCGGGTGCGCGCGACTAACCTTCAGTTGGAGCGCCTGTCGGCGCTGCTGCCGACCTTCTCGTTCCTCAGCCCGGACGTGCTCGATCGCTGGAACGATCTGCAGCCGCAGGGGAAGATGGAAGCCTTGGCGCTGGACATTCCGCTGAAGCAGCCGGAAAAGAGCCGTTTTCAGGCGCTGTGGCGCGATGTCAGCTGGCAGCGTTGGGAACTGCTGCCGGGCATCAACCACTTCTCCGGGGCGTTGAGCGGCGGGGTGGAGAACGGCCGCCTGACGCTGGGGCTGACAGGCAGCACCTTGCCTTACGGCGATATGTTCCGTGCGCCGCTTGAAGTCAGCAGCGCGCGCGGCGCGCTGACCTGGCGTTACAACGATCGGGGTTGGGAGCTGGCGAGCCAGGGGCTGGACGTCAAGGCGAAGTCGCTGTGGGTTAACGGCGATTTTCGTTATCAGCAGCCGGCCAAGGGCGATCCGTGGTTGAACATTCTGGCGGGCATCCGCCTGTATGACGGCGCCGACGCCTGGCGCTATTTCCCGGAACCGCTGATGGGCAAGCATCTGGTGGACTACCTGAGCGGCGCCATTCAGGGCGGCCAGGTGGATAACGCCACGCTGATTTATTCCGGCGATCCGCAGCACTTCCCGTACCGTAAAAACGAAGGGCAGTTCGAAGTCTTCGTGCCGCTGCGTCACGCCACTTTCCAGTTCCAACCGGGCTGGCCGGCGCTGACCGATTTGGCGATCGACCTCGACTTCGCTAACGAAGGATTGTGGATGCATGCGCCGCAAACCCGGTTGGGCAAGGTGGCGGGCAAAAATATCAGCGCGGTGATCCCGGATTACCTGAAAGAGCGGCTGCTGATCGACGCCGAAGTCGCGGGTGCGGGCAGCGACGTGCATGACTACTTCATGCAGACGCCGCTGCACGATTCGCTGGGGGCGGCGCTGGATCAGCTGCAGATTGGTGGTGATGTCAGTGGGCGCTTACATCTCGATATTCCCCTGGACGGCGAGCAGGTCAGAGCGACCGGTGAAGTGGCGCTGAACAACAATTCGTTGCTGATCAAGCCGCTGGACAGCGAGCTGCAAAAGCTCAGCGGCAAGTTCCGCTTCGACAACGGCAACCTGCAGAGCGACCCGCTGTCGGCCACCTGGTTCGGGCAACCGGTGGCGGTCAACTTCACCACCCAGGAAGGCGAGCGTGACTACAAGGTCAACGTCGGCCTGAAGGGCGACTGGCAGCCGGGCAAGTTCCCCGGCCTGCCGAAAGAGGCCGCCGATGCGCTCAGCGGCAGTGCGCCCTGGCAGAGCCAGGTGGCCATTACGCTGCCGCATCAGGGCTCGGCCAGTTACGATATCGGCCTTGACGCAGACCTGAAGAAAGTGAGCAGTCACTTACCTTCGCCACTGGACAAGGCGCCGGGCGAGGCGTTGCCGGTGAACGTCAAGGTCAAAGGCGGTCTTAACGGCTTCATGTTGACCGGCAGTGCGGGCAAGCAGAACCGCTTCAACAGCGAATGGAACTTCGACAAAAAACAGGTGAATCTGGCGCGCGCCGCCTGGCAAACCAACGGTGGCGGCACGCCGCCGCTGCCGGCCGGCAAGTCGATGACGCTGAACCTGCCGGCGCTGGACGGCGAGCAATGGCTGGCCCTGTTGGCGCCGGCGCTGAAACAGGGTGGCGGTAGCGGTCAGGTGGGCGGTTTCAGCTTCCCCACCACCGTGGCGCTGACCACGCCGCAGCTGCTGTTGGGCGGCCAGGCCTGGCATAAGCTGACGCTGTCGGCCGAAAAACAGCTGGGTGCCACCGTGGTGAGCGCCAAGAGCGATGAAGTGGACGGCAGCCTGCGGGTGGCCGATCGCGGGCCGTGGCGCGCCGATATCAACTACCTGTATTACAACCCGCAGTTCGCCGAGGCGAAAAACGCGGCGGGCACGCCGCCGCCGGCGGAGAAAGTTTCCTTCCGCGACTGGCCTTCGCTGATGTTGCGCTGCAAGTCGTGCTGGGTGCTGGGGCAGAACCTCGGCAGGGTCGAGGCGGATCTGAGCAATCGGGGCGATACCCTGACGCTGGATCACGGCCTGATCGACACCGGCAAAGGGCGCATGAGCGCCACCGGCCTGTGGAAGCAGAACGCGCAGGAAGAACGCAGCTCGTTGAAAGGCAAGCTGCTCGGCGGCAAGATCGATGAAACCGCCGCCTTCTTCGGCATCACTATCCCGCTGAAAGGGGCGCCTTATGACGTGGACTTCGATCTGTATTGGCACGGCGCGCCGTGGCAGCCGCAGGTCAATACGCTGAGCGGCGCGCTGCAGGTCAAGATGGGCAAGGGCGAGATCGACAGCATGGGCGGCGGCCGCGCCGGTCAGCTGCTGCGGCTGGTCAGCTTCGACGCCCTGCTGCGCAAGCTGCAGTTCGATTTCAGCGATACCTTCGGCAAAGGTTTCTACTTTGATTCCATCCGCAGCACCGCCTGGCTGAAAGATGGCATAATGCATACTGATAATCTATTGATCGATGGCCTGGCGGCGGATATAGCCATGAGTGGCCAGATCGATCTGGCGCGCCGGCGCATCGATATGGAGGCGGTGGTGGCGCCGGCGATTTCGGCGACCGTCGGCGTGGCCACGGCGTTTGTCGTCAACCCGATCGTCGGCGCGGCGGTATTTGCCGCCTCGCAGGTGCTGGGGCCGCTGTGGAGCAAGATTTCGCTGATTCGTTACCATATCAGCGGCGATCTCGATCAGCCGAAGATCAATGAGGTACTTCGTAAGGCAAAGGAGGATAAGGCGTCATGAGGAATGCTAACGTTGCGTTGTTGCAGTTGTGCAGTGGCGATCAGGTGCGCGATAACCTGGCCCAGATTGAACAGCAGATCAAGCAGCTCAATGCCGGGGTAAAACTGGTCATGACGCCGGAGAACGCGCTGCTGTTCGCTAACTCCGCGGCCTACCGCCAACAGGCGGAAAAACAGGGCGACGGTCCGCTGCAAAACGCGGTGCGCGAGCTGGCGCGCCGCTATGGCGTGTGGTTGCTGGTGGGCTCGATGCCCTTGATCAGCCGCGAAAACCCGGAGCTTATCACCACCAGCAGCCTGTTGTTCGACGAGCAGGGCGAGATCCGCGCCCGCTACGACAAACTGCACATGTTCGATGTGGACATCAACGATGCGCACGGCCATTACCGCGAGTCGGATACCTACCAGCACGGGCAGCACCTGACGGTGGTGGATACGCCGGTCGGGCGTTTGGGCATGACCATATGCTACGATCTGCGCTTCCCCGCGCTATTCCAGGCGCTGCGGGCGCAGGGCGCCGAACTGATTTCGGTGCCGGCGGCCTTTACCCGGGTCACCGGTGAGGCACATTGGGAAATCCTGCTGCGCGCCCGGGCGATCGAAAACCAGTGCATGATCCTGGCGCCGGCGCAGGTGGGGCGACACGGGCCGACTCGCCGCACCTGGGGCCACTCGCTGGCTGTCGACGGCTGGGGCAAGGTGTTGGCCGAGAACGCGGACGCCGTGGCGGCGCTGAAGGTGCGCGTGGACACCGCAAGCCTGCAGCCCTTGCGGCAACAGATGCCGGTATTGCAGCACAACCGATTCCAGACGTCGCTGACGGCGCCGTCTGACAAGCTATCCTCCAATCAAGAGTGAAACCATTATGAGCCTGACGTTTGTCAGTGAGCAGTTACTCGCTACCAACAAGCTGAGTCATCAAGACCTGTACCAGGTACTGGGTCAACTGGCAGAACGCCGTATCGACTACGCCGATCTCTATTTCCAGTCCAGCTATCACGAAGCCTGGGTGATCGAGGACGGCATCATCAAGGATGGCTCTTACAATATCGACCAGGGCGTCGGCGTGCGCGCCGTCAGCGGCGAGAAGACCGGCTTCGCCTATGCCGATCAGATCACCCTGAATGCGCTGCAGCAGAGCGCCCAGGCGGCGCGCAGCATCGTGCGTGAGCAGGGCAACGGGCGGGCGCACACCTTGGGCGAGATCGGTTACCGGGCGCTGTATCCGCTGCTCGATCCGCTGCAAAGCCTGCCGCGCGAAGAGAAAATTGCCCTGCTGCACCGCGTCGACAAGGTGGCGCGCGCCGCCGATGCACGGGTGCAGGAAGTGAACGCCAGCATCACCGGCGTTTACGAGCAGGTGTTGGTCGCCGCCACCGACGGCACGCTGGCGGCGGACGTTCGCCCGCTGGTGCGCCTTTCCGTCAGCGTGCTGGTGGAGCAGGACGGCAAGCGTGAGCGCGGCTCCAGCGGCGGCGGCGGCCGTTTCGGTTACGACTATTTCCTGGAAAGCGTCGACGGCGACGTGCGTGCCGATGTCTATGCCCAGGAAGCGGTGCGCATGGCGCTGGTCAATCTCGGTGCGGTAGCGGCGCCGGCCGGCAATATGCCGGTGGTGCTGGGGGCCGGCTGGCCGGGCGTACTGCTGCACGAGGCGGTGGGCCACGGCCTGGAAGGCGACTTCAACCGGCGCGGCACCTCGGTGTTCAGCGGCCATATGGGCGAGCTGGTGGCTTCCGAGCTCTGCACCGTGGTGGATGATGGCACCCTGCAAGGGCGCCGCGGCTCGCTGGCTATCGACGACGAAGGCGTACCGGGCCAGTACAACGTGCTGATCGAAAACGGCGTGCTGAAAGGCTACATGCAGGACAAGCTCAACGCGCGGCTGATGGGCGTCGCGCCGACCGGCAACGGCCGCCGCGAGTCCTATGCGCATCTGCCGATGCCGCGTATGACCAACACTTACATGCTGGCGGGCCAATCGACGCCGGAAGAGATCATCGCCAGCGTCGAGTACGGCCTGTACGCGCCGAACTTTGGCGGCGGCCAGGTGGACATTACCTCCGGCAAGTTCGTGTTTTCCACCACCGAAGCCTACCTGATCGAGAAGGGCCGCATCACCAAACCGGTGAAAGGGGCGACGCTGATCGGCTCCGGCATTGAGGCGATGCAGCAGATCTCGATGGTCGGCAACGATCTGGCGCTCGATAAAGGCGTGGGCGTGTGTGGCAAGGAAGGCCAGAGCGTGCCGGTAGGCGTCGGCCAACCGACGCTGAAACTGGATACGCTGACCGTCGGCGGCACGGCGTAATCTTTCCTCAAGGGGCCATGCGCTGGCCCCTTGTTCATTCTCCATGTTGAGTTTTTTCTCGCCCACGCAAAGAGTGCTGTGCGGCGATGATGCCGAGAAAGATGACGATGGCGTGCTTTGGTGTGTCTACCCAGCGTTGGTTGCTGTTGCTGGGCGTTCTTTCCCTGACGGGCTGCGCCCGTTCCGATGCGCTGTGGGGCGTGGTCGATAAGCTCTGCATGGCCAACTATCAGCAAAAGCGCGATCCGGCCCCGTGTGAGCAGATTTATATGCCGCAGGGGAAAGCGCAGGGTTTTAGCGTGCTGCAAAACCCGCGTTACCCCTACCACTTCATTCTGGTGCCGACGGCGCCGCTTTCCGGCATCGAAAGCCCGCTGCTGCTGGCCGGGGAGCGGACGGACTATTTTGGCTATGCATGGCTGATGCGTTACCGGCTGGCCGCCGAGTATGGCGGGCCGGTGCCGGACGACAGGCTGGGTATGGCGATCAACTCCGCTTATGGCCGCAGCCAGAACCAATTGCATATTCACCTGACCTGTCTGCGCGAAGATGTACGGCGCCAATTGCAGGCAGAACGCCCCTATATTCAGGAACAATGGCGACCTTTGCCGGATAAGCTGTTGCGCCACACCTACTATGCCCGCCGCGTGATGCAACCGACCGCGATGGGTATCTACCCGATTAAGGATCTTGCGGATTATTTTCATCTGTCGCCGCAGCAGCTGGCGGAGTATGGCGTGGCCGTCGTTCCGACCACGTTTGCCGGCCAACGGGGATTTATCTTGCTGGCCTCGAAGCGCGGCTGGGACGTTGGCAACCGCGCCTCGGTAGAATCGCTGCTGGATAAAACGTGTGCGATTTTGCCGCGTTAATCTCAAGACGGCAGGTGAGAGCGATGCGCTCTCACCTTATTCTTCCTATCTGAATCGCGCATCCCGCGCAAACAGAAAAGCGGCCTCCCGCAGGCGAGCGTCGGCTTCCGCCTGAGCGCCCTGATAACGCAAAATCATGATCAGCGTGGCGTAGACGTTGGCATCGATGCGGCGCTGCAGATAGGCGTTGGCCCACTGCCGATAGCCGGTCAACAGGGCATCATCACGCGTTTGGTTATAGACCAGCAGCGCGTGAGATTGCTCGTCGAACGTTTTGCGCTCCCGGTAGATCCAGGCGGCCGGCGGCGGCATCTGCTCGATGCTGTCGATGGTGGCCAGCATGGTGCGCTCCGATTGGGTGAGCGCCATGCGTCCTTGCCAGGCGAAGACCGCCATCGCCAACACGCCGATGGCCGCTATCGCCACCGGCAGGCTCAGGGCTTTGGCGAACGGCAGCGGGCGCGGCTCGCCGGTTTGGCCATCCAGCAGCGCCAGCAGCAGCAGAAACGCCAGCCAGTGCGGCGTAGACAGATAGAAAGGGTATTCCAGCTGGGTATGCACCAGCATCGGCAGCAGCACCAGGAACAGCCCGACGCGCGCACCGGCCGGCTGCTCGCGATCCCGTTGCCAGGCACGTTTCAACAGTAGCGCGCCGGCGACGAGGACGATAACGATCCCCGCCAGCGCCGGCAGGCCGCCCTCAACCCACCACAGCAGGATTTCATTGTGCGGATGCCCGGCGACTTCCAGCACTTCTCGCCAGGGCATGGTCTGCAGACGGAAGTGCGCGAAGCTGTATTCAAAGCCGCCGTAGCCCCAGCCCAGCAGCGGTTTGGCCAAGATCATGGCGCCGACGTCATGCAGCATGGTGAGGCGCGCACTATTGGAAAGTTCCCGACCGATCAGACCCGCGCGGCCATCCAGGCCGAAACCGGTGAACAATACCGTGGTGCCGATCGCCACGCCCAACAGCAGCGCGCCGCCGGCCCAGCGGCTTGCGGCCGGGCGCTGGCGGGCAAAGCGCCACAGCAGCAGCGCCGCTGCCAGGGCGCCGCCCAGCCAGGCGGCGCGCGACTGGATCAGCACCAGCAGGGCGGAGAAAGCGACCAGCAGCGCGAGCAACGGGAGTTGCCGCCGCTGCGTCTGCGCAGAGAGGGGGGCAAGCAGCAGCCAGAGCGCCAAAGCCAGCCCGGTGGCGATGAAGCTGCCGAGCACGTTCGGTTGCTGAAAGACGCCGTAGACCCGGCTGCCGTTAGGAGATACCCAGGCCAGAGCAGGGGCGAACAGCTGTAGCGCCGCCAACAGCGCCTGAACGCCGACGGCGAACAGCAGGCCGAACAGCAACAGGTCGCGCTGCCGGGCGGTGAGGCGCAGCTGCAGGCAAGCGACATAGAACAGCCAACCACCGAGCAAACCGGCGCAGCGCCACAGGGCATCTTCGCGCCACTCGGGGCGGGTATACAGCAGCGGCAACGCCAGCACGGCGATGCCGAGCAGCAACAGCCGTGCGGTGGGGGTAAGTGAAAGACGGATTCGGCCAACACAAACGGTGGCGGTCACGAGCAGCGTGGTCAGCGCCATAGCGCTCCAGGCCAGAATATTTTGCGGCAGCGCCAGGCCGCCGCCGCCCATGTTGGGGTGATAGACCGGCAGAATCACCGCCATCCAGATCAGCAGCAGGGGCAGCACGGCGATAGCCGGTGCGTTAACGGGGGCTTTATCGGTCATGGTTAACCCGCCAAGGCCTGATAGCGTTTATTGAAAGCATATTTTAATTATTCCCTATCCTTTATTCTGGTGTTTAAATTCGCTGAAACGTCAATGCCTAAAATGCTTTATGGGAATTGAAAAGACTTCATGTCGAAGCGATAAATAATTTTCCCTGTGAGCGCGGGGACGGCTTATATAAAAATTGGGAAGCCGTATTCAGTTGCCTGCAAAAGGGTGTTTTCTTTGTTTTAAAAACAGGGTTATCATTTTCTCAAATTTATCTCTCTTCAGTCAATTTTTAATCTATTGTTTTATTTTTTCATTTAAATCAATTGATTGTGATTTTTTGTGCATAATGAAACGCCGTGTGAGCGGCAGCGAGCGTCTGGGCTAGCAGGTGATGGAGCCAATGAGATAAGTATTTTCTTGTTAAATCATTGTTGCCAATGGCGGTGCGGCAGTCGTGGTTTTATTTATCACTGTTCATTATTTTATTTCACATTTTCTTTATCACGCCAGTTTTTGTTTTCATTAAGACTCTTCTTGTTCTTATAGTTTTTTTTAAGTTTTTTTAAAGTTAATTTTTTTAAGATTGTTCTGTGCCTATGGAAATAACGGAGCGATGGTCTGCCTATCCCTGTTGCCGTGACGAAAGACGGACCAACGCGCCTGTAAAAGCGCGTCAATCCACGTTTCACCGCTCTCACTCCACTTCGCCAATCCGCTCCAGCGCATCTACCACCAGATCCCAGAATTTATCCTGATCCAGTTTGACCGCGACCTGGGTGTGGCAGTCCGGCGGCGGCGGCGCGCGGAAGTCCGCGACCGTCATGCCCAGCGTCAGGGTGCCGGTCAGCTCGATATCCACCGGCGCTTTGCGCACCGTCATTACGCTCGGATCGATCACGTAGGCGACGGCGCAAGGATCGTGTACCGGCGGGGCGCTGAAGCCCTGCGCCTGCTGGTACATACGGCCAAAGAAGGCCAGCAGTTCGCCGACGAAGGTGGCCGGCCGGGTGCCGAGGGCGGCGATGCGCTCGCAGACTGCCGGCGTGGCCAAAGCCTGGTGGGTGAGATCCAACCCGACCATGGTCAGCGGCCATTTTTCGTTAAACACGATGTGCGCCGCCTCGGGATCGATTTTGATATTGAACTCTGCCACCGCGCTCCAGTTGCCCACATGGTAGCCACCGCCCATCAGCACCACTTCCTTGACCCGTTCGGCAATGCGCGGCTCTTTACGCACCGCCATGGCGATATTGGTCAGGCCGCCGGTCGGCACCAGCGTCACGCTGCCGGGCGGGTGGGCCATCACGGTCTCGATGATCAGATCCACCGCGTGGCGCGAGTCCAACTGCAGGTGGGGTTCCGGCAGCACCGGGCCATCGAGGCCGGAATCGCCGTGAATGTCGGGCGCCACTTCGATATTGCGCACCAGCGGGCGCGGGCAACCGGCGGCGAAGGGCACGCCGGTGATATTGGCGATGCGCGCCACCGCCAGCGCGTTGCGCGTCACTTTGTCCAGCGTCTGGTTACCCACCACGGTGGTGACCGCCAGCAGGTCGATCTGCGGATTGCCCCAGGCCAGCAACAGGGCGATGGCGTCGTCATGCCCCGGGTCACAGTCCAGTATGATTTTTTTCATGGTTATTCCTGATGCAGGGAGAGGTTCCCGCAGCATAACGCAGCGCGGCGGCGTGGGATAATGCCGATGGTGCTTTTGTTAACGGCATCAAAGCCTTGCCACTTTTACGATGTAATGAAACGTAAATCCTGCTCGACGGGCTTTACCCTGGAGTTTGCTCCAGGGTTTACAGTGAGGTTCAGCGTTAATGCACAGAGGAGAGGCGGGATGAGCTTGCTGAAAAGGTTGTTGGGGCAGGGCGGGATTAACGGCGGTCATCAGCGCGCGAGCCACGGCGGCGGGCATCATGGCAACCGCTATAACCAGCATGGCGAGCCGGGGCCGCAGTGCCCGGAATGCCGGGCGGTGAATAAATCGGGCGCGCGTTATTGCCATCGCTGCGGCCAGCCGTTTGCCGCGCTGAACGCCACCTGCGGCCAGTGCGCTGCGCCGCTGCCGCCGGGCAGCCGCTTTTGCCCGCAGTGCGGCGGCGGTGTGCCGTGAACCGGGGCGGTTGGACGTTCGCGCTGCTGCTGGGCGCAATGGCGCTGTGGACCGTGTTGGCCTGCGGCGTGGCCGGCGTGCTGACCTGGCTCCCGGCGTTGGCGGACGCGGCCGGCGGCGCATCGCTGCCGGTGAGCGGTGCGCTGACTTTGGTGCCGCAGGCGGTGCTGGATGCCTGGCTGCCGTGGCTGAAACAGCTGGGCAGCGGGCTGGCGAGCTATTTTCCTCTGCTGCTGAACTGGGCGGGCTACGCCGTCTGGCTGCTGTGGGGCCTCGGCATGCTGGCTCTGATGCTGCTGGGCGCGCTGGCGCACCGCTATTTGAGCGCCGCTCAGCGATAACCCTGATAGACTGCCGCCACCCGTTCGAAATAGTCGGTTAGGTAGTTGATACATACCTGCACCTTCAGCGGCAGTTTGTCCTTCTCGGTATAGAGCGCGTAGATCGGCCGCGGATCCGAATGGTAGCTTTTGAACAGGATCTCGATCTCGCCGCGTTTGATCTCTTCGATCACCCACATCAGCGGGGCGTAGGCGATGCCGGCGCCGTTTTTCAGCCAACGGATCATGGTGGAGGAGTCGTTGGTGACGAAGCGCCCCTGTGGTGAAATGCGCGTGGTGATGCCCTCCGGCGACATCAGTTCAAATTCGCTGTCGGGGCGCACGCTGTACTCGAGCCAGGAAAAGTTGACCATGTCGCTCGGCTTCTGTGGCGTGCCGTGCTGGCTGAGGTAGCTTTTGGCCGCGCACACCACCATCGGCATCTGCCCCAGGCGGCGGGAGAACAGGCTGGAGTCCTGCAGCGCGCCGGTACGGATCACCAGATCCAATCCGTCGGTGATCAGATCTGGCGCCGGAATGCCGGTCACCAGGTTGACCGTCAGGCCCGGGTACTCTTTCATCATCTCGGCGGTCATGTTCGCCAGCACGTTTTGCGCCATGGTGGATGAGCTGCCGATGCGCAGCGTGCCGGCGGGGGTATTGTTAAACGCGTACAACTGCTCATGCACTTCGCTGACTTCCTGCAGCATGCGTCGGCAGCCCTGATAGTAGATTTTGCCGGCCTCGGTCAGGCCGATGCTGCGCGTGCTGCGGTTCAACAGCTTGACCTGCAGCTCATTTTCCAATTTCGAGACGGTTTGGCTAATCGATGAAACGCTCATGTCGAGCTGGCGCGCGGCCGCGGTAAACGACCCGAACTCAACCACTTTGGCGAATACCGACATCCGTTTTAATCTTTCCATTATTCACTCTGGCTTAAAAGTGATTTAGATCACAGATTGTTGATGCCTTGATAGTAAGCAGGCTAATATAACGTGGTCGGGTGAATAGACCTTACCAACGTGCGAGAGCGAGCGGCGACGTAATCCTGCCGCTCCTCCGGCACCCTCGCAATCCCTGTCGTGGACGTCTGCCCCAAAGTTTAACCTTTTTTCGGGTTCGTGACCTGGACAAGCTGTCTGGTCAAGATTTGTGGCGCGCGCACGCTAAAATGTAAAGAGAATGTGAATGGCGAGATGTGTCTTTCCCCGGCGCAGTGAACAATAAGGAAAAATTGATGAGTTTGCTTCCGGTTATGGTCATCTTCGGACTGTCGTTTCCGCCGGTGTTTTTCGAGCTGCTGGTGTCGCTGGCGCTGTTTTTTCTCTTGCGCCGCCTGCTGCAGCCGACGGGGATTTACGATTTTGTCTGGCATCCGGCGCTGTTTAATACCGCGCTGTATTGCTGCTTGTTTTATCTGATTTCATGTCTTTTTGTTTGAGGTCGCTGTGAAAAATTTTTCGATAAAAATAACCCGAATCGCGATCACTTTGATTCTTGTGCTGCTGGGCATCGTTGCGGTGTTCAAGGCCTGGGTGTTCTACACCGAGTCGCCGTGGACGCGTGACGCCAAGTTTACCGCCGACGTGGTGGCGATCGCGCCGGACGTCAGCGGCCTGCTGACCGACGTGCCGGTGGTGGACAACCAGCTGGTGAAGAAAGGCCAGGTGCTGTTCGTGGTCGATCGGCCGCGCTATGAGCAGGCGCTGGCGGAGGCCGGTGCCGACGTCGCCTACTATCAAGCGCTGGCGGCGGAAAAACGGCGTGAGGCCGGCCGCCGCGTGAAGTTGGGCGTGCAGGCGATGTCGCAGGAAGAAATCGACCAGTCGAACAACTCGCTGCAGACCGTGCAGCACCAGCTGGCGAAGGCCGTGGCGGCGCGCGAGCTGGCGCAGCTGGATCTGGAGCGCACCACGGTGCGCGCCCCGGCCGATGGCTGGATCACCAACCTCAACGTCCACGCCGGCGAATACATCACCCGCGGCTCGGTGGCGGTGGCGCTGGTGAAGAAAGACTCCTTCTACATTCTGGCGTATCTGGAAGAAACCAAGCTGACCGGCCTGAATAAGGGCGACCGCGCGGAGATCACCCCGCTCGGCAGCAATCGCATCATGCATGGCACCGTCGACAGCGTGGCGGCCGCGGTGAACAACAGCAGCAGCACGGTTAACAATAAAGGGTTGGCCTCGATCGACAGCAACCTGGAGTGGGTGCGCCTGGCGCAGCGCGTGCCGGTGAAGATCCTGCTGGACGCCAAGGACCAACAGCATCCGTACCCGGCCGGCACCACCGCCACCGTGGTGATCGTCGGCAAGAACGATCGCAATGCCGACAGCGGCTCGCCCTTTGTGCGCCTGATGCACCGGCTGCGTGAGTTCGGCTAATGAACAGCCCAACCTTTATCCGGCTGAGATTTGCCTTCAAACTCAGCTTCGCGATTGTGTTTGCGCTGTTCGTCGGCTTCCATCTCAACCTGGAAACCCCGCGCTGGTCGGCGATGACCGCCGCCATCGTCGCCGCCGGCCCGGCCTTTGCTGCCGGCGGTGAACCCTTCTCCGGCGCCATCCGCCACCGCGGCTGGCTGCGCATCATCGGCACCTTTATCGGCTGCTTTGTCGGCCTGATCATTATCATCACCACCGCCCGCGCGCCGGTGGTGATGCTGCTGCTGTGCTGCATCTGGGCCGGCTTCTGCACCTGGCTCTCTTCGCTGATCAAGGTCGAGAACTCCTACGCCTGGGGCCTGGCCGGCTATACCGCGCTGATCATCATCGTGACGGTCGCCACCAGCGAGGCCCATCTGCTGGAAGCGCCGCAGTTCGCCATCGAGCGTTGCAGCGAGATCGTGCTGGGCATCGTCAGCGCCGTATTGGCGGATCTGCTGTTCTCGCCGCGTTCGATCAAGCAGGACATCGATCGGGCGGTGGATCAGCTGTTGGTGGATCAATATCGCCTGATGCAGATGTGCATCAGCAACGCCGACAAAGAGGATATCGACCGCGCCTGGAGCAATCTGGTCAAGAGCACCACGGCGCTGGACGGCATGCGCAACAACCTGATGATGGAGTCCTCGCGCTGGCAGAAGGTCAACCGTCGGGTAAAAGCGCTGCATACCCTGTCGCTGACGCTGATCACCCAGGCCTGCGAAACCTATCTGATCCTGCTGAACCACCCGGATGCGCTGCAAGCGAGCCTGCGGGAGCAACTGATGGTGCCGGCGGAAACGCCGCAGGAGATCCACAAGCGCATGAAGCTGTTGCGCCAGGTGCTGACCACGCATCGCTCCGAGGAAACGCTGCCGACCCTCACCGGCTGGGTCGGCGCGGCAACGCGCTACCTGCTGCTGTCGAAGGGCGTACACACCAACGGCAGCATCAGCGCGGTGGAAGAGGACGTGTTGAGCAATGAAACCGTGGTCAAGCCGACCTCGGCAGAAGGGCATCATGCGCTGATCAACGGTCTGCGCACCTTTGTGGCCACGGCCTTCGGCTGCCTGCTGTGGCTGTGGACCGGCTGGACGTCCGGCAGCGGCTTTATGGTGATCATTGCGGTGATCACCTCGCTGGCGATGCGTACCCCGGCGCCGCGCATGGTGGCGATGGATTTCGTGCTGGGCATGCTGGCGGCGATCCCGGTCGGTTCCCTGTTCTTCATGGTGATCCTGCCGGCGACGCAGCAGAGCATTTTGCTGCTGTGTCTCAGCCTCGGCCTGCTGGCGTTTTTCATCGGCATCGAGGTGCAGAAGCGGCGGCTCGGTTCGCTGGGGCTGTTGGCGGGGACGATCAATATTCTGGTGCTGAGCAACCCGATGGAGTTCAACGTCACACAGTTTCTCGATGGGGCGCTCGGCCAGTTCCTCGGCAGCTGCGTCGGGCTGATGGTGCTGCTGTTGATCCGCGACAATTCGCGCGAGCGCACCGGCCGCACGTTGCTCAACCAGTTCGTCAGCAGCGCGGTGTCGGCGCTGACCACCAAGGCGGCGCGCCGTCGGCAGAACCACCTGCCTGCGCTGTATCAGCAGCTTAACCAGCTGCTGATGATGTTTCCGAACGATATCGCCAAGTATCGTCTGGCGCTGAACCTGATCATTGCCCACCAGCGCATGCAGCGGGCGGAAATTCCGGTCAGCGAAGAGCTGTCGGCCTTCCACCGCCAGATCCGCAGCACCGCCGATCGGGTGGTCTCCGCCAAGAACGACGTCAAGCGCGCCTATTACTACGATCGCTTGCTGAGTGAGATGAATGAGTACCAGCAAAAATTGGTGGACAATCAGGCGCCGCTCAGCGTCACCGGGCCGGTGAAACGCCTGGCCGACATGCTGCATCGCTATCGCCACGCCTTGATCGATTGATGCGTTCCCGCCTGTTGCGCCGCGTTGCGCGGCGCCTTCCCCGACTATACTGAAAGCAGCGCCTGGTACGGCGGCCGTCTTACAAGAGGCGGCCCGTTTTCAGAGCGACTCCGAGTGCCAGAACGGCTGGAAAGTGGCATCATTGTCATGAATGGATGAAACCTTAGCCGCCGCGAAAACGTTACTTGCCGGTCATCTTAGTTTCATCCAGGTCGACTATATACCTAACTAGCCTGGGGGAGCTGCGGCGCCTTCGGCGGCATAATTTCAGGGAATGTCATGAACAAGCGGATTCTGGTGGCGATTGTCATCGCCGTGGTCATCGCCGTATTCAGCGCGCTGCGCGGCAACGAGCACCGTGCGATCGGCGGCAATCCGGCGGTGGTCCAGGCCCCGGCGGGGCAGCAGCAGAGCATCGATCGGCTCACGCAGCAGCAAACGGTGGTGAGTTACCTGCAGCAGCATCAGCGGCTGCCGGATTATTACGTCACCAAGAAGCAGGCGCGCGAGCAGGGCTGGGATCCGCGTTCAGGCAACCTCTGTGCGGTATTGCCGGGCAAGGCGATTGGCGGCGATCGATTCTCTAACCGTGAAGGGCAACTGCCGAGCGCCGGCGGCCGAGTCTGGCGCGAAGCGGACATCAATTACCAGTGTGGCCGGCGCGGCGCCGATCGCCTGCTGTATTCGAGCGACGGTCTGATCTTCGTCACGCGCGACCATTACAAAAACTTCATTCGTGTGGAGTGAGTTTGATGGCAAAAGTAGAGTTTGATTTTGAGCAGATCCAGGATGTGCCGACCTTCTACCGCGATTTCGCGCACAAGTTTGCGCTGGACGAGGGGTTCGGCGCCAACCTCGACGCGCTGTGGGACGTGGTGACCGGCGATATCGGCCTGCCGGTGGAAATCGAGTTCACTCACCTGAATGCCCGCAGCAAGCGTCGTTTCGGCGCGATCATTTTGCTGTTTGAAGAGGCGGAAGAAGAGCTGGAAGGCAGCCTGCGTTTCAATATCCGCGAAAGCAGCGGCGAACCGGCCCATCACCGGGGATGAAACGGATTCATCCCGGGATGGCGGCGGCGCTTAGTCGGCCGCTTCGGCCAGCTCGCGCAGGTATTGGAAGATCTGGCGGTAAGCCTTAGGCGGCTTGTTGGCGGCCTTCTCTTTCTGCGCGTTGCGCACCAGTGAACGCAGCTGTTGGCGATCGGCGGCCGGATACAGATCTAGGATCGATGGAATCACGTCATCGCCTTCGTCGACCAGACGGTCGCGCAGCGCTTCCAGTTTATGGAACAGCGAAACCTGCTGGTTATGGCGGTTTTTCAGCTTGTCGAGCGCGGTCTGGATCGGCTCGATATCGCGGGCGCGCAGCATCTTGCCGATCAGCTGCAGCTGACGGCGACGGCCCTCTTTCTTGATCTTCTGCGCCAGCTCGATGGCGGCGCGCAGATCTTCGTCCAACGGAATGCGGTCCAGCGCGTTTTTGCCCAGATCGACCATTTCGGCCCCTAGGTCTTTCAGCGCTTCGGCATCACGTTTAATCTCACTTTTACTGACCCAGATAATCTCGTCATCGTCCTCGTTTTCATTCTCCGGGACATCGTCGAGCCAGTCTTCAGGCTGTTTGTTCATGGTAGGCTCCGTTAAAAAGAGGCTAATCCTAACAGGTTGTCCGGCAACCCGCCAATTGCGTGCCCTGAGCAAACTGAGTATAGCTACCTCGTTGGGGGATTATTGCGCCTTGCCGTGCGTCCTGCGAATTTTTGCTGTTGTTTTTATCACCTTTTTTTGTATAAAATTTTATACCAAAAAGGGGTGGTGTTCATGGATGATGGCATAGAGAAAGCCATTGATTGGCGTGGTTCATCGTTAGCGGATTTGCTGGCCTTTCCAATCGATGCGCGCAAAGCGGCAGGATTTGAACTGAGTAAAGTGTAAAGAGGTCTGGAACCCGGTAATTGGAAACCGATGGTCAGCTGCGGAAGCGGTGTTATCGAAATCCGTTTATATGCCATCGGCGGGGCATTCAGGGTGGTTTATGTGGCAAAGTTCAGCGAAGCGATCTACGTCTTGCACAGCTTTCAGAAGAAGACGGAGAAAACCAGCCGCCACGATATTCAGATAATCAAAGCGCGTTATGACGCGGTCATTAATGAGCGGAGTAAAGGTCATGACCAAGCCGATTGATACCGGTTCACGCCACGTTACGCCGGCAGGCGGCAATGTGTTTGCGGATCTGGGATTTTCCGCCGACGAGGCTCGGCAATTGCAAGCGCAGTCCCATGCGGAAATTGCGCAGCTTATCGCACTGAAAAAACAGCTGATGGGTGAGATCAGTGCGTGGATTGAGGAAGAAGGCTATCGCCAGGAGGAGGCAGCGCGTTATCTGCACACTTCCCGGCCGCGCGTGTCCGACGTGGTGAATCAGAAAACCGAGAAATTTACGCTGGACGCGTTGGTCAACATGATGGCGAATATCGGCAAGTCGGTAAAACTGATCGTCGAGTAATGCGCGGCTTTTGCATGTTATCCCGGCTTTGCCGTTCGGCTTTATGCGAAATTCAACGCGGTTCCTGTTAGACTCAATGGCAGAGATCTCAGGATTTTTGCGCGCCGCCCCGCGTGCACAACTACGCCGCTCCGGCACTTTTCTCAACGATTTTCTGATTAATTATGGCAGATTGATGAAAGTAGTCACTCAAGTTGCAGAACAGCGCAAGGCGCTGGAACAGGCCGTTTCTCAGGCGCTGGAGCTGGCCCGCGCCGGTTCCGACGCGGCGGAAGTTGCGGTCACCAAATCGACCGGTATCAGCGTCAGTACCCGCTTCGGCGAGGTGGAAAACGTCGAGTTCAACAGCGATGGCGCGCTGGGCATCACCGTGTATCACCGCCAGCGTAAAGGCAGCGCCTCATCCACCGATCTCAGCCCGGATGCCATCGCCCGCACCGTACAGGCGGCGCTGGACATCGCACGCTACACCTCTGAAGATCCCTGCGCCGGCCCGGCGGAGAAAGATCTGCTGGCATTCGAGGCGCCGGATCTCGATCTGTTCCACCCGACCGAGCTGGACGCCGAGCGCGGCATCGAGCTGGCGGCGCGCGCCGAGCAGGCTTCGCTGGCGGCGGACAAGCGCATTACCAACACCGAAGGCGGCAGCTTCAACAGCCACTACGGCATCAAGGTGTTCGGCAACAGCCACGGCATGCTGCAAAGCTACTGTTCCAGCCGCCACTCGCTGTCCAGCTGCGTCATTGCGGAGCAGGGCGGCGACATGGAGCGGGATTACGCTTACACCATCGGCCGTGCGATGGGCGATCTGCAAAGCCCCGAGTGGGTGGGGCAGGAGTGCGCCCGCCGCACGCTGGCGCGTCTCGCGCCGCGCAAACTGTCGACCATGAAGGCGCCGGTGCTGTTCGCCTCAGAAGTGGCCACCGGGCTGTTCGGCCATCTGGTAGGCGCCATCAGCGGCAGCAGCGTTTACCGCAAATCCACTTTCCTGCTGGACTCGCTCGGCAAGCAGATCCTGCCGGCGTGGCTGACCGTCGAGGAGCATCCGCACCTGCTGAAAGGGCTGGCGTCAACGCCGTTCGACAGCGAGGGCGTGAGCACCCAGCGGCGCGATATCGTCAAGGATGGCGTGCTGCAAACCTGGCTGATGACCAGCTACTCGGCGCGCAAGCTGGGCCTGCACAGCACCGGCCATGCCGGCGGCATCCATAACTGGCGCATTGCCGGGCAGGGCGCGGACTTCGCCGGCATGTTGAAACAGCTTGGCACCGGCCTGGTGGTCACCGAGCTGATGGGCCAGGGCGTCAGCGGCGTCACCGGCGATTACTCGCGCGGCGCCGCCGGTTTCTGGGTGGAAAACGGCGAGATCCAATATCCGGTCAGCGAGATCACCATCGCCGGCAACCTGAAAGACATGCTGCGCAACATCGTCAGCGTCGGCAGCGATATCGAAACCCGCAGCAATATCCAGTGCGGTTCGGTGCTGCTGCCGGAAATGAAGATCGCCGGCCAGTGATCCTCTGCGCGGCCGGCGCCCGCCGGTCGCGCGTTATCCCGTCTCAACCTTGCTTACAAATCTCCGGTTTCGGTTTTGCCCGGCCTTGCCTATGGTAACGGTGGGTTAATTAAAACAATAACTGGAAGGTGAGCAAACATGCAGAATACCCTGAAAGCGCTGGCGGCGTTGACGCTGCTGGCAGCCAGTTCGCTGGCGGCCGCCGCCGATCTGGGCGACGATATGGACACCCTGGCGGAAAACTACAAAACGGTGCTGAATACCGATTCGGCCGCTACCCTCACACAGAGCCTGCAAAACATGCGCGCCGCCGCGCAGGATGCCAAGCAGGGCACCCCGCCGAAACTGGAAGACAAAGCCGCCGACAGCCCGGAGATGAAAGATTTTCGCAGCGGGTTGGATACCCTGATCGGCCAGATCGATCAGGCGTTGGCGCTGGCCAACCAGGGCAAAGTCGCCGAAGCGAAGCAGCTGGCGCAGGGCTTCAAGCAAACCCGCGACGCCAACCACAAGAAATTCCGCTAATCCGTCAACCGTCGCGCCCGTCTTCCGTCAGATAGGAGGAGGGCGCCTGCCCCAGCACGCGGCGAAACATGGTTGAAAACGCCGCGCTGCTGTCATATCCCATCTCCATCGCCACCTGCGTTACGCTGCGCCCTTCGGCCAGCAGCGCCAACGCCAGCACCACGCAGGCGCGCTGGCGCCATTGCGAAAACGGCAGGCCGGTCTGCGCGCGAAAGAAGCGGCTGAAGGTGCGAATGCTCATGTACAGACGAGGCGCCCACCGCTGCGCGGAGTCGTGGGCGTCGGGGTGCTGCAAAAAGGCGTGACACAGCTCGCCCAGCCGAGGATCGGCGGGCAGCGGGATGTGCAACGGCAAGGGTTGCAGCCGGGCCAGCTCATGCAGCAGCAGCGTTGCCAGCGCTCCGTCGCGCCCTTCTTGTTCATACTCCAGCGGCATATCCACCGCCGCCATCAACAGCTGGCGCATCAGCGGCGTGACGCTGACCACCTGGCATACCTGCGGCCGTTCGGCGGGCAACGCGCCGGGTTCGAGGTACAGGCTGCGGGTGGTGACGCCGACCATCCTCACCGCGTGCGGCATCTGCGGCGGCAGCCAGACCGCATGCTGCGGCGGGACGACCCAATTGCCTTGCTGGGTGAAAACGTGCATGACGCCGGTGGCGCCGTACAGCAACTGCGCGCGCCGGTGGCTGTGCATCGGCAGCAGGTGGCCCGGTGGATAATCGGTGCCGATGGCGATCACCGCGCGCGTTACGTGGTCGATGTCATCAATGCGGACGTTGCGCATGTGTTCCCTTGGGCGGGCAGATTGGCCGAAACGCAATGATAGTTGGCCTTTCATATAAAGCAAGCCAATGGCCGCCGCCCTACTATCGGGGCAGAAAAATAATGCTTGTTCGGGGCACCACTATTTTATCGGTCATGAAGCCCGTGCAAGTTTTCACACCAGGATGGGACGAAGGTTTTCGTTCTCGCAATACAAGAAGTTAATAAGGAATAAAGCGTCTTTTTATTCCAACACCTGAAGCAATAGTTCTTAGCGCAGTTCAATGACTATAAGGTGATATTTCATGTATAAGTTCGGTGTGGTTGGCGGCGGAGCCGCCGGGATCGCTTTTGCGTATAACTTTATAAAAAATAAGTCGGTTAATCATTGCAAAAGGCCGCTTTCCCTGACGGTGTTCGACAAACAGGGCTTCAAGGGCGGTATGGCATACAGCAGCGATTTTGACAGTCATATATTAAATATGACGCCGGAAAACATGTCGGCGGATATTTTCGACGATACGCACTTCGTTGATTGGATCGCCATGCATTTCCCGCAGTTTTGCCAGGATCGTTATCCGCCGCGCTGGCTGTATCGGGAATATCTCGATTTTATTCGCGACATGACGATTTATATGGCGGCGGACAGTAACGTAGCGCTGAATTTCGTGACCGCCGAAGTGAATGCCATCGCGCCGCTAGAAGCCGGCTACCGGCTGACCACCACCTGTGGCGGCGCCGAACAGATGAATGCGCTGGTGCTGTGCTCGGGGCACAACCCGCCGGAATGTCTCTATCCGGTGGATGGCGTGATCGCTTATCAGGCCCACCAGGATCTACCGCCGATCAACCCTTACTCGACCATTGGCGTGATCGGCTGCAGCCTGACGGCGATTGACGCCATCGTTGAGCTGATGGAACGCCTGGGGGCGACCGACATCTGCGCCCTGTCGCGCTCGGGCCTGTTCCCCAGCGTGCAGCCGGCGCTGATGCGTCCGCCGCCGGAGGCGTTTGTTGAGGCGCTGCGGCGCTTTGTCGCCGGCAGCGATATTATTGACGCGCAACAGCTGGTGCATGCGATCAACGCCGCGCTGGCGCGCCACTATCCAGGGCCGGAGCGGCTGACGGTGTTCTCGGCGCTGGGGGAAAGACGCGATTGCTACCGCGATCTGGCGGACAGCCTCGATCGCGCGCGTTTTGCCCGGGAGCATATCTGCAGCTATCTGGCGGCGATCCACCCGGCGGTGTGCGCTGCCTGGGTCAAGATGGATGCCAACAACCGGCAGGTTTTCATGCGCTTTTACAACTCCTCCTGGATGCGTAATCGGCACGCCATGCCGATCAAGAACGCCAACAAGATCGTGGCGGCGCTGGAGAGCCAACGCCTGCGCGCCTGCGGCGGCCTGGCGGATATCAGCAAGGGAACGGACGGGTTTACCCTCCGTTGCCATGAGACGCAAGTGCACGCGCAGTATCTGTTCAACTGCACCACGCCTTCCTATCAACTGCCGCCCAACCGCCTGAGCCATCAGCTGCTGCAAGACGGGCTGGTGCAAGAGAACCTGTTCGGCGGCGTGAAGTGCAACCCGCACACGCTGAAAATCGCCGACCGGCGCGGCCGCGAGCAGCACCTCTACTCGCTCGGCGCGCCCGCCAAGGGCGACCTGTTTTACACCTCGGCGATGGAGTCCATCACGCGGGATATCAGCAAGATCGTGTTCAACAACCCTATTTTCAACGCAAAGAAGGCTGAAGTATGAAAAACGTAGCGCTCTTTGTCGGCAACGACATTTTCTCCTGGTTGGTGTGCCAGGATCTGATCGCCGCCCTGAAAGGCGAGTGTGCCTTTACGGTGTATTTTCCCCTGGCGAAAAGCGCCGGGCGCACGCAGGAGCCGGCGGTTCGCCGCCTGGGGCTGTATGAGCGCGAAGTGCTGAACGATTTCGTGTTCCCGTTCGTGGGCCGCAACGCCGCCGCCTGCGCGGGCGTCTATCAGCCGCCGGCCTTGTTCCTGGCCGCCGCCGGGGTCAAAGCGCATCGCGTTCTCGACATCAACGACACCGCGTTTATCAGCAGCCTGGGGCATATGGATGGGGTGATCTCCCTGCGCTGTTATCAGAAATTCTCCGCCGACTATGTGAGCGCCTTCAGCCGACGCGGCAAGCTGCTCTGGAACCTGCATCCGGGGGATTTGCCGCGTTATCGCGGGGTGATGACGCTGTTCCGCGCGATGATGAACGGTGACAGAGACTGCGCGGTAACGCTGCATGAAATGGATGAGCACTGGGACGCCGGCCCGGTGCTCGCCCGCCTGCCCGCCGAGCTGCGTCACGATCTGTCGTTCCTGGAAAATATGATGCTGTTGGGCGTGCAGAGCGGCACTTTCCTGGCGCGCCAGATGATGCAGGCGGAGCATAGCGAAGCGATAGCGGCGGAAAAGCAGGGCGATTCGCGCTACTGGGGCTTCCCGGACGCGCAGACGCTGGCGCAGGCAGAACAGGCGGGCATTGAGCTGGTGGACCATGACGCCGTGCGCGAGCAGTATCTGGCGCTGTTCGTCGGCGATCGCTTCCACCCGCTGGCGGGGCAATTCTGCGCCGGGTTCGATGACTTCGTGCGGGCGCACGGCCATGATTGAAACGTTAATTGTTCTGGGGGCCGGTTTTCTGACCGGCATCACCACCATTCTGTTCGGCTTCGGCGGCGGCTTTGTGGTGGTGCCTTTCGTCTATCACCTGATCTCCGCGTCGGGCGAGCAGCCCGGCCAGGCGATGCATATCGCGGTGGCGACCTCGACGGCGGTGATGATCCTCAACGCGAGTTACGCCACGCTGACCAACTTGCGCAGCGGCAACCTGCTGCGCGAAACCATCGTGCCGCTGATCTTTTTCATCGGCATCGGTGCGGCGCTGGGCGCGTTCGCCTCTTCGCTGCTGGCGGACGGCGTGATCCGCGGGCTGTTTGTGGTCTATATGGCAGTGACCATCGCCGACTGTCTGTTCCGCCGGGGTTTCCTGGTCAAACCGGCGCGCGCCGAACTGTCCCCCGCCACGCTGTGGGGCGGCGGGCCGCTGATCGGCGGCATCGCCACCCTGCTGGGGGTGGGCGGCAGCGTGATGACCGTCCCGCTGCTGCGCCGCCATGGCTATGACATGAAATATTGCGTCAGCGCCGCCAACCCGCTGTCGATCCCGGTGGCGGTGATCGGGGCGCTGATGTATATCGTGTTGGGGTGGCGCGAGATGAGCGGACCGCAGTATCTGGGCTACGTCAATCTGAACATTCTGGGGCTGCTGGTGGTCGCGGGGATTGCGGGGATCGTGTTTGCCCGGCGCTGTTTGCCTAAGGTGAGCGATGCGCTGCATGCCAAAATCTACGTGCTGCTGCTGATCGCCGTGCTGATCGCTATCTGCGTCTGAGACAGAAAGGGCGGCCGGATGCCGCCCTGAGAACCGCTTAACGGTGGTATTCGCCCGCCGCTTCCGGTTGATACAGCAATTCCAGCACTTCAATCCGCGCTTCTTCACCGTTCGGCAATTGCCAGGAGATCTGCTTGCCGACGTGCATGCCGAGCAGCGCTGCGCCCAGCGGCGCCATCACCGACAGCTGATCGTGGCTGTCTTTCAGCGATGCCGGGTAAACCAGCGTGCGCACGTGTTCTTCATCGGTGTGCAGATCGCGAAAACGCACGCGGCTGTTCATGGTCACCACGTTGGCCGGCATTTTCTCCGGCGGCAGGATTTCCGCGCGATCCAACTCGTCGTTCAGCGCGGCGGCGACGTCGGTGTTGGCAAAGGCCGGTTGTTCCAATAGCGCATCCAGGCGTTCCGCATCCAGCTCATTAATAGTAATGATGGGTTTGGTCATTCCACTCTCCAGTCAAATCAAAGGGTGCCAGTCTGCGCACCCATAAATTCGGAAAAACAACACAAAGCAACACCCCCGCGCCAGAGGAGCGGGGGTGTGGGTAATGTCGATTTGTCCCATTGATAGTAGGCGGTTGGGACGAGAAAAGAAAGAGATCCCGATCACGAAGGCTTTTATCGTCAATCGTGGCAAAAAAAACGGTTAGCCCGGTTATCTATTTGTTATCTCATTGACTTTTTCACCGCCGCGCCGTTTTGCGAAATGGATCCCCGTACGTCATTCGATTTCCACTTCAAACTGGAAAAAACCGGTCTACACAGAAAATCCTACCGGGGGTAGGGTAAAGACATCACAGAAAGCGGGTTATTCAGGTGATGCGCTTTACGGCTTACTGATTAATGTGGGATCTAGGGGTACTGAAAAGTGAATGATGGATCTGCTTCGATAAAAGAAATTGAACAATCCGATGTCAGCGAAGCCGGAGCGATCGCTGCTCGGGTGTTGGCGGATATTACTGCGATGCTGAGTGCTGAAAATATTTATACCAATGCGGTGCAGCAACAGATGCTGGAATCGCATATTCGCGCCATGGTGCTGCGTTCAATAACCGGTGAGCCGTTGCCGGAGGTGGATAAATCGTTGTTCGACGAAATCTCCACTGAATCCATGCAAATGGCGGAGCGCGTGGTGAATCAGTTTGGCACATTGCCTATCGAAGAAGCCTATTTGCTGTCAGTGCACTTCGAAGTGGCGAAAGATAATAACGCATAGCGGTTAACGCATCGATTTCAATCAGGAGAATATACCATGGGTCAAATTACCGTAGTGATCGGCGATCGTCTGGGTAAAGGGCAGAAAGTCGGCCAAGGCGTTGAAAATGCAGGCGGAAAAGCGGTGGTCATCCCCGGCGTTGCGGCGGACATGAAGCTGGGTGACGTCATGAAAGCGGAAAACGCGCAGCTGGGCATCTCTTTTTGCGGCAGCGGCGGCGCCGGCGCGATTACCGCGCAAACCAAACACGGCTACAAGGCTAAATACGGCATGCGTTCGGTGGACGAGGGCGTAACGGCAATTAACGAAGGCTGCAACGTGCTGGGCTTCGGCTTTATGGATAAAGAAGAGCTGGGCCAGAAATTGGTGGAAGCCTACGTTAAAAAACATGGCAATCCATAATGAAAGAGCAATATACCACATCGGTAAAGGTGGAGGGTAAAGGCGACAGCAAAGCGAAAGCTTTTGCTTCCGCCTTGGCTAATGTGCAGGGCGCGGTATTAAAGTCCACCAACAATATTCTGCTGCGTATCGAGCCGCAGGACGTCAGCGTGGTGAAAGCGGAAGAGAAAATAACTAAAGAGAAATTTCTTTTCTTCTTTTTGCCGCGTGAAAGAAAGCGCTATGCCGTTTCTCTGGAAATAACCGTGAACGTAACCATTATCAATACCGAGAAGGTTGTCTTCGTCACGAAATAAAAACGTTAGCATAAATGAAAGGGTATACTGATGTTTTTAATCATCTTATTTAAATCGATTATTATCGGTGGGCTGGTGGGGGTCGGCGTAGGGGCCGGCGCCGCACGCATGTTCCACGCACCGACAACACAGGGCATGGGGGCATTTCGCACCCTGGGCGAGCTGAATTCCTGCGAGGGCGATCCGGCTTCCCACTTCTCATTCGGTCTGGGCTTCTTCTTCAACGCCTGGGCGTCTTCCGTGGCGGCGGGTTCCTTCACGCAGGACGTCGACCACCGCATCATCCCGCACTGGGGCGCGGCGGCCCTGATGGTCAAGAACCGCAATCTGGCGCAAACGCTGCACGATCCGAAAAAAATGGCTATTGCCTGCGGCATCATCGGCATGCTGGTGGTGGCGTTCCTCAATACCACCGCTTCCGCCGTGCCTGCCGCGCTGCAGGTCACCGCGATCAAGGTGCTGGTACCGGCGGCCAACCTGCTGGTGAACACCGTGATGCCGGTGATCTTCTGGCTGGCGGCGATCGACGCCGGGCGCCGTTCCGGCTTCTGGGGCACCATCTTCGGCGGCCTGGCGCAGCTGATCATGGGCAACGCCGTACCGGGCCTGGTGCTGGGCATTCTGATCGGCAAAGGCGTGGAAGAGAGCGGCTGGAACAAGATCACCAAGATCATGATGGCGGTGATCGTGCTGCTGTTCGTGCTGAGCGGCTTCTTCCGCGGCTTCGACATGAAAGTTCTCGAGTCCTTCAGCCTCGGCGTGCCGGGCTGGCTGGACGCCATTCACAATACCCTGAGCGGTAAATAAGGAGCGGGATGATGGAAGAGCAAACCCAAAAAGGCTTCTGGTACGCCGACTGGTCATTCCCGATTTTTGTTGGTCTGCTGTCCTCCGGCGTGTTCGCCGGGACGCACATGTACTACCTGTACGGCATCGGCGCCTTTAACGAAGTGGCCTTCGTTTCCATGCTGCGAGCGGGGATGGATACCGGCGTGTACGGCGCGGTGGCGGCGTTCGGCGCCAGCTTCCTGTTCGCGCGCATCATCGAAGGCTCGCTGGTGGGCATCCTGGACATCGGCGGCGCGATCCAGACCGGCGTCGGGCTGGGCGTACCGGCGCTGCTTTTGGGGGCCGGCATCGTGTTCCCGGTCGCCAACTTCGCCGCTTCGCTGGCCACCGGCCTCGTCATCGGCCTGGCGATCGGTTACGTAATCATCCTGGCGCGCAAATTCACCATCAATCAGAGCAACTCCACCTACGGGGCGGACGTGATGATGGGGGCGGGCAACTCGTCGGGCCGCTTCCTCGGGCCGTTGATCATCCTGTCGGCGATGACCGCCTCGATCCCGATCGGCATCGGTTCGCTGCTCGGCGCGCTGCTGTTCTATATCTGGGGTAAACCGATCACCGGCGGAGCGATCCTCGGCGCGATGATCCTGGGGGCGATCTTCCCGGTAGCCATTTCTTAAGAGGCCTGCGCCAGGCGCCGCCCGATGCTGCGGCGGCGCCCGGGCTAACAGGAGCAATGCGGTATGTATGACTTAGTAATCAGAGGCGCCAGACTGGCGGACGACACGCTGATCGATCTGGCGGTGAAAGACGGCAAAATAGCCTCGGTGGGGCGGTTGGCGGCGGACGTCAGCGCCGTTCGCCAACTGGATCTGGCGGGCAACTGCCGCCTGAGTGCCGGTTGGATCGATGCGCATGTGCACTGCTATCCCGACTCGCCGATTTACCATGACGAGCCGGATCGGGTCGGCATTGCCAGCGGCGTCACCAGCGTGGTCGATGCCGGCAGCACCGGCGCCGACGATATCGACGCCTTTTATCAGCTGACGCGCAGCGCCAAAACCAACGTGTTCGCCTTCCTCAACATCTCGCGCATCGGCCTGCTGCGGCAGAACGAGCTGGCGGAGTTGACGGACATCGACAAGCGCGAGGCCGGTCAGGCCATCGCCAACCATCCCGGCTTTATCATCGGCATCAAGGCGCGCATGAGCAGCAGCGTGGTGGGCAAGAACGGCACCCGGCCGCTGGTGTTGGCCAAAGAGATCCAGCGGGAAAACCGCCAGCTGCCGCTGATGGTGCATATCGGCAACAACCCACCGAATCTGGACGAGATCGCCGATCTGCTGACCCGTGGCGACATCATCACCCACTGCTACAACGGCAAACCGAACCGCATTCTGACGCCGGCGGGCACGCTGCGCGAGTCGATCCAGCGCGCGCTGCGGCGCGGCGTGTTGCTCGACGTGGGGCACGGCACCGCCAGCTTCAGCTTCGAGGTGGCGCGCCAGGCGATCAAGCTGGGCATTTTGCCGCATACCATCAGCTCCGATATTTACTGCCGCAACCGCATGAACGGGCCGGTGCACAGCCTGGCGACGGTGATGTCCAAATTCTTCAGCGTCGGCCTGACTCTGCCGCAGGTGATCGCCTGCGTCACGGAGAACGCCGCGTCGGCGCTGCAGCTCAGCGGCAAAGGGCGGCTGGAGCCGGGCTATGACGCCGATTTCACGCTGTTTGAACTGCGCCGCGAACCGCAGGTGTTCGCCGACGCCGAAGGGCAAACCGCCGAGGGCGAACAGCTGTTGGTGCCGCTGGCCGCGGTGGTGGCTGGGGAAATCCTATTAACCGAACAAGGGGAGGCAGCCCATGTCTTCGATTTATGAAAAATACGGTTTGAAGCAGGTGATCAACACCTCCGGCCGCATGACCATTCTCGGCGTTTCCACGCCGCGCCAGGACGTGATCGACGCCGTTGACTACGGTCTGAATCACTATTTCGAAATCAAGGATCTGGTCAACAAGACCGGCGCCTATATCGCCGACCTGCTCAACGTGGAGGACGCGGTGATCGTTTCCTGCGCCTCGGCGGGCATTGCCCAGTCGGTGGCGGCAGCGATCGTCAAAGATAACGCTAATCTGCTGGTGAACCTGCACTCGGCGCCGATCGCCGTGCCGCGCGAGATCGTGTTGCCGCGCGGTCACAACGTCAACTTCGGCGCGCCGGTGGACACCATGGTGGCGCTGGGCGGCGGCAAGGTGGTGGAGGCGGGCTACGCCAACGAATGTTCGCCGGAGCAGATTGAAGCCTGCATCACGCCGCAGACGGCGGCGATCCTGTACGTCAAATCGCACCACTGCGTGCAGAAAAGCATTTTGTCCGTCGAACAGGCGGCAGTGGTGGCGCGCAAGCATAACCTGCCGCTGATCGTCGACGCCGCGGCGGAAGAAGATCTGATGTGTTACTACCAGATGGGGGCCGATCTGGTGATCTACAGCGGCGCCAAAGCCATCGAAGGGCCGACCAGCGGCCTGGTTATCGGCAAGAAACAGTACGTCGAGTGGGTGAAGCTGCAGTCCGGCGGCATCGGCCGGGCGATGAAGGTCGGCAAAGAGGGCATCCTCGGCCTGACGCAGGCGATTGAAAGCTATCTGACGCTTGAGAAAACCACCGGGCAACAGATGGTGGAGCGGATGACGCCGTTCCTTGACGGTCTCAACACCCTGACCGGCGTCAGCGCCAAAACCGTCTGGGACAGCGCCGGCCGCGATATCGCCCGCGCCGAGATCGCCTTCGACGAGGCGGTGCTGGGGCGGTCGACCTATGACATCGTTCAGGCGCTGAAAACCGGCGATATTGCCATCTACTTCCGCGGCTACAAGGCCAACGAGGGCAAGATTGAGGTCGACGTGCGCAGCGTCGACGAGCAACAGCTGATGACCGTCTTTAGCTGTATCAAGAACCTGTTTACGGAGAAACAAGCATGAAGCTGCAGCCTAACTACTATCGCGACCGTGTCTGCCTGAACGTGCTGGCCGGCTCCAAAGCCAACGCGCAGGACATCTACGCCGCGGCGGAAGGCCATGTGCTGGTGGGCGTACTCTCCAAGAACTACCCGGACGTCGACAGCGCGGTGACCGATATGCTGCGCTATGCGCGCCTGATCGAAAACGCGCTCTCGGTCGGCCTGGGCGCCGGCGATCCGAAACAGTCGGCGATGGTCAGCCTGATCGCTCAGCAGGTGCAGCCGCAGCACGTTAACCAGGTATTTACCGGTGTCGGCGCCAGCCGCGCGCTGCTGGGCCAGAACGACAGCGTGGTCAACGGCCTGGTGTCGCCGACCGGCCGCGTCGGCTGGGTGAAGATCTCTACCGGCCCATTGAGTGCCGCAGCGCCGGACGGCATCGTGCCGGTGGAAACCGCCATCGCCTTGCTGAAGGACATGGGCGGCAGCTCGATCAAGTATTTCCCGATGGGCGGCCTGAAGTGCAAGGACGAATACCAGTACGTAGCCAAGGCCTGCGCCGAGCATGACTTTATGCTGGAGCCGACCGGCGGCATTGATCTGGAGAACTACGAGCCGATCGTCGAGATCGCGCTGGCGGCCGGTGTGAAACGTGTGATCCCGCATATCTACAGTTCGATCATCGACGCCGCCAGCGGCGACACGCGTCCGCAGGATGTGAAAACCCTGCTGGCGATGACCAAAAAGCTGGTGGGCTGAACGCGCAATGGGATGAGGTATGCCCTAAATATGGGATGAGGTATGCCCTAAATAATTGGAGTTGCTTCCCGGCGGCAAGAGCATGAGTCCCCAGGAGCTTACTTAAGTAAGTGACTGGGGGGAGTGCTTGCAGCCAACACAGAAGCAACTTCAAGTATGACGGGGATAACGCTGGGAGGCGAAGGTTTTCCCGTGGCGCGGCATGTCGCGCCGTTACCTATACTGAGGATTACTATGCGAAACTGGCAGGCTCCAACCCGACGCACCGCGTTGTTCCTGGCGCTGCTGGCCGTGACCGGCCCGGCGCTGCATGCTGAGGATGCAATGAACTCCACGTCATCTCATTTCGCCTATATCGGCACTTACAATCCCAACGGCGAAGGCGTTTACCGGGTGCAGGTCGATCCGGCCAGCGGCGCGCTGAGCCACACTACGCTGGTCAGCAAAGTGCCGAATCCGGCGCAGCTGACGCTGGGCGCCGATGGCAAGACGCTGTATGTCGCCAGCGAAGTGGCCGATTTCAACGGCGGCAAACACGGCGGCATCACCGCTTACCGGGTCAATCCGGCCGACGGCGGCCTGACGCAGCTCAACCAGGTGGATTCGCAGGGGGCGGGGCCGGTATATCTCTCATCGACGCCGGACGGGCGCCATCTGCTGGTGGCGAACTACGTCAGCGGCAGCGTGGCGGCTTTCCCGATTGAAGCGGACGGCAGCCTGGGCGCCGCCAGCTCGGTGCAGCAACAGCAGGGCCCGGCGGGCGCGGCCAAACCGGCGGCGGCGGTGAACGGCAGCTTCGCCATCAGCGATCACAACGGCCCGCATGCCCATATGATCGCCAGCGATCCGAGCGGCAAGTTCGTGTTCTCCACCGATCTGGGGTTGGATCGCATTTACCAATGGCGCTTTGACGCCGCGAGCGGCCGGCTGACGCCGAACGATCCGCCGTGGATCGCCGCCTCTTCCGCCGGTGCGGGGCCGCGTCACTTTGTGTTCCATCCGGACGGCGAAACCGTGCTGCTGGTGAACGAAGAGGCCTCGACGTTGACCAGCTACCGTTTTGATCGCCAAAAAGGTACTCTGAAACAACTGCATGCGGTTTCCGCGCTGCCCGCCGACTATCAGGGCACCAGCTTCGCTTCGGGGCTGGCGCTCAGCAAGAACGGCGACACGCTGTACGTCGCCAACCGGCTGCATAACAGCATTGCCCAGTTCAGCGTGGGCGCCGGCGGTGAGTTGAAGCCGGTGGCGGAAACCTGGACGCGTGGCGATTACCCGCGTTCGCTGGCGCTGAGCCCGGATGGCCGCTATCTGTACGCGCTGAATCAGCGCAGCGATAACGTTACCCGCTTCAGCGTAAACCCGACGGACGGCAAACTCAGCTTTGTGGGCGGCTATCTGCCGATCGGCAGCCCCTCGCAAATGGCGTTCCTGCCGCCGCCGAAGTAACCCGTGGCCCGCCCGGCTCACCGGGCGGGTTGCCTGATTGACGGACACAGAATGGTGCGATTTCCTTACCCGCGTTTGGCTTACTTGTTCGATGCTTTGCAAACCGAGACTTTGCCGCAGGATGAGCTGGCGAAGCGTTTCGCCGTGTCCACCCGCACGGTGCGGGCGGACATCACCGCGCTGAACGAGATTCTGGACAAATATGGCGCGCGTTTCGTGCATAGCCGCGGGGCTGGCTATCGCCTGCAGGTCGATAACGCCGCGTTGTTCAGCGCCCTGCAGCATCAGGAGCGCCGCAAGCACGCCACTCCGCGCAGCGCGCAGGAGCGAGTGCATTATCTGCTGGTGCGTTTTTTGACCTCAGCCTTCTCTCTCAAACTGGAAGATTTGGCCGACGAGTGGTTCGTCAGCCGCGGTACGTTGCAAAACGACATGGCTGAGGTGAGAGAGCGCCTGGCGCACTATCAATTGACGATCGAAACCAAGCCGCGCTACGGCATGAAGCTGTTCGGCGCCGAGATGGCGATCCGCGCCTGCCTCACCGATCTGCTGTTCCAGCTGCAGCTGGCCGACGCCGAGAACCCGCTGCTCAACAACGAGATCCTGCTGCAGCCGCAGGTAGCGGCGTTCGCCGGATTGCTGCACCCGCTGCTGTCGCAATATGCCATTCGCCTGACCGACGAGGGCGAGCAGTACCTGATCTTCTACTGCGCGGTGGCGCTGCGGCGCATCAACGACGGCTATCCGCTGCCGGACTTCGAGGTGGAGGACGGCGACGACGCGGTGCGTCAGGTGTCGACCCGCCTGGCGGCGGAGCTGCGTTCGGCCTCCGGCAAAGAGATCTCGATGGCCGAAGAGGCCTATCTGCGGGTGAATATTGCCGCGCGGCGCGTGCAGGACGTGCAGCCGACCGAGATCAACGCCGACGATGAAGAAGCGCTGGTGGACTACATCCTGTCCTACATCAACGCACATTATAACTACAACCTGCAGGGCGACGAGCAGCTGCGGGCCGATCTGCTTACCCATATCAAGACCATGATTACGCGGGTGAAATACCAGATCAATATCCCCAATCCGCTGTTGGCCAACATCAAGCAGCACTATCCGATGGCTTACGACGTGACCCTGGCGGCGGTCTCCAGCTGGGGTAAATACACCCCCTATACCCTGAGCGAGAACGAAATCGGCTATCTGGTGCTGCACATCGGCGTGGGGCTGGAGCGGCATTACAACATCGGTTATGAACGCCACCCGCAGGTGATGCTGGTGTGCGATACCGGCAACTCGACGGTGCGCATGATCCAGGCGCAGATTGCGCGCAAATATCCGCAGCTGGTGATGACGCGCATCGTCTCACTGCGCGATTACGAAATGCTTGTGCATATCGACGAAGACTTCGTGATTTCCAACGCCCGCATCGGCGAAAAGAACAAGCCGGTGGTGGTGATGTCGCCGTTCCCGACCGATTACCAACTGGAGCAACTGGGCAAGCTGGTGCTGGTGGATCGCACCCGACCGTACATGCTGGAGAAGTTCTTCGACGCCGAGCATTTCATGGTGCTCAACGAGCCGTTGACGCAGGCGGAGCTGTTCAGCCGGGTGTGCGGCCAGCTGGAGCGGGAAGGGTACGTCGGCGCGGACTTCTATCCGTCGCTGGTCGAACGCGAGGCAATCGTCTCCACGCTGCTGGGCGAGGGCATCGCGCTGCCGCACTCGCTGGGGCTGCTGGCCAAAAAGACCGTGGTGGTGACGCTGCTGGCGCCGCAGGGCGTCGCCTGGGGAGAAGGCGAGGTCGCGCACGTGATTTTCCTGCTGGCGATCAGCAAGAGCGACTATGAAGAGGCGATGGCGATCTACGAGCTGTTCGTCACCTTCGTGCGTGAACGCTCAATGAGCCGCCTGTTGGGCAGCGACAGCTTCGACAGCTTTAAAGCGGTGGCGCTGGACTGCCTGAGCCGGAGTTGAGGGGGAGAGGATATGGGGGATTGGGCGCAAAGGCGCGCCCTCAGCGGCTAATCTTCATCAAACCCGGAGTTGAACAGCTCGACCACCGCCGCCAGCGCGTTGACTTCATCGGGGCCGGTCGCTTCGACTTCGATATGCCGGCCCTGGGCGGAATCCAGCATCAGCAGCGCGATGACGCTGCTGGCTTCGGCTTCGGTACCGCTTTCGTTGCGCAGCATCACCTCGGCGTCGAAGCTTTGCACCAGCTCGAACAGTTTCATCGCCGGGCGCGCGTGCATGCCCAGCTTGTTTTTGATTTCAACCGTCTGTTTGACCGTCATTGTTTGCGCTTTTCCAGCGTGCGGTGGCGCGACTGCACGTTCTTGCCGCGCGAGCGGAAGTAATCGGCCAGCTGTTCCGCCACGTACACCGAGCGGTGTTTACCGCCGGTACAGCCGATGGCGACCGTCAGGTAGCTGCGGTTGTTGGTTTCCAGCATCGGCAGCCATTGCTCCAGGTAGCTGCGGGTCTGGTAGATGAAGTTGTGCACTTCGGTATGGCGATCGAGGAACGACGCGACCGGCTTGTCCAGACCGGTCATCGGCCGCAGCTTCGGATCCCAGTGCGGGTTCGGCAGGAAGCGCACGTCGAACACGTAGTCGGCGTCGATCGGGATGCCGTGCTTGAAGCCGAAGGATTCGAACACCATGGTCAGTTCGCGCTCGCGCTTGCCCAGCAGGCGGGTGCGCAGCATTTCGGCCAGTTCGTGCACCGACATTTCCGAGGTGTCGATAATCAGGTCAGCCCGCGAGCGCAGCGGTTCGAGCAGATCGCTCTCTTCGTCGATGGCGCTTTCCAGCGACAGGTTCTTGCTGGAGAGCGGGTGCAGGCGGCGGGTGTCGCTGTAACGGCGGATCAGCGTGTTGCGATCGGCGTCGAGGAACAGCAGCTGCGGCGAGAAGCTGTCCGGCAGCTGAGTCATCGCGTATTCGAACACTTCCGGCGATTCCGGCATGTTGCGCACGTCGATGCTGACCGCCGCGGAGATATTGCGTTCCGCCAGCGTGTTGGCGAGCTGTGGCAGCAGCACCACCGGCAGGTTGTCAACGCAGTAAAAACCCATGTCTTCCAGCGCCCGCAAGGCGACGGATTTTCCGGAACCGGAACGGCCGCTGACAATCATCAGCACCATGTGGCAACTCCCCTGGCATCGCGGCGGCGTTCATCGCCACCGGTGGAAACTTTGTTATTCCGGCCGCAGCCGGATCCATCATCGTGAAACAGTATCGTTATCCGGGCTGGAAGTCACGCCGGCCGGGCATCACTCGGTGATGATTTGGTAAAGTTCTTCGTCGCTTTGCGCGGCGCGCAGGCGGCGGCATACGGTTTTGTCGGCCAGGCGTTTGGCGACCAGCGACAGGGTATGCAAATGGGTTTTGCATTGATCGGCAGGCACCAGCAGCGCGAACAGCAGGTCGACCGGTTGGTTGTCGATAGCGTCGAAAGCGATGGGTTGGTCGAGACGGATAAACACGCCAACGGCCCGCAGTGTGTCCTCTTCCAGTTTGCCGTGGGGAATGGCGATACCGTTGCCGATACCGGTGCTGCCCATGCGTTCCCGGGTGAGAACCGCGTCAAACACCACCTGCGAAGGCAGATTGAGCTGTTTGGCGGCCAGTTCGCTGATAATTTCCAAAGCCCGCTTCTTGCTGGTGCAGTGTACCGAGCTTTTGGTGCACTCGATGTTTAACACCGAGCTTAATTGCATATATTCGTTGTTCATCTCATCTTCACTTAAAACCGCGCCGCCGGGCGCACCCGGCAAGGCGGTTTTTCGTCGGTTTTAACCCTGATTACCGTTCGGCGCGTCACCCATGCGGGTCACGCGCCGAAGGGCGAGGCTGCGACAGATGCACCTCATGGAATGGGTTAGGGTGTCAGTGTTGCTTCAATTTGTCTTTATGTTTGTTCAATTGACGTGCCAATTTGTCGATCAGCGTATCAATTGCGGCATACATATTCTCGTCTTCCGAGGTGGCGTGCAACTCGCCTCCATTCACGTGCACCGTTGCTTCCGCAATTTGCTGCACTTTTTCCACACTTAATACAACATACACCTGATTGATGCGATCAAAATACTGTTCGAGTTTGGCGAACTTGTTGTTCACGAACTCGCGCAACGGATCGGTGATTTCGATGTGGTGTCCGGTAATGTTGAGCTGCATAGTGTCTTCCTTCTCAATAGAGGTCAAACCAACTGTTTACGCTGGTTCGACGGCGGGATGGACAAAGACTCTCGGTACTTGGCGACGGTGCGCCGCGCCACGATGATCCCCTGATCGGAGAGCAAGGTGGCCAGCTTGCTGTCGCTGAGTGGTTTGGCGGGGTTTTCCGCCGCAATCAATTTCTTCACCAACGCGCGGATCGCCGTCGAGGAGGCTTCGCCGCCGCTGTCGGTATTCACGTGGCTGGAGAAGAAATATTTCAATTCGAAAATGCCGCGCGGGCTGTGCAAAAACTTCTGCGTGGTGACGCGCGAGATCGTCGATTCATGCATCTCCACGGCCTGGGCGATATCCGCCAGCACCATGGGTTTCATAAACTCTTCGCCTTGCTCGAAGAACGCCTGCTGTTGGCTGACGATGCAGCGGGTGACCTTCAACAGCGTCTCGTTGCGGCTTTCCAGGCTTTTAATCAGCCACTTGGCTTCCTGCAGGTTGCTGCGGATAAATTGGCCGTCGGCTTCGCTGCGGGCGCTGCTGCCCAGCGCGGCGTACTGCTGATTGATCTTCAAACGCGGCACGCTGTCGCCGTTGAGCTCGACCGTCCACGTGTTCTGCGTCTTGCGCACCAGCACGTCCGGGATCACGTATTCCGATTCGCCGGTATTGATCGACTGCCCCGGGCGCGGATCGAGCGACTGAATCAGCAGCATCGCTTCTTTCAGTGTATCTTCTTTTAGCCGGGTTGATCGCATCAGGCTGCGAAAGTCGTGGTTGGCCAACAGATCCAAATGGTCGCTGATGATCAGCCGCGCTTCGGCCAGATAAGGGGTGTCTTTGGCGTATTGGGAGAGCTGCACCAGCAGGCAATCGCGCAGATCGCGCGCGGCAACGCCGATCGGATCGAAACGCTGCACGCGCTTCAACACCGCCTCGACTTCTTCGAGGGTCACGTTCTCGTCGCCCAGGCTTTCCAGAATGTCTTCCAGCGGCACGGTGAGATAGCCGGTGTCGTCCACCGCGTCGACGATGGAGGTGGCGATGGCGACGTCGGTATCGGAGAACGGCGTCAGATCCACCTGCCACATCAGGTAATCCTGCAGCGTTTGGGTAGTCTCGCCCTGATAGACCGGCAGCTCGTCGTCGCTGTAGTCGGTGCCGGTGCCGGACGGCGTGCCGGCGGTGTAGATCTCATCCCAGGTGGCGTCCAGCGGCAGCTCTTCCGGCATGTCTTTCTGTTCCAGCGCCTCGCGGGTATCGAGCCCCTCGGTTTCCTGGGTTTCTTTGGCGTCGATTTCGTCGTGCAGATCGGTCTGTTCAAGCAGCGGATTGCTCTCCAGCGCCAGCTGGATCTCTTGCTGAAGCTCAAGCGTGGACAACTGCAGCAGGCGGATCGCCTGCTGGAGCTGAGGTGTCATGGCCAGCTGTTGGCTGAGCCTGAGTTGCAAACCTTGCTTCATAGTTTTCTGTCTACTTCCGTTAACGGTGTCGCCCCGCAGGGCGCGCCGGCGCTTAGAGGCGGAACTCTTCGCCCAGATAAACGCGTTTTACCTGCTCGTCGGCCAGAATAGCATCCGGCGTGCCGTGGGCAATCAGTTTGCCCTGGCTGACGATGTAGGCGCGTTCACACACGTCCAGCGTCTCGCGCACGTTGTGGTCGGTGATCAGCACGCCCAGGCCGCTGTCACGCAGGTGCTCGATGATTTTTTTGATGTCGATAACGGAAATCGGATCCACCCCGGCGAAGGGCTCGTCCAGCAGAATGAATTTCGGGTTGGCCGCCAGCGCGCGGGCGATTTCGACGCGGCGGCGTTCACCGCCGGACAGCGCCTGGCCGAGGCTGTCGCGCAGATGGGAGATGTGGAACTCTTCCATCAGCTCTTTGGCGCGGTCTTCGCGCTGTTCGCTGGTGAGATCGGGACGGATCTCCAGCACCGCCATCAGGTTATCGTACACGCTCAGGCGGCGGAAGATCGACGCTTCCTGCGGCAGATAGCCGATGCCGCGGCGCGCGCGGGCGTGCAGCGGCAGCAGGCTGATGTCTTCTTCGTCGATCACGATGCGCCCGGCGTCGCGCGGCACGATGCCGACCACCATGTAGAAGGTGGTGGTTTTACCGGCGCCGTTCGGCCCGAGCAGGCCGACGATCTCGCCGGATTTCACTTTCAGGCTGACGTCTTCGACAACTTTACGGCCCTTGTAGGCTTTCGCCAGGTTTTCTGCGATGAGTGTTGCCATAAGTGATTAGTTACTCTTTTTTTGCCCGTTTTTGTCTTGCAACTGCGACGGTACCAGAACCGTTGTCACGCGTTTGCCTTTGTCGCTAAACGCCTGCATTTGCTGCTGTTGCACCAGATAGGTGATGCGATCGCCTTTCACGTTGCTGTCGAGCTGCTCCAGATAGGCGTTGCCCGTCAGGGTCACCAGCTGGGTCGCCACGTCGTAACGCACTTTCTGCGCGTGGCCTTTGACCGGCTTGCCGCTGTCCTGCATCTGGTAGAAGGTTACCGGGTTGCCGAACGCTTCAATATAGGTCTTATTCTGATCTCCGCCCGGGCGGGTGACGACCACCTTGTCGGCGCGAATATCGATGGTGCCTTGCTTGATCACCACGTTGTCGGTGAAGGTGCTGACGTTGCTTTGCATGTCCAACGACTGTTTGAGCGAGTCGATGCTCACCGGCTGGCTGGAGTCGGATTTCAGCGCCAGAGCGGGGGCGCTGGCGGCCAGAACTAAGCTGCCGAGCAACAGGTTACGGAGTTGGTTTTTGGTTCTGAATTTCATAGTTGGTCTTAACCTTATCAATCAGCTCAGCGGTTTTGGTCCGCAGGTTCCCACGCATTTTCATGCCGTTAGAGGTAAAATTGGTCCCGAAAAGCGTGACTTCGTCATCGGAGGTGACGTCCTGGGTGACCAGGTTTACCTGAGCGTTGTCCGTCTTAATTTTTTCCAGCTGCGAGGTGGTGGTCAGGCTGTTTACCTCGACGTGACCATACAGATACAGCATCCGGTCTTTAGTCAGTTTGGCGCGATCGGCGCGAACTGACCAGGTGGCCACCGCATTCTCATCGAACAGCGTCATTACCGGCTGGGTGAACCAGCTCAGCTCGCCGGCGGTGTAATACTTCGCGTCTTCCGCCACCAGTTTGTAATTCAGCTTGCCGGCCGGGTTGTACACCACGGTGACCGTGTGCTGGCTCTGGTAGGTCGGATCCTTATCGTTGACCGGGCCAGGGGCCGTGTCGTCGCTGAAGTCCGTCATGTTCCAGCCGATCAGCGCCAGAACGATCACCGTCAACAGGATGGTGATCCACAGTTTGGTTTTACTCATATCGACAGCCCTTTGGCGTCCTCCAGCTTATTTTGAGCCAAAAGAATGATGTCGCACAGTTCGCGCACTGCACCGCGGCCGCCGGCAATGCGGGTGACGTAGTGGGCACGCGGCGTCAACAGCGGATGTGCGTCCGCCACCGCGACCGCCAGGCCGACCTGCGCCATCACCGGCCAGTCGATCAGGTCATCGCCGATATAGGCGACCTGATCCGCCGTTAACGACAGTTTATCCAACAGTTCGCGGAAGGCCAAAAGCTTATCGGACTGCCCCTGATAAAGATGGGTGATACCGAGCGTCTGCGCGCGGTCTTCCAGCAGCTTGGCGGAGCGACCGGTGATGATCGCCACCTCGATGTCCGAGGTTTTCAAGCAGCGGATGCCGTAGCCGTCGCGCACGTTGAACGCCTTCAGTTCTTCACCGTTGTTGCCCATGAAGATCAGGCCGTCCGACAGCACGCCGTCAACGTCGCAAATCAACAGGCGGATGTTCCCGGCACGCGCCATAACCTCTTGTTCTACCGGCCCGTAGCAGGTTTCTACCATACCCATTCCGTTCTATTCCTTAATTAAACGACGCCGGCGCGCAGCATGTCATGCATATGTACCACACCCAGCAGTTGGTCGCCATCGGCAACCAGCAGCGCGGTGATGTGGCGTTGTTGCATCAGGTTCAATGCATCGACCGCCAGGATGTTGGGGCGCACCCGCACGCCGCCCGGCGTCATGACGTCGGCGATCTTCGCCTCGTGCAGGTTGATGCCCATGTCGAATACCCGGCGCAGGTCGCCGTCGGTGAAGATGCCGGCGATTTTCATCAGATCGTCGCAGACCACCGTCAGACCCAGATTTTTGCGGGTGATTTCCAGCAGCGCGTCGCGCAATGAAGCCTCGGCGCTGACGTGGGGCATTTCGTCGCCGCTGTGCATAATATCGCTAACCCGCAGCAGCAGTTTGCGGCCGAGTGCGCCGCCCGGATGCGACAGCGCGAAATCTTCCGGCGTGAAACCGCGCGCTTTCAGCAGCGCGACGGCCAGCGCATCGCCCATCACTAGCGTGGCGGTGGTGCTGGTGGTCGGCGCCAGCCCCAGCGGGCAGGCTTCCTGCGGCACCTTGATGCACAGGTGGATATCCGAGGCCTTGCCCATCGAGCTTTCCGGATTATTGGTCATACAGATGAGGGTGATCTGTTGGCGTTTCAATACCGGGATCAGCGCCAGGATTTCGCTGGACTCGCCGGAGTTGGAGATGGCGAGCACGATGTCCTGTGGGGTGACCATGCCCAAATCGCCATGGCTGGCTTCCGCCGGGTGAACAAAGAATGAGGGCGTGCCGGTGCTGGCGAAGGTCGCGGCGATCTTGCAGCCGATATGGCCGGATTTGCCCATGCCCATCACCACCACTTTGCCGCCGCAGGCGGCGATGGTTTCGCAGGCGTGGGTGAAGTCTGCGTTGATGTAGCTGTCGAGCTGAGCCAGCCCTTCACGCTCTATCTGAAGCACTTCTTTGCCGGCCTGCTGAAAATCGAAGCCCGGTTGCAACTCAATGTTCGACATACTCATTCCCGTCGGTTTAGCCGAAAGTACTGAAAGGGTTAAAGAACAGCACCGCAAGATACGCAATAAAGCCGCATAATAACAGCGCGCCCGCCAGGTGGCCGATGCGGTGTTTGCGGCCGATGCACAGCACGCTCAGCAGCACGCTGGCCGCCAGCATCACCCAGTAATCGCGCTGGAAGGCGGCGGTGTCCACGCTACCCGGCGACAGCAGGGCGGGGACGCCCAGCACGATCACCGTGTTGAAAATATTGGAGCCGATGATATTACCAATCGCCATATCATCCTCGCCCTTCAGCGCCCCGGCGATGGAGGTGGCCAGTTCGGGCAGGCTGGTGCCGATGGCGATAATGGTCAACCCGACCACCAGTTCGCTCAGGCCGAAATAGTGCGCAATCACCGTCGCGTTATCGACCACCATCCTGGAAGAGAGCGGCAGAATGATAAACGCCAACACCAGCCACAGCACCGCCACGGTGTTGCTGCTGTCCTGCGGCAGCTCGGCTATCTGCTCCATGGTCAGGCTGTCGCTGCCCTCGCGCTGCGCCAGCCGGGCGATTTTCAGCATTAGCAGGATGAAGCCGGCGGCGGCGGCCAGCAGCAGCACGCCGTCCAGCCTGCTCAGGGTGCCGTCCATCAACACGAAACCGCACAATACTGTGACCGCTAACATCAGCGGCAGTTCGCGCCGCAGTATCTCGGAGCGCGCGGCCAGCGGGTGAATCAGCGCCGCCACCCCCAGGATCAATAAGATGTTGGTGATGTTGGACCCTAATACGTTGCCAACGGCCATATCTATCTGCCCGTTCAGCGCGGCGGTGGTGGATACGATCAGCTCCGGCAGCGAAGTGCCGATGCCGACGATGGTCATGCCGATGATCAACGGCGGTACGCCGAGCGAGCGGGAAATCACGGCAGCACCATAAACTAAGCGGTCTGCACCATACACCAGTAGAAATAAACCAACGATTAATAATGCTATCGCGAGAAACATGCAGGGTCCTTTGTCGGGTATTATCCCGGTTCGTTGGTTAAAGCCGTCAATGCGGCGGTATTGCTTGCCCCCCGTTGCGCGCGTTTGAGCTGCAGCAACGGTTTTTCCCGGCTAATAGTTGAACAGTTTCGTTTTTTTTCGTTATGGCGCCAATTTTGACCGGGTGGCGCGGAAAAGTAAAACCAATGGCACCATTGGTTGCGAAATGGCAGTAAGTTTTTGTAAAGATGAGACGGATTGCGCCCATTGCTTTAACATCACGGGTAGATTCAGCAAAAGATGAGTCGTAAAGGGTCCATTAACATGCTCCAAAAGGCAGATAATTTGGTCGAAGTGCGCGACATGAGCTTCTCGCGCGGCGACCGACGGATATTTGAAGACATCAACCTGACGGTGCCTCGCGGTAAGGTCACGGCGATCATGGGGCCATCGGGCATCGGCAAAACCACGCTGCTGCGCCTGATCGGCGGCCAGTTGGCGCCGGACAGCGGGGAGATTTGGTTCGACGGCGACAACATTCCCGCGTTGTCCCGCCGTCAGTTATACGACGCGCGTAAAAAGATGAGCATGCTGTTCCAGTCGGGCGCGCTGTTTACCGATTTGACCGTATTCGAAAACGTGGCCTACCCGCTGCGCGAGCACAGCAACCTGCCGGAGCCTTTGTTGCGCAGCACGGTGCTGATGAAGCTGGAAGCGGTGGGGCTGCGCGGCGCGGCCCAGCTGATGCCCAATGAGCTTTCCGGCGGCATGGCGCGCCGGGCGGCGTTGGCGCGCGCGATCGCGCTGGACCCGGAGATGATCATGTTCGACGAACCCTTCGTCGGCCAGGATCCGATCACCATGGGGGTGCTGGTCAAGCTGATCGACGAGCTGAACCATGCGCTGGGCATTACCTGCATCGTGGTGTCGCACGACGTGCCGGAGGTGCTGAGCATCGCCGACTACGCCTACATCGTGGCCGATCACCGGGTGATCGCCGAAGGCACCACGCAGCAATTGCAGAACAATCCTGATGCGCGTGTGCGCCAGTTCCTGGATGGTATAGCGGATGGGCCGGTGCCGTTCCGCTATCCGGCCGGGGATTATCAGACCGAACTGCTAGGCTTAGGGAGTAAATAAGCTCATGTTATTAAGAGCGTTAGCGTCCTTGGGGCGCAGTGGCATCAACACCAGCGCCAGCTTCGGCCGCGCCGGGTTGATGCTGTTCAACGCGTTGATTGGCCGGCCGGAACCCGGCAAGCAGTGGCCGCTGTTGTTGAAACAGCTCTACAGCGTCGGCGTACAGTCGCTGCTGATCATCATGGTCTCCGGGCTGTTCATCGGCATGGTGCTGGGCCTGCAGGGCTATATCGTGCTCACCACCTACAGTGCCGAGGCCAGCCTTGGCATGATGGTGGCGCTGTCGCTGCTGCGCGAACTGGGGCCGGTGGTGACGGCGCTGCTGTTCGCCGGCCGCGCCGGTTCCGCGCTCACGGCGGAAATCGGCCTGATGAAGGCGACGGAACAGATCTCCAGCCTGGAAATGATGGCGGTCGATCCGCTGCGGCGCATCGTGGCGCCGCGCTTCTGGGCGGGGTTGATCAGCATGCCGCTGTTGACCATCATTTTCGTGGCGATCGGCATTTGGGGCGGCTCGGTGGTCGGCGTGGACTGGAAGGGCATCGACAGCGGCTTCTTCTGGTCGGCGATGCAGGGCGCCGTAGAGTGGAAAAAAGATCTGCTCAACTGCCTGATCAAAAGCGTGGTATTCGCCATTACCGTAACCTGGATTGCCATTTTCAACGGGTACGACGCGGTGCCTACCTCTGAAGGGATTAGCCGGGCGACGACGCGTACCGTGGTGCATTCGTCACTGGCGGTGTTGGGATTGGATTTCGTGCTGACAGCACTGATGTTTGGGAATTGATTCGATGCAAACGAAGAAGAGTGAAATCTGGGTTGGGGCATTTATGCTGATCGCGCTGTGCGCCATCGTGTTTATCTGCCTGCAGGTGGCGAACCTTAAATCGATCGGCAGCGAGCCGACCTACCGCATTTACGCGACGTTCGACAACATCGGTGGCCTGAAACCGCGTTCGCCGGTGAAGATTGGCGGCGTGGTGATCGGCCGCGTGGCGGACATCGAACTCGATTCGAAAACCTACACGCCGCGCGTGGCGCTGGATATCCAGAAAAAGTACGACCAAATCCCGGATACCAGCTCGCTGGCGATCCGCACCTCCGGCCTGCTGGGCGAGCAATATCTGGCGCTTAACGTGGGCTTCGAAGATCCTGATATGGGCACCACCATCCTGAAAGACGGCGGCACCATTCAGGACACCAAATCAGCTATGGTTCTGGAAGACCTGATCGGCCAGTTCCTGTATAAAAGCGGCGGTCAGGACAGCGCCAAACCGGGAGACGCGGCCGCTGAGCCGGCTGCCGGCGCCACACCGCAACCCGCTGTTCCAAATCATTAAGAGAGGATACCTGCATGTTTAAACGTTTACTGATGGTGGCTCTGCTGGTGGTTGCACCGCTGGCGAGCGCAGCCGACCAAACCAATCCTTACAGCATGATGCAAGACGCGGCGCAGAAGACCTTCAGCCGTTTGAAAAACGAACAGCCGAAGATCAAGCAGGACCCGAACTACCTGCGCTCCATCGTCCACCAGGAACTGATGCCGTTCGTGCAGGTGAAATACGCCGGCGCGCTGGTGCTGGGGCGTTACTATAAAGAGGCGACGCCTGCGCAGCGCGAAGCCTACTTCACCGCCTTCCAGTCTTACCTGGAGCAGGCTTACGGCCAGGCGCTGGCGATGTACCACGGCCAAACTTATCAGATCGCGCCTGAACAGCCGCTGGGCAATGCCGACATCGTAGCCATTCGCGTCACCATCATCGACAACGGCGGCCGCCCGCCGGTGCGTCTGGATTTCCAATGGCGCAAGAACAGCAAAACCGGCTACTGGCAGGCGTATGACATGATCGCCGAAGGTGTCAGCATGATCACCACCAAGCAGAACGAGTGGGCGTCTACGCTGCGTACTCAGGGCATCGACGGCCTGACCAAGCAGCTGCAGGCCGCCGCCGCGCAGCCTATCACGCTGGACAAGAAAAACTGATGTCGGCAGCGCTCAGCTTCGAATCAGAGCAGCAGACGCTGATCCTGCGCGGTGAACTGGACCGGGAAACGCTGCAGCCGCTGTGGCGGCAGCGCGACGCGCTGATGGCGGATAAAACCGCGATCGACGTGGCGCAACTGCAGCGCGTGGACTCCGCCGGGCTGGCGCTGTTGCTGCATTTGCAGGAAGAGCAGCGCCAACGCGGTGTAGCGTTGAAAATTTTCGGTGCCACCGAGCGCCTGAAAACGCTGATCGCGCTCTACAACCTGCAGGCGATAATGCCTGTCGATACCGCCGGTTAGCGGCGTTTCACGCCGCCCTTGCGTGGTAAAACGATACAAAGCCCCTGTTATGCAGGGGCTTTTTCTTTAGTTTAAGAAAACATCGTATTCCACTAAGATACTAGGCTGTTTATGATCCTTTAGCGGCAGAACTGGATACTATGGAAACCAACGAGATTAAAGACGTGCTGATGCAGGCATTGGCACTGGATGAAGCACATGTGACGGGCGACGGCAGTCATTTTCAAGCGATTGTGGTCGGTGAACTGTTCGCCGGTATGAGCCGCGTCAAAAAACAGCAGACGGTTTACGCACCGCTGATGGAATACATTGCGGACAACCGCATTCATGCCTTGTCTATCAAGGCGTACACCCCTGAAGAGTGGCAGCGAGACCGCAAACTCAACGGATTTTAAGGCTGTTTGCCCTGCCGGGCGGGCAGCTTCAGATTAGATAACAGAGAGTAGTCAGATGGATAAATTTCGTGTGCAGGGTCGGACCCGCCTGAGCGGTGAAGTGTCTATTTCCGGGGCCAAAAACGCCGCCCTGCCGATCCTGTTCGCCGCCCTGTTGGCGGAAGAGCCGGTCGAGCTGCAGAATGTCCCCAAGCTGAAGGACATCGACACCACCATTAAACTACTCAACCAGTTGGGTACCAAGATTGAGCGCAACGGTTCGGTCTTCGTGGACGCCAGCGGCGTGAACGAGTTCTGTGCCCCTTACGATCTGGTGAAAACCATGCGCGCATCCATCTGGGCGCTGGGGCCGCTGGTGGCGCGTTTCGGCCGCGGTCAGGTTTCCCTGCCGGGCGGCTGCGCGATCGGCGCGCGTCCGGTCGATCTGCACATCACCGGCCTGGAGCAGCTGGGTGCCGAGATCAAGCTGGAAGAAGGTTACGTCAAGGCGTCCGTCGAGGGCCGCCTGAAGGGCGCGCACATCGTCATGGACAAGGTGAGCGTGGGCGCGACCGTAACCATCATGAGCGCCGCGACTCTGGCGACCGGCACCACCGTTATCGAGAACGCCGCGCGTGAGCCGGAAATTGTCGATACCGCCAACTTCCTCAACACGCTGGGCGCGAAGATCAGCGGCGCCGGTAGCGACAAAATCACCATCGAGGGCGTCGAGCGTCTGGGCGGCGGCGTGTATCGCGTGCTGCCTGACCGCATCGAGACCGGCACCTTCCTGATCGCCGCCGCAGTTTCCGGTGGTAAAGTGATGTGCCGCAACACCCGTCCGGATACGCTGGATGCGGTGCTGGCCAAGCTGCGCGAAGCCGGTGCCGATATCGAAGTGGGCGAAGACTGGATCAGCCTGGACATGCACGGCAAACGCCCGAAAGCGGTCACCGTGCGTACCGCGCCGCATCCGGGCTTCCCGACCGACATGCAGGCCCAGTTCAGCCTGCTGAACCTGGTGGCGGAAGGCACCGGCGTCATCACCGAGACCATCTTCGAAAACCGCTTCATGCACGTGCCGGAACTGATCCGCATGGGCGCGCACGCGGAAATTGAGAGCAACACCGTAATCTGCCACGGCGTTGAGCAGCTGTCCGGCGCTCAGGTGATGGCGACCGATCTGCGCGCTTCCGCCAGCCTGGTGATCGCCGGCTGCATCGCCGACGGCGTGACCGTCGTCGATCGCATCTACCACATCGATCGCGGCTATGAGCGTATTGAAGACAAGCTGCGCGCGTTGGGTGCGAACATCGAGCGTGTGAAAGGCGAGTAAGTGATTAGCGCCGGCGCGGCTGCGTCGGCAGGATGAAAATCAAAGGGCCGGCTATTAATGCCGGCCCTTTTTTTTTAATTGCTGTCTTCCGGGAATTCACCCACCGTCATTTTCAACGTAATACGCTTGCCGTCGCGCAGCACGATGACCGGTATCTCGGTGCCCGGCCTGATCTCCGCCACCTGGTCCATGGTCTCCAGCACGGACACCGCCGGTTTGTTATCCACGTTGATGATGATGTCGTTGATCTGGAAACCGGCGCTGCTCGCCGGGCCGTTCGGCGTAATTTCGGTCACGATGATGCCCTGCAGGCGATCGATGCCGGAGTTGGACGAGCGCAGCGGAATAATCTCCTTGCCCTGAATGCCGAAATAGCCGCGGATCACGCGGCCGTCGCGGATCAGCTTGTCCATGATTTTGGTGGCCAGTTCGATCGGAATGGCGAAGCCGAGGCCTTCCGGCGTTTCGCCATCGGTGATTTTGTCATAGGTCAGGGTATTGATGCCGATCAGCTCGCCCAGCGAGTTGACCAGCGCGCCGCCGGAGTTGCCGCGGTTGATTGAGGCGTCGGTCTGCAGGAACGTCTGCCGGCCGGTGGTGCTCATACTGATGCGCCCGGTGGCGCTGAGGATACCCTGAGTCACGGTTTGCCCCAGGTTATACGGGTTGCCGATCGCCAGCACTACGTCGCCGACGTGGGCAACGCGGTTTTTGTTGGTCGGGATCACCGGCAGGTTGCCGGGATCGATCTTCAGCACCGCCAAATCGGTCAGGCCGTCGGAGCCGACCAGCAGCGCTTCGTAGCGGCGGCCATCCTGCAACACCACGGTGATCTGCTGGGCGTCTTTGATCACGTGGCGGTTGGTGATGATATAACCGCGTTCGTTCATGATCACGCCGGAACCGAGCGACAGCACGTTGGTGGCGCCATTCAGATTGCGGTTGTAGATGTTCACCACGGCGGGGGCGGCGCGGCGCACCGCCTTGTTGTAGCTCACCGGTGTTTCGTCGCTGGTATTCTCGGTTTTCTCTGCAAACAGGCCGTTGGAAGAGCGCAGCATGGGCAGGGCGACCAACAGCAGGCCGGCAACGATGAGACCGATAACGACGGAACGCAAGAGCTTAGCAAACATGGAGTTTTCGTGGTGTGGTGAACGATGTTCGGAGGATAGCATGAGTTAACCGGGCGCAGTATGTCACCGAGCCCGGTTTTTGCACAAATTAACGCAGCAGCAGATAAATGGTTTCGTTACCGCGCACGATATTGAGCGCCATCACCGGTGGTTTGGCTTCCAGCACCTTGCGCAGCGCGGTGATGCTGTCCACGCGCTGGCGGTTGACGCCGATGATCACGTCGCCTTTTTGCAGGCCGATCTGCGCCGCCGTCGAGCCTTTATCCACGTTCTCCACCTTCACGCCCTTGTCGCCAGTCGGCAGTGCGCCATTGCTGAGGGAAACCCCCTGCAGCGCCGGCGACAGCGTTTCGGCGTTGGTCGAGGCGCTCTCGCTGTTGTCCAGCGTGACCGAGACTTCCTGCGGTTTGCCATCGCGCAGCAGGCCCACTTTGAGGGTTTTGCCCGGTGCGGTGGTGCCGACCTTGGCGCGCAGCTCGGCGAAGCTGTTCACCGGCTTGCCGTCGACGGAAACCAGAATATCCCCGGCTTTGATGCCGGCCTTGGCGGCGGCGGATTTCGGCAGCACTTCGCTGACGAAGGCGCCGCGCTGCGCGTCGGTGTTGAAGGCTTTGGCCATGTCAGGGGTCATTTCGCTGCCCTTGATGCCGAGCAGGCCGCGTTTCACTTCGCCGAATTCGATCAGCTGCTGGCTCAGGTTCTGCGCCATATTGCTCGGAATGGCGAAGCCGATGCCGACGTTGCCGCCGCTCGGCGCCAAAATGGCGGTATTGATGCCGATCAGTTCGCCGTTCAGGTTAACCAATGCGCCGCCGGAGTTGCCGCGGTTGATCGAGGCGTCGGTCTGAATGAAGTTTTCCAGCCCTTCCAGATTCAGGCCGGTGCGGCCCAGCGCCGAGATGATGCCGGAGGTGGCGGTTTGGCCCAGGCCAAACGGGTTGCCGACCGCCACGGCGAAGTCGCCGACGCGCAGCTGGTCGGAATCGGCCATCTTGATGGCGGTCAGGTTTTTGGTGTCGCTGAGTTGCAGCAGGGCGATGTCGGATTGTTCATCGCGGCCGACCAGCTTGGCGTCCAGTTCGCGGCCGTCGTTCAACTGCACGCGGATTTTATCGGCGTTGTTGATGACGTGATTGTTGGTCAGCACGTAGCCTTTGGCGGCATCGATGATGACGCCGGAACCCAGCCCTTCAAACGGGCGGGAGCTCTGCTGTTGGCCGGGGAAATTGGGGCCGAAGAAGCGTCTGAACTCTTCCGGCAGCTGTTGACGCTGCACCTGGGTGCCTGCGACATGCACGCTCACTACGGCGGGCAAGACTTTTTCCAACATCGGCGCCAGGCTCGGCAGCGGCTGCCCCTGAACGGCAACGGGCAGGGCCGCGTTGGCCACCGGTACGGCGCTGAGCGCCAGGCCGAGGCTCATTGCCAATGCACTAAGAATTAAAGACTTTTTCTTCATTGATGATAACTCTCTCAATACCTGCCGATGAAAATTTGATGATAAGGCAATCACCTTGTCATAGTGAAGGGTAAGACCGTGAATTTGCGTGCAAAGTTCAGTAAAGGTAATGCGAAGGAAGGTCAATAAGGCACAAAGAGGGAATAAACCCGCGGGTGGCCCCGCGGGTGAAGAAGGGATATCAGTCGCGGCGTGCGCTTTGGCCGCGCAGCAGGCCGGAGGCCCCTTCAGAATAGTCGCGCGGCATTTCCACCGGCGCCTGATCGTTGTCCGCTTCCGCTTCGGTCAGGCGATAGCGGAACGGGTTCTCCTGCATCGGCAGATCCGGCAGCAGGTTGTTGGAGCTTTTCGCCATGTGCTGATACAGCTGGCGATAGTCGCGAGCCATGTTGTCCAGCAGCTCGGCGCTGCGGGCGAAGTGGCCGACCAGCTCCTGGCGGTACTCTTCCAGCTCGGTTTTGCTCTTGTCCAGCTCGTTCTGCAGGACTTGTTGTTGACGTAATTTACGGTTGCCAAAACGCATCGCCACCGCACCAATCACGATACCGACGACCAAACCAATCAGCGCATACTCCCAGGTCATGATGACTCCTATTTTGACTTCGTTGTTCCGCAGGGATTTTTCACTTAATAATATCCACTATAACCGTTAACCTTGTCCGAGTGGAATCCTGATGCGCTTCCACCTAATTTTTACAGGGTTTTCAGCGGCGCTCGCAGCGGGCATTTGTGGCGATAACGATGCGAATCGGCATCAACTTGCCGCCAACGTTGGCTAAATAATTTCTAAGCGTTCTTAGGGAACATCGAACAGATGCAGGCACTATCACCGTTATCTCGCTACCAGCAGGCGCTGGACGCGGGGGAATACCAGGCCGATGAGGTTCAACGCCGGGCCGTCGCTCAGCTGGATCGCATTTATCAGGCTCTGCTGCAAAAGCCCGCGGCGAGCGCGCCGGCCGGCGGGCTGCGCGGCAAGCTCAGCCGTTTGCTGGGCAAGGGCGGCGAAACGGCGCCGCAGCGCCCGGTGCAGGGGCTGTATATGTGGGGCGGCGTCGGGCGCGGCAAAACCTGGCTGATGGACATGTTCTTCCACAGCCTGCCCGGCGATCGCAAAATGCGTCTGCACTTCCACCGCTTCATGCTGCGGGTGCATGAAGAGCTGACCGAACTGCAGGGGCGGGAAAATCCGCTGGAAATCGTCGCCGACGGCTTCAAGGCCGAAACCGACGTACTGTGCTTCGACGAATTCTTCGTGTCCGACATCACCGACGCCATGCTGCTGGCCACGCTGCTGCAGGCGCTGTTCGCCCGCGGCATCACGCTGGTGGCCACGTCGAACATCCCGCCGGACGATCTGTACCGCAACGGCCTGCAGCGGGCGCGTTTCCTGCCGGCTATCGATCTGATCAATGAGTACTGCGACGTGATGAACGTCGACGCCGGCATCGACTATCGTCTGCGCACCCTGACCCAGGCGCACCTCTACCTGACGCCGCTGAACGACCAGACGCGCGCGACCCTGGATCGGATGTTCGTCAAGCTGGCGGGCAAGGCGGGGGAGGATGCGCCAGTGCTGCAGATCAACCATCGGCCGCTGCAGGCGATCCGTTCGGTGGACGGCGTGTTGGCGGTGGATTTCCACACGCTGTGCGAAGAGGCGCGCAGCCAGCTGGACTACATTGCGCTGTCGCGGCTGTATCACAGCGTGATCCTGTATAATGTGCAGGTGATGGGGCCGCTGAAAGAGAATACCGCGCGCCGTTTCCTGGCGCTGGTGGACGAATTCTACGAGCGACACGTCAAGCTGGTGATCGGCGCCGAGGCGTCGATGTTCGAGATCTACCAGGGGGAGCGGCTGAAGTTCGAGTACCAGCGTTGCCTGTCGCGCCTGCAGGAAATGCAGAGCGAAGAGTACCTCAAGCTGCCGCATCTGCCCTGAGTCCGCCGGGCCTATCGCCGGTTGCCTGCCGCCGGCGATAAATTTATTTTCCATTCAAAAACCGTTCGATCTTTGTGAGCGACTTCTCTATAATCTTGCGACCCCACGTTACAACAAAGTTTTTTTTCCCAAAAACTTTATAGTGCCGGCAATGGCTATTCGAAGGGGTAGGTTTGCTGGACTTGTATGGTCGTGTGAGCCTCAACTGTTTTCGAGCGTTTGGGTGTTCACCAACGTGTAACTAATTATTGGGTAAGCTTTCTAATGAAAACTTTTACAGCTAAACCAGAAACCGTAAAACGCGACTGGTACGTTGTTGATGCAGATGGTAAAACTTTAGGCCGTCTCGCTACTGAACTGGCTCGTCGCCTGCGCGGCAAGCATAAAGCGGAATACACCCCGCACGTGGATACCGGTGATTACATCATCGTTCTGAACGCTGACAAAGTTGCTGTAACCGGCAACAAGCGTACAGACAAAGTGTACTACCACCACACCGGCCACATCGGTGGTATCAAGCAAGCGACCTTTGAAGAGATGATTGCCCGCCGTCCTGAGCGCGTGATTGAAATCGCGGTTAAAGGCATGCTGCCAAAGGGCCCGCTGGGTCGTGCTATGTTCCGTAAACTGAAAGTTTACGCGGGCACCGAGCACAATCACGCGGCACAGCAACCGCAAGTTCTGGACATTTAATCGGGATTAATGGCAATGGCTGAAAATCAATACTACGGCACTGGTCGCCGCAAAAGCTCCGCCGCTCGCGTCTTCATCAAGCCGGGCAACGGTAACATCGTTATCAACCAGCGCAGCCTGGAACAGTACTTCGGTCGCGAAACTGCCCGCATGGTAGTTCGTCAGCCGCTGGAGCTGGTCGACATGGTTGGCAAACTGGACCTGTACATCACCGTTAAAGGTGGTGGTATCTCCGGTCAAGCTGGCGCTATCCGTCACGGTATCACCCGTGCACTGATGGAGTACGATGAGACTCTGCGTTCTGAACTGCGTAAAGCTGGCTTCGTCACCCGTGACGCTCGTCAGGTTGAACGTAAGAAAGTCGGCCTGCGTAAAGCACGTCGTCGTCCGCAGTTCTCCAAGCGTTAATTTTCGCTGCTTCGGCAGTGCGATTTACGCAAAAAACCCGGTGCTTCACCGGGTTTTTTTATGCCTGAAATCCGCCGTCCCCGACTAAAATCTGTGGCAGATCAGACAATTCAACATGAATTCGCCGCACCGCCCCCACAAAACAAGCAAAATCTGGTAAACTATCACCCACTTTTGCGCCTGTTCGCCGTGCAGTTGACCTCCTGGGCCGGTTTTTCATGGGCTCGGGTCGCGCTGCGTGCTGCCGGCCTGCGGCAAGATTATTCAGGATAGCAGCCTGTCAGTTGGCTATTCGCAGTATTTTCTAGATAACTTGGAGGTTTTCATGGCTGTCGCTGCCAACAAACGTTCGGTAATGACGCTGTTCTCTGGCCCGACCGACATTTTTAGCCATCAAGTACGTATCGTACTGGCGGAGAAAGGTGTCAGCGTCGAGATCGAGCAGGTCGAAATGGATAACCTGCCGCAAGATCTGATTGACCTCAACCCTTACCAGACGGTGCCTACGCTGGTCGATCGCGAACTGACCCTGTATGAATCCCGCATCATCATGGAATACCTGGATGAGCGTTTCCCGCACCCGCCGCTGATGCCGGTTTACCCGGTTGCCCGTGGCGAGAGCCGTCTGATGATGCTGCGCATCGAGAAGAACTGGTACTCGCTGATGGACAAGATCGAGAAGAGCAGCGGTCAGGAAGCGGAATCTGCCCGTCGCCAGCTGCGTGAGGAGCTGTTGGCGATCGCGCCTATCTTCGGTCAGACGCCGTATTTCATGAGTGAAGAGTTCAGCCTGGTGGATTGCTACCTGGCACCGCTGTTGTGGCGTCTGTCGCAGCTGGGCATCGAATTGAGCGGCGCCGGTTCCAAAGAGCTGAAGGGCTACATGACCCGCGTCTTCGAACGCGACGCTTTCCTGGCTTCCTTGACCGAAGCCGAGCGTGAAATGCGCCTGCAAACCCGGGGCTAAGCGCGATGGACATGTCTCAGATGACGCCGCGTCGCCCGTATCTGCTGCGGGCGTTCTACGACTGGCTGCTGGATAACCAACTGACGCCGCACCTGGTGGTCGATGTGACTCGCCCGGACGTGCAGGTGCCGATGGAGTTCGCGCGTGACGGCCAGATCGTGCTGAATATCGCGCCGCGTGCGGTAGGCAACCTGGCGTTGGGCAACGAAGACGTGCAGTTTAACGCGCGTTTCGGCGGCGTGCCGCGTCAGGTTTCGGTGCCGATGGCCGCCGTGCTGGCGATCTATGCGCGTGAAAACGGCGCCGGCACGATGTTCGAACCGGAAGCCGCCTACGACGAAAGTGAAGGCGTGTTCGAAGGTCTGGACAATGAGACGATCCCTTCGGAAACCCTGATGTCGGTGATCGACGGCGATCGCCCGGATACCGCAGAAGATAACGGCCCGGACGACGAGCCGCCGCAGCCGCCGCGCGGTGGCCGCCCGGCGCTGCGCGTGGTGAAATAACCCCGCGCGAACAAACGAAAAAGCACCCCAGGGGGTGCTTTTTTTTTGCCCGGCAGAGGCGGATCAGCCTTTCAAAGCGGCGATGCAGGCATCGCGCGGCGCGCTGAGATCGCCAACGCGCACGGTGGACAAGGCGCGCGTTGCGCGCTGGCGGAAACTGGTGATGGCGGTGTCGCCTTGCACTTCCGGCGGCGCGGTGCAAATGTCATTGAGCGGCAGATCGTTGCCTTTGTTGAGCGCCTGCAACACCGCCGCCGGATTGTAGATCAGGGCGGCGGAGAGGGCCGATTTGATGCCGGCGGTAAAGCCGGCATTGCCGCCGCCGGCCAGCTTGGGCGCCAGGGCAATCCAGCTGTCGTCCCCCAGCCTGATGCTGTTTTCCACGGCGTTGAACTGCCCGGCCTTGCCTAACTGAGTCACGACCGGCCGCGCGCCGCGTGCTTCGATATTGTAACCGACCTCCTGCGAATCCAGCGCCATGGCCGAAGCGCTGAAACTGACGGCCAGCAGTGCGCCGGCCAACAGGGAAATGGAGCATTTCATGTTCGCTATCCTTATCTCGGTGTCAGGCGCAGCCGCGCCCCGCAATGGTGCTAACTCAATACTATAGCGCGTTGAGACGGTGAGGAGAGGGGAGGTTGTTACAAAGCGTGGCAGGCTAAAACAGAGGCCCGGCAACGTGCCGGGCCTCTGGCGGTACGGAAAGTTTACACTTCCAGGTAGTTCATGATGCCGTCTGCCGCCTTGCGGCCTTCGGCGATCGCCGTCACCACCAGGTCTGAGCCGCGCACCGCGTCGCCACCGGCGAAGATTTTCGGGTTACTGGTCTGGAACGCGTTGTCGCTGCCTTCCGGCGCCAGGATCCGGCCCTGTTTATCGAGCTGCACGTCGTGCGCCGCCAGCCAGTCCATACGGTGTGGGCGGAAGCCGAACGCCATCACCACCGCGTCGGCGTCGATCACGTGTTCGGAACCCGGCACCTGCTCCGCCGCCTGACGGCCGTTGGCATCCGGCGCACCCAGCTGAGTACGCACCATTTTCACCCCGGCCACGCGGCCGGCGCTGTTCAGTTCGATGCTCAGCGGTTGCAGGTTAAACTGGAAGTCTACACCTTCTTCCCGGGCGTTCTTCACTTCGCGCTTGGAGCCCGGCATGTTGGCTTCGTCGCGGCGGTAGGCGCAGATGACCTGCGTCGCGCCCTGGCGCACCGAGGTACGCACGCAGTCCATGGCGGTATCGCCGCCGCCCAGCACCACCACGCGCTTGCCCTCCATGCTGACGTAAGGCTCGTGCTGCTCGGTTTCATACCCCATCAGCTGCTTGGTGTTGGCGATCAGGAACGGCAGCGCGTCGTACACGCCCTGCGCCTCCTCGTTCTCCAGGCCACCGCGCATCGACTGATAGGTGCCGACGCCGAGAAACACCGCATCGTACTCGCTCAGCAAGGTCTCCATGCTGACGTCTTTGCCCACTTCGGTGTTCAGCTGGAACTCGATGCCCATCTCGCTGAAAATGCCGCGGCGTTTGACCATCACTTCCTTTTCCAGCTTGAACGCCGGGATACCGAAGGTCAGCAGGCCGCCGATCTCGGGATGACGGTCATACACCACCGCTTTGACGCCGTTGCGGGTCAGCACGTCGGCGCAGGCCAGCCCGGCAGGGCCGGCACCGACGATCGCCACGCGCTTGCCGGTCGGCTGCACGTGCGACATGTCCGGCTTCCAGCCCATTTCGATAGCCTTATCGCTGATGTAGCGCTCGATATTGCCGATGGTGACCGCGCCGAACTCGTCGTTCAGGGTGCAGGAGCCTTCGCACAGGCGATCCTGCGGGCACACGCGGCCGCACACTTCCGGCAGGCTGTTGGTCTGATGCGCCAGGTCCGCCGCTTCCATGATGCGGCCTTCGTTGGCCAGCTTCAGCCAGTTCGGGATGTAGTTGTGCACCGGGCACTTCCACTCGCAATACGGGTTGCCGCAGGACAGACAGCGGTCAGCCTGGGCCTTGGCCTGGGTTTCCGAAAACGGTTCGTAGATCTCGACGAACTCGATTTTGCGGATCTTCAGCGGTTTCTTTGGCGGATCAACACGCTGCAGGTCGATAAATTGATAAACGTTCTGGCTCATTAATGACCTACCTCTTACTGCGCCTGCACCCGCAGCTCGGCTGCGGAACGGCTACGGTGACCCAACAGCGCTTTGACATCGCTGGACTTCGGTTTGACCAGGGCGAACTTCGGCGCCCACTCCGGCCAGTTGGCCAGGATCTCTTCCGCGCGGGAAGAGCCGGTCGCCTGCACGTGTTCGGTGATCAGGCCGCGCAGGTGCTCCTCGTGGATCGCCAACTGATCGACATCCAGCACTTCCACCAGTTCCGGGTTCACGCGCTTGCGGAACTCGCCGTCTTCGTCCAGCACGTAGGCGAAGCCGCCGGTCATGCCGGCGCCGAAGTTGATGCCGGTTTTACCCAGCACGCAGACGATGCCGCCGGTCATGTATTCGCAGCCGTTGTCGCCGATGCCTTCCACCACGGTGATGGCGCCGGAGTTGCGCACCGCGAAGCGTTCGCCCGCGCGGCCGGAGGCGAACAGCTTGCCGCCAGTGGCGCCGTATAGGCAGGTGTTGCCGACGATGCTGGCTTCATGGCTGCGGAAGGCGGAGCCGATCGGCGGACGCACCGCGATGCTGCCGCCGGCCATGCCTTTGCCGACATAGTCGTTGGCGTCGCCGGTCAGGGTCAGCTCGACGCCGCCGGCGTTCCAGACGCCGAAGCTCTGCCCGGCTGTGCCGGAGAAGTGCGCCTTGATCGGATCGGCTGCCATGCCCTGATCGCCGTGCACGTCGGCGATAGCGCCGGACAGCATGGCGCCCACGGAGCGGTCGGTGTTGCGAATGTCGAAGTAGAAGGTTTTACCCTGCTTCGCTTCGATATACGGTTGCGCCTGAGCCAGCAGCTCTTTGTTCAGCAGGCCCTTGTCGAACGCCGGGTTGCTGCTTTCGGTGCAGTACACCGCTTTGCCCGGATGCGGTGTGGCGGTTTTCAGCAGCGGCGACAGATCCAGCTTGTTCTGCTTGGCCGAGATGCCGTCCAGCTCGGTCAGGAACTCGGTGCGGCCGATCAGATCCACCAGTTGGCTCACGCCCAGCTGCGCCATGATCTCGCGGGTTTCACGCGCGATAAACTGGAAGTAATTCGTCACGCGTTCCGGCAGGCCGTGGTAGTGATCGCGACGCAGCTTGTCGTCCTGAGTCGCGACGCCGGTCGCGCAGTTGTTGAGGTGGCAGATGCGCAGGTATTTACAGCCCAGCGCCACCATCGGCCCGGTGCCGAAGCCGAAGCTTTCCGCGCCCAGGATCGCCGCCTTGACGATGTCCACGCCGGTTTTCAGGCCGCCGTCCACCTGCAGGCGGATCTTGTGGCGCAGGCCGTTGGCCACCAGCGCCTGCTGGGTTTCCACCAGGCCCAGTTCCCACGGACAGCCGGCGTATTTCACCGAAGACAGCGGGCTGGCGCCGGTGCCGCCGTCGTAACCGGCGATGGTGATCAGATCGGCATAGGCTTTCGCCACGCCGGTGGCGATGGTGCCGACGCCCGGCTCGGACACCAGTTTCACCGAGATCACCGCATTCGGGTTGACCTGCTTCAGGTCGAAGATCAGCTGCGCCAGATCTTCGATCGAGTAGATGTCGTGGTGCGGCGGCGGGGAGATCAGGGTCACGCCCGGCACCGAGTAACGCAGTCTGGCGATGTACGGAGTGACTTTATCGCCCGGCAGCTGGCCGCCTTCGCCCGGCTTGGCGCCCTGCGCCACCTTAATCTGGATCACGTCGGCGTTCACCAGGTAGGCCGGCGTCACGCCGAAGCGGCCGGAGGCCACCTGTTTGATGCGCGACACCTTGTTGGTGCGATAGCGCGCCGGATCTTCGCCGCCTTCGCCGGAGTTGGAGAAGCCGCCGAGGCCGTTCATGGCGATCGCCAGCGATTCGTGCGCTTCCGGGCTCAGTGCGCCGATCGACATCGCCGCGGTGTCGAAGCGTTTGAACAGCGACTCCGCCGGTTCAACCTGATCGACCGGGATCGGTTCGCCTTTCGGCGTGATGGCCAGCAGATCGCGCAGCATGGCGACCGGCCGCTCGTTCACCAGCTTGGCGTAGGCCTGATAGTCGCTGTATTCCCCGCTGTGCACCGCTTTTTGCAGCGAGTTCACCACGTCCGGGTTGTAGGCGTGGTATTCGCCGCCGTGCACGAACTTCAGCAGGCCGCCTTGCTCCAGCGGTTTGCGTTTCAACCAGGCGCGCTTGGAGAGATTCTGCAGATCCTGCTGGAAATCGCTGAAGCTGGCGCCGCCGATGCGGCTGACCACGCCCTGGAAGCACAGATCCGCCAGATCGCGATGCAGGCCGACCGCTTCGAACAGCTTGGAGCAGCGGTAAGAGGCGATGGTCGATATGCCCATTTTGGACATGATCTTATACAGGCCTTTATTGATGCCGTTGCGGTAGTTCAGCATCACGTCGCGGTATTTCTTGTCGATCGCCTGGCTGTCCACCAGCTTGGCCAGGGTTTCATAGGCCAGGTACGGGTAGATGGCGGTCGCGCCGAAACCGAGCAGCACGGCGAAGTGGTGCGGATCGCGGGCGCTGGCGGTTTCAACGATCAGGTTGGCGTCGCAGCGCAGGCTTTTCTCTACCAGGCGGGTTTGCACGGCGCCCACCGCCATCGGGGCCGGTACCGGCAGGCGGCCGGGCGTGATGGCGCGGTCGGACAACACCAACAGCACCGCGCCTTCGCGCACCTTGCGTTCCGCTTCGTCGCACAGGGCGCGAATGGTTTGCTCCAGATCCTGCTGCTGCGGATCGAAGGTCAGATCGAGCGTCTCGGCGCGATAGTATTCGCCTTCCAGCGTGGTGAGCTGTTTGAAATCGGAGTACAGCAGGATCGGCGATTTGAAGCTCAGGCGGTGCGCCTGGCCTTCGGCTTCGCAGAATACGTTCATTTCACGGCCGATGCTGGTGGCCAGCGACATGACGTGCGCTTCGCGCAGCGGATCGATCGGCGGGTTGGTGACCTGCGCGAACTGCTGGCGGAAATAGTCGTAAACGATGCGCGGCCGGCTGGAGAGCACGGCGAACGGGGTATCGTCGCCCATCGAACCGGTGGCTTCCTGGCCAATCTCGCCCAGTACGCGGATTACCTGATCCAGCTCTTCGCTGCTGTAGCCGAACTGTTTCTGATAGGTCTCGAGCTGCGCGTCGTCGAGCTCGCGGCTGCCGACCTGATCGTCCGGCAGATCTTCGAATGGCACCAGACGTTTGACGTTTTTCTCCATCCACTCTTTATACGGGTGGCGGCTTTTCAGATCGTTGTCGGTTTCCGCCGAGTGCAGAATGCGGCCGCTGCGGGTGTCGATCACCATCAGCTCGCCGGGGCCGACGCGGCCTTTTTCCACCACTTCGTCCGGCTGGTAATCCCAGATGCCGACTTCGGAGGCGCAGGTGATCAGCTTGTCTTTGGTGATGACATAGCGCGCCGGGCGCAGGCCGTTGCGATCGAGGTTACAAGCGGCGTAGCGGCCGTCGGACATCACGATGCCGGCCGGGCCGTCCCACGGCTCCATGTGCATCGAGTTGAAGTCGAAGAAGGCGCGCAGATCGCCGTCCATGTCCGGGTTATTCTGCCAGGCCGGCGGCACCAGCAGACGCATGGCGCGAATGAGATCCATCCCGCCCGCCAGCAGCAGCTCCAGCATGTTGTCCAGCGAGCTGGAGTCGGAGCCGGTTTCGTTGACGAACGGCGCGGCGGCCTGAAGATCCGGGATCAGCGGCGTTTGGAATTTGTAAGTACGGGCACGCGCCCACTGGCGGTTGCCCGTGATGGTGTTGATTTCGCCGTTGTGCGCCAGGTAGCGGAACGGCTGCGCCAGCGGCCAGCGCGGCACGGTGTTGGTGGAGAAGCGCTGATGGAACAGGCAAATGGCCGACTCCAGGCGCAGGTCCGCCAGATCGAGATAGAAGCGCGGCAGATCCGCAGGCATGCACAGGCCTTTATAGATCGTCACCAGGTTGGAGAAGCTGCAGACGTAGAAACTGTTGTCCTGCACGCGTTTCTCGATGCGGCGGCGCGCTACGAACAGGCGGCGCTCCATATCGCGCGGGCGCCAGCCGGCCGGGGCGTTAACGAAGATTTGCTCGATGCGCGGCAGGGAGGAGAGGGCGATTTCACCCAGCACGTCCGGGTTGGTCGGCACTTCACGCCAGCCGACGATCGACAGCGTTTCGTTTTGCAGCTCTTCTTCCACGATGCGGCGGCTGAGGCGCGCTTCCTCCTCATTCTGGCTGAGGAACATCATGCCGACGGCGTAGTTCTTGGCCAAACGCCAGCCGCGCTCTTCCGCCACCATGCGGAAGAAGCGATCGGGTTTTTGCAGCAACAGGCCGCAGCCGTCGCCGGTCTTGCCGTCGGCCAGGATCGCGCCGCGGTGCTGCATGCGGGCCAGCGCGTGAATGGCGGTGCGCACCACCTTGTGGCTAGGTTCGCCTTCTATGTGGGCGATCAGGCCGAAACCACAGTTGTCCCTCTCTTGGGATTTATCGTACAACATATCGTGAACCTCCCCAGGCTCTGCGTGACTCTCACAACCTACTGCGAGGGGGCTTCCCAATTTCAGGCAGAAGTCCAATCAGCAAGTTAACCCCGCCAATCTGCTTTTCCGCCCTCCATCAATGGCCTCTCGTGACGGTCTCACAAGTGGTATAGGACTTGTTTTAAGAGGGAGTCTTCAATTACTGCATAAATATGACGAGACGTTTGCCCGTCCAGAAAGCTTCCAGCGGACTTCCAACTTAGCGAGAAAGAATTCGCAGGTCAAATGTGGGCTTAAGATAGATTCTTATCGAATTGATGATGTCTATTTATTTGAAAAATAAGATGTTTAATGCATTTTTGCACTATCGTGGGGCAACGCCGATCCCCACAGAAGTGTGAGCTGTCTCACTATAGTGCAACCCCTTAATCTCTGCACCATGCTAGTGCGGGGGTTAATGGCAGAATTTTATTCTATAAGATATTTCTTTGTTGATGTTTGTCACTGTTTTTCACCGCATTGTCATATTGCCGTTAACGGTTGCGCGACGATTAGAATAATTCATCAGAATTATAGTGAATTGATTTGCGTTTATGATGAATAGTTATGCCTGGTGGCGCCTTGCGGGGAAAGCGTTGATCTCTGTCATCGCGGAAAAAGCCGTTTCTTATTAGCATCGCGGCTTTGAACACAGAGAATCACCAAGATTATGCAGTTGCCGCAATTAGTCAATATGTTTGGCGCAGATCTCCAGCGCCGCTATGGCGAAAAGATCCATAAACTCACGCTGCATGGCGGGTTCAGCTGCCCTAACCGTGACGGCACGTTGGGGCGCGGCGGCTGTACGTTTTGCAACGTCGCTTCGTTCGCCGATGAGGCGATGCAACGGCAAAGTATCGCCGAACAGCTGGTGCAGCAGGCCGCGCGGGTTGACCGGGCGCGGCGCTATCTGGCCTATTTCCAGGCCTATACCAGCACCTATGCGGAGGTCGAACTGCTGGCGTCGATGTATCGGCAGGCGTTGGCGCAGAGTGCGATGGTCGGCCTGTGCGTCGGCACTCGGCCGGACTGCGTGCCGCCCGCCGCATTGGATCTGCTGACGGGGTATCGCGAACAGGGGTACGAAGTGTGGTTGGAACTGGGGCTGCAGACGGCGCACGACAAAACGCTCAAACGCATCAACCGCGGCCATGATTTCCACTGCTATCAGCAGACCGCGCAACGGGCTCGGCAGCGCGGGCTGAAGGTGTGTTGCCATCTGATCGTCGGGCTGCCGGGAGAAACCCAGCGCGATCATCTGCTCACGCTGCAGCGGGTGGTGGAGTCCGGCGTGGATGGCATCAAGCTACATCCGCTGCACGTCGTTACCGGCAGTACCCTGGCCCGCGCGTGGCGAGCCGGGCGTTTGTCCGAACTGGCGCTGGAGGACTACGCCGCCAGCGCCGGGGAGATGATCCGCCACACGCCTGGCGAGGTGGTGTATCACCGCCTGTCCGCCAGTGCCCGTCGGCCCACGCTGCTGGCGCCGCTGTGGTGCGAAAACCGCTGGCTCGGCATGCAGGCGGTGGGCGCTTATCTGCAGCAATACGGCGGGCAGGGCAGCGCGCTGGATGAAAAGCTGCGCTACCGCCCCGGAATGCCGCTCTGAAGTGCAATCTTTGCCACACTTCGGCGTTTGCCGCCTTATCTCACCGCTGTTTTACGGTATGATTCAAAAGATTGTGTCTGATGGGAGCCGCTATGAAGCAAATCCGGGTGTTGGCCCAGTACTACGTCGATTTAATGGTGAAACTGGGGTTGGTGCGCTTCTCGCTGCTGCTGGCCTCGGCGCTGGTGGTGCTGGCGATGGTGGTGCAGATGGCGGTGACCATGCTGCTGCGCGGCGAAGTGGAAAGCATCGACGTGGTGCGTTCGATCTTCTTCGGCCTGTTGATCACCCCGTGGGCGGTCTACTTCCTCTCGGTAGTGGTGGAGCAGCTGGAGGAGTCGCGCCAGCGGCTGGCGCGGCTGGTGGACAAGCTGGAGGAGATGCGCCACCGCGATCTGGAGCTCAATCAGCAGCTTAAGGACAATATCAGCCAACTGAACCAGGAGATCGCCGACCGTATCAAGGCGGAAGAAGAGCGCCTGCAGGTGATGGAGAAACTGACGGAAGAGATGGAACAGCGTGAACTGGCGCAGATTGAGCTGGGCCAGCAATCGGCGCTGCTGCGTTCCTTCCTCGATGCCTCGCCGGATCTGGTCTATTACCGCAACGAAGACAAAGAATTTTCCGGCTGCAACCGCGCGATGGAGCTGCTGACCGGCAAGAGCGAGAAGCAGCTGATCGGCCTGACGCCGTTCGACGTCTACGGCCAGGAGATCGCCGAAAAGGTCATTGAGACCGACGAGAAGGTGTTCCGCCACAACGTCTCGCTGACCTACGAACAGTGGCTGGTGTATCCCGACGGCCGCAAGGCCTGTTTCGAGCTGCGCAAGGTGCCGTTTTACGACCGGGTGGGCAAACGCCACGGGCTGATGGGCTTCGGCCGCGATATTACCGAGCGTAAGCGCTACCAGGACGCGCTGGAGAACGCCAGCAGGGAGAAGACCACCTTTATCTCCACGATCAGCCACGAGCTGCGTACGCCGCTTAACGGCATCGTCGGCCTGAGCCGCATCCTGCTCGATACCGAGCTGAACGACGAGCAGCTGAAATACCTGAAGACCATTCACGTCAGCGCCATCACCCTCGGCAATATCTTCAACGACATTATCGAAATGGATAAGCTCGAGCGGCGCAAGGTGCAGCTCGACAACCAGCCGGTGGACTTCACCGGCTTCCTGGCGGATCTGGAGAACCTCTCCGGCCTGCTGGCGCAGCCGAAAGGACTGCAGTTCATCATGGAGCCGCAGACGCCGCTGCCGCAGCAGATCGTGACCGACGGCACGCGCCTGCGGCAGATTTTGTGGAACCTGATCGGCAACGCGGTGAAATTCACCCAGCGGGGGCAAATCGTGGTGCGCGTGCGGCGCGAGGCGCAGGAGAAGCTGGTGTTCGAGGTGGAAGATTCGGGCATGGGCATCCCGCAGGACGAGCAGGACAAGATCTTCGCCATGTATTACCAGGTGAAAGATCAGCGCGGTGGCCGCCCGGCTACCGGCACCGGCATCGGGCTGGCGGTCTCCAAGCGGCTGGCGCAGAGCATGGGCGGTGACATCACCGTGCGCAGCGAACAGGGGCACGGTTCTTGCTTCACTCTGACCATCCAGGCGCCGGCGGTGCAGGAAGCCGCCAGCGCGGCACCGGAGGAAGAGGAGCTGCCGTTGCCGGCGCTGCACATCCTGCTGGTGGAGGATATCGAACTGAACGTGATCGTGGCGCGCTCGGTGCTGGAGAAATTGGGCAACAGCGTCGAGGTGGCGATGAACGGCCACGACGCGCTGGCGATGTTCGACCCGGACGAGTTCGATCTGGTGCTGCTGGACATCCAGCTGCCGGACATGACCGGGCTGGACATCGCCCGGGCGCTGCGCGAACGTTACGCCGGGCAGGCGCTGCCGCCGCTGGTGGCCCTGACCGCCAACGTGCTGAAAGACAAAAAAGAGTACCTCGAGGCGGGCATGGACGATGTGCTGAGCAAGCCGCTGTCGGTGCCGGCGTTGACCCAGGTCATCAAACACTATTGGGATCATCAACCTTCTCACACTTCAAAGAAAACGGAGCACAAGGCGATGCAGATTAATGAGTCGTTACTCGATACCGCGATGCTGGAACAGTACATGGACCTGGTTGGCCCGCAGCTGATCCACCAAAGCCTGGAGATGTTCGAACAGATGATGCCGGGCTACCTGGCGGTGCTGGACTCCAACATGACGGCGCGCGATCAGAAAGGCATCACCGAGGAAGGGCACAAGATCAAAGGCGCCGCCGGTTCGGTCGGTCTGCGTCACCTGCAGCAGCTGGCGCAACAGATTCAAACACCGACGCTGCCGGCCTGGTGGGATAACGTGCAGGATTGGGTGGATGAGTTGAAGCAAGAGTGGCGCAACGACGTGCAGGTACTGCGGGCTTGGGTAGAGAACGCTGAAAAAAAATGACCCCGACCTAAGCCGGGGTGCGCGAATATTGCGCCAACACCAGGGAAATTGTGAACCTGCGTATTGGTTTCAGTGTTCTGGTCGAGCAGGTTGTTGCGAATTCCTAAACATCATACAGCCAACAACATAGCAAATGTAAGCGCTCTTGTTAGAAGATTCATTAAAATGTGTGATGTAGATTAGTGTTTGTCAACTCCGAGCACGAACCAGTTGACAGCGGCGAGAGGAGTAAGAGTGATGAAAAAGGTGGGTGTCGTCCTCAGCGGCAGTGGCGTTTATGACGGTACGGAGATCCATGAAGCGGTGCTGACGCTGCTGGCGTTGGACCGTGCCGGCGCGCAGGCGGTGTGCTTTGCGCCTGATAAACCACAACGCCATGTTATTAATCATTTATCTGGTGAGGAGATGGCGGAGTCGCGCAATGTCCTGATTGAATCGGCGCGCATTGCCCGCGGCGCGGTGCAGCCGCTGGCGCTGGCGGAGGCCGCGCAGCTGGATGCGCTGATCGTGCCCGGCGGCTTTGGCGCCGCCAAGAACCTCAGCAATTTCGCCGAAGCCGGCGCGGAATGTTGGGTTGATGAAGATTTGGCGCGTCTGACGCGCGAGATGCATAAGGCCAACAAACCAATTGGCCTGATGTGCATCGCGCCGGCGCTGTTGCCGAAACTGCTGGATCAACAAGCGCGGCTGACCATTGGCAACGATCCGGACCTGGGAGAAGTGATTGACGCCATGGGCGGCGAGCCGGTGATTTGCCCGGTGGACGATATCGTGGTGGACAGCGAACACAAAGTCGTGACCACGCCGGCCTATATGCTGGCGCCGTCGATCGCGCAGGCGGCCCTCGGCATCGATAAGCTGGTGGCGCGGGTGCTGGAACTGGCTGAATGAGAAAATCGCTCGGCGGATGGCGGCGGCTGCGCCCGTGGTATTGGCTGAAGCGCGGGGTCATCGCGATTCTCGGCCTGTGGGTGTTGGGCATTGTGGCCTTCGCCTTCCTGCCGGTGCCGTTTTCCGCCGTGATGGTGGAGAGACAAGTCAGCGCCTGGCTGAGCGGCGACTTCGGCTACGTCGCCCATTCGGACTGGGTGTCGATGGACGACATCTCGCCGCAGATGGCGCTGGCGGTGATGGCGGCGGAGGATCAGAAGTTTCCAGACCATTGGGGCTTCGACGTGGCGGCCATTGAAAAGGCGCTCAGCCACAACGAGAAGCGCCCGACGCGCATCCGCGGCGCGTCCACGCTGTCGCAGCAAACCGCCAAAAACCTGTTTCTGTGGGATGGCCGCAGCTGGCTGCGCAAAGGGTTGGAGGCCGGATTGACGTCGGGCATCGAGCTGGTGTGGACCAAACGGCGCATTCTGACGGTGTATCTGAACATCGTCGAGTTCGGCGACGGGGTGTTCGGCGTGGAGGAGGCTTCACAGCGCTTTTTCCATAAGCCGGCCAAACGGCTGAGCGCGGCCGAAGCGGCGCTGCTGGCGGCGGTATTGCCGAATCCGCACCGTTTCAGGGCCGATGCACCGTCCGGCTATGTGGTGCAGCGTCAACAGTGGATCATGCGCCAGATGCGGCAACTGGGCGGGGAAGGTTTCCTGAAAGAGAACAAGTTGGATTAACCATGAGATACCCTGCTTTCGGGCAAGGTATCTCTCTCTTCGGTGGCTAATGCCGCATCAGGGCTTATCGCTGATAAATGCAGTTAAATCCGCGTGCATCTTTTTAAGCGATAGTTCATCCAAGTACGGCATGTGCCCGGTGTCATACCAATAGAAACGGATATTGTCGCGTAATTTGGGCGACACGGGCAGATGGCTCATCTCATATTTGGCGACGAAGTAAGGGGTGGCCAGATCGTAAACCCCACCAATCACCATCACTCTCATTGTCGGGGTCATTTTCATCACCCGCGACAGGTTCGGCAACACGTTAAATGATCTGTCCCGGCTGTTGCTGGACATGTTCCAGTCATAGACCTCATCGGAAAATGCGCGATAGTTTTGGTCGGCGCTAAAATGCAGCGTTTTGCCAAGATAATCGTGGAATTGCGCGACGTAGGCGGAAGTAATGGCACTGACGTTGGGATCGTAGTTGGATGTTTCAGCGATATTATCCAGCGACGGCCCACGATAGCGGGTATCGATTCTGCCAATGGTCTCGTCCTGACTGCGCAACAGTTGCTTGGCGAATACCGGTCCACTCAGGCGCAAATTGGCCTTTAGCCAATAATCGGCCGGAATGCCGGTAAATTGGTAAAGCTGCTCGGCGAGCGTTTGGCGATCTTTTTCAGGCAGATTGGCACCTTGCAGCAAGGCTTGGGCATAAGTCCCCAGTGCAAACTGCTCGGCCTGGTCTAACAGGGTTTTCAGGCTCGGGTGTTTGCCCGGCAGCCGCTGGTGGTACCATGCGCTGGCTGCGTAGGTGGGTAGTGCCAGATAGTAAGGTTGATCGACGCCGGGGTTTTGATTGGGATCGTCGACGTTATTGTCGTAGTTCAGAAACTGCGACATCAGGATAATACCGTTGAGATCGATATTCTGATTTTTTAGCGTCTCGGCCAATACCACCGAGCGGGTAGTGCCGTAGCTTTCACCCAATAAATATTTAGGTGAGTTCCAGCGTTGGTAATGCGTTAAAAACTGAACGATAAATTGAGAGAAAGCCTGAGCATCGCCGTTGACGCCATAAACGTTGCTGGCACTCTGTGATTTTTGCTGCGCTCTCTCCGGCTGGCTGGCGGCACTGCTGGAAAAGCGGCTGTAACCCGTTCCGGGGGCATCGATAAACACCAGATCGCTGGCGTTGAGCAGGCTGTATTGGTTATCGGTGAGTTGGTAAGGCGCCAGCTGTGTTTTCTCTGGCTGAGTAGCGATAACCCGTTTAGGCCCCAGCGCCCCCATATGCAGCCAAAGCGATGCGGAGCCCGGCCCGCCGTTGTAGATAAAGGTAATCGGCCTGCTCTCGTTCTTATTCTCATTCTTTTTGAAATACGCAACATAGAACATGCCGGTCACGGGATCTTCCGGATCCTCTTTACTCAATTCCAGCACCCCGGTTTGCGCCTGATAATTGATTTTTACCTGGTCGACCGTGATCGCGCCTTCAGTAGCAACGGTTTGATCGGCCATCGGGGCCGGGGCATGTTCGGTGCGGGGCGCATCCTGTGTGGGATTGGCGGCGGAAACTCCGGCGGTAAATAAAGAAACGGCAGTGAGAAAACCGATTAAAATTCTGTCCATTTGAATTTTATCCGTAATGAAGTGAGAGATTACTTTAAACGCGGCTCATTAAACCAGGGTAAAACAGCGGGAAGCGTACAGAAAAGCGGCAAGGGGAAGGCCCCTTGCCTGAAGGATCATTTCACATAGGTAAAGGCCGTGGTGACGTGCTTCACGCCGCTGACCTGGCTGGCGATCTGCGCCGCAGACTGCCCTTCCTGTTGGGTGACCAGGCCCAGCAAGAACACTTCGCCATTTTCGGTAGTCACTTTCACGTTGGACGATTTCACCGTATCGCTGGTGAGCAGCTGCGAACGCACCTTGGTGGTGATCCAGGTGTCGGAGGACGCGGTGCTCAGGCTGACCGGCGTGCCCTGACGGATTTCGTTATACACTTCGGTCGTGCCTTCCACGCCCATGGCGATCTGCTTGGCGCGCGCGGTGAGATCGGCGTTAGGCGACTGGCCGGTCAACAGCACTTTGCCCTGATAGGCGGTGGCGACCACCCGGGCGTCTTTCTTCAACTGCTGGTCTTTGCTTAGGGCGCTTTCGACCCTGGCTTCCAGCGTACCGTCATCCACCTGGGTCCCGACGCTGCGCGGGTCGGTGGCGGTTTTGGTCGCGACGGCCGCACTGCCGACGACGACGCCGGCGATACAGCCTTGCAACAGCAGGGCGCTGGACAGCACTGCAAATGTGGCTTTTAGCTTCATCTCAGTTCCTTAATCGTCCTGGTGGGGGAATAACGTATTGTCTATCAGGTCGCACAGGCAGTTTACGGTCAGCATATGCATTTCCTGAATGCGCGAGCTGCGGTGCGACGGGATGCGGATTTCGACATCCTGCTGGCCGAGCAGCCCGGCCAGCTCGCCGCCGTCGTAGCCGGTGAGCGCGACGATGGTCATATCGCGCGTGACGGCCGCCTCGACCGCTTTCACAATATCACGGCTGTTGCCGCGGGTGGAAATCGCCAGCAGCACGTCGCCGGTGTGCCCGAGCGCGCGCACCTGCTTGGCATACACTTCGTCGTGCAGCCGATCGTTGCTGATCGCCGTCAGCACCACGTTGTCGGCGTTGAGAGCGATGGCCGGCAGGCTGGGGCGCTCGGTTTCAAAACGGTTGATCATGCTGGCGGCGAAGTGCTGCGCGTTGGCCGCCGAGGTGCCGTTGCCGCAGCACAGGATTTTGTTGCCGTTGAGTAAGGATTGAACCAGCGTCATCGCAGCGCGGGATATGGCGTCCGGCAATGCTTCCGCCGCCGCGATCTGGGTTTGGATGCTTTCGGTAAAACAGACTTTAATTCTATCCAGCACGTTGTATTAATCCACTAAGTCAAAGGGCCGGTCTGCGCCGCAAAACCCCGATTAATCCGCATTGAAGGCGTTGGGTATCCATTCTAACTGGCTACCGGTAATGGCCAAAACATCAAAACGGCAAGATGATGTGTCAAAACTGGCTCCGCGCCCCGCCAGCCAGACGGCGGCGGCGTGCAGCAACCGCCGTTGTTTGCGAAAGGTGACGCTGGCGGCCGCGCCGCCGAAGGCGTCGTTGCGGCGGTAGCGCACTTCGACGAATACCCAGGTAGTGCCGTCGCGCATGATGAGGTCGAGCTCACCGCCGCGCACCGCGACGTTGGCGGCGCAGAAGGTGAGCCCGGCGTGTTCCAGGTGACGGCGGGCCAGTAACTCATAGCCCGCCCCTGAGGCGCGTGGGTTCAAGAGACCGGAACGACCGTGCCCTGACGGTATTGCAGCCAAGGCAGCTTACGGTTGATCACGCAGTTCGGCGACGCGCTCAGCGTACCGGTGGTGCCGGAAACCTGGAAGCCCGGCAGCTGGCGCATTTCAGCAAAGTGGTTGGCCAATGTCCAGGCATCCATCCCCATCGCATACAGGCGCACCAGCGAGTAATCGTTGCGGAAACGCGCGCTGGCCTGCTGCAACAGTTGAGGATTTGAACCCGCCAGCAGCGGGATATCGCTGAACTGCAGGCCTTCCATTTCCAGACGGAAGTCTGGGCCGGCGCCGGCCTGGTAGCTGCGCGAGCTGGCGTACATCGCCGGCTTACCGCGCGAGCTGGTGGCCATGTCGATCATCGGTTTGATCAGCGTCAGCTGAGACTGCGTGGCGACGATATACACCGCGTCGACGCTGCCGCCGGTCGCGGCGGGCACGTCGCTCGGCGGCGCAGGAATGGTCAACCCGGCGATGGTGACGCTCTGCGGCGCCGGGGCGCTCGACATCGGCGTACCGGTCATGCGGATACCGCCGCTGTTCACCATTTGGCGCAGCTCGCCAGCGGAGCCGATGTCCTGACGCAGCACGGTTTGCCCGCCTTGCTTCTGCCATTCCTGGTTAAAGGCCTTGGCGACGCGATCGCCGAAGGCGCCGCGCGGCACCAGCAGCAGCGGTTGACGCTTCTGCTGTTCCCAGATGTGGCGGGCGGCGTCGCGCGCTTCATCTTCCGGCGACAGGGCGAAGTAACAGATGTTCAGGTTGTCCTTCGGCGTTTCCGGCTGGTTGAGCGCCAGCACGTTCAGCGTGGTGGTGCTGGCGGACAGCTGATCGACGTTCTCTTTCAGCAGCGGCCCGACCACCAGGGTGGCGCCATCCTGCTGCGCCTGGCTCAGCAAGGCGGCCAGCGGCTGGCTGGTGGTGTCGTACACTTTGACCTGCGCGTTGGCGGCCTGCAGCGGCGTTATCGGCGCGCTGGACGGCGCAGCGGGTTGCGCGGCGGTCACGGCAGGCTGGCTCTCTTGCGCCGAAGGGCTGACCGCGCCGTTGGCGTTGATGTCGCCCGCGGCGGCCTGATCGGCCGGCGCCGTTTGGGCCGGCGCGTTGGCCGGTTGCGCGGCTTGAGGCTGCGGCGCCGGCATGGAACCGCCGTTTTTCGCCGCTTCGAAGCCTTGCTGGATGGCGTCGGCGAACACTTTCGCCTGGCCGTTCAACGGCAGCAGCAGGGCGATTTTCGAGGTGGAGGCCTGGGTGAAGTTCAGCACCTGGTTCAGGCGAGCCGGCAGCGTTTTGGCCGCCGGGTTCTTCGGATAACGGTTCTGCCAGTCTTTGATGCCGGCCTTCAGCAGATCGGGATCCTGCTTGTTGTCCTGATAGACGCGCAGCAGATCCAGCCAGCCTTGCAGCACGTTCTCGTCAGCGTTGATCACCAGGCTGTTCATCTCCTGCGGCGTCAGCTGCAGCAGCGCCTGCCAGGTCTGATCCAGGTTGTCCTGGTGCGGTTTGCCGGTCAGCAACGGCTCCTGAGCGATATAGGCGCGGATCAAGGGCAGCGACGCTTTGCCCTGATTGGCGGCGATTTGCGCCTGGTAGTAGCGCACCTTCTGGTTCGGCGACAGCGAACCGCTGTCCAGGTGGCCCAGCGTGCTGCGGGCGCTGACGTAGCTTTTGTTGGCGATCTGCAGTTCGGCAGTCAGCAACTGGCGTTCAGTCTGCTGCGCGCCGCTGAGATTTTTCGGCAGTTGACTCAACTGGTCGCCGGCCTGCGGCAGTTTTCCTTCACGCAGCAAGGCGCGAATAGCAAGTAATTGCCAGTCAGCCTTGTTATCATCGCTGCTTTGCTGCAACTGCTGCAGGTAGTAATCGGAGCTGGCGCTCGCTTCGTCCTGTATATTGGCGGGCGGCGTTTGCGGGGCCCGACTTGGACAGCCTGCCAGGAAAAGGGCGGCCGCGATGACTGCGGTAAGTCGGACAGGCTTGGAACGCCCTGCTTTGGTACGAACGAATGTTGAGGAAAGCATACTGTATCCAGTGATGTTTTTTTCAAGATGCTCAATATTAAATCGGCAACCCGGATGAAACAATGAATCAACACCAACAATCAGTCATTTCTGCATCAACGCTGTATGTGGTGCCCACCCCCATCGGCAATCTGGGCGATATCACCCACCGTGCGTTAGAGGTACTGAAAAGCGTTGATCTGATCGCGGCGGAAGACACGCGCCATACCGGATTGCTGCTGCAACACTTCGCGATCAACGCGCGTCTTTTCGCGCTGCACGATCACAACGAACAGCAAAAGGCCGATCAATTGTTGGCGAAACTGCAGGAAGGCCAGAGCATCGCGCTGGTGTCCGACGCCGGCACGCCGCTGATCAACGATCCCGGTTATCACCTGGTGCGCCGCTGCCGCGAGGCCGGCATTCGCGTGGTGCCGTTGCCGGGCGCCTGCGCCGCCACTACCGCGCTGTGCGCCGCGGGCGTCGCTTCCGACCGCTTCTGCTATGAAGGCTTCCTGCCGGCGAAAACCAAGGGGCGCAAGGATACGCTGATGGCGCTGGCGGAGGAACCGCGCACGCTGATTTTCTACGAATCCACTCACCGCCTGCTGGAAAGCCTGCAGGACATGGTCACCGTCTGGGGCCCGCAGCGCTATGTGGTGCTGGCGCGCGAGCTGACCAAAACCTGGGAATCTATCCACGGCGCGCCGGTGGGCGAACTGCTGGCGTGGGTGCAGGAAGATGAAGTGCGCCGCCGCGGCGAGATGGTGCTGATCGTCGAAGGCCACAAGGCGCAGGAGGATGCGCTGCCGCTCGAGGCGCAGCGCACGCTGGCGCTGCTGCAAAAAGAGCTGCCGCTGAAAAAGGCGGCAGCGCTGGCGGCCGAAATCCACGGCGTGAAGAAAAATGCGCTGTATAAGCACGCGCTGGAGCAACAACAGCCGTAAAGCGGTTGACCTGCCGCTGCCGCGACGCTACTATCCGCGCCGGAGTTGACCAGACAGTCGCCGCTTCATTGCCGTCCTCTTCGGGGAGACAGATGGAGGGGAGGAAAGTCCGGGCTCCATAGGGCAGGGTGCCAGGTAACGCCTGGGAGGCGCAAGCCTACGACTAGTGCAACAGAGAGCAAACCGCCGATGGCCCGCGCAAGCGGGATCAGGTAAGGGTGAAAGGGTGCGGTAAGAGCGCACCGCGCGGCTGGCAACAGTTCGTGGCACGGTAAACTCCACCCGGAGCAAGGCCAAATAGGGGTTCACATGGTACGGCCCGTACTGAACCCGGGTAGGCTGCTTGAGCCAGTGAGCGATTGCTGGCCTAGAGGAATGACTGTCCACGACAGAACCCGGCTTACCGGTCAACTCCCTCGACAAAAGAAAACCCCGCGCAACGTCAGTTGCGCGGGGTTTTTCGTTTACCGGCCGGTTTACACCGGCAGGTCAATCAGTAGTGCGCGCAGCGGCGTCTCGGCGCGGATCGTCAGGCGATTCTCCTCGCGCACGAAGGCGCCGTCGCCGCAGGTCAGGCGCTGCGCTTCGTGACGCTCGCCGGTGGCGGTGATGGTGCCGTGAATCGACTGCAAATAGGCGCGTGGCCCGTTAATCGTCAGCGTTTGTTCTTCGCCCGGCTGCAGATCGAGATGGTGGATCCAAACCTGCTGGCGCAGCTGCAGGCTGCCCTGCGCGCCGTCCGGCGAGGCCAGCAGCAGGTTGCCTGCCGCCGGCAGCGTCAGGCGCTGCACCCGCTCGTTGTTACGTTCCGGGCAGGCGTCCAGCCACAGCTGCAGGCGGGTCAGCGGCGTATCGCTGCTGACGTTTTGTTCGCTGTAGCTCAGGCCCGGCTGGGTGGCCAGCAGCAGCGCTTCGCCGGCTTTGGCGCGCGCGGCGTTGCCGTCGCTGTCGCGGTATTCCGCCTCGCCCTGCAGGATCAGGTTCAGGATATCCACGCTGGGATAGGTGCGCGGCTGGAATGACGCGCCCGGCGCCAGCACCTCCTGATTCAGCACCCGCAGCGACGCGTAGCCCATCAGTTTGGGATCGAAGTAGTGACCAAAGGAAAAGGTGTAGCGAGCCTGCAGCCAACCAAAGTCAGCTTGCCCGCATTGTTGTGCTGTTCTGCATGTAATCATGGCAATCGGCTCTCTAAATTCATTATCCAAATGGTAAGCATCTGGACGTCGGATTGTTAGCCAGTTAATCTGGTCGGCATATTCAAATTTCCTGACAGAGGGATGTGATGGCCAGAGATCGGGCGCTCACGCTTGAGGCGCTGAGAGTGATGGACGCGATCGACCGGCGCGGCAGCTTCGCCGCGGCCGCCGACGAATTGGGCCGGGTGCCGTCGGCGCTCAGCTACACCATGCAAAAATTGGAAGAAGAATTGGACGTGGTGCTGTTCGACCGTTCGGGCCACCGCACCAAGTTCACCAATGTGGGGCGCATGTTGCTGGAACGCGGGCGGGTGCTGCTGGAAGCGGCCGACAAGCTGACCACCGACGCCGAGGCGCTGGCGCGCGGTTGGGAAACTCACCTGACCATCGTCAGCGAAGCGCTGTCGCCGCCGAGCCTGCTGTTCCCGCTGGTGGACAAGCTGGCGCTGAAGGCCAACACCCAGGTGTCGATTTTCACCGAGGTGCTGGCGGGCGCCTGGGAGCGGCTGGAGCAGGGGCGCGCCGACATCGTGATCGCGCCGGACATGCATTTTCGCGCGTCGTCGGAGATCAACACCCGCAAACTGTACAAGGTGATGAGCGTTTACGTCGCCGCGCCGGATCATCCTATCCACCAGGAGCCGGAGCCGCTGTCCGAGGTGACCCGCGTGAAATACCGCGGCATCGCGGTGGCGGATACCGCCCGCGAGCGTCCGGTGTTGACCGTGCAGCTGCTGGATAAGCAGCAGCGTCTGACGGTGAGCACCATCGAAGACAAGCGTCTGGCGCTGCTGGCCGGGTTAGGGGTGGCGACCATGCCGTATCCGATGGTGGAGAAAGATATCGAAGCCGGGCGGCTGCGCGTGGTGGGGCCGGAATACAGCCGCGAAGCCGATATCATCATGGCCTGGCGGCGCGACAGCATGGGGGAGGCGAAAGCCTGGTTCCTGCGCGAAATTCCGCGCCTGTTCGCGCAGCGCTAACATCGCTTGGATGACATCCCCTTGCCGGGCGGCAAGGGGATTTTTTTTGCCTTAGGCGAAGCGCTGGTCGCGGCCGTGCGGCTCGTCCAGATCCTGCGCCGGCCCGATGGAAATGATGCCGTGCGGGTTGATGGTGGCGTGGCTGCGGTAGTAGTGGTTGCGAATGTGCGGCAGGCTGACCGTTTCGGTGATGCCCGGCATCTGGTAGATGTCGCGCAGGAAACCGTACAGGTTCAGGTAGTCGCTGATGCGGTGTTTATCGCACTTGAAGTGGGTGACGTACACCGGATCGAAGCGCACCAGCGTGGTCCACAGACGCAGGTCGGCTTCGGTCAGCCGATCGCCGGTCAGGTAGCGGTGCTGCCCCAGGATCTGCTCCAGGCGTTCCAGCGCGTTGAAGACCCCGTTGACCGCGTCGTCATACGCTTCCTGGCTGGTGGCGAAACCGGCCTTGTACACGCCGTTGTTCACTTGATCGTAAATCCAGCCGTTCAGCTCATCGATTTTGCCGCGCAGCTCGGCCGGGTAGTAATCGCCCGCGCGGGCGCCCACGCCGTCAAACGCGCTGTTGAACATGCGGATGATGTCGGCGGATTCGTTGCTGACGATGGTTTGCCGCTGTTTGTCCCACAGTACCGGTACGGTCACGCGCCCGCTGTAGTGCGGATCGGCACGCAGGTAGATCTGGTACAAGAAGTCGGCGTGATACAGCGGATCGCCGGTGGTTTCAGGAAAATCCTGGCCGAAGGTCCAGCCGTTTTCCAGCATCAGCGGGTGCACCACCGAGACCGGAATGATCTGCTCCAGCCCTTTCAGTTTGCGCATCAGCAGCGTGCGGTGCGCCCAGGGGCAGGCGAGAGAAACGTACAGGTGATAACGGCCCGCTTCAGCCTGGAAGCCGCCCGCGCCGTGTTCGCCCGGCTGACCGTCGGCGGTCACCCAATTGCGAAACTGAGCGGTTGAACGTTTGAAACGGCCGCCGGTAGATTTCGTGTCATACCAGATGTCTTGCCAAACGCCATCGACGAGTTGTCCCATGGGAATCTCCTTGGTGTCCGAGTGAAAAACGACAGGGCCCGGCATGCCGGGCCCTGAATGACAGTTTAGATTACCATTTCTTGTTCAGAAGGCGGTCGATGCTGAAGCCGCCCGGGCCTGCAACCGCCAACACGATGAAGCCGCCGGCGATGGTCAGGTTTTTCATGAACATCAACTGGTTTACGCCTTCCGCAAAGTCAGTGTGGAACAGCAGCGCGGTCAGGATGGTGAAACCGGCAGTGAACAGCGCTACGGTGCGGGTCAGGAAACCGAACAGGATCGCCAGACCGCCGCCAAATTCCAGCAGGATGGTCAGCGGCAGCAAGAAGCCAGGCACGCCCATCGATTGCATATACTGTTGGGTACCGGCATAAGCGTCACCCATTTTGCCGTAGCCTGCCACGATAAACAGGATTGGCATCAGAATACGAGCAACCAACAAACCTGTATCTTCTAATTTTTTCATCATCTACTCCAAAGTGTTTTTGTGCGCCTGTTCGGCGGTAGTCATATCAACGGGCGGCGTAGCGGGTCTCTTACCCTGTCCGCTCCGTCTCAAATTGATGGAGTGAATGTTAAGCGGGAAGTGCTCAGGTTGTTAGCAAGTAAAACTGTCGTAATTTTTCAAAAAATCTGAATCTTTAGCGTGCTAATAAACTGACGCTGGTCAGCAGGTTGCCCGGCCCTCGGGATAAGCAGCGCTGTTTTAGGGGGAAAACGAGGGCGGAGCAACAGGATGTTTGAAGGAAAAGCGCGGCGCTTACTTGGCGGAGAAGGTCTTTTTAAACAGACGGATAGCGCTCCAGGCACCGAAAGCGCGGCGCGACCAGCGGATCATCTTGCTGGGGTGGCGGATGCCGTACAGCGCCATGACGCTGGAACCGAGCACCAGATAGCGGCGCAGGCCAAACACCGTTTGCCAGCCGCGGTCAATGCGTTCGGTCTTTTCCAGCCACAGAGACTTGTGTTCGGCCAGATCCAGACGTTGCTGCTGGATCTGGCGAATCAGCCTCTCTTTTTTCCATTCCAGGTAGCGGCGGCGGCTCATGGCTCGCGCTCCAGTTCGGCGCGGTCGAGTTCCAACTGCTTGCGCGTGGCGCCCAGCAGCGTGGTGCGACGGGCCTTGACCAGCGTCCAGATGGTGCCGACCACGGCCAGGAACAGCAGCACGCCGGTCGTGGCGCCCAGCGCCACCAGCCGGTAGACCGGATCGATGGCCCAGAAGATCAGGATCAACAGGCTCATCAAACCGAAGGCGGTGAACAGCAGCGTCATACCGGCCATGATCAGCAGCTGAATGAGGTTGGCTTTCTCCTCTTCCAACTCGACCACCGCCAGCCGGACACGGGTTTCCACCATGCCGACCAGGATCGTGATGATGCGCTGACCGATATCCAGGACCCCTTTGGCGGGGCCCTGCGCGCGCACTTGCGGTTGTTCAGCCATGATTAGCGACGCGCGAGCAGCACGCCGAGCACGACGCCAACTGCCGCGCCAATACCGATGCCGGTCCACGGGTTGTCGCGCACGTAGTCGTCGGCCTGGCCGGCGATCTGTTTGGTTTGCGAAGCCAGCTTGTCACCGGCGTCGCTCAGGCGAGCGCGGGTCTCTTTCAGCGCGCCTTCCGCTTTCGAACGCAGCTTCTCCAGCTCGGCTTTCGGCTTATCGGTGGAGGAGTTCAGCACTTCTTCCAGCGTATCGGCTAAGGACTTCAGTTCAGCGCGTAAGTTTTCTGCATTTGAATCATGTGCCATGTGATTATTCCTTAACGTTTATTTCGACAGACTTTTAACATAGCGGATTTTTTCGCCGGAGCAAAGGGGTGATGGCCAGCAGATAACACCAGACATCAATCCCATATACTTAAGAAATCCCGTGTGATGGGGCTCTCATCGATAAATCCGCTGGTGTAAAAAAATTATTCCGCCTGGGCGTGTTTCAGCTCAGCCTGCGCTTCCGCCAGCTTTTGTTGCTTCTTGGCGACCTTGTCCAGCTTGCCGGTTTGCTGCGCTTCTTTCAGCTCCCGCCGGCGCTCATCGACCTTGCGCTGTTTCTCCGCGATATTTTTCTCACGTTCGGCCTGCAGGCCGGCTTCGGTGCAGTGAGTCTGCACTTCGCTCAGCGCTTTTTTCAGCCCGTCCACGCGGTGGGTGTTGCCGTGTTGGGTGGCATAGTCGATTTGCTGCTGGATATCTTGCGCTTTGGCGGCGCAACCGCCCTCGGCGGCCGCAGCGAGCGCCGGCAGCGTGCAGAGTGGCAACAGCAGTAACAGTGAGTGGCGTAATTTCATCTTTCAGTTCCTTTTCATGGGATGCCTGAACAGGCATCCGCTTTCCTGACTGCCGAAGGCGGCAGCGCGAGAGGAGGGCGTTCGTCGCCGGCTGAAGTTACCCTTCAGCATAGTCATGAAACCGGCGGGCCCCCAAAGAATCAGCCGTGACTCAGTGCCGACTGATTAATTCTTGAGCTAATTGGTGCGAATGAAAATGAAAATAATGCAATGAAAGGAAACCCCTTCATAGGAAGGGGGATTATCCCAGATTGAGAGGGGAACGCGCAAATTCGCGTACCCAATGCGACGGCACAGGGGACTCGCTCAATGCGATGTGGTAACCGGGCGGCAAAATGGTTTGCAACGCTTCGCGCGCCAGCAATTGCTGCTCCGGCGAATCCAGACGGATGACCAGGCCATCGCCTTCCGGCGTAATGCTTTTGATGCGGATGCCGCGCTCATCCAGGCGCTGGTAGACGTAAAAACCGTCGGGCAGCGACAGCCCTTGCTGGCTGGCGCGAATGCGCAGCTCGCTCTCGGTGCGCACCATGCAGGGCACCAGCAGCGTCGCCAATGCCAGCAGGGCGAGCGCGATCATCAAGACGTATTGCCAGCGCGGGCGCTTTGCTGTCACGCCCCTTTCCCCGGGTTCTGGCCGCTGGCGCGTTTCTTGCGCCACAGCACGATCAGCGAGCCGACCAGCCCGACCACCAGCAACACCAGCGGCAACATCATCAGGCAGAACATCAGCTGATCTTCATACTTGCGGAACACCGGGGTTTTCCCCAGCGCGAAGCCCAGCGTTGTCAGGATCAAGACCCACAGCAGGCCGCTCATCCAGTTGAAGAACTGGAAGCGCGCGTTGCTCAGGCCGGACAGCCCGGCGATGGTCGGCAGCAGGGTGCGCACGAAGGCCAGGAAGCGGCCGACCAGCAGAGCGGAAAGCCCGTGGCGGTGGAACAGATTGTGAGCGCGTTGATGGTAGTGGGCTGGCAGGTGAGAAAGCCAGCCTTGCACCGTTCGCGTATTGCCGAGCCATCGGCCCTGTATATAGCTGACCCAGCACCCCAGGCTGGCGGCGACGGTCAGGATAACGATGGTCAGCGGGAAACCCATGGTGCCTTTGGCGATCAGCACACCGACCAGGATCAGCAGGCTGTCGCCCGGCAGGAAAGCGGCCGGCAGCAGGCCGTTCTCCAAAAACAGGATCATGAACAGCAGGATGTAGAGGGTCCACACCAACGAAGGGTTCGCCAGCGTCTCAAAATCCTGCTGCCACAAGGCATGTATCAGTTCTTTAATGATGTCCATCCGGTGTTCCTAAAACGTCATTGTTTATTTTTATCTCAGCGGCGGAACGGGCGTGGGCTGAAAGCGCGCGGCGATCCTGAATGCTGATAACGATGAAACGGCGTTGCTTTAAGGTTTCTTAGCGGTGCGACACCGGTCATAGGTGGTAAGTCAGCGTGCCACGGTACTGCATGTTACTTTCTTTCCAGCCGGCCTGCCGACTCTGTTGCCTGGAGGCGTCCAGCATCCAGTCGACCTGGGCAAGCCGGTTGGGCGCCGGAGTGTCCTGGCGAGGGAAGCGAATTCGGTAGCCCGGCTCTGCGGCCAGGGTATAGACCGGCACCGGCAGGGAGGATACGAGCAGCGAACCGGGGAAAGAGTGCGCTCTGGGCAGCAGCAGCGGCAACTTGCCGGGGGCTTTGCGGCGCGCTTCGGCCGGCGCCCGATACACATGATCATAGGGGGAAAGCGCCGGCTCCGCCAGCGGCGGCAGGCTGCTCAGCGCGCTGGGGGTGGGCTTGGGTGACGCCACGCATAGCTGTTGGCCGGAGACCGAACCGGTCCAGCAGAAAACAGCAATCAGCATGGCAAACAACCAGCGCATTTATTCGCGTCCCGCCCCCGCAGCAATGGGTAAAAAAGTGGGCTAACTCTACCAAAATAGCACGATTGGCAACAGGGAAATCTACGTTGCCGACGGTGAAATAGTACACGGCAAACGGCGGTTCCGGCATCGATTCAGCGGATTTTACATTACCTGACATAAGCCGACGGTTTTTGACCGCCGTGGCTATTTCGGCTCGTGGCTCACGCCATCCAGATGCACCACCGGATTCTCGGCGAACAGGTAGCGGTCGGCGTTGTATTCGAAGTCGTCGCTGGTGGCGTTAAACAGCATCTGCTTGGTGTTTTCCAGATGCTGCCACATCGCCAGTTTGGCGGCGTAGGGATCTTTGCGCATCAGCGCCTTGAGGATCTGATCGTGATCGTCGCACCAGCTGGCGATCGAACGTTCGTCGATATGCTCGTGCAGTTTTTTCCAGTAAGGGTTGTTGACCCGCTGTACCCACATTTTTTCCACGATGGTGGCCATGGCGGTGTTCTGGGTGGCCAGCGCCACCTGCACGTGGAACTTCAGATCCCACTGCGAGTCGCGGAAGCGATCTTCTTTGCGGGCGTGCTCCTGGATCTCCATCAGCTGCACGATATCTTGTTTGGTCACCTGGGTGGCGGCGAATTCGGCGATGTTGCTTTCGATCAGCTGGCGCGCCTGCAGCAGCTCAAACGGGCCGGCGGTGGCGAACTCGATGCTGTCGCCCGGCACCACCAGGTGTTTTTGCTGGTTGGACACCACGTGGATCCCGGATCCCTTGCGCACGTCCACATAGCCTTCCACCTCCAGCATGATGATCGCTTCGCGCACCACGGTGCGGCTGACATTCATCTCTTCGGCGATGTATCGCTCGGCCGGCAGCTTGTCGCCTACCGGGTAGCGGCCGCTTTCGATGCGTTGCTTAAGCTCGGCGGCCAGTTGCTGATACAGGCGTCTGGTTTCAGTGAATTCCATAGTGAATGCTCTATACGGTGCGGTGGGAAGGGGCGCGTAGCCATCGGATTTGTTATACCACTTATTCGGCACCGCTGCCAGAGGAGCAGGAGGCCCGGCGCGGCGGCCGGGCGACGGGATCAGCTGCGCGCCGGGGACGGTTGCAGCGTGGCGGGTTGCGGTTCGGCGGCCGGGCGGTTTTGCAGCACCGTCCAGATGACGATGGCGCCGAGAATGTCGAAGACCGACAGCGCGGCGAACAGCGGGCTGAAGCCGAGGGTGTCCGCCAGGGCGCCCACCACCAGGGCGAACAGCGTGCTGGCGGTCCAGGCCGCCATGCCGGTCAGGCCGTTGGCGGTCGCTACCTCATTGCGGCCGAACACGTCGGAAGAGAGGGTGATCAGCGCGCCGGACAGCGCCTGATGGGCGAAGCCGCCGACGCACAGCAGCGCGATAGCCGCGTAAGGGCTGGTGAACAGGCCGATCATGCCGGGGCCGATCATCAACACCGCTCCCATCGTCACCACCAGCTTGCGCGAGACGATCAGATTGACCTTGAAATATTTCTGGAACAGCGGCGGCAGGTAGCCGCCGACGATGCAGCCGAGATCGGCGAACAGCATCGGCATCCAGGCGAACATGGCGATCTCTTTCAGATTAAAACCGTAGGCCTTGAACATGAACAGCGGGATCCAGGCGTTGAAGGTGCCCCAGGCCGGTTCCGCCAGAAAGCGCGGCAGCGCGATGCCCCAGAACTGGCGGTTGCGCACGATCTGCCAGGCGGACATTTTTTTGGCGTTAGAGGTCTGGTGCTGCGCTTCCTGCCCTTCGAGGATGTATCGGCGCTCTTCCTGGCTCAGTTTCTTCTGATCTTTCGGGTGCTTGTAGAACAGCAGCCAGCAGATGGCCCAGATCAGGCTCAGCACGCCGGTGATGATGAACGCCATCTCCCAGCTGTGCGCCACGATGGCCCACACCACCAGCGGCGGGGCGATCATGCCGCCGATCGACGAACCTACGTTGAAATAGCCGACGGCGATCGAACGTTCTTTGGCCGGAAACCACTCGCTGCTGGCCTTCAGCCCGGCGGGGATCATCGCCGCCTCGGCCATGCCGACCGCGCCGCGCGCCAGCGCCAGGCCGCCCCAGCTGTTGGCCAGCGCGGTACCCATGCAGAACAGCGCCCACAGAATGGCGAACATGGCGTAACCGACCTTGGTGCCCAGCACGTCCAGCACATAGCCCGCCACCGGCTGCATCACGGTATAGCAGGCGGAATAGGCGGCAACGATATAAGAATACTGTTGGGTGGTGATGTGCAGCGTATCTTCCAGCGTCGGCGCCGCCACGGCGATGGCGTTGCGGGTCAGGTAGCCCAGCACGGTGCCGATGGTCACCAGCCCGATCATGTACCAGCGTAACCCTTTAATTTTACGCATCCGAAATATCTCCCCGTTTGAAGGTATGGCCGGCGATGCGGCTGGCGAGACAATAACCTGTCATACAAGTTTAAAAGTTGAGTGATATCACAAAAGGAATTATTCGCCTGAGCGATACTGTCGCCGGTGAAATAGGGCGTTTATGCCGCGCATTTGCCGTAAAACTGAGCGAAAAAAGGATTGAAGGACAGCAGAACGGCAGATGGCGGGAAAAATTTGCTGGACGCTCGCTAAAATTGGTGTGATAACTTTTGTGATTCGATCCCTGTGCCGCACGGCAAGTAAGGTAAGGAGCCCGAGATGGCGACGTTTTTGAGCGAAGATTTCCTGCTGGACAGCGAATTTGCCCGGCGTTTGTATCACGACTACGCGGCGCACCAGCCGATTTTCGATTACCACTGCCATTTGCCGCCGCAACAGATTGCGGAGAATACCCGCTTCAGCAACCTGTACGATATCTGGCTGCGGGGGGATCACTACAAATGGCGGGCGATGCGCACCAACGGCGTGGCGGAGCGGCTGTGCACCGGCGATGCGGGCGATCGCGAGAAATTCGACGCCTGGGCCGCTACGGTGCCACACACCATCGGTAACCCGCTCTATCACTGGACGCACCTGGAGCTGCGCCGGCCGTTTGGCATCACTGGAACGCTGCTGTCGCCGGCCACGGCGGATGAGATCTGGCAGCGCGGCAATGCGCTATTGGCGCAGGATGAGTTTCGCGCGCGCGGCATCATGCGGCAGATGAACGTGAAAATGGTCGGCACTACCGACGATCCGATCGACGATCTGCGCCATCATCGGGCGATCGCCGACGATCACAGCTTCGATATCAAGGTGTTGCCGAGCTGGCGGCCGGACAAGGCCTTCACCATCGATGCGCCCGGCTTCAACGACTATCTGCGGCAGCTGGAGGCGGCGGCGGATACCGCGATCGGCCGCTTCAGCGCGCTGTGCGACGCCCTGTACAAGCGTATGGATCACTTCGCCGCCCACGGTTGCAAGGTGGCTGACCATGCGCTGGACGTGGTGGTGTTCGGCGAGGCCGATGAAGCGACGCTGGATGCAATCCTGCTGCGTCGCCTGAACGGCGAGTTGCCGACGCCGGAACAGAGCGCCCAGTTCAAAAGCGCGGTGCTGCTGTTCCTGGCCGGCGAATACCGGCGGCGCGGCTGGGTGCAGCAATATCACATCGGCGCGCTGCGCAATAACAACAGCCGCATGCTGGCCGCCGTCGGGCCGGATATCGGCTTCGACTCGATCAACGATCGGCCGCTGGCGGAGCCGCTGTCGCGGCTGCTGGATGCCCAGGCGCGGCAGGGCGGCCTGCCGAAAACCATTCTTTATTGCCTCAATCCGCGCGATAACGAAGTGATTGGCACCATGATCGGCAATTTCCAGGGGGAAGGCACGCCGGGCAAGATGCAGTTCGGCTCCGGCTGGTGGTTCAACGATCAGAAGGACGGCATGCAGCGCCAAATGACGCAGCTGGCGCAGCTCGGGCTGCTGAGCCGCTTCGTCGGCATGCTGACCGACAGTCGCAGTTTCCTGTCGTATACGCGCCATGAATACTTCCGTCGCATCCTTTGCCAGATGATCGGCCGCTGGGTGACGGACGGCGAAGCGCCGGCCGATATCGCGCTGCTGGGCGGAATGGTGAAAAATATCTGCTTCGACAACGCCAAAGACTATTTCGCCATTGACCTGGCGTAGCCGTTATCCGGGACCGGTTTATGCAAAGTACGATAAAGATTCACGAGCAGGATAACGTGGCGGTGGCGCTGCGCGACCTGGCCGCCGGAGAAACGCTTGAGCTGGCAGGCGTAGCCGTTCCGCTGGTACAGCCGGTGGCGCGCGGGCACAAGTTTGCGCTCGGCCCGATCGCCGAGGGTGAGGACATCATCAAATATGGCCAGCCGATCGGCCATGCGCTCGCGGCCATAGGCCGTGGGGAGCATATCCATTCGCAAAACGCCAAAACCAACCTGAGCGATCTGGACAGCTACCGTTACCAGCCGCAGTTCCCTGCGTTGCCGCCGCAGGCGGCGGATCGCGAGGTGCAGCTGTACCGCCGGGCCGACGGCGGCGTGGGGATCCGCAATGAACTGTGGATCGTGCCGACCGTCGGCTGCGTCAACGGCATCGCCCGCCAGATCCAGCAGCGTTTTTTGCAGCAAACGCAGGCGGAGGGGATCGACGGCGTGCATCTGTTCAGCCATCCGTTCGGCTGCTCGCAGTTGGGGCAGGATCATGCCAACACCCGCATCATGCTGCAGAACATGGCGCGCCATCCCAACGCCGGCGCGGTGCTGGTGATCGGGCTGGGGTGCGAGAACAATCAGGTGGATGCCTTTCGCGCCACGCTGGGGATGACGGACGAGCGGCGGCTGCGCTTTATGGTGTGCCAACAGCAGGACGACGAGGTGGAGGCCGGGCTGGCGCTGCTGCACGAGCTGTACCGGGAGATGCGCCACGATCGCCGCGAGCCGGGCCGCCTGAGCGAGCTGAAATTCGGCCTGGAGTGCGGCGGTTCGGACGGATTGTCGGGCATCACCGCCAACCCGTTGCTGGGGCGCTTTTCCGATTATGTGATCGCCAACGGCGGCACCACGGTGCTGACCGAAGTGCCGGAGATGTTCGGCGCCGAGCGCATTCTGATGAGCCGCTGCCGCGACGGGGAGACCTTCGACAAAACCGTCGACATGATCAACGATTTCAAACGCTATTTCATCGCCCATCAACAGCCGATATACGAGAATCCATCGCCGGGCAACAAGGCCGGCGGCATTACCACGCTGGAAGAGAAATCGCTCGGCTGCACCCAAAAAGCGGGCCTGAGCCAGGTGGTGGACGTGCTGAAGTACGGTGAGCGGCTGCGCGTGCCGGGGCTGAATCTGCTCAGCGCGCCGGGCAACGATGCGGTGGCGACCAGCGCGCTGGCCGGTGCCGGCTGCCATATGGTGCTGTTCAGCACCGGGCGCGGCACGCCGTACGGCGGCTTTGTGCCGACGGTGAAGCTGGCCACCAACAGCGAGCTGGCGGCGAAGAAACCGCACTGGATCGATTTCGACGCCGGCGGCCTGATCCACGGCGTGGCGATGGAGACTTTGCTCGGCCGCTTCGTCGATCTGATCGTCGAGATCGCCAACGGCCGCCCGGCGCGCAATGAAGCCAACGATTTCCGCGAGCTTGCGATCTTTAAAAGCGGGGTGACGCTGTAAGGCTGACAAAAAAGGCGCTCGAAAGAGCGCCTTTTCGATGCCGACAGGTGGGATTAACGCACCTTCAGCGGGTCTTCGTTCGCCAGCCGTTGATCTTCCGCCTGGCAGGCCGCGGCGGTGAACAGCACGTCGGTGGAAGAGTTAAGGGCGGTTTCCGCCGAATCCTGCAGCACGCCGATAATAAAGCCGACCGCCACCACCTGCATCGCCACGTCGTTCGGAATGCCGAACATATTGCACGCCAACGGGATCAGCAGCAGCGAGCCGCCGGCCACGCCGGAGGCGCCGCAGGCGCAGAGGGCAGCCACCACGCTCAGCAGCAGAGCGGTCGGGACGTCCACCGCGATGCCCAGCGTGTTCACCGCCGCCAGCGTCAGCACGGTGATGGTGATCGCCGCGCCGGCCATGTTGATGGTGGCGCCCAGCGGGATGGAAACCGAGTAGGTGTCCTCATTCAGGTTCAGCTTCTTGCATAGCTCCATGTTCACCGGGATGTTGGCGGCGGAGCTGCGGGTGAAGAAGGCGGTCACGCCGCTCTCGCGCAGGCAGGCGAACACCAGCGGATACGGGTTGCGGCGGATTTTCCAGTAAACGATCAGCGGGTTGAGCACCAGCGCTACCAGCAGCATGCAGCCGAGCAGCACCATCAGCAGCTGGGCGTAGCCCCACAGCACGCCGAAGCCGGTTTCCGCCAGCGTGGAGGCCACCAGGCCGAAGATGCCGAGCGGCGCACAGCGGATCACCGCGCGTACCACCAGCGTGACCGCATGGGACATGTCGTTGATCAGCCCCTTAGTGGTTTCGGAAGCGTGGCGCAGCGCCAGCCCCAGCCCGACGGCCCACGCCAGAATACCGATGTAGTTGGCGTTAATCAGCGCATGGAATGGGTTGGCCACCACGCTCATCAACAGACCCTTCATCACCTCCACAATGCCGCCCGGCGGGGTAATGTCGGTCGCACCGGTGGTCAGCGCCAGCGTAGAAGGGAAGATAAAGCTGACGACGACCGCCACCAGCGCTGCGGCAAAGGTGCCCAGCAGGTAGAGGAACAGGATCGGGCGAATGTTGGTCTTCTGCCCCTGTTTATGGTTGGCGATCGAGGCCATCACCAGGATCAGCACCAGCACCGGCGCCACCGCTTTCAGCGCGCCGACGAACAGGGTGCCGAGCAGGCCGACGGCCGCAGCGGCTGCCGGCGAAACCAACGCCACCAGAATGCCGGCCACCAGGCCGACCATGATTTGTTTGACCAGGCTACCCTGCATGATCCTTTGTAATAGTTTTTGCATAGTGCTTTCTTCCTGATGTTATCTGGCCGCCGCGGCGGGAACGACGCCGGGTAGCTTTATATGATTCTGTAACTAAGTGTGTTTGCCGAATCAGTATTCAGCAATCGAATGATGTTGGAAAGAGGCGGGGATGAAATTCTGAGCGCGGATCAACACTTGATAACATACTGGTTACATTTGTGTGATCGCAATAACGTTTGGCGTTTTGGGGGAATTGCCAAACAATAGCGGGGCGACTAGCGCCCCGGATAACAGATTGTGGTTATTTCTTCGCCAGGCGATCGTTGCGGCGATTGACCCAGGCGTTGATCAGCAAGGTAAGCGTCAGGATGCCTGCCACCACGCAGAGCGACACGCCGATCGGGATGTGGAAGAAGTCGATAATCAGCATCTTGATGCCGATAAACACCAGGATCACCGACAGGCCATATTTCAGCATCGAGAAACGTTCCGCTACGTTGGCCAACAGGAAGTACATGGCGCGCAGACCCATGATGGCGAACAGGTTAGAGGTCAGGACGATGAACGGATCGGTGGTCACGGCGAAGATCGCCGGGATGCTGTCTACCGCGAAGATCACGTCGCTCAGTTCGACCAGGATCAGCACCAGCACCAGCGGGGTAGCGAACAGGATGCCGTTGCGGCGCACGAAAAAGCGCTCGCCTTCCAGGCTGTCGGTCATGCGCAGGTGGCTGCGCAGCCATTTCACCAGCGGCTTGTCGCCGATCGCCGAGTCATCTTCCTTCGCCAGCGCCATCTTGATACCGGTGAACAGCAGGAAGGCGCCGAACAGATACAGCAGCCACTGGAACTGGCTGACCAGCCAGCTGCCGGCGAAGATCATGATGGTACGCAGCACGATCGCCCCCAGCACGCCGTAGATCAGCACCCGCCGCTGCAGGTTGGCCGGCACGGCGAAGTAGCTGAACAGCATCAGCCAGACGAACACGTTATCCACCGCCAGCGCTTTTTCGATCAGGTAGCCGGTCAGGAAGGCCAGCGCCTGGGTATCGGCGACGGCGCGCCCGGCGGTTTCATTCAGGTAGTACCAGAAACCGAAATTGAACAGCAGGGAGAGGCTGACCCACACCAGCGACCAGCTGGCGGCCTGCTTCAGGGTCATGGTGTGCGCGCCTTTACGGCCCTGCAACAGGAGGTCGATTGCGAGCATCACGACTATGACGGCGGCGAAGCTGCCCCATAACCACGGTGTGCCAACGGAATTCATCATCAGAGGTATCCTTCAAAAACAAAAACGGCCAACGTCGGAAGACGCCAGCCGCTTTGTGAACGCTGCAAGCAAACCTCGCCTTCCGGCAAGGTCTCACTTACAACGTTGATGAAGGTGGTTACACCTTTGACATCAGGTTGCCCGGTAACCGGATGCTTGCGCATCGTAATGACGATTGACCGGCAATGAAGTTACTCCCCTTTGCAGAGCAGAAAGTAATGCAAAATGTGTCGGCGGTCAACGTGAATCGCGTTAGCCGGCCATCGCTTTTTGCGCGCCGAGGCTGACGACGAACCCCTGCAGCAGCAGGCGGCTGAACGGCGTGTCGCTAACCTGTTGTTGTTGCTGTTGATAGCGGGCTTGCTGCTCGGGATGCAGTTCGCCGAGCCACTGCAGATACTGGCTCATCACCGCGCCGTTGAATTCCGGATGGAACTGGGTGGTCAGGGCGTGATCGCCATAGCGCAGGATCTGGTGCGCGTCCTGCTGCGAACGCGCCAGCGTCTGCGCGCCGGCGGGCGGCGTCAGCACGCTCTGCGAATGGATAAGGTTGGCCTTGAAACGCGGCGGCAGCAGGGTGAGCCGCCGGTCTTCAGCCGCGGCGGGCAGCAGTTCGATCTCCAGCGTACCCACCTCCATACCCTGCGGGTGATAGCCCACTTCGCCGCCGAGCGCGTAGGCCAACAGCTGGTGGCCGTAGCAGACGCCGAACAGCGGCAGTTTGATCGCCATCGCCTGACGCAGCCATTCGGCGGCCTCCTCGCTCCACGGCAGCTGTTCGGTCACCATCGCCGGCGAGCCGGTGATGACCACGCCGCAATAGGCGGCCGGCGGCAACGGCCGTTCGCCGGCGGGCAGATGCACAATGTGCGCGCGTTCGGCGTCGATGTTGCCCTGTTGCAGGAACATACCTTCAAAGTTGGCCAGTTCCTGGCGAATGGCCTGCGGCGCGTCGCCGGTTTGCATCACGAGCAGCGGTTTCATCTCATTCTCCGTCGGCGGGGAAGACGACGCCGGTCTGGCGGCGGATATCGGTCAGCAGGCGGGCGACGATCAGCGAATTCTCCAGCCCCGGGTGTTCCACCTGATGCTTCTCAATCAGCTCGGCGAAGGCCAGCGCTTCATACAGCATGGTATTGATGTGCTGCGTCTGGCTCAGATCCTGGCGGTTGCCGCCGCGCGGCGTTAGCGCCACGCCCTGACATTCGGAAATCTTGTCGATAATCAGCGTGCCTTCTTCCCCCTGGATCTCGCTGGGGATCGCCGAGTCGCTGACCTTGGAATGGGAAAGCGTGACGTCGAAATCGCCGTAGTTCAGGCAGACGGTGCCATGGGCGTCCACGCCGGTATCCAGCAGCGTGGCGCTGGCCAGCACCGACTGCGGCGCGCCGAACAGCGCCACTGCGCTGGCCAGGCAGTAATAGCCGATGTCCATGATCGAGCCGTTGGAGAACTGCGGGTTAAAGGTGTTGGGGTTCTCGCCGGCGAGGTAGCGCGGATAGCGCGAAGAGTATTGGCAATAGTTGATAAAGGCTTTGCGCAGCTGGCCGACTTTCGGCAATGCCTGCTGCAGCGCCAGGAAATTCGGCAAGTAGGCGCTTTTGAACGCTTCGAACAGCACCACCTGATTTTCCCGCGCGCAGGCTACCAGTTGTTCCGCTTCGCGCTGGTTGGAGGCCAGCGGTTTTTCGCAGATCACGTGTTTTTTATGGCGCAGGAACAGCAGCGATTGCGGGCAGTGCAGGGAATTGGGGCTGGCGATATACACCGCGTCTATGGCGTCAGACTGCGCCATCGCCTCGAGCGAGTCGAAAAACTGCGTGACCTGATAGTTGGCGCCAAACGCCTGCGCCTGTTCCAGCGAGCGTGAATACACGGCGCTCAGCTTGAGTTTGCCGCTTTCATGGGCGGCATCGATAAAACGTTCCGTAATCCAGTTGGTGCCGACGACGGCAAAGCGAATCATGGCGAGCTCCGGTCCAGGCTTAAAACCGCAGATTATCACGCCCTCACTCGCTATGCATACAGCTCGCCGAACAGCGAAAGGTGCGTCAGATACAGCCGGGTATCGAACTCCAACTGGTGGTAATCCGGCTCCATATGACAGCACAGGCTGTAGAACGCCTTGTTGTGATCTTTCTCTTTCAGGTGCGCCAGCTCATGCACCACGATCATGCGCAGGAACGGTTCGGGCGCAACCTTGAACACCGTCGCCACGCGGATTTCTGCCTTGGCCTTCAGCTTGCCGCCCTGCACGCGTGAGATAGCGGTATGCAGGCCGAGTGCGTGCTTCATGACGTGGATCTTGCTGTCGTAGGCCACCTTGCTCAGCGGCTGGGCGTTGCGCAGATACTGGTTTTTCAGATCGACGGTAAACTGATACAGCGACTTGTCGGTGGTGCAGTCGTGCACCTGCGGATAGCGCTGCAGCAGCACGTCTCCCAGCCGGTTCTGATGGATCAGTTGCTGCACCTGACTTTGCAGATGCGTTGGGTAGCCTTGCAGGTAGGTCAATTCAGACATTCTTGTTCCGTATCAACGGCCATTCAGCTGGTCATTCTATGCTGTTTTTTCGCTCAAATCCTGACATACGCAATTTATCCGAAAAAACATTTTACTGACGGGCGTTTTTAGGGGATAAACAGCCCAAATTTTATCAGTCAGGAGGGGCAATGAGCCAACTCGATCTGGGAACACAGCAACTTGAGCTGGAGCGTTATCCCCAACAGGAAGAATCCACCCAACTGCAGGCGTGGGAAGCGGCGGACGAATATCTGCTGCAACAGCTTGAAAACGTAGATATCGGCGGCCGTCCGGTGCTGATTTTCAACGATAACTTCGGCACCCTGGCCTGTGCGCTGCACGCGCATCGCCCTTACAGCGTCAGCGACTCGTACATGAGCCAGCTGGCGACGCGCCACAACCTCAAGCTCAACGGTCTGGATCCTGAGCAGGTCACGCTGTTGGACAGCCTGGCCGAGCTGCCGGCGGCGCCGGCGGTGGTGCTGATTCGCGTGCCGAAGGCGCTGGCGCTGCTGGAGCAGCAGCTGCGCGCGCTGCGCCACGTTGTGACCGAAGACACGCTGATCGTCGCCGGCGCCAAAGCGCGTGACGTGCATACCTCGACGATGCAGCTGTTCGAAAAGGTGCTGGGCCCGACGCGCACCAGCCTGGCGTGGAAGAAAGCGCGCCTGATCTTCTGCCAGGTGGCGGACATCGTCCCGCCGGCGGCAGCGGAAACCACCGACTGGACGCTGGATGGCACCGATTGGCTTATCCATAACCACGCCAACGTCTTCTCGCGCGGCAGCCTGGATATCGGCGCGCGCCTGTTCCTGGATCATCTGCCGCGTGGCCTGAACGGCCATATCGTCGATCTGGGCTGCGGCAACGGCGTGATTGGCTTGGCGGCGCTGGCGCAAAACCCGGAAGCGCAGGTGACCTTCGTCGATGAATCTTACATGGCGGTGGCCTCCAGCGAGCTGAACGTGGAGCACAACCTGCCACAAGAGCTGGATCGCTGCCAGTTTGAGGTGAACAACGCGCTGGCGGGCATCGAACGCGAAAGCGTGCAGGCGGTGCTGTGTAACCCGCCGTTCCACCAGCAGCACGCCATTACCGATCACACCGCCTGGCAGATGTTCTGCGACGCCAAGCGCTGCCTGCAGGTGGGCGGCGAATTGCGCATCGTCGGTAACCGCCATCTCGACTATCACCAGAAGCTCAAGCGTCTGTTCGGCAACTGCACGCTGGTGGCCTCGAACAAGAAGTTCGTGATCTTGAGAGCGGTGAAATCCGGCGCGCGTCGCTGAGCGTGATGACCAAGGGGCGCCAGGCGCCCCTTTTTTACAGCGCCATCGCCAGCCGCGTACCCTGATCGATCGCGCGGCGGGCGTCCAGCTCGGCGGCCACGTCGGCGCCGCCGATCAGATGCACGGTTTTCCCCATCGCCAGCAGCGGCTGCTGCAGCTCGCGGCGCGGTTCCTGCCCGGCGCAGATGACCACCGTGTCTACCGGCAGACAGCTGTCCTGCTCGGCGCGGGTGATGTGCAGTCCTTCGTCGTCGATCAGCCGATAGCTGACGCTGTTGAGCATCTTCACGCCGCGCATCGCCAGGCTGGCGCGGTGGATCCAACCGGTGGTTTTCCCCAGGCCTTCGCCCACTTTGCTGGTTTTGCGCTGCAACAGGTAGATCTGCCGCGCGGCACGCGGTGCCTGCGGCCCTTGCGCCGCCAGCCCGCCGCGCTGCTCAAGGCGGCCGTCGATGCCCCATTCGCGGTTGAATTCCGCCTGATCCAGGCTGCTGGACACGCCATGCTGGCTGAGGTACTCGGCGGTGTCGAAGCCGATGCCGCCGGCGCCGACGATCGCCACCCGCTGGCCGACCGGTTTTTTATCGCGCAGCACGTCCAGATAGCTCAGCACCTTGGCGTGGCCGATGCCGGGGATGTCCGGGGTGCGCGGCACGATGCCGCAGGCGAGGATCACTTCGTCGAATTCGCTTAAATCCGCCGCCTCGACCTTGACGCCCAATCTGACCGTCACTTCGCGCAGCGCCAGCTGGCGGCGGAAGTAACGCAGGGTTTCATGGAATTCTTCCTTGCCGGGGATCTGCTTGGCGATGTTGAACTGGCCGCCGATCTGATCGGCCGCGTCGAACAGCGTCACCTGATGGCCGCGGCTGGCGGCGGTGGTGGCGAAGGCCAGCCCGGCGGGGCCGGCGCCGATCACCGCCAGCGTTTTCGGTTTTTCCGCCATCGTCAACGGCATTTCGGTTTCGCGGCAGGCGCGCGGGTTGACCAGGCAAGACGTCAGCTTGCCTTCAAAAATCTGGTCGAGACAGGCCTGGTTGCAACCGATACAGGTATTGATCTCGTCGGCACGTCCCTCGGCGGCTTTCTGCACAAAGGCGGCGTCGGCGAGGAACGGGCGCGCCATCGACACCATGTCGGCGCAGCCGTCCGCCAGCACCTGCTCGGCCACCGCCGGATCGTTGATGCGGTTGGTAGTGATCAGCGGAATACCCACCTTGCCCATCAGCTTGCGGGTCACCCAGCTGAACCCGGCGCGCGGCACCATGGTGGCAATGGTCGGGATGCGCGCCTCGTGCCAGCCGATGCCGGTATTGATGATCGTGGCGCCCGCCTGTTCGACCGCCAGCGCCAGCTGTTCGATCTCCTGCCAGCTGGAGCCGTCTTCCACCAGATCGAGCATCGACAGCCGGTAGATCAGAATGAATTCTGCGCCCACTGCCTGGCGTACCGCCCGCACGATCTCGACGGCGAAGCGCATGCGGTTGGTGAAGCTGCCGCCCCAGCGATCGTCGCGCTGGTTGGTGCGCGCCGCCAAAAATTGGTTGATCAGGTAGCCTTCGGAACCCATCACCTCAACGCCGTCGTAGCCGGCCTGTTGCGCCAGCGCCGCGCAGCGGGCGAAGTCGGCGATGGTCTGCTCGATCTCCGTTTCACTCAGCGCGCTTGGCGCGAAGGGATTGATCGGCGCCTGCAGCGCGGAAGGGCCCACCGGGTGCGGCTGATAGCTGTAGCGGCCGGCATGCAGGATCTGCAGCGCTATCTTGCCGCCCGCGCGATGAACGGCCTCGGTGACCGGCCGATGGTGAGGCAGCTGCGCCTCGCTGTTGAGGGTAGAACCGCCGCGATACACCACGCCTTTGTCGTTGGGCGCGATGCCGCCGGTGACGATCAGGGCCACGCCGGCGGCGGCGCGCTCGGCATAGAACGCGGCCAGGCGCTGCGGGCCGTCAGGCAGCTCTTCCAGGCCGGTATGCATCGATCCCATCAGCACCCGGTTTTTCAGGGTAGTGAAGCCGAGATCCAGCGGCGCCAGCAGGTGAGGGTAATTGCTCATTGCACTCTCCATCGGGTGAAATCGGGGCCCGTTGTTATAATTATGTGAACACAAGTGGTCGGATGAGATAAATCTAGCCGTTGTCGCGCCGCTTGGGAATCTGCGTTGTGCCGAATGTGATAGACGTCATGAATCTCAGGCAACGTTTGCATAACGAACAAAAGATCGGTTAACCTTTGCGCGTTGTAAATTCCTTCTCTCTGCGGAGCCATAACCGAAAATGAACAATCACACCTGTTGATATCTGGTCCCACGCTGTGCGCTCCCGCGCCCTGTGGGGATGTTTTGATCTCATTCAGGAGTGCTTATGGCTCATTTTGCGCAGTCCCCTTATTTCGTTTTACATCAACTGACCTGCCAATTTGCTGACGGCGAAACGCTGTTCGGCCCGCTGGATCTCGCTTTCGATCGGTCGCGCTGCGGCCTGGTGGGGCGCAACGGCGTCGGCAAAACCCAGCTGCTGCGCCTGATCGTCGGACGGGATCGGCCGAGCATCGGGCACGTCGAATCCCATGCCGCATTGGCTTACGTTGCGCAGCAGCCGGAGATCGCGGCGAACACCACGCTGGCGCAGCTGCTGGGCTACGGCGAGGTCTTCGCCGCGCTGGCGCGCATCGAGCAGGGGCGGCCGTTGGCGGACGACATCGATCGTCTGGAAGGGCGCTGGGATCTCAACGATCGCCTGCAAAGCGCCTTCGCCGCCGCCGGGCTGCCGGCCTTCGATCCGCTGCGATCCGCGTGCGACTTGAGCGGCGGCGAACGGATGCGCGCGGCGCTGTGCGGCGCTTTTCTGGGGGAGGCGGATTATCTGCTGTTGGACGAACCGACCAACCACCTCGACAGCGTCGGGCGCGCCTGGTTGTATCAGCAGTTGGATCAGTGGCGCGGCGGGCTGCTGATCGCCAGCCATGACCGGCAGCTGCTGGGGCGTATGGAGCGCATCGTCGAACTGACGCCCGGCGCGCTGCGCAGCTACGGCGGCAACTACGACGACTACCGGCGCCAGCGCGATACGGAGCAGCAGGCGGCGCGCGCCGATCTGGAGCATGCGCGCGAGGAGCGCCGCCGCACCCGCGCCCGCCAGCAGAAAGAGCACGACATGAGCCAGCGACGCTCGGCGCAAACGCTGCGCGTCGTCGATACGCTGAATATCGCCTCCTTCGAACGGGTGGCCTACAAATCGGCGGCGAAGGAGAGCCTCGGCACGCTGCGCAAACAGCATCAGGATCAGCGCGACAGCCTCGATGCGGCGGTGCGCGAGGCCTATCAGCGGGTGGAGGACGAGCAGCCGGTGTTGCTGGCGTTGCCGGGCAGTGAAGTGAGCGCGAACAAGCAGGTGCTGGTGCTCGAGCAGCTGCAGCTGCCGTTCGTCAGCGCGCCGCCGTTGGATCTGCGGATCGACGGCCCGATGCGCGTGGCGTTGACCGGCCCCAACGGCTGCGGCAAGTCCACTTTACTGAAGACCGTTCTCGGTCAGCTGACGGCGCTGTCCGGTCATTGTCATTGCCCGCTGTCGACGGCCTACCTCGATCAAACCCTGTCGCAGCTCGACCCGAATCTGTCGGTGATGGACCATCTGGGGCTGCAGGATTCGCCGCTGGCGGAAGGCGCGTTGCGCACCCGGCTGGTGCAGCTGCAGCTTGGCGCGGATCGCATCGCGCTGCCGCTGGGCTCGCTGAGCGGCGGCGAACGGCTCAAGGCGGCGCTGGCCTGTGCGCTGTGGCGGCGGCAACCGGCGCAGCTGCTGTTGCTGGACGAACCGACCAACCACCTGGATCTGGCGTCGTCGCTGGCGATCGAAACCGCCCTGGCGGATTTCCCCGGCGCGATGCTGGTGGTATCGCACGACGAAGACTTCCTGCAGGCGCTGCGGCCGACGCACCGCCTGCACCGACAGGCGGACGGCTGGCGGCTTCAGGCCTGGTAAGGCGTGAAGGCGGCCCTAGGGGGCCGCCTTTTGCATCTCGGGCGCGTTAATGCACGCCAACAGTTGGGTGAAGGCCGCGGCCATCTGCTCTTCCGGTACGCAGGCAAACCCCATCAGCAGGCCGCGCCGGCGGTTGGGCAGCATGTAGTAGCGCGACAGCGGCCGCACCAGCACCCCCTGCGCGCCGGCGGCGGCGGCGATCGCCACGTCGTCGGCCTCGTCCGGCAGATTGAGGATCAGATGCAATCCGGCGTTGCTGTTGAACTCGCTGAGCGCCTGTTTGCCGAGGTGCTGTTCGATCAATCCGGTCAGAAAGGCGCGCCGCCGGGCGTACAGCAACCGCATGCGGCGGATATGCGCGGTGTAGTGCCCCGCCTGAATAAACTCCGCCAGCGCGCTCTGGATCAGCAGGTGCCCGCCGCGGTACAGCTCGGCGTGGGCGGTTTTCAACGCCTGCACCAGCGGCAGCGGCAATACCACATAGCCGAGGCGCAGCGCCGGGTAGAGCGTCTTGCTGAAGGTGCCGATGTAAATCACCGGCGCATCGGCCTCCAGCCCTTGCAGCGCCGGGATCGGTTGGCCGGAAAAGCGGAATTCGCTGTCGTAGTCGTCCTCGACGATCCAACCGCCGGCGTTGCGCGCCAGCGCCAGCAGCCGTTGGCGCCGCGCCAGGCTCATCACCGAGCCGAGTGGATACTGGTGCGACGGGGTAACAAAGATCAGCCGCGGCGGGGTGGTCGGCTGCTCCGGCGGCACCAGCCCGGCTTCGTCCACCGCCAGCGGGCAGATATTCAGCGCATTGATGCGCAGGATATTGCGGATCCCCCAATAGCCCGGCTCTTCGATCCAGGCGTCATCCCCCGGATTGCACAACATGCGCGTCACCAGATCGATCGCCTGATGGATGCCCTCGGTGATCAGGATCTGTTCCGGCGAGCAGTGCACTGAGCGCGCTACCCGTAAATACTCCACCAATGCATGTTGCAGCTCCGGGCTACCGCCCTGATTGCTGTAGGTCAGCCGCTGCGGCGCCGGGCGGCGGCTGAGGCGCGCCTGGATCTTGCTGAACAGCTGATGGGGAAAGGCGTTGACGTCGGGCACGCCGGGAATGAACGCCCCCCATTGTTTGGGGCTGGCGCTGGCGTGGTGCAGCAGCGTGGCGCCGCGCTCCGACAATTCGACGCGGCGTGGTTGCCCGCTGCCGTTCGCCGGGGCGCCGCCGGTGGAGAGGCAGCTGTCCGGCACCGTGTCGGCGACGAAGGTACCGCTGCCGGCGCGCGCCGACACGTAACCTTCCGCCAGCAGTTGTTCGTAAACGGTTAACACGGTGTTGCGGGACAGGCTGAGCTCCTGCGCCAGATCGCGCGAGGCGGGCAGGCGGCTGGAGGGCGGCAGGCTGCCGTCGAGAATGCTGGTGCGGATCGCGTTGTAAAGCCGCTTGTGCAGCTTGTCATCGGGCTGCTCGCCGAGGCGCTGCAGCAACAGATCACCACTCAATGAGCGCAATTGGATCCCTCAATTATTCGTAACTGGCACTCGATTATAGGGCCACATCCTGTGTAAATAAACGGCATTGTTTCACGAATGTGAACGAAACGTGTAACTGGCACCGACCGGAGAGAACAGCATGAAAAACGCAGAATTGAACCAACGCCGTCAGGACGCCACCCCGCGCGGAGTGGGCGTGATGTGTGGTTTTTACGCCGAGCGCGCAGAGAACGCCACGCTGTGGGATGTGGAAGGCAAAGAAGTGATCGATTTCGCCTCGGGGATCGCCGTGCTGAACACCGGCCACCGCCACCCGAAGGTGATCGCCGCGATTGAAAAGCAGCTGCAGGCCTTCACCCACACCGCCTATCAGATCGTTCCTTACGAAAGCTATGTCTCGTTGGCGGAGCGTATCAACCAGCGCGCGCCGATCGCCGGCCCGTGTAAAACCGCCTTCTTCACCACCGGCGCGGAAGCGGTGGAAAACGCGGTGAAGATCGCCCGCGCTTACACCGGCCGCCCGGGGTTGATCACCTTCGGCGGCGGTTTCCACGGCCGCACCTATATGACCATGGCGCTGACCGGCAAAGTGGCGCCTTACAAACTGGGCTTCGGCCCATTCCCCGGCTCGGTGTTCCACGGCCAGTACCCGAACGCGTTGTACGGCGTGACCACCGAAGACGCGATGAACAGCCTGGATCGCCTGTTTAAAGCGGATATCGATCCCAAGCAGGTGGCGGCGATCGTGCTGGAGCCGGTGCAGGGCGAAGGCGGCTTCAACGTGGCGCCAGCCGAGTTCATGCAGGCGCTGCGCGCGCTGTGCGACCAGCATGGCATCCTGCTGATCGCCGACGAAGTGCAGACCGGCTTCGCCCGTACCGGCAAGCTGTTCGCCATGGAGCACTACAGCGTTAAACCGGATCTGATCACCATGGCGAAAAGCCTGGCGGGCGGCATGCCGCTGTCGGCGGTGGCGGGCCGCGCCGAGGTGATGGACGCGCCGGCGCCGGGTGGGCTGGGCGGCACCTACGCCGGTAACCCGCTGGCGGTGGCCGCGGCGCATGCGGTGCTGGACGTGATCGACGAAGAGCAGCTATGCCAGCGCGCCCAGCGCTTGGGCGAGCACCTGGTGGAAGTGTTGCAGCAGGCGCGCAAAACCAGCCCGGCGATCGCCGATGTGCGTGCGCAAGGTTCGATGGTGGCGGTGGAGTTCAACGATCCGGCTACCGGCAAGCCTTCGGCGGAGATCACCCGTCAGGTGCAGCAGAAGGCGATGGAGGAAGGGCTGCTGCTGCTGAGCTGCGGCGTGAACGGCAACGTGATCCGCTTCCTGTACCCGCTGACCATCCCGGACGATCAGTTCACCAAGGCGATGGGCATTCTGACCCGCGCGCTGGCTCACTAAGGAGCGAACGGCATGAAATTGAACAATCCCGAGCTGCTGCGCAGCCAGTGTCTGATCAACGGCGAATGGTGCGATGCCCTGAGCGGCCAGCGCGAAGCGGTGATCAACCCGGCCACCGGCGTCGAACTGGCCAGCATTCCGCTGGTCAGCGAAGAGGAAACCCAGCAGGCGATCGCGGCGGCGCAGCGGGCGCAAAGCGAGTGGAAACAGCTGACTGCCAAGCAGCGTTCCGCGCTGCTGTTGGCCTGGGCCGACAAGGTGCTGGCCGCACAGGAAGATCTGGCGCAGTTGATGACCGCCGAGCAGGGCAAATCGCTGGCGGAAGCGCGCGGCGAAGTGGCCTACGCCGCGTCGTTCATCACCTGGTTCGCCGAAGAGGCCAAGCGGGTGGACGGCGCGGTATTGCAGGCGCCACAGGCTTCGCAGCGCCTGGTGGTGGTTAAGCAGCCGATCGGCGTGTGCGCGGCCATCACCCCGTGGAATTTCCCGGCGGCGATGATCACCCGCAAGGTGGCGCCGGCGCTGGCGGCGGGCTGCGCCATCATCGTCAAACCGGCCGAGCAAACGCCGCTGACCGCGTTGGCGCTGGCCAAGCTGGCGCAGGACGCTGGCATTCCCGCCGGCGTTTTACAGGTGGTGACCGGCGAAGCGGCGCAGGTGGGCAAGGTGCTGTGCGACAGCCCGGTGGTGCGCAAGCTGAGCTTTACCGGTTCGACCGAGGTCGGCCGCATCCTGATGGCGCAGTGCGCGCCGAGCATCAAGAAACTGTCGCTGGAGCTGGGTGGCAACGCGCCGGTCATCGTGTTCGACGACGCCAATCTGGACGCGGCGGTGGCGGGCATCATGGCCTCCAAGTTCCGCAACAGCGGCCAGACCTGCGTCTGCGCCAACCGCATCTACGTGCAGGACGGCATCTACGAGCGGCTGGCGGAGAAACTGGTGGCGGCGGTCGAACAGCTGAAAGTCGGCGACGGCAGCCAGGAAGGCACCACCCAGGGGCCGCTGATCGACAGCGATGCGGTGGCGAAGGTGCAGAGCCATATCGACGATGCGCTGATCAAAGGGGCGCAGATCGCCACCGGCGGCCAGCCGCACGCGCTCGGCGGCACTTTCTTCCAGCCGACGGTGGTGACCGGGGTAACGCAGAAGATGCGCTTCGCCAAAGAAGAGACCTTCGGGCCGGTGGCGCCGCTGTTCCGTTTCCATGACGAGGCGGAAGCCATCGCCATGGCCAACGACACCGAATTCGGCCTGGCCGCCTACCTGTTCACGCAGAACGCTGCGCGCCAGTGGCGCGTGCCGGAAGCGCTGGAGTACGGCATGGTCGGCATCAACACCGGGTTGATTTCCAACGAGGTGGCGCCGTTCGGCGGCGTGAAGCAGTCAGGGCTCGGGCGCGAAGGATCGCGCTACGGGATAGAAGAATATCTGGAGCTGAAATACCTGTGTATCGATGTGAGCTGTTGAGCGTCAGGACGTTAACCCATCCCGGCGGCCAGCGTCGCCGGGCGATAAAGGATGATGCATGTCTGATAATATCTCTGTTTCTCCGGTGCTTGCCGCCGGGGTGCGAGCACCTGCACCCGCCAAATCGTTAAGTTTCCTCGAAGGGGTGGCGATGATCGTCGGCACCAACATCGGCGCCGGGGTGCTCTCCATCGCCTACGCCTCCAGCAAGGCCGGTTTCCTGCCGCTGCTGTTCTGGCTGGTGCTGGTGGGGAGCCTGACCACCATCACTATGCTGTACGTCGCCGAATCCACGCTGCGCACCCGCGCGCATCTGCAGCTGAGCGGGCTGGCGAAGCGCTACGTCGGCGGCCTGGGCGCCTGGCTGATGTTCGCTTCGGTGTGCGTCAACAGCGTTGGGGCGCTTACCGCCTATATGACCGGCAGCGGCAAGCTGCTGCAATCGCTGTTCGGCATCTCGCCGGCGCTGGGCAGCCTGCTGTTCTTCGTGCCCGCCGCCGGCGTGCTGTACCTCGGTTTGAAAGCGATCGGCCGCGGCGAGAAGTTCATCAGCATCGGCATGGTGGTGATGTTGACCGCGCTGGTGGCGGCAACGCTGCTGAAAGACACCACCCAGATGCGCAACCTGCTGGACGGCGACTGGCGCTATATGGTGCCGGTGTTCAACGTGGTGGTGTTCTGCTTCTCGGCGCAGTACATCGTGCCGGAGATGGCGCGCGGCTTTGCCGACAAGCCTGAGCAACTGCCGAAGGCGATCATCGTCGGTATGGTGGTGACCTTCATTTTGCTGGCGGCGGTGCCGATGTCGGTGATCGCGCTCAGCGGGCTGGATGACATCTCCGACGTGGCCACTATCTCCTGGGGCCAGGCGCTGGGGCAGTGGGCGTTCTTCTCCGCCAACATCTTTGCGCTGTGCGCGATGTTGACTTCGTACTGGGGATTGGGCGGCAGCTTCCTGACCAATATTTTCGACAAGTTCCGGCTGGGCAATGACGAGCTGCCGCTGCGCCGCTTCGGCGTACTGCTGCTGGTGGTGGTGCCGCCGTTCGTGCTGGCCTACAGCGGCCTGGTGTCGTTCGTCAACGCGCTCTACTTCGCCGGGGTGTTCAGCGGGGTGATCCTGTCGATCATGCCGATGCTGATCCTGCGCGGCGCGCGCAAGCAGGGCGACCAGACCCCACGCTGGCAGTGCAATTGGATCACGCACCCGTTGCTGCAGGTCAGCATTGTGCTGCTGTACCTGGCCAGCGCGGTGTACGCCATCGCTTCATTGTTAGGCTATCTGCCCTCTGGATGGTGATTTGCCTTCCCTCAAGCAGTGATGTTGTTTCTCGGCATTGAGAACGGCGGCGTCGTGGCCGCCGCTTTTTTTCTCAGGCGCGCCGTTTTTCCGACAACGCCAGCCACGCCTGCACCGACGGGCGCTGCCACTGCTTGTGCGCATAGTGGCGCACGCGCTCCGGCACCGGATCGCCGTGTATCACCAGCCGGTTGAGCATCAGCGCCAGATCGGTGTCGGCGATGCACCACTCCCTGAATACATTGTCCTGTCCGTGGCTCAGCAGCTTTTCGACGGCGTCGATCAGCTTGCGCGCGGCCTCTTGCGCGGTTTCGGACAGCGGCGGGAACTTACCGTTGTTGAATACCGCCTCGGTCGAGCGCTCAGCGCGGATCGGCAGCAGATCGCTGCGCAGCCAGGCCTGGATCTCACGCGCTTTGGCGCGCAGCTTTACGTCGCGCGGGTATACGGCGTGGGCCGGATGGATGTCTTCCAGGTATTCGGCGATCGCCGAAGACTCCGAGAGCTGGAACTCGCCGATCGCCAGCGTCGGCACCCGGCAGGTGAGCGACAGCGCCGCGTAGGCTGCCTCTTTGTTCTCTTCTTTCGCCAGATCCACCGTCTTCACGGTGAACGGAATGCCTTTTTCCGTCAGCACGACAAAGGCGGACATGGCGTACGGGCTGAAAAATTCACTGTCGGTGTAAAGCTCGATGATCGGTTGAGACATCGGCGGTTCCTCGGGGTTAAGGGGGGAACATTGATCATTGTTGAGGGGAGGCTAAAAATCAATCTGTTAGCCTAAAAGTTCTTGGGCGGCGCGGTTTACGGCGCCGTGAGTTCCTTCAGGATGATGTGATATATTTGTTGCCAACACGTGAATTGAGCCGTATTGGGTAACATGAAAACGCAGTGGATAGAACGAGTGAAAGTGGGATGTGCGCGCCTGTGGCCGCACCCGCTGGCGGTGGGCAAGCGAGAGATGCTGATTTCCAGCGTCGGCGCCGGTTTGGGGCTGATGCTCGCCGGCTGGATCAGCCACTTTGTTTTGGGCGAGGTGAACCTGTGGTTTATCGCGCCGATGGGCGCCTCGGCGGTGTTGCTGTTCGGCGTGCCCAACAGCCCGTTGGCGCAGCCCTGGTCGATCGTCGGCGGCAATGCGCTGGCGGCGACGGTGGGGGTCAGTGCCGGTCTGTTGATCCCCGATCCGGGCCTGGCCTGCGGCATAGCGGCGGCGGTGGCCATCGGCCTGATGTTCAAGCTGCGCTGCCTGCATCCCCCGGGTGGCGCGGTGGCGCTGACCGCCATCCTCGGCGGCCCCGGTATTCACCAGATGGGCTATGACTTCGTGCTGTACCCGGTGCTGCTGAACTCGGTGCTGCTGGCGGCGCTGGCCATTCTGTTCAACAACCTGGCCGGGCGACGCTACCCGCACGCGCTGGCGCCGGCGGAGGCCAAACCGGCCAATCTGCCGATCGATGCCGTGTCCATCACCCGCGCCGATCTGCACGAGGCGCTGATGGAGGGGGACCTGTTCGATATCGACGAGGACGATCTGCAGGAGATCCTGCTGCGCGCCGAGCAGCTGGCGCATCAGCGGCAAAGCAAGACCGCCTGATCAGCCCAACGTTTTGCGGTAAAACACCACCCGTTCCGTTTCGGCAAAGCCCAGCGCCGCATGCAGGCGCTGGGAGTCCAGATTGGCGATATCGGTATCCGACGCCAGCTCGCTGCACCCCTGCTGCTTGGCCCACTCCTGCACCTGCGCGATCAGGCGCGCGGCCCAGCCTTGGCGGCGGGCGCGTTCGACGGTGTAAATCCCTTCCAGAAATGCCACCGGCGACGATTCGCAGCCGTTGACGTAATCGTAGCGCAGCGCGATCTCGGCAAAGCCAACGAAATCGCCGTCCAGTCCCCGCGCCATAAACGCGGTGTGGTGCGGCGAAGCCAATATTTCACGCATCTCCGCGCGGTGTTCTTCCAACGGGCAGGTGGGCCACAGCGCTGAGCGCAGCGCCAGCCAGGCGTCGAGGTTGTCGTGGTCGCAGTTGACGATCATGCAGGGGCCTTATGAGTCGGAATAAATCAGGAATGCCGAGAGAGAAGTGTGGCACGGCGGCGGGAAACAAAAAAGCCACCCCGGGCAGGATGGCTTGTAAGGCCGTGAAAACAGCTAAAATTTGGTGGCCCCTGTTGGGTTTGAACCAACGACCAAGCGATTATGAGTCGCCTGCTCTAACCACTGAGCTAAGGGGCCAAGCCGCGAGATTATAGGGAATCCTTAAGCGGCGGTCTACTGTTACCCGCCCGTATGTTGCTTTTCTGCACAGTTCTAGCCTGTTGTAATTGCTGGCGGATTTTGCGATAACCGCAGTAAATCCCTGCAATGGACTCACGACACTCATGGAACTTCTGGCGCCTAACCTGCGGGTGGTGTTTTGCGGCATCAACCCCGGCCTTTCTTCCGCCCATCAGGGCTACCCTTTCGCCAACGGCAGCAATCGCTTCTGGAAGGTGATCCATCAGGCCGGCTTTACCGAGCGCCAGCTGGCGCCGGAGCAGTGGCAGCAGCTGAAGGATAACGGCTGCGGCATTACCGCGCTGGTGGCGCGCCCGACGGTGGCGGCCAGCGAGCTGTCGCGCGACGAGCTGCGCAGTGGCGGCGAGGTGCTGCAAGAGAAAATCCTGCGCTATCAGCCGCGCGCGCTGGCGATTTTGGGCAAGCAGGCGTTCACCACCGCCTTCGGGGTGAAAAACGCGCCCTGGGGCAAACAGGCGCTGATGCTGGGGGAGACCGAGGTGTGGGTATTGCCTAACCCCAGCGGATTGAATCGCGCCACGCTGGAGCAGCTTACCGCCAGCTATCGCGAGCTGTTCCTGGCGTTGCAATGATGCGGCGGGGCGTATTCAGGGCATAAAAAAACCCCGGCAGGCCGGGGTTTTTGTTTTGGGTGCGGCAGCCGGACTTAGTCGTCCAGGAAGCTGCGCAGCACTTCGGAGCGGCTCGGGTGACGCAGCTTGCGCAGTGCCTTGGCTTCGATCTGACGAATACGCTCACGGGTAACGTCAAACTGCTTGCCGACCTCTTCCAGCGTGTGGTCGGTGTTCATGTCGATACCGAAACGCATGCGCAGCACTTTCGCTTCGCGCGCGGTCAGGCCGGCCAGCACGTCGTGGGTGGCGGAACGCAGGCTTTCCGAGGTCGCGGAATCCAGCGGCAGCTCGAGGGTGGTATCCTCGATGAAGTCGCCCAGATGCGAATCTTCGTCGTCGCCGATCGGCGTTTCCATCGAGATTGGCTCTTTGGCGATCTTCAGCACCTTGCGGATCTTGTCTTCCGGCATCAGCATGCGCTCGGCCAGCTCTTCCGGCGTCGGCTCGCGGCCCATCTCTTGCAGCATCTGGCGCGAAATACGGTTGAGCTTGTTGATGGTCTCAATCATATGCACCGGAATACGGATGGTGCGCGCCTGGTCGGCGATGGAGCGGGTGATAGCCTGACGGATCCACCAGGTGGCGTACGTCGAGAACTTATAGCCGCGGCGGTATTCGAACTTGTCTACCGCTTTCATCAGGCCGATGTTGCCTTCCTGGATCAGATCCAGGAACTGCAGGCCGCGGTTGGTATATTTCTTGGCGATGGAAATAACCAGACGCAGGTTGGCCTCAACCATCTCTTTCTTCGCGCGGCGGGCTTTCGCTTCACCGATCGACATGCGACGGTTGATGTCTTTGACCTGCTCGATGGTCAGGCCGGTTTCTTCTTCGATCTGACGCAGTTTCTGCAGGCTGCGCTGCACGTCCTCGGCCACGTCTTTCAGCTTTTCCGACCATGGCTTGGCCATCGCCAGCGCGGCTTCGAACCAGGAATCGCTGGTTTCGTTGCCGGCGAACAGGGTGACGAAGTTCTTCTTCGGCATTTTGCACTGTTCAACGCACAGCTTCATGATGATACGTTCTTGGGTGCGAACGCGATCCATCATGGTGCGCATGCTGTTGACCAGGAAGTCGAACTGTTTCGGCACCAGGCGGAACTGCTTGAACACTTCAGACAGCTTCAGGATCTCTTCCGCGGCGCTGGCATGGCTGCGGCCGTTCTTCTTGATCACCAGACGGGTCGTTTCGTACTGATCGCGCAGATCGGCGAACTTCTGACGCGCCAGCTCAGGATCGATGCTGTTGTCGTCTTCGGTGTCGTCGTCTTCGTCGTCTTCGTCTTCTTCGTCGTCGTCTTGCTCTTCGCTCGACAGCTCAGAACCGATGTGGGTCGCGGTGGGGGCGATGTCCTCTTCCGCGTTAGGATCGACGAAGCCGGTGATCAGATCGGACAGGCGCGCTTCGCCCGCTTCGACGCGATCGTACTGCTCAAGCAGATAGGTAATGGCTTCCGGGTATTCGGCAACCGAGCACTGCACCTGGTTGATGCCGTCTTCGATGCGCTTGGCGATGTCGATTTCGCCTTCGCGCGTCAGCAGTTCGACGGTACCCATTTCGCGCATATACATGCGCACCGGGTCGGTGGTGCGGCCGATTTCGGATTCCACGCTGGACAGAACCTGTGCGGCGGCTTCTTCCGCATCTTCGTCCGTGCTGTTCGAGTTTTCGGCGAGCAGCAGGTCATCGGCGTCCGGTGCTTCTTCCATCACCTGGATGCCCATGTCGTTAATCATCTGGATGATGTCTTCGATCTGATCGGAGTCGACGATATCTTCCGGCAGATGGTCATTGACCTCAGCATAGGTCAGATAGCCTTGCTCCTTACCACGGGTGACAAGTAGCTTCAGCTGTGACTGCGGGTTTTGCTCCATAAGACGGTATCCACACTTCAGAGTATTTAGGTTGGTGTCGGTCGGCGAAACCGCCAACAATAGCATTTGGGGCGTTTTCGTTATCGCCGCGGCCCACTATGGCGGCACTGTGCAGGGCTCTGCCCTCGCAATTATCGGCACTTAAGCCGTTTGGTATTCAGTTTTTCTTTCCAGCTCTTGACTCGTTGATCATACGAACTTCTTCTCGCTCTGAGGGGCTCAAGCCCTGCGTACGGGAGAGTGCCAGCAACTCTTCTAACCGTATTTCGAGCACAGAGTCGAACATATGATTCAGGGAGTCCAGAAAGGTTCTTTCTGCAATCTCTGTATCTGATATATCGTTCCAGGCAGACAAAGTTTCAAGGTTAGCGCTGAACTTTGTATCCCGATATTCTTCCAGAATCTGGCCCGTTTTTATTCCAGGTTGAGCCAGGCAAAGGCTCACCAGCTCGCTGAACAGCGGCAGGCCTGGTAGTTTGGCGTGTTGCAACCCTTCAAGAGAAGGTACAAGTGTAGCCAACTGCGGATTTTGCACCAGTAACCCTATCAGTATACGCATGGTTGTGCGTTTTAGCTGGGGCGCCTGATAAGGATGCGCATTTTCCGCCTGCTTGGGCATCAGCTTGTCGAGCTGGCTGTCGTCCAGCAGCCCCAGCTTGTTGCCGAGCTCCTGGCGCAGGTACAAGCGCAACGTTTCGCCCGGCACCTGCGTAATCAGCGGCAGCGCCAGCGTGCTCAGCTTGGCACGCCCGTCCGGGCTGCTCAGATCCACCTGCGGCAGCAGGCTTTCGAACAGGAACGTGGACAGCGGCTGCGCCTGCTCCATTCGCTGTTCGAAGGCTTCTTTGCCTTCCTTGCGCACCAGGGTGTCCGGATCTTCGCCGTCGGGCAAAAACATGAACCGCAGCTGGCGCCCGTCGTTCAGGTACGGCAGCGCGGTTTCCAGCGCTCGCCAGGCCGCTTCGCGGCCGGCGCGGTCGCCGTCGTAACAGCAGACGACGTTGTCGGTGGCGCGGAACAGCAGCTGAATGTGTTCAGCCGTCGTCGAGGTTCCGAGCGAGGCGACGGCATAATCGATGCCGAATTGCGCCAACGCCACCACGTCCATATACCCTTCCACCACCAGCAGCCGCTGGAGGGTAGGGTGGTTCTGCTGTGCTTCATACAGGCCATACAGCTGGCGGCCCTTATGGAAAACTTCGGTTTCCGGCGAGTTCAGGTACTTCGGCATACCGTCGCCCAATACGCGGCCGCCGAAGGCGATCACGCGCCCGCGTTTGTCGCGGATGGGGAACATCACCCGTTCGCGGAAACGGTCGTACGAACGCCCCTGATCGTTAGTCACCAGCATGCCGGCATCGTTCAATGCGCGGCGCGAGTCGGCGTCGCGGCCGAAACGCTTCAGGGCGTTGTCCCATCCCGCCGGCGCGAAGCCGATGGCGAAATGGCGAATAACGTCGTCACTTAATCCGCGCTGCTGCAAATAGCTGCGTGCCGGTGCCCCGGAGGACTGCTGCAGTGACTGTTGATAGAACGCGCTGAGCTGCTCCATCAGTTGGTACAGGCTCTGGCGCTGATGGCGTTCGATCTGGGTTGGCCCGGTGCCCGCTTCGTAAGGCACTTCCAGCCCGTGCATGGTCGCCAGCTCTTCGATGGTTTCGACAAACTCGAGTCGGTCGTAATTCATCAAAAAATCGACGGCGTTGCCGTGCGCACCACACCCAAAACAGTGATAAAACTGCTTTTCGCCATTAACGGTAAAGGAAGGCGTCTTTTCGTGGTGGAACGGACAGCACGCGTGGTAGTTCTTGCCTTGCTTCTTGAGCTTCACGCGGGCGTCGATCAGGTCGACGATGTCGGTGCGAGCCAGCAAGTCATTGATAAATACGCGCGGAATTCGTCCAGCCATAAGCCCTTACTTCATTAGCCTATAAACGAGAACAAGCCGCGCATTCCTTTCGGAAAGCACGGCCTTCGTATGCAACTACTCGGTCTGCGCGATTTTGAAAATCAGAAATTCACGCGGTGGGGTTGCCCCCGAAGAATTAATACAGACGAGTGCGGCGTGCGTTTTCGCGAGCCAGTTTCTTCGCGTGACGTTTCACAGCAGAAGCTTTAGCGCGTTTACGTTCGGTAGTTGGTTTTTCATAAAACTCACGACGACGAACTTCAGCTAAAACACCCGCTTTTTCGCAAGAGCGTTTGAAACGACGCAGAGCAACGTCAAATGGCTCGTTTTCACGTACTTTAATTACCGGCATGTGCCTCTCACCTCAATAAAATTCGGTTTGTTGCTGGCCAAGCGCCAGCCTTTTCAAAATGGTGCGGAATTTTACTCCAATGGATGCTGCTTTGTAAAGCATCACCGCAAATTGAAACCCGCGTCGCTCTGCCGCAACGTGCGCAATTTTGCACCGGGCGCTGATTATAGACTAATCAGAAAAAAATGCTCGTCTTTAATCGCCTGGGCATTTTCTGGATGAATCATCGACATAGGTGCGAGCCGGTGACAAGATGCGCGGCACCGGCGGTAAATGCGGCGGAATGTGGTAGACTGGCGGCCGCACGTGAATGATGGGAAATGTAATGCGAGTACTGGGTATAGAAACGTCCTGCGATGAAACCGGAATTGCAGTGTATGACGATCAAACCGGTTTGTTGGCCAACCAATTATACAGCCAGGTGAAGCTGCACGCCGACTACGGCGGCGTGGTGCCGGAACTGGCCTCCCGCGATCACGTGCGCAAAACCGTGCCGCTGATTCAGGCAGCGCTGAAAGAGGCCAACCTGACCCCGGCCGACATCGACGGCGTGGCCTACACTGCCGGGCCAGGCCTGGTGGGGGCGCTGTTGGTCGGCGCTACCGTGGGGCGCGCGCTGGCGTTCGCCTGGAACGTGCCGGCGGTGCCGGTGCACCATATGGAAGGCCACCTGCTGGCACCGATGCTGGAAGACAACCCGCCGGCGTTCCCGTTCGTCGCGCTGCTGGTCTCCGGCGGCCATACTCAACTGATCAGCGTCACCGGCATCGGTGAGTATGAACTGCTGGGCGAATCGATCGACGATGCCGCCGGCGAAGCGTTCGACAAAACCGCCAAGCTGCTCGGCCTGGATTACCCCGGCGGGCCGATGCTGTCTAAGATGGCGCAGCAGGGCACGGCGGGACGTTTCACCTTCCCGCGGCCGATGACCGATCGTCCGGGCCTGGACTTCAGCTTCTCCGGGCTGAAAACCTTCGCCGCCAACACCATTCGTTCCAACGGCAACGACGATCAGACGCGTGCCGACATCGCCCGCGCCTTCGAGGATGCGGTGGTGGATACGCTGGCAATCAAGTGCAAACGCGCGCTGGAGCAGACCGGTTTTAAACGCCTGGTGATGGCCGGCGGCGTGAGCGCCAACCGTACGTTGCGCGCCAAGCTGGCGGAGATGATGCACAAGCGCGGTGGGGAAGTGTTCTATGCCCGCCCGGAATTTTGCACCGACAACGGCGCGATGATCGCCTATGCCGGCATGGTGCGCCTGAAGAGCGGCGCCAGCCCGGAACTGAGCGTTTCGGTGCGGCCGCGCTGGCCGCTGGCGGAACTGCCTGCGGTATAAAGCAAAGGGCCGGATAATCCGGCCCTTCTGTTATTCGTCTTTCGGCTGGTCGCCGTTATCCGTATCCGCGTCGTTTTTCTTCTTGCGGAACTTGCCCCAAATCTTGCCTTCCTGGCCGCGCCACAGGCGCTGGATATTGTCGTGATGCCGCATCAGGATCAGGCAGGAGAGCATCGCCACCGGGAAGGTGAACTGCGGTTTGAACCACCAGACGTAGAACGGGGCGATCAGCGCGCTGACGATAGCGCCGAGCGAAGAGTAGCCGCTGAGCAACACCGTCAGCAGCCAGGTGCCGGTCATCAGGCCGGTCAGATCCCAACCGATAGGCGCGATGGCGCCAAACGCCGTCGCCACGCCTTTACCGCCGCGAAAGTGGAAGAACACCGGATAGATGTGCCCCAGGCAGGCGGCGATCGCCGTCAGGCCGAGGTACAGCGGCGGCACATCGAGTTTGTAGGCCAGCCAGACCGGCAACATCCCTTTCAGAATATCGAACACCAACACCGCCGCCGCCGCAAGCCGGCCGCCGATGCGCAGGACGTTGGTCGCCCCGGGGTTTCCTGAGCCATGCTCACGCGGGTCCGGCAGCCTGGCGATCCGGCAAACCAGGATCGCGCTCGAAATCGAGCCGCACAGATACGCGAAGATAATCATGCCAAGCGCGGTAGCACTCATAACGCGGTTCCGTTTAATAATGGTCGTTTTACTCGCAACATCTATGGATAATACGCACATTCCGCTGGAAGTGGTATCCGGCAAGGCCAAAAACAGAGAATGACGTGATGGATATCGTATTTATTGAAGAGCTTACCGTAATTACCACCATTGGCGTTTATGAGTGGGAACAGGGCATTCGTCAGAAGCTGGTGTTCGATATCGAAATGGGCTGGGATAACCGGCCGGCCGCCGCCAGCGATGACGTAACCGACTGTCTGAGCTATGCCGACGTCAGCGACGCCGTGATCCGGCACGTTGAGTCGAACCGCTTCGCGCTGGTGGAACGCGTGGCGGAGGAAATATCCGAAATTTTGCTTCAGCGCTTCAATTCCCCCTGGGTCCGTATTAAGGTCAGCAAACCGGGCGCTGTAGCACATGCCAGTCGGGTCGGCGTGATCATTGAGCGCGGTACTCGTCCCGCATAATTTTATGTCATCTGCTTGCAACGAAAGACCGTTAACCTGGTCTTAATCCTGAGAATTGTTTTAGCGGCATTGTCTTTAAACACTGCCGCTTTTTTATGTGATAGCCGTTATTTATAGGGTGATCGAAGCACATGGCTGACATGCATTCACTGTTTATTGCGTTTGTTCTTGGGGTTGTCGAGGGGTTAACCGAATTTCTGCCGGTGTCTTCCACCGGGCATATGATTATCGTTGGCGAGTGGCTGGGCTTTACCGGCGACAAAGCCAAAACCTTTGAAGTCATCATCCAACTGGGGTCGATCCTGGCCGTGGTGGTGATGTTCTGGCGCCGGCTGTTCGGCCTGATCGGTATCCATTTCGGCGGCAAGCCGGTGGAGCACGAGGGCAAAACCAGCGGCCAACTGAAGCTGGGGCACATCCTGCTGGCGATGATCCCGGCGGTGGTGCTGGGTCTGGCCTTCCATGATTTCATCAAGTCGCTGTTCGCGCCGAAAAACGTGATGTATGCGTTGGTGGTCGGCGGCCTGCTGCTGCTGGCGGCGGAATGGCTGAAGCCGAAGAAACCGAGCGCGGAAGGGCTGGATGACATCACCTACCGCCAGGCGTTCATGATCGGCTGCTTCCAGTGCCTGGCGCTGTGGCCGGGCTTCTCCCGTTCGGGTTCCACTATCGCCGGCGGTATGCTGGTGGGCGTGAACCGCTATGCGGCGTCCGAGTTCTCCTTCATTTTGGCGGTGCCGATGATGATTGGCGCCAGCGGCCTGGATCTGTACAAGAGCCTGCACTTCCTGACCTGGGGCGATCTGCCGATGTTCGCCGTCGGTTTCGTAACGGCCTTCGTGGTGGCGCTGATTGCGATCAAGACCTTCCTGTCGCTGATCAAGCGCATCTCGTTCGTGCCGTTCGCCATCTACCGCTTTATCGTGGCGGCCGTGGTTTACATGGTATTCCTGTAAGCCCGACGCCAAGAAAAAACCCCGCTCTGCGGGGTTTTTTTATGCCTGATCGTTGATAATCGTTTGGCTGAGTTTCCAGTCGGCCAGCGCCTGCTGGCGGCGGCGTTTGAGCTCATCGCGGATCGCGGTGCCCTGCAGCCCGCTGGCGACCACTTCTTTAATCGATACCGCGTTCGCCACCTGATACGCCTGACGCAGATAGTCGCCCTGCGGATAAGGGTTTTCCTCAAAGCCGGTACGGCCACGCGCGTCCGCTTCGCTGGCCAGGATAATCTGCTCCAGCCTTTGGGGCTTGCGCCAGACGTCGATGGCGTCGAACAGCTTCAGCAGGGTTTCCGGCCGCAGCTTGTTCACGGTGTGGATCAGATCATGGTACTCGGCCACCAGCTTGCTCAGATCGCGCACCGGGTTGGGCACCCGCAGTCGCTGGCACAGCGCTTCGACCAGCCGCACGCCTGCCGGGCCGTGGCCGTGGTGATGCGGCCAGAACGCTTTCGGCGTCAACCCCTTGCCGAGGTCATGGCACAGGGTGGCGAAGCGCACGTCCACCTCCGGCGTGAGGCGGGCGGCAATCGCCAACGCCATCAGCGTGTGCACGCCGGTGTCGATCTCCGGGTGCCACTTGGCGGGGGCCGGTACGCCGAACAGCGCGTCGATTTCCGGGAACAGCACCGCCAGCGCATCACAGTCGCGCAGCACCTGAAAATAGACCTGCGGGCTCTGGCTTTGCAGCGCCTTTTCGGTTTCCTTCCAGACGCGTTCGGCGGTCAGCGCAGCCAGTTCACCGCTATGCGCCATTTGGCGCATCAGGGCGCGCGTTTCGTCGGCGATGTGAAAACCCAGGTGGGCGAAGCGGGCAGTGAAGCGGGCCACGCGCAGTACGCGCAGCGGATCTTCGCCAAACGCGTCGGAAACGTGGCGCAGCACGCGCGCCTGCAGATCGGCCACGCCGCCGTAAGGATCAATCAGTTCCCCTTCGGCGGAGCGGGCGATGGCGTTGATGGTCAGATCGCGCCGCAGCAGATCTTCTTCCAGCGTGACGTCCGGCGCGGCATAGCAGGTAAAACCGGTGTACCCCTGGCCGGATTTGCGCTCGGTGCGCGCCAGCGCGTACTCCTCATGAGAATCGGGGTTGAGGAACACCGGGAAATCTTTGCCGACCTGTTGGTAGCCCAATGCCAGCAGCTCCGCCGGCGTGGCGCCCACCACCACCCAATCATGATCGACTACCGGGATGTTGAGCAGGCTGTCGCGAACGGCGCCGCCGACCAGATAAATCTGCACTGTTGACTCCTGAATATCGTGTAAGGCTCTGTCTATCAGATTACATGAATTGGCTGCGGGATGTCGGCACCAATGAAAAGGGCGCCCGCAGGCGCCCATACTCAAACTGAACGATACTGAGATCAGTTCATCCAGCGATTGTTGTTCTTGCGGCGCGGGATCAGGTGCGGCAACAGCAGGCCCAGCAGCAAACCGACGCCGGCGACGCCGCCGCCGTACATGAACCACTGCAGGATAATGGTGCGCTGCTTATCGTCGAGCTGCAGGTTAACGGCGTTGACCTTCTTCTGTGCGACCACCAGCTGGTTTTTCAGATCCTGGTTTTCCTTCTGCAGGCTGCTGATGGTGCTGTCGCTGCCCGCGACTTTTTCCTGCATTTCCGAGGTACGCTGGTTCCAGGTGTTATCGATGTTGGCCAGCTTGTCGGTCAGGGTTTTCACCTGCTGCTCCAGCTCGGGCACGCGGGTGCGCAGGCTTGGCGTCTGGCTGAGCTGATCGAGCGGGAGCCAGGTGGTGCGCCCTTTCGGATCGCGGATCTGGCCGTAGTTGGTGCTGTCGTTGACGCTCAATAGGGTGACTTCTTCACCGGCGTTCAGAGTGCCGACAATACGGTACTGATTACCTGGGCCGCTATGGACGTAAGTGCTTAACTCATCGGAGATATAGCGTTTATCTTCGGCATGTGCGGCCCAAGTGATGCTGAAGCTCAGCGCGGCAAGGCAAATCAGGCGTAATTTCTGCATTAGTTCATCGTTTCTGGGTGAATTTATGGAACGATAGTAGAGGGTTCAGTCTGACGACGCAACGCCAAAACCGGAATGAGAACTATCTTACTGTGGCTGATTCTGTGAGTTGCGCAGCGTTTTATAACGTAACAGGTTTTTTCTACAGTTAGCAGGGTTAAGGCACCGGGAATCGCGGTAAGATAACGGCAACTGTGCGTCAGTGGGCAGCATACGGCGGGCCGAACGCGCCGCGCTGAAACCGACGTGAATGCATAACTTATTGGTGTTAAAGAATTATGACCGTTGAAATTGAACTGAAATTTATCGCCGCGCCGCAAGCGGTGGCCGCTTTGCCGCAATGGCTCGCCGCCTGGCCGCATCAGCATTCCGAGCCGCAAAAGCTGACCAACATTTACTTCGAAACGGCCGACAACTTCCTGCGCCGTCACGACATGGGGCTGCGCATTCGCGGTTTCGACGATCGCTATGAGATGACCATCAAAACCGCCGGTAAAGTGGTGGGCGGCCTGCACCAGCGCCCGGAATACAATGTCGCTATCGCCGAGCCGCAGCTGGTGCTGGCGCAGTTTCCTGCCGACATTTGGCCGCAGGATTGCGATATCGCAGCGTTGCAGCAGGCGTTGCAACCGCTGTTCCGTACCGATTTCGTGCGTGAGAAGTGGGTGGTTACTTACGGCCAAAGCGAGATCGAGATTGGCCTGGACCAGGGCGAGGTGCGTGCCGGTGACCTCAGCGAAGCCCTGAGCGAGATCGAGCTGGAGTTGTTGAAAGGCGATACCGCCGATCTGCTGGCGTTGGCCGGTGAGCTGGCGGCGCACGACGGGCTGCGTCAGGGCAGCCTGAGCAAGGCGGCGCGCGGTTACCATCTGGCGCAGGGCAATCCGCCGCGCGAGATGCGCCCGCTGCAGGTGCTGAAGCCGGCGGCCAAGGCGACCGTAGAGCAGGGGATGATCGCCGCCTTCGAGCTGGCGCTGAGCCACTGGCAGTACCACGAAGAGCTGTGGCTACGCGGCGACGCGCAGGCGCGCGCCTCGGTGGTTGAGGCGGTCGGAACGATCCGCCAGGCGCTGGTGATTTTCGGCGGTTTGGTGCCGCGCAAGGCCAGCGCCGATCTGCGCGCCCGCCTGACCGAGCTCGAGCCGCTGTTGGCGGACAAAGCCGCACAGCCAGAGACCCTGTGCTACAGCACGGCCTATCTGCAATGTAAGTTGGCGCTCACATCATGGCTGGTGAGCGGCGCCTGGCGGCCGTTTATCGATGCCAAAGCGCAGGCCAAGCTGGACGGTTCTTTCAAGCGCTTCAGCGACATCATGCTGGGGCGCAGCAGCGCGGAGCTGAAAGAAGCCTTCAGCCGTACGCTGAACGAAGATGAATATCAGGAACAATTGCCGCGACTGACGCGTCAGATTTCGGCGCTGGTCCTGCTGTCGGGCGCCTATCCCGACGAGCAGACCGGGCCTTATATCGAGGCCTGGCGTGAGCTGCAGGCAGCGCTGAGCGAGCGCCGCCAGGGCTGGTATGAAGCCAGCCGCAAACAGGCCTTATCGCATGCGCCATTCTGGTTAAACGGCGCGCTTCGTTAATCCAGCCGGCCCGCCAGCCGTGGGCCGCAGAACGGGTCATACACTATGTCGCCACTTTCAGCCGCGTTGCAGGCTCAGGCACAGCAGGTTGTGCAGCGTTTTCAGGAAGTTCACGGCGCGGACTGCGCCTTTAGCGAACAGGAGCAGTGGGTGCTGGCGTCGAGCGATTTCGTCAGCGACGCGCTGCTTGCCCAGCCGGCCTGGCTGGCGACGCTGCGCGAACAGCCGCCGGCGCCCGGCGAGTGGCAACACTATGCTGCCTGGCTGCAGGACGAGCTGGAAGAGGTGCGCGATGAGGCGCAGCTGATGCGCACGCTGCGTCTGTTTCGCCGTGAAACGCTGGTGCGCATTGCCTGGGTGCAGGCTCAGGGGCTGTGTTCGACCGAAGAAACGCTGCTGCAGCTGAGCGGATTGGCGGAAACGCTGATCGTTAGCGCGCGCGACTGGCTGTACCAAACCTGCTGCCGCGAGTGGGGCACGCCGTGCAACGCCGCCGGTGAACCGCAGCCGCTGCTGATCCTCGGCATGGGCAAGCTGGGCGGCGGCGAGCTGAATTTCTCGTCGGATATCGATCTGATCTTCGCCTACCCGGAAAACGGCCAGACCCAGGGCGGGCGGCGCGAGCTGGACAATGCCCAGTTCTTCACCCGCCTCGGCCAGCGGCTGATCAAGGCGCTGGATCAGCAGACTATCGACGGCTTCGTCTATCGCGTCGACATGCGGCTGCGGCCGTTCGGCGACAGCGGCCCGTTGGTGATGAGCTTCGCGGCGCTGGAAGATTACTATCAGGAGCAGGGGCGCGACTGGGAGCGCTATGCGATGGTGAAGGCGCGCCTGATGGGCGGCGCGGAAGACGCTTACAGCCAGGAGCTGCGTAAAACGCTGCGGCCATTCGTGTTCCGCCGCTATATCGATTTCAGCGTCATCCAGTCGTTGCGCAACATGAAGGGCATGATCGCCCGTGAAGTGCGGCGTCGCGGCCTGAAGGACAACATCAAGCTGGGCGCCGGCGGCATTCGCGAAATCGAATTCATCACCCAGGTATTCCAGCTGATCCGCGGCGGCCGCGAGCCGGCGCTGCAGGGGCGTTCGCTGCTGCCGACGCTGCAGGCGGTGGGGGAGCTGGGGCTGCTGGAGGCCGAGCAGGTGCGGGCGCTGAGCGCCGCCTACCTGTTCCTGCGGCGGCTGGAGAATCTGCTGCAGGCGATCGGCGATCAGCAAACCCAGACGCTGCCGCAGGATGCGCTCGATCAGGCGCGGCTGGCCTACGGCATGGGGCTGGCGGATTGGCCGGCGCTGATGGCGGCGCTGGAGCTGCACATGCAGGCGGTGCGCGCCGTGTTCGATGACCTGATAGGTGATGATAGCCCGGATGTCGGCGAAGATCCCGACTATCAGCACTACCACAGCCTGTGGCAGGACGCGCTGGAGGAAAACGAGCTGGCGCCACTGACGCCGCACCTGGACGAAGAGGGGCGCCGACAGATGCTGCGCACCATCGCCGATTTCCGCCATGACGTCGACAAACGCACCATCGGCCCGCGCGGCCGCGACGTGCTCGATCAGCTGATGCCGCGCCTGCTGGCGGAGGTATGCCCGCGCCAGGACGCGCCGACCGCGCTGGTGCGGCTGGCGCAGCTGCTGCTCAGCATCGTCACCCGCACCACCTACCTCGAGCTGCTGGTAGAGTATCACGCGGCACTCAGCCATCTGATCCGCCTGTGCGCCGCGTCGCCGATGGTTGCCAACCAGCTGTCGCGCTACCCGCTGTTACTGGACGAACTGCTGGATCCGGCCACGCTGTATCAGCCGGTGGCGCTGGACGCCTACCGCAGCGAGCTGCGCCAGTACCTGCTACGGGTGCCGGAAGACGACGAAGAGCAAAAGCTGGAGGCGCTGCGCCAGTTCAAGCAGGCGCAGCAGCTGCGCATCGCCGCGGCGGATATCGCCGGCGCGCTGCCGGTGATGAAAGTGAGCGACCACCTGACTTATCTGGCGGAGGCGATCATCGACGCGGTGGTGCAACAGGCCTGGAGCGACATGGTGGCGCGCTACGGCCAGCCGACCCATCTGCAGGAGCGTGAAGGGCGCGGCTTTGCGGTGATCGGCTACGGCAAGCTGGGCGGCTGGGAGCTGGGTTACAGTTCCGATCTCGATCTGGTGTTCCTGCTGGATTGCCCGCCGGAGGTGATGACCGACGGCGATCGCTGCATCGACGGCCGTCAGTTCTACCTGCGGCTTGCGCAGCGGGTGATGCATCTGTTCAGCACCCGCACCTCCTCCGGCATTCTGTATGAGGTGGACGCGCGCCTGCGGCCTTCCGGCGCTGCGGGGATGTTGGTCAGCACCGTCGAGGCGTTCGCCGACTACCAGCAAAACGAAGCCTGGACCTGGGAGCATCAGGCCCTGGTGCGCGCGCGCATCGTGCATGGCGATCCGGCGCTGCATCAGCAGTTCGATGCGATCCGGCGCGAGATCCTGTGCAAAACGCGTGATGCGGAGATCCTGAAGCGCGAAGTGCGCGAGATGCGCGAAAAGATGCGCAACCATCTCGGCAACAAGCAGCGCGATCTGTTTGATATCAAAACCGATGAGGGCGGCATTACCGACATCGAATTTATCGCCCAATATCTGGTCTTACGCTATGCGCCGGGTGAACCGCGGCTGACGCGTTGGTCGGACAACGTGCGCATCTTCGAGCTGATGGCCAATTACGACATCATGCCGGAAGAGGAGGCGCGCGCGTTGACCCAGGCCTATGTCACCATGCGCGACGAGATCCACCATCTGGCGCTGCAGGAGCATTCCGGCAAGGTCGGTAGCGAACTGTTCGCCGCCGAGCGCGAGCAGGTGCGCGCCAGCTGGGCCAAATGGCTGGATTAATACCTTTTTGCGGGTATTCCGGCGGTCTGTGGTAATATCTGCGCCACTAAAATTTTGTACTTTTTTGGAGTTATCGGATGAAAGTTACGCTGCCTGATTTTCGCCGCGCCGGTGTGCTGGTGGTCGGTGACGTCATGTTGGATCGCTATTGGTATGGGCCGACCAGCCGCATTTCACCGGAAGCCCCGGTGCCGGTGGTCAAGGTCGATACCATCGAAGAGCGTCCCGGCGGCGCGGCTAACGTGGCGATGAACATCGCTTCGCTGGGGGCCACTTCCCGCCTGGTGGGCCTGACCGGCATCGACGATGCGGCGCGGGCGCTGAGCGCCAAACTGAATGAAGTCAACGTGCGCTGCGACTTCGTCTCGGTGCCGACCCATCCGACCATCACCAAGCTGCGCGTGCTGTCGCGCAACCAGCAGCTGATCCGTCTCGACTTCGAAGAAGGCTTCTCCAACGTCGATCCGCAGCCGATGCTGGAGCGCATTCAGCAGGCGCTGCCGCAGATCGGCGCGCTGGTGCTGTCCGATTACGCCAAGGGCGCGCTCAGCCAGGTGCAGGGCATGATCCAACTGGCGCGCGCCGCCAAGGTACCGGTGCTGATCGATCCGAAAGGCTCTAACTTCGAGCGCTATCGCGGCGCGACGCTGCTGACGCCGAACCTGTCCGAGTTCGAAGCGGTGGTGGGCCACTGCAAGGATGAGGCGGAACTGGTGGAACGCGGCATGAAGCTGGTGGCGGATTTTGAGCTGTCGGCGCTGTTGGTCACCCGTTCCGAACACGGCATGACGCTGCTGCAGCCGGGCGTTGAGCCGCTGCACCTGCCGACCCAGGCGCAGGAAGTGTTCGATGTGACCGGCGCGGGCGACACCGTGATCGGCGTGCTGGCCGCCTCGCTGGCCGCCGGTAATTCGCTGGAAGAGTCCTGTTTCCTGGCCAACGCCGCCGCCGGCGTGGTGGTGGGCAAGCTCGGTACTTCCACCGTGTCGCCCATCGAGTTGGAAAACGCGGTGCGCGGCCGTGCCGAAACCGGTTTTGGCGTGATGACCGAAGCGCAGTTGAAGCATGCCGTGGCGCAGGCGCGTCAGCGCGGCGAAAAAGTGGTGATGACCAACGGCATCTTCGACATTTTGCATGCCGGCCACGTCTCTTATCTGGCCAACGCCCGCAAGCTGGGCGACCGCCTGATCGTGGCGGTGAACAGCGATGCGTCGACCAAACGCCTGAAAGGGGAAACACGCCCGGTCAACGCGCTGGAGAATCGGATGATCGTGCTGGGCGCGCTGGAAGCGGTGGATTGGGTGGTGCCGTTCGAAGAGGATACGCCGCAGCGCTTGATCGCCGACATCCTGCCGGATCTGCTGGTGAAAGGCGGTGATTACAAACCGGAAGAGATTGCCGGCAGTGCGGAAGTGTGGGCCAACGGCGGCGATGTCAAAGTGCTGAACTTTGAAGACGGGCTGTCGACCACCAACATCATCAAAGCGATTAAAGACGGGCGCGGCTAACGCCGAGCGACCTAAAGAACAAGGGCGCGCGGTTCAGGTGCGCGCCCTTGGCGGGAATTTATTCGTCTTCCTGCTTGGCGGCTGGTGCCGCGCTCAGTTTGCTTTCCAGCTCGGCCATGCGCTGTTCCAACAGCGCCAGCTTCTCGCGGGTGCGCAACAGCACCTGAGTCTGTACGTCGAACTCTTCGCGGTTAACCAAATCCAGGCGGGTCAGCTGCGACTGCAGGACCTGACGGATTTTTTTCTCAACGTCTTCCCCGAATTCACGAACGCCTTTAGGCATGGACTCATGAACCTGGCGTGCGATTTGTTCGATTTTTTTCGGGTCAATCATGGCGTATCCCTTTCAGAGTTTAATAGCTGCCGCTTAGTGTAATGCGAGTTGCCCGCCGGATAAACCATTAAGCGCATTCGCCGTGCGTGGCCGAATTGTGCTTTTGCCAATTGCCCTGCCTACCCATTAGCGTTATAGTCATCCTGCTTATTCTCAGGGCGGGGTGAAAGTCCCCACCGGCGGTAAATCACCTTCTACGGTGAAAGCCCGCGAGCGCTCAGTCAGCCCGTCAGGGCCGGTTAGAGGTCAGCAGATCCGGTGTAATTCCGGGGCCGACGGTTATAGTCCGGATGGGAGAGAGTAACGGTATCTGCCGGGCTTGCGCCCGCTTGCGTTATTTTTTTAGCTATTGCTAGCTACTCCTCAAGATCGCCCTGGTTCTGGTAATCCATAATTTTTTAATGAGGTTTTTTACCATGAATCAGACGCTACTTTCAGACTTCGGCACGCCGACAGAACGCGTTGAACGCGCGATCGACGCACTGCGCAACGGGCGCGGCGTAATGGTGCTCGATGATGAAAACCGTGAAAACGAAGGTGACATGATCTTCGCCGCGGAAACCATGACCGTTGAGCAGATGGCGCTGACCATTCGCCACGGCAGCGGTATCGTGTGCTTGTGCATCACCGAAGAACGCCGTCAGCAGCTTGAGCTGCCGATGATGGTGACCAACAACTCCAGTCAGTTCCAGACCGCCTTCACCGTGACCATCGAAGCGGCGCAGGGTGTGACCACCGGGGTTTCCGCTTCCGATCGCCTGACCACCATCCGTGCGGCGGTGGCAGACAGCGCCAAGCCGAGCGACCTGAACCGTCCGGGCCACGTATTCCCGCTGCGCGCGCAGCCGGGCGGCGTGCTGAGCCGTCGCGGCCACACCGAAGCGACCATCGATCTGGTTTCCATGGCCGGTTTCAAACCTGCCGGCGTGCTGTGTGAGCTGACCAACGACGATGGCAGCATGGCGCATGCGCCGGAAGTGATTACCTTCGCCAAACAGCACGACATGGTGGTGCTGACCATCGAAGATCTGGTGGCCTACCGCCAGGCGCACGAGAAAAAAGCCAGCTGATAGCCGGCCGCTTTCAACGATAAAAAAGCCGCGTTACGCGGCTTTTTTGTATCTACCGTTCTGACAGGCGTTCGTCGATGCGGCTGGCGTAATTCATCACGTGGAAGGTGTAGTTCTCCTCCACCGTGCCCTGGAACAGATGCGCCCAGGGGCCGATGGCGTAGATGCCGAGATCTTCTCCTCCGTGGGTCTCGCTATTCAGCGGCACCAGCGCCGGCTGAATAAAGTCGGGCGCGGTGGCCTGTTCCATGGTTAATGCCGGGCGTTCGGTCAGCGGGATCGCGCCGCCGGGGCCATTGGCGAAGCCGACGGTGGTGTAAGGCTTGCCGTCGCTGCCCAGCCGCGGTTTGCCGTCGACGCCGACGGAAATGCCGAGGATAGGATTACCTCGCTTGGCATAGCCGGCGATGGTCAACGTGTGGCTGTGATCGCCGGTCACGATCACCAGAGTTTCGTCCAGATTGACCTTATCGACGATGGTTTTCACCGCCTCGTTCAGGGCGACCGCGTCGCTCAGCGTGCGGTAGGCGTTACCGTTGTGGCTACCGTGATCGATGCGTCCCCCCTCCACCAACAGCAGGTAGCCTTCGGAATTCCTGGCCAGAATATCGATGGCCTTGCCGGTCATTTCTGCCAGCGAAGGCTCTCCCGCCGCGTCTTGCCGCCGATCGTGCTCGAAGTTCATGTGCGACGGCTCGAACAGGGCCAACAGGTGGTCGACTTTGGCCGGTTCGATTTTGGCGAACTGCGCCTGATTCCAGATATATTGCCCACGCTCGCCATAGCGTTGTAGCCAGGCCTGCGTCAGATCGCGGCCATCCTTTCTGGCGCCTTTTTTACCGGGATATTCCGGATCGCTCACGCTGTCGGGCAGGAAGTTGGCGCGCCCGCCGCCCATCGCCACGTTGAGGCCGTTGCCGTACTTCATTTCCACCAGTTGGCGCGCGATGTCGCGGCAGCCTGCGGCCAGGGCCGCTGCCGGCATTTTTGCGTCGGATTCCCAATCGCGGTTGGCGATATGGGCATAGGTGGCGCCCGGCGTGGCGTGGGTGATGGTCGCGGTCGTCACGGCGCCGGTGGCCATGCCAAGCGTTGCGGCCATCTCCCACAGCGTGGTGACGGCTTTGGTTTGCTGGTCCTCGCAATTGTTGAGGGTAGCCGTATGGTCGAGGCCCATCAGATCGTTGATGGTTTTGACGCCGGTGGTCATCGCCACTGCGCTGGGCGCGGAGTCGGTGATTTGGGCGTCGGCGGAGTAGGTTTTGGCCGCCGCCAGATAGGGAAAGGCCTCCCAGGCCAGCACGTTGGATTCGCCGTCCACGCCGCGCTGCTGCCCTTCAAAAATGCGGGCGGCGGTCACGGTGGAAAATCCCATGCCGTCACCGACTACCAGAATGACGTTTTTGGCGCGGTTGATATTTGGTGCCTGTTTCAGTCGCTGTTGCAGCTGAGCTTGTGCCTGAAGGAAGTAAGGGTCTTCGCGCTGCGTCAGCTGCGCGTTGTCCGCCGCGCCGGTGGTTGCCGTCCAGCCGGTGAGCAAGGACATGGAAAGCGCCAGGCGGGTTGCCAGTGTGAGTCTGAACATGAATTCCTCCTTGGTGAGACGTAATTCCCATTGCGCGGCGGGGTTGCCTGCTCCCGTCGGCAGAGGAGGAGTGTATAGATTGATTTAACAAAAAATACATAAATTGTTCACAAATTAGATCTGTGTGGCAGTAATGTCATGGCATTCATGTGGCTTATTAATTTATTGAAATATATGGATTTTTTATCTTTCTATTTGCCAGCGCATTCCTTCGTCTTTAATTCAAATTTATTGAACATCTTCATCACGGTTATCCGGCTGTGTTGGTGCGGCAAAGCGCGTAATGTAGCGGCATAGCACAATTTGAACTAAGGATCTCCTTATGAATACCTCTCGTATGCCGGCACTGTTTCTTGGCCACGGTAGCCCGATGAACGTGCTGGAAGACAACCGTTACACCCGGGCATGGCGTGCGTTGGGTGAGTCATTGCCGCGCCCGAAGGCGATCGTGGCGGTTTCCGCGCATTGGTATACCCGCGGCACTGCGGTCACCGCGATGGAAAAACCCAAAACCATTCACGACTTCGGCGGGTTCCCGCAGGCGCTGTTTGATACCCGTTATCCGGCGCCAGGTTCTCCCGCGCTGGCTGCGCAGTTGCAGCGCATGCTGGCGCCGGTGCCGGTGACGGCCGATCTCGGTGAGTGGGGGTTGGATCACGGCACCTGGGGCGTGTTGATCAAGATGTATCCCAATGCCGACATCCCGGTGGTGCAGCTCAGCGTCGACGGCACGCAGCCGGCGGCCTATCACTATGAACTGGGCCGCAAACTCGCTGCGCTGCGCGATGAGGGCGTGATGATCGTCGCCAGCGGCAACGTGGTGCACAACCTGCGCATGGTGAAATGGCAGGGCGATACCAGCGCCTACCCGTGGGCGGAATCGTTCAATAACTTTGTCCGGGATAACCTGCGTTATCGGGGCGAAAACCATCCGCTGGTGGATTTCATGCGCCATGAGGGGGCTGCGCTGTCGAATCCGACGCCGGAACACTATCTGCCGTTGCTGTACGTGCTTGGCGGTTGGGATGGCAAAGAGGCCATCAGCGTGCCGATCGACGGTATCGAAATGGGAGCGCTGAGCATGCTGTCGGTGCAGGTGGGCTAAAGAAAAACGCCAGTCAGAGACTGGCGTTTTTGTCTTCGGCGGGGCGATCAGCCGAGGATGGTGTGCGGATAGAAGCGCGACAGATCCTGCGTGATCAGTTCGCGATCTTCGCGCAGGCCGATACCGCAAGGCTGATCGTTCACCAGCCAGCTGCCGATCAACGTGTAGCTGTCTTCAAACTTCGGCAGCGGGTGGAACTGCTGTACGATCATGCCTTCTTCACCATAAGGTCCGTCCACACGCGCCACTTCCTGACCGTTTTCGACGATCTGGATATTGGCGCCTTCGCGTGAGAACAGCGGCTTGGTGACGTAATGATCCATCGGCGGATGATCGTCTTGCGCGAAATAAGCCGGCAACAGATTCGGGTGGTTCGGGAACATTTCCCACAGCAGCGGCAGCAGCGCCTTGTTGGAGATGATGCTCTTCCAGGCCGGCTCCAGCCAGCGCACGCCGGCGTCTTCGAGCTTGGTGGAGAACATCTCGCGCAGCATGAATTCCCACGGGTAGAGCTTGAACAGGTTGCCGATCACCTGATCCTGCAAATCGGTAAACTGGCCTTTCTCGCCGAGGCCAATATCTTCCATGAACAGGAACTCGGTCGGCAGACCGGCTTCCTGCGCGCAGTCCTGCAGATATTGCACCGTGCCGCGATCTTCTTCGCTGTCCTGGCAGCAGGCCAGGTGCAACAGGCCAAAACCGTGATGCGCTTTCAGCTCGGCGAAACGCTCGATCAGCTTCTCCTGCAGGCTGTTGTACTGATCCGACTCCGGATCCAGTTTGCCTGCGTTGATCTGGTCTTCCAGCCACAGCCACTGGAAGAAGGCCGCCTCATACAGCGAGGTTGGCGTATCGGCGTTGTTCTCCAGCAGCTTCGGCGGGTTGACGCCGTCATAGGCCAGATCGAGACGCGAGTACAGCGATGGCTGATTGGTGCGCCAGGAGCTGCGTACGAACTCCCAGGTGTGTTTCGGGATGCAGAACTTGGCCATCAGCTCGTCGCTGCCGACCACTTTTTCCACCACCTGCAGGCACATCTGGTGCAGTTCGGCGGTGGCGTTTTCGATCTCTTCAATCTGCGCCAGCGTGAACTGGTAATAGGCGTCTTCACACCAGTACGGCTCGCCGTACATGGTGTGGAAACGGAAACCAAACTCGGTCGCTTTTTCACGCCAATCCGGGCGCTCGGTAATAGCAATACGTTTCATGCATCAACCGCCCATGCTGCGAGAGCCGGAGTTGGAGGTGGCGCTGCTGCGCTGCATGCTGGTCTGCTTGGCCACGGTCTCGCCGAAGCCGCCGCGGGTCACGGTGTTGGTGACCGCAGGCTTCGGCGCCATGGCGGTTTTCGGCACCGTCATGGTGCGGCCGCCGGCGGTGGCCGGGCCGTAGCTCTTGCCGCTGGCGTCGACAAACTTGCCGTTCGCCGGGCTGGCGGCGTTCTTGGAGGTGAACAGCGGCTGCTGCGCGAAGCCGGAACCGCCCATCAGGCGACCCATCATGTAGCCCGCCATCAGCGGCATCCAGAAGTTGCCGCTGCTTTGCGATTCCGCCGCCATGCCGGCCTGCGCCGGAGCCTGGGTGCACTGTGCTTCGCCGAATTCGGCGACGCAGTCTTCGCGGGTGGCGTATTTCGGCGCGGTTTTCGCCGCTTCTTGCAGGGCGTTGTTGTAGGAGGTGGTGCACTGCTCGCTCATCGAAGGATTGGCGCGCGAACAGTCATCGGCATTCTGATACAGGGAGACCGTTTCATCGCTTTTCTCGCAGCCGGCCAGCATAAAGACGGCGCTGATCGCCAAAGCCACGGGCGCGACACGGTAGCTGCGCCAGGATTTGCGGAACGTCTCTTGGTTGATGTTTTTTGTCCGTTTCATCGTTATCAATCCCATCATGCGGGCTGTTTTCGCCCTTTCCCAGTAGTGGCGCTAAGGATAGGGGAAACATGGTCAAAATTAAAGCTGAAACGCCCGCAGAATCGACTCTTTACGCAGTTATACGTTGGGGTGTGCGCCAGTTCGCTTTCGCGGCGAAAAAACGCGCGTTGGCGTTTCATCATGAAACGTTGTCGCTATGATGATGTTCCATAATGGAACAAAAATCGCGAAGCTCGCCAGGCGGGCAGCGGTCGCTCATAGTCGAAGCACAACAACAAGCCGGCGGCGAAGTCGGCGCGTCATCACCTGATATCTGAACGTTACCATCGCCAACTCCCTACAAGGATCCGGTTATGTTGAGAATCATCCAGTCACCAGGCAAATATATTCAGGGCGCCAATGCGCTGGCCGCCGTCGGCGAATACGCCAAATCCCTCGCCGATCACTACCTGGTGATCGCTGACGACTTCGTGATGCAGCTGGCGGGCGACACCCTGATGGGCAGCCTGCAGCAGCACGGCGTGAAACATCACGCGGCCCGCTTCAACGGCGAATGCAGCCGCAAAGAGATAGACCGGCTCGGCCATGAGCTGCAGGCTCACGGCTGCCGCGGGGTGATCGGCGTCGGCGGCGGCAAGACGCTCGACACCGCCAAGGCCGTGGCGCACTACCAACAGCTGCCGGTGGTGCTTATTCCCACCATCGCCTCCACCGATGCGCCGACCAGCGCGCTGTCGGTCCTCTACACTGAACAGGGCGAATTCGCCGAATACCTGATTTACCCGCGCAACCCGGACATGGTGGTGATGGACAGCGCCATCATCGCCAAAGCGCCGGTGCGCCTGCTGGTGGCCGGCATGGGCGACGCGCTCTCCACCTATTTCGAAGCCCAGGCCTGCTTCGACGCCCAGGCCACCAGCATGGCCGGCGGCAAATCGACGCTGGCGGCGCTCAGTTTGGCGCGGCTGTGCTATGACACGCTGCTGGCGGAAGGGGTGAAAGCCAAACTGGCGGTCGAGGCCGGCGTGGTGACGGAAGCGGTGGAGCGCATCATTGAGGCCAATACGTATCTGAGCGGTATCGGCTTCGAGAGCAGCGGGTTGGCGGCGGCGCATGCTATTCACAACGGTTTTACCGTGCTCGAAGAGTGCCACCACCTGTATCACGGCGAGAAAGTGGCGTTCGGCACCCTGGCGCAGCTGGTGCTGCAGAACAGCCCGATGGCGCAGATTGAAACCGTGCTGGCGTTTTGCCATGGCATCGGCTTGCCGATCACGCTGGCGCAGATGGGCGTCACCGGCGATGCGACGGCGAAGATCATGGCGGTGGCCGAGGCAAGCTGCGCGGCCGGCGAAACCATTCACAACATGCCGTTCAAGGTCACTCCTGCGGGCGTGCAGGCGGCGATCCTGACGGCGGATAGGCTGGGCGCCGCCTGGCTGCAGCGTCATTGATACCCTTGGGGCGCGGTGCGCCGCGTCCCTGTTCTTACAGAGGAAACCATCGTGAAAAAACTGATTAATCAGGTCGAGTCGGTGTTGGAAGAGCAGTTGCAGGGGCTGGCGGAGGCCCATCCCGAGCTGCTGGTGCACGCGGATCCGGTGTTCGTGACCCGCGCCGATGCGCCGGTGGCGGGCAAGGTGGCGATCCTGTCCGGCGGCGGCAGCGGCCATGAGCCGATGCACTGCGGTTTCGTCGGCGAAGGGATGCTCGATGGCGCCTGTCCGGGCGAGATTTTCACCTCGCCGACGCCGGATAAAATGTACGAGTGCGGCCAGGCGATCGACGGCGGCGCCGGGGTGCTGATGCTGATCAAGAACTACACCGGCGACGTGCTCAACTTCGAAACCGCCACCGAGCTGCTGCACGACAGCGGCGTCGCGGTGGCGACGGTGCTGGTGGATGACGACGTGGCGGTCAAAGACAGCCTGTTTACCGCCGGGCGGCGCGGGGTGGCCAACACCGTACTGATGGAGAAGCTGCTGGGCGCCGCTGCGGCGCGCGGCGACGATCTGGACAGCGTGGTGACGTTAGGGCATCGCATCAACAACCACGGGCACTCAATCGGCATCGCGCTGGGGGCTTGCACCGTACCGGCCGCCGGCAAGCCGTCGTTCACCCTGGCGGAAAACGAAATGGAGTTCGGCGTCGGCATTCACGGCGAGCCGGGCATTGCGCGCCGCCCGTTCACCACGCTCAACGCGGCGGTGGACGACATGTTCCATACGCTGATCGACCACGGCCACTATCAGCGCACGATCCGCGTCTGGGATCGCCAGCAGGGCGAGTGGCGCGACGAGATGCAGACCAAACAGCCGCTGACGCGCGGCGATCGGGCGATCGCGCTGGTCAACAACCTGGGCGCCACGCCACTGTCGGAGCTATACGGCGTGTACCATCGGCTGGCGGAGCGCTGCGCCGAAGCGGGCATCATTATTGAACGCAACCTGGTGGGGTCTTATTGCACCTCGCTCGATATGCAGGGCGTGTCCATCACGCTGTTGAACGTGGACGACGAGCTGTTGTCCTTGTGGGATGCGCCGGTGAAAACGCCTGCGCTGCGTTGGGGTTGCTGAGGAGGAATCATGGCGTTGACCAAACAACAGGTTGTCGATTGGCTGATGCGTTGCGGCGAGGTGTTCAGCCGGGAGCGCGATTTTCTGACCCGGCTGGACACCGAGATCGGTGATGCCGACCACGGTTTGAACATGAATCGCGGTTTCAACAAGGTGGTGGAAAAGCTGCCGTCGGTGGCGAACAAGGATATCGGCTTTATCCTGAAAAACACCGGCATGACGCTGCTGTCGAGCGTGGGCGGCGCCAGCGGTCCGCTGTTCGGCACCTTCTTCATCCGCGCGGCGCAGGCGGCGAACGCCAAGCAAAGCCTGGATCTGCCGGAGCTGCATCAGATGATGCAAGAGGGGGTGGAAGGCGTGGTGATGCGCGGTAAGGCGGAGCCGGGCGATAAAACCATGTGCGATGTCTGGTGGCCGGTGGTGGAAAGCCTCGGCCAGTCCGCGCAGCAGAACCTGAGCGTGGCGGAAGCGCTGCAGCGCGCCGCCGACAGCGCCGAGCGGGCGGTGGAGAGCACCATTACCATGCAGGCGCGCAAGGGGCGGGCCAGTTATCTGGGCGAGCGCAGCATCGGCCACCAGGATCCCGGCGCCACTTCGGTGATGCTGATGATGAAAACGCTGGCTGAGGTCGCCGGTAGTTAGCCGTAGCAGGAGGCGAGATGATTAATATCGTGGTGGTTTCGCACAGCGCGTTGCTGGCGCGCGGCGTTGAGCAGTTGGCGCGGCAGATGATGCGCGGCGACGGTTGCAAGCTGGCGCTGGCGGCGGGCGTGGATGACGAGGAACACCCGATCGGCACCGACGCGGTCAAAGTGATGGAGGCGATCGAAGCGGTCGCCGACGGTGACGGCGTTCTGGTGCTGATGGATTTGGGTAGCGCGCTGCTCAGTGCCGAAACCGCGCTCGATCTGCTGGACCCGGACGTGGCTGTCAAAGTGCGGCTGTGTGCGGCACCGCTGGTCGAAGGCACGCTGGCGGCGGTGGTGGCCGCCAACTCCGGTGCCTCGCTGGAGCAGGTGGTGGCGGAGGCGCAGGGCGCGCTGCAGGCCAAACAGGCGCAGCTGGGCGAAGGCTCGCCGGCCGCGAAAAGCGCGGCTTTGCCGCTGGCGCAGGGCAAAAGCGCAACCTGGACGGTGCAGAACCCGCACGGGCTGCACGCGCGCCCGGCGGCGCGGCTGGTCGAGACGCTGGCGCCGTTCAGGGCCGAGCTGGTGCTGGAAAAGCAGGGGCAGTGCGTCGATCCGCGCAGCCTCAATCAGTTGGCGCTGTTGCAGGTGCGCCACGGCGACACTATTCGCCTGATCGCCGACGGCGCGCAGGCGGACGAGGCGCTGGCGGCGTTCAACGCGCTGGCGGAACAGCATTTCGGCGAGACGGTCTCCGAGCGGCAGCAGCCTTCGCTGCACGGTATCCCGGTGGCGGAAAGCGTCACCAGCGGGCCGGTGTTCCAGGCCCACAGCTTCTGGCCGCCAACCGCCGATCGACGGATTGGCGCGGACGAGGTGTTGGGCGAACAGCAACGCCTGCGTGAGGCGCTGCAGCACACCCTGAGCGATCTGAATCGGCTGGCGGAACGCACCGGTACGCTGATCGGCAAGCCGCAGGCGGCGATCTTTGGCGCCCACAGCATGCTGTTGGACGATCCGGATCTGCAGCAGGCGGCTTACACCCGCATCGCGCAGCAGCTGTGCTGCGCCGAACAGGCCTGGCGGCAGGTGCTGGAAGCGATCGCCGAAGAGTACCGCGAGCTGGATGACGACTACATGCGGGCGCGTGAACTGGACGTGCGCGACATGCTGCGCCGCACGCTGTGCCATCTACAGGGGCTGCCGCTGTCGGCCATCGCGCTGGCAGAGCCGTCGATACTGGTGATGGACGAGCTGATGCCTTCGGAGGTGGTGATGCTCGACAGGCGGCTGGTGCTCGGCATCTGCCTGAGCGGTGGCAATGCCCTGTCGCACAGCGCCATTCTGGCGAAGGCGATGGGCATTCCGATGGTGGTCGGTATGCAGGATTGCCTGAGCAAAACCCGCAGCGGGCAGAAGGCGATGCTGGACGCTGCGCGCGGGGTGTTGCAGCTCAGCCACTAGGCGCGCAGCTTGAACTGGCGGATGTCGATCCCATGCTGTTTGATCTTCCGCCACAGGGTGGTGCGGCCGATACCCAGCAGCTGCGCCATCTCCGTCAACTGACCACGGCTGACGGTCGCCGCGCGGAGGATCGCCTGGCGCTCCATGTCCGTCAGCGTCAACAGCGGCGCGCCGGGCTGCGGATCGCTCTCCAGCAGCGACGGCTGGCCGAGCAGGTGTGCCGGCAAATCTGCTAACTGGATGTGGTGGCCGTGGCAAATCATCGCCGCGCGCTCCACCACCCCTTTCAGTTCCAAATCGTTGCCCGGCCACAGGTAGAGCGCCAGTTGGGCCATCACTTCGTCATCCACCCGAAAGCGACACTGAAAGTGTTGCTCCAGCGCGCGCAGATGGTGTTTGACCAGCAGCGGAATATCGCTCAGCCGCTGGCGCAGCGGCGGGATCTGGATCTCGAAGGCTTGCAGGCTGTAAAACAGCTGGCGGCGGAGGCGGTTTTGTTGCACCAGCAGCGGCAGATCGGCGGCGCTGCCGGCGATCACCCGCACATCGACGGGGATCACTCGGCTGGAATTGAGGCGGATCACCACGCCGGTTTTCAGCACCTGCAGCAACGCCGACTGCATCTCCGCCGGCAGGTATTCGATCTGTTCGAGATACAGCGTGCCGCCGTTGGCCAATTCGAATTTGCTGAGCTGGCCCGCCTCTTCTTCGCTGGCGTCGCTGCCCAGCAGTTCACGCAGCCCCTGCGCCTGCGGCAACAGCTGGCAGTTGAGGGCGATATACGGCCCGGCGGCGCGTTCGCCGGCGTTGTGGATAGCCTGGCTGAGCCGCTCTTTGCCAACCCCTTCCTCCCCGCGCAGCAGGATCGGATGCTGGCCCTTGGCCGCCTGCTGCCCGTAACGGATCAGTCGCCGCATTTCCAGCGAGGCGGAGGGCATCTGTTCGAAGCTGTGGCTGACGCGCCCCAACTGGCTGCTGACATATTGGCGCAGCCGCTCGAGTGGGTGCAGCAGGGCGATAAAACTGCAGCGATCGCCGTCGAAAATCGGCTTGAGCGTCAGCAAGGCGGCAATAAACTGCCGCTGGCTTTCGAAGGTGACTTCGACGTGTTGCAGCGGCTGCCGGTCGGCGATGGCGCGCTTGAGCAGGGCGGGCAGCGTCAGCAGCTGCGCCAGCGGTTTGCCCTGGCTCTGCTGCTCGTCCAGCTTCAGCAGGGCGGCGGCGCGCTGGTTGATATATTGCAGGTAGCCACGGTGATCCCAGGCCATGACGCCGTCGTCTACGCCGTCCAGCAGGCCGTAAAGCTGGTTAAGATGGCGGTTGGATTCCGCCAGCAGGCCGTCGGCGTTCAGCGAATTGCCGATTTCGCGAGCGATGGCCAGCGTCAGCGACAGATCGCCGGCGGCGCAGTCGGCCAGCAGGCAGCCCAGCGCGATCGAGCCGCGTTGGCGGCCGCTGTTGTCGTAGACCGGCGTCGCGCAGAATGACCAGCCGTGCAGCGCCCGGCGCACGTGCTCCTCGCCGCTCACCCGCACCGGGTGGCCTTCCGTCGCCGCCAGCGCCGGGGCGTTGGTGCCGATCTGCCCCTCGGCCCAGTAAGCGCCGGGGGCGAACCCCAATGGCTGCAACAGCTCCCAGGTTTGGGTGTCGCCGCAGCGCCACAGCATGCAGCCGCTCTCGTCGAGGATCATCAACAGGCAACGACGCGGCTCCATGTATTCGCAGGCGTCCTCCAGCGCCGCCTGGCCGAGCGTCAGCAGGTCGTTCTTGCGGCGGCAAATCGATTCGAAGGTGGCGCCCTGGGCGCGGTGCGGTGCTTGCCAGACGTCGGGCTGCATCAGGCTGCGGCAGCGCAGCCAGGAGGCGTAAACCGCCTGTGTCGGGCGCAGCGGCGGCGGCAGTTCGCCGTCGTTAATCAAGCGCTGCCAGCGTGAATCGTTGTCCATCGAACCTCACCAGACTGCGAAAACGAGAGTGACGATGATACCACCTGGCACAGCGGCGGCTGTGAGGCGGCGGGCAGAAGTGGGGGAAATCGGGGCAAAAAAAACGGGGCGCGGCGCAGGCCGGACCCCGTATTTATCAACGCGTGCGCATCAGTTGCGGAATGGGTTGCCGCTCTGGCGAGCCGGTTGGCTGGTGGTGACGGCCGGCGCGGATGCGCGAGTGGCCGCCGGTACCGGCGCTGCGGTTTGCTGCATTGGCGCATTGTCCTGATAACCGTCCGCATAGGCGTCCTGCGCGCGGTTCTGCGGCGCCACGGCGTCAGGTGCGGTCGACACCGGTTTACCCAACGCGCCATTCAACAGCAGCAGATCGTTCTGGTTCAGCGTGCCGAGCGCCGACTTGATGTTCAGCTGGTTGATCAGATAGGTATAACGCGCGTCGGACAGCTGACGTTTGGCGTTATACAGGGTGGTGGTGGCGTCCAGCACATCGACGATGGTGCGGGTACCAACCTGATAACCGGCTTCCATCGCATCCAGAGAGCTCTGCGCGGAAATCACCGCCTGTTTGTAGGCGTTGATGCTGCTGATCGAGGCATTGACGTTGTTGAACGACGAACGCACGGTCTGCACCACGCTGCGGTGTGAGCTTTCCAACTGCTCGCTGGCGCCGACGAAGCCGTACTGCGCTTGTTTCACCTGGGAATTGGTCGCGCCGCCGCTGTACAGCGGCAGGTTGAAGCTGATGCCGACCTTATTTTGGCCCGCATCGGAGTCGCTGTAGCGCGCGGCATTCGCGCCGCCGGTGTTGGATCCGTTGTATTTGGTATTGCTGATGCCGGTTGACGCGCTGACGTCAATCGTCGGCATATAGCCGGTTTGGGCTGCGCGGATTTGCTCGCGCGCCAGATCCTGGCTCAGACGGGCGGACAGCAGGCTCAGGTTGCGCGCTTCCGCTTCTTTCAGCAGGTTGTTCACCGCTTCCGGGCGCTGGGTACTGAAGCGATCGGTGTTCAGTGAGGCCAGCTCCGGGTAGAAGGCCCCGGTCACCTGGCGCAGCGTTTCCAGCGCATTATCCAGATCGTTGCGGGCGGAGACTTCCGCCGCCAGCACGGTGTCATAGTTCGAGCGGGCGTTCTGCACGTCAGTGATCGCCACCAGGCCCACGTTGAAGCGTTGGGTGGTTTGATCCAGCGTGCGGTATACCGCATCTTTCTGCGCCTGGGTATAGGACAGCGTGTCGATCGCTTTCAGCACGTTGAAGTAGGCGGTGGCGGTGTTGAGAATCAGCGACTGCTCGGCGGTTTGGAAGGTGACGTCGGAGATGCCGGCGGTTTTTTCCTGCAGCGTCAGCTGGCGCCATTTCGACATGTCGAAAATAGTTTGCGTCAGCGCCAACGAACCGCTGGTCACGTTGCTGTTAACGCCATTGCTGTCACGATAACCGTTGGTGTAATCGTAACCTGCGGTTAAACCGAGCTGCGGCAACAGCGGGCTGCGCGCTTCATTGATCTTTTCGAATGCGGCGTCGCGGTCAGCTGCACTTTTGCGCAGATCCGGGTTACTTTCCCTGGCCTGTTTGTAGACCTGCAGCAGGTTCTCTGCCTGGCTCATTGCACTGAAGCCGCCCAGGCTCAGTCCGATAAGAAGGGGGAGCAGTTTCTTCATTTGCATTCCTTGTTGTGCAGCAATATTGCTATGTTAGCGCTGACGATAGACGAAATAGTTGCCGATTCTAGCAGAGTCTGCGGTACGCATCAGGTGGCTGAATGTGCCATCTCGCGTAACTTTTACCTTTCAGACCGCCCATTTACCTTGGCGTACTGCCCGGGTCGACTGCAGCTGATATTATGGCTGACAATCCGGATTGTTTCCCGCTATTACCTGCGAGCGCACAAACGTGCCGCATCCGGCGGCGAAAAACAGCCTAACATAAAGCCGCGGCGGAGAGTCCCGCTGTTTCTGTCATCAAAACCGTTTATTTTATCGGCATACTCAAGCAGGAGAATTCGCGCATGAACCGTTCGCAGCCGTCACCCGTCACTTTCGATAAAAAAGATGTAGAAATTATTGCACGCGAGACGCTGTACCGTGGTTTTTTTTCACTCAATTTATACCGGTTTCGCCATCGTTTGTTCAATGGCGAAATGAGCCCTGAAATCACGCGTGAAATTTTCGAGCGTGGTCATGCGGCGGTGCTGTTGCCCTACGATCCGGTGCGCGACGAAGTGGTACTGATTGAACAACTGCGCATCGCCGCGGTCGATACCAGTAATTCGCCCTGGCTGCTGGAAATGGTGGCGGGTATGATCGAAACCGGCGAAAGCGTCGAGGATGTGTGCCGCCGCGAAGCGCAGGAAGAGGCCGGCGTGGTGGTCGGGCGCTGCAAACCGGTGCTGAGCTATCTGGCCAGCCCGGGGGGCACCAGCGAACGTCTGTCGATCATGGTCGGCGAGGTGGACGCCGGCACCGCCGAAGGCATCCATGGCCTGGCGGAAGAACATGAAGATATCCGCGTCCACGTGGTCAGCCGCGAGCAGGCTTACCGCTGGGTGGAGGAGGGCGCGATCGATAACGCCGCATCAGTGATTGCATTGCAATGGCTGGCGTTGCACCATGAATCGTTGAGAAAAGAGTGGGCCAACTAATGAAACAGCGCTATACCCCTGATTTCCCCGAAATGATGAGATTGTGCGAAACCAACTTCGCGCAATTGCGCCGCTTGCTGCCGCGCAACGACGAAGCGGGCGAAACGGTGACTTATCAGGTGAACGGCGCCGGCTATCGTTTGACCATCGTTGAGTCCACGCGTTACACGTCGCTGGTGGAGATCGAGCAGATCTTTCCGGCGGTCAGCTACTGGAGCCTGCCCGCGATGACGGTGCGGTTGTACCATGACGCCATGGTTGCGGAAGTGTGTTCCAGTCAGCAGATCTACCGCTTTAAAGCGCGTTATGATTATCCTAATAAAAAGTTGCATCAACGCGACGAAAAGCATCAAATTAACCAGTTTCTTGCTGATTGGCTGCGCTACTGTTTGGCGCATGGAGCGATGGCGGTTCCGGTTTGTTAGACAGACTGAAATAACAAAGGACACCATTTGGAAAGCCTGTTTAAACTGCCCGTGGCGAGTGGGGCCGCGGTCAGGATTCTACAAATAACAGATACCCACCTTTTTGCCGGTGAACACGAGACGCTGCTCGGCATCAATACCTATCGCAGCTATCACGCGGTGCTGGACGCCATTCAGGCGCAGCGCCGCGACGTCGATTTGATCGTCGCCACGGGAGATTTGGCGCAGGATCATTCGCAAGAGGCGTACCGCCACTTCGCCGCCGGCATCGCGCAACTGCCGGCACCCTGCGTGTGGCTGCCGGGCAACCACGATTTCCAACCGGCGATGGTCGACGCGTTGGCCGCCGCCGGCATTGCGCCTTCCAAACAGGTGCTGCTGGGCGATAGCTGGCAGGTGCTGATGTTGGACAGCCAGGTGTTCGGCGTACCGCACGGCGAATTGAGCGAATACCAGCTCGAGTGGATGGAGCGCTGCCTGCAGGCTCATCCCGAGCGCTATACGCTGTTGCTGCTGCACCATCATCCGCTGCCGTCCGGTTGCACCTGGCTCGATCAGCACAGCCTGCGCAACCCGCATATGCTGGGCGCGATCCTGCTGCGTTATCCGAAAGTGAATACCGTGGTGTGCGGGCACATTCACCAGGATCTGGATCTGGAATGGCAGGGCCGGCGCCTGTTGGCGACGCCGTCCACCTGCGTGCAATTCAAGCCGCACTGCACGAACTTCACCATCGACGACGTCTCCCCCGGCTGGCGCTACCTCGATCTGCTGCCGGACGGCCGCGTCGAGACGCAGGTGTTCCGCCTGGAAAACGACGATTTCCGCCCCGATATGGACTCGGATGGATACTGATGCCTTCGACACTGCTCTACCTGCACGGTTTCAATAGTTCGCCGCAGTCGGCCAAGGCGGTGGCCTTCAAGGCCTGGCTAGCCGAGCACCATCCCGACATCGAGATGCTGGTGCCACAGCTGCCGGCTTTTCCGGCGGAGGCCGCCGAGATGCTGGAAAATATGGTGCTGGAGCGCGCCGGCCAAACGCTCGGGCTGGTCGGCTCATCGCTGGGCGGCTATTACGCCACCTGGTTGTCGCAGTGTTTTTCGCTGCCGGCGGTGGTGGTCAACCCGGCGGTCAAGCCGTTTGAGCTGCTGGTCGACTATCTCGGCGCCAACGAGAACCCCTACACCGGCCAGCAATATGTGTTAGAGTCTCGGCACGTTTACGATCTGAAAGTGATGCAGATCGATCCCTTGGAGTCGCCGGATTTAATCTGGCTGCTGCAGCAAACGGGCGATGAAATTCTCGATTACGGCCAGGCAGTGGCGTATTACACCGCGTGTCGGCAAACGGTGGAGTCGGGTGGAAACCACGCCTTCGTCGGTTTCGAGCACTACTTCCCCCAGATTGTGGATTTTTTAGGGCTAAACGCGGTCTGACGGACCGTTCCGGCACCTCCCTTTAACCACGAAAAAATAATCAACGATGACTCAATCCAGCTATAACGCTGATGCCATTGAAGTACTCAGCGGTCTAGAACCAGTGCGCCGTCGTCCCGGCATGTATACCGACACGACGCGCCCAAACCACCTCGGCCAAGAGGTGATCGATAACAGCGTCGACGAAGCGTTGGCTGGTCACGCCAAGCGTATCGACGTGATTCTGCACGCCGATCAGTCGCTGGAAGTGATCGACGACGGCCGCGGCATGCCGGTGGACATCCACCCGGAAGAGGGCGTGCCGGCGGTTGAGTTGATCCTGTGCCGGCTGCACGCCGGCGGTAAATTCTCGAATAAAAACTACCAGTTCTCCGGCGGCCTGCACGGCGTTGGCATCTCGGTGGTCAACGCCCTGTCGAAACGGGTGGAAGTCAACGTGCGCCGCGACGGCAACGTCTACGGCATCGCCTTCGAAAACGGCGACAAGGTGCAAGATCTGACGGTGACCGGCACCTGCGGCAAACGCAACACCGGCACCAGCGTGCACTTCTGGCCGGACGAACAGTTCTTCGACAGCCCGCGTTTCTCGGTATCGCGCCTGACTCACCTGCTGAAAGCCAAAGCGGTGCTGTGCCCTGGCGTCGAGATCTATTTCATCGACAAGGTGAACAACACCGAACAGCGCTGGTGCTATCAGGACGGCCTGACCGACTACCTGATGGAAGCGGTCAACGGCCTGATTACCCTGCCGGAAGCGCCGTTCGTCGGCAATTTCGCCGGTGATACCGAAGCGGTGGACTGGGCGCTGCTGTGGCTGCCGGAAGGCGGCGAGCTGCTGACCGAAAGCTACGTCAACCTGATCCCGACCATGCAGGGCGGCACCCACGTCAACGGCCTGCGTCAGGGGCTGCTGGACGCGATGCGCGAGTTCTGCGAATTCCGCAACATTCTGCCGCGCGGCGTGAAGCTGTCGGCGGAGGATATCTGGGATCGCTGCGCCTACGTGCTGTCGGTGAAGATGCAGGATCCGCAGTTCGCCGGGCAGACCAAAGAGCGTCTCTCGTCGCGCCAGTGCGCGGCCTTCGTTTCCGGCGTGGTGAAAGATGCCTTCAGCCTGTGGCTGAACCAGAACGTTCAGGCGGCGGAACAGCTGGCCGAGCTGGCGATCTCCAGCGCCCAGCGCCGCCTGCGCGCCGCCAAGAAAGTGGTGCGCAAGAAGCTGACCAGCGGGCCGGCGCTGCCGGGCAAGCTGGCGGACTGCACCTCGCAGGATCTGGCCATGACCGAACTGTTCCTGGTGGAAGGGGACTCGGCGGGCGGATCGGCCAAACAGGCGCGCGATCGCGAATATCAGGCGATCATGCCGCTGAAGGGCAAGATCCTGAATACCTGGGAAGTTTCCTCGGACGAAGTGCTGGCCTCGCAGGAAGTGCACGACATTTCCGTGGCGATCGGCATCGATCCGGACAGCGAAGATCTCAGCCAGCTGCGCTACGGTAAAATCTGCATCCTGGCGGATGCGGACTCCGACGGCCTGCACATCGCCACGCTGCTGTGCGCGCTGTTCGTGCGCCACTTCCGTTCCCTGGTAAAAGGCGGCCATGTCTATGTCGCCATGCCGCCGCTGTACCGTATCGATCTCGGTAAAGAGGTGTTCTACGCGCTGGATGAAGAAGAGAAAGCCGGCGTGCTGGAACAGCTGAAGCGCAAGAAGGGCAAGCCGAACGTGCAGCGCTTTAAAGGGCTGGGCGAGATGAACCCGCTGCAGCTGCGCGAAACCACCCTCGATCCGAACACCCGCCGTCTGGTGCAACTGACGGTGGCAGAGGATGACGTCGATCAGACGCTGGCGGTGATGGACATGCTGTTGGCCAAGAAGCGTTCGGAAGATCGCCGCAACTGGCTGCAAGACAAGGGCGACATGGCCGAACTGGCGGTCTGAGCCTGACCCTGGCCCGGTGAAACGCCGGGCCTGCTTTCCCGCAGGGCGTTGCATGCGGCGCCCGTCAACCTGGGGCGAACCGCGTGAAGATCACCCTCGAAGAGCTGCTGGCATTCACGGCGGTGGTCGACAGCGGTTCGGTCACCGCCGCCGCCGATCGGCTCGGCCAAACCACCTCCGGCGTCAGCCGCGCACTCAGCCGCCTGGAAACGAAACTCGACGCTACGCTCTTGCGCCGCACCACGCGTCGCCTGAGCCTGACCGAAGAAGGGCAGAGCTTCCTGACGCCTGCGCGCGAAATCCTGCGTTCGGTGGATCAGGCCGAAGAACTCATGGCGCTGCGGCGCCAGCTGCCCGCCGGTCGGCTGCGGGTCAACGCCGCCGCCCCGTTCATGGCGCACGTGCTGGTGCCTATGGTGGCGGAGTTCCGCCGCCGTTATCCGCAGATTGAGCTGGAGCTGGACACCGACGATCGCAATATCGACCTGCTGGAGAAACGCGCCGATATCGCGATCCGCATCGGCGCGCTGCGCGACTCCACGCTCCATGCGCGCCTGCTGGGGCATAGCCGGTTGCGCATCCTCGCCAGCCCGGATTACCTGCAACGGCATGGCGAACCGCGCGGCGTGGAAGATCTGCACCGCCATTGCCTGTTGGGATTCACCTACCCGGAGTCGCTGAACCAGTGGCCGCTGCGTCACCGGCAGGCGCGGCATTTTGCCATCGAACCGACGATCTCGGCCTCCAGCGGGGAGACGCTGCGTGAGTTGGCGTTGCGCGGTGCGGGCATTGTCCAACTGGCAGATTTCATGACCCGACGCGATCGGGAAGCGGGCAGGCTGGTGCCGCTGCTGGTGCGGGAGACGCTGGACGTGCGTCAACCGATCAACGCGGTGTATTACCGCGACGCCCAGTTGGCGGCGCGCCTCACCTGTTTTCTCGACTATGTCAGCGCCCGCCTTGAGGGAGAACCGCCAGAGGCCGCAGAGGGCCTCTGAGGGGATTACAGCGCGTTTTCCAGCACGTAGATCTCGGTGCCTAGCACGTAGTCCTTGATGGTCTCGCGGTGCTTGAGCATATGGTCGATCTGCAGGTGTTTTTCCAGATGCGCCTGGCTTTGCCATTTTTCCAGCATAAACACCGAGTCCGGCGACAGTTTCTGCCAGGGGGCTTGGGTGTGGCTGTCTACCATCGGCGTGTATTCGCCGCAGCCTTCTTCCGCCAGCACCAGCGGCACCAGTTTTTCAATGGTTTGTAACACGGTGGCGCGGTGGCCGGGTTTGACTTTGATTTCTGCGATTACGGTGATCATCATTACCTCGTTGGTTAAGCCCTTCGCTGCCAGTTAAGCAAAAATTTCCGCCAGATGCTCGCGATAACGTGCGATGTCCGTTTCGATATCCGGTTGTTTTATCACGTCATTGCAGATAAAGGTCGGCAAGGCTTCCATCCCCAGGAACTGGTTGGCCTTGTGGAAGTGCAGGTAGACGCCGTCGAAGCCGACGCCGTGGAAGAACTGGTTCGGATCGGTGAAAGCCTCGAGCGGGGCGTTCCAGGTCAGGCTCAGCAGGTATTTTTTGCCCTGAATCAGGCCGCCGGAACCGTACTTCTTGCCGGCGTCGGAGCGGGTGCGGCCATCGCTGGCGTACAGGCTGCCGTGGCCGGCGGTGAACACTTCGTCGATGTATTTTTTCAGGATCCACGGCTCGCCCATCCACCAACCCGGCATCTGATAGATGACCGCATCGGCCCACAGGTATTTCTGTACTTCGGCTTCGATGTCATAGCCGTCGTCGACCACCGTGACCTGCACATCGTGCTGCAGATCGCGCAGGAAGCTTTCCGCCACGTCGCTCAGGGTTTGGTTGAGTTCGCCGTTGGAATGGCCGAATTGCTTTTTAGCGTTGATAATCAGGATATTGCTCATCTTTTGCGGCTCCCGTCAGAGTTAAGATAGATGCCGTTTTCCGCTGCGGTGCGCAAAAACAGCTTGCTGAACGAGAGTGTAATCGTTGGCCAGGCAAGTAAAAACGTGACGGCAGGCACAACAGTCTTGATTCTTAATCAACAATAACGGTGGAGTTTTGCCTAAACGCCCCGGCGACAGCGCCTTCGGCCGGCGATCCTTGCGCCAACTGTGACAGCCACCCCGCAGATGGGTTACTATCGCGGGCAGAATCGACAAGCGATGCCTTATTGTCGTCCAGGGATTGCCAAGCCACGGTCTGAGGATAATTGAGTAATGAGTGATCTGACTCATGACGGTGTAGAGCGTTTACCGCTGCACACATTCACTGAAAACGCCTATCTGAACTATTCCATGTACGTCATCATGGATCGGGCGTTGCCGTACATTGGCGACGGCTTGAAGCCGGTACAACGCCGCATCATCTACGCCATGTCTGAGCTGGGGCTGAACAACAGCGCCAAATTCAAGAAATCCGCCCGTACCGTGGGCGACGTGCTGGGTAAATACCACCCGCACGGCGACAGCGCGTGTTATGAGGCCATGGTGCTGATGGCGCAGCCGTTCTCGTACCGCTATCCGCTGGTGGACGGCCAGGGGAACTGGGGGGCGCCGGACGATCCCAAGTCGTTTGCGGCGATGCGTTATACCGAATCCCGCCTATCCAAATACGCCGAAGTGCTGCTGGCCGAGCTGGGGCAGGGCACCGTCGACTGGATCCCGAACTTTGACGGCACGCTGCAAGAGCCGAAGATGTTGCCGGCGCGCCTGCCGAACATCCTGCTGAACGGCACCACCGGCATTGCCGTCGGCATGGCGACCGACATTCCGCCGCACAACGTGCGCGAAGTCGCCGCCGCGGCGGTGGCGCTGCTCGACAAGCCGGGCGCCTCACTCGATGACCTGCTCGAATTCGTGCAGGGGCCGGACTTCCCGACCGAAGCCGAGATCATTACCCCGCGCGACGAAATCCGCAAAATTTACCAGAGCGGCCGCGGCTCGGTGCGCATGCGCGCCGTGTGGAAGAAAGAAGACGGCAGCGCGGTGATCACCGCCTTGCCGCATCAGGTGTCCGGCGCCAAGGTGCTGGAGCAGATCGCCAGCCAGATGCGCGCCAAGAAGCTGCCGATGGTCGAAGATCTGCGCGATGAATCCGACCACGAAAACCCGACGCGTCTGGTGATCGTGCCGCGCTCCAACCGCATCGATCTGGAACAGGTGATGAACCACCTGTTTGCCACCACCGATCTGGAACGCAGCTACCGCATCAACATGAATATGATCGGTCTGGATAACCGCCCGCAGGTCAAAGGGCTGGTGGAGATCCTCACCGAATGGCTGGCCTACCGTCGCGACACGGTGCGCCGCCGCCTGAACTACCGCCTCGAGAAAGTGCTGAAACGCCTGCATATCCTCGAAGGTTTGCTGGTGGCGTTCCTCAATATCGACGAGGTGATCCACATCATTCGCAGCGAGGATGAGCCGAAGCCGGTGCTGATGCAGCGTTTCGGCATCTCCGATACCCAGGCGGAAGCGATCCTCGAGCTGAAACTGCGTCACCTGGCCAAGCTGGAAGAGGTCAAGATCCGCGGTGAGCAGGATGAGCTGGCGAAAGAGCGCGATCAGCTGCAGGCGCTGCTGGCGTCCGAACGCAAGCTGAACACGCTGATTAAGAAAGAGATCCAGGCCGATGCGCAGACCTACGGCGACGATCGTCGTTCGCCGCTGACTGAGCGCGCGGAAGCCAAGGCGATGAGCGAGCACGACTTCGTGCCGTCCGAGCCGGTGACCATCGTGCTGTCGGAAATGGGCTGGGTGCGCAGCGCCAAGGGCCACGACATCGATCCGGCCGGCCTGAGCTACAAGGCCGGCGACAGCTTCCGCGGCGCGGCGCGCGGCAAGAGCAACCAGCCGGTGGTATTCATCGACTCCACCGGGCGCAGCTATGCGCTCGATCCGATGACGCTGCCTTCGGCGCGCGGGCAGGGCGAGCCGCTGACCGGCAAGCTGACGCCGCCGCCGGGCGCCACTATTGAGCAGGTGCTGATGGCGGCCGACGATCAGAAGCTGCTGATGGCGTCCGATGCCGGTTACGGCTTCGTTTGCACCTTCAACGATTTGGTGGCGCGCAATCGCGCAGGCAAGGTGATGATTACGCTGCCGGACAACGCCAGGGCGCTGCCGCCGATGGAGATCCACGGCGCAGACGACATGCTGCTGTCGATCACCGCCGCCGGGCGCATGCTGATGTTCCCGGTTGCCGATCTGCCGCAGCTGTCGAAGGGCAAAGGCAACAAGATCGTCTCGATTCCGGCAGCCCAGGCGGCGGCCGGTGAAGACAAGCTGGCCTGGCTGTTCGTGCTGCCGCCGCAGGCGTCCGTCACGCTGCACGTCGGCAAACGCAAGCTGACGCTGCGACCGGAGGATCTGCAGAAGTTCCGTGCGGAGCGCGGCCGCAAGGGCACCCAACTGCCGCGCGGCCTGCAGCGCATCGATCGCGTCGAAGTGGATGCGCCGGTGCGGGCGTCGGGCGGCGACAGCGAAGAGTAAGCGTTGGCGTTAGCGTTAACGGGCGGTCGCAGCATGCTGTGGCCGCCTTATTTATTTTTGCTGGCGTTTATTTTCCAAATAGTTAACATTTCTGCGCATAAAATTATTGTGCGTACTGCCGGCTGGCGGGAAAATAGCGAGAAAGGCAGGCGACATATCGGCGTGCTTATCGCCTGGCCGGCAAATAATGAGTAAAGGAATCTGCGCAGCGAAGTGAACTGCGTTGGCAGTGTGCTAATGAGGTTGTTATGTTATTGATTTTGCGTGCCGTTCTCGCCACTCTTTTCTGTATTCTGGTGTGTATTTTCGGTTCTGTTTATTGCTTGTTCAGCCCGCGCAATCCCCGCCATGTGGCGACCTTCGGCCACCTTTTCGGCCGCCTGTCGACGCTGTTCGGCATCAAGGTTGAAACCCGCGTGCCGGCCGATGCGGCCAACAACGGCAACTGCATCTATATCGCCAACCACCAAAATAACTACGACATGGTGACGGCCTCGAATATCGTGCAGCCGCGCACCGTGACCGTCGGTAAAAAAAGTCTGGTGTGGATCCCGTTTTTCGGCCCGCTGTATTGGCTGACCGGTAATCTGCTGATAGATCGTGATAATCGCGCCAAGGCGCACGGCACCATCGCCCAGGTGGCGGAGCAGTTCAAAAAGAAAGACATTTCGATCTGGATGTTCCCGGAAGGGACCCGCAGCCGCGGTCGCGGGCTGATGCCGTTTAAAACCGGCGCGTTCCACGCGGCCATCGCCGCCGGCGTGCCGATTGTGCCGATCTGCGTATCGACCACCAGCGGTAATATAAATCTTAATCGCTGGAATAACGGTCATGTGATCGTCGAGATGTTGGCGCCGGTGGATACCAGCAAATACGGCAAAGAAAACGTGCGCGAGCTGGCGGCCCATTGCCGCGAGCTGATGGAGGCGAAGATCGCCGAATTGGACGCCGAAGTCGCCCAGCGCAACGCCGCCAAAAAATAAGAGTCTACCGGCTTCAAAGAATACGTTTTTAATTGGCGTTCAGCGCCGTTAACGCCTGAGCGCCTGCTAATCTTGATTGGCGGGCGTTTGGGTTTTGCACACGGTTTAGTTATTGCTTTTCATGGAGAAAATATGTCACTCAGTCGACGTCAGTTTTTACAGGCATCGGGCCTGGCGCTGTGCGCGGGCGCCGTGCCGCTGAGGGCAGAGGCGAGCGGAACGCAGACCCCATTACCCATCCCTCCACTGCTGGAGTCGCGCCGCGGTCAGCCGCTGTTCCTGACCCTGCAGCGCGCCCACTGGGCGTTTATGGATAACCGTAAAGCGGCGGTGTGGGGCATCAACGGCATGTATTTGGGGCCGACGGTGCGGGTTTACAGCGGTGACGACGTCAAACTGATCTACAGCAACCGCCTGCAGGAGCCGGTGGCGATGACCATCAGCGGTCTGCAGGTACCGGGCACATTGATGGGCGGTGCGCCGCGCATGATGTCGCCCAACGTCGACTGGTCGCCGGTGCTGCCTATTCGCCAGGCGGCGGCCACCTGTTGGTACCACGCCAACACGCCGAACCGCATGGCGCCGCACGTTTACAACGGGCTGGCCGGGCTGTGGCTGGTGGAGGATGCCGTCAGCAAAGCGCTGCCGCTGCCCAACCACTATGGTGTCGACGATTTTCCGCTGATCATTCAGGACAAGCGCTTCGATAACTTCGGCACGCCGCAATACGATGCGCCGTCGCAGGGCGGTTTCGTCGGCGATACGCTGTTGGTCAACGGCGTGCAAAACCCCTATGTCGAGGTGTCGCGCGGCTGGGTGCGTTTGCGCCTGTTGAACGCCTCCAACGCGCGCCGCTATACCTTGCAGCTCAGCGACGGACGGCCGTTCAACGTGATCGCCAGCGATCAGGGCTTCCTGCCTGCGCCGGTCGCGGTGCAGCAGCTGTCGCTGGCGCCGGGCGAACGCCGGGAAGTGCTGATCGACATGTCGAAGGGCGAGGAGGTGACCATCACCGCCGGTGAAGCGGCGGGCATCATGGATCGCCTGCGCGGCCTGTTCGAGCCGTCGAGCATTTTGGTGTCCACCCAGGTGCTGACGCTGCGCCCGACCGGCCTGCTGCCGCTGGTGACCGACAACCTGCCGATGCGTCTGCTGGCGGATCAGCTGTTGGACGGCAGCGCCAGCCGCACCCGCGATTTCCGCCTGGGCGACGGCGGCGTCGGCATCAACGGCGCGATTTGGGACATGAACCGCATCGACGTGCAGGCGCAGCAAGGCACCTGGGAACGCTGGAACATTCATGCGGATACGCCGCAGTCGTTCCATATTCAGGGCGTGCAATTCCTGATCAAACGTGTCAACGGCGCGCAGCCGATGGCGGAAGATCGCGGCTGGAAGGACACCGTCTGGGTCGATGGCGACGTTGAGCTGCTGGTGTATTTCAACCAACCTACCTCCGAACACTTCCCGTTCCTGTATTACAGCCAGACGCTGGAAATGGCCGATCGCGGCACTGCCGGCCAGCTGATGGTGCAGCCGACGATGTAATCTGCGCTGCGGGCCGCTTACGGCGCCCGCAGCATCTCCAGGAAGGCCTGCACCACCGGCGTGACGCTGTCGGCGCGGTAAACCGCATACAGATCCGCCGGCGGCGCCTGTTGCAGCGAGCAAAAGCGCACGCCGGGCCACGGAATGCGGCCGTAGCTGTCCGGCAGCAGCGTAATGCCGCAGCCTTCCGCCACCAGCGCCAGCAGGGTTTGCGGCTCGTTGACCTGATAAGCGACGTCCGGCAAGAATCCCTGCTGCAGACACAGATTGTGCAGATACAGCCCCAGGCTGGCCTCATGCGGCGGCAGCACGATGAAGCTATCGTTCTGCAGCGCCGCCAGCGGGATGTTTTCCTGCTGCGCCAGCGGATGAGCGATCGGCAGCACCACGGCGATGCTTTCGCACGCCAACCGTTGGCAGGTCAACCCCGGCAGCGTCTGCTGCTGCGCCTCTCGCCAGACCCCGATATCGATATGCCGCTTTTGCAGCGCGGCGATTTGCTGGCTGGGCGTCAGCTCGTTCAACGACCAGGTGACGCCGGCGTTTTGCTCGCTGAACCGCCGCAGCGCCGCGATCAGGCCGCCCCAGGCCGAGGTGCCGACCATGCCGACCACCATATGGCCACCTTCGCCGCGCCCCATCTGTTGCACCTGATGCAGCGCGCTGTCGGCCTGATCCAGCAGCCGCTCGACGTTGCGCAGCAGCGTGCGGCCGGCCGGCGTCAGCGTCATGGAGCGGGTGGTGCGTTTGAACAGCACCACCCCGAGCTGACTCTCCAGCTCCTTGATGTGCTTGCTGAGCGGCGGCTGTGACATATTCAGCCGCCGAGCCGCCTGGGTGAAATTCATCTCTTCCGCCACCACGCGGAAATAGTGCAGCAGGCGGAAGTTAATCCGGCCGGGATCGGGCAGGGCATGGGGCTGATTCATCCGGGATATCGTCTCCTTGTGACGCAGCTCAACTTATAGGTAAATGGAATAAATCGGCCGCCAAGAATGTATTGGTCTCGGCCGCGCCTCGCTCTCTACTATGGGGATTATTGTCCCCTGCTGAAAGAGAGAATACGATGTTTAATCAAGAAGATGCTTTTACCTGCGCCGATGTTGTCCGCGCACGCCTGCCGGGTTTCCAGCCGAAAGCGGCCTTGATTCTCGGCTCCGGGCTTGGCGCCCTGGCGGAGGTGATGACTGAAACCGTCACCATCGACTACGCGGAGCTGCCGGGCTTTCCGGTGAGCGGCGTCGCCGGCCATGCCGGGCAACTGGTCGCCGGCAAGCTGGAAGGCGTGCCGGTATTGTGCATGAAAGGGCGCGGTCATTTCTATGAAGGGCGCGGCATGCAGGTGATGACCACCGCGGTGCGCACCTTCAAACTGCTGGGCTGCGAATTCCTGCTGGCGACCAACGCCGCCGGTTCGCTGCGCCGCTCGGTGGCGCCGGGCAGCCTGGTGGCCATTACCGATCACATCAACTTCATGCCGGAATCGCCGCTGGTCGGCGCCAACGACGAGCGCTTTGGGCCGCGCTTCTTCAGCCTGGCAAACGCCTACGATCGCGATCTGCGCGCCCAGCTGGCGGCGGTGGCCGAAAGCGCGGGCATCCCGCTGGCGGAAGGGGTATTCGCCGCCTACACCGGGCCGAATTTCGAAACGCCGGCGGAGATCCGCATGATGCAGACCCTGGGCTGCGACGTGGTGGGCATGTCGATCGTGCCGGAAGTCCTGACGGCGCGCCACTGCGGCCTCAAGGTGCTGGTGGTGTCTGCGATGACCAACTATGCCGAAGGGCTGTCGGATACGCCGCTTTCCCATGAACAAACGCTCAGCTGCGCGGCACTGGCGGCGGACGATTTCATGCGCCTGATCCGCGAGCTGTTCAAAACGCTGTAATAGCGCAAGCAAACCGGCGGCGGGCTGCAGGGGGCCTGCCGCATCAATCATCGTTGAAAGCATAATAACAAGGTGATGGCGATGGCGATAAAAACACGATTGAAAGTCATGATTTTCCTGCAGTTCTTTATCTGGGGTGCCTGGCTGGTCACGCTGGGCTCCTACATGATCAACACGCTGCATTTCAGCGGCATGCAGGTGGGGATGGTTTACAGCGCCAAAGGCATCGCTGCGCTGATCATGCCGGGGCTGGCGGGCATCATTGCCGATCGGTGGATGAAGGCCAACTCTCTGTATGCGCTTTGCCACCTGCTCGGGGCGCTGGCGCTGTACTGCGCGGCGCAGGTCGAGCAACCGATGCTGATGTTCTGGGTGATGCTGTTCAACGCCATGGTCTACATGCCGACCATCGCGCTCTCCAACGCCATTTCCTATTTTTGCCTCGAGAAGCACGGCTTTGACACGGTGAAGGACTTTCCGCCGGTGCGGGTGTACGGCACGGTGGGGTTCATTCTGGCGATGTGGCTGGTCGGTTTCAGCCAAATCGAGCTCAGCAATCTGCAGCTGTACCTGGCTTCTGCGGCGTCGCTGCTGCTGTCCGCTTATTCGCTGACGCTGCCGCGCTGCCCGACCAACCGCGCGGCCGAGTCGAAGAGCTGGGTGAGCGTGCTGGGGCTGGATGCGCTGGTGCTGTTCCGCCAGCGGCGCATGGCGCTGTTTTTCCTGTTCGCCATGTTGCTTGGCGCGGCGCTGCAGATAACCAATACCTTCGGCAACCCGTTCCTGCACGATCTGTCGCTCAATCCGCTGTATCAGGACAGCCTCAGCGTCCGGTATCCGGCGGTGCTGCTGTCGCTGTCGCAGATCTCCGAAGTGTTCTTTATCCTCACCATTCCCTTCTTCCTGCGCCGTTACGGCATCAAGCAGGTGATGCTGATCAGCATGGCGGCCTGGACGCTGCGTTTCCTGTTCCTGGCTTACGGCACGCCGGTTGGCTTTGGTTTCGTTCTGCTGCTGTTGTCGATGATCGTCTACGGCTGTGCGTTCGACTTCTTTAATATCTCCGGTGCCATCTTCGTCGAGAAAGAGGCCGATCACCGCATCCGCGCCAGCGCGCAGGGGCTGTTCATGACCATGGTGAACGGGTTGGGCGCCTATCTGGGGGCGCTTGCCAGCGGCGAGGTGGTGGACTTCTTCAGCCATGACGGCGTGAAAGACTGGCAGAGCATCTGGCTGGTGTTTGCGCTGTATACGCTGGTGCTGGGGATCGTGTTCGCGTTGAGCTTCAACTATCGCCACCCGCCGCAGGAGAGCGCGGCGGCGGCGCAGTAAGGCAGAAGGCGCCGCGTGACGGCGCCTTGAAACGTCAGGCCTGCGGGAAGCGCTGTTGCAGCTGCTGCCGGTCGGGCGGATTGGCGGCGCCGAGGCTGGCCACCACGCAAGCGGCGACCCGGTTGGCCAGATCGACCGCCTGCGGCAGCGGCCAGCCGGCAGACAGGCCCGCCAGTAAACCGGCGCAGTGGGCATCGCCCGCGCCGATGGTGTCGACCACGTCTACCGGATAGGCGGGAACGTGCAGCGGCGGCGTACGGCCGTCGCAGATCCACGCGCCGTCGCGATCCAGGCGGCAGATCAGCGTCAGGTTACGGGCGGCGGCATAGCGCTGCGCGGCCTCTACGGCGTCACCGGCGCCACACAGCGCGGCCACTTCGTCGCGGTTGAGCGTCAATAGGGTGTGGCTGTCGCTGAGCATGGCGAAGAAATCTTCGCTGAGCTGAGCGATGCGCGGGCCGGGATCGATCAGGCGCGGTTGGTCGAACGGCATGCGCGTCAGCCACTCGCGCAGCGCTTCGCCGCTTTCGCCCGCCAGCTCGTAGCCGCTGGCGTAGATCAGGGTGTGCTCTGTCAGCGGCAGCGTCGCCAGCTGCGCTTTATTCCATTGGCTTTCGCAGCCGGAAACCGTGATGAAGGTGCGTTCGCCGTTCGGCTCCACCAGCGCCAGGCACCAGCCGTTGTCCATCTGGCCGTGGCGCAACAGTACCTCCAGCCCCAGCTCGCCCATGGCGGCTTCGGCAGCCGCGCCCCATTCGCCGTTGCCAACCGGCATGCCGTTAATCACCGGCGTTTCCAGGCGCACCAGCGCGCGCGCCACATTGAACGCGCAGCCGCCGATTTGCCGCGCCTGCGGCTGGGCTTCGATATCTTCGCCGCTGGTCGGCAGGCGCGGCAGCGTCATCACCAGATCGCCGACTGCGCCCCCAATAACCAGGACAGGTGTTACAGCTTCCCACTCACTCATTGATGTTCTCTGCGTTGGGTCAGGTACAGACCGTAAGCGATCAGACTCACCGCGAACGACACAAACAGCCCCAGGCTGGAATCGGCGAACAAGCCTTTGGCCAGCGGGCCGTCGATAAAACCGGTTTTGGTGACCAGCAGGCCGCACAGGGCACCGAGGAACCAGCAGAACAGCGGGGCTTTGCGCACGCCGCGGTTCTGGCCATGCAGGCCGTACAAAGCGTTGCCATCATACCCGTGGCGGCGGCGCAGGCACAGGTAATCGAGCAGGAAAATCGCCTCCCAGGCCGCCAGGAAGACGCCGCAGAACACCAGGAAGGAGATGAACGGCCCCATGAAATCGCCGGAGATGAACAGCACATACAGGGCGATGCCCAGCACTACGACCGCGTCGATCGACACCGCCAGCCACTGTTTGACCTGCACGCCGATGGTCAGCAGGTTAAGGCTGGCGGAATACAGGCTGAGCACCGCGATGGTGACGATACCGGCGGTGGCGGCCAGCAGATAAGGGATCGCCATCCAGGCGGGCAGCACGGAGCCTATCAGCGCGATGGGGTTGGCGGCGCTGGCCAGATCGGGCAGCTGCACGGAAAGCAGGATGCCGGCCAGCATCAGCAGCATCAGCGGCAAACAGGCGCCGCCCATTACCGCGGCGAAAATGCTTTTGCTCGACGAGCTCGGGCTTTGATAGCGGCTGTAATCGGCGCCGGCAATCGCCCAGCTGATGCCGGTGCCGGCGGCGATCACCGATACCGCCGGCAGGAAGCCGGTCAACCAGCTGCCGGAAGGCAGCGCCAGCACCTGGCTCCACTCGGTGTTGAACAGGATATAGAGCACCACGATCAGCGTCATGGTGCCGAAGATGCGGCTGAACCAGCTTTGCATCCAGACCACGGTATTTTGCCCCAGCAGGCTGACGACGACAGTGAGCCCGCCGAACAGCAGCAGGCTGAGCGCGGTCAGCAGGTGGCTGCTACCCAACCCGAAGGCCTCGAACAGCGCCGCCAGCGTCAGGGTGCCGGTGATCACATTGACCGCTTCCCAGCCCATCAGGTTGATCCAACTGAACAGGGTGGGCGCCACGTTGCCCTTCAGGCCGAAAATCACCCGCGAGAGCGTCAGCGTAGAGGTGCGCCCGCGCTTGCCGGCGAAGCTGGTGAGGCCGACCAGCACGAAGCTGGCGACGCCGACCAGCGCGGCGAGTACCGATTGCAGGAAGGATAAGCCGAAGCCGACGATAATGGCGCCGTACACCACGCCGAGAATGCCGATATTGGCCGCCGACCAGATCCAAAACAGCTCGATGGGCTTGCCGGTCTGTTCCGCGTCCGGCACCCGATCGATACCGGTGCTTTCTACCTTCCATGCTTCATTGCGATTGATATCGGTCATAGCAAATGATCCCTGTAGCGCAGGGCCGCGAGGGCCGCCGCAGTTGACTGAAAATCGATTCCGTTGGCGCGGTTGACGCCGGCTATTCCGTTGTCGGTGAAGACGCCGATTCCGCGCAGTGTGTAGCGGCTGATACCGCCGGGTCTGTCAAAGTGAGGGCGGTATCCGCCTTATCGGGTGAGGCACGTCGGCCGCACGGCGCCAATGAGTGTAGTCAAAGAGTGGGTCTGCAGCGGGGTTTGGCGAAGCGGGAACGTTTCTATTTGCCGACATCGATCCGTTGCGCCCACCGCAAGGGGATCCTGTGATGTGGCTATGAGCAGTGAGCAAGCTATCCATTAGCTACGTTGCTTATTCTCGGCCGTTTGTGCTGACAGTATATCCCCGCTACCGGCCATCAAGGGTATCCTTTAGGGCTGGCAGCGGGTTTTTTATTGTTTTTAAAGTGGGTCCCTGGTGTTGGTGCGATTGATGTATCAACATCAATAAGCACAGATTACGCGCGATCTAGATCCAATGAAAGTCCATTAGGCAAAAATTGTGATGCCACTCTGAAAACATTAGCGATATTTTAGTTAAGGTGAGGGGCTTATCGCCGGATCGGCGATAGGATAAAAAACGAAATCCAGACAAATGGCATAGGTAAGAGGGCGGGCGAATGACGGATTTTATGGCCTGGCTGCGTGGCCATCTGGCGCAGGGGGCGGTAGCGCCGCGTTATATTCAGCTGGCGACGGCGATAGAAACTGCAATCAGGCAGCAGGTGCTGGCGGCAGAGGCGTTTTTGCCGCCGGAACGGCAGATGGCGGAAGGCCTGGCGCTGTCGCGCGTCACCGTCAGCAAGGCGATGAAGCTGCTGGAGGAGAAGGGGCTGATTTCGCGGCAGCAGGGCGTGGGCACCCGCGTGGCGATGCGCATCGGCTATTCCCTCGATAAAGACAGCGGTTTCACCGCTCAGGCGCTGCGCCACGGCAGCAGCGTCAGTAACCGATGGTTGCTGCGCACTCGGGTCGGCGCGCCGGCTAAGGCCGCGGCGGCGCTGGGGTTGGCGGAGGGGGATGAGGTGATCAAACTGCGGCGTTTGCGCTTGCTGAACGGCAGCCCGGTCTCGCTGGAAACCACCTATATTCCGCCGCGCTTTCTGCCCGAACCGGGCCAGCTGGAGCATTCGCTGTATGCGTTATGGCAATCGCGCGGCATCGTGCCTGAAGATAAACACTTTCTGCTGAAGGCGGTGTCCTGCAGCGACGAGGTCGCCGAGCTGCTCAACGTGCCGTGCGGCGCGCCGTTGTTGCACATCACCCAAACCAGCCGCAACGCCCAGGGTGAGGCGCTGGAGTTCAGCGATATCTTGTGCCGCAGCGACGTTTATGAATTCGAAGTGAACGGTTAGCGAAATAACCATGCTCTTTTTGCTGCTAGTGCGTATAATCGCCGCCCGGCGATTAATTAACCTGTAAAAAGAGCAGCAGAATGAGCACCACCAGCCTGATCCAACCCGATCGTGAACTGTTTTCCTATAAGCCTTATTGGGCTGAATGTTTTGGCACCGCGCCGTTTTTACCGATGTCGCGAGCAGAGATGGATCAACTGGGCTGGGACAGCTGCGACGTGATCATCATCAGCGGCGACGCTTATGTCGATCACCCGAGCTTCGGCATGGCGATCATCGGCCGCATGCTGGAAGCGCAGGGCTTCCGCGTCGGCATCATCGCGCAGCCGGACTGGAGCAACAAAGAAGATTTCATGCGGTTGGGGAAACCGAACCTGTTCTTCGGCATCACCGCCGGCAACATGGACTCGATGATCAACCGCTATACCGCCGATCGCAAACTGCGCCACGACGATGCTTACACCGCCGGCAACGTCGGCGGCAAGCGCCCGGATCGCGCCACCCTGGTCTACAGCCAGCGTTGTAAAGAAGCCTACAAAGACGTGCCGATCGTGCTGGGCGGCATCGAAGCCAGCCTGCGCCGCATCGCCCACTACGATTACTGGTCGGATACCGTGCGCCGCTCGGTGCTGGTGGATTCCAAAGCCGACATGCTGATCTACGGCAACGGCGAACGCCCGCTGGTGGAAGTGGCGCATCGCCTGGCCGCCGGTGAGAAGATCGGCGACATCCACGATATTCGCAATACCGCGGTGATGCGTAAAGAAGCGCTGCCGGGCTGGAGCGGCGTGGACTCCACCCGTCTCGACAAGCCGGGCCGCATCGAAGCTATCCCGAACCCGTACGGCGACGATCTGCCGTGCGCCGACGGCGCCAAGCCGAAAGAGCCGGAAGCCAAGCCTGTCACCGTGCGTGCCGCCAAGCCGAAGCCGTGGGAGAAGACCTACGTGCTGCTGCCGTCCTTCGAGAAAGTGAAGGGCGACAAGGTGCTGTATGCGCACACCTCGCGCATTTTGCACCATGAAACCAACCCGGGCTGCGCCCGCGCGCTGATGCAGAGACACGGTGACCGCTACGTGTGGATCAACCCGCCGGCGATCCCGCTGACCACGCCGGAGATGGACAGCGTCTTCGCGCTGCCTTATCAGCGCGTGCCGCATCCGTCCTACGGCCAGGATCGCATTCCGGCCTATGACATGATCCGTTTCTCGGTGAACATCATGCGTGGTTGCTACGGCGGCTGCTCGTTCTGTTCGATCACCGAGCACGAAGGGCGCATCATCCAGAGCCGTTCGGAAGATTCGATCGTTCGCGAAATCGAAGAGATCCGCGACAAGGTGCCGGGCTTTACCGGCGTGATCTCCGATCTCGGTGGCCCGACCGCCAACATGTATATGCTGCGCTGCACCAACCCGCGCGCCGAGCAGACCTGCCGCCGCGCCTCGTGCGTGTATCCGGAGATCTGCACCTACATGGACACCAACCACGAGCCGACCATCAAACTGTATCGCCGTGCGCGTTCGCTGGAGGGCATCAAGAAGATCCTGATCGCTTCCGGGGTTCGTTACGATCTGGCGGTGGAAGATCCGCGCTATATCAAGGAGCTGGCGACCCACCACGTCGGCGGCTACCTGAAGATCGCGCCGGAGCACACCGAAGAAGGCCCGCTGTCGAAGATGATGAAGCCGGGCATGGGCAGCTACGATCGCTTCAAGCAGCTGTTTGATCACTATTCGAAGCAGGCGGGCAAAGAGCAGTACCTGATCCCGTACTTCATCTCGTCGCACCCGGGCACCCGCGATGAAGACATGGTGAACCTGGCGCTGTGGCTGAAGAAGAACCGTTTCCGCCTCGATCAGGTGCAGAACTTCTATCCTTCGCCGATGGCCAACTCCACCACCATGTATTACAGCGGCAAAAACCCGCTTAGCAAGGTGGGGTACAAGAGCGAAGACGTGGTGGTGCCGCGTGGCGAGCGTCAGCGCCGGCTGCACAAGGCGCTGCTGCGTTATCACGATCCGGCCAACTGGGCGCTGATCCGCGCCGCGCTGGAAGAGATGGGGCTGAAGCACCTGATCGGCAGCCGCCGCGAGTGTCTGGTGCCGGCGCCGAGCATCGACGAGCAGCGCGAAGCGAAACGGCTGCAACGCCATACCCGGCCGGCGCTGACCAAACATACCGATATCAATCGGCAGCGCACGCCGTCCAACCGGCCGCCGCGCAAACCGATTCGCAAGGCCAAGCCGTAACGGCTACGACGCGTGCGCAAACAAAAAGGAGAACCCTCGGGTTCTCCTTTTCACTTTTGAGCATCACAGCTGCTCGTAGGCGGCTTCCACTTTCATCAAATGACGCGGCGCCTGCGGAGCGGGGTGGTATTTGCGCACGTGCCAGTTAAAGGCTTCCGGCGACAGATTGTTGATCATCGCGATGGCCTGCTGACGGTTGCTGGAGAAGGTGCGCAGCAGCGCGCCGGTGCCGTTGACGTAGGCGATGATGGTGGCGTAGCGCAGCGTAACAGGATTCGCGATCCCTTTAAGCTGCTGTTTTTGCAAGGTGGCCAGGTAGGCGGCACCGAGATCGATATTGGTGTCGGGATCCAGCAGATCGTCATCGTCCGGGCAGCCGCGTTTGCCTTTGTAGCGGTAGGCATCGCAGCCGGCGGTATCGGCTTTCAGCTGCATCAGGCCGATAGCGTTGGACCTGCTCACCGCGGCGGGGTTGAAGCCGGACTCCACCTGGATCATGGCGGTGATCAGCCTGGCGTCCACGCCGTATTCGCTGGCGGCGTCTTTAATGGCGCTGTCGAAAGCGTGGCGATCGTAGCTGACGCGCTGTTTCTTGCCGGCGCAACCCGCCAGCACCAGCATGACGCAAAGCATGCCCAGCCGTAACCCGTGTGAGAAAGAGAATTTCATGGTGCTCCGTGCTTGTCTGTTTTTTGAACGGCAGTAACCGGCGGGCGGAGCCTCCGGCGTCGTCATCATAACGTCAGGCGGCGCAAGGGAGCAATGTGTGGAAGGAAAAGCCCCCTCCGGCGGGAGAGGGCTTGGGGAGGAATTACAGGGTATCCGGATCCGGCCCGAGGCGGTTGCCGACGTCCAGCTTGGCGATCTCGCCCAGTTCGTCCTTATCGAGTTTGAAATCAAACACCTCGAAGTTTTCGCGGATGCGCGACGGCGTGACCGATTTCGGGATCACGATAAGGCCGCTGTCCAGGTGCCAGCGCACCACGATCTGCGCCGGGGTTTTCTCGTATTTCTCGGCCAGCGCCTTGATCAGCGGATGGTCGAACACCCCTTCACCGCCCTGCGCCAGCGGGCTCCAGGATTCGGTGGCGATGTGGTGCGTGGCGTTCCAGGCGCGCAGCTGGCGCTGTTGCAGCAGCGGATGCAGCTCTATCTGGTTGACGACCGGCGCCACGTTGGTTTCATCCAGCAGGCGCTGCAGATGCGGCGTATGGAAGTTGCATACGCCGATGCTTTTCACCAGGCCTTGTTCGCGCAGTTTGATCAGATCGCGCCAGGCGGAGACGTATTGATCCTGCTGCGGGCGCGGCCAGTGGATCAGGTACAGATCCACATAGTCCAGTTTTAGCTTCTCCAGGCTGGTTTCCAGCGCCGCCAGCGGATCGCCCTGATCGTCGTTCCACAGCTTGGTGGTGATGAACAGCTCGCTGCGCGGCAGCGAGCTGGACTGCAGCGCGGCGCCGACGCCTTCCTCGTTCTTGTAGATCGCGGCGGTGTCGATGGAGCGGTAACCGATCTCCAGCGCTTTGCTCACCGCGCGGGTGGTCTCTTCAATACTCGCCTGCCAAACGCCGAGACCCAACTGCGGCATCAGATTACCATCGTGGAGTTTGATGATGGGTTGTTGCGTTGTCATGCGCATCTCCTTGTGTACGGATTGCGGCGCCTGCGGCACCGAAACGGCTATAGATAAATTCTAGTTGGCAAAATGGGCGGTTGCCGGGTTTGCCAGCCTAATTTCAGCGGTGGCGGGAGGGCGACTTTCTCCCCGCTCTCCCTGTGAATGAGCGGTAAGACGGCTGGTGCGAAACGATCGGCGGCGCGCTAAGGCGCCTGACGGCGCCCGGTGATCGGCCGGGCGCCGGCTGCGGTGAAAAATGGCTGACGGAGACTAAAGCCTAGCAAAAAATCGCCGTTTTGCGATTAACGCGCCGCTTCATAAATGCGGCGGCTGACGTCCAGGGTAATGTCCTGATGCTCGCCCAGGGCAGTCATGCCGTGCTGATGCAGCTTGTCGAGCAGCGCCGGAATGCTGCTGCCGTCGAGCTGATAATCCGCCATGCGGGTCGGTACGCCCATCTGCTCGAAGAAGGCGCGAGTGGCGGCGATGGCCCCGTCGATACGGCTGTCTTCGCTGCCTTCGCGCAGGCCCCAAACGCGGTCAGCATACTGCAGCAGTTTTTCGCGCTTCTGCGCTTTCTTCTCGTGCAGCAGCGCCGGCAGTACGATGGCCAGCGTTTGCGCGTGGTCGAGATCGTGCATGGCGGTCAGCTCGTGGCCCAGCATGTGGGTCGCCCAGTCCTGCGGCACCCCGGCGCCGATCAGGCCGTTCAGCGCCATGGTGGCGCTCCACATCACGTTGGCGCGCACCGCATAGTTTTCCTGTTCGGCCAGCGCGCGTGGGCCGTCCTCCAGCAGGGTTAGCAGCAGGCCTTCGGCGAAGCGATCTTGCACCTTGGCGTCGACCGGGTAGGTCAGATACTGCTCCAGGGTGTGTACGAAGGCGTCGACCACGCCATTGGCGATCTGGCGCGGCGGCAGCGAGTAGGTCACCACCGGATCCAGCACGGCGAAGCGCGGCTGCACCAGTGGCGAGAAGAAGTGCTGCTTGTCGCCGCTGCTTTTACGGGTGATCACCGCGCCGCTGTTGGATTCGGAGCCGGTGGCCGGCAGCGTCAGCACGCAGCCCATTGGCACCGCGTCGGCGATGTGGCTGCCGACGGTCTGCAGGATATGCCAGGCGTCGCCGTTGGCGGTATAACGGGCCGCGGCGGCGATGAATTTGGTGCCGTCAACCACCGAACCGCCGCCGACCGCCAGCAGGAAATCGATGTTTTCCGCCTTCACCACCTCGACCGCTTTCATCAGCGTTTCGTAAGTCGGGTTCGGCTCGATGCCGGAGAACTCCCGCACGTCGCGGCCGGCCAGCGCGCTATACACCTGGTCAAGCACGCCATTTTTCTTCACGCTGCCGCCACCGTAGGTGATCAGGATGCGTGCGTCCGCCGGGATCTGGCCGGCCACTTCGGCAATTTGGTCCTTGCCGAACAGGATTTTGGTTGGGGTATGCAGAATGAAGTTTTGCATGGATGATTTCTCTCTTTCTGTCAGGCGGGCGCCAAAGTGGCGCAAAGATTTCTGGCCCGTATTGTCAGGAACCTGGCGGCAACGCACAATGCACATTCCTGTTTGGTTCTTGCCTATTTCTACAACTGCCTGTAGAAATGGCGAGTTTTAAATTATGATTTATGCCGAATCGTTCTGACTGTAAGAGGGTATTTCCGTGACTGAAATCGATGCGCTGCGCAGCCGCATGGCGCGCCAGGCGATGGCTATCGCCACCGGCAACGGCTACACGCCGTCACCGGTGCCGCGGGTGAAGATCCTGTATGTCGATCGCCACTGCCCACGTCAACCGGTGATGTACGAACCGGGGATCGTCATCATCTTTCAGGGGCACAAGGTCGGCTATTGCGGCAACAAGGTGTTCCAGTACGATCCGCGCAACTACCTGCTGATGACGGTGCCGCTGCCGTTCGAGTGCGAAACCTTCGCCAGCCCGGAACTGCCGCTGGTTGGGTTGGCGGTCAATATCGATACCCAAATGCTGCAGGATTTGCTGATCGACATCGGCGACGACGACTACCTGATGCAGCCGCGGGCGGAGAGCAATGGGGTGAACCTGGCCGAGCTGACGGAAGCGCTGCTGTGTGCCACCGAACGCCTGCTGGACGTGATGGCCAAGCCGCTCGATGCCCGGGTGCTGGGGCCGCAGATCGTGCGCGAGATCCTCTACTACGTGCTGCGCGGCACCTGCGGCGCGTCGCTGCAGGAGTTGGTCAACCGCCATACCCACTTCAGTCAGATCGCCAAGGCGCTGCGGCGCATAGAAAATCAATATGCCGATAACCTCAACGTCGAGCAGTTGGCCAGCGAGGTCAACATGAGCGTCTCGGCGTTCCACCACAACTTCAAGGCGGTGACCAACACCTCACCGCTGCAATACGTGAAGTCGTACCGGCTGCATAAGGCGCGCCTGCTGATGGTGCATGACGGCCTGAAGGCCAGCACGGCGGCGATCCGCGTCGGTTACGAGAGCGCGTCGCAGTTCAGCCGTGAATTCAAGCGGCTGTTCGGCATGACGCCGAGCGATGAAGTCGCCCGGCTGCGCGACGCCAATCCGCTACTGCTGGAAGGCTGAGCCGCGTTTACGGGGCCAGGACGATCTTGCCGAACGGCCCGCGATCGAGGTGATCCAACGCCTGCGGCAACTGATCGAAACGGTAGACCTGGTCGATCACCGGCTGCAGGTTGACGGCGTCCACGGCGCGCACCAGATCTTCCAGCGCGCGACGATGGCCGACGCCGATGCCCTGGATCTCGGCCGATTTCAGCAGCAGCAGGCCGGCGGGGGCGGAAATCTCGGCGCCCGCCAGCACGCCGATCACCGAGATGCGGCCGCCCACCGCCACCGCGCGCACCGAATTGCCCAGATTCGGGCCACCGACGGTGTCGATCACATGGTCGATGCCGCGATCCTGCGTCAGCGCATATACCGCTTCGACCCAATCACCGTTCAGCCGGTTGATGCCGTGACTGGCGCCCAGCGCCTGGGCACGCGCCAGCTTTTCATCGCTGCCGGAAGTCACATATACCTCGGCGCCGTGCGCTTTGGCGATCTGCAGCGCGAACAGTGCCACCCCGCCGGTGCCTTGCACCAGCACCGTCTCGCCGGCATGCAGCTTGCCTTGCTCCACCAGCGCGAACCAGGCGGTCAGCCCGGCGCACGGCAGGGTGCTGGCCTGCACGTCGTCCAGCGACGCCGGCGCCGCCACCAGCCAGTCTTCATGCAAAATCACATATTCCGCCAGCACGCCCTGATAGAAGCCGCCGAGGGTGTGGTAAGGCACCTGGCGCGCATCGCCGTAGGGCTTTTGCCGGCCGTCGAGCCAGCCGGGGCTGAAGGTGGAGATCACCCGGGCTCCGGGTTGGAAACGGCTGACGCCGGGGCCGATAGCGTCGACCTCGCCGGCCATGTCCGAGGCGGGGGTGAACGCCTGTGGCAGCGTCAGCCCCATGCCGCTTTCAATCATCAGTTTGTCGCGGTAGTTGAGCGCGACCGCCTTCACTTTCACTCTGATCTCGTGTGGCCCCGGCTGCGGGATTGCTTCGGTAGTCAACTGCAGGTGTTCACGCCCCAGGGCATCCATCGTCCAGCGTTGCATCGTGTCGGTCATGATGTTCTCCAAAGTCAGCGATTAACGACCTGTCGATAATATCGTTGATAGAGGTTCGCCAGTGGCGATAAGATTTCCGCAGATTGTTTCTTTCAGGGCGACAAACTATGAGCGATCGGTTGAGCGGCATTTCGGTATTTGTCACCGCCGTGGAGGCGGGCAGTTTTGCATTGGCGGCCAGTCGGCTGCACCTGTCGCGTTCGGCGGTGGGGAAAACCATCGCCCGGCTGGAACAGCGGCTGGGCGTGCGGCTGTTTCATCGCACCACCCGCAGCCAGAGCCTGACCGACGACGGCGCGTTGTTCTATGAACGCTGCCTGCGGGCGCTGGAGGAGATCCGCGGTGCGGAAACGTTGCTGGAGTCGGGCAAGCGACAGGTCAGCGGTCGGCTGCGAGTATCGATGCCGGTGCTGTTTGGCCGCATGTGCATTGCGCCGCTGCTGACCGAGCTGACGCGCGAGCACCCTGGCCTGGAGCTGGAGCTGTCGTTCAGCGATCGGGTGGTGGATCTGATTGAGGACGGCTTCGATATGGCGATCCGCAACGGCACGTTGGCCAACAGCGGCGGGCTGGTGGCGCGCCGCATCGGCGATCACCGCATGACGCTGTGCGCCTCGCCGGCCTATCTGCAGCGGTGCGGCGAACCGCGCAGCATCGAGCAATTGGCCCAGCATGAGGCGGTGACCTATATGCGCGCCGGTGCGCGGCGCAGCTGGTTGGTATTGGATAGCGACGGCAAGCCGCAGGACGTGATGCCGAATAACCGGCTGCAAATGGACGATCTGCAGGCGATTGCGGATGCGGCGACGGCGGGGTTCGGCATTGCCTGGCTGCCGTGCTGGCTGGTGCGTGAGCAGCTGTTGAGCGGGGCGCTGGTGCGCTTGCTGCGCGACCGGCCGGGTGCCGCCTTTGACGCGCATGCGGTGTGGCCGCACACGCCTCACCTGCCGCTGAAGGTGCGGCTGGCGGTGGATACGCTGGTGAGCAAACTGCCTGCCAGCCTGGCGTTGGTCGAGAAGGCGCTGTAGTGCGCCTGGCTCAGGAGGAGGCGGCGCGCTTTTTACGCCAGATCACCAGCATGGCGCCCAGCAGGCCGACGAACAGCAGCAGCAGCGGCAGCAGCATCAGGCCGGTCATCACCTGGCTTTCGTAGCGCTTCACAAGCGGGATTTGGCTGAAAGCGTAGCCGAGGCCCACCAGCGCGCAGACCCAGATCGCCGCGCTCAGCCAGTTGAACACCTGGAAGCGCGAGCTGTTGAGCCCGGAAATGCCGGCCATGGTCGGCAGCAGGGTGCGTACGAAGCCGAGGAAACGGCCGATCAGCAGCGCCGTCAGCCCGTGGCGGTTGAACAGGTTGTGCGCGCGCTGGTGGTACTGTGCCGGCAGCTGCAGCAGCCAGCTCTTCACCAGGCCGGTGTGGCCCAGCCAGCGGCCCTGGATATAGCTAAGCCAGCAACCGAGGCCGGCGGCGGCGGTCAGAATCAGCAGGGTGGGGGCAAAGCCCATCACGCCTTTGGCGATCAGTGCGCCCGACAGCAGCAGCAGGCTGTCGCCGGGGAGGAAGGAGGCGGGCAGCAGTCCGTTTTCCAAAAACAGGGTGGTGAAAAGTACGGCGTAAACCACCCAAATTACGCTGGGATCGGCAAGGGCGATAAAGTCCTGCTGCCAAAGCGCATGAATAATCTCTCGTAATACATCCATTTTATGTCCTGTTGCATGCCGGTTGCGCCCGGGGTCACGTTCTCCAGGATGCGGCGGTTACCGTATCTGACAGTTACCCGGTTAGTGTACCGCTAATAGCTTAAGCCGACATTAAACGAGACGAAGAAAATTACCGGAATCCGCCTTAGCGCACGCCGTTGAGGCGATCGAAGCCGGCAGCCAGATCGGCGATCAGGTCTTCGACGTTCTCCAGGCCGATGTGCACACGCACCAGCGTGCCGGAAAAATCGACGCCGCCCGCCGGACGGATCGCTTCCAGCTCTTCCGGCTGGTTGGCCAGGATCAGCGACTCGAAGCCGCCCCAGGAGTAGGCCATGCTGAAGTGGCTGAAGTTGTCCAGGTAGGCGGCCAGCTGCGCATCGTCCAGCCGCTCTTTCAGCACGAAAGAGAACAGCCCGTTGCAGCCGCTGAAGTCGCGGCGGTAGAACTCGTGGCCCTTGCAGCTGGGCAGGGCCGGGTGATTGACCGTCGCCACCTCCGGCCGTTCGGCCAGCCAGTTGGCGACCTCAATGCTGCTGCGCTCGTGCTGCTTCAGGCGCACGCTCAGGGTGCGCAGGCCGCGGCTCGCCATATAGGCGGTGTCGGCATCCACCATCTGCCCCATCAGATAGGAGTACTCGCGCAGTTGATCCCAACAGCGCGCGTTGGCGACGGCGGTGCCGAGCATGTAATCGGAATGGCCAATCAGGTATTTGGTGCCGGCCTGAATAGAAATGTCGATGTCGAAATCCAACGCCTTGAACAGCACGCCCGCCGCCCAGGTATTGTCGATCATGATCACCACCTCCGGCGCCACGGCGCGAATGGCCTGCACCATCGCCGGAATGTCCTGCACTTCCAGGGTGATGGAGCCGGGGGATTCCAGGAACACCACGCGGGTATTGGGCTGGATAAGATTGGCGATGTCGGCGCCGATCAGCGGATCGAAATAGGTGGTGCTGACGTTCATGCGGCCGAGGATGTGGGAGCAGAAATCCTGGGTCGGTTCGTACGCCGAACCGGTGACCAGCAGGTGATCGCCGGCGCCGACGAACGACAGGATCGCATTGGCCACCGCCGCTGCGCCGCAAGGGTACAGCACGCAGCCGGCGCCGCCCTCCAGTTCCACCATCGCATCCTGCAGGGCGAAGTGGGTCAGCGTGCCGCGTCGGCCGTAAAACAGCTCGCCGTGGGCGCGTTGCGCGGTGGCGTGCTTTTTGGCGGCGACGGAGTCGAAGACCAAAGAAGAGGCGCGTTGCGTGACGGGATTGACGGAGCCCTGGGTGTAGCGTTTGCCGCGGCCGGCGCCGATCAGCGTGGTTTCGATGTGTTTTGACGTCATGGTACCTGGCTCACCTTTGGTTGCTCTGCACGTGCCCGTTTGCGATAGCCCTTACGTTAGCATGAGTTAATATAGCCATCCAGACGTTTTAACTTCCAGATACAGAAACGGCTATTATTGGCTGCCAGGCGCGCCTTTCTCGCCTCATCCTTCTGCCCTGGTGCGAGAGAGAAGCCCATTCCTCGGTCAAGACGCCGTTCGGCAGCGTGGCGTTGTTGCGTCGTTGTGGGAGAAAAGTAACGAAATAACCCTATAAAAGGGGCGTTTGGCGGTGAACGGGCGCGGATTGGCGCTTTGCGGCGGGGTTGGCTAAAATTTTCTCGTTTATTTGGTAAATAATAATGAGAACTACTATCAATCCCCGGTTGGTTTGATATGATCGCACGCTGAATTATTCCTTAATTTTGATCGGTAATGGGTGGAGGCACAGCGTGAAAACGGCTGGCAAGAATTTAAATCAAGGATCGTTCGGCCAGGGCCGGGCGCAGTGGGGCAAGGCCTTTGGCCGCAGCCTGATGGCTTCTATGGTGCTGGTTGTGGGGCTGGCCGGCAGCGCGCAGGCAGCGCCGGCGGCCAATCCGGCCGTTACCGAAAGCGTTGCGCCGACCACCGCGCCTGCACCTGCTGCAGCCGCCGCGCCGGAGAGCATCACGCCGGTGAACCCGGCACCGACGATCCAGCCACCGGAAACCCGCGGCATGGACCTGTCCATTTGGGGTATGTACCAGCACGCCGACGCGGTGGTGAAAGCGGTGATGATCGGCCTGGTGCTGGCGTCTATCGTGACCTGGACCATTCTGTTCGCCAAAGGCAGCGAACTGCTGCGTGCCAAACGTCGTCTGCGCCGCGAGCAGTTGGCGCTGGCCGAAGCGCGCTCGCTGGATGAGGCTTCCGAACTGGCGCAAAACTTCTCCCCGGAGAGCGTCAGTGCGGTACTGCTGAACGATGCGCAAAATGAGCTGGAGCTGTCTGCGGAATCCAACGACAACAACGGCATCAAGGAACGCACCGGTTTCCGCCTCGAGCGCCGCGTGGCGGCCTACAGCCGCAACATGGGCCGCGGCAACGGCTTCCTGGCCACCATCGGCGCCATCTCGCCGTTCGTCGGCCTGTTCGGTACCGTCTGGGGCATCATGAACAGCTTTATCGGCATCGCCCATTCGCAGACCACCAACCTGGCGGTCGTGGCGCCGGGCATCGCAGAGGCGCTGCTGGCGACTGCGATGGGCCTGGTGGCGGCGATCCCAGCAGTCGTTATCTACAACATCTTCGCCCGCGTCATCAGCGGCCATCGCGCCCAGGTAGGCGACGTGGCAGCGCAGGTCTTGCTGCTGCAGGGCCGCGATCTGGATCTGGCCGCAACGGCGGAAGCCAAGCGCTCACAGCACGCACACCAACTGCGGGCGGGGTGAGTCATGGCGATGCGCTTAAATGAAGATCTGGACGACAGCGGCGAACTGCATGAAATCAACGTGACGCCGTTTATCGACGTCATGTTGGTGCTGTTGATCATCTTTATGGTGGCCGCGCCGTTGGCAACGGTAGATATTCGCGTCGATCTGCCGGCTTCTTCCGCCAAACCGCAGCCGCGGCCGGAGAAACCGGTGTTCCTGTCGGTGAAGGCCGACAAGCAGCTCTACGTTGGCGATCAGCCGGTGAATGCCGATCAGCTGACTTCGGTGCTGGATCAACGCACTCAGGCGAACAAAGAAACCACCATCTTCTTCCAGGCGGACAAGAGCGTGGACTATGAAACGCTGATGAGCGTGATGGACACCCTGCGTAAAGCCGGTTACCTGAAAGTGGGGCTGGTGGGCATGGAAGGCGCCGCCAAGTAGCGGCAGCAACACGATAAAGGGCGCTCAGGCGCCCTTTTTTATTGATTCAGAGACATCACTCCCCGGACAACAACGCCCGGGAACCGGCATGGCGCCAGTGGATGCGGCCCGGCAGATAAAGCGCATGCTGTTCCAGCGGCCGCTCGTCGATGAGCGCGGTGACCTGGCTGAAGCTATGTTGCGCCAGCGCCCGGCAGTCCTGAGCGACCGTGTCTATCTTCAGCGTCATGCAATCGAACAGGTAGTGATCGTCGAAGCTGCACAGGTGGATGTCGCTCTCCATCAGCTGATGCTGCGTCAGATAACGCAATACCCCTTCCAACAGGCCGCAGGCGGCGGTAAACAGCGCTTTGGGCGGACGCCCCAGCTGTGCGCACAGCTGAGCGAACATCTCGTAACCTGAGCTGGGGTGGTAGCTGCCGTTGATGATCCATTCCGGTTTGCACGTCACGCCGGCGCGCTCCAGGCCAAGCTGGAAGCCGGCCAGCCGATCGCGGGTCGGTGAAATGCGCGGCTGCCCGCCGAGAAAATAGATCTCATCCGGATGTTGGCGCGCGACCTTTTCCACCAGGTCGGCGGTCGCATTAACCGAGTCGGTGATCACCAGCGGCAGTTCGGAACCGGCGATCAGACGGTCCATCTGCACCACCGGCAGCCCGGCGTTGATCTTCTGGTATTCCGCGTCGTTCAGCTGGCTGGAGGCGACGATCAGGCCGTCGACCTGCCGCTGCACCAGACTGTTCACCGCCATCATCTCCTGCGCCGGGTTTTCATCGGTGCAGGCGATCAACAGCTGCAGACCGGCTTCGCGGCACAGCGTTTCCAGCTCGCGCGAGATCACCGCAAAGCCGTAGTTGGTCATCTCCGGCACCACCAGCCCCAGCGTGTGGCTGCGGTTGGAGCGCAAAGAGCGGGCGTGGATGCTGGGCTGATAATGGTGTTCGTGCGCCAGCGCCAGAATGCGATCGCGGGTGTCGTCGGACACCCGGTATTCCTTGCTGCGGCCGTTCAGCACCAGGCTGGCGGTCGATTTCGACACCCCGGCCAGCGTGGCGATGTCACTGATGGTAATGCGTTTATTTTTTTTCACTGACGCCATCTGAAGTCATCGGAGGATGCGTCATTCTAGCATGCATGGCGTCAGCGGCCAGTATTCCAACGCCAGCGGCGCGCTCCCGTTCAGCCGCAGTTGCGGTTCACCCGCCGGGAAGTAGCGCGCGCTCATCACCGCCTCGCCGTGGTTGATGAAGATTTCCACGCTGGAACGATCGAACAGCAGCTGCAGATGCGTGACCGGGCCGCGCCAGTAACGGTGCTCCGGCCGGCCGTCGGCCAGAGAGGCTCGCGTCAGCCGCAGCTGCTCGCCGTCCCAGTTCAGCGTCATGGCGTCGCCAAAAGCGGCGCTGAACGCACCCTGCGGCGATATTTGCAGCTCCGCGGCCCCCAGCGCATAGGTGGGGGCGTCATCGGCGCGGCCTTGCCAGTCTCCTCGCTCGCCGCGCAGCTGTTGCAGCTCGCGCGCCGGGCGTTGGTGGAGGCGGCCATGCCGCAGTGACAGCTCGCGTGGGCAGGTCATGGTGTGGATCCAGCCGTAACGGCGCGTCGGATGGGCTTCTTCATCTTGCTCGGGCACGCCCATCCAGCCGAACAGCAGGCGGCGGCCATCTTCCGCCAGCGTCGTCTGGGGCGCGTAGAACTCGAAGCCGGCGTCCAGCTCGCGAAATTCGCCGTGGCTGAAGGCCGCCTGCCGGTAATCCAGCTTGCCGAGCAGATAGCCGGCCTGATAACGGTTGAGATAGCGTTCCGCCTGCGGCGCCAGCCCCTGTGGGCAGCAGATCAACACGTCGCCGCCGTCCAGCGAGAACAGATCCGGGCACTCCCACATGTAGCCGAATTCGCCCAGGTCGTTCAGGCCGGAACCGGCGATCTCTCCCAGCGCTTGCCAGTCGCGCAGATCGCTGGAACGCAGCAGCAGCACCTTGCCGCGATCCTGCAAGTCACGCGCGCCGAGCACCATGTACCAGGCATCCTGATGACGCCACACTTTCGGATCGCGTACGTGGCCGCTGTAGCCCTCCGGCAGCGGCAGCACAGGCCCGAGTTTGCGGTATTCGCCCCGATCGCTTGCCTGAGCCAGGCATTGGTAAGCGGTGCGTGAACCGTCGGGGTATTTCACGTTGCCGGTGTAGATCAGCGTGATTTTGTCTTCCGCCACCACCGCCGAGCCGGAGTAACAGCCGTGGCTGTCGTAACAGGCGCCGGGCGCCAGGGCGAGCGGCTGATGTTCCCAACGCACTAAATCGATCGACTGCCAGTGTCCCCAGCACTTGTTGCGATGATCGCAGCCCAGCGGGTTCCACTGATAGAACAGGTGATAAACGCCATTGTGCTGGATAAAGCCGTTGGGATCGTTCAGCAGGCCAACGCTGGGCGCCAGATGCCAGGCCGGGCGGTGCGGATCGCGCAGCGCGAGTGGCTGGCCGTTCATGACTGCCCGCAGCGCCTGTTTGATTAAGCTGAGTTCTTCCATCATTGCGCGTCCGTTTTATATTTCAGCAGCAGGGAGAGCGCGAAGGCGCTGCCAAAAGCAATCGCCAGGCCGATGATATAGCTGACCAGCGAACTGGCCTGCACGATCGCCATGCCAGGGATCGCCGTTAGCCCGACCGCGTTCATGCCGACGTGGTTGGCCACCACCCAGGCGCCGCCGAGCGCGCCGCCCGCCAGCGCCGCCAGGAAAGGCTTCACGAAGCGCAGGTTGATGCCGAACAGCGCCGCCTCGGTGATGCCGAGCATGGCGGAAAAGGCCGAAGGCACCGCGATGGCTTTGATTTTGGCGTCGCGGGTTTTGAAATACACCGCCAGGCAGGCGCCGCCCTGCGCGATGTTGGCCATCGACCAGATCGGCAGCAGGAAGTTGACGCCGATATTGGGGTTGCCGAGCAGCCCGGCCTCTACCGCATGGAAACTGTGGTGAATGCCGGTGATGACGATAGCGGAATAGAGGCCGCCGAACAGCAGCCCGGCGAACCACCCCGCATGGGCAATCAGCGTGCTGAGCACGAAGGAGATGCCGTCGCCCAGCGCGCGGCCGGCGGGGCCGATAAACAGCAGAGCGACAAAGCCTGAGATCACCACCGTCAGGAACGGCGTCAGGATCAGATCGAGCGCGTTGGGGATCACCTTGCGTAGCCGCTTTTCCAGCACGCTCATGAACCACACCGTCAGCAGCACCGGGAACACGGTGCCCTGATAGCCGATCATGGCGATCTCCAGACCGAAGAAGTTCATGGTGTGGAACCCTCCGGCGACGCCCCAGGCGTTGGTCAGCGCCGGATGCGTCAAAATTCCGCCGAGCGTGGCGCCCAGGTAGGGATTGCCGCCGAATTCGCGTGCGGCGGTGAAGCCGATCAGAATCGGCAGGATAATGAACGCCGCCGAGCTGAACATATCCAGCATGATGAACAGCGCGCTGTTGGCATCGGCCCAGCCGTAGGTTTTCACCATGCCGAGCAGCCCCATCAACAGGCCGGAAGCGACGATCGCCGGGATGATGGGCACGAAGATGTTCGACAGCAGGCGGGCGATACGCTGCAGCGGGTTGAGCTTTTTCGCCGCGATATCGGCGGCTTCGGCTTTGCTGGATTCGCTGACGCCCGCCGCCTTGATGAATTCCGCATGCACCTTGTTGACCAGCCCGGTGCCGAAGATCACCTGGATCTGACCGGCGTTGCTGAAGCAGCCTTTGACGCCGTCCAGTTTGCCGATGGCCTCTTTGTCCACCTTGCTGTCGTCCACCAGCACCAGGCGCAGGCGCGTGGCGCAGTGGGCGGCGCTGGCGATGTTTTCTTTACCGCCGAGCAGCGGCAACAGCGCGTTGGCGGTTGCGGTAATGTCCATGTTGTCCCCTTGCTAAATAAAAATGCCGCCGCGCAGTTTGCGGCGCAGCGCCGTGAATCGATGTCAGAAGAAATACTTGAATCTGGCGCGCATGCCGTAACGTTGATCGCTGTCGCCGTTGGCTATCTTGTTGTCGGCGTTGGCTTCCAGCAGCGACACATAGGCGCCCAAATACAAATTGAAATTCTTCATATTCATAATGTTAGGTATCTGATACGACGCGTGAATGGTGTGGATGTCGTAGTTGCCCGGTTCGCTGAGCGGGTTGTGGATATCGGCGGCGATCCCGGCGGTATTGAACTCTTTGATATTGTTATGAGCATAGATATAACCCAGTTCGAAGCGCCGCCACAGCACGTTGATGCCGGCGGTGAAGTCTTGCTCGCCTGAGGCATCCAGATAGGCGGTGCTCAGGTTGGCCACCACGCCGTTATCCGGATCGGCGGCGCTGTTGTTCCAGCTCATCGTCATGCCGTAGCCGTTGCGCTTGGACTGATCGACGAAGCGGCCCTGGCCGTCCTGATAGCCGTAGGCGTTATTCACCACGTTGCTTTCCATTGCCGCCGCGATGCTGAAGGCGTCTTTTTTCCAGGCGATCACCGGGCGCAAATAGGCGACGTTTTTCTTATTATCCAGGGCGTTGCCGTGGTAGCTGTTGTCCTGGAACAGCGAAGTGCCGTCCTCCACCAGCGTGTTCAGCTCGAAATAGACATCACCGGCGTATTTGCTCAACATCAGGTTGCCGCCGCTGCTGCTGCGGCCGCGGCCTTCTTTCATCATGTAGATATAGCCGAAGCCGTCGGCGTACAGATCGTTGGCGGTATTGCCGGAGTATTGAATGAAGGTGTCCTGATTCAGCGGGAACATGTCGTAGGCTTCAAAGCGGCCGATTTTGGTTTGCCAGTTCTTTTCATTGCCGAAGAAGAAGGCGGCGTCGTCCAGGTTCATTTTGCCGGTCATGTCCGCCAGCGGCTGCACGCTGAAGCCGGAGAAGTTGCCGTCCTGATTGCGGCGGTAGCCGTCCAACCCGACCAGAATACGGCCGTTGATATCCCAACGTTCTTTGTTGCCGGGCTTCCAGTCCTTGTGGTCGCTGCCTTTCAGCGACGTCAGCTGGCCGCTGCGGCTGGCGCCGTCCAGGTTGAACTCCACGTCGCCGTACAGCTTCAGGTCATTGAATCCGCTCAGTTTCAGCACGCTGGAGTTGGCAATCGGTGTTTCCTGCGTGGCGGCATGCTGTGCAATCTGCGCGGTTTGCCGTTCGGTGTTGGCGGTGCGTTGTTCCAGCTGTTGCGCCCGATGTTCCGCCGCCGTCGCGCGGGTTTCAGCCTGTGCGGCGCGCCGTTCCGCCTGCGCCAGACGTTGTTCCAGCGCGTTGAGACGTGCCTCGATACTGCCGCTGCCCGAGGCGGCTGCGCTGGAAGCAGAGAGGAAAAGCCCTGTTGTTATCGCCAAATAGCTGAGTTTTTTCATCATCGTCTATCATCCGGGTAAGGGTTGTTATTATTGTTTGCTAAATTGCTAAACCGGTTTTTCATGGCGAAAGATAACGAGAGGGAAGCGAGCTGGCAACCCAGTTAGCTAACCCGATTCAGCTATTGTGATCGAGCGCGCAAATCGTGGACAAAAAGACCACGGCGAACCTGAGGCTCGCCGTGGATGCAGAGGATCAACGCAGGAAAGCCGCCAGCTCGTCGGCGTGGGGCAGGGCGGTCATGGCCCCTTTGGCGGTGGTGGCCAGCGCGCCGCAGGCCTGCGCCTGGGCGATAACCGCCGGCCATTGCGCTTCCTGCGGCAATTCGTGAAGGCGCGCCAGCGCCGCTAACAGCCCGGCGACGAAGGCGTCGCCGGCGCCGGTGGTATCGACCGGAACGACAGGCGCCGCCGGGAAATGACGCAGCCGTTGGCCGTCATGCACATAGACGCCGTCGCCGCCCAGCGTCACCAGCAGCAGGCGCAGCGAATAGGTTTGCATCGTCCAGCGAATGGCGTTCTCCAGATCGTCAAGATGGCTGATGAAAGCCAGCTCTTCGCGCGACAGTTTCACCACGTCCGCCAGCAGCAGCGCCTTTTGCAGGCAGGGGCGCAGCGCTTCCGGCTGGCGCCAGACCTCTTCGCGGATGTTGGGATCGAAACTGACCCGGCCACCGGCCGCCCGAATGCGCTCCATCGCCGTGAAGGCCGCACTGCGGCTGGGCTCCTGCGAGAGCGCGATGGAGCAGAGGTGCAACCATTCCCCCCGTTGGAAAGCCGGCAGATCGTCGGGCTGCAAAAATAGATCGGCGCTGGGCTGCACCATAAACGTGAATGAGCGCTCACCCTGCAGATCGAGATCCACCACGACCGTGGAGGTGTGGTGTTCGGGGTCTGGCCGCATATGGCCGATATCCACCCCTTCATCGCTCAGCACCTGCTGCAGAAAGGCGCCGAAGCCGTCTTGCCCCACTCGCCCGATAAAAGCGCTGTCGCCACCGAGCCGGGCGATACCCACCGCTACGTTAGCCGGTGCGCCGCCGGGGCATTTGAGATAACCGTTGGCATTTTCCGGCACCAGGTCGATCACGGCGTCGCCCAGTACCCATACGCGATTCATCATGCTTAATCCCTGTTTTTGTCCTTGTCAGATGGGGTGCTAAAATAGAAGAACCGGTTTAGCAAGGCAATGAAATAATGCGTTGGGACGTTTGGAGGGTGAGGAAGATCAATTTTTCTTCTGGGCTCGGGGGGAAGTAAACCCGCCCCGCGAGCCGGCTCGGGGCGAGATAGCGGGGCGGTTTAGCCCAGTTTCGGATACACGCCCGGGCCGATTGGCAATCCAAGCGCATACCAGACCAGCAGCAGCAAGATCCACACGCTGAAGAACACCATAGGATAGGGCAGGATCAGCACGTAATAGGTGCCGAGCTGCGCGTCTTTGCGGTAGCGCTGCAGGAAGCCGAGGAACAGCGGCAGGAACGGCGACATCGGCGCCAGCGGCAGCACCGCAGAGTCGGCGATGCGAAAGATCATCTGGGCGAACGCCGGATGGAAACCGAGCAGCATAAACATCGGCACGAAGATCGGCGCCAAAATTGACCAGATCGCCGAGCCGCTGGCGATGAACATGCACAGGAAGGCGGAGAGGAACATCAGGCCGAGAAATGCCGGAGCGCCACTCATTCCTGCGGCTTCCAGCATATCGGTGAGGCCGACGGCCATAAACTTGCCCATGTTGCTCCAGTTAAAGAACGCCACGAACTGCGACAGCGGAAATACCATCACGATAAAACCCGCCATGCTTTTCATCGGATCGAGCAAGTGGTGGGGAATGTCATCCGGCCGCCGGATCTGTTTGGTGACCACGCCATAGGTAATGGCGACGGTGAAGAAGAACAGGATGATGATCGGCACTATACCCTTGATGAACGGGGAAGGGATCACCGAACCGGTGTTCGGGTCACGCAGCGGCGCAGCCTCTGGCACCACCAGAGCGGCGATGATGGCGATAAACACCAGCGCGGCAATGCCGCTCATCATCAGTCCCCGGTTCTGCAGCGGGGTCAGCGCGGCGATTTTGTCTTCGGCGCTGCCTTGCCATTTCGGCAGCCGGGGCTCGATAAACTTGTCGGTGAGCAGCGCGCCGGCGATGGTCAGCACGACCACGGAGGTGGCCATAAAGTACCAGTTGTCTATCACGCTAACGTGAATCGCGCCATCCACCGCTTTGGTCGCTTCGGTGCTGATGCCGGAAAGCAATACGTCGGTGGTGACGATCAACAGGTTGGCGGTAAAGCCGGAGGCGACGCCGGCGATCGCCGCCAGCAGTCCGGCTATCGGGTGGCGGCCCACCGCCACAAACATCAGCGCGCCAAGGGGCGGCATCACCACCAGGGCGGCGTCCGACGATATATGGCTGAAGAAGGCGATAAACAGCACCATATAACTGGCGTAGCGGGCGCTGACGCGCGAGGCCATTTTGTACATCAGCGCCTGCAGCAGGCCGACCTTTTCCGCCAGGCCGGCGCCTATCACCAGCGCCAAAATAGCCCCCAGCGGCGCAAAGCTGCTGAAGTTATGGATGATGTTGGGAAATATCCACTGCATGCCCGCTACGCTCATCAGGTTATTCACCTTGATAAGCTCGCCGGTGGCCGGATTTTTTACCGCCACATCAAGCCAGGAAAACAGCGCGGTGGCCAGCATAAGCACCAGGATCAAATAGACGAACAGTAAAAACGGATTGGGGATCTTATTGCCGATGCGTTCCACCCAGTAAAAAACGCGTCCGGGGCTTTTATTGATTGGCGTTGTGGCCTCACTCATGATTTTACCCTCTGTGTCTGCTCTGTTGTGTGATTGTTATTATTTGATTTATTTATAATTATGCTTCGTGGCCCGGTGAGCCGGGCCCTGTCTGTTAATGCTATTTCAATGGGGAGGGTTTCACCCCCTGCGGGATTGGGCAGCGGTACGGCTGTTCGGCGCGCCGGCGATCAAACTCGCTGCGGCAGCGCGCCAGCAGGGCACTGTCGCTCAGCAGATCGATGGCGGTCGCCGCCATCACTTTGCCGGCCAGGCACATGCCTTTATGGGCGATAGCGGTGCGGCCCTGAGCCACCAGTTGCCAGGTGTGCAAAGGCGTGCCGAGTGCAAAACAGGGGCTAAAGCATTGGGCGGTCGGCGCCACCCAGCTCACGTCGCCAACGTCGGTAGAGCCGTACAATAGGTCATCGGACTCCACATAAGGAGCGACCTCATCCATCAGCACCTTATCTCCCAACAGCTGCATCCACTCGCGCCCGGCTGCGCCGCCGGTGCGGGCAATGTTGAGTTTGGCGTTGCGCAGATCGTCGCGGCTCAGCGTCTGGCGGATTTCCTCGGCGAAGCGGCGTTCGGCGTCGCTGTACTCGGGCAGACCGAAATCACACAGGTTTTGATACATCGCGCGTTCCAGGCTGCGGTTCGGCACATAGTTGGAGCAGGCCTTGTCGAAGCGCACTTCCATCCGGGTGTCAGTCATCAGCGCTGCGCCCTTGGCGATGTTAATCACCCGTTGGTAAATGTCCTGCGCCTGGTCGAGCTGCGGCGCGCGGATCAGGTACAACACCTCGGCGTCGGCCTGCACCACGTTGGGGGAGCTGCCGCCGGTGTTGGTGACCGCGTAGTGCAGCCGCGCTTCTTGCACGATATGTTCGCGCAGGAAGTTGGCGCCGGTATTCATCAGCGTTACCGCGTCCAGCGCGCTGCGCCCCAGGTGCGGCGAGTTGGCGGCATGGGCGGCGACGCCCTTGAAGTGAAACGCCGCCTGAATGTTGGCCAGCGTACTGGTATTGAACATGCCACTGAAGCCTTCCGGGTGCCAGGTGAGGGCGGCATCGACGTCGTCGAACAGGCCTTCGCGCACCATAAAGGTTTTGCCGGAGCCGCCTTCTTCGCCCGGGCAGCCGTAGAAGCGCAAGGTGCCGGTCAGCCGGTTCTGCTGCATCCAGGCCTTGGCGGCGAAGGCGCCCGCCAGCGCCGCAGTGCCCAGCAGGTTGTGGCCACAGCCATGGCCGTTGCCGTTTTCCACCAGCGGCTGCGGCGTGGCGCGGCCCGCCTGCTGGCTCAACCCGGCCAGCGCGTCGTACTCGCCCAGCAACGCGATGACCGGGTGGCCGCTGCCGTAGCTGGCGATAAACGCCGTCTCGATGTCGCCCACGCCGCGTTCGACCGAGAAGCCTTCCTGCTCCAGCGCATCGGCCAGCAACGTGGCGGAATAGGTCTCGTTGAAGCGTGTTTCGGGGTGGTCCCAAATCGCGTCGCTCAGCGCGCTGAAGCGAGGCTGACGTTGGTCAATGTAGTCGTCGATAAATGCCTGCAGTTCTGAGTTGCTCATGATCCGCTCCCGAATGTCGACAGGTTCAGCGCCAGCGACGCCAGCGTTTTGACCGCCACTGCCATCACCTGCTCGTTGAAGTCAAATTTCTCGTTATGGTGTCCGGCGCTCAGCTCGGTGCCGAAAATGACGTATGAGGCCTGGCCGCCGCGGAATTTCACCCGTTCCATCATGTAGGTGGCGTCCTCTGAACCCGCAGCCTGTTCGCGGCGATCGACCACCGAGGTCAGCTCGGTTATCTGCTGTGCCTGGCGACGGATGTAATCCACCCACGGTTGGGTCGGTTTGCTGCTCTGCGCAGCGCCCATCAGCGCGATGTCGCAGGCGACGCCGTGCATCTTGGCTGCGCCTTCGATGGCGTTCAGCGCCTGTTGATAGACGAACGCGTTGATCTCATTGGTGGCGCCGCGCGTCTCCACCTTCATAAACGCCCGATCGGCGATCACGTTGCGGCCGGTGCCGGCCTGCAGCACGCCGACATTGATGCGCGAGCTGCCTTCGCTGTGGCGCGGGATGGCGTAAAGCCCCAGCGCAGCCTGCGCCGCTGCCAGCAGAGCGTTGCGACCGTCTTCCGGCTTGGCGCCGGCGTGTGAGGCGACGCCGCGGAAGGTGACGTCCAGCTTGCTGGTGGCCATAAAGCTGTCGCTGCCGCATACCAGCTCACCGGCCGGCACGCCGGTGCCGATATGCACCGCGGTGAAGAAATCGACGTCGTCCACCACGCCGGCCTCCACCATCGATTTTGCGCCGCGAGTGCCTTCTTCCGCCGGCTGGAAGATCAGTTTGACGGTGCCGCTAAGTTGGGACTCCAGGCTTTTGAAGACGTGCGCCAGCCCCAGGCCGATGGTGGTATGGCCGTCATGACCGCATGCATGCATCATGCCGCTGTTGCAAGAGGCGAAGCCTTCACGGAACGGCAGGTGTTCGGGTTCCAGCAATTCGTTGAGATCGAGGGCGTCCATATCCACGCGGTAGGCGATAGTTGGGCCGGGGCGGCCGGTATCGAGCGTTGCGACGATGCCGGCGAAGCCGCCGGAAAAGTGCGGCAACCATTTTTCCAACGCCCCCTGATTGCGGGCGCGCTTTTCCTGCGCTTCCAGCTCATCGGACGAGGGCAGTCCCATGCGCGCCTCGGCCTTGATTACCTCGCGGCCCAACTGCAGGCGATAACCCAGCCGATCGAGTTCTTCCGCCACCAGGGTGGCGGTGCGGAACTCAAACCAGCCGGATTCGGCATAGCGATGGAAGTCGCGGCGCCAGGCCTGCAATTGCGGGTACAAATCGGCCACCAACATCGAAAGCGAATTAGTCATAGTGATATCTCATAAGTTATCGCGCGCTGGATCGCTCCAGGCAGCAGTTATGCTCTGAACTGAAATCAGACGGTGAAGCTATTGCAAAGAAAAAGGTATATTTGGTTACTAACTGCCGTGAATGGCGCTTATTGGCGCAGAAAATGCGCTTAATTAAGCGAAATAAGAATTTGGTTATTTATTATGTTTTTTCCGAATGTACACAATGGAATCTGGCTAAATAAGATGCCAATATCTTGCTATTGATAAATAACGGTTATCGCCTTTCGCCTATGCCAGCCTCGATAAAATTGCACCAATTACGTGCATTTGTGGACGTTAGCCGCCAGGGCAGCATCCGCGCCGCTAGCCGCACCTCACGCCTTTCCCAGCCTGCACTGACCAAGGCCATTCAGGAGCTGGAAGAGGTGCTTGGCGCCAAGCTGTTTATTCGCCGTAGCCAGGGTGTGGTATTGACCGACTGCGGCGATAACTTTTTCCAGCATGCCAGCCTGATCCTTGAAGAGTTGCGGGTGGCGCAGGAAGATATCCAACAGCGGTTGGGGTTGGCGGGCGGCACGGTGAATATCGGCGTTGGTGGCAGCATTGCGCGTACCGTGATGCCGCAGGTGGTCACGCAGTTTCATCGTGAGTATCCCAACGTGAAGGTACGCATCGTCGAGGGGCAGCTGGTGTCGATGATCCCTGAACTGCGCCAGGGCGAGCTGGACTTTACCGTCAATACCTACTACCCCAGCAGCCTCGACAACGAGTTGCAGTACGAACGGCTGATGGAAAAAGAGTATCGGGTGGTGGTACGCAAAGGGCATCTGATGGAGCGGGCGACCTCGCTGAAACAGCTGCAGCACTGCGACTGGACCATGCCGACACCGAAAGGCAGTTATTACCGGCTATTGCACGATCTGTTCGGGGACTTGGGCATGGCGCCGTCTATCAGTGTGACCTGCGAGACCTTTATGGCTTGTACCAGCCTGGTGGCGCAGAGCGATTTTGTTAGCATTCTGTCGGTGGACGTGATTTCGGATCCAATTCTGGGCAAGCATTTGGTGCCGCTCGAGCTGGAAGAGAGTCTGCCGAAAGCGACGTTTTATCTTATCCAACGCAAGGACACCACCCTGACGCCGATGGGCGCGCACCTGGCGCGCCTGTTTCGCCTTTGCTGTCGGTGATACCGAGGCCCCGCCGGGGCCTCGGTATCAGAAAGCGATCGACCCCTGCACGAAGAAGGTGCGCGGTTCGCCGACGTACTTGCCGAAGTTATTGTCGTTGGAGCGGGTAAAGTAGCGCTGGTCGAACAGGTTTTTCACCCCGGCGCCCAGCGTCAGGTTCGATAGCTGCGGCCCGAAATTATATTCCCCGCGCATATTCCACACCATGTAACCGGCGATATCGCCGAACTGACCATCGGCGCTTTCCTGCGTGACGTACTCCGGCCCGGTGCCCGGCGAATGCTGTTTGGATTGCGCGTAACCGTCCAGATTCCATACCCAGCTGCCGGTGGCGTAGCGAGTGCCGACGGTATACACCTGGCGCGAGTAGAACGGCAGATCTTTACCGGCGAAGTCGCCCTTGTCGGTGCTGGCTTTGGTGTAGGTATAGCTGGTGTAGACGCTGGCGCCGTCGAGCGCCCGGTTCAGCTCGCTGAGATCGTAGCTGAGCGCCAGCTCGATGCCTTTGTGCTTGGTGGCGCCCATATTGGTCCAGCCTACGTCGTTACTGATGTACTGCAGTTGGTTATCGAAGTCGATGTAGAACAGCGTGGCTTCGGCTTTGACCACGGTATCGTCGTAGCGGGTGCCGAATTCATAGGTGTGCGCTTTTTCCGCCGTCAGCCCCGGCGCAGGTTGGTTGCCGTTGCCGCCTTTGGTCAGTTGGAAATACTGCATGCTGCCGAACGAGGTGTTGGCGTTGGCGAACAGCTTCCAGGCATCGGACAGGTGGTACATCACGTTCAAGGACGGCAGCGGTTCGCTGTAGCTTTTCTCGCGGCTGATGTTGTTGAAGGCATCGTCCACGTGGGTGCGAATGCTTTCATAACGCAGGCCCGGCGTGACCGTCCAGTTGCCGACGTTGATGGTGTCGTCGATATAGAACGCGTTGGCTGCGGTGCCGCCGGAGGTGTGCTGGTAATAGTCCGGGGTGTCCGGCGTCGAGCCGATATTCGCCGGGTTATACCAGGCCGAACGCGACGCCTTTTCATCCATGGTTTCATTCAGGTAACGGTAACCGAGGGTGATCTCGTGCGCCATATCCCAGAAGCGGAAGACTTGCGAATAGCTTGGTTCGATAGCCCAGGTTGAATAGTGACGCGGATAGGAGACCATGCGCCGCTGGCCCGCGTTTTTGCCGGTGCCTTCCGATTCGATGTTGCTGCCGCGGTAGCTGTCGGTGAAGTAGGTCAACACTTCGAACTGCTTGTCGTCTTCCTGATGTTTGTACTTGAACGACATATCCTTGCGGCGGCCTTCGAACTGGTCCCACGGCCGCGTGGACTGGAACGGGTTCTGCGCGTACTGCGCGGTGCTCAGCCCGCCAGGCATGCCGGCTTTGGCGTCGTAGTAGTGAAAATTGGCCAACAGTTCGTCGCGATCGGTAAACGCATAACGCGTTTTCAGCATGAAATCGTCGATGTCGGTGTTGTCGTTGTTGTCGCGGTAACCCTGGCCGTGCAGGCCGGAATAGAGCAGCTCGGCGCCGAAGCCGTTGTCTGCGGTGCCGCCCACGGAGGCGCTGGTCAGGGTCTTCAGGCCGCCGTGGCTGGCGCCCTGGGTTTGTACGCTGGCGGTGCCGCCAAACGTTTTGGGAATGTCTCGGGTAACGAAGTTGATCACGCCGCCGACGTTCTGCGGCCCGTAGCGGACTGCGCCGCCGCCGCGCACCACGTCCACCGATTGCAGATTACCGATAGACAGCGGAGCCATCGACAGCTGCGGCTGGCCGTAAGGCGCGACCGCCAGCGGGACGCCGTCCATCAGAATGGTGGAGCGTGGAGAAAGACGCGAAGTCAGGCCGCGCACACCGACGTTGAGCGAGATGTCGCTGCCGCCGGTGCCGTTGCTGTCGCGCACCTGCACGCCGGGCACGCCGCGCAGGCTATCGGCGATGGTCTGGTCGCCTTGCTCGTGCATCTGCTGCTGGGTGACGATGGAACGCGCGCCCGGATGGTTGAGCAGCACCGAACTGGTATCAGGGTTGTCCAGCCAGTTGCCGACGACGGTCACGGTGTCGGTATCGTTTTGAGATGAGTTATCAGTAGCAAGGACAGGGAACGCGACGGCGATGGAAGCCGTCAGCAGGGAAAGCCGAAAAAGAGGTGACATAATAATGCCTTAAGAGTTTCAGACCCGGATGTATTTTTTAGAAAAGACAATCTTAATGATAATTATTGGCAAGTAAATAGAATTGTTACGGGATAGTTAAGCGGGTAACTAAATAATGAATGCGGGAAACAGGACCCGGCTGGCGGGCCCTGGCGGGGGTTATTGCGGCGTAAGCCAGAAGACGCCGCTGTAATCCAGCGCGGTGAATTTCTGGTGCACCATTTCGATATCCGCTTGCGGATCAATATCTTTAAACAGCGCCGGGTGCAGGAATTTGGCGATCGCCTCAACGGCGATAAAGTTGAGCGGCGTGTCGTAAAATTGATGGTAAATCGCCATCACGCGTTTTTCTTTCACCGCTTTCAGCACGTTAATGCCGGTGCGATCCAGCAGATGCGCCAGTTTCTTTTGGCTGGTGGCCATATCGGTGGTGTAACCCAGCGGCACCGCCAGCGTGCCGCGATGCCCGCGGCTCCAGTCGGCGCCGGTCAGCAGATAGAAATCCGGGTTGCTGCTAATCACCTGCTCGACATTCACTTCACCGCCCATGTCTGAAAACAGCTTACTGCCGATATTGTTGCCGCCAGCGGTATCGATGAACTGCCCGAAGCTGCCTTTGCCGAAGGTGTTGCAGCACTGTTCGCCTTTGATGCCGGCGCTGCGCTCGATAAAGACGCTGGGGCGTTGCTCCGGCTTCAGCGTGGCGACCCGCTGCCGTACCAGTTCGAGGCGCTGCTGATAGAGACGGATAAAGGCGTCGGCGTTGGGCTGCTCGTCAAACACTTTACCCAACAGCGTCATGCTGGCGACGGTATTGGTCAGCGGCTGCTGGCGAAAATCGATGATCAGCACCGGGATGCCGACTTTTTCCAACTGGGTCAGTACGCCGCTGTCTTTCAATTTGCTCAGCAGGCCGATGTCGAAAATGATCAGATCCGGTTGGCGCACCACCGCGCTTTCCACGCTGAAATCACTGGTGTAGGGATTGTCGAAGGTAGGGATTTGCATGACCTGCGGAAATTTTTTCGCGTAGGCTTCAACCAGGTCCGGCGCTTTGACCTTCAGCGAGTTGTCCCAGGCGATGATGTTTTTCAGCGGCTGCTGTGGGTGCAGAATATTCAGCGCCAGCAGCGCGCGAGCGTCGGCCAGAATAACGCGTTTGGCCGGTTGCGGCAGGGTGACCTGGCGGCCGGCGACATCGGTGACGACGATCGGCGCGGCTTGAGCGGCGCCGGCCAGCAGCAACACACAGGCGGCCAACCAACGGCCGGCTTTGGCGATAAGAACAGCGGGCATGAAGATCCTTGGGTAATCGGCGAAGAACGAGAACGCAATGATAAGCGATATCCTTTCGCTTTTTGAACTCCCTTGATGCCGATAGATTATCCCAGGCCCATCAGCGGGTCGCTGACGCTGTGCGCGCCATCCTCCAACCGGCCCGCCAGGCGGCGCAGCCAACCTCCCGGGCCTTGCAGCGTAAGGTCATACCAACCGCCGCTGGCGCGGGCGTCAAACCTCTGTTGGTGACTGTCCCCCGCAGGCAGCGTGATAGGCCACGGGCCTTGCTGCGTGTAAGGGCAGCGTTCGAGGGTGACCGCTATCGCTTCGGTGCCCGGATTATTCAACTGCAGCAGCAGGCTGCGGCCCGTCGGGCGCAGACGCACCTCCGGCTGCGGCCGGCTCAGGGCGCCGCGCAGCTCGCGATGAAAGCCGTTGGGGCCGAGCAACCACAGATGGTACTCATCCTCCATCTGCCAGTCATCGCTGACCGCCTTGCCGGCCTCGACGGTATAGCGGCGCGGGATCTGCGTGAGGTCCCGGCGATCGTAGACGTGAAACACCGCTCCCTGCTCGCCGGTATTGAACAGGTTCAGCGTCACGCGACGCTGCTCGGCTGCGACGGTGGCTTCGACGTGCAGCTGGTAGGGCAACGCGCGGGAAGGGCGCGCCAGGCGGCGTTGGTGCGGCAAACGCTGGTGGGTGGGGGGCGGCAGCGGCACCTGCGGCAGCTGTTCCTGGCGCTGGCGCAGGCCGTCGGCGGCGTGGCGATTGGTGGCGGGCAGGCTCGGCAGCGCTTCGCCGTTAGGAGCGACAAAGTTGAACGCCGAGGTGAGATCGCCACATACCGCGCGGCGCCAGGCGCTGATGTTGGGTTCATGCACCTGAAAGCGCTTTTCCAGGAATTGCAGCACCGAGGTGTGATCGAAAACCTGCGAATTGACCCAGCCGCCGCGGCTCCAGGGCGACAGCACCAGCATCGGCACCCGTGGGCCGGGGCCGTAGATGCGGCCGTCCGGCGGCGGTTGATCCTGCGAACCGGGCGGCGCCACGTGCTGGAAGATCTCGGTGTCGAACGGCACCGTCGATTTACCGGCGAAGCTGCCGTCTTCGCGCAGCGACGGTGCGGAAGGCGAAGGCATATGGTCAAAAAAGCCGTCGTTTTCGTCGTAGTTGACCAGCAGGACGGTTTTACTCCACACCTCCGGGTTGTCGGTCAGCGCGTTGAGGATCTCTTGGGTGAACCAGCCGCCCTGCACCGGGCTGGAGGGATCGGGGTGTTCCGAATAGGCCGCCGGCGCGATGATCCAGCTGACCTGCGGCAGTTTGCCCTGCTGTACGTCGGAGCGGAATCCGGCCAGCATGGCATCCAGATCGTTGCCGTCGGCGGCCGGCAGGGTGTTGCCGTTGCCTTTGTACAGCGGCGCGGCCTCGTTGAGCGCCTCGCGATAGGGCACGAAAGCGTTGAAGTCTTTCGGCGGCCGCGCCGGGTTGCCCACCTGAATGCTGGCGGCGCGGTATTGACGAAAACCCGCCAGCGGGTTGTCGGTAAAGTTGTCCGGCAGGAATTGATACACCTTCCAACTGACGCCGCTCGCCTCCAGCCGTTCCGGATAGGTTGTCCACTGGTAGCCGAGCTCCGCCGGGCCGGGGCTGTCCCATTCGTTGACCACCACCGCCACGTCGGCGGCGGACGGGCCGTTGGTGCCGGTCCAGTGGAACAGTCGGTTGGTGTTGGTGCCGGCGTGAATAGCGCAGTGATAGGCGTCACACAGGGTAAAGGCGTTGGCCAGCGCGAACTGGAACGGCAGCTCCTGCTGGCGGTAGTAGCCCATCGAGGCTGGCGTTTTGTAGGTGGGCCAGGCGCTCATGCGGCCGTGATCCCAGGCGGCCTGCTCATCCACCCACGAATGCGGCGTGCCGGTGACGCGCTGGGCGTTGCCGCGTTTGCTGTCCAGGTGGTAGGGCAGCACCAGCCGTTCGGCGCCCTGCTGCTGCCAGACATGGCGACCGCCGGGCAATGGAATGGTAAAGCGATCGCTGAAGCCGCGCACGCCCGGCAGAGTGCCGAAATAGTGGTCGAAAGAGCGGTTCTCCTGCATCAGGATCACCACGTGTTCGACGTCGCGCAGGGTGCCGGTGCGGTTGTTGGCGGGAATGGCCAGCGCTTTGCGAATCGAGGCGGGCAACAGCGAGAACGCCGATCCGATGGCGGCAGCCCGCAGGATGTCTCTGCGTGAAAGGTCAGGCATGCGTCGTTAATCTCCGTCAGTGTGCTTTGAAGATAGCCGCTGACGACGATAATGGCGAAAAATAACAGGGAGATGAAAGCGAGGGAAACAATGCTCCCTGGCGGGAGCACTGCGGGGATAACGCTTACTGTCTGATCAGGCGGCCGAGCGCCGGCGCCGTTTCGAAATCGCTGCGGAAGGGGTTGATGTCCAGGCCGCCGCGGCGGGTGTAGCGCGCGAACACGCTGAGTTTTTCCGGGCGGCAGCTCTGCTTGATGTCGTTGAAAATGCGCTCGACGCACTGCTCGTGGAATTCGTTGTGCTGGCGGAAGGAGATCAGGTAGCGCAGCAGGCTTTCACGATCGATTTTGCGGCCTTCATAGCGGATCACCACGCTGCCCCAGTCCGGCTGGTTGGTGACCAGGCAGTTGGATTTCAGCAGATTGGAGGACAGCGTCTCCGACACCGGTTCCCCTCTCTCGGCCGCGCCGTTCAGGTATTCCGGTTTGAAGGCGAAGTCGTCGACCGCGATATCCAGATCGTCGATGTTGATGCCCGGCAGGCGGTCGATCTGCGCCGGGTAACCTTCCAGCCCCGGATAGAGCTTGACGGTGACCTGGCCGTTGGCCGCCTGCGACAGATCTTTCTGCATGGCGGCGCTCACCTGTTCCACGCTGTCAAAGCGCGTTTGGTTGAAGCTGTTGAGATACAGCTTGAACGATTTGGACTCGATCAGGTTCGACGAGGAGTGCGGGAAGGTAAATTCGCCGATGCCCACCACCGGCTTGCCCTTGGCGTTGAGCCAGGACAGCTCGAAGGCGGTCCACAGATCAAAGCCGTTGAACGGCAGCTGCCGCTCGTCCACGCCGATCAGATCGCGGCCGCGCGCACGCGGCAAGGCTTCGAGCAATGCGGGAGCATATTGATCCGGATAATCGGAGTTGGCGCCAAGATGGGTGATTTTATCTTGCTTTTGGATATGCATATTCATTGCCTTTTGCTTGTTCGGTATTGATGTAGCGATTAAACAGACTGCGGGTGGCGTAGATCGGCCCGACGCCCAGCAGGGCGTAAACCACCTTGATCAGGAACTGCGACAGGATCATGGTTTTGATGATGTCCCAGCTCAGCACGTTGTAGAACGCCAGCGTACAGAACACCACGCTGTCGATGGCCGACGCCACTACGGTGCTGGTGATCACGCGCACAAACAGGTAGCGGGAGTTGGTCAACTCTTTGATTTTGCAGAGCAGGTAGGAGTTGACGTTCTCGGAGATCAGATAGGCCGCCGACGAGGCCACCAGCACCGCCATGATGCTGTGCACGATGCCGTTGTAGGTCTCGCTGTACTCCCATTGCGGAATGCTTGGCACCAGCGTCGTTACCCAAACTCCCAGGACGAAGGTCAGGTTGGCGATAAACGAGATGATGATGGTGCGCCTGGCCAGCCGTAAACCATAGAATTCGTTGAGGATATCCACCAGAATGAACGTGAGCGGGTAGATGAAGATCGCCGGCGGCGTGATGAGATTCAGCACCGGGATTTGGATCGGTTTGACGCCGCACAGCGTTGAGAAAATATAAATCACGCTGAGCGCCACGGTAATAATCAGGTAGGCGTACCAGGAGCGTTCGTGGCGATCGCTGAGCTCGTAGGCGGTTTTTTGTTGGTTGTCGCCATAGAGTTTGCGGTACAGCGCCTGCAGCTCGTGCCGGCTGAGATCTTCTGATATTTCGCTGTCGGCCAGCTCATTCAGCCCCATGGTAATGGTTTTGCCGGTGGCCAAGACCATGACATTGGCCGCGATGGTGCCATGCCGGGTGAAGCCCAACAGCTTGAACTTCTGATTCGGTTCCATTTATAACCTTTCTCCAACGATGTAACCCAGGAATTGCACGGTGTCCTGAGGGCGTTTGTCCATGCTTTCGCTGTCTTTGTCGTCAACCACAAAGAAGCCACTTTTTCCCGAGTGATACAGCAAAGGCGAATCGCAAATCAGTACCGGCGGGCGTTTGATGATGATGACTTCGCCGGGAATAAATGACCCTTTAATTTCGGTCTCTATTTTCATTGCCAACATGTTCGACTCATCGCCGAAGAAATAAGTCAGAGGAAACTCGGTGACCAGTTGCCCGACCTTGCGCTGCGAGACGGCCAGATAGCGCGACTGCGGGATCACCGGAATGGCGGAAGGGTTCTTGTTGCCTTCGGTGGACAGCGTTTCGTTGAGCAGCTCCAGCTTTTCCAGATCGTAATCTTCGATCTCTTCACAGGAGACACCGAAGAAATCGGAGATCCGATTCACGGTGGATTGCTGAACGTTGTTCACTCTTCCGTCAAGAATTTTGTAGAGAGTCGTGCGCGTCAGGCCGCTGCGATTGGAAAAGGAAGCCTTGGTTTCACCGCGTGTACGCATCAGATATTCAATATTTTTAATGATGTTGATTTTGCGCTGTGCGTTGGTGGTTTTCATTGGCTGTCCTTACAAACATTACGCAGACTTCACTATATCCTACGCATTGGCGTTGTCCAGATAAAAAGGCGCTGAGGAGTAGGTAACAGGCTGATTATTGGCGGTAATTATTGTTTCTTGTCAGCCGTTTAGCGTAGTGATATCAGCGGGGAGCCCTACCTTCTCTGCACGAAAGATAAAGCCGTGTAAATCAATTGATTAGGTTTTGCTTATGGAAAAGTGAACACAAAAGCCGGTTTTGTGTTTACTTTTATGTTGACCTAAGCCGATTTCATGGGCTACTGTTCATGCAAGCTGAAGTTTTTCTTTATGATAAAAACACGGAAGCCAACAATTTTTATAATAAAAAGCCCAGAGGGGGCGTTGCCACGCTCTGAGCATAATGGATAGCTTGCTACCGACACCAGGGACCCTAACTACCACGGCCGTTTGTCTGCGCGATCGGCCCATCCTTTTCCGTTACGCCCACCTTTCTCGAGCATAAAACACTCCCCCGTCACCGGAGGAGTGCATTAACGCGTGCGCGAAAATCAGAGCGACTTCTGCGAGGCCAGCGGTTTTTGCGCCCGGCTGAAGGCCAGTTTAAGCACCCAATACAGCAGGCTGGCGGCTATCAGGGAATTGATGGTCGGCACGCCCCATTCGGTCGACAGGCCAACGGCGCCGCCGGCGATGCTGGCGACGATCGCCGCCCAGCCGATGGTTGGCGTCTCGTTTGGCAGCTGGCCGGTACGGCGGCTCTCGTCCAGGATCTTGCGGTGGCTGCGCAGCAGATAATAGTCCACCAGCATGATGCCGATAATCGGCGGGAAGACCACGCCAAGCACCGTCAGGAAGTCGACAAAGCGGTCAAGAATGCCCAGCACCGACAGCGTGGTGCCCAGAATACCGATCACCAACGTGGTGTAGGTGTACTTCAGCTTTTTGCCGGTGATGCCTTCCACCGCGTTGACGATGCCCAGCGAAGAGGAATACAGGTTGAGATCGTTGACGCGCAGGGTAGAGAACACCACCACCAGCAAACCGGCACCGCCGGCTGCTTGCGACATGATGGTGACCACGTCTGCAGTGCCCAGGGTTTTGGCGATCAGGATCGCCAGGCCGTTCACCACGAACTCGCCGGCGATGATGGTGAAGATCGTGACGCCGAGCACGTGCTTGCCGTTTTTGGAGTAACGGGTCAGGTCGGGCGTCATCAGGCTGGCCACGATGGCGCCGCCGACGACGATGGTGATGCCGGCGCTGATGGTCAGCGGTTCACCCGGCGGCGCCAGCTGGATGATCTCCTGCAGGTTATGCCCGGTCAGTGCGGTCACCGATATATAGGCCACCAGCATGATGAACATCGGCACCGCGATACGGGCGGCGATGCGCAGCGCTTTGAAGCCGAACGCCACCAGGATGGTCAGCAGCGTGCCCGAGAGCCCGGCGGCCAGGCCGAAGCCCAGCTTATTGCCGAGCGCGAAGTCGAGCGACTTGGCGAAAATGGCGTTCTGAATGCCGAACCAACCCAGCAGGCTGACGGCCACCACCACGCCGATCAGCACCGACCCCAGACGGCCGAAGCCGCACCAGCGCGCCAGCAGGCTGCCGGAAATCCCTTCGCGCATGCCCGCCAGCCCCAGGCCGTAGGTCACTACGCCGAAGATCAGGCTGCCGACGAAAATGGCGGTGAAGGCGTCAATCAGCGTCATGGAGTTGCCGAGCACGGCGCCGAGCATGAACTGGTCCAGCGCGGTCAGCATGCCCATATGCACGATGGCCACGCTTAAAAACGAAACTCGTTTATCCTGCGGCACCCGGGTGAGCGGATAATCTTCGATCTTTATCACGGTGAGATCTTCCTTGCGGTTCAAATAAACTGAATGCCTTTGGTTATCAGGCGATCGGGAATGTAGTTATCCAGGTTGGCGTATTTGCAGTACTCCTCAAATTGCTGCTGAGTATGCACGTTGGCCTTCTGATAAATGTTATAAATGCGGTTTTCGATGGTCTTATTGCTGACGTTATAGATTTTGGCGATCTCTTTCACTGTAAATCGTTGCAGCATAAGAAAAATGACATCGAGTTCGGCACGGGTGAACAGCTCGTTATTGACTTCGGTGGTCAACACGCTGGGTTTTTGCTGATTGATGTATTTCAGCGGCGACAGGCTGTTCATCGGCTTGGCGTTCCAGATCACGCCAATCACCTGTTTGTCATCGTTGTACACCGGCAGTTTTTCGCTGATAAACGGCGTCAGGCTGTCTTTGCCGTACCAGTAGTGCGTTTCTATGACCGTGACCCGATCGCGTGCCGCTTCGGTCATCTTGTCATGTTCGATAAAGTCGGCGGCGGAGTCGGCCCAGTCGGCGGGGAACTCGTGGTCATATTTGCCGGCGACGTCGAAATTCAGCGGCGTATTGGTATAGAGATAAGCGGCGCGGTTCATATAGAGGTGGCGGGACAGTTGGTCTTTGATGCCCCAGGGTTCGCTCAGGTGCTCCATCATGGTGATGAGGCCCTTAAAATAAGATTCATTATTTTTATGCGATGAACCCATACCCACCTCAGTGCCGCTCAGGCCGCGTTACAGGCTTTTAGCCAGGTAATGGCGGGTGTGGCGATGCGCATAGTCGCCCAGCTCGCCGTAGACCCGGTAGCCCAGTTTTTCGTAGAAGCCTCTGGCCTGGAAATCGAAGGTATCGACATAGGCCATATGGCAACCGCGCTTGCGGGCTTCTTCTTCGGCCAACTCCATCAATTGGCGGCCGTATCCGCATTTGCGGCATTGATCGCCAACCCATAGATACTGCACTTCCAGACCGCCCCACCAGGTGCGTGCGACCAGGCCACCGACGATCTGCTGATTGTCGTCGGTGACGGTCAGGAACAGCGGGTGAATGTCTACAGGCTGGGTTTTGTGATTGTGCGCCCAAAGGCTGTCGATAACGAACTCTTCATCCTGCGGGTTGGGTTTGTCGGTGATATTAATATTCATTTTTAATATAATTCCCTGATTTAATTATTCAAAACTGAACTAGGCGCTTTTGCCCCAACCGCTTCTAATATCACTTTCGTTAATGTATTTCAAGGGTGGTTTTCACCCTTTTCCACCCGGTGAGCGGGCGCTTATAGTAGGCGTCACAGGGAGAAGAAAATAGTGAAACAGGCGGTATTAAAACGCTGAAATGCCCTGCTTACACCATCTTTTCCTACTTGCGCCTCACCAGGGCCCCACCGGGAAAACTGCAGTACTGTATGGCTCCACCGGATAGAGCAAGCTCACTTGCCGACGGGGGAGCCACTTTGTTTTTTGGCGCGCCCACCCGCGGCCGTCATTCTCCGTCTCAGATAGTAAACACTCTTCTTGGCAGAAGATATGCGCCGCAGATGAAAATGTGGCCGACACCTTCTGATCCGCGGATTCAGTCCTCTGCGATGACGCTGCTTAGCGCCGGCTCGATGGCCGCGCCCAGCATGGCGCCGTGCCCCAAGGCGGGCCATTCCCGATAGCCGACGGTGAGACCGCCGAGCTGCGTCAGCTGTTCGGCCAGCAAATGCGCCGCGTTTGCCGGCAGAATGGGGCTCTTCACGCCGGGCGGGGCCGCGCGATCGCGTTCCGCCAGGCCAACCCACAGTTGTAACCTTGTCTCCGGCACCGCACGTCGTTCCGTCAACTGCTGCGCTTCTTGCAAGATCATGCCGTTGCCCCACCACAGCGAGGGTTCTACGGCGATGTAGCGCTGGAAGGTAGTGGGATGGGTGAACAATGTGTGCAGAACGAAGAGCCCGCCATAGGAGTGGCCCCACAGCGTTTGCCGCTGCGGATCGACCGCCAGTTTGGCGGCAATCGCGGGTTTGATCCGAGTTTCAATCAATTGCAGGAACGCATCCGCGCCTCCGCTGGCTCGCGGCGGTTTCTTCATGTCTGCCGGCAGAGGGAGCGTATAGTCGTAGGCGCGGCCGGCGGCATCGATGCGCAGATCGTTGTCATAGCCGATCATTATCAGCACCGGCGGCCGCTTCGCCGCGGCCAATTTGGCCAGTAAGGCGGCGTTTAACTCCATCAGTACCGCATTGCCGTCGAGGAAATAAACCGTTGGATAGCCGCCAGGCGCAGGCGCCCGACGCGGCTGGGCGATGCGAACGCGGTAATGCCGTTGGCCATCGGCGGAGGTGAAGCGCAGATCGCTGAAACGGTAATCCGCAGAATCGCTATCGGCTACGGTAGTGCCGATCTTGCGTTCCAAATCGGGCCTGGCCAGTGCGGAGCCCGGCAGCCAAAGGCCGATGGCGAGTGCCAGAAGCGCGGAGATAAAATGCCGGTTGGACAAGAACATGCGGATCAACATCCTCGAAAAAGGCCGATAGTAGCATCCGTTCGCGTCCGGCAAAAACCTACCTTTAGGGCGGACATTCCGGCCACGAAAGGCTGCCAAAACCCGGAAGAGGACTGCCAGTTACTTTGCCGGGTTAATAGCAACTCATTGTTATTATTGGTAAGTCATGAATAAGAGAGATTACAATTAATTAGAAATGGTTATGGTTTTTATGGAGCGGAGAATAGCGAAGGCAGGTAAAAAATCACGGTTATCAACGATTTTTGGCAAAAAAAGCCCTATAAAATAGGGCAAAGACACACAACAACACCAGGGAAACTTTCCTGTATCTTATATTATAGCTTCCTATACATATAGAACATTTTATTATAAATATGTAAGTGATTCTTATTAATAGCCCAATATCATTGTTTTTCAAATGGTTATGCGACCTGGCTGAGGTATTGCCCCTGGGTCGGTTGCGGGCAGGGCAGCCAAGGGCGGTCAGGGATGTTGCCGTCACGGCGGCAGAACAGGCGAGAGCTTCGGCACGATAACCCTCAAGGCAATACCGACTGGCGGGCGGCAAACGTACCGGCCGGTATTTTTCCTCAGGCGCGGCCAATCTTCACCGTGGGGCCAGGTGAAAATCAGTGCTGTTGCAACGTCAACATCTCGCCAAGCAAGACATCGGTCGGCGGCAGGATATCCGTATCCAGCCCGGCGGAAGGGGTAAAGGTCAGCTCGCCGAAAATGATCTGGCCTTTGGAGATGTAGAAATCAACGCGAACAAACTCGAAGGGCGCGGACAAGCGTGAGGCGTACTCAAACAGCTCATCGTAGCCTTCTGGCTTCACGAAGGCGTCTATTTCTTCCTGGCTCAAGGCCAGGCAGTCATCGCTGTAGCACAGAAACTTGAAATCTTTGTCAAAGAAGTAATACTTCGGCGACCCGGTATCTCTGCCGACACACAGTAACGTGCAGTAAGGCACACCGCGGAAACAATAGATTTTATAGTCTTCAGGCCCGTGACCATTGGCCGATTCGATATATTTCTCCCCAATGATCTTTTTTTGTATCCCTTTGTAGTTGAGCTCTACATAGGTTTTCCAATAATCGTCTTTCATCCAGCCATCGATCAATTTTTTGGCGCTCGTGATATTAAGCAATTTTTTATTCTGGCAAATCAGGTTATACCCGGAACCGTGATTCCCTTTGATCACAAACTTATCCGGCAATGCGTCCCACGGAATATCGTTTACTGAATCACAGGCAAAGTACAATTCATTAAGGATCTCTTCGCACCCTTGATCTTTGATGTACTCTCTTACCGCATATTTATCTGCGCACTGCTTCACTAATGCATTGTGGCTATAGCCATTCAACTTCAGGTGATTGATCTTTTCATTCCAGGTGGATGGCGCCTGCAAGTTTAACGGTTTGCCAAATGCTTTTTTGTAGAGCAATCTGGCCTTGAATTCGGGGGCCAATACGGCCAGCTGCTTTACAATAAATTTAATGACTTGTCTTTTCATATACGTAATTCCATCAAAGCGTAGTGACAATGATTAAGACGTTCTTGTATTTAAAACGCGTGTGGCACGCTTTCACTGCGCCATTGAATGGCCGTCGGCGTGGTTCCCAGATCAAATGGCTTGTGGTCTAACGCCCGATTAAGAATGCGGGCCGATCGCCATGCCATCAGGCTCAACTGCGGATCGGCGATGCCGTGATTGTGCATACTGGCGTTCATGGCGAATAAGCAGTTCTCTGCCGGGCCTTCCCACTCAAAGGTAAAGTCTGGGGCGATGCGGTAGTCGCCATCCGCAGTGGTCAGCAAACGGTGGGCCAAAGGCTCAAGGAACTCTGGCGTCGCCGATTGGTAACCGGTGGCGAAGATCACCACGTCCGCCTTGAAGGCTTCTTCCCCGTGATCGAGATGATGACGCGTTTCGAGTTGGTAGGCGTTATCCAGCGTGTGTTTCACGGCCGTCAGCGAACGGCTGGGCAGCAGGCGCACCCATAATTTCTCGCGCAGGACGTCGAAGCGGTGGTACATGGCGCGATAAATCGCCAGCAGCGACTCACTGGTGATGCCGTCTGAGGTCATCTTCTGTTCGGCCAGCATATGCCGCTTGGCCGCGCTATCCAGCGAGTAAAAGCTCTCGACGTAATCGGGCGTGAAGTATTCGTTGGCAAAGGCCGCTTCATCGAGCGCGTTGTAATTGTTGCGGCGCGATATCCAGTCGAGCTGCTCCGGCTGCCCCCATTCCCCTTTAAAAATATTCAGGAACAAGTCTGCGCCGCTCTGGCCGCCGCCGACGATCGCCACGCGTTTGCCGGTCAAATCGGGGTTGCGCAGCATCATTTCGCTGGCGTGGAAACAGCGATCGCTTTGTGCCGTCACGCAATCCGGCAACTTTATTTTCTTGCCTATACCCATGCTGACGTGTTTGGCGTGGAAGACCTTATTCGAGGTGGTCACCACGAACTGGCGCTGCCGATCGTCAAATTCGACCCGCTGAACGTCTTGATTGAAAGCCAGCGATCCCATCCCGCCGGCGGCCCAGGAGAGGTAATCGGCGAACTCTTCACGCGATGCGGTGCGCTGCTCCGTCGTCAGAAAACGATAGAACTTTCTGTTTTTTACCAGATAGTTGAGAAAACTGTAGCGATTGGTGGGGGCAACCGCGCTCACCAAGTCTTTCAAAAAGTTGGTCTGCATGCTGCAATCTGCCAGGATCATCCCTGGGTGCCAGGAGAAATGGGGGTTGCGCTCCAGGAATTGCCCTGTAAACCCCTCTATTTCACTTCCTAAGGCCGCCAGGCTAAGATTCGACGGGCCAAGGCCAATACCGATGATATCCAAACGCTGATTCATTAATAAGCTCCAGTATAATGAGAATAATACCCAGAAATACGGCTGCAAATAGGGTGGCTTATAGCAACCAGGCTGCCTTTTTCTTATAAGTAGGCTTCGTTAATTAAATGTAATTAAAAGGCGTGTGGGCCAAAAATACCGCATTTTTAAATGCCCGTTTAGAATTCGATAGCACATCAGGTAAAGGCTACGGGCGTATTTCTTTCCATGAAAATACCTATAAAAATTTTCGTGTGTTTTTAATGAATAGTCCTAAGTAAAAATCTGACATGCCTGATTTCTCGCGCCATGAAAACGGGCGTCCTGGAAGATGCCCACCGTGTGAGTTCTTATCTGCTTTTCAGGTCTATATGCCATTGCATTGCCAGGATCAGGTATTCGTCGCATAGAATAGCCCTAAAATAGGCTCTGGGAAGGTGAAATAACGTGATATTAGAAGCAGGGCGCTTTTTGCAAAGATGAAATCGAAAGTGAAATTATGAAATCTGCGCGTTATGAATTGTTTTTTATCATTTAATTCAATGTGTTACTTGTTGCGACGTATCACGTTCGTTCACTAAGGTGCTCCGCACAGCTCTGTGCCTTTATCTCCTCTTATTGCCGCCCCGAACGGTAAGATTTTACCCCGAGTTACATCACGCTGTGGGCGCGAATGGCTCGCGTTAACTATCGGGTTTAGGGTTCGTTTAATTAATGCCGGACAAAAGCTGGCCGGAGAGGGCGCTTGCTCGAGCCGAGTGTGAAAAACCTGGCCGCGGTGGCGAACGATTGAATCCGATCCGGCAATCTGGCTTGTCATCGTCATTGGCCATTCTTACCGACAATAAAAATCTCTTGGTCAGCCCGGGGCATTTTTGCACCTTGGATAGAATGAACAATCGTTGTGCCACAAGCGTGAAGACCTGCCAGATTGATCAATCACGGGAGCTTCAAATTGCTGAGGTAATCATACTGGGCTTGCGAAATGTCCAGTTCCCCATCGCTGAAAAAGACTTTTATAAACATATCGCCCTGGCCGACGATATCGACACGTTGGTAGGTTCCCGTTACAAAACGGCGCACGATGGCCTGAATGGCATCGGTATAGTTGGCAGGAACGGCATTGTTATCCGTGACTTTTTGTTCAAAAGTAATAGGGTGCTCTGCCTGAGGATCGGGGCTGTATTGTGCGCGTTTGGCTGCGCTTTCAAACTTGAAATCATTAAAGGCATTGTGGGTAGAGTTAAACATATCGGCAAGGTTTTTGATATGTGCCGCCATCTGATTCACGACCATGGTTTTATTGGTCACGAAGCGTTTACCTAAATAAGTGCCTGTCACTACAGCGAGCTGGGCGGCATTTCTGCCTAAAATGCTGCCAACGCCAGAACCTGCCCCTGTCCATAATCCCGCGATCAAAACCAGTCCGGCTCCGCCTACGGTACTCGACGCGATATTCTCAAAATGCTGGACACGGGCTCCCATTTGCCATGAGGTTCCGGGAAAGGAGACATTAATTCGGTTATCCAGGTGATTAATTCTGCCGCCTGGTCGTTGTCCTGACTCAATATTATTGGCTGTCAACCGGCGGTTGTTTTCATCTTTGAGTTCACCCAGCGTAAACGCGATCTGGCCGGTCTCCGTTTTTGTCAATCGAAAGACTTCTTCTGGTGACAGAGACCTGACGAGGATCAGCGCCTCATTCAAAATCTCACGGGTCAAAAAGTTGGCTGACACCCGATTATTCGATTCGTGTTGCGATGTCAGAGCTAAAATTTCATGTGACTTAGGAAATGCCATAATGCCCCCGTCATTACGATATGCACCGTAATGTGATTAGCTTTCTTTATTTTGCTTAATGTCCCAGCCCATCTGCACCGAAGCCCCTTTACTGCCTTGCTTCGCTTGCTCCCAGTATTCCATCGACACTTTACCGGCCTGAAAAGAGTATTCAATGCCTAGCGTGGAACCGTGCTCGACACCGATGAAGTCGGTATGAGTCACCAATACATCTTCCAAGGTAATGCGGGTATACTCCACTTCCTGCCCACCGGCTTTGCAAAGAGACAACTGTACCTTGGCGAGATGTTTACCCGCCGAGCAGTATTTCAATAAGGCAGGTGTCGCTTTATCTATCAGAGCGTGTACGGTCAGATCGCGAAAGTTCACTTTACCTGTACCGCCGCCGCCGCCAACGGCCATATTGCCAGGCTGCCGCGCGCCCCAGTTAAAGGAGAAGACATCGATCCATTGCTTGTGATTCGCATTTTTCGATTCACCATTAATGCCTTCAACTTTTAAAAACATATCCATTGCCATGATTTTATCACCCGATCATTAACGTATTGTTAGGTGCCCGAATGCGCTCAGCTCTCTTTATTCTGCTTGATATCCCAACCAGATTTGCTTTCCGCGCCTTTAGTGCCGCTGCTGCCTTGTTCCCAGTAACTCATGGTGACTTTTGACGCCTGGAAGGCGTAATCAACCACGATCGCATCATTTTGACCTACACCGTTAAAATCGGTTTGCGTCACCAGCACGTCTTCGAGAACGATTTTGGAATACTCCACCTGGTTGCCGCCCGCTTTGCATACGGAAAGCTCTATTTTCGCGACATGTTTTCCACTGGAACAATATTTGAGAATAGCGGGCGTAGATTTGTCGATAAGCGCTTGAATACGGAGGTCTTGATAATTCACTTTTCCGGAGCCGCCGCCACCGCCGACAGCCATATTTCCTGGCTGTGAAGCGCCCCAGTTAAACGAAAGTACGTCGGTCCATCCTTTATGATTGCTGTCTTGGGACTCGCCCGTCATTCCTTCAACTTTCATATACATATCAATTGCCATTGTCGTCGGATCCTCCATTGTTTCGCGTTGGCAGCGGAATAGGTTAAAAATGTCTTATCAATGGGTAAAATTCAGCATAGCCTTATATGAATGAATTAACAGCAATGTCGTTTTTATTCGGAATGTTCCTAATTTTTACTAATATATTTTTATTTAACAAAGTGATATGGCTATTGATTCGTAGCTGTATCCCATCACCGCTCGACAATAAAAACACACAATAAACACGGAATGTGAGCGTGCTCGGTTGACGTCCGGATAGTCGGGAATTGGGGGGGCTTTCGAGAGAGTCCAGCTATAATGCGGAGTTGCACACCTATCGGATGATGCGGTGGCGCTTCAGCGCTGGCCCGTAGGGTGAGGCCTCTGGCCGAATAATCGAACGCAGTTCGATGGAGAGCCCGTACCCCAGAAAGCGAAAAACCCGCCTTTTGGGCGGGTTCTCTAAATAGGGCGACCGGACTCGGACAACCGGCGCTGGCGCCGCGTTGAACAGCGCTTCAGCGCTGGCCCGTGGGGTGAGGCCTCTGGCCGAATAATCGAACGCAGTTCGATGGAGAGTCCGTACCCCAGAAAGCGAAAAACCCGCCTTTTGGGCGGGTTCTCTAAATAGGGCGACTGGACTCGGACAACCGGCGCTGGCGCCGCGTTGAACAGCGCTTCAGCGCTGGCCCGCAGGGTGAGGCCTTTGGCCGAATAATCGAACGCAGTTCGATGGAGAGTCCGTACCCCAGAAAGCGGAAAACCCGCCATAGGCGGGTTCTCTAAATAGGGCGACCGGACTCGGACAACCGGCGCTGGCGCCGCGTTGAACAGCGCTTCAGCGCTGGCCCGTAGGGTGAGGCCTCTGGCCGAATAATCGAACGCAGTTCGATGGAGAGTCCGTACCCCAGAAAGCGGAAAACCCGCCATAGGCGGGTTCTTCTAAATATGGTGCCCGGACTCGGAATCGAACCAAGGACACGGGGATTTTCAATCCTCTCTTCGCTAGCAAGTTGAATTATCGCAGTGTGAAATTAGTTTCTGCATCGAATTTGTACTCATCGAATACTTTATTTGAGTGTACACATGGAAAATATCGTCACAAAAGCCACTACTGTTTCTAACAGTACTAAGTCTCAAATTGTGCCTATGGTTTCAACCAAAGGCGGCGAGGGTAAATCCACTCAAAGTGCCAACCTTGCCGGCTTCCTTGCTGATGCAGGTAAAAAGACTCTCCTCATAGATGGTGACCACTCCCAACCCACCGCAAGCAGCATTTTCTCCCTGGAATATGAAGCCCCCAACGGTTTGTATGAACTGTTGATGAAGACTGTCGACCTCAATCACCCCGAGCAAATCATCTCCCGTTCTGTTATCCCGAATCTGGACATCATTGTTTCCAACGATCCCCACGACCGTTTATCTTCTGCCATGTTGCATGCCCCTGATGGTCGTATGCGGCTGAAGAATGTTCTGCAGCACCCTTTGTTCAACGAGTACGACGTCATCATCATTGACTCCAAAGGTGCGGCGTCTGTAATGCTCGAACTGATCCTGGTTGCCAGTACGGAATTCGCTGTCGGGGTTATCAAGCCTATACTGCCGGATACGCGTGAGTTTCTGCGTGGCACATTGGGGTTGATGGAGGGATTATTGCCGCTGACCAGCTACGGCATTGCGTTGCCCCGTATCCGTATCCTGACCAACTGCATGGAGTACACTAACCTGGATTGGCAGACCCTGAACAGTCTGCGCGGCATTATCGCAAACGGGCAATATCTGCGTGCAGATACCTTCGACGTCTCCCTTCTCGACACCATCATCCCCAAGCTGGAAATTTACAAAATGGGGCATGCTTTCGGCCAACCTGTCCATCGTCTCGAAAGAACCACCACACGCACATCAACGCTCGCTGCAGCGGACACGATGTATGAGCTGGCCTGCGAGTTGTTCCCTCACTGGGTTGCCGACTTTGACGTTCTGCGTCAGGAGGCAAATCAATGAATATTGAACAGCTAGTGACCTTTCTTAATGAACAGCGCGAGTTAGCCGCACCTGCACCCTGGCAGGTTCTTGAACTCTATAGCGATGGCGTCACTGTCGTGGATGTCAACGGCTTCGAGCATGTGGAAATCCCTAATGTCGCGATTGTTCCAGACTGGGAAAAACTTGGGCTTGAACACTGGTCGGATAACGGTGGGAGCCGTGATGTGAGTCTTGAGGAGCAACGGGCTAATGGTTATCTGGCCGCTGCAGCACCACAGCTACTGGCTTACGTCAATGTGCTTAACCGTAATTTGGAAACCACGGAGAATGCGCTGCGCCGCATGCTGAAAATGCATGCGTTGATGATGGCAAAAACCAATCATGCTGCCAGCTTCTATGATGCTGAATGCCTTCACGAAATGGCCGAGGCTCCGTATGAGGCCGCCGCGGTACTTGAGCACATCTGTGGCGCCGATGCCGAGAATACTCACCTAAAAGAGGCAACTTGCGTAGGGTTCGGTTGTACAGATGGCCATGCTTGCCTGGATAAAAACAGCAAGCCATGCAGTTGGCTTAAGGTCAATCGTGAAACCGGGATGGGGGTATGTTCATGCTGTCCGACTTTTCTTAAGCACCCGTTAACAACTGACGGTGAAGGATCGGAGGTGTGTCATGGCTGATATGCATATTCCTTATTCTTCGGATGCCGAGCAGGCCGTTCTCGGCGGCTTGATGCTGGATAACGAGCGGTGGGATGACATTCTGCCATTAGTTGGAGATCGTGATTTTTATCTGGCGGTACATCGTCGCATTTTCCAGGCCATGGCTCGCCTAATGGCTGTTCAGCAGCCGATTGATCTGATTACGCTCCACGAATCACTGGAACAAAATGGTGAACTCGAACAGGTAGGCGGTTTTGCCTATCTGGCGGAGTTGTCTAAAAACACACCGAGCGCAGCCAATATTGTCGCCTATGCCGGGATTGTCGCTGAACGCAGTCGACTGCGTAGCCTGTTGCAGCTCGGGCGTGAATTGAGCGCTGATGCTGCCAATCCCCGTGCAGATTCTGCCGCCCTGACCGAAAGGGCTGAACAGCAATTGTTCCAGCTCTCTGAGCAAACCCACTCACAGCAGAATGTCAGCCTGACCGATGGGCTGAATGCTGTCGTGACCTATCTGGAGACGGTGAATGGCAGTAATGGGATCACAGGAACCCCGACCGGCTTCTCAGAGCTCGATGTGATGACGTGTGGTTTGCAGCCGGGAGATTTGGTTTTGCTTGCAGCACGGCCGTCGATGGGTAAAACCGCCTTTGCGTTGAGCGCCTACACCGGCGCCCTTCGAGGCATGGAGAAACCGGCATTCTTCTTTAGTCTGGAAATGCCGCGCGAGCAGTTGCTGCAACGCCTGATTGCTGTTGACGGGCGGGTTGAACTTTCAAGGCTGCGCAGCGGCCAGTTGGATGATGAAGATTGGGCGCGTATTTCCAAAGCGATGGAGCGGTTGTTGCCATTGGAAAACCGCCTGATTATTGACGATGAATCGTATTTGACCCCCGCACTGCTGCGCTCCAGGGCACGGCGCTATACCCGGTTGTATGGTAATCCGGGTTTAATCATGGTCGATTACCTGCAGCTGATGCGTTGCCCTGGCCAGGAAAATCGCACTCAGGAAATTTCAGAAATTTCCCGCAGTCTGAAAGCGCTGGCCAAAGAACTTGATTGTCCCGTTGTTGCGCTATCTCAGCTGAACCGACAGTTGGAAAGCCGTGCTGACAAACGTCCCTTTAATGGTGACCTGCGAGACTCTGGTGCGCTGGAGCAGGATGCCGATGTGATCGCGTTCATCTACCGTGATGAGGTCTATTACGCCGACTCAGAGGATGCCGGCACGGCAGAAATTATCATTGGTAAGCAGCGTCAGGGGGCAACGGGCACCGTTCGCGTCAAGTTTGAAGGGCAATTCACCGCGTTCAGTGACTTCCACGATGGTCAGTATGACCAATACTCGGGGAGGGCGTAACTATGGCGCGTACTAAAACCAAGATCCTCGATCTGAACAGTGCTTTGCTCCAGCAGGGCAAGACTGCAGCAGGCACGCAACCTTTAGCCCCTGTGCTGGCGGAAACACCCGTCAGTGAAATGCCGTTGGTATTGACCTTGGATGAAGTGAACCCGAATCCGGATAACCCACGAACCTCGCGTAATCCGAGATATGAGGAAATTAAGTCATCAATTCTAGCTCGAGGTCTCGATACGGTACCGAAGGTGACTCGTGATCCGGAACGTCCAGAGCTGGGGTATTTTTTCAGTGATGGAGGCAATACGCGTTATGCCATTCTTTCCGAGCTCTGGCAGGAAACGGGAGAAGAACGGTTTTATCGCTTCTCTTGTGTATTCAAGCCCTGGCCAGGACGATTATCCTGCGTGATTGGTCATCTTGCCGAGAATGAGGTACGTGGTGATCTGAGCTTCATTGAAAAAGCGTTTGGCATTCGACAGGCCCGGGCTTTATATGAAGCGGAGTTGGGGAAAGCCGTCTCACTGCGTGAACTTTCGACACTTCTTACCGCTCAAGGTTACCCCGTCCATAATTCCAGTATCAGTCGAATGGAGGATGCGGTGCAGTACCTGTATCCCTATATGCCTCACTTATTGGAGACAGGCCTGGGACGTCCACAAATTCTGCAGTTGCTGGCTATGCGATCCCATGCAGAAACCACGTGGCAGAAGCACTGTATTACCCAAGAACCAAAGCAGCCATTTGATACCGTTTTCGGTGATGTATGCAGCCATTTTGATTCGCCCGAGGACTATTCGCTGGATATGTTCCGTGATGAGTTGATTGGTGCGCTCATCAACGCGTTGCCACACCCGTTGCTCAATTATGACCGCTGGCTACTGGAGCTCGATCCCAAAGAGCAAAACCGGCGCAAGCACCTCGGTGAGCCTGAGCCGGCATTAACGCCTGAGCTGTCAGGCGAAGGCAATACTGTCGAACTGGCGCCAGCACTGCAGCAGGGAAATACCGGCGGACCGACGGTACCTGAAGTACAGGGAGAAGGCACTTCTTTGGTGCTGGACAGCGCGTTGCATGAATCAACGAGAGATGCCGATGATGAATCACAGAACGCTCAGGAAGAGGAAACGCCTGCAACTCAAACTGAACGCCGTGTTGAAACTCAGCCAGATTTATACGGTGCGCCTTCTGTGTTGTCGGGTGACGTTGAAACGGTTTTAGATAGTGAGAATACCACAGTCCCTCTGCCGGACCCTCATGAGGCGACAGCCCCTCACAGCAATACCGTGACACAGCCAAAGCAAGGTGTAACCCCTGTTGGAGAGGTGCCTTTTGCCGAGGTAGGACTTGAGCCGGTCTCCTCCATTTGGGCTATTTCTGCCCTGCAGGATGATATCGAGCACCTGCAGGTGATCACCTTCCGATTGGCATTCGAACTGGCCGAAGTGGCGGGCTGCGAGGCTGAAATCAAAGCCGACAAAGCCGACTTGCAGGCTGCCGGCTACGCATTGACTGCCGAACGTCCCTCTCGCTTCACCGCGTTACTCCTGACCCTTGCCGGCAACAACCCGGACGGCGCCTCATCCAGCTCGCTCAATGAAGCCCTCATCGGGTCGGAAAATGCTGCTGACTGGCCGTTGCTTGACGATATTCATGCCGTGAAATTGATGCGCCTTATTCGCGTCTTACGCCGTCTGCGTGAACTGCAGCGTGACTTATCTGCAACAGAGGAGACAGCTTGATGAGCCATTCACAACGACAGGTGCGCCTGGTGAAACTGGTGCGCAAACTGCTTGAGCTGGCCCGCAGCAACAGTAATGCGCATGAGGCTGGACTGGCGTTAGCCCGGGCGCAAAAACTGATGGAGAAATACAGTATCAGCGAGCTGGAAGCCAGCCTGTCATCTATTCAGACGGCACCGAGCCGGGGAGCACCTTCCGAAGCGAAACAAAAACTGCCTGAATGGATGTCCGGCCTGGCGTGGGTGATTGCCCGTGCCTTTGGATGCCGTTTGTATTTTTCCTGGCGGGATAGCGAGTCGGGCCCGCGCCGCAACGTGACGTTCTACGGTTTTAGTGAGCGGCCGGCCGTTGCGGCTTATGCGTTCGATGTGCTGAGCCGGCAGTTGAAAGATGCGACTGCAGACTACCTGAAAACCCAGAATAAGCGCCTGAAAATGAGCACGCGGCGTGCCCGGGCTGAGCAGTTTCGTGCCGGTTGGGTTGCCCGCGTTCGCAGAGTCATCACGACGTTTAACGTGACAGAACAGGAATGCGAGCTGATGGGGGCCTGGCTGGAAAGCCAAAAGATGGGGGAGCTGCAAACGCGCGCCCCGAAAACCTGCCGCGGTGATGATATTGCCCGTTTACGTGGATACGAAGCAGGCCAGAACGCCCGTTTACACCAGGGGGGCAGGGGGCTGTGAACACTGGCATTGGTTATCAGGGAGGACGCAACTCATGAACCCTTATTTGTACCTTCTCACAATGCAGACCTTCGTTTTTTGGTTCCTGCTTCTAGGTATGGGCAACGTTCCTGATCCCAGAACGTGGTTTAAGGACAAGGGCAAAAACTTCATTTCAGCGTTGCCATTCCTGTTCGTTTCCATGGTGTTGCTGGCATGCTTGTTTGCTGTTTTTTCGAGATATTTTTCAGAAATCGGGGGGCTTCACTATGAGTAATAGCTTGTCTCAGGCGACGAACAGCCTGCTCACTCAGCTCGTGATGGAACTTAAATCAGGCTATATCCGCCGCTGTGAATCTCTGGGGCTGACCACGGAGGAAATGCAACTGCTGCACGGTTTGACCATTGAAGATCTGCATTACCTGATGAACAGCTCGGTATCGGTGCTGACCTTCCAAATCCATCACGAGAATTTTTCTCTGATGCTGCAACATGCGCGCCGTGAGCAGCAACGTATGCAGCGGATTGATCGTGCACTGGCGTTGGGAGGCTCTATCGAAATGATGCAGCACTATTTTGGCCTCTCGACCGTTGAAGTTGCCGCCCGCCGACGCATGACCGGTATCAACATTCGCCAGGGGCGCTGTGCAGCGCTCAGCGACGACGAGAACGCGGCATTGTGGCGCCAGTGGCAAAAAGCCGACATCGATGACGCCTCCAGTGCCGATGGACTGGACGTCATGATGCTGGCCGCCGAACAGATGGATGTTTCTCTGACGGCTGTCTGGAATGCCGTTCGCAGCTTTGATGCCCCTCAGACGGCGGCCGCCAAAAAAGCCATTCAGGCCGTGCGTACGCCACGCGCTACGCCGGGAGGAAATACAAGGAGGCTGGCATGAAGCCTGTGATGTTAATGCCGGGTTTGCAGGTCCCCCGTTCGGCACCGCCATCCTGCCAGAGAAAGGCGAAGGAGCAGGTCAGGCGTTTCCGCCGCGGGGAACGTAACTACAAGCACCTTCATGTTAAAGGCAAGCACGCCCCCGGGCGTGCCTGGATGAAGATTGATATCGGTACCAGCTGGCGACTGCTCAGCCGAAACAGTGGTGATGACTGGGAGCTGTTGACCCATGAACGCTACAACAACGAACTGTGGAAGTGATGACACTGACCCTGTACCTGATGTCGGGTACAGGCCTGAGTGCCGTTAGGCAAACAACCGCTTGATGCTTTCGCCCTGTGGGCGTGGGCAGCGTAAAAGGATGCGCAAAATCGATGAGCATAAATAAAACACCTGATGACAGCCTGATCACCTTTACGCTCGAACAAATGGATGCCCGCCTGGCGGAGCGAATAGGCGCGGAAAAGCACGCGGGGAATCCCGATGTCACGAATCTGCGCAGCGGTCTCCTGTACATGGGCAATGTGCATGACTCCATCCCCCGCCGGTTGCTCCTGGACACCCGTCTGTCACCGCTGGATAAAACTGCGTGGATAATGATCCGCCTGTACGCGCAACAGAATCAGGGCGCCGTGTTCCCGACCTATGACGAGCTGCAGCTGCAGCTTGCCTCGCCCTTCAATGGTAAGGCGTCTCGCGAGACCGTCAGCCGCGTGCTGCTGATGTTACGCCTGACCGGCTGGCTCAGTTTGTGCCGGCGTGTGCGTGACGGCCAGGGGCGGGTGAGGGGGAATATCTATGCCCAACACGATGAACCACTCTCGGCCCGTGATGCGGAGACATTGGATCCGGCCTGGCTGGATACGGTCGCCATGGGCTGTGCGCATAAAAACCGCACCGTCAGCCAGACGGCCTGGTCGGTACTGTCGGATATTCAGCATGATCCGACAATGCGTCATCAGCATTCCCAGATGGCGGCGATTGCTGAACGGCTGGGGTCGCCACAAACCCCGCAACAGATGGCCGTCAGAGTGTCTCAACGACAGGAAAATACCCCCAGTTCGGACGCCGAACTCAGTAAAAAATCCCCGGATTCGGATACCGAACTAAGTCAAATTAAACCCAGTTCGGATACCGAACTCAGTGTAAAACAGGGAGGCAAAACACCGAGTTCGCTTTCCGAACTCATGGTGAAATCAGTTACTTACGGTGCATCAACGAAACCGAACTGTAACGTACGTTCTTTCACACAGAGTGTGAATAAAACAACGTACGTACCTGAGTTGCCGGCCGAACTGCAGAACATCATAGCGACGGATGATCAGCGGCAGATTGGTGTCCAGCTTAAGGCATTGCCTGCAGAGGTTTCCCGTCAGGTGCTGGAGAGTCTTGAGCAGGCGATGGCCAAAGGCACCCTGAATAACCCCACAGGCTGGCTGCTGGCGGTGATCAAGCGCGCCCGAAACGGTGAGCTGTATGCGAGTGCCAAATCCCCAGAACCTGCCAGGCCTGTACCGCGACGCCAAATACCTTGCTCTGCGGCGCCAGCAAAACCAACAGATACGGTCCGCCAACACCTTGCTTCGCGGGAGCATGTCAGCGACATAGTTGCGAAGTTACGTTTGGGAATGGCACGCGCAAAAAATAAGTCATAAATCTGAACAATAAGAGGTGTTCAAAAAACACACAGCGCTACCACTGGCAGCACTGATTAAAAAGCATGCACTGCTGCCACTGGCAGCACTGATTAAAAAGTGCGCGCTGCTGCCACTGGCAGCACTGATTAAAAAGTACGCACTGCTGCCACTGGCAGCACTGATTAAAAAGTGCGCGCTGCTGCCACTGGCAGCACTGATTAAAAAGTATGCGCTGTTGCCACTGGCAGCACTGGTTAAAAAGCATGCACTGTTGCCACTGGCAGCAATAGATAGAAGTGAACGGGATAGCCTTTTGAGTTTTTGTTCGTCATGCAAAAAGAGTTTTGGATTGTTGCCAGGGCAAGCTGGCGCAACTATTTCAAGCCACACATAAGTTAAACAGGATGCTTAAAATGGTTGATTCATCAAGCAATAAAGAAAACAAACCCTCTTCAACTCGCGCAGGAGCGCTCAAATCGACGTTAACCGTCCAGTTGCATACACAATATGCAATATTGTTATGGGAGGGACGGCAGCGTGAGAAAGAGTCAAATAAACCACAAATAGTCAGCATGCCTCAGGTCATCGCCCGAGCAGGGAAAATTAATGCTGATTCAAACGCTGACAACCCTTATGCCGATGGCGCGATGTTGTCGTTGGAGCAGGCTATTGAACGTGGCACCGCGCGATTGCAGAGTGCAGTCGCAGAACTTGATAACGTCTTATCCAGCTTGCCGGGTCAGGTCTCGATGTCAGAAGTCTCATCAGTATCACCGCTGAATATCGGTGTATTTAGTCGTACTCCGCTCGGGTATCGTTGTGTCTGGTTACTCGTTGGATTTGATCAACTGGCTATGAAAGCATTTCAAGCATGGCACTATGGGTTGATCTCCCGTCAAAAGCGGGATGACTTGCTGAGCCAGGGGGGGCATTGGGTACGGCAGGTTTATGGGGTTGTGCAGCAGTACCGATCTGTAGCTGTAACGCGTGATGATATTCGCCTTCAAACTCCGGTTGGTATGGAGGCGGTCAAGCGTCTGGGGGAACCTGACGCAGACATTATGTCTGGCACATCGCGTTCCGCTTTTTCGCCCCCACTCAATAAAACTTCTGTGCCAACATCGTCCACTTCTTCAAAAAAAGGAGCTAAATCATGATTATGAATCGACAGGTAACGTCTTTTTTGATGCCAGGTGTACTCTGCACCGCGTTATTGTTAACGGGGTGCGCAGGCACCGAATTGGGTGAATGGAACAAAAAAATCAGTGACGCTGCCCATTCGCTGGCAACCGGTGGCAGCGGCGGCTCCAGTGAGGTTAGCATGCCCTGGATGACCCGGGCCGGTATTTCGGGGCCCCGGCAGGACGTGCATCATACTTATAGCCTCCCGGTGGATGTTGATACCGCGGCGGCGCGGCTGAAAAGTCATTATCAGTTCATCTCCTCCGAGGAGCTTGAAAGTCTGCGCCAGCGTGATCAGCACGGTGACTGGAGTGCGAGCTCCATTGATGAAGCACGCCCGGTCTGGTCAGCAAATCGGGGCAGTTATTACAAGATGGGGCAGGAATGGAAAGGCAATGATCGCCTTGAGCTCGAAGTGGTCAAGTCCGGCGCCGGCAGCCGTCTGAAAGTGACATACAGCTCACCGGATACGTCGCACCTGACCGACGCTTACCTTGGGAGATTGATGACGCAGCTGCAGCAGGTTGCCAAAGGTCAGGGCTGAGGGAGGTTATCTGATGCAGCTCTACCTGTGTGAGAAACCCAGCCAGGGTAAAGATATCGGCGCCATTCTCGGGGCGACCCAGCGTAAGCAGGGCTATCTGGCGGGCGCCGGCGTCATCGTTACCTGGGCAATCGGGCACCTGCTGGAGCAGGCTCAGCCGGAGACCTACGGTGAACAGTTCGGTAACCCCTGGCGAGAGTCTGTGCTGCCTATCGTGCCTGCTCAGTGGAAAATGGCGGTAAAAAAAGACACTGCCGATCAGTTTGCGGTCATCCGTGGGTTGCTCAAACAGGTTAATTCTGTAGTGATTGCGACCGATGCGGATCGTGAGGGGGAAGTGATCGCACGCGAATTACTGGAGCATTGCCACTTTACCGGCCCGGTCCAACGGCTCTGGTTGTCTGCGCTGGACGAGGCCAGTATCCGGCATGCTCTGGCAAACAAACTCCTTGGCGAGAAGACTGCACCCCTGTATGAGGCCGGCCTGGCACGTGCCCGGGCTGACTGGATGACGGGGATGAACCTGACCCGACTTTATACTCTAAAGGCGCGGGAACAGGGATACGGCGAGGTGTTGTCGATCGGGCGGGTACAGACCCCCACGCTGGCGCTGGTCGTGAACCGTGACCGCGAAATCGCCAACTTTATTTCCAAGCCGTACTGGCAAGTCAGGGCGAACCTGCAAAAGGATGGCATTACTTTTCCTGCGAACTGGGTGCCGGCTGCCAACTACTGCGATGAAGAGAAGCGCTGTATTCAACAGAATGTGGCGCAGGCCGTGGTGCAGCTGTGTCAGCAAACAGGTCATGCCGTTGTGCTTGAGGTAGGGACCGAGCGCAAGAAAGAGTCCGCGCCGCTGGCCTTTGACCTGGGGACGCTGCAGCAGGCTTGCTCACGCAAGTGGGGGATGAGCGCAAACCAAGTGCTGAGTATCGCGCAGTCGCTGTATGAAACGCACAAGGCGACCACATATCCCCGGACAGATTGCGGCTATCTGCCGACATCGATGCGGGAAGAGGTTGCCGATGTGCTGAGTGCGGCTACCCGCACGGATCCAACGCAGAGCGAAAGTGTGGCCAGGCTCGACAGGGCCTTTGTTTCCCGCATCTGGAACGACAAAAAAATCACGGCGCACCATGGGATTATCCCGACCAAGCAGCCGTTCGATTTGAGCAAGCTGTCTGCCGATGAGCTGAAGGTCTATCAGCTGATCCGTCAGCATTACCTGGCACAGTTCCTGCCGTTACATGAAGTGGATGTGACTGAGGCTACCTTTAATATCGGCGGGCAACTGTTCCGCACCCGTGGCAAGGTCGAGGCGGTGGTAGGTTGGAAAGCTCTGTTCCAGCATGACGTGAGCGAGGTGAAAGAGGAGTCGGCCGACACGGATGATGTCCGGCTGCCAGCGCTGGTAAAAGGTGAATCCGTCGCGGTTGCCGGCGCGGAGCTTAAAACGCTGCAGACGAAGCCCCCGGGGCATTTTACTGACGGGACACTGATCGCCGCCATGAAAAATGCTGCGGCGTTCGTCAGTGACCCGCAACTGAAGAAGGTGCTGAAAGAGAATGCGGGACTGGGTACTGAAGCGACACGTGCCGGTATCCTGGAAACGCTGTTTAAACGCGGCTATCTGGAGAAGAAGGGAAAAATCCTGCTCTCCACGCCGATTGCCGGCGAACTGATAGATGCGTTACCGACCGCGCTGACCAACCCCGGGATGACGGCGCTGTGGGAGCAGGCGCTGGACGAGATTGCCCAGGGGCAGATGACACTCGAGACGTTCATGAGCCGCCAGGCACAGTGGACGGGCCATCTGGTGGAGAAAGGGAAGACGCAGGCGGTGAAGTTCACTGCGCCTCCTTCACCGCCGTGCCCGACATGCGGAGGGACGATGCGCCGGCGTGCAGGCAAGAAAGGCGGTGGCGCCTTCTGGGGCTGTAGTAATTACCCCACTTGCCAGGGCATTATCAACATTGATGCAAAAGGTGGTCGTAAGGCAAAGCGCTATAAAGCAAAATCACCGGCTAAAAATAAAACAACCGGTGCGGAGTAAGAGATTGCCTGATGTTAATGTTAGGAAGATTTGCTAAGGTTATCTGGCTTTCTTGCAGAATGCATAGGTACCCCGTAACTGCGGTGGTGGGAAAATTCTCCCATGGTTTTTTTCTGCTTCAGTTCGGTCAGCGGCCTCCACACTCAGGTTGGCTGTCAAGACGCATGCAACTCCGTGAAAAACGCGTCGGGAGACTAGGTTCCTCCCCGGAGTTTGACAGAATTTACTGAAGGTTCAGGTACCGGCCGTGCGGCGTTGATTTTCGGATCAACGCCGTTTTTATTTTATGGTTCTCAAAACGGAATATTGCGGTTGACACTCTCGATGCTTGCATTAAAAATGAACAGGCTTACTTGTTGTCTCCGGACAACCAGCCAATGCTTCAGCACTCTGTGAGAAGCGCCTTCGGGTGAGTGCCAGCCAAAGTTTCAGCGGTCTGTGAGAAACGCCCTCGGGTGACTGCCAATAGCCTCGTAGCCTGAAAGAGGAAGCCCACGTGGCGGTAACACCGTTTAGCCTTTGAGAACGGGGATCACTTAGCGGTGATGAAGGCCCATTTCACAATCAAGACTGTCTGCACTGACGTATGACTTTGCAGACCCCCGACGGGAAACACTTTCCCGTCGGGAAGGTGTATTTCTCCGTCACCGAATCTTTACTCCTGGAGAAAACATCATGTCTACCCAATCTCAGCAAGCATCTACTAAAACTGAATACTTCAACCTGACTATCAAGGGCATGGGGTACCTCAGCAACATTCGTCAAGTCAATGGCCCGAATGGCACCTTTATCAGCTGTGTCGTCAATGGACTCTCCGGTCCTACCGATAACGCCAGTTACACGCGTTTCGATGTGACGGTCGCCGGTAAAGAAGCCAGCAGCCTGATCAACCGCTGTCAAAAATCGGTTGATGAAGACAAAAAGGTCCTGATTGGTTTTGTGCTCAGCAATCCCAAGACGGACATCTTCACGCTCAACAGCGGCGAACATGCCGGTGAACAGCGCGTCAGCCTCAAAGCCCGCCTTATCAAGGTCGATTGGATCAAAATCGGTCAGGAAAAGGTATATCAGGCTGAGAAATCCGACTCTACGCCGCCTCAGCAAGGTTCCGCTCAGCAACAATACGCGGAAAACTCTTTCTGATAACGCCCTCTACGCCTCGATTTTTCGGGGCGTTTTTCCCTTTCTAATTCTATTCCCTATGAGGATTTGATTATGGCGTCTCGCGGCGTAAACAAAGTCATACTTGTCGGTCATCTCGGCCAGGATCCTGAAGTCCGTTACATGCCAAATGGCGGTGCGGTGGCTAACATTACCCTGGCGACCTCTGAGAGCTGGCGCGATAAGGCAACCGGTGAGCAGAAAGAAAAAACCGAATGGCACCGTATCGTGCTGTTCGGCAAGCTCGCTGAAATTGCCGGCGAATACTTGCGTAAAGGTTCGCAGGTCTATATTGAAGGCGCTTTGCGCACGCGTAAATGGGCAGATCAGAGCGGCCAGGATCGCTACACTACTGAGGTAGTCGTTAACGTGGGCGGCACGATGCAGATGCTGGGTGGTCGTAGTCAGACCGATAACCCGGGGCCCTCAGCGTCTGGTAGTTGGGGGCAACCTCAGCAACCGATCCACAGTGGTACACCCCCTCAGGCGTCTGCCGGCAATGAACAGCCGATGGACTTTGATGATGACATCCCATTTTGACCTGGATGGCATTCATTGACATACTGCACATAGCGTCTGCTGTGTGCAGTTTTTCTATCTACTATACCGGAGGCTCCCATGGGAACTCGTTACGATACCGACGTGGTCGCCTGGGCGAATGAACAGGCGGCGTTACTGCGTGCCGGTAAACTTAGCCAACTGGATATTGAAAATATTGCCGAGGAGATTGAGGACGTGGGCAAGAGTGAAAAGCGCGAACTGGCCAGCCGGATGGCGGTTTTACTGGCTCACCTTCTGAAGTGGCAATTTCAACCTACTCACCGTGGTACTAGTTGGGAACTGACGATCAAGGGGCAACGAGGTTTGATTGAGCGCCGTTTAAAGAAAACCCCCAGTCTGAAAGTTGCTATGGTCGATCGGGAGTGGTTGGAAGATACTTGGTTTGATGCTTTGGCTATAGCATCAAAAGAAACGGGGATCGGTCTGGATAAATTACCCGCTTCTTGCATTTGGACTACAGAACAGATCCTGAACCAGGATTATTACCCAGAACCCTAATTTGGGTTCGTTAGCATGATTCGATAACGCTGACCTTCGGGTTGGCGTTTTTTTTTGATTAGCAATAAAGAGTTGTTAATTGAGCCTCCTGGACGGTAACCGCACAGTGACACCTGCCAATTGTCACTGAACAGGAAACCTTCCGGATGAAAAAAACAATTATCTTCTCTTCCCTGGCTGCACTCATGCTGACCGGGTGCGTTACTCAGCAGCCACTGCAGCAACGCGATATTTCCCCTGTCACGCCTTCGGTTACCGTCACCCGCAACGTTCAGCCGGTCAGCCCGGATGCTTACGGGCAGGTACCGGAGGTCGTGCGCTATGACCGTTATTTACTGGTCAGCACCGACCCGGCGGCTGTTCAGCGTGATCCGCTCTCGCAAATCATCGATATCCGTATTCCGGCATCAGTAAAACCGACGGTGGCTGACGCGTTGCGTTATGCGCTGCGCCAGTCGGGCTATTCCCTGTGCGCGACCGGTCCGGCAAACGGCGTACTGTACCGCCAGGCGCTGCCGGCGGTGCAGTACCAACTGGGGCCGATGCGTTTGCGTACGGCTCTGCAAGTGTTGGCCGGCACTGCGTGGCAGCTTGAGGTAGACGACGTGCAACGTGTTGTCTGCCACAGCCTACGTGACGGGTATCAGTTGCCGGCGACACAGCTTCCGCCGGTGACTGTGGCGCTGGCCAGGACGGTTTCAGCACCGGTTTCAGCGCATCCTGCTGCGACGGTCATTGCACCTCAGCCCGTTAATGCGGTAACGGCAACCGGCGGGTGGCAGAAAAAATGACTGAGCATAATGACGAAATGATGCCGATGACACCGGCAAAAAAAGGGTTGCTGCGAAGCCAAACCTTCTGGGGGGCAACGGCCGGCGTCGTTGTTGTCCTGGTTGCAGGCCTTGTCGGCTCAGGGACTATCAGGCATGTGGACCAGCGTATTGCCCTGCTTGAGCAGGCACAGAAAGCACTGGCACCGCAGGATGGCATGAACTCAATGGCCGATGAGCTGCAGGCGCAGGCTAAACAGCTTAAAAGCCTGGCTGAGCGTCAGGACTCGCTCATGCGGCAGGTTGGGGCGCTGACGTTAACCACCGGGCTGCCGGAAAAACTTGAGCAGCAGCTGCAGGCTCAACAGGTTGAGTTAAATGCGCTGAAAGACAGCATTGAGTCTGTGAAAAAGTCAGCGACTGAAAAGCCTGTACCGGCAGTGGCACCTTCAACGCACGTCCCCGCTGCGCCTTCAGCGACCGCCAAAATCATCCCAAAGCACAAGCCAACGCCAATTAAATCCTCCCCGCTTAAAGCGGTACCTCGTATGGCGCGCAAAGCGCCATTCGTGCTGACCGGGGTGGAGCAGCGTGGGACATCGGCCTTTGCGGCTGTGGCGCCGCAGGGGTTCAGTGATTTGTCGCATGTGCGGTTAATCGGGGAAGGGGAGTCGTTAGCCGGCTGGATCCTGGTCAGTGCCGGCTACGGGCAGGCGACATTTCGTGTGAACGGCCGCCTGCAGACCGTCAGCGCTCAGTAAGGAGAAGATGATGAAACTGAAATACAGCGTAATTTCCCTGATGCTGCTGAGCCCATTATCACAGGCGGCGCAGCAGACGGCCATCGAGAACAGCCAGTCTACCCTGAGTGAGGTTCAGCAGAGCCAGGCGAACAAGACGGCGCAGCAGGGCAGGCAGTGGGGCCTCAGTGGGGAAGAGTACCAGCGTTATCAGCAGTTGATGGATGGCCCTCGCGGGACGCAGTCTCCGGGGCTTGATCCGTTAACTGCCCTTGGCATCGAGGCCCAGAGCGATGCCGAGCGTAAAAAGTACGCGCAGCTGTGGGTAAAGCAGGAGTTCGCCCGCACAGAGAAAGAACTCAAGTTCCAGCGTGAGGTGGATGCGGCCTGGCAACGCCTTGGCGTGCTGCCGGTGAACATGGGAAATGCGGCCGGTATCGCGCATGACTCCGGCGGGCGGCTGGCGCTGTTCGTGAAAGCGAAGGACTGCGGTCAGTGCGATGCACGCCTGGCGGCGGTGCTGGCAGATAACCGGCCGGTCGACATTTACCTCGTCGACAGTAAAGGGGATGACAGTCTGCTACGTAACTGGGCGAAGGCGCATCACATTCCCGTCGACAAGGTGCGCGCACGTCAAATCACGCTGAATCATGACGGTGGCCGCTGGATGAAATTCGGCAACGGCCTGATGCCGGTGGTGCTGCAACAAGGGGAGAACGGATGGACACTCGCCGCATTCTGACCCGGGGGCTGTTGCCCCTGCTTGCCCTCCTCACCGTTGTGAGCGGTGGCGTCGTTCATGCTGCTACCCAACAGGTGCCTTCCGGTTACCGGGATGTGGCGCTGCGTCACGGGGTGCCGCCGGAGTCCCTGTATTCGGTGGCGCTGGCCGAGACATCGATGGCGCCGAAAAGCATCATCTTGGTGACCCGCGGGGCCGGCCCGGCCCCGGATGTTGAGCGTCCCTGGCCCTGGAGCATCAACGTGGCCGGCAAAGGGTATCGTTACGCCAGCCGCCTGCAGGCCTGGGAAGCGCTGCAGCGCTTTTTGAAAACACATCCTCGTAAGCGCATCGATGTCGGGATTGCCCAGGTCAATCTGTGCTGGAACGGCCATCACTTCACGTCGACCTGGGAGGCGTTTGACCCTTACACCAACCTCAACGCGGCAGCGGCCATCCTGCGGGAATGCTATGACCGCAATCCGGGAAGTTGGCTGGTTGCCGCCGGGTGTTATCACCACCCCGCCGGCGGCGCACCGGCAGCCCGGTATAAATCCATCGTGAGTGGAAAGCTGGCACGCCTGAACGGCAGGGGTTCCGCCCCGGTCCGGGGAGCCCGTACAACCCCCACGGCCATGGTGTTACCGGTACAAACAGCGGCGCTGACCTGGATTGAACCACGGAACCCATAATCATGAAAAAAATGAATTTTCTGCTGTTCGGCCTGAGTCTGGTGACCACCACAGCATTGGCCAACCTGAATGTCATCGCTGATATCGGTGGCGATGACGCATCACCCTACTTTGAGGGGATTAATCGGCAGGGTGACGCGGTAGCACCGCCGGCCTTGCCGCAAGCCCCTGTCTCGGCTGATGAAGTTGAAGTGGTCGTATTGCCGGTGACGACACCGGAGCTGACGCCGGGTGTGGTAGCGGCGCGCCCGCTGCAACTGCCCGGGATTGGTTCGCTGTTTATTGTGGGTGATGACGATGCCAGCCGACTCTGGCTGCAGGCGAATGCGGAACAACTCAAATCCCGGCATGCTGCGGGGCTCGTCGTTAACGTCAGTAACCTGCCTGCGCTGCAGGCACTGCGTGAGCTGGCGCCGGGGGTGCCGATGGCGCCGGCATCCGGCAGCGAACTGGCGCGTCGTCTGCAGTTGGCACATTACCCGGTATTGATCACCGATACCGGTCTGTCACAACAGGTTTTACCATGATATCGGCGCAACACATCACCGCAGCATTGATGGTGAACCCTGTGCTGACGGTTGTTCTGATCGTGCTGTTTGTTGCTGTCATGACGGGGTTGAACTACCGTGCCCGGGAGACAGCCAGCCGTCGGCGCCACCGCCGATATCAGGCGACGGCCACGCGGGTACTGGCGCGCTTGCCGCTGCTGGGCGGTGATGGCCAGCGTCTGGCCTATCTGCGCAAAATCAACCCCTATGTATTTGAAGAGCTGTTGCTCCTGGCGTTTGAACGTCAGGGGTATGCAGTTATCCGTAATACCTCCTACAGCGGCGACGGCGGCCTGGACGGTCAGGTCATAATCGAAGGCAAGACCTATTTCATCCAGGCCAAACGTTACGGACGGACGATCTCACCGTCTCATATCACGAGTTTTGGTGCGTTGCTGCGACATCACCATTGTGACGGTTTTTTCATTCATACCGGCCGTACCGGTCAACTGAGCCGGGTGATGTTGCAGAACCATCCCCACGTCCACCTGGTCAGTGGCCGAAAGCTGCTTGCGTTGCTAGCCGGCAATACAGAGTGGCTGCATTTTTTAACTGTGAATTCGGTCACCAACCTGAATGATAAGGAAGGTCGTCATGAGTAATCGTCATGTCATGGAAGCGCTGCTGCGCCCGGCGGTAGAATTGAATACCGCGATCGTTGCCGGTGCTGCGGCTGCGATTTGTTTTGTTGCTCCCTGGTCGGTCGCCCTGGTGCCGTCAGTGAGTTATGTCACCGCCGGCGGTTTTGCAGTGCTGTCCGCAGTACGAGCACGGCAGGGCCTGCGGGTGGTCCGTTATCGCCGTAATCTGCGTCGGTTACCGCGCTATGTCATGGAAAGCCGACAGATCCCGGTGAGCCGGCAGCGGCTGTTCCTGGGGAAGGGATTTCGTTGGCAGCAAAAGCACACCCAGCGCCTGATGGATACCCGCCGTCCGGAAGTGGAGAAATACGTCCAGCCGCCGCAGTTGTACCAGATGGCGCGCCGTCTGGAGCTCAAAACTGAATACACCCTGCCATGGTTGTCCCAGCTGCTGCGCAAAGACTCCCCGCTGAACCCGGTGCGGCCGCTGCCACCGGTAGGTGGCAACCCTGCCATTCACGGCATCGAACCCGATGAGCTCGATGTTTCGATGGCGCTGGGCGAACGTGTAGGGCACAGCCTGGTGTTAGGCACTACGCGTGTCGGTAAGACCCGCCTGGCGGAGCTGCTGATCACCCAGGATATTCGCCGCGGTGATATCATCATCGTGTTTGATCCAAAAGGCGATGCGGATTTGCTTCGCCGGGTCTGGGCTGAAGCCCACCGTGTCGGCCGCGGGGATGAGCTGTTCATCTTCCATCTGGGCTGGCCGGATATCTCGGCACGCTATAACGCCGTCGGGCGCTTTGAACGCGTCTCCGAGGTCGCTGGCCGTATCTCCGGGCAGTTGAGCGGGGAGGGCAACAGTGCGGCGTTTCGTGAGTTTGCCTGGCGATTCGTCAATATTGTGGCGCGTGCCCTGGTCGCGCTGGGTCAGCGTCCGGACTATCAGTTGATCACCCGTTACGTGAACAACATCAGCGAGCTGTATGAGACCTACGCAAAGAAAGTGATTGAAGCGCGTATGCCGGCGCTGCAGCAACAAATCGACAACAGCCTGCAGGTGCTGACGGAGGACGATGTCCCGCGAAATATGCAGGGCCAGCCGAACGCGATAAAAATCATGGCGGTGGAAATCGCGCTGAGTTCCGAGGCCGGCAAGCAGCTGTATGACCCCATTCTCGATGGCCTGCGGTCAGCCGTCCGTTATGACCGTACTTACTTCGATAAAATTGTGGCGTCCCTGTTGCCGCTGCTGGAAAAACTCACCACCGGCAAGACCGCCGAGCTCCTGGCGCCGAACTATATGGATATGAGCGACCCGAGGCCCATTTTTGACTGGGAACAAGTTATCCGCAAGCGCGGTATTGTCTACGTGGGGTTGGATGCCCTGTCGGACGGGGTGGTCGCCTCTGCCGTCGGCAACAGCATGTTTGCCGACCTGGTGTCGGTTGCCGGTCATATCTATAAACACGGCATGCACGGCGGGTTGCCGACCCGGGCAGACGGTAAACTGCCGATCAACCTGCATTGTGACGAGTTCAACGAGCTGATGGGGGACGAATTTATTCCGCTTATCAACAAAGGCGGTGGCGCCGGTATGCAGGTGACGGCCTACACGCAAACCGAGTCGGATATCGAGGCACGCATCGGCAGTACCGCCAAGGCGGCTCAGGTAACGGGGAACTTCAATACCCTGATTATGCTGCGCGTGCGTGAGAACCGGACCGCGCAGTTACTTACCACACAGTTGCCGGAAGTGGATATCTACACCAAAACCCTGGTATCAGGGCATGCCGATACGTCCGATGTGGAGAAGGGACAGGATTTTACCTCCAATACCCAGGACCGCGTCGGTACTGTGAAAGCCCCTCTGCTTGCCCCGGCGGATGTGATTAACCTCCCGAAAGGGCAGGCGTTCGCGCTGCTGGAAGGTGGTCAACTGTGGAAAATTCGGATGCCACTGCCCAACGGTGACAGGGATGATGCTTTGATGCCGGCCAACCTGCAGAAGATTGCCGAGGAGATGCAGCGAAACTACCGTACCAGCGAGTCCTGGTGGTCTGCCAGCACGGTAATGCCGGATGTTGCCATCAAAGGGGGGCTGAATGTCGCAAGCGGTGAATAATCAACCTCAGCAGCCCGTACAACCCCGTAAGCATGGGCTGTTTTACAACGTGCTGTGGGGCTGGCCCTGGATGCTGATCGGGATGTTCCTGGCTTCGCTTTTGGTGAGCCTGGTGATCGAATATGTCGGGATGGCCTTCTTCTGGCCAGATCTTGGCGCATCGCACAGTGAAGCGGTGATGAACACCGAGTTGGGGTACCTGTCCTCTGAGTTTACACGCAGCCTGCTGCTGTCTGAACCGTCAGTGACCGTCACCCGTTGGATCATGATGGCGTATCAGTGGACCTTCGTGGACAGTGGCTTTTTGGACTGGATTAAGCAGGCGTATGACACCCAGGTACACAGCCAGAATGCGGTTGCCAGGGAACTGAACAGCTGGAGTGGTTGGCTGGCTACCACGCTTAAAGAGTACCTGATGGCGACGGTGTACGTCACCGTCATCACCCTGGTACGTGTGACCATTTTGGTGCTGTCCATCCCGCTGTTTATCCTGGTGATGCTGGTTGCGCTGACCGAGGGGCTGGGGCGGCGTGATATTCGGCGCTACGGTGCCGGCTATGAGTCGAGCTTTGTGTACCACCACGCCAAGCGGATGGTGAAACCGGCGGTGTATATCCCCTGCATGCTGTACTTGTCTTGGCCAACAGCGGTATACCCCAATCTGCTGTTGTTGCCGGCCGCTATCCTGCTCGGCATTGCGGTGACAGTGACGACAGCGTCGTTTAAGAAATATTTGTAGGTGCCTGAAATCCAGGCTGGACGGCGGCGTACAAAACTGGCTTTTGTGCGCTGCCGTCAGCAGACAAGCCGCTCGCGGCGCGACAGTTCTTAACTAACTTAGTGTGCGATAAAGGATTTTTTTATTAACTCACCTGCTTTATATAATCTTGACATTTTGTTTAGGCTGATAATGACAAGGAATAAACCTGATAAGGTTAAGTAGATGGTTATTCCTATCTGCGCGTTAGTTGTTAATTTTCTGAAGATATCACCTATTATTGAATCTCTAAAAGGTTGGTAAAATATTGGGCTGAATAGCATTGCTGCACCTATAAAATAGATTGATGATGTTGTTATTGATACTATTTTTTTATAAAGTGTGTTGTTGTAGCGTTGTCTTTTCCAAACAAAAGTTCTGTCTACTACGTTAATTTTTAGGTAGTTTGAGCAAGTATGATAATCCTCGATGCCTTCAACTGGATTGAGCATGTTAAGTAAGGTGTATCTTTCATCTCGTGTTAACCCTTTCTCTCTTAATATTGCCGCGTAGCCATACTCTCCTGCAATTTCTTTCAGTCTCTGTTCACCTAGCTGGTTACCAAGTTCGAATGTAAATTTGCTTAACCTTGAGTACCTTTCGAAAAGGTGGTCTGTTCTCACGCCCCATTTCTCTTTATGCCCTATTGCAGCTAATAAGATTGTTAGTGTAGGTAGTATTATTTTGGTGAATATGTCAATTAAACTCATTTCGTTATGGCCTTTTGAGTATTTAGGTGGCTGAACTAATTTGATTTGTAACACATTGCTGAGTATTACTCTGTTTTGGAAATTATCAAAATTCCATAAAGAGTTATCCGCTGACCTCCCGCCCCATCTGTCGCACCCTGAGAGCACCCTAAATCATCAAGGAGTGCTTGTGTATGCCTATCCCCGTTGTTCGTGGTCTCGGCGCCGGCTGTGTGCTGGGGCTGACTTTGCTGACTGCATTGCCTGCCTTTGCCGCTGAAAAAGATGAGCTGGCTTCTGCCCAGCGGATGCTGATCCAGGTGCAGGCAGCACTTGAACGTGCGCGTGTTGCCGCCGTTCAGGCCGCCCCGTCCGAGCGTGTTCGTTTCTTCTTCGACTATGCCCGCGCTACCGCCGATCTCAAAACCATCAATGCCGGCATTGACCGCTATCTGGAACCCTCGCGTGCCCAACCGCGTGATGGCAGTGCGGTGGCCGGCAACTACCGTCGGGAGCGCCCTTGATGGCCATGAATGCGGCGCAGGAACAGGCCTTCAAGGCTGCCAGCGGCGGCGTTGAAGTCAATATCCTGTCGCTGATTTGCATCGGTGGGTTACTGGCGGTGCTGTTTGTCTGGGCAGCCTGGGCTCTGGTTGATGTTTACCAGGGCTGGAGTAACGAAAAAGTACGCAATGGGGCGTTGGTTCACTTCGTCATCAAAACTGTGCTGTTGCTGGTTGTTTCAATTTGGATGTTTGCCAGCTGACCTGCGAGAGGCGCTGGACCGTATTTCACGATGTTATTTTCACACACCCATAAGGAATGTTTTATGAATGCTGTAGTTCGTCTTTTCCGTCAACTCTGCGCGCGTGCCGCAGTAGCCACTTCCCTGGCGTATGTCACCAGCCAGCCGGTGCAGGCGGCTCTGCCATCGGTTGAACCTCCGTCCTCCGGTGGTGGCGGTGGTCTGATGGATACCATCAAAGGCTATTTCCAGGACGGGATCGTTATTATCGGTCTGGTCGCCGCTGCGGTGGCTTTCCTGATTGTCGCCAACGCTGCGATCCATACCTTTGCCGAGGTCCGTGATCAGAAGGCGACCTGGGCCAAGTTCGGCGCCATCGTGCTGGTTGGTGTGGTGCTGCTGGTCACCGTTATTTGGCTGGTTGGCAAGTCCGCCGAAATCCTGTTCTAAGGTGGCCCGCCATGCAGACTATCCGATTCTTACCTGACCGTCTTAACGCAGAGCCTGTCGTCTTCCGGGGATTCACCACCCCGGAGATGGGACTGGCGGCGTTGGCGGGCGTAGGGCTGGGTCTGCTCGTGTCGTTGCCGTTTCTTCCCCTTGCCGGTTGGGTCGTGATACCCACCGGCATGCTGGTGACGCCGCTTCTCGTCATCTGGTTTGGGGGCAGCCGGTTGACGCGTCTGAAGCGCGGTAAACCGGAGAATTATATCTGGCAGCGCCTCGAGGCGCGTAAACGTCGCATGGGGTGGGGGGATCCCACCCTGATTATCGACAAACAGGGCTGGTCGTTGCGTCGCAGCCGCGTTGTTAAGAGGTCCACATGAGCCGTTTCAGACATGCGGTTAAAAACCGCGATCAGCACATTCTCACGTTGCGTGTTGCCTGCGGTGTGCTGGTCGTTTTCCTTCTGGTGGCCAGTATCGGCTGGATGCGGGCGCCAGATAATTTGACTATCCATAACCCGCCAGACCTGCGCAGTGGTTCTACCCGCGCCTGGTGGGAGGTGCCACCGTCCACGATCTACAGCTTCGGTTTTTATATCTTCCAGCAACTCAATGCCTGGCCAAAGAACGGTGAGGTGGATTACCCGGGAAAAATCAATGGCCTGTCACCGTACCTGACGCCGTCGTGTGAGCGCTTTCTGAAAGCGGATGCCAAAAAGCGTAGCGAAAGCGGTGAGCTTGCCGGCAGAACGCGCGTGGTGTTCGAAATCCCCGAACACGGCTACAACGGCCGCTATAACCAGAGCCCGGTGACGGTCAAAGGCCGTGATAACTGGGTAGTGCGTCTTGACCTGGTGGCGGATGAGTCCTTTGCCGGCGAACCGGTGAAACGCGCACTGACACGTTACCCGCTGAAAGTGGTGCGCGCAGAAGGGGATCCGGAGCGTAATGAATTTGGTCTGGCGCTGGATTGTTACGACAGCATGCCACAGCGTCTTGCTGCGGCGCCGGCGGAACCCGCGCCTGAGAAAAAAGGAGTCTTCCAATGATGAAAGCACGTGTTCTGGCGCTTTCCCTGAGTGTACTTCCCCTGGCGGCGACGTTCAGCGTGCCGGTTACCCAGGCGGAAGAGCTGATGAAATGGGAGCGTATCCCGTTGCAAATCCCGCTGGCCGTCGGCAAGGAGCGGGTGCTGTTTGCCGATAAAAATGTCCGCGTCGGCTTCCCGCCGGCGCTGAACGGTAAGCTGCGAGTGCAAAGCAGTGGCGGCGCGGTTTATCTGAAAGCGGATGCCGCTTTCCCTTCAACCCGTCTGCAACTGCAGGACGTGGAAAACGGGGAGGTTATTCTCCTTGATGTGACGGCATCGGACAAAGGCCCGGCCGAACCGGTGCGCATTGTCTACAGCGGTGACGTGACCTCGGTCAGCAGCAGTAATGACACGTCTGCTGCTTCAGGGGGAAACAACGCGGCGCCCGGGGCGGATAACGGCACCCAGGCGAAGCGTAAAAAAGTCAAATACAACGCGCCGCTGCCGGTCGTCCTGACGCGTTACGCGGCACAGAGCCTGTACGGCCCGGTGCGCACGGTTGAAGCGGTGCCCGGCATTCATCCGGTCAACCCGCACCTACCTAAACGTATTACCACATTGTACCCGTCAGAGCCGGTGGCCATCACGCCGCTGGGCGGCTGGGGTATTGGCAGCCGCAACGTGGTGGCGCTGAAGGTGCAAAACACCGCCAGCCGCAAAATCACGCTCGATCCCCGGGTACTGCAGGGACAGTTTGTAACGGCGACGTTCCAGCACCGTTATTTGGGACCCGTTGGCACGCCGGAAGACACTACCACGCTGTACCTGGTCACGTCCGGTCGCCCGGATAGCGCGTTTGTCGCGGAGCCATCATCGGTTCGCAAAGCCGTAAAAGCGGCGAAGAAGGGGGCAAACCATGGCTGATGTGAAATCCAACATGTTGCCGAAAGTGATTGTGTTCGGCGTGCTGGCTACCGCGATCCTCGTCGGGCTTAAGGCCTGCAGCGGCGGTAAAACACAGGAGGAGACTCAGCAGGCGCATAACGTGCTGGCCAGCATGTCGCCGGAAGAGCTGCGGGCGCTGGGTGTGGAGGGGGATACCCCGGAGGACACGCTGCGTACCCTGGTGGGCACCCTGCGTACTACCCGAACCCAGCAGGCCGAGCTGCAGAAAAACATTGATAAAGTGCTGAAAGAAAACGAAGAACTTCGCAAGCGCAATACCAATGTGTCCGGTCAGGTCAATGAGGCCGTGGCCGGCTTCCAAAAACAAGCGCAGCAGAGCCAGCAGCAGCTTCAGCAGGAGCAGCAAACGCTGATGGGAAAAATCCAGACGCTGACCGAGCAGTTGAGTGCAAACAGGGACAAGGCAAAAAGCGACAGTGATATTCCGCTGGGGCTGGGACTGGATGGCATGGGCGCCGGGGACGGTGGTGCCGCTCCTGGTCAGGATGGCTTGATGTGGGTCGGACCGAAAGACATGAAAGAACCCGACCCACGTAATCCGAACAGCGTCAAAGACGGCCCGCAGTTCCCGACGTCGTTCCTGTTGGACAATGCGATCACACGCCAAAAAGCTGCCTATGAGCAGCAGGTTAAAGGACATACCAATGAAAAAGGGGAGGAGAACGCCGAGCCGGTGTTTACCCTGCCTGAGAATTCCACCCTGGTGGGCAGCCGCGCCATGACGGCGCTGCTGGGCCGCGTGCCGATCAACGGCACGGTGACTGACCCTTACCCGTTCAAGCTGATGATTGGCAAAGACAACCTGACGGCGAACGGCATCGAGTTGCCGGACGTCGAGGGTGCGATTGTCTCGGGGACCGCCAGCGGGGACTGGACGTTGTCGTGTGTGCGCGGCCAGGTCAACAGCATCACCTTTGTGTTTGCGGACGGGACGGTTCGCACCCTGCCCAAGCCTGACACGAACCTGAAGGCGGGCGGCAATAACACCGCCAACAACGGCAAGGATGTCAGCACCACCGCCGGCATCGGCTGGATCTCCGATGACAACGGTATCCCGTGCATCGGTGGAGAGCGTAAGTCCAATGCCTCGACCTACCTGCCGACGATCGCCGCCTTGTCGGCCGCCAGCGCCGCCGGGGAAGGGATCAGTCAGGGGCAATACACCACGCAAAACAATGTGAATGGCATCACCTCGACCATGACCGGTAATGCCGGCCAGGCCGTGCTGGGCAAGGCGCTGTCAGGCGGGATGAAAGAGACCGCCGACTGGGTGCGTGAGCGCTACGGCATGATGTTCGACGCCGTGTACGTTCCGCCGGGCCAGAAGCTGGCCGTGCACATTACTCGCCAGCTGGCGATCGACTTTGAGACCAAAGGGCGCAAGGTGCGTTACGACGACTTCAGCCTGCCTGGCGAAGACGGCAACACCGGCGGGCTGGATTAACGCGTCATTCGGAGGAGAAAAGGCATGCTGTGGCGTCAATGCGAAAGGATGAGTCGCCCACAGAGTTGGGCGCTGGTTTTGCTGTCCTGCAGCGCGTTTTGGCTGGGTGTGCTGCTCCTGCTGTGTTTGCTTATAAGAGAATGATAATCATGCGGAAAAATCTGTTTAATCGAGTTATGGCCGTCGCGGTGATGGTCGGCGCTATCGCACTGACCGGCTGTTCAACGTCGAAAGAGGAAATGCTGCCACCGGGCGACAGCTCGATGCTGGAATTGTGGCAGGGTGCTGATGGCGGCGGAACGGCGCGCAATGCGGTGGCGGCGCGCGACAGCCTGCGCCGACCGCTCACCGAGAGCGAAAGCCAGGCAACAGCCGCGAGCGATCGCAGCTACAGCCGCACGCAGGAAAGCGAAATCAGCCAGCAGTTCCCGCGCCTGCCGAATCCCGACTTGGTGATGTACGTGTTCCCGCACCTGGCGGATGGCAACGCACCGGTGCCGGGCTACAGCACCGTGTTTCCCTTCTACAGCCAGGTGCAGTATGCGATGCCGGGTGAACGGACGGAGGCTTACTGATGCGGTTTTCCCTGTTTGATAAAAAGCGCCTGACACGTAAAAAGTCGGCGGCTGCTGCCCAGGGCGCACTGAACGTGACCGAGGACGGTGTGCCGCTGTCTGTCGACGGCCGTGAGCCATTCCGGCGCCAGGGCAAGATGACGGTAAAGGATGAGCAGCAGGTGTATCACGCCAATCCGTCCATCGTTGATTACCTGCCCTGGGCGGAGTTTCTCGACCGTGAGCAGTGTATCCTGCTCGATGACGGCGTATCTGTCGGCGCTGTGTTTGACATCACGCCGGTGGCGACCGAAGGGCGGACGGACGATCGCCTGGAGCAGATGCGTGACACGGTTGAGGATGCCCTGCAGGACTCGTTTGACGAGCATGATGAAAACCCCTGGATCGTGCAGTTCTTCTGCCAGGACGAGAACAATGTCGAGGCGTATATCGACAGGCTGCGACAGTATGTCAAACCCCATGCGCAGGGCAGTGCGTTTACTGAAGACTGGTTGAAAGAGACCGAGCGCCATCTGCGCGGGATTGCCCGTCCGGAAGGCCTGTTCAAAGATACGCTGATAACAGACCAACCGTGGCGTGGGCAGCAGCGACGGACCCGCATGGTGGTCTATCGCTGGATTGGTAAGAGCAATCATGATCCGATGCCACCGATTGCCATGCTGAATCAGACCTGTGAGCGCGTGACCGGTGCCCTGGCCGGTGCCGGCGTTGCCTGCGTGCGCCAGAACGGGGCGCAGGTCCATGACTGGTTGCTACGTCATTTTAACCCCAGCCCAGAGTGGGTGGATAAAGAGACGCTGTACCGCGATGCCGCCTATTCTGACAGCCGTGACACGCCGGAAGGCGCGATGCCGGTGCAGAATGATTTTGCCGAAACCCTGCTGTTCACCCCGCCCGTATCCGATCCTGACCACGGTGTATGGTGGTTCGATAACCAGGCGCATTGCGCGATCCCGGTCGAGAAACTGCGCCGTCCGCCGGAACCGGGCACAATCACAGGTGAAATGAAACGCGGCGAAAAGAAAATCAATGCGCTGATGGATCTGTTCCCGGAAGGGACGATAGTGTGCATGACGATTGTAGTGCAGCCTCAAGACACGCTGGAGAATGACTTCAATCGACTGGTCAAAAATGCCGTCGGTGAAAATACTGAATCTGGCCGCGTGCGCCAGGACGTGGCGCAGGTGAAAGAGTACCTGGGCAATCGCCACAAACTGTACCGTGCCGGTATCACTTTCCTGCTGCGTGCCGGCGATCTTACCACGCTCAATCACAAACGTGTCGAGCTCACCAACGTGTTGCTTGGCGCCGGCCTGCAGCCGGTTCGTCCGGAATTTGATGTGGCGCCGCTCAATACCTACCTGCGGGCGTTGCCGATGTGTTTTAACCCAGAGACGGACAAGAAACACTGGTACACCCGCCTGACCTGGGTACAGCATCTGGCCGGCCTGTTACCGGTGACCGGCCGCGAAACCGGGACCGGTCACCCCGGCATGAGCTTCTTCAACCGCGGTGGGGATACGCTGACGTTTGATCCGCTCAACAAGCACGACCGGAGTCAGAATGCGCACATGCTGTATTTTGGTCCGACCGGCGCGGGGAAATCGGCGACGTTGTGCGCGACCCTGTCGCAGCTGATGGCACTACACCGGCCGCGACTGTTTATTGCCGAAGCGGGGAACTCGTTCGGACTGCTGGCCGATTATTTCGAAAGCCTGGGGCTCAGTGTCAACAAGGTGAGTATCAAACCGGGCAGTGGCGTCTCGCTGCCGCCGTTCTCCTACGCGCATAAACTCGTCGACGATGCGTTAACCTCGCTGGCCCTGGATGAAAATGACCTGCCGGACATCGATGCCGATGACGACGAGGATGAAGATAAGCGCGATTACCTGGGAGAAATGGAAATCTCGGCGCGCATGATGATCACCGGCGGCGATGCGAAGGAAGAACATGAACTGAAACGCGCCGACCGCGCGATGATCCGTGAGGCGTTGCTGATGGCAGCGCGGCAGACCTATGACGAAGGACGGCAGATGTTGCCGGCAGACCTGCAGAAGGCACTGTACGCCATATCCAAAGACGAAGGGAGTGATATCCGTAACGTCCAGCGCCGGGCCAAAGCGGCCGAAATGGCGGAGTCGCTCGGGATGTTTACCCAGGCAGGCAGTTTTGAAGCAGAGCTGTTTAACCGTGAGGGCAGCCTGTGGCCAGAGGCGGATGTGACCCTGATTGACCTGGGGCACCTGGCACGCGAAGGCTATGAGGCGCAGATGGCGCTGACGATGGTGAGCCTGACCAATACCATCAACAACATTGCCGAACGAGACCAGTACTCGGAGCGGGATATCGTGTTCGCGGTGGATGAGGCACACATTGTGACGGTGAACTCGCTGCTGGCACCGTATATGACCAAAATCGTCAAGATGTGGCGTAAGCTCGGCGCCTGGCTGTGGCTGGCCACGCAGAACCTGAAAGACTTTCCGGATATTGCCGAGAAAATGCTGAACATGGCGGAGTGGTGGGTTTGTCTGACGATGCCGCCGGAGGAGGTCAACGACATTGCCCGCTTCAAGGCGCTGACTGAAGAGCAAAAGGCGGTGCTGCTGTCGGCCAGCAAGCTGTCTGGTTGCTATACCGAAGGTGTGGTGCTGTCGAAAAAACTCGAGGCGCTGTTCCGTGCGGTACCGCCGAGCCTGTATCTGGCGCTGGGGATGACCGAGAAAGAAGAGAAGGCCGAACGCCGCGCGCTGATGCAGGAATTTGGCTGCAGTGAGCTCGAGGCGGCGCGCAGGGTAGCGCAAAAGCTTGATCGCCTGCGCGGCCTGGCGGCGAACGGGGAGGCACGGGCTGCATGATGGCGCTGAAATACCCGGAACCGGTTGTTCGACCACATGGCCTGGTCTGTCGTGAACCGTCGTTGTTTACCCTCCCTCCGCAGGGCGTGGCCACCTTAAGCGAAACGGATGCGCTGGCGCTTGAGACGTTCTGTGCGGCTATCCGCGATAGGCTGCTGGGACCGATCCAACTTACCGCCCACCCGCATCGTATTGGGAGTCGTACCAGTGTGGCACTGCATCTTGAGGGGCGCCTTGGGCGTTGCATCGATGTGTTGATCACGGTGAACGGCAGTACGTTGTGGCCTCAGCCGGAGGAGTACGATCACCCGCGCTGGTATGTCACTGTGCCGGACGCGGCGGATGTGGTGTACCTGCTTCTTCACCTGAGCGAGCTGTGTGGGCGGTTTCGGATCAATTAGTTCTGGTCTACAATGAACCCGAAGGCTTTTATTTCTTTCACATTGTATGTCGCTTTCTACCGGCCTTTTGGCCGGTTTATTGTATATAGGGAAGGTAACATTATGGCGAGATATCGAATAGGGAACCGATTTTTATCACAGGAAGAATATGATGCAGAAATGGACTGGCGCTGGGTTTGTGGACTGTTTCTCATTGGTGCTATCGGTACGGGGATATTGGTCCACTCTTACTTTGTGAACCCAGAGTGGCATAAGTTGATTCGTTTCCTTGTTACCGTGATCCCCTCTAATTGCCATTGGCTTTTTGCTGGTCAGATTGCGTTATTTTATTATGGTGCTTGTTGGGCTCCTGATCATTCTGTTTGTTGTCTCTCTGATTGTCAGTATTATTTCCTCCATGATTTAAGGCGGCTTTATGAATGAGAGCGTTCTTCGTGCTTTTAGCTATAACGGTGCACTGTATGCGGGAATGGATCCGGGTAGCTATGCATGGCAGTCCGTACCTGTCGGCGACTGGGCCGCTCGACTCGATTTCAAAGTCTGGTCGAATACCACGTCCTCGGGCCACCTTGTCTGTTACTTTACCTCCCTAGATGATGGCCAACGATACCGTCTCTCGGCATTTCGACCGAAAAATGGTTCTCGTCGCTATACCCCAAAAGATGGTGGTATTGACTTTTCTGAAGCCGGGTTGGATGGGCAAGTATTTTTGTTGAATGTGGGAAAAACGCGTAATGGTACTTCTGCATGGTTGGGGGCTGAGTTTTTGGAGCGTGATAATTAAAAATCAGGTATCGAATGAAGTTTAGATCCTGAATCTAAGCACCGTGACGCGAAGAGAATCAGCGTGTTTATACGCTGCAGGATGTAACACGTGGCACAGTTGACTGCACAGTAGGATTGTATGTGACCCAACTGACAACGCAGGCGATATCATTCCTCCCGAAAACACGACTTGCTTGCTTTTTGATCTCACAGGCGGATAATGCGCCAAAAATTACATACCTTTACACTTTATGAAATGGATTTTCATGAAAAGGACTTTTCTTTCGAACGGATCCACATCGAAGGCGTTAAGCCACATTCTCGCTGGTGTTCTTTTCGCCAGCACTTTCTCGGGCATGGCCGCCACGCCCTCTGATACCCCGGAGCGAGCCGCTTCCGCTATTGATGCCCGCGAGCAGCAGCGCCAGCAGGAACGTGAGCGCGCCCTGCTTGAACAGAACACCCCACAGGCCGATGCGCGCCTTTCCCGCCCCGAGGCCGTGTTGCCGGATTACCCGGTCAATGAGTTCCCCTGCTTCACCATCAACCGGCTTACCCTGGTCGGGGAGTCGGCCGCTCGCTTTCAGTGGGCGCTGGACGCCGCGGCGGATGCCAGGGGCCGCTGTCTGGGCAGTCAGGGCATTGTGCTTGCCATCAACAAGGTGCAAAACGTCATACTGGCCAAGGGCTATGTCACAACACGCGTGATGGCGCAGGAGCAGGACTTGACCACGGGCGTATTGACGCTGACGTTGCAGCCGGGGCGTATTGGTGACATCCGCTTTGAGGAGCCGGTCTCCTGGCGTGGGCGGCTGTGGAACGCTATTCCGGCCTCACGCGGTGATATCCTCAACTTGCGTGATATCGAACAGGGGCTGGAGAACTTTAGACGGGTGCCCAGCGCCAATGCCGATATTAAAATCGTACCCGGCGTCGAGGACGGAACCAGTGACCTGCAGGTCAACTGGCATGAGGGGCGCCCGATACGGCTCAGTCTGGGGCTTGACGACAGCGGCTCCAAAAGTACCGGGCGTTATCTCGGTTCGGCCACTCTGGCTATCGATGCGCCGTTTGCACAGAATGACCTGTTTTACGCCAACATCGGCAAGGATGTGTTTCAGCACGGGCCGTTCGGCAACCGTTCACATACGCTGAACTACTTTTTCCCGGTGGGATATTGGGCTTTCTCGGCCAATTACAACGACTACACCTATCACCAGAACATCCCCAACGCCAATGAGGTGCTGCGCTACAGCGGCAAGAGCGACAACATGCAGTTGACCGTCTCCCGGTTGCTGTACCGCGACCAGTCGCACAAGTTAACGCTCAACCTGCGCGGTTACCGCAAGCACTCGACTAACGCCATGGACGACGTTGATATTGTGTCGCAAAAACGTCGGACCGCCGGCTGGGAGCTGGGGCTGAATCAGCGCAGCTACTTCGGTACCACTACGCTGGACGCCAATATCAACTGGCGCCGGGGTACCGGGGCGTTCAATGCCTTGCCTGCGCCGGAAGAATCGCGTCACGAAGGCAGTGCGCGTACCGGCATTTTGCTCGGCGACCTGGGCATCAACCGGCCTTTCTCCTGGGGTGAGCAGCCCTGGCGGTTTTATACCAGCGTGCGGGGCCAGTGGAGCCAGAATGCGTTGACGCCGCAGGAGCGGATGGCCATTGCCGGGCGTTACACGGTGCGTGGCTTTGACGGCGAACAGATGCTGTCCGGCGAAAAGGGCCTGCTGTGGCGCAATGAAATCGCCTGGAACGTGTTTTCTCGCGGGCATGAATTGTATCTGGCCGCCGACTACGGTCGGGTGGACGGCCCAAACACCCGCCACTTGGTTGGCCATCAATTGGCGGGCAGCGCGCTCGGCGTGCGCGGCGCGCTGTGGGGGCGATTCAGCTATGACCTGTTTGCCGGCGTTCCGCTCTACAAGCCTGCGGGGTTCCACACCTCCGGCGCGACCGCGGGTTTTAGCGTAAATCTGGAAATTTGAACATCGCGATACCGGCAGCGTTGCTGCGCTGACCTGAACGGACTGACTTTTCTCACGGATGTGACCTATGAACAAACATTGCTATCGCATTATCTTCAGCCGCACCCACGGGGAGTTGCGGGTGGTGTCCGAACTGGCCCGCAGCTGCAGCAGCGAGCCGGGGCAACGCATCGGTTCAGGAATAACGGGTGGAAGTCGTCTGTGGGTCACCGTGCGTCGGTCAGTGTGGCTGCTTGGGCTGTTGATGTTCGCCGGCCCCGTCATGGCAGACGGCATTGTCGCGGACGGCGGTGCCAATCCTTCCCAGCGGCCGGAGGTCATCAATACCCAGAACGGCTTGCCGCAGGTCAACATCACCGCCCCCAACCAGGCTGGGGTTTCACATAATCAGTATCAGCAGTTCGACGTCGACGCCAAAGGCGCCATCCTCAACAACTCGGCGGTGATGACCGCGACCCAGATGGCCGGGATGATCCAGGGTAACCCTAATCTCAATCCCAATTCCGCGCCGGCTCGCGTCATCCTCAACGAAGTCAACAGCAACAATCCCAGCCAGCTGCGCGGTTTTATGGAAGTGGCCGGCGGCAAGGCGCAGGTGATTGTGGCCAACCCCGCCGGCATTGTCTGCAACGGCTGCGGCACCATCAACGCCGGACGCATGACGCTGACCACCGGTAAACCGCAACTGAACGCCGATGGCAGTGTGGCGGGCTACCAGGTCGAGCGTGGCGTGGTGCGCATCGAGGGCGGTGGGCTCAACGGCGATACCCGTCATGATACCGAGTACGTCGACATTCTGGCGCGCGCGGTGGAGGTCAACGCCGGCGTCTGGGCTAAAGAAGGCGTGACGCTGGTGGCTGGCCGCAATCGCGTGAGCGCGGACGGCAAAACCGCTGCGCCGCTTTCGGGCGACGGCAGCGCCAGGCCTGAGCTTGCCATCGATATGGGGCAGATGGGCGGCATGTACAGCGGCAGTATCCGCATGATTGGCACTGAAGCCGGCGTCGGCGTGCGTAACCAGGGCGGACAGGTCCAGGCGGGCAAAACGCTCACCGTGAGCAGCGAAGGCAAGCTCAGCTGGCGCTCTGGTGCGCCGGATGCGGCCACGCAGGCCGGCGGCGATATTCAGCTGGCGGCAAAAGGCGACATCGAGACGCACGGGAAAGTGTATAGCGGTGGCCAACTGGCCGTGCAGAGTCGCGAGGGAATGTTAACGCAATCCGGTACGTTGGCGGCGGCCGGGAATGTGCACCTGAATGCCGCGCGCGGCATCCAAAGCAGTGGCCACCTGCTGGCGGGCAGTAATGCCGACAGCACGCTGGTCCATGATGCCAATCTGCAGCTTGATAGCCAGGGCGAAATTCGCGCCAGTGGCAGTCTGCTCAGTAAAAAGAACGTCAACGCGACCGGGCGGCGGGTGGATATCAGCGGCGCGCAGGTCGGAGCCGGCCGTACCGCGCTGACGGCCCGCGAGGGCGGGGTGGTATTGCGCCAGTCCACCGTAGACAGCGGTGAGCTGGCCGTGAGCACGAAGGGAAATGTGGATGCGCAGCAGGCCAGGGTCAAGGCCGGGCGCTGGACGGTGGATGCCGACAACCTGTCCAACCAACAGGCGACCTGGTCACAGACCGGTGACGGTGAAAGCCGTTTCACCCTGGCAGGCGCACTGGATAACAGTGACGGCACCATCGAGACGCAGAGCCTTCTGCTTTCGGCCGGCCGGCTGGTCAATCAGCGTGGTCGCCTGGTGGCGCTGGGGGAAACGGCACAGCACTGGCGAGTGGGTGGCCTGCTCGACAATGGCGGTGGCACGATGGGCAGCAACGGAGCTCTTCGCCTCGACGCCGGCCGCCTCGATAATCAGCGCGGCACGGTAAAAACCCAGGCGGGCTTCACGCTCCATGCTGATGGCGCGGTGAATAATGCCGGGGGCAATCTGCTGGCCGGGAACGGCCTGGCGCTTGAGGCAGGTAGCGATCTGAATAACCAGTCCGGCACCCTGAGTGGCGATGACATGCGTCTGGCGGTACAACGGCTGGATAACGCGCAGGGGCAGATCATCGGCCAGGGCAATCTCGACCTGACGGCCAGCCGCCTGGATAACCAACGCGGCCTGATGGGCGCCGGCAAGGCGCTGGATATCCATACCGGCGACTGGGACAACCGTGGCGGCACGGCGCAAGGCGAAACGGCCGTCACGGCAACGGCAACGACCCTCAACAACGACGGTGGCAAGCTGCTGTCCGGCCAGGCATCAACCCTGACGACCTCGGGTAATGCCAGTAACTGTGGCGGCGAAATCAGCGCCGCGGTGCTGGCGGTGAAGTCTGACCGTCTCGACAACACGCAGGGCAAGGTGATTGGCCGACAACGGCTTGAGCTGCATGCCCGTCAGGGGCTGGACAACACGCAGGGGCTGCTGGGCGCCGGTGAGATGCTGACGGTGAGCAGTGAGGGCGAGCTGAACAATCATCACGGTAGGGTGCAGGGAAATGGGCAAACCACGGTGTCAGCGCGAGACGTCCACAACGAGGCCGGCAAGCTGCTGGGTGGGCAAAGGCTCTCTCTCACTACGTCGGGTGTGCTTGGCAACCGCGAGGGGGAAATCAGCGGCGAGTCGCTCACGCTAACGGCGCAGCGCCTCGATAACGCTCAGGGCAAGGTGGTCGCCAGGCAGGATGCGAACCTGACGGCGAAGCAAGGGTTGAGCAACGCCGCCGGCTGGCTTGAAGGCGGCAGCACACTCGCCGTCAACACCGATGGCGATTGGGACAACCAGGGTGGCACCGCACAAGGTGGCCGGCAGGTCACCGCCAGCGCGCAGTCGCTTGACAATACCGGCGGGCGGCTGCAGTCCGGCGGTAACCTGACGCTTGACGCCGCAGGCAATATCCTCAATCGCACCGGCAAACTGACCGCGCAGCAAGCCCTTGCCGTTAACGGCGGTGCAGCCAGCCTGTTCGATAATGATGGCGGCTCCCTGCAGAGCGGTGGCGACCTGTCTCTGCAGGGAGGGCAGTTGACCAACCGCACCGCCGGTGTGGTGCTCGGCGGGCAGGCGCTTTCCCTGAACCTGACCGGCGGCTGGGACAATCAGGGCGGCACCTTGACCGGCAATGGCCGCACGCAGGTGCGTGCCGCCAGTCTGCTCAATGCTCAGGGCGCCATCAACGCGCTGGGCAGCCTGGATATGCAGTTCACCGGCAAGCTGGATAACGGCCAGGGGCGGATTTTTAGTCAGTCGTCTCAAATGCTGCAGGCGCAGGATATCGTCAACGCGCAGGGTTGGATGGGCAGCCAGGGGAGCTGGCGGACCAGAAGCGGCGGTTTTGACAATACGAATGGCAGCGTACAGAGCCAGCAGGAAGCACAGCTGGCGGCTGATTGGTTGGATAACGCCAGGGGCGTGATGCAATCGGCACAAAACCTGGCGCTGCGCATCAAACAGGATATCGATAATCGCAACGGCAAGGTCTCGGCGCAGGGGCAGCTTGCTGTTGCAGGCGCCAAAGATGGCGAACATGCCGGCGCCATCAATAACGCGGGTGGTCAGTGGCTGGCGGGCCAGGCGCTGACTATTGCCGCCCGTAGCCTTGATAACGCACAGGCGGGGCAACTCTACAGCCAGAAGCAGCTGCGGCTCAATCTGAACGGTGGGCTGGACAACCGCGGCGGGAAAATACAGGGCGGCGGTGCGCTGGCGCTTGACGCACAAACGCTGAATAATGCCGGCGGGACGATAGACGGCCAGCAACACGTAGCGCTGCGTATTCTTGGCTTGCTGGAGAATACCGACGGTGCCGTGCGCAGCAATGGCGACCAGAAGGTGTCGGCCGCCGGTATCAATAATACACGCGGCGTATTCAGCAGCCGCGGCGGCATCGCGGTGGCATCAAAGCAGCTGGACAACGCCGGAGGTACGCTCATCAGTCAGGGGGCGGGTATCTACCGACTCGACCGGCTTAACAATCAGCACGGCAAGGTGCACAGCGGTGACTCGCTCACCCTTGAGGGGGCGCAGGTCAACAACCGGGGTGGGCAATTAGTGTCAACCCAGGGGCTGGCGCTCAAGGCCGGGACGCTCGATAACAGCGGTCAGGGCACGCTCAGCAGCCAGGCGGCTCTCAATCTACAGGCCGACCGTCTGAACAATCGCGATGGCGGGTTGATACTGGGCACCACACGCGCCGACATCACCTCTCATGATATCGACAATACCGCAGGCCGCCTGCAGAGTAGCGGCCAGATGACCCTCGCGGGGGTAACGCAGCTGGACAACCGCCAGGGGCGTATCCTGGCCAACGGCAACCTCAATATCAATACTGACCGGTCACAGACCGACTCGCCGCTGGCGCTGCTCAACCAGGGCGGGCGCGTGGAGAGCGCCGGGCAACTCACCGTGCATGCGCGTACCTTGGATAATCAGAACGGTACCCTGCTGGGGCTGCAGGCGCTGACGCTGTCCGCGCAGCAGGACTACACCCATCAGACCGGCGAAACGATCAGCAGTAACGGCACGGTGACGTTCTCCCTGAGCGGCGCCTTTACCAACCTGGCGGATTGGTTGCTGCCAGGCAATCTGGCGCTCACTGCGGCCAGCATCACCAATCCGGCGACGCTGGTGGGCAAAACGCTGCGGCTGACGACCGGAGCCTTGCAAAACACCGGGCGCCTTGAGGCGGACAGCATGACGCTGAACGTCGATTCCCTGGACAACACCGCGGCGCTGATGGGCGACGACATCACCGTGAACGGGCGCATTATCGACAACCACGGTGCGCCTGCGGTGATGGCGGCGACCCACAGCCTGACGGTGCAGGCCGGTGAGCGACTGACCAATCGGGAGGGCGCGCTGATTTACAGCGCCGACCGCCTGCAGTTGCACAGCGATGACCTGATTGAAAATCGGGCCAGCTTTATCGAAGCAGACGGTGACGCCACCGTCGAGGTCCGTCGCCTGAACAACCTGCGCGAAGGGCTGGTGATTGAGCGTGACGCGGAGAAGAGCGACTACAAATGGCACCGCTACAACTACTACTGGCGCTCTTATGGTTCGGCGGTCAATCCCGACAAAAGCACCCTGGCGCCGACTACCCAACAGCTGACATTCCAGGATGATTCGGCGGCGCAAACCAACCGCTACGGCACTCTGCTGGCCATTGATGCGGCGGGCAAGCGCGCACAGGTGCGGGTCAAGGACAATAAGGGCCAATTGACCGACCTGTGGGTCAACTACCTGGCGCTCAAGCCGAATGCCGATGGCAGCTATGCGATGACGTTCTATGAAACGCGTGGGGGCAATCAGCTGGCGACCATCCCGACGCCTTATCAAAACGGCTTCCATTGGGAGCACGACTGGACGCAGGTGATGACCTGGGATCCCGAAAAGCATGTCGATATCGACAGCGCGCCGTTCATCACCGATTACAACAACTTCCGCGAACGTACCGAGAGCGGCACGGTGACGCGCGACAAGCTGGTGAGTGAGGGGATCGGCGCGCGTATTCTGGCGGGCGGCAACATGGTGCTGCGCATCACGGGAGCGTTGCTCAATGACGCCAGCGTCATTACCGCCAACGGCAATCTGACGCAGGACGGCGGCGGCAGCGTGGACAACCGCGGTTACTCGGTTAATGAGCGGCGCCAGGCGGCTATCGTTGACCATTATGACAAGGACACGCATCACTGGTACCCCACGTTCAACCGGGACGAAACCACGGCGCTGGCGACCGTTGACGGGGTGATCACCGGCAATGGCACGGTCACCATCAACGGAGCCCGCATCACCAACACCACGGTCAATCAGGCGCAAATCAGTCAACTTGATGCGGCGTTAAAGGCGGTGGATGCCGAACGCGCCGAGCTTGAGCGCAATCCGCTGGCCTTCACGGTAGAGGGCGCTGCCCGACCTGACGGCGATACGACGCTGGCGCCGGGCGAGCAAATGACAAGACCGGGCGCCACGCCGTCCTCGCCGCTGGGGCGCCCACTGCTGCCGTCTGAGCTGGCGCTGACGCAGTTACAGCACCTGGGCAATGTGGCCACCGCCATCCCCAATAACGGCTTGTTTAGTCAGCATACGGCGACCGGCAGCCCGTTCCTGGTGGTGACCGATGAACGCTTTACCCGCCGCGACAACTTTATCAGCAGCGACTATATGCTAGAACGCGTAGGGTATGACCCCGCGCAGACCCATAAGCGCCTGGGCGACGGCTTTTACGAGCAGCGTCTGGTGCGCGAGCAGGTGCTGGCGCTGACCGGCAAACCGTCCGTCAAGGGCTGGGATGCGATGGAGCAGTATCAGCAACTGATGAACAACGGCAGTAAAGTCGCCCAGGACTTCCATCTGGTGCCGGGCGTGGCCCTGACGCCGGAGCAAATTGCAGCGTTGCAACAGGATATCGTCTGGCTGGTGAGCGAGACGGTGCAAACGGAAGGCGGCCCGCAAACGGTGTGGGTACCGAAGGTGTACCTGGCACAGACTACGCTGCGCCTGACCGGCGATGGCGCGGTGATTGGCGGTGGCGACCTGCAACTCTCGGCAAACAGCATCACCAATGCCGGCAACCTGTTTGCCGACAAAGCCCTGACGGTCGACGCCGGGCAGTTCCTGCATCAGGGCGGCGACATCAAAGCCGGCAGCATTGACGTGCAGGCCGACAGTCTGGCCATGAGCACTAACCTGCAGGATGCGCTGCGCCAGGCGACCATGAGCGCCGGCGATATTCGCCTGCGCGGCACCGATATCACGCTCACGGGGGCGAAACTGGATGCGGCCGATACGCTCAGCCTGAGCGCGCGTAACGATCTGACCATCACCGCCGCGAAAAGCAGCCATACCGCCGATCTTGAGGTTATCTCCGGTTCAATGGGTAACCGCACCCGCGGCGGCACGGAAGCGGCAGGCTCCCGGATGGCGCATGTCAGCGGCGAATGGCAGCAGGCTCAGGGGAGTGAGCTTAACGCCGGCGGCAACCTCACGCTCAATGCCGGGCGAGACGTCACGTTCACGGGCAGCCAGGCCAGCGCCGCCGGCAGCACCCGCGTGCAGGCCGGCGGCGATATCAACATCAGGGCCGAAAGCACCACCAATACCACGCACCTGGACGCCAACAGCCGTACTTCATCAGTCAGCAACGACCGCCAGGAAGAGCGCCTGACATTAAGCGCACTCAGCGGAGACCAGGGCGTTACCCTGGTGGCGGGCAACCGCCTGTTGGCCGAAGGCGCGCAGATTGACAGTAAAGAGGGGCGTATTGGCGTCAGCGCGCGGGACGTGACCATTAAAGACGCGCGCACCCGCACGCAGGACCAGGACAGCGAAAACAAACGCGAGGGCAAAACCAAAAGCCGTCGCATCGAACAAACCGAGCGCGAAATCAGCATCGGCAGCACCTTCAACGGGCGCGAGGGCGTGACCGTGATCGGGCGTGAAGGCGACGTCACGGTCACCGGCAGCACCTTGCACAGCGAGCAGGGTACCGTTGCCCTGCAGGCGAAGCAGGATGTGACCCTCAATACCGCCACCGAACGCGAGTCGACCTTCAGTGAAGAGCGGTCTCAGAAAAAAGGCTTCCTGAAAAAAAGCAGCAGCCACAGTATCGCCAATGACGCGACCACGCGCGAGAAAGGCAGCCTGCTGAGCGGCAACAGCGTCAGCGTCAACGCCGGTAACGACCTGACGGTTACCGGCTCGGCCATTGCCGCCGACCGGGACGTGAACCTGCAGGCCGGCCGTAACGTCGATATCGGCGCAGCCACCGAGACCGACACGCACTACCGGCTGGAGGAGAATAAAAAGAGCGGCCTGCTGGGCAGCGGCGGTATTGGGTTCACCATTGGCAAGCAGTCGAGCAAACACGAAATCGACGAGAAAGGCCGGACCCAGAGCCAGAGCGTCAGTACCGTCGGCAGCAGCCAGGGCAGCGTCAATATCACGGCGGGCAACCAACTGCACATTGGCGGCGCCGACCTGGTGGCGGGCAAGGACCTGGCGTTGACCGGCGACAGCGTGACTATCGACCCCGGCTACGATCAGCGCACGCGCAAAGAAACCTTCGAGCAGAAGCAGAGCGGCCTGAGCGTGGCGCTGTCGGGCACCGTAGGCGGCGCGCTCAACACCGCCGTCAGCTCGGCGCAGCAGGCGCGAAAAGAAGGCGATGGGCGCCTGAATGCGCTGCAAAACACCAAGGCGGCGCTGTCCGGCGTGCAGGCTGCACAGGCTGCTGAACTCGACAAGCTCAATGCAGATGCGGGGAAAAGTGCCACCAACACGGTAGGCATCAGCGCCTCCTACGGCAGCCAGTCGTCGAAAAGCGAAACCTGCACCGACAGCCGCCAGTCGCAGGGCAGCACGCTTACCGCCGGGCAAAACCTGTCGATAACGGCAACCGGTAAAAGTCACAACGCACAGAGTGGCGATATCACTATCACCGGCAGCCAGTTGAAGGCGGGCAAAGACCTGTCGCTCGATGCGGCGCGGGACATTACCCTGCAGTCGGCGCAGAACAGCGAAAGCACCGTCGGCAAGAACAGCAGCAAAGGCGGCAACGTCGGTGTCGGCATCGGCGCAGGCTCGGGCGGCTATGGCATCAGCGTCTCGGCCGGCGTCAATGCCGGCAAGGGGCATGAGAACGGCAACGGCCTGACGCATGCCGAAACCACCCTGGATGCGGGCAGTAATCTCAACCTGACCAGCGGCCGCGACACCCGGCTGACCGGCGCGCAGGCCAGCGGAGAAAAGGTTACCGTCGACGTGGGCCGTGACCTGACGCTGCAAAGCCAACAAGACAGCGACCGCTATGACGCCAAACAGCAAAACGCCAGCGCGGGCGGCAGCTTCACCTTCGGCTCGATGACCGGCTCAGCCAACGTAAGCGCCAGCAAGGACAAGCTGCACAGCAACTTCGACTCGGTAAAAGAGCAGACCGGGCTGTTTGCCGGCAAGGGCGGGTATGACGTCAAGGTCAAAGAACACACCCAGCTCGACGGCGCCGTTATTGCAAGCCAAGCGGACAAAGAGAAGAACCGCCTCGATACCGGCACGCTGGGCTGGACGGACATCCACAACCAGGCGGACTACAGCGCAACGCATAGCGGCGGCAGCTTCAGCACCGGCGGGCCGGTGGGCAAGGAGCTGTTGACCAACACGGCCGGCGGCATGCTGTCGGGCGCTAACCACAGCGGGCACGCCGAGGGCACGACAAAGGCCGGCGTCAGTGAGGGAACGTTGATAGTCCGCGACACTGGCAAACAGCAGCAGGATGTGGCGCAGCTGAACCGGGATACCGAGCATGCCAACGACGGCAGCATCAGCCCGATATTCAACAAGGAGAAGGAGCAGAAGCGGCTCAAGCAGGCGCAGCTGATCGGCGAGATCGGCGGCCAGGCGATGGACGTCATCCGCACGCAGGGCGATATCGCCGGGCTGAAAGCGCAGAAAGACCCGGTAGCGCTGGCGCAGGCCAGGGAGCAGCTTGAGAAGAGCGGCAAACCGACGAACGATGCGGCGGTGATGAAGCAGGCGTATGACAACGCGATGCGGCAATACGGCACCGGCAGCGACCTGCAGAAGGCGGCGCAGGCGGTAACGGGTGCGCTGACGGCGCTGGCAGGTAATAACCTGGCGGGTGCGCTGGCGAGCGGTGCTTCGCCGTACCTGGCGACGGAAATCAAGAAGCGGGTCGGTGAAGACAACATCGCCGCCAATGCGATGGCGCACGCGGTGCTGGGCGCAGTGACGGCGCAGCTGAACAACCAGTCGGCCGCAGCAGGCGGACTGGGCGCCGGCGGCGGGGAACTGGCGGCGCGCTACATTGCCGGCCAGCTGTTCCCGGGCAAGACGGCGGAGCAGCTGAGCGAAAGCGAGAAGCAGCAGGTGAGCGCACTGAGCCAGCTGGCTGCAGGGCTTGCAGGCGGGCTGGTGACGGGCGATACTGCGGGAGCGGTGACCGGCGGGCAGGCCGGGAAGAATGCGGTGGAGAATAACGCACTGAGTGATATTGTTGACGCTGTATCTCAGGGTAAGACTCCTCAGCAGGTAGCCGAAGAGCGTGTCGATGCAGAAAACGAGCGCTATAAGCAGCAAAACTGTGCCGGAATGAGCGCGGAAGTGTGCTCGGTGAAGATGTATACTGAACGCCGGGAAGAGCTGAAAGATATCCTGTCGACAGGTGCAGATTTTGTGCCGGTGGTAGGGGATATCAAGAGTTTTGCGGAAGCTCAGAGTGCTTTGGATTATCTGGTTGCGGCGATAGGCATCATTCCTGGGGCTGGAGATGCAGCAGGTAAGGTGATCAAGGCGGCAGAAACGGCGCTGAAGAAAGGGGATGTTGCTGAAGCATCGAGGCTGATTAATAAGGCTAGTAATGAAATATCGGCAAAAACCCCAACTGGCTCGAAAGGTAACCCGCTAAATGTAATTGATGGCTCAAATAAACCAACAATAATCAACAACCGGGACTACTCTAGTCACTCACTGGATCGTATGCAACGTCAAGGAATCACACCAACGACAGTTGAAAATGCAATACGTCCAGAAAATGCTGTGGCGGGTAAAAGAGCAGGAACAACAGCATATTACGATGGTAATAACAACATAACAGTAATTACAGATACAAAAACCGGAACTGTAGTTACTGTCGACTTCGGAAAAATTAAACAATGACCTTACTCTCTACTATGAAGTTGAGTGAATACGATCAACGACAGCTTTCCCTGATGAGAGAAATGTTGGCGTTGTATGCATCAGATAAAATATCACTCAAAAAGCTGATTGATAATTTGGAAGGGTTATTGTTCTGCTTACAAACTGTTGATGTTGAATGGAAGAACGATTTCCATGAATATTGGTTCATCTTAGAGCAGGTTTATGCAGTTTCAGCATTTAGAAATGAATGCATTGATCCTGAAGATCCTGATATACAGGAATCACTGAAACAATTAGGACATTTATTGAAAAGTTAACGTGGAGAATAACTATCTGAATCAGTCTCAGTCTATTCGGTCGCTGCAGGCGGACTGGGCGCGGGTGGCGGTGAACTGGCGGCGCGCTACATTGCCGGGCAGCTGTTCCCGGGCAAGACGGCAGAGCAACTGAGCGAAAGCGAGAAGCAGCAGGTCAGCGCACTGAGCCAGTTGGCGGCGGGGCTTGCCGGCGGGCAGGCTGGCAAGAATGCGGTGGAGAATAACTATCTGAGCAGTAAGCAGATAGATGCTTGGTCGGCAGAAATGAAATCCTGCTAGGCTGGCGGTGGTGACTGTACTGGGATTATTAAAAAGTACGAAGAACTGAGTACCGCCCAGCAGCAACAGCTAATCAGCGATTGTGCAAGCAGCCCAACAACCTGTCAGAAGAAGTACGGTGAGGGCCTGGCGGACAGTCTGGCAGTGAAGCAGGCTATAGATCGTGCCTTGGGTGAAGATATCCCGATCAAGATGGTCTATGATCTGACGGCGACCTAGGCGCACCAGATGGATGCCGACGGGGTTATTGCCAGCAATAAAGTGTCAGAGCAGATCATGGCCAAATATGGTCTTGATCAGGTTCAGGCGGATTTGATCGCAGGTGTAGCGTTAAGTGCACTGGGTGGGGTGAGCAAGGCTGGGAAAGGTAGCGCTATCCCTGTACCTGAACCAGTGAAAACGAGCAATGGATTTGTTTATCAGTCAAACTCCAAGCATACCCTTGGAGGGGTAGGCAATAGACCTAATGCCGGAATTGAGCCTAAAAATTCACTGTTTCTTTTTGAAAATTCAGTGCTGTTGACAATAAAAGGTAAAGAGCATAAGGCTCGTTACACAATAGACAGTAATGGCGATATACACAGACTTTCTCCTGATAATACAGGAGGTTTTCACTGGTCTGGTAGTACGGCGGATCCGAAAAATAAACTTGAATTACCGAATGACGTTAGGGCTGCTTTAAGAAAACAGGAAGGGTGGAAAATAAAATGATTGTTGGAAATGCTTTGGAAATAGGTATTCAGATAGAGTATGTGCTTGAATTGACTTCCCCAAGCGGTCTTTTCAATTTTATTGTTGGTGATACCTTAATTCCTGGGAAAGGGACGGTTACGGATCTTTATGTTGTTATATCTTCATTAAAAGATAGTCTGAATAGTCAATTAGGTGATGGGGTAAGGGATATTGGAAATATCTCTTTGGGTGACTTGGATTTCTCTGATGGTGCACCAGAGAATGTGATCTGGCTTGATGTTTGTGAACTGTCGGATTATGGATGCGTGTTCTGGTTGGGTTTTGATGGTGATTCTGAACGATTTTTTTACTCGACTGATTTCGAAAAAACAATCCAAGAAAAAACCTTTCCAAGAGGGACTGTTGAAACGTTAATTAATAGTTTGCCAGATGCTCATAATCTTAGAATCAATAGAGTTAATGACCAAACAATAATAACGGAGGTTATTGTTTGATTTTTATAAGTCATGGCTAAGCGGTAGGGATTGCTTCTACGCTCTGAACTATCATTACTGTAACTAAATAAAATTGGGTACAGCGGTGGGTTGAAGTTGTTGCATGTCGGTGATTTCGGCTTCGATAAGCCAATGGCGCACAGCTGAACCGGGATACCGAGCATGCCAACGACGGCAGCATCAGCCCGATATTCAACAAGGAGAAGGAGCAGAACCGGCTCAAACAGGCGCAGTTGATTGGGGAGATTGGCGGCCAGGCGATGGACGTCATCCGCACGCAGGGCGATATCGCCGGGCTGAAGGCGCAGAAAGACCCGGCGGCGCTGGCGCAGGCCAGGGAGCAGCTTGAGAAGAGCGGTAAACCGACGACCGATGCGGCGGTGATGCAGCGGGCATACGACAACGCGATGCGGCAATACGGCACCGGCAGCGACCTGCAGAAGGCGGCGCAGGCGGTAACGGGGGCGCTGACGGCGCTGGCGGGCAATAACCTGGCGGGCGCGCTGGCGAGCGGTGCCTCGCCGTACCTGGCGACGGAAATCAAGAAACGGGTTGGTGAAGAGAATATTCCTGGGGGCGACATCTTCAGACAAACGGTCGTCCGTTAACGGCCCAACCCCTCAAGCAGCGCATTGCTCAAGAGGCCGGCCGTTTCTCCTAACGGCGAGACTCAGCCGCGGCCGGTCTCCTCCCGCAGCGCGGCGCTCACCTCATGTGCCGTCGGGTGTTCGGCACGCAGCGCCCGGCGGATCGCGAAGAAGGCGGCGATCAGCATGGTTACCGCCACCAGCATAAAGAACCCGCACAGCGCGGCGTTGATTTGGTTGCTGAAAACGATGGTCTCCATGTCTTTCAGCGATTTGGCCGGCGCAATGATCGTGCCTTGCTCAATGCCGGTGGAGAATTTCTTCGCCTGCGCCAGGAAACCGATGCTCGGTTTTTCGTGGAAGATCTTCTGCCAGCCGGCGGTCATCGAGGTCACGAACAGCCAGGCGGTCGGCAGGATCGTAACCCAGGCGTAACGCTGTTTTTTCATCTTGAACAGCACCACGGTGCCGAGGATCAGCGCCATTGACGCCAGCATCTGGTTGCCGATGCCGAACAGCGGCCACAGGGTATTGATGCCGCCGAGCGGATCGACCACGCCTTGATACACGAAGAAGCCCCAGCCGGCTACCGCCACCGTGGTACCCGCCAGATTGCCGAACCACGAACGGTTGTTGGCCAGCTGCGGCACCGCCACGCCCACCAGATCCTGCACCATAAAGCGGCAGGCGCGGGTACCGGCGTCGACGGCGGTCAGGATGAACAGTGCTTCGAACAGAATGGCGAAGTGGTACCAGAAGGCCATCATCGCTCGGCTGTTGAACACGTCGCTGATGATGTGCGCCATGCCCACGGCGAAGGTCGGGGCACCGCCGGCGCGCGACAGGATGGAGTTCTCACCTACCTCTTTAGCGATCAGCGCCAGCGTTTCCGGCGTGACGATAAAGCCCCAGCTGTTAATGACCTGCGAAGCATTTTCCACCGTGGTGCCGATTAGTGCCGCCGGTGAGTTCATGGCGAAGTATACGCCCGGATCCAGCACCGAGGCGCAGATCAGCGCCATGATAGCGACGAAAGACTCCATCAGCATGGCGCCGTAACCGATAAAGCGAATGTGGCTTTCGCGTTCCACCAGCTTGGGCGTGGTGCCGCTGGAGACCAGCGCGTGGAAGCCGGAAATGGCGCCGCAGGCGATGGTGATGAACAGGAACGGGAACAGGGCGCCGGCGAACACCGGGCCGCTGCCGTCGATGAAGCGCGAGACCGCCGGCATTTTCATCTCCGGCATGGCGAAGACGATGCCGATGGCCAGGCCGATGATGACGCCGATTTTCATAAAGGTGGAAAGGTAGTCGCGCGGCGCCAGCAGCAGCCACACCGGCAGCACCGAAGCGACGAAGCCGTAGATCACCAGCACCCAGGTCAGGGTGGTGCCGTGCAGCGTGAAGAACGGCCCCCAGTAGGGATCTTGCGCCACGTTGCCGCCGTAAATGATCGCCAGCAGCATCAGCACGAAGCCAATCACCGAAATTTCAGCGATCTTGCCCGGCCGGATAAAGCGCATGTAGATGCCCATGAACAGGGCGATCGGGATGGTGGCGGCGATGGTGAACAGCCCCCACGGGCTGTCGGCCAAGGCTTTTACCACCACCAGCGCCAGCGCCGACAGAATGATGATCATCACCCCCAGCGCGCCGAGCATGGTGATTACCCCGGCGAATGCGCCCAGCTCTTGCTTGGCCATTTCCCCCAGCGAACGCCCGTCGCGGCGCGTGGAGATGAACAGCACCAGGAAATCCTGCACCGCGCCGGCCAGCATAACGCCGACCAGGATCCAGATGGTCCCCGGCAGGAAGCCCATCTGCGCGGCCAGAATCGGCCCCACCAGCGGCCCGGCGCCGGCGATGGCGGCGAAGTGGTGGCCGAACAGCACCCATTTGTTGGTGGGCACGTAGTCCAGGCCGTCGTTGTGGCGTTCTGCCGGGGTCAGACGGCGGTCGTCCAGTTCAAAGACCTTGTCGGCAATGAACCGGCTGTAGAAGCGGTAGGCGATGCTGTAGCAGGCGACGGCGGCGACCACCAGCCAGACGGCGTTGACGTGTTCGCCGCGGCTGAGCGCCAGCATGGCGAAGGCGAAGGCGCCGGCCAACGCCACCAGCAGCCAGATAAGTCCTGACCTGATGTTTTTCATGGAACAACTCCTTGGCGTACAGAGGTAAAAATCGACGTTGTTATTAGGAATGACGTTTTAACAGTAGAAGTTTTGCCGCCGAACCGCGGCAGGTCGGATGAGAAATGTGAAGCAGGTGGGGTTTTAGTGTAAAAACAACGTGATGAAACCGCGTTGGCGCAGGCTACCGCCCACAGAACCCCGGGCAGTTATTCATTCTGCATTTTCACGGCGCGTACAGCGAATCATCGTCGTTTTTTATCCGGGTACGGCGTCTGGCGGATTATTATTTTATCTGTCGAGGCGTGCCGAAATAAAATCATCCATGCCGTGTTATACCTTTATTTTCACCCGCAGGTTAAATCATTCATAAAATAAATAATAAATCTACGAAAGGAATTTAATTATGATAAATAAAATCATCGAAGGGTATTTACCGCAGCTCACGGCCATTCGGCACGATATTCATCAACACCCTGAATTGGGTTTCGAGGAGTTTCGCACCAGCGATCTGGTGGCGGATTATCTGAATTCGTGGGGCTATGAGGTGCACCGCGGATTGGCGGGCACCGGCGTGGTGGGCACGTTGCGGGTGGGCGACGGCGTTAAACGCCTCGGGCTGCGCGCCGATATGGACGCCTTGCCGATCGAGGAGAATAACGGCAAGCCCTGGAGCAGCAGCGTGGCCAACCGCATGCACGCCTGCGGCCATGACGGCCACACCACCATGCTGCTCGGTGCTGCTCGTTACCTGGCGCAAACGCGCAACTTCAACGGCACGCTGCATCTGATTTTCCAACCGGCGGAAGAGATGCTGAACGGCGGCGCGCGCATGGTGGAACAGGGGTTGTTCGAGCGCTTCCCCTGCGACGCCATCTTCGCCATGCACAACATGCCGGGGATGCCGCTCGGCGAGTTCTTCTTCCAGCACGGCCCGTTTATGGCCTCAATGGATCAGTTCAACGTCCGGGTGCAGGGGCGCGGCGGCCACGGCGCCATCCCGCAGCTGACGGTCGATCCGGTGCTGGTGGCTTCGCATATCACCGTCGCGCTGCAGAGCATCGTTTCGCGCAATATCGATCCGCTGGAGGCGGCGGTGATCACCGTCGGCAGCATCAAGGCCGGTGAGGCGGCCAACGTGATCCCGGACAGCGCGGAGATCAAGCTCAGCGTGCGCTCGCTGGATCGCCAGGCGCGCGCCACTTTGCTGGCGCGCATTCCGGCGCTGATCGAGGCACAGGCGGCAAGCTTCGGTGCGTACGCGGTGGTGGAACACGTTAACGGCACGCCGGTGCTGGTCAACGACGAAGCGATGACCCGTTTCGCCCACCGCGTGGCGCAGCAGCAGTTCGGTGATGACCGCGCACACTACGGCGCCCGGCCGCTGATGGGCAGTGAAGATTTCGCCTTCATGCTCGATGCGCATCCGCAGGGCGGCTACCTGATCATCGGCAACGGCGATGGCGAAGGCAGCTGCATGGTGCATAACCCGGGATATGACTTTAACGACGGCTGCCTGGCGGCCGGCAGCCAGTATTGGGGAGCGTTGGCGGAAGCGTATTTAAAATAAACTCGAAAATAATAACAGGGAAGGTAATGATGAGTGAAAATACGGCTGAAACTCAGGCGGAAATAATATCGGCCCCGAGAGCCGGTGGCAAAAAGGTTATATTCGCCGCCTCCTTCGGCAATGCGCTGGAGTTTTTCGATTTCGGTATTTATAACTTCTTCGTTATTTACATCAGCGTATTGTTCTTTCCGCCGTCCAGCGATCCGCATCTGGCGTTGCTGTTGGCGTTTGCCACGTTCGGCGTCAGCTTCTTCATGCGGCCGCTGGGCGGCATTCTGATCGGCGCCTATGCCGATCGCCATGGCCGCAAGCCGGCGATGATCCTGACGATTTCCTTGATGAGCCTGGGCACGGCGATGATCGGCTTTGCGCCGACCTACGCCAGCGCCGGCTATTGGGGAACCGTCACGCTGGTGGCGGCGCGCCTGATCCAGGGCGTGGCGGCGGGCGGCGAGGTGGGGGCATCGATGTCGTTGCTGGTGGAGTCGGCGCCGCCCAACCGGCGCGGCTTCTATTCCAGCTGGTCGCTGGCGACGCAGGGCATCGCCACAGTGGTTGGCGGCGTGACCGCGCTGGCGCTCAGTGCGGCCTTGCCGGCGCTTTCCGGCGAGCCGAACGCCATGGCCGAGTGGGGATGGCGCATTCCTTTCTTTATCGGCGTGGCGCTGGCGCCGCTCGGTTGCTGGCTGCGCCTCGGGTTGGAAAGCGATCGGCCATCGGTGTCGCGGGCTCACGAGCCGCCTGTGCAGTTGCGTAAGCACTCGCGGGCGGTGGTGCTCGGCGTGATGTTGACCATCGGCGCCACCGTCGCCACTTACATCTCGATGTATTATCTCGGCACCTACGCGGTGAAATACTTGGGGATGGCGCAGGCCTACGGCTATGCCGCGATGCTGCTGGCGGGGCTCGTCACCTTCGGCGGCAGTCTGCTGGTCGGGCACTGGTGCGATCGTTACGGCCGTTTGCCGCTGATCCGCGGGTCGCGGATTGCGATTCTGATTATGGCCCTGCCGGCCTTTTGGTGGCTGAGCGCGATGCCGCACCCGGCGGTGCTGCTGCTGATTGTCGCGGTACTGGTCGGGTTGACCACGCTCGGGTCGGTGCCGACCATGCTGATGATTTCGGAGCTGTTCCCGCAGCGCATTCGCGCGCTGGGGTTTGCCTTGGTCTACAGCCTCGGGGTGGCGATCTTCGGCGGCTTCGCCCAGTACATCGCCTCCCAGTCGATCGCGCTGAGCGGTTCGCTGCTGGCGCCTGCCGTCTATCTGATGCTGGCGACGCTGGCTTCGCTGGCGGTGCTGCCCTTGCTGCGAGAAACCGGCGGCGAGCCGCTGCGCTAGCCGAAAAAAACGCCGGCGGTTTTCACCGTCGGCGTTTTGCGTAGCTGCCGTTTCAGACGGGCGTTCAGGCCGCCGGACGGGCGATCACGCTGCGGGTTTCCATGCGCACTTCGGCGATGGTGACCTGCAAGGTGTCGCTCTGGCGGTAAACCACTTCACCCTTGATCTGCACGGTGCCGGTTTCCTGGCTGCACTGCATCTCGTCGCGCACCGCGTGAATAAACGGTGCCGGGATGAAGGCAACCGCACCGTTGTCCAGCAGGCGCACACGCAGACCGCCGCGGGTCACGTCGATGATCTCGGCGTTGAAGCGGGTATCGGTACCGGCCTTGTCCTGCAGGAAGCGAGCATACAGCCAGTCGCCGACGTCGCGTTCCGCCATGCGGTTCAGGCGGCGGCGTTCCGCCAGTTGCACCGTGACGTCATCCTGCGGTTTTTCTGCCGGCTGCTGGTTGATGATCGACTTCAGCAGACGATGGTTGACCATGTCGCCGTATTTACGGATCGGCGATGTCCAGGTGGCGTAAGCCTCCAGACCCAGACCGAAGTGTGGCCCCGGCGTAGTGCTGATCTCCGCGAAGGTCTGGAAGCGGCGGATGCGGCTGTCGAGGAACTGGGTCGGCTGCGCGTCCAGGTGGCGGCGCAGTTCGCAGAAACCGTCGAGGGTCAGCAGCTTGTCGGCTTCGGCTTCCACGCCGTTGGCCTGCAATACGGTGACCGCTTGCTCGACCAGCGCAGGATCGAAACCGGTGTGCACGTTATACACGCCGAAGCCCAGGCGATCGCGCAGCACGACGGCGGCGCAGACGTTGGCGGCGATCATGCACTCTTCAACGATGCGGTTGGCGCTGCGGCGCTGCTCGGTAACGATCTCCAACACGTCGCCTTTTTCACCCAGCACGAAGCGGTAGTCCGGGCGATCTTTAAACACCAGCGCATGCTGGTGGCGCCAGGCGTTGCGCGCGTCGCAAACGCGCTTCAGCAGGGTGATTTGTTGCGCGATGGCGTCGCTCGGCGGCTGCCAGCCGGCAATGCCTTCCAGCCAGTCGGAGACTTCGTCGTATACCAACTTGGCTTTGGATTCGATCTCGGCGGCGAAGAACTGAATATCATCGCCCAGCGCGCCGTCGGCGGCGATGGTTACGCGGCAAGCCAGCACCTGGCGGCGCTCGTTAGGGCGCAGCGAGCACAGGTTGTCCGACAGATCGCGCGGCAGCATCGGGATGTTGAAGCCCGGCAGGTAGTTGGTGAAGGCGCGCACGCGGGCGATATCGTCCAGCTTGCTGCCTTGTTCGACGTAGGCGGTCGGATCGGCGATGGCGATGGTCAACTGCAGCGAACCGTCGCCGTTGTCGGTCACATACAGCGCATCGTCCATGTCTTCGGTGCTGGCGCTGTCGATGGTGACGAATTCGAGCGCGGTTAGGTCTTCACGCGCCAGCGCAGCGGCCGGCTCGCTGAGGGCCTGCATCTCCGGTGCCTCTTTCTCCAGGTTGTGACGCGCCAGCGTCACCCACCACGGGGCGAAATGGTCTTCACCTTCGGTGATAAAGTGGGTCAGATCGGCGTTGAAGCTGCGATCGCCTTTCAGCGGGTGACGGCGCATTTCCGCCACCGCCCAGTCGCCGGCCTGGAAGTTGTGGGTCAATTCACGCACCGGGCGGCACGGAATCGCATCTTTCAGCAACGGATGATCGGGCACGATGGACAGACGGTCGTCGCGCTTTTGCACGCGGCCGACAAAGCGCGACAGGAACGGCTCGACCAGGGTTTCCGGCTCGGCGATTTCGCGCTCTTTCTCGGTGTGCAGGGTGGCGATAATGCGATCCCCGTGCATGACTTTCTTCATGTACGGCGGCGGAATGAAGTAACTCTTTTGACCGTCTACTTCAAGAAAGCCAAAGCCTTTCTCAGTCCCTTTCACGACGCCTTCAACGCGCGGGGTCTGAGAGTGAAGTTGCTGTTTAAGCTGCGCCAGCAGCGGGTTATCTTGAAACATATCGTCCAGTGAATGGGTTGTGAGTGGCAAGATTTGCGGCTGACAGTTTTACGCGAATCACCCGCTGCGAGCAAGCCTAACGTCACGGAACCCCGCGTTGCCACGCGATTTTGCGCAAGAATGGTCAATCGGAGTGCTATCGATGGAAAACCCCGGCGCGAAGGCCGGGGTGAAGGGCGGGTGGCGATCAGTTCCGCAGCGGCGTCGGCTGCAGGATTTCAATCCAGTAATCGTCCGGATCGCGAATGAACGCCACGTAGTTCATACGGCCTTCATGCAGGCGCTTTTGGAAGGTGACGCCGAGGCGCTCAAACCGCTCGCAGGCGGCGCGCACGTCCGGCACCGTGACGCACAGGTGGCCAAAGCCGCGCGGCTCACCGTTGCCGTTGTGGTAGTGGAAATCGGCCTGATTTTCGGTGCCGTGGTTATGGGTCAGCTCGAGAATGCCCGGCTGGCTCAGCGCCCAGCGTTTGCGCTCATCGTCGTCCTGCGGGATCTGTTCACGCGGGCTGCGCGTCAGGTAGCAGATGGTAAACGCGGCTTCTTCGAACGTTTCCAGATAGACCGGGGTAAAGCCCAGCACGCGGGTGTAGAAATCCAGCGCTTTGGTCAGATCCTTCACGCGGATCATGGTGTGGTTGAACACGTAACCGTCGGTTACCGCGTCCGGTTGGGCCGCCACGCCGGGCAGCGTCAGTAGATCATTCATTGGCATCAGAGATCCTCCTCAGGGTGTCAGCAGACTGTAGGTGAAATCGATGCTAATCTAAAGTGATTGTTTTTAACTAAAACACTAACTAAAAGTGAATGATAGATGAAGCTGAGCCAGCTGAAGTTTTTCTGCACCGTGGTGGAGCACAAAACCATCGCCGCGGCCGCGCGCGAGCTGCACTGCGTGCCTTCCAACGTCACGCTGCGGCTGCGCGAACTGGAGGAGTCGCTGGGCGGCGAGCTGTTTTTCCGCGACAAGAACCGGCTGTACGTCAATCCCAAAGGGCGGCTGTTCTATCAGCAGGCGCGCGACATCGTGGCGCAGGCGGAGCGCAGCAAGCAGCTGTTTGCCGGCGAGCATCAGCATGGGCTGCTGAACCTCGGGGCGCTGGATTTCTCGCTGGTCAGCCATTTGCCGGCGCGCATTGCCCGGCTGCGCCGTTTACAGCCTCATCTGCACATCAACGTGCTGAGCCGCGACTCGCTGGTGCTGGAACGCATGCTGATCGACAGCGATCTTGACCTGGCGATCACCGACGGTCCGATTGTACATCCGCTGCTGGCCAGCCAAAAGGCATTCGATGAACGGCTGGTATTGCTGATGCCGGCCGATGCCGGGGAGCCCGACGCCGCGACGCTGGCACCGCTGGAGTTTTACACCTTCAGCCGCGAATGTTCGTTTCGCCTGAAGGTGGATCACTGGCTGGCCTCGCGCGGGCTGAAACCGCGCATGACGCTGGAAATGGAGTCTTATGCCGCGATGGCGGCCTGCGTGCAGGCCGGTTGTGGCGTCGCCTGCGTCCCCGGTTCGTTGCTGCCGCTGATCTTGCCGGCACCGGGGCTGAAGGTGGTGGAAATGGGCGAGGAGGGGGGGAGCGACCTGTATTTCGTCTGGCGACGGCATCAGCTGTCGGACGAGCTGCAGACCATTCTGGCGATATTGGCGCGCCCGGCGTGAACCGGGCGCGCGTTTTCAGGCGATGCGCAGTGAAGGTTGCTGTTCGCTGCGGCGAATCACTACCGGGATCGACTTCGAGGTCGGGGTGCCGGTACCGTCGCCGAAGCTGGCCAGCGGCACCAGCGGGTTGGTTTCCGGGTAGTAGGCCGCCAGGTTGCCACGCGGAATGTCGTAACTCACCAGCTTGAACCCATCCACTTTACGCACCACGCCGTCGTTCCACAGGGTTTCTATTTCTACCCGTTCGCCATCCTGCAGGCCCAGCGCCGCCAGATCCTCCGGATGGATGAACAACACTTCACGTTGGCCGTAAACGCCGCGGTAGCGGTCATCCAGACCATAGATGGTGGTGTTGTACTGATCGTGCGAGCGCAGCGTTTGCAGGGTGAACGGCGCTTGTTCGCTGCCCAGTTGCGGGAACAGGGTGGTCGGCAGCGCGGCGGCGCTGAACTCTGCCTTGCCGCTCGGCGTGGCGAAGCGCAGTTCGGCGGCGGCATTGCCGAGGTAGAAACCGCCGGGCTGGTCGCAGCGCCGGTTGAAATCTTCGAAGCCGGGAATGGTGGCGGCGATGTGATCGCGGATCAGCGAATAGTCGTCGGCCAGTTCCAGCCAGTCCAGCTGCTGGGTGCCCAGCACCGCGTCGGCGATGCCGCAGACGATCGCCGTCTCCGAACGTTGGGTCTCCGCCAGCGGCTTGCCGATGCCTTCCGAGGCGTGGACCATGCTGAACGAATCCTCGACCGTAATGTACTGCGAGCCGCTGGCCTGCATATCCAGTTCGGTGCGGCCGAGCGTCGGCAGGATCAGCGCGTCTTTGCCGGTCACCAGGTGGCTGCGGTTAAGCTTGGTGCTGATATGCACCGTCAAATCGCAGTTGCGCAGGGCGCGGGCGGTGCGCTCGGTGTCCGGCGCCGCGGCGGCCAGGTTGCCGCCCAGCGCGATCAGCACTTTGATTTCACCGCGCAGCATCGCTTCGATCGCTTCCACCGTGTTGTGGCCCAGCGCGCGGTTGGCGGTGAAGTTAAAGTGGCGTTCCAGGCTGTCGAGCAGCGCCTTCGGCGACTTCTCGTCGATCCCCATGGTGCGGTTACCCTGGACGTTGCTGTGGCCGCGTACCGGGCACAAACCGGCGCCCGGTTTGCCCAACTGCCCGAACAACAGCTGCAGGTTGGTAATTTCACGCACCGTCGCAATAGAGTGTTTATGCTGCGTCACGCCCATCGCCCAGGTGCAGATCACCCGTTCGGCGCCCTGATAGGTGGCCGCCGCCTGGCGCAGCTGCGCCTCGCTCAGGCCCGACTGCGCGGTAATGGTCTGCCACTCGGTGGCGTCTACCTGCGCCAGGTAAGCCTCTACGCCGACGCTGTGCCGTTCGATAAACGCCAGGTCGAACAGGGCGGGCTCGCCGGCGGCTAAACGCTGACGATGGGTTTCCAGCAGGGCTTTCACCATGCCGCGCACCGCCGCCATATCGCCGCCCAGATTCGGTTGGTAATAGGAAGAGCTGATCGGCGAGGATTTTGGCGTCAGCATCTGCACCGGATCCTGCGGATCGGCGAACCTTTCCAGCCCGCGCTCGCGCAGGGTGTTGAAGCTGACGATGCGCGCGCCGCGTCGGGCGGCGTTTTTCAGGCTGTGCAGCATGCGCGGGTGGTTAGTGCCGGGGTTTTGACCGAACACGAAGATGGCATCGGCCTTTTCGAAGTCATCGATGCGGATGGTGCCTTTGCCGACGCCGATGCTCTGTTTCAGCCCAACGCCGCTCGCCTCGTGGCACATATTGGAACAGTCGGGGAAGTTGCTGGTGCCGAGCATGCGGCCGAAAAGCTGATAAAGGTACGACGCTTCGTTGCTGGCGCGGCCCGAGGTATACAGCTCGATCTGGTTCGGGTTGTCCATGCCGTTGATGTGTTTGGCGATCAGCGCCAGTGCGTCCGGCCAATGGATAGGTTCATAGTGGTCGGTTTCGGCGTTGTAGCGCATCGGGTGGGTGAGGCGACCCTGATACTCGAGGAAATAGTCGCTCTGCTGCTGCAGCGTGCTGACGCTGTGGGCAGCGAAGAACTCAGGCTCCACGGCGCTGCGCGTCGCTTCCCAACTGACCGCTTTGGCGCCGTTTTCGCAGAAGCTGAAGGTGCTGTGGTTGTCGTCGCCCCAGGCGCAACCGGGGCAGTCGAAGCCGCGAGCCTTGTTGACGCGCATCAGGTTGCGCATGTTTTTTAGCGTTTGTTTACTGTCGAGGACAAAGCGGGTGGTGGCTTCAAGCGAACCCCAGCCGCCCGCCGGGCCGGTATAAGGCTTGATTGACGGTTTGAATTTCATGGTGACACTTCGCAGGTGGTTGTAGCTAAAAAGTAAACGCTTTTTTATGCGTCTTGGGTATTTATGTCACAAGTTTAGGGGAGCCGCGGGGTGGCGTCTAATCGAATGGGGCAATGGCGGCATAGAGCGCATCTATCGCCGGCGGGCGGTGCCGTAAACAAATGGTTGCATAAAGACACCCGCTGCAAAAGAGTAATGGTTTCGTCTGAAAGTGAATTCATGCAGTCTATCTCGCGGATTATATTGGCATTTTATTCAGCCTGCGGGCCTGAGGAACACAGCGTGAAGCGTTCAGTATCAGTGGTAATCGGCGGCATATTGCTGCCTTTAGCGGCGCAGGCGGCGGAAACGACGCCCAATTTTCCTACCGTGACCCCGCCGGCGATAGATGCCGCCTCTTACGTTTTGATGGATTACACTACCGGCCAGGTGTTAGCCGCCGGCAATGCCGACGAACGGCGCAATCCGGCCAGCCTGACCAAACTCATGACCGGGTTGGTGATCGACCACGCGCTCGACCAGCGCAAGATTGGCCTTGACGATGTCGTCACCGTGGGGAAAGACGCCTGGGCGCAGGGCAACCCGGTGTTCAAAGGATCTTCGTTGATGTTCCTGAAGCCAGGTGACAGGGTCACGGTTCGCGATCTCAGCCGCGGTATCATCATCGATTCCGGCAACGACGCCTGCGTGGCGATGGCGGACTATGTGGCGGGCAGCCAGGCCAACTTCGTCAAGCTGATGAACGAGAAGAGCGCGCAGCTGGGCCTGCAGAACACCCATTTCGAAACGGTACACGGGCTGGATGCGCCGGGGCAGTTCACCACCGCCGGCGATCTGGGGGTGATTGCACGCGCCATCATCATGAGTGAACCGGCGGAATACCATATGTACAGCGAGAAGTCGCTGACCTGGAATGGTATCACGCAGCAGAACCGCAATGGCCTGCTGTGGGATAAGACGCTGCACGTCGATGGGCTGAAAACCGGGCACACCGCCTCGGCCGGCTTCAACATCATCGCCTCCGCCACCGAAGGGGATCGCCGCTTGATTGCCGTGGTGATGGGCGGCAAAAGCTCTAAAGGGCGCGAGGAGCAGGCGCGTAAGCTGTTGACTTGGGGGCTGCGCGACTTTGCCACCGTACACCTGTTCAGCGCCGGCCAGAGTCTGGGGGAGGAGCCGGTCTGGTACGGCGAGGATCACCGGTTACCGGTCGGTAGCGCGCAAGAGGAGTCGCTCAGCCTGCCGAAAAGCGAGGCGGACAAGCTGAAGGCGCAGTACATAATCAATACCGCACGGCTGGAAGCGCCGATTGGCAAAGGGCAGACCGTTGGCGAGATCCGCATCAGCGACAATGGCCAGGTGGTGAAAACCCTGCCGCTGGTGGCGCTGCAGGCGGTGCCGCAGGGCGGCGTGTTCTCGCGCCTGGTGGATTACGTGAAGCTGAAACTCTGACTCGCCGGGCGGGCGACAGCGCCCGGTGATATACTGGTGCGAATGCCGATCATTGAGCCGCGCTATGGATATTAAACAACTGATTTATTTGTGTAATTTAGAACGAGAACGTCACTTCGGCCGGGCGGCGGAGGCCAGTTTCGTCAGCCAGCCGACCCTGTCCATGCGCTTGAAAAATCTGGAAAAAGAGCTGGGCGTATCGCTGATTAACCGTGGCAACCATTTCGGCGGTTTTACCGCCGAAGGCGAGCGGGTGTTGGCGTGGGCGCGTGAGATCGTCTCGGTTTACCAGGGGCTGAAGCTCGAGGTGGAGTCGCTCAAGCACGGCTTGCACGGCACGCTGCGCCTTGGCGTGGTGCCGCAGTGCAGTATTTCGGTATCGGAAATGCTCAAGGCGGTCAGCGAGCGCTACCCGCATCTCGATTACCGGCTGGCGGTGCTGAGCGCCGATCAGCTGCTGGAGGCGCTGACGGCGCATACCGTCGACATCGGCATCGGCTTTTTCGAGCTGTCGACCTTAAAGGAGCTGCATTTCCAATCGCAACCGCTGGTGGAAACCGGCGTCGAGCTGGTATTTCATCCGCAACACTTCCCGAAGCTGGTGGGCGATACGCCAATGCCGCTGGAAGCGGTGGCCGCTTTGCCGCTGTGCCTCGCCGAGCCGACGCGTTATTTTCGCCGCTATCTCGATCAACACTTCCGCGACGCCGGGTTGACGCTGCACACACGGCTGGAGACGGCCTCGATCTTCCAACTGCTGGAGGGGATTTTCGTCGGCCTGGGCTGTGGGCTGTTCCCGCGCGGCCAGCTGCAATCCCCGCTGATGCCGGAGTTGCAACGCCGTCCGGTAGCTATCGGCGCCATGCCGCGGCATGCAGCGGTAGTGGTCGATATGGCGGAGCGCGCCACGCCGTTGGCGCAAAAATTCTTTGACGCCGCCAGCGAGTGGCTGCGTCGGCGAAATGAATAGCGACGTTTAAGTTTACCCGATGTTTCCGCAATGATTATGGCCCCGCGGGGCCATAATCATTTGTTGTCTAACGGTCGACGGAATAAGGTTAATTGCTGATGGTAATAGTCGGATCCCAATAGAAATAACCCAGTAATTTCTGATCGCCGCCGTTTGGCCGATAATAAAGGCCAAATTGGATGCAATAATTTTCCGTGCCGGTATTGCTGATATCCGCCTGTATGAACCAATAGGTTTGGTTGGTAAAGGTGACGGGGAACACGGTATTTTGCGCCGGCATCATCGAACTGCGGGTGTACATTTTGAAGGTCGGGTTGGAAAAGACCTGGGTACCGCTGCCGAACTGCGGCAGCCCGTAGATCAGCACGCTGGCGTCGAAATTGGCGGATTCTGAGGTGCCAGTCCAGCGAATGACGTCGCCGACATTGGCTTTAAAGTTCAGGTCTGCCGTGCCGGAGCCGCCGATCACCTGATCGGAGGTGACGACCATATAGGCGTATTGATGGCCAATACCTGTTGGGTTGCCGGAGTCCTGACTGGGGTTGTTATTCTCGAATGCTTCTATCAGGGCATCGGTATCGATGACGACAATCACGTTAACGATACTGTTGCTGGATTTAAGTTCTTGCTCAGACATACGTTTACCTCACAATATTTTTTGCTGTGATGGAAAATAAAAAATAATGGGGTTGACGGCGAACGCTTATTTTTTGTGAATATTCTAAATGGGCAATGACAACGTCGCTATCGGCTTAATCATAGAAACTAAATAGCAAGGCGACCACTGTTGAAAAGTTAGAGGTGTTAATGTGTTTTCCTATTAATTAGCAGGGTTAAAACCTTGTTTTACTGCTTCTGCGATGAGAATGGTTACATAATTGAGCGATGGCGCAATCTGCCTATTGCTTTGTTTGCAGACATAATTTTGACGATCCGTTATTTTCGCAGGCGGCAGAACAAAATGAATCATAATTCTAATAAATTTTGATTTTTCGGATTTTTAGTTTATGGGTTCATCTTTTTGTGAAGTTTTTAGCCAAAATAGAAGAGGGTGAGTTAACGGCGAAGTTAACCGTTAACTCAGTGAGAGGTTACAGCGCCGGCAGAGTCGGTTCCGCATCGCCCAACGTTTGGCGCAGGCGATTTTCCCAGGCGTAGAGTGCGGCGGTGAGGATCACTTCCAGCGCCTGCGCCTGATTCAGGCCGCTGTTGAACAACGGCTGCACGCTCTGCGGGGTAAATTTCTCCGGTGCGCGCGTCAGCTCGGTGGCGGTGTGGATCACCGCACGTTTGACCGTGTCCTCGGTAGATGCCAATCCCTGAGGCAGCCCGGCGAACAGCGCCTGTACCAATCCGTCATCCTGCAATTCATGCGCCACCGTAGCCGCGCAGTAGCGGCTGCCGTTGATGCGCGAGACCGCTAGCGTCGCCAGCGCTTTCAATCGGCTCGACAACCCATATCCTTCGGCATTGATGCCGTTAAACACGCCGTTGCGCTCACGCAGTGCGGCGGCATCGTGCGCCAGCAGCAGGTAATAAGATTCGGCGCGCGCCTGCGGGTGGCTCTGATCCAGCACGTCAAGCTGTTCGGCGGCGGCGGCTTCCGTGTCGATTGGCGGCAGGCGCGCAGTCCAGCTTAACTCTTCGGTGCTGAAGGTTACGCCCTCGGCGTCTTCGACGTTCGGGAAACCGGGCACTACCACCGCCGGTCGGCCGGCCAACGCCGCGATGCCCGCCACCACGCGCGCTTGGTAGCTGACAAAACCGATGACCTGCGAAAAGGTGACGATATCCGCCGGGCTCAGCCCGACGTCGCCAAGCTGCTGCAGCGCTCTGCGGCAAATCAGCGTGGGTTGGCTGGCAAGCTGGCGGGCATATTGGGTGATCTGGGCGAGACGGATATTGCTTTCCCGGGAGGCATCCGGGCTGTGCAGCGGGGCGAGGCGGGCGGCGTAGTGGCTACAGAGGGACTGCACGCCGGTCACCTGAGCGACGGTCAGCGCGGTGCTGAGGCGATCGTAGGGTGACAATGTCACGTATCGTGATAGCGATACCTGGTCGGGAAACAGGGCGTGGTAACCGGCCAGCGAGGCGTTGAATACCCCGGCGCGGGCGCCGAGCGCGCTGTTTAACGCTTCATCGGCGAAGGCGCCCAGCCCCAGCAGAAAACGATCGCGCAGGGTAGCCGCCTGCGGCTCCAGCGGGGCATCGCCACGCACGCTGCTTTGGGTTTCGTGATACCACTGGGCATTATGTTGTCGACGGAGTCGTTCCATAGGGTCAATCCTTAATCATGAGCAACAGCCACCGGTGCGTGCGGCAGCGGCGGCTGGACAAAGAGTCAACATGCCCGCATGCGGGGCGAAAGGCAGATTTAGCGCAGCTCATCGCAGCACAGCGCGTGGCCGTAAACAGAGAAACCGGCGGCCAGCGTGAGCAGAAACTGCGTGAGGCGGCGATGGCGAAGGCTGTTCATCAGTGCGATATCCTGTCGTATGAGAGGCTCAACGTAGGGGATATCCTCACCGATCGCCCTGGCGAGATAAAATAATGTTACGGACTAATCAATAACTGAAAGGAATAAAATATAAGGATATATAACAAGAATGTAATTTGTATGTGCGCTTTCTCGCTAAGCGGCAGGCACGCGCGGCAATAAAAAACCCGCCGCAGCGGGTTTGCATGTACAGCCGTGGCTCAGAAACGGCCGCCGTCGCGTCGCCAGGCGTCGGCGGTCAGCGCCTCGCCGAAGTGGCTGGCGATAAGGCGCTTGGTCAATTCGTGCAGCGGCGCCGCCAATACCTCGGCGGTGCTGCCGCGTTCGACGATTTCCCCTTCGTGCATCACCAGCACCTGGTCGCTGATATGTTTCATCATGCCGAGGTGCTGAGTGACGTAGATATAGGCAATACCGTGTTTTTCCTGCAGCTCCAGCATCAAATTGATGATTTGCGAGCGCATCGACATGTCCAGCGAGGCCAGAGCTTCATCGGCGACGATCACCCTCGGCTGCAAGATCAGCGCACGCGCCAGCGCGACGCGCTGTTTTTGCCCGGAAGCCAGCATATGCGGATAGTAGTAGGCGTGATCCGGCAGCATGCCGACCTGACGCAGCGTCTGGTTGATGCGCTGCTCGCGCTCGGCGGGCTCCAGACTGGTGTTCAGCCGCAGCGGCGCGTCCAGCAGTTGGCCGATGCGCTGGCGTGGGTTGAGCGAGGTGCTCGGATCCTGAAAAATCATGCGAATGCGCTGGCTGCGATAGCGATAATCGCCGAATTCCAGCGGATGATCGTCGATCAGCAGTTCGCCAGCGGTCGGTTCCACCATGCCGGAGAGCATCTTCGCCAGCGTGGATTTGCCGGAGCCGTTCTCGCCGATCACCGCCAACGTCTGGCCTTCGCGCAGGGTAAAGCTGACCGATTTCACCGCCTCGACGTGCTGGCGGCGGAACAGCCCGGTGCGGTAGCGGTAGGTTTTGCTCAAGTTGCGCACTTCCAACAGCGTTTCCATGTTATTGCTCCTCCATGTTCAGCGGGAAGTGGCAGGCAAAGAAGTGGTTTTTGACCGGGCGCAGGCGCGGCGTTTCGATGCACTTCTTCTGTGCGTAAGGGCAGCGCGGCCCCAAGCGGCAGCCGATCGGCAGGTGTTCCAGCGAAGGAATGGCGCCCGGCAGCGTGTTCAACCGACTCTTGTGCGGCAGCGAGCGGCCGAAGTCCGGCATGGCGCGGATCAGCGCCTGGGTGTAAGGGTGGTGCGGCGCTGCCAGCAGCTCTTCGCACTGGGCGCTTTCCACCGTTTGCCCGCAGTACAGCACGTTCACCCGGTCGGCCCACTTGCTCATCATCTGCAAATCGTGGCTGATCAGCAGGATGGTGGTGTTGTTGTTCTGGTTGAGGCGCGCCAACAGGCGGAAAATCTGCGCCTGGGTGGTCGGCTCCATGGCGTTGGTCGGCTCATCGGCGATCAGCAGGCGCGGCTGGTTGGCCAGCGCGATGGCGATCATCACTTTCTGGCACTCGCCTTCGGTCAGCTCGTACGGGAAGCTGCCCATGATGTCGTCGTGATCCTTGATGCCGACGCGGTGCAGCAGTTCGATGGCGCGGCGTTTGCGCCAGTTGAAGCGCTGCCACCAGCGGCCCTTGTAGGTCCAGCCCGGAATGGCCTGCGCCAGCTGGCGACCGATGCTCTCGGAAGGATCCAGACAGGACTGCGGCTCCTGGAAAATCATCGAAACGTTGTGGCCCACCAGCCTGCGCCGCTCGCGCGGGCTCAGCTGCAGCAGATCGATGTCGTCGAAGCGGAAACGGTCGGCGGTGACGCGCCAGTTGTCTTTGGTTACGCCGCAGATGGCTTTGGCGATCAGACTCTTGCCGGAGCCCGATTCGCCCACCAGGCCGCGCACCTCGCCCTCGGTCAGCGTCATGCTGACGCGATCGACCGCTTTGACCGGCCCTTCGGCGGTCATAAATTCAATCGTCAGATTGCGGATATCGAGTAACGGCATTATTCCACCCCGGCATTGATTGCGCGGCGCATACCGTCGCCTAACAGGTTAACCAGCAGCACGCTGACGAGGATGGCCGCGCCGGGCAGCATCACCGTCCAGGGTGCGACGTACACCAGCTCGAGCGAATCGCCGAGCATCGCTCCCCATTCCGGCGAAGGCAGCTGCGCGCCGAGATCGAGGAAGCCGAGCGCGGCGATGTCCAAAATGGCCATCGACAGCGCGCGGGTGAACTCGGTCACCAGCACTGCGGCGATATTCGGCATGACGGCGTACCACAGGATCTGCAGCGTGGAAGCGCCATCGAGCCGCGCCGCCACCACGTACTCTTTCTCAAGCTCGTCGTGTACCGCGCTGTAGATGGTGCGGACCATGCGCGGCAGCAAGGCGAGCCACACCGCCAGCATGGCGTGTTCAAGTTTGGGGCCGATAAACGCCACCACCACGATCGCCAGCAGCAGCGAGGGAATGGACAGCAGGGTATCGAGGATGTGGTTGAGCACCGCCGAACGCAGCCCGTGGGTGACGCCGGCGAACACGCCGAGGATCACCCCGCAGAACGCTGCGGCCAGCGTCACCGCCAGCGCCGATCCGAAGGTGGCGGCAGTGCCGGTCAATAGGCGGCTGAGGATGTCGCGCCCGAGATCGTCAGTGCCGAGAAAGAACGACACGTTGCCGTAGCGCGACCAGGAAGGCGGCAGCAGCTGATAACCGAGGAACTGCTGATCCAGGGCGTAGGGCGCCAGCAGGCTGCCGAACAGCGACAGCAGCAGCAGGGCGATCACGCCGTAAAAACCGATCATCGCCAGCGCGTCGCCGTAGAAAATCCGCCAGGTGTAGCGCAGCGGGCTCGGCATCTTTTTCTCGCGGTATACGTTATCGAAGGGCATACCATTCCTTATGTTTCAGCGGGTTGGTTGCCGCACCCAGAATGTCGGCCAGGACGTTAATGGTGATCACCAGTGTGCCGACCACCATGACGCCGGCGGAGATCGCCGCATAGTCCTGCTGGCGAATGGCGTTGATCAGCCACCGGCCGAGGCCCGGCCAGCTGAACACCACTTCGGTGATCATCGCCAGCGTGAGCATGGTGGAGAACTGCAGCCCCAGTTTGGGCACGATCGGCGGCAGCGCATTGTGCAACACGTGGCGGCGAATGATGGTGAAGCGCGACAGGCCGCGGGTGGCGGCGGCCTTGATGTAGTTTTGGCTCAGCACGTCGTCGGTGCTGATGCGCATCAGGCGCACCACTTCGGTGGTGGGCGCCACCGCCAGCGCGGCGATCGGCAGGATCATGTGGCGCAGGGCGCTGCCGATCATCTCGGCGCGGTACGGCGAGTCCGACAGCCAGGCATCGATCAGCGCGAAACCGGTGATCGGCTTCACCTGATACAGCAGGTCGAAACGGCCGGAAACCGGCAGCCAGCCCAGGTGCAGCGAGAAGAACAGCATCAGCAGCAGCGCCAGCCAGAACACCGGCATCGAAAAGCCCAGCAGCGCGAAGGTGCTGATGGCGGTGTCCTGCCATTTGCCGCGCAGCACGCCGGCGATGATACCCAGCGGAATGCCGATAAACAGCGCCAGGGCGAAGGCCAGCAGGCACAGTTCCATGGTGGCCGGGAACACTTCGCGCAGCTGTTCGCTGATCGCCTGGCCGTTGATGCTGGAGACGCCGAAGTCCCAGTGCAGCAGGCTGACGAAGTAGAACTGATAGGCGTCCAGCAGGGCGGCGCCGTTCAGCGGCGCGCGCGGCGTGAAATAGCTCAGGCTGAAGCTGACCAGCGTCAGGAAGAACAGCGTGATCAGCAGCAGCAGAATGCGGCGCAGGGTAAAGATAATCACTTTTTCACCTCCGGCGCGGATTCACGGTACACCCCGGCGAACGAGGCGTTGCCGAACGGGCTCAGCACCAATCCCTTGATGTCGTAGCGGTAGGCCTGCAGCCGCAGGGAAGAGGCCAGCGGCAGCACCGGCAATTGCTGCTCGAGGATCTTCTGCGCCTTGCGGTAGCTGTCGATGCGTTGAGACAGCTGCTGCGACAGCAGCGCATTCTGCAGCACCTCGTCGAAGCCCGGGTCACACCAGTGAGCATAGTTGGTTTGCGAACGGATTGCCGCGCAGCTCAGCAGCGGCCGGAAGAAGCTGTCCGGGTCGTTGCTGTCGGTGGCCCAGCCGGTCAGGGTCAGATCGTGGTTCATCTCCATCAGGCGCGCCTCCTGGAAGCGGCCCTCTACCGGCACGATGGTGACGTTGATGCCCACCTGGCCGAGATCGGCCTGGATCAGCTCGGCGGTTTTCAGCGGGCTCGGGTTGTAAGACTGCGAGGCGGTCGGCACCCACAGCTTCAGGTTCAGCTGGCCGACGCCGGCCTGCCGGAGCATCTCGCGCGATTTGGCCGGATCGTACTCGGTGACGTGCGCGTCGTTGTCATAGGCCCAGGAGGCGCGCGGCAGGATCGAGGCGGCGGTTTCCGCCGTGCCGTAATAGATCGACTGCATCAACCGCTGGTTGTTGATCGCCAGCGAGATCGCCTGGCGCACGTTGAGGTTGTCGAGCGGCGGTTTGCGGGTGTTGAACGCCAGATAGGCGATGTTCATCCCCGGGCGCAGCGTCAGGCGCAGGCGCGGATCGTCGCGCAGGATAGACAGCTGGCTGGCCGCCGGATAGGCCAGCACGTCGCATTCGCCGGTCAGCAGCTTGGAGAGACGGCCGGTGCCGCCGGCGCCCAGATCGATCACCACCTGCGGCATGCGCGGCAGGCCTTTCCAGTAGGCGGCGTTGCGCGCCAGGCGAATATATTGCCCCGAGCGGTATTCATTGAGCAGGAACGGGCCGCTGCCGACCGGCTCGCGGTCGATCAGCTCCTGGTGGCCTTCGCGCGTCAGCGTGTCGGCGTATTCGGCGGACAGCACCGGCGCGTAGTGGGTCGCCAGGTGCCACAGGAACGAGGCGTCCGGCGACTGCAGGCGGATCTCCACCGTATAGTCGTCGAGCTTTCTCACGCTCTGCACCGAATCGCCAAACTGCAGGCTGTCGAAATAGGGGTATTCGCCGCCGTTGACGTCGTGATATGGGTGTTTTTGGTCAAATACGCGCGCGAAGCTGAACACCACGTCGTCGGCGTTCATCTTGCGGGTGGGTGTGAACCAGGCGGTGGTCTGGAACGGCACGTCCTTGCGCAGATGGAAGCGGTAGGTGGCGCCGTTGTCCAACACTTCCCAACTTTGCGCCAGCTCGGGGATCAGCCGGTAGGTGTAGGGATCGACGTCCAGCAGGCGATCGTACAGCTGGGCGGCCAGGGTATCCACTGTCAGGCCGCTGCTGGCCATTTGCGGGTTAAAGGTATTCAGTATGCCGCTGACGCAATAGACAAAGCCGCTCTGGCGAATGTCCGGCAGCGGCGCCGCGGCGGGCGCGGGCGGTGTGGTTGCGGCCAGGGCGGAACCGGTAAAGCACAACGACACTATCCAAAGGGGTAAACCACGCATAGAGGCTCATGGGTTAATCAGCAATAGCGTTAGTGTATCGCACTCTGACCGGCAGCCCAATCCATTGAACAAAATCGCTGAGTTTTCTGTGACTTGATTAATCAGGTCGCCCGACGGCGTGAAAAAAAATTTATTTGATATGTTATAACATAACAAAATCATGTTACCGTTCCTCGGCAAAGTCACAATAACGCAAGGGGATGTATGAACGAAGTTGCACTTCCACCACGCCGTTCGCTGCCGGACGCTCAGGCATGGCGCGGCGAAATGAGTGATGTCGGGCTCGATTGGGTCGGGATGCAAGGGATCGCGCTGCCGCTGGAGCTGGCCGGCAAGCCACTGATGGCCAAAGTCGACGCCGGCATCAACCTGCGCGCCGAAGCGGCGGGCGAACGCGGCATTCACATGTCGCGGCTGTATCTGGCGCTGGACGAATTGACGCAGGGCGAGCTGACGCCGCAGCGCATCGGCCGAACGCTGCAGGCCTTTTTGGATTCGCAGCCGGAACACAGCGATCGTGCCAGCCTGGCGATCAGCGGCGAGCTGCTGCTGTCGCGCCCGGCGTTGCTGTCGCCGCAGCGCGGCTGGAAGGCTTACCCGCTGCGCATCGAGGCGACCCTGACGGATACGTTGACGCTGGCGCTGACCGTCGGTGTACCTTACTCCTCTACCTGTCCGAGTTCGGCGGCGCTCAGCCGTCAGTTGGCGCAGCAACAGTTTCAGTTTGATTTCGAACAGGCGGCGGAGCGGGTCAGCCAACGTCAGGTGAGCGAGTGGCTGTTGGAGCAGGGAATGCCGGCCACCCCTCACAGCCAGCGCAGCTGGGCCAGGGTCACCGTAACGCCCGAGAATGAACGGGCGTTCGAACCGGTGAAATTGATCGACCGCATCGAACACGCGCTGGGCACGCCGGTGCAAACGCTGGTGAAACGCCGCGATGAGCAGGCCTTCGCGCTGGCCAACGGTCAGAACCTGATGTTTTGCGAAGACGCGGCGCGCCGTCTGTATCGCATGCTGCGCAGCCAGTGCGATTATCGCGCCTTCTCACTGCGTGTCGAGCATCAGGAGAGCCTGCATGCCCACAATGCGGTGGCGGAGCTGAGCTGGCGGGGAGAAAACCATGCTGCGTAAAAATCCCAGCGGCCATCTGCCGCAGGTCTCGCCGCTGGCCTACATCGACCCCACCGCCATTATTTGCGGCCGGGTGATCGTCGAAGATTTCGTCTACGTCGGCCCTTATGCGGTGATCCGCGCCGACGAGTTGAACGCCGCCGGCGACATGGAGCCGATCGTCATCGGCTCGCACTCCAATATTCAGGACGGCGTGGTGATCCACTCCAAGAGCGGGGCGGCGGTCACCATTGGCCGTTACAGTTCGATCGCCCACCGCGCCATCGTCCACGGCCCGTGTCGCATCGACGATCGGGTGTTTATCGGTTTCAACAGCGTGCTGTTCAACTGCCACATCCAGTCCGGCTGCGTGGTGCGTTACAACGCGGTGGTGGACGGCGTGACGCTGCCGGAAAACCGCTATATCCCCTCGACCGAGCGCGTAGGGCCGGACAGCGACCTGTCGCGCTATTCCCAGGTCGATCGCGGCGCGCTGCAGTTTTCGGAAGAAGTGGCCGCCACTAACGTCGAACTGGTGCGCGGTTACCAGGCATTACGCAATGAATTTTAATGAGGCTCCCATGAAACAACTTCCCGTGACCGTGCTTTCCGGCTTTCTCGGCGCCGGCAAAACCACGGTGCTGAACCACATCCTGAACAACCGGCAGGGCATGCGCGTGGCGGTGATCGTCAACGACATGAGCGAAGTCAACATCGACGCCGCGCTGGTGGAAAATGCAGTGCATCTCGATCGCCAGGAAGAGAAGCTGGTTGAGATGAGCAACGGCTGCATTTGCTGCACGCTGCGCGAAGACCTGCTGGTATCGGTGCGTGAGCTGGCGCAGGACGGGCGTTTCGATTACCTGCTGATCGAATCGAGCGGCATCTCCGAGCCGTTGCCGGTGGCGGAAACCTTTACCTTTGAGGACGAAAAGGGCGAAAGCCTGTCGCAGTTCGCCCGGCTGGATACCCTGGTGACGGTGGTCGACGGGGTGAATTTCATCCAGCAGTACCAGCAGGCACAAAGCCTGCAGGAGGCCGGCCAAAGCCTGGGCGAGGACGATCTGCGCAGCGTGGCGGATCTGCTGATTGAGCAAATTGAATTCTGCGACGTGATCCTGGTCAGCAAGACCGATCTGTTGACGCCAGCCCGGCAGGGCGAAGTGATGGCGCTGCTGGCCAGCCTGAATCCCGATGCCCGCATAGTGCCGATCGCGCCGGGCAAACTGCCGCTGGAAGCGGTGCTGAATACCGGCAGCTTCAGCTTTGAAAAGGCGCAGCAGGCGCCCGGCTGGCTGAAAGAGCTGCGCGGCGAACACGTGCCGGAGACGGAAAACTACGGTATCAGCAGCTTCGTCTATCAGGCGCGGCGGCCGTTTGCGCCGGACAAGTTTTACCGCGTGATTAACGGCGACTGGGGCGGCGGCAAGCTGCTGCGCTCGAAAGGCTTTTTCTGGCTGGCGACGCGGCCGCGGCAGGCCGGGCAGTGGAGCCAGGCAGGGGGCATCGCCCACTACGGCCTCGCGGGCACCTTTTGGCGCGCTATCCCGCAAGACAATTGGCCGCAGGATCCCGAAGCGCGGGCGCATATTCAGGAAAAATGGGTAGAGCCGTTCGGCGACATGCGCCAGGAGCTGGTGTTTATCGGCCAGCATCTGCAGCAGGCGACGATCGCGCGTTTGCTGGACGACTGCCTGCTGAGCGACGATGAAATGGCCGCCGGCGTGGACTATTGGCTGGACATGGCAGACCCGTTCCCTGAGTGGTAATTGCGCAATCTTCGTGTGGTAATGAGAAAAATTCTCAACAAAGTGCTTTACAGACGATACTGATAACTATTATCATCTCCTGGCAGTTCACGGAAGGCCACAGTTTGCGGCTCTGATGTGGAAGGCACGACATTGCTCACATTGCTTCCAGTGTTTTTTAAGCCAGCTCGGGTGCTGGCTTTTTTTTTGCCTGTCTAAGACCGGAAATCTCGCTTGGCGAGCCGCCATGATCCACTTCTCTTCTCTTTGCGCCGCGTAACCTGGACGATCTCGACAGAAGTTCGGGGTTTCATGCATTCACAGTCACGTGACGGAATTTCATACTTCTTCTCATCGACGCGCTGGCTGCGTTTGGCCGGTCACTGTTAACCGTGAGGAGAATGCCTGTGATTACCCAACAAACCCCCATCAAGTCAGGATTTGGGCCCAAAACGACCGCCGACGAGGTGCTCGCAGGCCTGGATCTGTCAGGCTCGCAGGCCATCGTCACCGGTGGTCATTCAGGTCTCGGTCTGGAGACGACGCTGGCGCTGGCCGGTGCCGGCGCACGTGTCATCGTTGCTTGCCGGGCACCGGCGGCAGCCAAAGAGGTGTTAGGACAGAGCGCCGGAGTCGAGATCGCCGAACTTGATCTCGCCGATTTGAACAGCGTGCGCCGCTTCGCCGCTGACTTTTCCGCATCGAGCCTACGGGCGGATATTGTCATCAACAACGCCGGAGTGATGGCATGCCCGGAGGCGCGGGTGGGGCAAGGTTGGGAAAGACAGTTCGCCACCAACCACCTCGGCCACTATGCGCTGACCAACTTGCTGTGGCCGGCCATTGCCGATGGAGGGCGGGTGGTCACCGTCTCCTCCGCCGGGCATCACCATTCGGCGATCCGTTGGGAAGATGTGCAGTTCGAACGCGGTTACGACAAGTGGCTGGCATACGGTCAGTCGAAGACGGCGAATGCCCTGTTCGCCGTCAGGTTGGATCTTCTGGGCCGCTCGCGGGGGATCCGCACATTTAGTCTTCACCCTGGCAGTATCGCCACGCCGCTGCAGCGGCACATATCGAGAGCAGAGATGATAGCCCTGGGCTGGATGGACGGAGACGGCAATCCGGCCGATCCCGACGCTCTTAAAACGCCTGAGCAGGGGGCCGCTACTCAGGTGTGGGCCGCCACTTCACCGCAATTGCAAGGTTTAGGGGGGCTTTACTGCGAGGATGGCGATATTGCCGGCATCGCCGCGCACGACAGCCAGGCACTGGTCGGCGTGAAGGAATACGCGATCGACCCGGAACAGGCGCAGCGTTTGTGGGCGCTTTCGGCATCGCTGACCGGCATTGATGCTTTCGCCTGAGCAGGCCGCTAATCGGATAAGGGGGCGCCCATGATGTCGATGATGAAAGAAAAAAACTTGGCGATATCCAGCATGTTTTTCATGCTGGGGCTGTGTTTCGGTAGTTTGAGCTCAAGGATGGCGACGATCAAAGGAGGGCTTGCGTTGTCTGACGGCGTATTCGGCAGCGTACTGTTCGCCATGTCGGCCGGGGTGGTCTTGTCTCTGCCGATATCGGGATGGGCGATCGCCAAACTTGGCAGCAGGGTGGTCGGCGTCGCGGCCATTCTGATCAACGCCATGCTTTTGCTTCTGGTGCCCTTCGCCGCGACGGTCCCTCAACTGGAGGCATTGCTGTTTTTCTCCGGGTTCGCTTATAGCGCGGTCAATGTCTCGAACAATATGCAGGCCAGCATCGCCGAGGCGGTCAGCGGTAAAACCAGGTTGCCCTTTTTTCACGGCATATGGGGCGTGGCCGGGTTTGTCGGCGCAGGGATCGGGGCATTAATGATCGGCCGGGATGTCGCCTTGCCGCTGCACTTTGTGGGAATAGCGGCGGTGGCGTTGATGTCCGCCTTGCTGTGCCGGCGGGCGTTGTTCGACAAACCGGAGCTGGAACAGACCGGGCGTGCTTTTGCCATTCCTGACCGATCGTTGTTCAACTATGGCCTGATCGTTTTCTGCTCGATGGCTTGTGAGGGCATCATGTACGACTGGAGCGTCGTTTATTTTCAGGATGTCGTCTCGGTCGACCGAAAATACATCGGCCTGGGTTTTACGGTATTTATGGCGGCCATGACGATCGGCCGGCTCATGTTGAACCGGTTCGTTGATCGGATCGGAGTGAGAAGAACGTTGCAGTGGGGCGGGATGCTGGCGTTCATCGGCATGACGCTAACGACCTGGTTACCGGGGTTGGTGACATCGATAATCGGTTTTTTCCTGGTCGGCCTGGGCATTTGCGCCATAATTCCGCTGGTTGCGGGGGCGGCTGCAAGGTCTTCTTCCATGGCACCAAGCGCCGCCATCGCGGCGGTGCTGACCATCGGCTTTCTGGGCACGCTGATCGGGCCGCCGTTAATCGGGTTCTTATCCGAAACTTTCGGTCTGCGTTATGCCTTTCTGGTCTGCGTCGCGTTGTCGCTCGGCGTCATTTACCGGGCAGGAAAAATACCGCAGTGATCTTGCAAGAAGGTGATTCATCGGCGGGACATCCCCGCGCAGTGAAGTGACCGTCGGGAAAGACCGACATTTCCAGGCGGCCGTTCTCAGGCCACATCTCTCAACCTGGGGTTAATAGCTGACGGCCGGGAAAGACCGGCACCCCATCTTCACGTTGTTATTCCTCGTCCGCTTCGCCGTTTTGCAGCAGCGCATGCTTTTTCAGCATGCCGCGCAGCTGATGATAGGTGAGCCCCAGCAGCTGCGCCGCCTTGCGCTGATTGAACCGCCCCTGCTGCAGCGCCGCTTCGATCAATGCTTTCTCCTGCTCCAGCTGCCAGTGTTTCAAATCCAGCGGCAGCGGCGGTAACGCGCCGGCGTCTTCAGGAACGGGCGCGACCGGCGTGGCCTCGCGTGGCGCAAACGGGTTGATGACGATCTCATCCAGCGGGCTGTCGCTGTCGCCGTGACGATAGACCGAACGCTCCACCACGTTTTTCAGTTCACGCACGTTGCCCGGCCAGCCATACTCGAGCAACGTTTGCCTGGCGCGTTTGGTAAAGCCGGGAAACAGCGGCAGCGCCAGCTCGCGGCACATTTGAATGGCGAAGTGCTCGGCCAGCAGCATGATATCGGGCCGCCGTTGGCGCAGTGGCGGCAGTTGCACCACGTCGAACGCCAGCCGATCCAGCAGATCGGCGCGGAATTTGCCCGCCGCCGCCAGCGCCGGCAGATCGTCGTTGGTGGCGCACACCAGGCGAACATCCACCCGCAGCGGCTGACTGCCGCCCACGCGCTCCAACTGGCCGTATTCGATCACCCGCAGCAATTTCTCCTGCACCAGCATCGGCGCGGTCGCCAGCTCATCGAGGAACAGCGTACCGCCGTCGGCGCGCTCGAAACGCCCCAGATGGCGCTTTTGCGCGCCGGTAAAGGCGCCGGCCTCGTGGCCGAACAGTTCGGAGTCCAGCAAATTTTCATTCAGCGCGGCGCAGTTAAGCGAGATGAACGGCCCTTGCCAGCGGTTGGAGAGGTAGTGCAGACGGTGGGCGATCAGCTCCTTGCCGGTGCCGCGTTCGCCGATCACCAGTACCGGCTTGTTCAGCTTGGCGACCTGGGAGACTTGCTCCAGGACTTCGACAAAGGCGTTTGCCTCGCCCAACAAATTCTCTGGCTGCTCGTTCATGATGAAATTCGCCAATGTTTGGTTAAAATAATCACTCTACAGCAAGCATGCAGAGAGTCAAAAAATAATATTCTTTATTTTTCAGTAATATAAAAGTTGGCACGGGTTTTGATTATATCTTTGGGCAAGCTGTACGACTTAACGCGGCGCTTCAGACGCCATCAGAACCAAGAGGAAGTGAATTATGGGTATTTTTTCTCGTTTTGCCGACATCGTGAACGCCAACATCAACACCCTGCTGGACAAGGCGGAAGATCCGCAGAAACTGGTGCGCTTGATGATCCAAGAGATGGAAGACACGCTGGTTGAAGTTCGCTCTACGTCGGCGCGCGCGCTGGCGGAGAAAAAGCAGCTGCTGCGTCGCATTGAGCAGGGTGAAAACCAGGTAAGCGACTGGCAGGAAAAAGCTGAACTGGCGCTGCGCAAAGATAAAGAAGACTTGGCCCGTGCGGCGCTGATCGAAAAACAAAAGGTGGCCGATCTGATCGCCACGCTGACGCAGGAAGTGGCGACCGTAGAAGAAACGCTGGCGCGCATGAAGAGCGAAATCGGCGAGCTGGAAAACAAGCTGACCGAAACCCGCGCGCGGCAGCAGGCGCTGGCGCTGCGTCATCAGGCCGCGTCTTCTTCTCGTGACGTGCGCCGCCAGCTCGACAGCGGCAAGCTGGATGAGGCGATGGCGCGTTTCGAACAGTTCGAGCGCCGTATCGACCACATGGAAGCCGAAGCGGAAAGCATCAGCATCGGTAAAAAGAAGTCGCTGGACCAAGAGTTTGCCGAGCTGAAGGCCGACGACGCCATCAGTGAGCAACTGGCGGCGCTGAAAGCCAAGATGAACCGTTCCGAGTAAGGCGAACCGCGGCCACACGCCGGAGGTGGCCGCCAATTCAGGACCCGATAAGAAGGAATAACAATGAGTGCTTTATTACTTGCCATTCCGCTGACAATTTTCGTGCTGTTTGTCGCGCCGATTTGGCTTTGGCTGCATTACAGCAATCGGCAACAGACCGGCATCCAGCTGAGTCAGCAAGAAATGCAGCGCCTGGCGCAGCTGGCGGAAGACGCCAAACGCATGCGTGAACGCATTCAGGCGCTGGAAGAGATCCTCGATGCGGAACACCCGAACTGGAGACAGTCCTGATGAGCACCACGCTGGGCAGTAAAAAGCTTTATCGCGTTCCCGAAGAAGGTATGGTGAAAGGCGTCTGCGCCGGTTTGGCCCACTATTTCGACGTGCCGGTGCGCCTGATCCGCGTGATGGTGGTGCTGTCGCTGTTCTTCGGGCTGTTCTTCTTCACGCTGGTGGCCTATATCGCGCTGGTGTTCGTGTTGGACGAAGCGCCGGCCAGCCGCTTCGAAGGCGAGCATCAGAAGACGCCGCGCCAGCTGCTCGATCAGCTGGAGTATGAGCTGGGCAGCGGCGAGCAGCAGCTGCGTCAGGTCGAGCGCTACGTGACGTCCGATACCTTCGGCGTACAGAGCCGTTTCCGCAAGCTGTAACCCTTCTTGCGAGACCCGGCCTGGGCAGGCCGGGCATCTTCGCCGCCGTAATCCCGTGAATGTAACCTTAATCGTCTTGTGCCGGAGGGCATTGTCATGAATAAAATCGATGTCGCGAACACCGCCAGAACGGGTGGATTTAAACGAGGAACGGCGGCAATGTTGAAGACATTGGCTAAAGTCATCATCATAGCGTTATTGAACTATGGCCCGGCGGGCGCCGCCGGCTGGCTGTTGAAGACCGTCGGCCGCAAACCGGTGCGCTTCGTGCTGGCGCTGGTGCTGGAACCGCTGTTCCGTAAAGGCCTGAACAAGGCATTCGGGCGTTACGTCAAGGAGAGCAATGAAACGACTGCAAAATGAGTTAACCTCGCTGGTCAACCGCGGAATGGATCGCCATCTGCGCCTGGCGGTGACCGGCCTGAGCCGCAGCGGCAAAACCGCCTTTATCACCGCCTTCGTCAACCAACTGCTGCATGTGCACAGCGGCGCGCGCATGCCGCTGTTTTCACCGGTGCGCGAAGAGCGCCTGCTGGGCGTCAAACGCATCCCGCAGCGCGATCTCGGCATCCAGCGTTTCACCTATGACGAAGGGCTGGCGCAGCTTTACGGCACGCCGCCGGCCTGGCCGACGCCGACGCGCGGCGTCAGCGAAATCCGTCTGGCGCTGCGTTACCGCTCCAACGACTCGCTGCTGCGCCACTTCAAAGACACCTCCACGCTGTACCTGGAGATCGTCGATTATCCGGGTGAATGGTTGCTGGATCTGCCGATGCTCGAGCAGGACTACCTGGCCTGGTCGCGCCAGATGACCGGGCTGCTGCAGGGCGAACGCGCCGAATGGGCCAAGCCTTGGCTTGAGCTGTGCAAGGCCTGTGATCCGCTGGCCCCGGCCGATGAAAACCGCCTGGCGGCGATCGCCCAGGCCTACACCGATTATCTGCTGCGCTGCAAAAGCGAAGGGCTGCACTTCATTCAGCCGGGCCGCTTCGTGCTGCCGGGCGATATGGCCGGCGCGCCGGCGCTGCAGTTTTTCCCGTGGCCCGACGTGGCCGCGATCGGCGAATCGAAGCTGGCGCAGGCCGACAAACACACCAACATTGGCATGTTGCGCGCTCGCTTCAACTACTATTGCCAGTCGATCGTCAAAAACTTCTACAAAGAACATTTCGTCCGTTTCGATCGGCAAATCGTGCTGGTCGACTGCCTGCAGCCGCTCAACAGCGGCCCGCAGGCGTTCAACGACATGCGTCTGGCACTGACCCAACTGATGCAGAGCTTCCATTACGGCAAACGCACGCTGTTTCGCCGCTTGTTCTCGCCGACCATCGACAAACTGATGTTCGCCGCCACCAAGGCGGACCATATCACCGCCGATCAGCACGCCAATCTGGTGTCGTTGCTGCAACAACTGGTGCAAGAGGCGTGGCAGAACGCGGCGTTTGAGGGCATCAGCATGGATTGCGTCGGCCTGGCCTCGGTGCAGGCGACCGAGAGCGGTATCGTCGACCATCAGGGGCAACGCATTCCGGCGCTGAAGGGCAACCGCCTGAGCGACGGCGCGCCGCTGACGGTGTTCCCCGGCGAAGTGCCCGCGCGCCTGCCGGGGCCGGCGTTCTGGCAGAGCCAGGGGTTCCACTTCGATGAGTTTCGTCCGCGCGCCATGAGCGTGGACAGCCCGTTGCCGCACATCCGTCTGGATGCGGTGATGGAGTTTTTATTGGGAGACAAATTGCGATGAGCGAGCCGATCAAACCGCGTATCGATTTTGACGAGCCGCTGCAGCCGCCGCAAGAGCCGGCGTTGCGCGCCGGCGTCGCTTTCGATGCCGAGCAGGCGGAAAGCTTTTTCCCGGCGGCGCCGGAGTTGCAGCAGGAAGAGGAAGAAGGGCGCGCCGAAGGCATCATCAACGCCGCGCTGAAACCCAAACGCAGCCTGTGGCGCAAAATGGTCACCGCCGGCCTGGCGCTGTTTGGCGTCAGCGTGGTGGCGCAGGGCGTGCAGTGGGTGCATACCGCCTGGGTGCAGCAGGACTGGATCGCCATGGGCGGCGGCGTGGCCGGCGGCCTGATCGTGTTCGCCGGCGTCGGTTCGGTGGTCACCGAGTGGCGGCGTTTGTATCGGTTGCGCCAGCGCGCAGAAGAGCGCGACGTGGCGCGCGAGCTGTTGCACAGCCACGGGCTGGGGCAAGGGCGAGAATTCTGCGAGAAGCTGGCGCGCCAGGCCGGACTGGATCAGGGGCATCCTGCGCTGCAGCGTTGGCAGGCCTCGTTGCATGAAACGCAGAATGACCGTGAAGTGGTGGAGCTTTACGCCAAACTGGTGCAGCCGGTGCTCGACAACCAGGCGCGGCGCGAAATCAGCCGCTCCGCCGCCGAATCGACGCTGATGATCGCCGTCAGCCCGTTGGCGCTGGTGGATATGGCGTTCATCGCCTGGCGCAACATCCGTTTGATCAACCGCATCGCCGCGCTGTACGGCATCGAGCTGGGCTACTTCAGCCGCATTCGTCTGTTCCGGCTGGTGCTGTTGAACATCGCTTTCGCCGGCGCCTCCGAGCTGGTGCGCGAAGTGGGCATGGACTGGATGTCGCAGGATCTGGCGGCGCGGCTGTCGGCGCGCGCGGCGCAGGGCATCGGCGCCGGGCTGTTGACCGCGCGGCTGGGCATCAAGGCGATGGAGCTGTGCCGCCCGCTGCCGTGGCTGGAAGGGGAAAAACCGAAGCTTGGCGATTTCCGTAGCCAGCTGATCGGCCAGTTGAAAGACACGCTGAAAAAGAGCGACGGCAAGGCCAAATAACCCCCACGACGGCGCTCTCAGGAGCGCCGTTCTCTCAACGGCGCGAACGCCGAACGTAATCAAGACTTGACGACAGTCGATCCCCCTGTGAGTGCGTGATAAATCTCTGCAAAATTAATTCTGGTTGTGATAACTCTCTGTTTGTAGGCTAAAATGACGCCGATGCTGTTATCCGCTTGCGTTTAAAATCAGCAACCACGGCAATAAATCAGAGTTCTGTCAACTTTTGCTGACAGACTGCTTCTACCGCCCGGTGCGAGGGAGTATCATCATCGTCAACGATCCCCGCACCTGCAGAGATAAGGCCAACACTGATGCGTTTGGAAGTATTTTGCGAAGACCGCCTCGGTCTCACTCGAGAATTACTCGATCTTTTGGTATCGCGCAGCATTGACTTGCGTGGCATCGAGATCGATCCCATCGGCCGCATTTACCTCAATTTCTCCCAGCTGGATTTCGATACTTTCCGCGCGCTGATGGCGGAGATCCGCCGCATCGCCGGCGTGACCGACGTGCGCACCGTCAGCTTTATGCCTTCCGAACGTGAGCATCGCGCGCTGCGTGCGCTGCTGGAGTCGATGCCGGAACCGGTGTTCTCGATCGACATGAAGGGCAAGGTCGAGCTGGCCAACCCGGCGGCGCAGGCGCTGTTCAGCCTGAACGAAGACAAGATCCGCAACCAGACCGCCGGGGCGCTGATCGGCGGCTATAACTTCAGCCGCTGGCTGGAGAGCGAGCATACGGCGCCGCACTCCGAGCGGGTGGTGATCCGCAGCCAGGACTTCCTGATGGACATCACGCCTATCTATCTGGAAGACGAACAGCAGCAGCCGGCCGCGGTCGGCGCGGTGGTGATGCTGAAGTCCACCGCGCGCATGGGCCGCCAGCTGCAAAATCTGTCGGTGAACGACGATACCGAATTCGACCATATCGTCGCGGTAAGCGCCAAGATGCGTCACGTGCTGGAGCAGGCGCGCAAGCTGGCGATGCTCGATGCGCCGCTGTTGATCGTCGGCGATACCGGTACCGGCAAGGATATTCTGGCCCGCGCCTGCCATTTGCGCAGCCCGCGCGGCAAACAGCCGTTCCTGGCGCTGAACTGCGCCGCACTGCCGGATGACGTGGTGGAGAGCGAGCTGTTCGGCCATGCGCCGGGCGCTTATCCCAACGCGCTGGAAGGCAAGAAGGGCTTCTTCGAGCAGGCCAACGGCGGCTCGGTGCTGCTGGATGAGATCGGCGAAATGTCGCCGCGCATGCAGACCAAACTGCTGCGTTTCCTCAACGACGGCACCTTCCGCCGCGTTGGCGAAGAGCATGAGGTGCACGTCGACGTGCGCGTGATCTGCGCTACCCAGAAAAACCTCACCGAGCTGGTGCAGCGCGGCGAATTCCGTGAAGATCTCTATTATCGCCTCAATGTGCTGACCATCACCATCCCGCCATTGCGCGAGCGTCCGCAGGACATCATGCCGCTGACCGAGCTGTTCGTGGCGCGCTTCGCCGATGAGCAGGGCGTGGCGCGGCCCAAGCTGGCGAGCGATCTGGGCGGCTTCCTCAGCAAATATGGCTGGCCGGGCAACGTGCGCCAGCTGAAAAATGCCATCTACCGCGCGCTGACGCAAACCGAAGGCTACGAGCTGCGGCCGCAGGATATCGTGTTGCCGGAGTTCGAGGTGGAGATGTCATTGGGCGACGAGGTGCTGGACGGCTCGCTGGACGACATCAGCAAGCGTTTCGAGCGCTCGGTGCTGACGCGCCTGTATCGCACCTATCCCAGCACCCGCAAGCTGGCGAAGCGACTGGGCGTTTCCCATACCGCCATCGCCAACAAGCTGCGCGAGTATGGCCTGAGCAGCCGCAAGGGCGGCGCCGAGAGCGAGGAATAAGAAAGGCGCCTTGCGGCGCCTTTAATGGGTATCCAAAGCCGGCGAACGCCGGCTTTGTTATTTCAGCGCAGCCAGCGCCGCGTCGTAGTCCGGCTCGGTGGTGATTTCGTTCACCAGCTCGCTGTACAGCACGTTATCCTGGCCATCCAGCACCACGACCGCACGCGCGGTCAGGCCTGCCAACGGGCCTTCGGCGATTTCGACGCCGTACGCCTGCTTGAATTCGGCGCCGCGCAGGGTGGACAGGGTGACCACGTTGCTCAGGCCTTCCGCGCCGCAGAAGCGAGACTGCGCGAACGGCAGATCGGCGGAGATGCACAGCACCACGGTATTATCCAGGCCGCTGGCCAGCTGGTTGAATTTACGCACCGAAGTCGCGCAGACGCCGGTATCGATGCTTGGGAAGATGTTCAGGACTTTGCGTTTACCCGCGAAGCTGCTCAGCGCCACGTCTGACAGGTCTTTGGCAACCAGTGAGAAGGCCTTGGCCTGTTCGCCCTGCTGTGGCAGCTTGCCCGCTACGCTGACCGGATTGCCTTGAAAATGTACTGTCTGAGTCATTGCTAGATTCCTTTTACAGGTGTTTATACAAAGGGTATGAACCTGATGAAACGGTGCGCCGGTAACGGCATTTAACATCAGGTTCACACCCTGGCGCCAGTTTATGACAACCGGGGCGGATTGGATATCAAAGTTTGCTAAATAGTTGTATATATTAGGCTGTTCTATAAAACATCACCGGCGCATCAGCCTGGCTGAATGCGCAGTTTTCGCTCAGGAGCCGTTATGAGAGACATGCGTTTTTACCCGGAAGCCTGGCCGCTGCATACCGCCTTCGTGATTGCGCGCGGCAGCCGCACCGAAGCCCGGGTGGTGGTGGTCGAAATCGAACAGCAGGACGTGCGCGGCATCGGTGAATGCACACCGTACCCGCGCTACGGCGAGAGTGAGGAATCGGTGATGGCACAGCTGGCAGAGATGGCGCCGGCGATCGCACAAGGCATGACCCGCGAACAGCTGCGGGCGCAGATGCCGGCGGGCGCCGCCCGCAACGCGCTGGATTCGGCGCTGTGGGATCTCGAGTGCCGCCTGCTCGGGCAGAGCCTGTGGCAGCGCAGCGGCGTGACGGCCCCGGCGCATATTCGTATGGCGCAGACCGTCAGCATCGGTACGCCGGAAGCGATGGCCTTCGCCGCGCGTGAACTGGAGCAGCAGGGTGCCACGCTGCTGAAGATCAAACTCGACGATCACTATATCAGCGAACGATTGGTGGCGATCCGCGCTGCGGTGCCGCAGGCGACGTTGATTGTCGACGCCAATGAATCCTGGCAGGCGGAAGGGCTGGCGGCGCGCTGCCAACTGCTGGCCGATCTTGGCGTGGCGATGCTGGAGCAGCCGCTGCCGGCCGGTGACGACGCCGCGCTGGAGCACTTTATTCATCCGCTGCCGATCTGCGCCGATGAGAGCTGCCACACCCTCGCCGATCTGCCGCGGTTGGCGCAGCGCTATCAGATGGTCAATATCAAACTGGACAAAACCGGCGGCTTGACCGAGGCGTTGGCGCTGGCGCAGGCCGCGCGCGAACAAGGGTTCGCTATCATGCTCGGCTGCATGTTGTGCACGTCGCGGGCGATATCCGCCGCCTTGCCGCTGGCGCCGGCGGCGCGCTTCGTCGATCTGGACGGCCCGACCTGGCTGGCGCGGGACGTCGAACCGGGCCTGGCGTTTGAATGCGGGGCGATCGTCGATATCGCCCCGTAGGGATTAATTCGGGTAGGTCAGCAGCTCGGTCATCGCGTCGATGTAGCGCTCGCTGGCGGCATCGGCGGAGATCGGCGGGAATTCGGCGGTGATGCACGGCAGCGACAGATCCGCGCACCAGCTGCCGAACGAACCGGGCGTTTCATAACCGACGCTGGTCACCAGCGGCAGCTCGAACTTATGCGCCAGCCAAACGCCGAGCCGCGAGCTGGCGGGATCTTCGATGCAGGCCAGCGGCTCATGGAACGACACTACCCAGTGCGGCTTCAGGCGATGGATCAGGTGACACAGCGCCTGAGTTTCCGGTTCGGAACCGGGGCGCCCGCCGGTGGAGAGCTTGACGTCGCGCACCGGCGCCGCGCTGTTCCAGCGGTAGACGGTGTCGCCGGAGCGCCAGTTGGCGGCCGGGAAGTTGCGGTTCAGATCGACGCCGTTGGCATTGGCGCGCAGCCCCAGCTGGCAGCCGTCGGGGTTGACCGCCAGCACCACGTGGTGACGCAGTTGCTCGGGCGCGATGCTGCGCAGCGCGCAGGACAGGGTCACGATGGCGGCGCTCTCATCGCCGTGGGTGCCGGCGATGATCAGCCCGGTCTCCGGGCCGCTGACCGCCGCCGGGAAATAGAGCAGCGGCGCGCCCAGCAGCGAGCTGCCGTAGTTCTCTCCTGCGACGGCCAACTGGCCACGTTCACTGCGCGGTCGATGTTCGGTCATGGTGTTGTCCCTGAGTAAAAGGCCGAGAGTCATTGTCATTTTATTCAGTGTATTACGCTTTGAGGCATCTTTCCCATCGCAATTGTGCGGCGTTTGCGCGATCTGTGACGCGGCGGCGGCGAAAACGCCAATTAAACCGCACCTGGCCTGACGCTGTTGTTATACTAACGGCAGTGCTAAGCCAATCACCCGCAAGAGGATTTAACATGCCAGTAGCCAGAATCATCGCCAGCTATAGCGAAAATGAAAATGACACCATCACGCTGCTGTGCGGCGTGGACGCTGAAAACCAGATCCGTCAGGGGGAGTGGTTCGGCGTGGTGAAAAACGACGACGGGCGCGGGGACGAATCGAACTATCCGTTCACCCTGCATATCGATTACCAGAAAGATGTCTTCTACCTTGATTACGGCTACGACGACGCCGACGCGCGCCAGCTGCAAAAAACCGATATTTCGGCCCGTCCGCTGGCCGAGAAAGGCTTTTTCACCGTGTTCGATGAAGAAGAAGGCGAAGAGTTCAGCTACCGCATCGACAGCATCCACCTGTACGACTGACGGTTGCTGCTGCAAACACCGCCCGTGCCGCCCTGCGCCGCACGGGTTTTTTTATCGCCTGAATCGCACTTTTTGCAACTTCTCGACCGTGAGCGCTAGGCCGGACGGATCTTGTGCTATATGATAAAAAATTCAGATGGTTAACGGGGGAATATCATAATGACGGGAAGAAAAATGCAACGAGGTTTTCGTTTGGCGCTTTGCGCGGCGGCGATCGGCGCCTGTATGAGCAGCGCCATGGCGGCGCAGGTTCCCCCGGGCACCGCGCTGGCGGCCAAACAGGAAATCGTGCGCCACATTAAAGACGAACCGGCCTCGCTCGATCCGATCAAAGCGGTTGGCCTGCCGGAGGCCCAGCTGGCGCGCGATCTGTTCGAAGGGCTGGTCAATCAGGACGCCAACGGAAAAGTGATCCCCGGCGTCGCCACGCGCTGGCAGACCAGCGATAACCAGACTTACATTTTCCATCTGCGCAAAGACGCGCGGTGGTCAAACGGTGACCCTGTCACAGCGAAGGATTTCGTCTACAGCTGGCAGCGGCTGGTAGAGCCGAAAAACCTGTCGCCGTTCGCCTGGTTCGCGCAGCTGGCGGGGATCCAGAACGCCGAACAGATCATCAGCGGCAAATTGCCGGCCGATCGCCTGGGCGTGTCGGCGCCGGACGACTACACGCTTAAAGTGCAGTTGGACAAACCGGTGCCTTACTTCGTCAGCCTGACGGCCAACTTCAGTCTGTTCCCGGTGAATAAGGCGGTGGTGGAAAAATACGGCAACGACTGGACCAAGGTCGGCAATCTGGTGGGCAACGGCGCGTTCAAACTGCAGGAGCGGGTGGTGAACGAGAAGCTGGTGCTGACGCCTAACGATCATTACTGGGATCATGCGCATACCGTGCTGACCAAAGTGACCTTCGTGCCGATCAACCAGGAATCCAACGCCACCAAGCGTTACCTGGCGGGTGACATCGATATCACCGAATCCTTCCCGAAAAACATGTATCAGAAGCTGCTGAAAGACATTCCGGGGCAGGTTTACACGCCGGATCAGCTCGGCACCTATTACTACGCGTTCAACACCCAGCGCGCGCCGACCAACGACGTGCGGGTGCGCCAGGCCTTGTCCTACGCCATCGATCGCAAGATTATCGCGGAAAAAGTGCTGGGCACCGGCGAAAAGCCGGCCTATCACTTCACGCCGGACGTGACCGCCGGCTTCAAACCGGAGGAGAGTTTGCTGCAACAGCAACAGCAACCGCAGGCGGAGCTGGACGCGCAGGCCAAGGCGTTGCTGCAGGCGGCTGGCTACGGCCCGAACAACCCGCTGAAGCTGACGCTGCTGTATAACACCTCGGAAAGCCACCAGAAGATCGCCATCGCCGTGGCCTCGATGTGGAAGAAGAAGCTCGGCATTGACGTCAAGCTGCAAAACCAGGAGTGGAAAACCTATATCGATAGCCGCAACACCGGCAATTTCGACGTGATCCGCGCCTCCTGGGTGGGTGACTATAACGAAGCGTCGACCTTCCTGTCGCTGCTGACCTCCACCCACAGCGGCAACATCGCCAAGTTCAAGGACGCGGACTACGACAAGCTGCTGGCGCAGGCGGGGCGGGAAACCAATCCTGCGGCGGTGACCGCCGATTACAACAAGATGGAGCAGATCATTGCCGATCAGGCGCCGATCGCGCCGATTTACCAGTACACCAACGGCCGCCTGATCAAACCGTGGGTAAAAGGCTACCCGATCACCAATCCGGAAGACGTGGCCTACAGCCAAACGATGTATATTATCAAACACTGATTGAGCTTATTTTTTTAGCCCCCGCGTAATGCGGGGGCTTTATTTTTTCGACGGTGCAACGGAGAGGGTAATTAATTTTTCCACGCGGTAAACCCCGTTTAATAATAAACAGGGTTGCCATCATCACATTATTTTTCGCTATTTCAGAGAGTGGTTACGCTTATAGACAGTCCCGCATGGCGTCCACCACCACCCGGCCGCTCATGTCGGTTTGGGTGATACGGTAGCTGGTGGGATAAGAGCGGCGAGTGCTGAAACGATCGTGGACGGAGACCTTGCCAATCTGCAGGCCGGCGGCGTTTTTCACCACAAACTCACTGATCTCTTCCTGGCCCTGGTTTTGCAAATGGATATTGCTGATTTTTTCCAGCGTATCGCTGGCGTTTATTTTTAAATGGTCGCGTAACATAACTACCTCCTCGTAGTGAGAAAAGTATATGCCCCTAAAATTTGCGCTGAAACAGCTTTGTGTTGATTTATTATTATCATTTTGAATTAAAATTGATAGCAATATGTTAAGTCATAATAATAACGGCATTGCCAGCGCTTTATCGGCGATATTGTCTGATTTATCGGCAATGGTTTATTTCATTGCCGTTATTATTAGTCTGCATTAATGGGGAAAAGTGCTCGCCTGGCCGCCGGGGCGGGAAATACGCAGGCGACGTTGTGCCCGCAGCCGGGAACGATCGTTAACCGATGCGGCTTCTCCGGCGCCAGATAACGGCGATCGTAGTCGGCGTAGGCCAGGGCGCGCTGCAAACGGTAGGGGCCCTGCAACTGGGCGGCGCAGGATTTGTCGAGTATCCGATAGTAGGCGCCCGGCGCGGTGCCGGTATCCTCGGCGGCGGCCAGATAGGTGATATCGGCAGCGGCATAGCGCCGGCGGGCCGCGTTTGCGGTGCGCTGCAGGTGAGCGGGAAGCGCTTCCAGCCCGTATTTCCATCGGTTGGCCTGTGGGCACTGGCCGGCGTTCACCGCTTGCCAGCGGAAACGACACGTTTTTTCACTGCCGCAGCTCCCCCCATATGTTGGCTGGGGGCGCAGATTATCAAAGTAGAGCCAGCTGCCGGGGTCAGCCACCACATAGCGCAGCCGCACTCTGCCTGGCGGATGGGCAAAGCCGACATAATGCTGCACGAACTGGGCGCCGGCGGAAAAACCGGCCACGGTTATCGACTGCAGCGACGGCCAGCGCCGTTTCAGGTCGGCCAGCAGGCTATCCATGGCGTTGAACGAGCCGGTTTTGCCGTCATTATCCAAACCGCCTTCGATCCAGGAGCCGCAGCGCCACAGAGCGTCGCCGTCTTGCGGCTGGGGCAGACCGGCGGAATGGCAGTGGGCGGCGAGTTTTTCCGGCACCGGGAACAGCGGGGCGACCAGCAAGCTGTTGTCTCCCGCTCCCTGCGCGGCGTCGATCGCCGCTTGCAACGACTTGGCGGCGTCGCGTGGATGCCCGTGCATCACCACCAGTGCGGTGCGTGGCTGGGGGGATTGAACGTGAGCGACAAAATAAGGCAGTGAACCCGACGCAGTCGGCGCGTGATAGGGCGTGGCGAGACGCTCCAACACCGGTTCTGCACGAACCGATTGGCTCAACAACAACAGAGCGGCCATTGCGATGCAGCGCAGGCGGCGCATCCTCGTCAGGCCCGGCGCAGCGCAGCGCGCATTTGTTTCAGAACCTCCCGGCATCGTTGTTCCTCACGCGCTCGTTGATAGTAGCGATAAAAGGCGCGTTCCGAGCTGAGGTTACCCGCGCGTGCCAGCTGTTTGAAAGTCAGATATGTCAGGCTCAGCATAATGATAATAAATAATAAGCCGGGGAACAGCAGCTGCCAGCCGTTGGTTATGCGTGCATTAGGCAGATAGCTGAGTGAATAGGGCGTAATCAATACCCCTAACTGCTGGAGTCCCCATTGAGTCAAAGCGGGGAACAGTACCAGCAGCGTAACGAACACCAAATACAGCAAAAAATAGCGGCAGGAAAGCAGGAAACGTTTGAAAGCGTTATTGGCGCTAGGCCGCAAAACGAAGCCTGCGGACGTGGCGCGCAAGATTTGCTGGCGGCCACCGGTGAAACGATAGCGTTCCAGTGCCGCTACGCTGTCTGGCAATGCCAGCAGCAGCTGCAGCGCAACAAGGCCGGCGCTGCTGTTGCCGATATAGTCGCGAAAGCGCAACAGGCGTATGGGAGCGCTTTGGGGCTTCTCGACCGATTCGAGCAGGTTTAGCAGCTTATCGTGGTTTTCCCGCCGAATGCGAAAAGGGGTTTTGACGACGGCGATAAACAGCGTAATGACGGTCGGTAAGACGATTTTCAAGATATCTGCGGCGCTGATTTGTAACATGCGAGTCTCCTCTCGGGCTGTCTTGCGTTCCTTGCGGCAGAAGTATAGACCACGCTTATAGAACAACGTGAAAATTGGCGTTACAGCTTGGCCTTTGATCTCCAAGGCGTTAACGCTAGACTCAGCAACATAAGCAAGACTGAGGGGATAAATGAATGGATGTGATTGAGGGGAGCGAGCTGCAGGTCGCCGATGCGGTTTACGCTTATCAGCTGGACGGTAAGGGGGGCGTAACGCCGATCGGGCAGGATGACAAGATCACCTGCGACGCGCCGTGCTGGCTGCATCTTGATTACGCGCACCCGGCCAGCGCTGAATGGCTGAGTACCACGCCGCTGCTGCCGGACTCGGTGCGCGAAGCGCTCTCCGGCGAAAGCTCACGGCCGCGCGTCAGCCGCCAGGGCGAAGGTACGATGATCACCCTGCGCAGTATCAACTTCAACGCCAACTCACGGCCGGACCAACTGGTCACTATCCGCGTATACATCACCGATAAACTGATTATCTCCACGCGACACCGCAAGGTGTATTCCATCGATCAGGTGGTGAACGATCTGCAAAGCAGCGCCGGGCCGACCAACAGCGGCAACTGGCTGGTGGAAATTTCCGATGCGTTGACCGATCACACCAGCGAATTTATCGAGGATCTGCACGACAAGATTATCGATCTGGAGGACGCCTTGCTGGAGCAGCAGGTGCCGGAGCGCGGCCAGCTGGCGTTGATCCGTAAACAGCTGATCGTGTTGCGCCGTTACATGGCGCCGCAGCGCGACGTCTTTGCACGGTTGGCCAGCGACCGCCTGCCGTGGATGAGCGACGACGATCGCCGCCGCATGCAGGACATCGCCGATCGCCTGGGGCGGGGATTGGACGATCTGGACGGCAGCATCGCGCGCACCGCCATCTTGTCCGACGAAATCACCACGGTGATGGCCGACGCGATGAACCGCCGTACTTACACCATGTCATTGTTGGCGATGGTATTTCTGCCGACCACCTTCCTGACCGGGCTGTTTGGCGTCAACCTCGGCGGCATTCCGGGCGGCGGTAATCCCCTCGGTTTTGCGGCATTTTGCCTGATGCTGGTTGGGTTGGTGCTTGGCGTCGCTTGGTGGTTGAAGCGCAGCCGCTGGCTGTAGGCAAAAATGACGAAAACCCGGTTAACATTGAGCAATATCAACATTTAGCCGGGGGAAATGGGGCATGATCTCACTCGCAGGTGAATGCAACGTCAAGCGATGGGCGTTGCGCTCCATAATTGTCTTACTTTCTTATTTTTGAATTACTGCATAGCACATTTGATTCGTACAATGCCGGTTTAATCACCGGCATTTTTTTATTCGGTTTTCCTTCTTCTTCAGGCTGCGCTTTCATCCCAGAAGCTGGCTTCAATCTTGTGCCCGTCCAAATCACGGACAAAGCAGCCGTAGTAAGCCTCACCGTAATGCGGACGCGAACCGGGCGCGCCTTCATCGACGGCGCCGGCCAGCAGCGCCTGACGATGAAATTCATCCACCTGTTGCTTGCTGGTGGCGAAAAAACCGACGTGCGTACCGTTGCCGGGCGAGGCCGGGCGGCCGTCGATCGGCATCTGCAGCCAAAACTCCGGGTAGTCGCGGCCGTAACCGATGGCGCCGGGATGCTCCAGCACACGTCGGCAACCCAAGGCGGCCAGCGCACGATCGTAAAAGGCGGCGGCGGCCTCGAAATCGTTGGAGCCTAGCGAGACGTGGGACAGGCAGGGGGTAATATTCATTGCGCGCTCTCCAAGTGACTGTATAAATAAACAGTATAGGGTAAAAACGGCATCGCCCAGTAAATTTTGCGCAAACTGTGAACAGGATCGAGATCGTCGAGAGAGGAGATGTCGCCGCTTGCAGAGGGCAAGCGGCGAGAGGGGCTTATTTGATTTCCAGCACGTTCAACCGCTCTGGCGCTGGCACCGCGTCGTCTGAGTCTTCCGGCTGCCAACCGACCGGCTGCATCGGGATGTCTTCGCGATCGAAGGCCAAATCGCCGCCGTCCACCACGGCGCTACCGTGGTGAATGCCTTTGAAATCGAACAGGTTGATATCGCTCAGGTGCGAAGGCACCACGTTTTGCATGGCGCTGAACATGGTTTCCAACCGGCCAGGGTAACGCTTGTCCCAGTCGCGCAGCATGTCGCCGATCACCTGGCGCTGCAGATTAGGCTGCGAGCCGCACAGGTTGCATGGAATGATCGGGAAGGCTTTGGCGATCGAGAAACGCTCAATGTCTTTCTCGCGGCAATAGGCCAGCGGGCGAATGACCACATGTTTGCCGTCGTCGCTCATCAGCTTGGGCGGCATGCCTTTCATCTTGCCGCCGTAGAACATGTTGAGGAACAGCGTCTGCAGAATGTCGTCGCGGTGATGGCCCAGCGCGATCTTGGTGGCGCCCAGTTCGGTAGCGGTGCGGTACAGAATGCCGCGGCGCAGGCGCGAGCACAGTGAACAGGTGGTTTTGCCTTCCGGGATCTTGTCTTTGACGATGCTGTAGGTGTTCTCTTCAACGATCTTGTACTCCACCCCCAGGCTTTCCAGGTAGGCGGGCAGAATATGCTCCGGGAAGCCGGGCTGTTTCTGATCGAGATTGACCGCGATCAGCGAGAAGTTGATCGGCGCACTCTGCTGCAGGTTGCGCAGGATCTCCAGCATGGTGTAGCTGTCTTTACCGCCGGACAGGCAGACCATGATGCGGTCGCCTTCTTCAATCATATTGAAATCGGCAATCGCTTCGCCTACGTTGCGGCGCAGGCGCTTTTGCAATTTGTTCAGGTTGTACTGCTCTTTTTGGCTAACGGATTGCTTTTCTGACATTTAAATCGTGCTCATTCTCAATGGGGGGCACTAGGGGCATGGCGTTGTAGACCGCAAGTTTACCATTCAACCGGCCGATTTTGATCATTATTCATCATCCTGCCGCCACGCGCCCGACGCGAGGCCTGTATGGTACGGATTGCGCGCAGGAATGCCAGCAGGTTTTATTGCTGCGGCTTACGCCGACGGTAAAAGAACAGGGCGCGAATTGCTCGCGCCCTGATGGCGTTACTCTGCGGCGGATTTTTCCGCCTTGCCGGCCAGCAGGCTGAGGAAGTCGTATTTCTCCTTCAGCTCTTTCTCGGCGGCCTGATACAGCGCGCTGGCCACCTCCGGCTGCTGCGAGTTCAGGCGGCGGAAACGCTGTTCTTTCAGCAGCGTTTCCGACAGGTTGCTGTTTGGCGGCCGTGAATCCAGCGCCAATGCGGCCTTGCCCTCGGCGCTGCGGCGCGGATCGAAGCGGTACAGCGGCCAGAAGCCGGTGGCGGTCAGCTGTTTCATCTGATCGTGGCTGAGCGCCAGATCGTAGCCGTGCTCTTCGCACGGGCTGTAGGCGATGATCAGCGACGGGCCCGGATAGGCTTCGGCCTCCTGAATCGCTTTCACCGTTTGGTTAAGCTGAGCCCCCAGTGAGATTTGCGCGACGTAGACATGGCCGTACATCATCATGCTGACGCCCAAATCCTTGCGCGCCTTGCGCTTGCCGTGTTCACCGAACTTGGTCACCGCGCCGAGCGGCGTGGCCTTCGACTGCTGGCCGCCGGTGTTGGAGTAGCACTGGGTGTCGAGCACCAGCACGTTGACGTTCTCCGTCAGGCTGAGCACGTGATCCAAACCGCCGAAGCCAATGTCGTAGGCCCAGCCGTCTCCGCCGATCAGCCAGATGGATTTATCCACCAGATAGTCGGCGTCGGCCGCCAGCTGGCGTGCGTCTTCACCTTCGAGACTCGCCAGCAGCGCGCGCAGTTCGGCGATCTGCTTACGGCGCGGCTCCGGCGCCACATCTTCCATCTGCAGGGCATTGATCAACTGCTCCGGCAGCTGCGCCGCCAGCGAATTCAGCAGGCGCAGCACCCGCGCGCGATGTTGATCGACCGTCAGGCGGAAGCCCAGACCGAATTCGGCGTTGTCTTCGAACAGCGAGTTGGCCCACGCCGGGCCGCGCCCTTCGGCGTTGGTGGTGTAAGGCGTGGTCGGCAGATTGCCGCCGTAGATCGACGAACAGCCGGTGGCGTTGGCGATCAGCAAGCGGTCGCCATAGAGCTGGGTCAACAGCTTGATGTACGGCGTTTCGCCGCAGCCGGAGCAGGCGCCGGAGTACTCGAACAGCGGCGTGATCAGCTGCGAGGTGCGGATATCGATGCGCTCCAGCTGCGTCGGATCGATTTCCGGCAGCTGCAGGAAGAAGTCGTAGTTGTCTTTCTCCGCCGTCAGATTATCGAGGCGCGAAGCCATGTTGATGGCCTTGATCTCCGGGTTCTGGCGATCTTTCGCCGGGCAGACCTCGACGCACAGGTTACAGCCGGTGCAATCTTCCGGCGCTACCTGCAGCACGTATTTCTGGCCGCGCATATCGCGTGATTTGACATCCAGAGACTGCAGGGAAGCGGGGGCGTGTTCCATCTCCGCCGGCTGAACCACCTTGGCGCGAATGGCGGAGTGCGGGCAGGCGGCGACGCAGTGGTTGCACTGGGTGCACAGGTCGGGCTGCCAGACCGGGATCTCTTCGGCGATGTTGCGCTTTTCCCATTGGGTGGTGCCCACCGGCCAGGTGCCGTCCGGCGGGAAGGCGGAAACCGGCAGCGCATCGCCCAGCCCGGCCAGCATCGCGGCGGTGACGGTTTTGACGAAGTCCGGCGCGGCGTCCGACACCACCGGCGGGCGCATCGGGCTGTTGGCGTCGATCGGCTGCAGCGGGATCTCGGTCAGCGCGGCGCGGGTAGCGCCCAGCGCCTGCCAGTTGCGCTCGACGATCTCCTGGCCTTTGCTGCTGTAGCTGCGGGCGATGGCGTCCTGCAGCTGTTGCAGCGCCACGTCGCTCGGCAGGATCTGCGTCAGGTGGAAAAACGCCATCTGCATTACGGTATTGATGCGCGCGCCGAGCCGGCATTCGCGCGCCAGCTTGGCGGCGTTGATGATATAGAAACGCGCCTGGCGTTGGTGCAACAGCGCCTGAACCTCCTGCGGCAGGCGCGACCAGACCTCGTCGGCACCGTAAGGGGTATTGAGCAGGAAGGTGCCGCCGGCCTTCAGGCGTTCGACCATTTGGTACTTATCGATAAACTGCAGCTGGTGGCAGCCGACGAAGTCCGCGCGGCTGACCAGGTAAGCCGAGTTGATCGGTTGCTCGCTGACGCGCAGGTGCGACACCGTCAGACCGCCGGCCTTTTTGGAGTCGTAGACGAAATAGCCCTGGGCATACAACGGCGTGGCATTGCCGATGATCTTGATGTTGTTCTTGGTGGCCGAGACCGAGCCGTCGCTGCCCAAACCGTAGAACAGGGCTTCCAGCGAGGCGCGCTGCGGCAGGATTTCGTCGCTCAGCGGCAGCGAAAGCCCGGTGACATCATCGAAGATGCCGACGGTAAAGCGCGGGCGCGGCTGCGGCTGGGCCAGCTCGCGGAACACCGCCAGCGCGCAGTCGGGGCCGAATTCTTTCGACGACAGGCCGTAACGGCCGCCGATCACCCGCGGCAGCGTGGCGCGTTCACCCCGGCTGTAGGCTTCCGCCAGCGCGGTCATCACGTCCAGATACAGCGGCTCGGCCAGCGCGCCCGGTTCTTTGGTGCGATCGAGCACCGCGACGCTGCGCACGCTGTCCGGCAGGGCGTCGAGCAGGTATTTGGCGGAGAACGGCCGGAACAGCCGGACTTTCAGCACGCCGACTTTCTCGCCGCGGGTCAGCAGGGTGTCGATCACCTCTTCGCAGGTGCCGGCGGCAGAACCCATCACCACCACCACGCGTTCGGCCTGCGGGTGGCCGTAATAGTCGAATGGCCGATAGTGGCGGCCGGTGAGGGCGGCGAAGGCCGCCATGGCGTCGATCACGTGCTGGCCGGTGGCGTCATACCACGGGTTGGTGGCTTCGCGCGACTGGAAATAGGTGTCCGGGTTGGCGGAAGTGCCGCGCACCACCGGATGATCCGGCGACAGCGCCCGGCTGCGGTGAGCGTCGATCGCCGCCTGCGGCAGCATTTGCCGCAGCGTATCGTCGCTGAGCGGCACGATCTTGTTGATTTCGTGCGAGGTGCGGAAGCCGTCGAAGAAATGGATAAACGGCACGCGCGCATTGAGGGTGGCGGTCTGCGAGATCAGCGCGAAGTCCTGCGCCTCCTGCACGCTGCCGGCGCACAGCATGGCGCAGCCGGTCTGGCGCACCGCCATCACGTCAGAATGGTCGCCGAAGATAGACAGCGCGTGCGTGGCCACGGTGCGCGCGGCGACGTGCAGCACGAACGGCGTCAGCTCGCCGGCCAGTTTGTACAGCGTCGGGATCATCAGCAGCAGGCCCTGCGATGACGTGAACGAGGTCGACAGCGCGCCGGTTTGCAAGGCGCCGTGCACGGTGGCGATCGCGCCGCCTTCCGACTGCATTTCCACCACCCGCGGGATGTCGCCCCAGATGTTTTGCCGGCCATCGCCGGACCAGGCGTCCGCCTGCTCCGCCATGGTAGAACTTGGTGTGATAGGGTAGATGGCAATCACTTCGTTGGTGCGGTAGGCCACGGAAGCGACTGCGTTATTACCATCTGTAGTTATCATCGACATTACCTTTTCATTGCTCACAAAGCCGCGAAAGCGCACTTTCGCAGTAATGGGAAAAAGTCTAACAGAGGGTTTGAACGTGGCTTTATCGTGTTTGTGTGGCGGGTGATAAATCGTCAAGGGCGTATTTCCTCGCCGATTGGGGGCCGGCGGCAATAAATTGTTTTCACCGTTTAAAGACAATTTATTTCCGGCACGTCATAATTGCGCATCGGCAAACTGACAGAAGAAAACCATGAGCGCATTTATGTATTTGACGATGGCGATAGTCGCGGAAGTGATCGCCACCACCATGTTGAAAGCCTCCGAGGGCTTTACCCGCCTGTGGCCGTCGCTGCTGGTGGTGCTGGGCTACGGCGTGGCATTTTGGGGGCTGTCGATGGTGGTCAAGAGCATGCCGCTGGGCATCGTGTATGCGATTTGGTCGGGCATGGGGATTGTGCTGGTATCGTTCGCCGCGGTATTCGTTTATCAGCAAAAATTGGATTGGCCGGCGATCGTCGGCATGGGATTAATTATTGCCGGCGTGCTGGTGATTAATTTACTGTCCAAAGCCTCGGTACACTGAGTGTTATTTTAATGTGAAAAAAGGCCGGCGTGACAGCAAGTCGCGCCGGTTGAAGAATTCAGCCATCATTCACTGAAAATAGTGGAATGCTAATTACTTAGCGCCGCCAGCATAGACGTAAATATCCTTCTCTCCGGTAGCAAAAAATGCGCCGTCACACTCAAAGCACGCGAAGATAATGAATACCGATATCGCGAGAGAAACTTCCTCATCGGCAGCGGTGACGTTATCACTTTCTGCGTGCGGCCGGGGCCTGGCAGCGGGTGGCGCCGTCACGTTTGGCACCGCGCGCCGGTGCGGAAATATTCTGCAAACAAAATAAATGTTCGGCCGGTGCAAAAAAATGACAAATAATGGCTGGAATATATTTTCATTATTTATATATCGAGCTAGATTAAACAAGTTTGCATCAAAGATAGCGAAACGTGTCCGCCAAGTGATGCGCGTTATCAGCAATGGCGATTTTACACAGCGCAGTTCCGGGTTCAGGAGTGGAATAATGACGACATCAAAATGGCTGCTTGCCAGCGCCGTGCTGCTTTTAGCCGCGTGCAGCAGCAATAACGAAGAGCCAGTACAGCAGGGCAACAGTGCCAGAATCAATACGTTGCAGACCAGCGCCGGTTGCGCGGCGGTCGGCGGCGTCACCACCATCGCGCACAACCTGAACGGTGAAGCGCTGCGCATGTGCCAGATGCCGAACGGCAAGCAGTGCGAAGAGCGCACGCTGGGCCTGGGCAGCTGCGCCGGGTAAGCCCGCGGCGCCAGGCCTGGCGTGCAGGATCAATACACCCAATCGCGCAGGGTATAGATAAGCGTGTGGCCGCTGCCGTTGAGCGTCAGCTGCTGGGCGTTTAGCGTTACTTCGGCGCCGTTTTCCAGCACGGTGCCGATCACCCGATCCCAGCGGTTGCGCTGTTCATCAGGGCACAGCCTGCGGGTCGTGGCCAGCGGTTTCACCGTCAGCACGCCGTCGCGTAATTGCCCCTGGCCGAAGAAGCGGTTGCACATCGCGCCGGAGACATGCAGGCTCTCGCCGAACTCCAGATTGAGCAGGCCGCCGCCCGCCGGTGACTTCGTCGTTTCGCCATCCACGCTTTGCAACACGAAGTTGTGATGCAACAGATCGCCTGGCGTGACGGCCGTGTTTGGTTTCATACTGCACCCCGCTAAGGCCAGCGCCGCAAGGGCGGCTACCGTGGTTTTTCTCATCGCGTTCTCTCAAATAAACAGGGCGCTGCAAGGGCGCCCCGAGGTTACGCTCAGGCGTTCAACTGGTTCGGGCAGGTTTCGCCGCGATCCAACTGGCTGATGTTCTGCAGCGTGGTTTGCGAAATGCTGGTCAGCGCCTCTTCGGTCAGGAAAGCCTGATGGCCGGTAAACAGCACGTTGTGGCAGGCTGAGAGGCGGCGGAACACGTCGTCCTGAATCACGTCGTTCGACTTGTCTTCGAAGAACAGATCGCGTTCGTTCTCGTAAACGTCCATCCCCAGCGCGCCGATTTTCTGCTGTTTCAGCGCATCGATGGCGGCGGTGGAGTCGATCAGCGCGCCGCGGCTGGTGTTGATCACCATCACGCCGTTTTTCATCATCGCGAAGGCGTCGGCATTCAGCAGATGGTGGTTTTCCGGCGTCAGCGGGCAATGCAGGGTGATCACGTCGGACTGCGCGTACAGCGTTTTCAGATCGACATACTCCGCACCCAGTTCCAGCGCCTGTTCGCTCGGGAACGGATCGTAGGCCAGCAGCTTCATGCCGAAGCCTTTCAGAATGCGCATTGTCGCCACGCCGATTTTACCGGTGCCTATCACGCCGGCGGTGCGGTTGTGCATGTTAAAGCCGATCAGCCCTTCCAGCGAGAAGTTGGCGTCGCGCGTGCGTTGATAGGCGCGGTGAATACGGCGGTTCAGGCACATCATCATGCCTACCGCGTGTTCTGCCACAGCTTCCGGCGAGTAGGCCGGCACGCGCACCACCTTGATGCCCAGTTCTTGGGCGGCGTCCAGATCGACGTTATTAAAACCGGCGCAGCGCAAGGCGAGAATTTCGACGCCCAGCGCCGCCAGTTCTTCGAGCACTTCACGGCTGCCGTCGTCGTTAACGAAGAGGCACACCGCCTTGCAACCGGCGGCCGTTTTGGCGGTTTTTTTACTGAGTAAAAAGTCGAAGAATTCCAGCTCATAGCCAAACTGCTGATTCACCAGTTCGAGATATTTACGGTCATACTGTTTGGTACTGTATATCGCCAATTTCATCGTGGTTTCTCCACCGTGATTTTGTGATCAATTTAACAGATTTTAGTAAATTCGACAATTGGTTAGCAGTTTGACCCGCGCGGGGTTTGTTCGATCAGACAGGGGAGTGAAACCGGCCCGCATTGGGCCGGTTCACGCGATGTTAGCGAGCGATTTCCGTGTAATGATGCTCATCGTAGTCATGGGTCAAATACCCGTTGACGGCATCGTTAAAGGCGATCCAATGCGGTGTTTTCTGGTGCGCCGCAAGCGCCGCCTTATCGTCCCAGTTTTCGATCAGCGCATAGCTGTTTTCATCGTTCTGGCATTGCCAAAGCTGATAAAAAGAACAGCCGGTTTCTTTATTGGATTCCTGCACCATGGTGTTGAGCAGGCTGAGAAACGCGGGGCGCTTGGCCGGGTTGACCTGAAAAAAGACGTTAAGCGTGATCATGGTTTATTTCCTCGGTCGGGAATGAAACTGGATATCTCCAGGGGGCAGCATTGTGCTGACAGCGAGGATTTTACGGACTTGATGACTGACTGAAAGTGAAATAAAGTTCGGGAATTATTCACTTTTGGTGAAGACTTGATATGTTTAAACGTGCCCAGTTAGCCACCTTTTGCATGGTGGTGGAGTCGGAGAGTCTCACGGCAGCGGCGGAGAGGCTGTTTTGCGTGCCCTCTAACGTGACCAAGAAATTAAAAGAATTGGAAACGGCGTGTGGCGTTACGCTATTTGATCGTGAGCGCAATCGGTTGTCGCTCACGCCGGAAGGCCGAGCGCTTTACCATAAGGCCAAGCGCTTTTTGGCTATCGAAGAGCGGGCGCGAGCGCAGCTTGAACAGGATCCGGTGCTGGGTGAACTGAAGCTTGGCGCGCTGGATATCGCCTTGAGCCATCATCTGCCGCAAAAGTTGGCGCATTACCGTGCGCAGAACCGCCGCGTTCAGTTGAGTGTGGTGCAGGGCTATTCGCTGGATCTGGAGTTTCAATTGCAAAAAGGGACGCTGGACGTGGTGTTTTCTGATGGGCCGATAGAACATCCGCAGCTGCAGAGCCGGCGTGCTTTTCAGGAGCGTTTGGTCTTCATTGGCGGGGCGTATCAGCCAGCGTTGTTGGCAAAAAGCGATCTCTATGTTTATTCGCGGCAATGCCACTATCGCCATCTGGTGGATGCCTGGCTGCAGAAGCAGCAAATCATCCCCGCCGCGCTGCTGGAGGTGGAATGCTACGACGTGATATTCGCCTGCGTCACCGCGGGGTTGGGGTATGCGTTTGTCCCTGAAAGCCTGGCGCGACAGCGAGAGGTTGCGTATATCGAGTGCGGGAATGAAATGCGCAGCGATATTTATGCTATCTGGCGTAAAGCGAGCGACAGCCGAATAGTACAGGCTTTTATTGAGGCCGTGATTTGAAATTAGCGGCAAAAAAATCCCCACGGGGGTGTGGGGAATGGCTTCTCTAGTACACAGTTAGCTAGCAGCTGAACTTTTATTAGAATGGTTGCAAGACTATTAATCATCAACGGTAACGACAATAACAAAAGTCTGAAAACCGTCCTATTTATGTGATGTATATGTAACGAAAATCTACAATCCGCACACGTTTGCGCCAAAAAGGTGCAAATCGCTTCTGCGACCGCACTCAGCTTCACCCTATGTCAAATTCGTGCCATCATTATTGTCAATTCAGGCATAGACTTAACGGATGCCTAACTCAGGAACGAAGCAATCATTTAATGACCAGGCGATTGAAAGTATTCATAGGGACGGTGGCGGGCTGCGCAATTCTGGTGCTGGCGTTGTGGCAAACTTTGCCGCGCTGGCTGCCGGGAGTGCTATCGCATTGGTTGCCGGCGGGGAGCCGCCTGGAATTGCAGGGCAATTTGCACTGGCGTCAGGGCGGCCTGGCGTTGGCGGGGGCGCGTTTCACCGCGCAAGATTGCCTGCTGGCCAACGTCGGGCCGACGCGGCTGGCTTATCACCAGGGCCGCTGGCAGCTGTCGAGCGATAAGGTCAGCGTCGATAGCGCCTGTTTGTCAAAACTGCCGAGCGGCGACGCCAACAGCGCGCCGCTGGCGCTCGATCAATTGCAGCGGCAACTGCCGGCGTTGGATCTCACCATTAATGATCTGACGCTCATTCCCTGGCAGCGCTATGCCGGCAAGCTGCAGCTTTCCTCCGGCCCTGACGGGCAACGCCTGCATTATCGGGGGCCGAATCTCAGCGCCGAGGCACAGCTGGATGAAAAACAGCAGTTGACGTTGCAGAGCCTGACCGTCGTCCCACCCAACAGCGCGCAACCGCTGCACCTCGCCGGCAAGATAACTCTCCCGCTGGATCTGGCCAGCCTGCCGACGCAGGGCGCGCTGCAGGGGGAAATGCAGACCGCCTATCTGGAAAAACCGGTATTGCTGGACGTGCGCTGGCAACAGCAGCAGGGCGTGTTGACGGTTAGCGAAAAAGGCGACGATCGGCCGCTGGCGGTGTTGCCGTGGGAAGTGACCCCGCAGCGGGTCAGCATCAAGCAGGGCGAGTGGCGTTGGCCATACAGCGGGCAGCCGTTGAACGGCGGCCTGAGCATCGCGCTGCACGACTGGAGCAAAGGGTGGGATGAAACGGAGATCAGCGCGCGGCTGAACGTGATCACCGCCGGCCACAACGGCAAGGGCAACGCGGTGCTCACCCTCGGGCCGGGCAAGGTGGGGTTGACCGACAGCGATCTGCGCTTCCAACTGACCGGCCAGGCCAATCTGGCCGACTTCTCCACCACCGCGTCAATCCCGGGCGTGATCGGCGGCAGCATTCTTAATCCGACGCTGGTGCTTCAGCCAGGTTCGCTGCTCCGTCTATGGGGCAAGGTGACGCCGGAAATGACGCTGGAGGAGGCGCGTTTACCGCTGGCGGGCGTGAAGGTGACCGCCGCCGGCATCACCGGCCGTCTGCAGGCGATTTTGAGCGCCAGCGACAGTTATTGGGGGCGCTTCAAGTTGCACCTGGACGGCCAGGCGCAGGATTTCTGGCCGGACAAGGGTGACTGGCAGTGGCGTTACTGGGGCAACGGCCGCTTGCCGCCGCTGCAGGCCGCCTGGGACGTCGCCGGCAGCGGCCGCTGGCAGGACAGCGAGCTGGTGCTCGACAAGCTCTCCACCGGCTTCGACAAGTTGAAGTACGGTCTGGTGACGGTCGCCGCGCCGCGCCTGAGCCTCAACCAACCGCTGCGCTGGCGGCGTGATGAACAAAGCCCGCAGCTCAACGGCGAACTCCAGCTGGCGGCGGATAAGGTCAGCTTCAGCGACGGCGGCCATCTGCCGGCGCCGGTGCTGGTGCTGCAGCTGAGCGGCCGTTCGCCGGACAGTTTCCAGCTGCAGGGCAAACTGCAGGCGCAGCAGATCGGGCCGATCGCGCTGCGCGGCCGCTGGGACGGCGAACGCCTGCGCGGCGAAGCCTGGTGGCCGAAACAGTCGCTGAAGGTCTTCCAGCCGCTGCTGGCACCGGATCTCAATCTCACGCTGCGCGACGGCGAGTTTTACGCGCAGTCGGCGTTTTCCGCCGCCCGTGAACAAGGCTTCGAAGCCGGCGGCCATTGGGTGGTGAAAAACGGCGGCATGTGGCTGAAGGACGGCGAGATGAGCGGCCTGGACTTCATCCTGTCGTACCGGTTCAAGCAGCATCAGTGGCTGCTGGGTGCCAAACAGCCGGTGTCGCTGCGCATCAAGTCTTTCAGCAACCTGTTCGAGATGCAGAACATTTCCGCCGATCTGCAGGGCACCTATCCTTATAGCGAAAGGCAGCCGCTGACGTTGAGCAACGTCGGCGTGGACATGCTCAACGGGCATATCAGCCTGTCGGCGCTGCGGTTGCCGCAGCATGACGCCGCGGTGCTGAAACTGGACAAGGTCGATCTCAGCGCGCTGTTCACCGCCCTGAAACCGAAGCAGTTCGCCATGTCCGGCCGCGTCGACGGCGAGCTGCCGCTGTTCCTGAACCACCCCAAGTGGCTGGTGCAAAACGGCTGGATCGCCAATGCCGGCACGTTGACGCTGCGGCTGGACAAAGACATGGCCGACGCCATCGGCAGCAACAACCTGGCGACCGGCGCGGCGATCGACTGGCTGCGCTATATGGAAATCAACCGTTCGCACGCCCGGGTCGATCTCGACAATCTGGGTGAGCTGACGCTGAGCGCGCGCATCGACGGCATCAACCCGCAGAAGAGCGCCAAGCGTGAGGTGATTCTGAACTATCGCCATCAGGAAAACGTGTTTCAGCTGTGGCGCAGTTTGCGCTTCGGCGACAATTTACAGGAGTGGCTGGAGCAGGCCCTCTCACAACCTGGGGAGCAACAATGAAAATCATGAGTGTGTCGGCGCTGGCAGCGGTGCTGTGCGTTTCGCTGCTGAGCGGCTGCGTGCCGCGCATCGAGGTGGCGACGCCGAAGGATCCCATCACCATCAATATGAACGTCAAGATCGAGCATGAAATTCATATCAAGGTGGATAAGGACGTCGAAAACCTGCTGAAAACCCAAAGCGGTCTGTTCTAGGAGCCGACATGAAAAAACGTTATTTGTGGCTGGCCGGCGCCGCCTGGTTGTTCAGCAGCGTGGCGATGGCGCTGACGCTGGATGAGGCGAAGCAGCAAGGGCGGGTGGGTGAAACTCTGAGCGGCTACATCGCGCCGGTGAAGCAGGACGCGGAAACGCTGGCGCTGGTGAAGCGCATCAACGCCGGCCGTACCGAGAAGTATCAGGAAGTGGCGGACGGCAACCATATCGCCGTCGACGAAGTGGCGCGCATGGCCGGGCAGAAGCTGGTGACGCGCGCGCAGAGTGGCGAGTATGTGCGCGGCATCAACGGCCAGTGGCTGAAGAAATAAAAAAAAGCGCGCCGTCTGGCGCGCCAAGAGATACGGATAGATGATTATTATGAGGGTAGTGCAGGTTTGACAGGACTTGCCACTTGTCCGGCAGGGGCTCGGCGCCCCTGCGCAGAATCTTAGGCAGCAACCACCTGAGACAGGGCCGCTTTCGCGTCTTCCTGGGCTTTGGTCGCCACTTCCGGGCCGTAGGCGATGCCTTCCGCAAAGACGAACTCCACGTCGGTGATGCCGATGAAGCCCAGGAACAGACGCAGGTAAGGCTCTACCAGGTCGGTTGGGGTGCCTTTGTGGATGCCGCCGCGGCTGGTCAGGATCACGGCGCGTTTGTTTTTCACCAGGCCTTCCGGACCGTTTTCGGTGTAGCGGAAGGTCACGCCGGCGCGGGCAACCAGGTCGAAATAGTTTTTCAGCTGGGTCGGGATGTTGAAGTTGTACATCGGCGCGGCAATCACGATGACGTCATTGGCCTGCAGCTCGGCGATCAGCTCGTCCGACAGGGCCAGCGCTTCTTGTTGACGCGGGGTCAACGGAGCATCGGAAGGACGCAGCGCGCCGACCAGCTCACCGTCCAGCACCGGGATTGGCTGCGCGGCCAGATCGCGTACGGTGATGGTGTCGCCGCTGTGGGCGTTGCTCCATTGCTCTACGAAGAAATCGGCCAGTTGGTTAGACTGAGAGTAGGTCGCCAGGATGCTTGATTTCAGAACCAATACGTTGCTCATCGATAATTCCTTACGTTGTGACAGTGACATCAGGACTCAGCGTCCCTTGCATGAAGTACATGCTATTCACATTCCCCCAACAGTGATAGCGCAATATTTCGAGATCTTCGTTCGATTTTATTGAATGACATGGCGACGCTTTACTCGCGGAAGTAGGGGGAGAAAGCCGTTTGTGATAGGCTGTGCGTCTAAAGTAAAAAAATCGCTAAAAAAACATCAAACCGTTGCCAAGCCTGGCCTTGGCGGCGAAGAAACAAGGAACACCGAACGTGAAATCTCCGCTCGAGGCACTGCCGGCCCAACTGGGTGAGCTGATGCTCCGCGATCAACAACGCCTGCGTCGTCGCCTGCAGGGCGCACGAAAAATCAAAAATCCCGATGCCCAGCTGGCGGTTGCCGCCGAAGTAGAAAGCGACATCGCGGCGGCGCGGCAAAAAGTGCAGGCGCGCGCCGCGTCTTGCCCGCGCATTACCTATCCGGAAAGCCTGCCGGTCAGCCAAAAAAAGCAGGACATTTTAAACGCCATTCGCGATCACCAGGTGGTGATCGTCGCCGGGGAAACCGGCTCGGGGAAAACCACCCAGCTGCCGAAGATCTGTCTGGAACTGGGACGCGGGGTGAAAGGGCTGATCGGCCATACCCAGCCGCGCCGCCTGGCGGCGCGCACCGTGGCCAACCGCATCGCCGACGAGCTGGAAACCCCGCTCGGCGGCAGCGTCGGCTACAAGGTGCGCTTCAACGATCAGGTGGGGGAAAATACCCTGGTCAAGCTGATGACCGACGGTATCTTGCTGGCGGAAATTCAGCAGGACCGCCTGCTGATGCAGTACGACACGCTGATCATCGATGAAGCGCACGAACGCAGCCTCAATATCGACTTTATTCTCGGCTACCTGCGCGAACTGTTGCCGAAGCGCCCGGATCTGAAGGTGATCATCACCTCGGCGACCATCGATCCGCAGCGCTTCTCGCGCCATTTCAACAATGCGCCGATCATCGAGGTTTCCGGCCGCACCTACCCGGTGGAGGTGCGCTACCGTCCGGTGGTCGACGACGGCGACGATACCGATCGCGACCAGCTGCAGGCGATTTTCGATGCGGTGGACGAGCTTGGGCGCGAAGGGTCGGGCGACATTCTGATCTTCATGAGCGGCGAGCGCGAGATCCGCGATACCGCCGACGCCCTGAACCGCCTCAATCTGCCGCACACCGAAGTGCTGCCGCTGTATGCGCGCCTGTCGAACAGCGAGCAGAACCGGGTGTTTCAGTCGCACCACGGCCGGCGCATCGTGCTGGCCACCAACGTGGCGGAAACCTCGCTGACGGTGCCGGGCATCAAGTACGTTATCGATCCGGGCACCGCGCGCATCAGCCGCTACAGCTTCCGCACCAAGGTGCAGCGCCTGCCGATCGAACCGGTGTCGCAGGCCTCTGCCAACCAGCGTAAAGGGCGCTGCGGTCGCGTATCGGAAGGGGTGTGCATCCGTCTGTACTCCGAGCAGGATTTCCTCTCGCGGCCGGCGTTTACCGATCCGGAAATTCTGCGCACCAACCTGGCGTCGGTCATTCTGCAGATGACCTCGCTGGGGCTGGGCGACATCGCCGCGTTTCCGTTCGTCGAGGCGCCGGACAAGCGTAATATTCAGGATGGCGTGCGCCTGCTGGAAGAGCTGGGGGCGATCGCTACCGCCGATAACGGCCACTATCAGCTGACGCCGCAGGGCCGCCAGCTGGCGCAGTTGCCGATCGACCCGCGTCTGGCGCGCATGGTGCTGGAGGCGCAGAAGAGCGGCAGCGTGCGCGAGGTGATGATCATCACCGCCGCGCTGTCGATTCAGGATCCGCGTGAGCGCCCGATGGACAAGCAGCAGGCCTCGGATGAGAAACACCGCCGCTTCGCCGACAAAGACTCGGACTTCCTGGCGTTCGTCAACCTGTGGGATTATCTGCAGGAGCAGCAAAAGGCGAACTCTTCCAGCCAGTTCCGCCGGCTGTGCCGCAACGATTTCCTCAACTACCTGCGGGTGCGCGAGTGGCAGGATATCTATACCCAGCTGCGCCAGGTGGTGAAAGAGCTGGGGCTGCCGATCAACAGCACGCCTTCCGACTACCGCAGCGTACACACCGCGCTGCTGACCGGTTTGCTGTCGCATATCGGCCAGAAGGATGCGGACAAGCAGGAATTTACCGGCGCGCGCAACGCCCGCTTCTCGATCTTCCCCGGCTCTGGCCTGTTCAAGAAGCCGCCGAAGTGGACCATGGTGGCCGAACTGGTGGAAACCAGCCGCCTGTGGGGGCGCATCGCCGCGCGCATCGAACCGGAATGGATCGAGCCGCTGGCTCAGCACCTGGTGAAACACAGCTACAGCGAGCCGCACTGGTCGAAGTCGCAGGGGGCGGTGATGGCCAGCGAAAAGGTCACGCTGTTTGGTCTGCCGATCGTCGCGGCACGCCAGGTCAACTACGGCTCCATCGATCCGCTGCTGTGCCGCGAGTTGTTTATCCGCCATGCGCTGGTGGAGGGCGACTGGCAGACGCGCCACGCCTTCTTCCGCGAAAACCAAAAGCTGCGCGCCGAAGTGGAAGAGCTGGAGCATAAATCGCGCCGCCGCGACATTCTGGTGGACGACGAAACGCTGTTCGGCTTCTACGATCGCCGCATCCCCAACGACGTGGTTTCCGGCCGTCATTTCGACAGCTGGTGGAAGAGCGCGGCCAAACAGCAGCCGGACCTGCTGAACTTCGAAAAAGAGATGCTGATCAAAGACGGCGCCAACAAGATCAGCGCGCTCGACTACCCGAATTTCTGGCATCAGGGCAACCTCAAGCTGCGGCTGAGCTACCAGTTCGAGCCGGGCACCGACGCCGACGGCGTGACGGTGCACATTCCGCTGCCGATCCTCAACCAGGTGGAGGAGCAGGGCTTCGAATGGCAGATCCCCGGCATCCGCCGCGAGCTGGTGATTGCGCTGATCAAGTCGCTGCCGAAGCCGGTGCGCCGCAACTTCGTGCCGGCACCGAACTACGCCGAGGCGTTCCTCGGCCGCGTCACGGCGCTGGAATTGCCGCTGCTGGACGCGCTGGAGCGCGAGCTGCGGCGCATGACCGGCGTGACCGTGTCACGTGATGACTGGCAGTGGGATCAGGTGCCCGATCACCTGAAAATGACCTTCCGCGTGGTGGGCGAGAAAAACCAGACGCTGCGCGAAGGCAAAGACCTGGCGGCCTTGCGGCTGCAGCTGAAAGAGAAGGTGCAGGAGACGCTGTCGGCGGTGGCCGACGACGGGCTGGAGCAGAGCAATCTGCATGTCTGGAGCTTTGGCCAATTGCCGGCGTTTTACGAGCAGAAGCGCGGCGGCTATTCGATGAAGGCGTACCCGGCGCTGGTGGATGAAAAAGACAGCGTGGCGATCCGCCTGTTCGACAGCGAAAGCGAGCAGCAACAGGCGATGTGGCAGGGCACGCGCCGCCTGCTGTTGCTGAATATTCCTTCGCCGATCAAATACCTGCATGAAAAGCTGCCGAACAAGGCCAAGCTGGGGCTCTATTTCAACCCGTACGGCAAGGTGCTGGAGCTGATCGATGACTGCATTTCGTGCGGCATCGATAAGCTGATCGCCGAACACGGCGGCCCGGTCTGGCAAGAGGAAGGCTTTGCCCGCCTGCAGGAGCAGATCCGCGCCGAGCTGAACGACACGGTCGTCGAGGTGGCCAAGCAGGTTGAGCAGATCCTGACGGCGGTCTTCAACATCAACAAACGGCTGAAAGGCCGGGTGGACATGTCGTTGGCACTGGCGCTGTCGGACATCAAGACCCAGCTCGGCGGGCTGGTTTACCGCGGCTTCGTGACCGGCAACGGGTGGAAACGCCTGCCGGACACGTTGCGTTACCTGCAGGCGATCGAGCGCCGATTGGAAAAATTGGCTATCGATCCGCACCGCGATCGCGCGCAGATGCTGCGGGTGGAGCAGGTGCAGCAGGCCTGGCAGCAGTGGCTGAACAAGCTGCCGCCGAAGCGACAGCAGGAGGAAGAGGTGAAAGCGGTGCGCTGGATGATCGAAGAGCTGCGCGTCAGCCTGTTCGCGCAGCAGTTGGGCACGCCTTACCCGATCTCCGACAAGCGCATTTTGCAAACTATCGAGCAGCTTTCGGGTTAAGCTCGGGCGCACCGGCCGGCAAGCGGCTGGCGCACCACAGGCTCAACAGGCCGCACAGCAGCAGCGTGGCGGCCAAATCCTGCCCGCGCGCCGCGATCGTCAGCCCCAGGCCGATCAGCAGATAGTACAACAGCCCGAATAATGCGCCGGCGGTGCCGAGTTGCTGCCGGTAGCGGCTCAGCGCCTGGCTCAGCACATTCGGAATAGCCAATCCGAACGCCAGCATCACCAGCGCGCAGGGAAGCAGCATCCACAGGCTGTGTTGCCACCAGAACAATGCCACGCCGCTGGCCACCGCCAGCAACCCGCCCAGCAGGATCTGACGTTTGGCGCTGACGCTGCGCGCCAGCAGGTGGCGGTTCAACAGCGCCCCCGCCAGGCTGCCCAAAGCCAGCATCACGCCCGAGTAGCCAAACTGCTGGCTGCTCAACCCCAGCCTTTCGAACATGAACGGCGCCAGGCTGAAGTAGCTGAACACCATGATATTGAAGCTGGCGACCAGCAGCGCCGAACACCAGATGTGCCGATCGCGCAGCATCGTCATCAGGGCAATACCCGGTGCGGCGGCCGTTGCGGTTTGCCGCTGCCGCGTTTCCGGCAATGTGCCGTAGCTCCACAGCAGCAGCGCCAGCGCCCAGGCCGCCTGCGCGGTGAAAATCGCCGCGCTGCCGCCCCAGGCGACCAGCGCGCCGCCGGCAAACATTCCCAGCAGCGGGCTGATGGAAAGAGCGATGCCGACCAGCGCGAACATGCGCCCCAGCGCCGGGCCTTGATAGACGTCACGCAGCATGGTTTGCGTGACGATTGAACCGACCGCGGCACCGAAGGCGATCAGCCCACGGGCGGCCAGCAACAGCGTGAAGCTGCCGCTCAGCAGCGCGATGCCGGCGCCGATCAGATAGAGCGCCAGGCCGGCCAGCATCGCCGGACGGCGGCCGAACCGATCGCAGAAGGCTCCCCAAAAGGCGACGCCGAGGGCGAAGGCGAAGAAATAGATGGATAACGTCTGCCCGGCCTGCGCGGCGCTGATGCCGAAATCGCTGCGGATGGCGGTAAGCGCCGGGCTGTACAGCGTTTCCAGGATCTGCGGCGTCATGATGGCGGTGACGAGCAGCGGTAAAGATAAGCGTTGCATGATGCACATTCTCCCTAAAAGTTAATGCGGCCAGTATAGGGAGCGGCGCTTTGTTCGATTACAATCATTCGGACAAAAAACAACAGATATAGGACAATCTGATGGCGCTGATTCAACAGCATCACCCGTTCGACCCAGACCGGCTGCCGGCGCCGGTGCTCGGCATTGCGGCCGAACTGGCGGAGCACGACTCCGGGCTGCATTGGCATCAGCGCTCGCAGCTGCTGTATGCGCCGCAGGGGTGCATGACGGTCACGTTGGCGCAGCAGTGGCTGATTCTGCCGCCGACGCGCAGCGTCTGGATACCGGGCGGCATTGCGCATCGGGTGCAGCTGCGCGGCCGCGTCGCGTATCGCTCGCTGTATTTCGATCCGGCGCTGACCGCCGCCATGCCGCCACAGGCTGCGGTGCTGGCGGTGAACCCGCTGTTGGCGGCGATCGTCGAGCGGATCGCGCACTGGCCGCTGGACTCTGCGTTGGCGCAGCCCCAGGCGTGCGATTTGCTGGCGGTGCTGATCAATGAGCTGAACGAGGCGCAGCGCGAGAATACCCAGCTGCGGCTGCCGCAGGATAGGCGTCTTGCCGCCTGGCTGGCGACGCTGCCGGAGCGCGACGAATTGCCGGGGTTGGTGGCGTTGGCGCTGCGCTTGAATCTGCACGCCAAAACGTTGACGCGGCTGTTTGTGCGGGAAACCGGCCTGAGCTATCAGCAGTGGTGCCAGCAGTGGCGGCTGATGCGCGCGATCGAACTGCTGGCGACGTTGCCGTCGGTTAGCGCGGTGGCGCAGCGGTTGGGGTTTTCCAGCGACAGCGCGTTTATCGCTTTTTTCCGCCAGTTCACCGGCACCACGCCGCGGCGCTATATGCAAGGAGGCCGATAAAGCACAACGGCGCATAATGCGCCGTTGTGAGAGGGTTATTTGCCTGCCGCCAGGGCGTCTAGCGCTTCGCGGATGCCGGGCACCGCCAGGGCGCGGTTATCGGCGCGGTAGCGATCTTTCGCCGCCGGCGCCGAACTTTGGATGGCGATCAATTGCCAGCCATCGGCGGTTTTCAACAGCAGCGGTGAGCCGCTGTCGCCGGGCAGAGTATCACATTGGTGCGACAGTACGCCTTGCTGGGCCCAGCCGGTGACCTTGCAGTTTTGGTGGCTGTAGAGGTCATCCAGGTGGTCTTCCGGGTAACCCGCCTGAGTTATCAGCCGTTTGGCCTGTTTCAGGGCCTGGGTCAGCGCCTTGCTGTCGCCTTGCCACAGCGGCAACGGTGCGATCGGCAGCGGCTTTTTGTCTTTCAGACGGATCAGCGCAAAGTCATAGGCGGCGGCGGCGGGCGGCACGATCCAGCCATCACCGTCCGGCTTCAGCTTTTTGCCCAGCTTGCTGTCGACCAGGGTCTCGATATTGCCGGTTTGATACTGCCAGGATTTATCGCCTGCCACGAAGCGCAGAGCGATGGCTTTATCCAGTTGTCCGGGCGGTGCCAGCACGCAGTGGCCGGCGGTCAACGCCAGGTGCGGGGAGATCAGCGTGGCGGTACACAGATTGCCGCTGGCGGTTTCGACCTGGCCGATGGCCTGCCACGGCTGGGCGGCGGTATCCGTGACCTTGATTCGTTCATCTTTGCCGAAAAACAGACGCGTTTGCTCGGCCTTGGACGGGCCGTCGGCGCGTGCCGCCTGAGCAGCGATGAGCGGGAGTGAGCACAGCAACAGTAAAACGGATATGCGCATAGATCTCTTGCCTGACAAATACGGATCATCCATAAACACACTGAATGCTAACTATAGACTGATTTAGCAGCCATGTGGATGGGCAATAATTGATTTTTCAATAATTTCCCGCCGGCGACGCGGCAGGCTACAGGTAAAAAAAGACGGCGATCAGTCCACAAAGGATCAGGGCGGTCAGAACGATCTCGAACAGGTAGCGGCGCAGCATCAATGAGAACCCCCCGATGAAAAAACACCCGGCGAACCGGGTGTCGTACACGTCAAGCCTGAAGCGGTGAGGGGACCCTCACGTCATTACGCTTTTTTGTGGCTGGCTTTCTTGTGGTGCTTTTTAGCCGCCTGGGCTTTTTGGGCCGGGGCTTTCTTACCGGCCTTTTTGTGATGCTTTTTGGCCGCCTGAGCTTTCTGAACCGGGGCTTTCTTGCCGTGGTGTTTCACCTGAGCTTTAGCCGGCGCAGCGGTGGCGGTGGTTGCGGTAGCCGCAGGTGCGGTGGTGGCCGCCTCGGCAGCGAAAGCCACGGAAGACAGACCCATTGCAGCGGCAACAACCAGAGCTAATACTTTTTTCATCGCAGAATCCTCAACATGACTTTTTGTGTATCAACCCCACTGCGGGGCCGTTGAGATGATAGTAGGCAAACGGCGCCCGGCTTTCCGTGAGTGATTGGTTTCGGCTTGTAACCTAATGTACAGGGCGGCGGCGGCAAGGGGGATTGCTGCTATAATGACCGCCAGGCGCGATAAAAGGGATTTAAAATGAACGAGATAACGATTCGTTGTGGCGTGACTGAGCAGGGCGAGGTGCCGCTGGCCTATGAGGACTGGGGCGATGAGGCGCACCCGCCGCTGCTGCTCATCATGGGCATCGGCGCGCAGCTTCTGCTGTGGCCTGACGACTTCTGCCGCGCACTGGTGGCCAAGGGGTTTCGGGTGATCCGTTATGACAACCGCGACGTCGGCCTTTCCGGCAAAACGCAGGCGCAACGCACGCAGCCGTTGTGGCTGTTGATGCTGCGCGCCCAGCTCGGTTGGCAAACGCCGGTGCCTTATACCCTTGCGGACATGGCGGCGGACGCGGCGCATCTGCTCGATCACTTGCGCATCCCGCGGGCTCACGTACTGGGCGCTTCGATGGGGGGGATGATCGCCCAGGTGCTGGCTGCCGAATACCCGCAGCGCGTCGCCTCGTTATGCATCTTGTTCTCCAGCACCAATCAGCCGCTGTTGCCGCCGCCGGCACCTTCGCTGCTGTGGCTGTTGGTGCGCCGGCCTGCGGCCGATTTGACACTGCAGCAGCGCCACGAGGGGATGAAAACCTTCCTGCGCGCGCTCGGCACCCGGTTTTACCCGCCGGAGGAGGCGGAACTGGATGCGTTGGTGCATCGGCTGTTAAAGCGGGGCGTGGATCCGGAAGGCATGCAGCGGCAATTTTCCGCGTTGCTCGGCAGCGGCGATCTGCGTCGCTACAGTCGGCGTATTGCCGCGCCGACGCTGGTCATTCACGGCGATCGCGATCGGCTGGTACGTAAGGCGGGGGGAGTCGCGATAGCCCGCGCGGTCGCCCACGCCAAGCTGCATATTATGCCGGGCATGGGGCATGACCTGCCTGCCCCGTTGAGGCCACAGCTGGCGGCGATGGTCGCCCGTCATGCGCTGGGATGAGCGGCCGGAACGCCGGCGTTTTTTGCTATTTTAGTTACAACATACTAATTGAGGGTGGCCACCCGCCACTCTGCGGCCAAGGCGATGTCGGCAGGGAATGTGCGTTATGAAGCATTATCCCGTCTTGCAGGCGGGAAAAGGGCGCGGCAGAGCCGCGCCAGGGGAGATTACAGGTAGCGGTTTTCCAAATGCTGACGGAAGTAGCGTGGGTTGAGCGCTTCGCCGGTCGCGTTGGCGATCAGCGTCTCGGTCGGGAAACGGCTGCCGTGGCGCCAGATGTTGTGCTGCAACCAGTGGAACAGCGGCTGCAGGTTGCCGGCGGCGATATCCTCGTTCAGCGAAGGCAACGCCTGACGCACGCTGTGGAACAGCTGCGCGGCGTACATCGCGCCGAGCGTGTACGTCGGGAAGTAGCCGAAAGCGCCGTCGGTCCAGTGAATATCCTGCATGCAGCCGTTGCGGTAGTTGCCGATGGTGTCGAGGCCGAGATAAGCATGCATCTTCTCATTCCACAGTGCCGGAATGTCTTCCACTTCGATATCGCCTTCGATCAGCGCTTTTTCAATTTCGTAGCGCAAGATGACGTGGGCAGGATAGCTCACCTCGTCGGCGTCGACGCGGATCAGGCCCGGTTTAACGCGCTGGTTGAGGCGAATGAAGTTGGCTTCTTCCAGCGCCGGCTGTTCGCCAAACTGCGCGGTGACCAGCGGGCGCAAGATTTTCAGGAATTCATTGCCGCGCGCCAGCTGCATTTCGAACAGTAGGCTCTGCGATTCGTGGATGGCGGTGGAGCGGGCCAGGGCGACCGGCTGGCCGAGCAGATCGCGCGGCAGATTCTGCTCGTAGCGGGCGTGGCCGGTCTCATGCACGATGCCGAGCAGCGCGGTCAAAAACTCTTTCTCGTTGTAGCGCGTGGTGATGCGCACATCTTCCGGCACGCCGCCGCAGAACGGGTGGGCGCTGACGTCGACGCGGCCGTTGTCGAAGTTGAAACCGAGCAGCTTCATCACGCTGAGGCTCAGCTGGCGCTGGATGTCCACATTGAACGGCCCCTGAGGCGTCTGGCAAGGTTCATTGGCCTGTTTGGCCACCACGCGCTGCAGCAAATCCGGCAGCCAGGTTTTCAGATCGCCGAAGATGCGATCGAGATCGCTGCTGCGCATGCCCGGTTCATACAGGTTGAGCAGGGCGTCGTAACGGCTGGTGCCGGCCGCCTGTGCGCGGATCTGCGCCTCTTCCCGACTGAGTTTGACCACCTCGCGCAGATTCTCGACGAAACCGTCCCAATCGTTGGCCGGGCGCTGGGCGCGCCAGGCGTGTTCGCAGCGCGCGCCGGCGAGCGACTTGGCTTCGACCAGCGACGCCGGCAGCAGCACGGCGTCTTCATATTGGCGGCGCATTTCGCGCAGGTTGGCGCGATCGAGTTCGTCCAGCGTCTCTTGCTGCGCGCGATCCAACAGCGCGCCGGTGCTTTGTGCCGTTAAAATCTGGTGCTGCAGCACGCTCAGTTCGGCCAGCGCTTCGGAGCGCGCCTTGCTGCCGCCCGGCGGCATCATGGTTTGCATGTCCCAACCGGCGATGGCGGACAGGTGGCCGAAGCGCGACAGCCGGCTGAACAGGGCGCGCAGGTGATCGTAAGCAGACGTGTTGGAATGTGCAGATGTCATTATTATTCGGCTCCAATGAGAAAGGTCCGGCGGCATTACGCCAGATCGGCTTTTAAACTGAATGTCGGCTTCACCGGCCAGCAGAAACGGAAGCTGGCGCCGCCGAGCGAACTGCCTTCGACGAACACCTGTCCCTGGTAGGCGACGGCGATAGAATGGACGATGGCTAGCCCCAACCCGCAGCCGCCGGTAGCGCGATCGCGGCTGGGGTCGAGACGGACGAAAGGTTCAAACACCCGTTCGCGCTCTTCCGGCGGAATACCCGGCCCGTCATCCTCGACCTGCAGGCAGGCGAGGTCGCCGTCAAACCACAGGCCAACGCGCAGGCGCTGTTCGGAATAGCGCAGCGCGTTGTTGACCAGGTTGTCGAGCACGCGCTCCATCAGGCGCAGATCGACGCCGCCGAAGTCGCCGACGTGCGGGATATCGAGCTGGATGTCGCGTTCCTGATGAATAAGACGGATATCATCGACCTTGTCCTCGAGCCACTTTGGCAGATCGATGGGTGCAATGTTTAACGCAACCTGCGGACGGTCCAGACGGGCATAGGTCAGCAGCTCGTCGATCAGCGACTCCAACTGGCCAATATCGCGGTTCAGCGCCTGCTGCTCGCTTTCGGACAGGTTATCGCTCATTTCGAGCCGGTAACGCAGGCGCACCAGCGGCGTGCGCAGTTCGTGCGCGATGCCGTCGATCAGCTGTTTCTTGCTGGCGATCAGGGTGTTGACGTTGTCGGCCATCTGGTTGAACGCCACGCCGAGCCGGCTCAGGCTGGAGGTGGGATCGAAGTGGGTGCGTTCATCCAGATGCCCGGCGCCGAGCCGCTGGGCGGCGTTTTCCAGCTTGAGCAGGTCTTGCCAGTGCGGCCGCATCCACAGAAACACCGGCAGCGCCAGCGACATGCCGATAAACACCAGCAACACCAGATCCAGCAGGCGCATCTGGTGCAGATAGAACAGATAAGGAATGGGACCGACCACCAACACGTAGTGGCTGCGCGGAATGCGCTGCATAAAGGTGTACTGATCGTCGAGGGCGATGATTTCCCCCAGCCGCAGGCGCTTTTTCAAATCCTCGCTCAGTTCCTGTTTGCCGAGCGGTTCGATATGCAGTTTGAACGACAGGTTGAGATCCAGCGTGGCGATGGTCTTGTTCCAGTCTTTCAGCGGGATTTCGCGCAGCTCGCTGCGCATCAGGTACAGTGAACTTTTCATCAGATCGTCCATCGATTGGCGGCCGGCGCGCTCGGCGGTCACCTTGTACACAAGGCCGACCAGCATCGCCATCACCAGAAAACAGACGAACAGCAACAGGAAGAACTGGACGAAAAGTTTTCTCATTGTTGCACCGATGCCCAGGCGTTAGGGGCGAACAGATAGCCTTTATTGCGCACGGTCTTGATGCGGAACGGCTCCAGTGCGTTGTCGTACAGCTTGCGGCGCAGGCGGGAGATCGCCACGTCGATGCTGCGGTCCATGCCGTCATAGCTCACGCCGCGCAGGTTTTGCAGCAGCGCCTCGCGATCCATGATCTGCCCGGCGTGGGTCGCCAGCTCCCACAGCAGATCGAAATCCGAGGTGGACAGAGTGACAGTTTCTTCGCCCAGCGTGACCTGCCGGTTGACCGGATCGATGCACAATAGCCCGAAATGCAGCGCGTTGTGCTGGGTGAGCGACTGAACCGACTCTTCTTTCGGCTGTTGGCTGTGTTGGCGCAGGTGCAAACGCAGGCGTGCCAGCAACACCGCAGGTGGCGTGGTTTTCAGGATATAGTCGTTGGCGCCCATCTCCAGCGACAGGATATGGTTCATGTCGCTGTCGAGCGAGGTGAGCAGCACGATTGGGCCGGGGAAGGTGGGGCGCAGATCGCGGCACAGCGTCATGCCGTCTTTGCCGGGCAGCATGATGTCCAGCAGCACCAAATCGGGTTGCTCGCGCTCGATGCGCGCTTGCGCGCTGTCACCGCGCGGCTCGATCAGCACCTCGATGTCGTGTTTGCCCAGATAGGCGGCGATCAGCTTGCCGACTTCAGGATCGTCTTCCACAAAAACAATTTTATGCATATGCCCGTGTTTTAATAATAAAAGCGGATTTCAGCATAGCGCGGCCCGAAGGGATGCGCCATGCGGATCTTTGCTTCAGCGCAGCGGCCGCCCGCCGTCGACGCCGTGGGTGCGGCCGGTCACGTAGCGGCTCTCCAGCAGGTAGTTCACCAGATTCACCACTTCGCTCTCGCCCGGCGCGACCTTCATCAGCGACTTCGCCAGCGCCTGCTGGCGATAGGCTTCATCGTCGCCCGCATTGAAGATGATCAGCGCCGGCGCGATGGCGTTGACCTTGACCTCCGGCGCCAGCTTGCGGGCGAAAGAGCGGGTCATATTGTCCAGCGCGGCCTTGCTGGCGGCGTAGGCGATGTGTTTGTCGCTGCCTTTTTCCACCACGTAGTCGGTGAGATGGATAATGTCGGCGCCGGCCTGGCCCTGGCCGGTCAGGCAGGATTCGAGCAGTTGATTGAGCAAATAGGGCGTGTAGACGTGAATTTGCAGCATCGCCGCCATCACCTGCTCCGGTGGCACCTCCGGCGACTCGGCCTGCCAGGCGCTGGCGTTATGGATCATCGCGCGCAGTTTGGGGGCCACCTGCCGCACCTGGTCGGCGAAACGGTAGATACCTTCGTGCGTGGAAAAGTCGCCCTGAATGCAGCAGGCGCCCAGGGCCTTCAACTCGGCCATCGCCGGATATTCGCTGCGATAGGCGATGATGACGGGAACGCCGCGCTGGAGAAACGCTCTGGCGAGCGCCAGCCCGATGCGCCGCGCGCCGCCGGTAATCAGCACCGGGGCAGAGTTGGGGTGTTCCATTGATTAAAGCTCCTGGACAGACTGGCAAACAATAGGGGAATTATGCCATCATACGGCGGAAAGTCGTTAAAGCTTCGCATGATTATCCATTTCTGGATGTAAGATCCCCAATGCATTTCAGGTTGCCGTCCGGCGGCGGCTTGAAAGACCACGGGTTAACACTGGCCATGAGAGGAATAAGGGGATGAACAGCAATCACCTTGCATCCATCGCGCGCAGTGAGAAAATCTGTTTCGACTACATGGATTTTCTGTCCGCATCGTGCAGGAAGCACTGGCGCTTTGTTGATGCTATTTATGGTGTGATGCCGATCTTCGGCATGGTGTTGAAATCGCGCGTGACCACGTCACAAACGCGCAAAGAGCAGTTGAAAGAGCTGGCGCTGCAGGTAGTGTCGACGCAGGTCAGCGATGAAACCAATATCGTGCGCCTGATTGACCTGGCGCAGCAGCAGGGCCTGACGGTGTTTGATATTCAGCTGCCCTATGCGCTGGAAGCGCAACAGCTGGCGGCCATTCAGAAAGAGTGCGCGGAAGGCATCGCGATTGCCCTGGTGGGGGAGCGTATGACCGTCACCATTCCCTCTAAAAGCTGACCGGGAATCAACCCGGCCGCCCGTTCATGGTTAGGCAATTGACCTCGCGCGATAGCCTAACCATGAACGTGATATTCCGCGCCGCGTAGCGCTCGGCCTCTAAAGCCGGGTCCCGGCATTGGGGCCGGAGCGCAGGGTATAAATACTGTCTATATGAATCAGCACCGCGTATTTCGGCGGCTTCATTCCATTTTTTTCTGCAAATGCCAGCGCATCGTCAAACGGCTTGCCCGCCAGGAACAATTCCGGGGTGCCGACGAAGCGGTAACCGTCCAGCGCCTCGCGGTCGATGACCACGACGGCCATTTTCGATCCTTCTCTGATATTTTGCAGCGTCTGGCCACCGGTATTTTCGTTGTAAATCAGCGTACGGTCATCATAGAGGCGCAGAGAACGCTTGGGGCCGATATCGGGCACGCCGCTCGGGCTGCTGGTTGCCTGCACAGGCAGCTGTTTGGCCAGCATTTTCTTCATGTCGTCATTCAATTCATTCATTGGCAGGTTACCCCTCAGGTCGTGGTGTCGTTGTTAATGCACGGTGGCGGAATGGTTTGCCGCGGGTGCGCAGACGCTGGTTTCCGGCAGCCGGTGCTCGCGCAGCACCTGCAGCGTCTCTATTCGGAAACGCAGCAGGTGCCGTTCGGCGACCTGCTGCATCTGTTCGCACAGCGAGGTATCGTCCATCACCTGCTCGATGGCGAGCCGGGCCTGATGCACGTGCGGCTCAACGCCGCGCAGGGGCTTTTGCCGCAGGCGCAGATGGGTCATGTTGTTGAACGTGACGATCAGCGCGGCAAGGGCAGACTCGAAAATATTCAGCGCTTCAAATCTGGCGGCATAGTCCGCATTCAGCCAGGGTTTCTCGGCGAGGATCGCCTGAGCAACATCCAGCGCCTGCTGATAGTGCGTCATTGCCAGGCGATCGCGCCGCTGATTGAATTCCGTGTTGCCCTCGGCGATCAGCGCTTCCCAGGCGGCAAACAAGGGTAATGCGTGCAGCAGTTTCTCAGCCATGAAATGCCTTCCATTTTCAGCCAGTTTTCATCCGCCGCCTGACGCTTTTCGCCAGGGGCACTCGCGTCTTACCGCTAATACTTAAATGATAATGATAATTAATTGCATTTAAGATCGCAAGCGTGGCAATTGACCGGTCAACAGCGGGGAGAGAGGTAAAAAAGAGGAAAGCAGGGAAGCGAAATACGGCTGACGGGCAGCCGCATTGGCAGGCGATGTTAGTGCAGCATAAACCAGCCGGCAGGCAGCGTGGCCACCAGCAGCAAGAAGATACTGCTCTTTTCCAGGCGGTTGAGCAGGTTGATATCCCGATGGCCGCGGCGGGCATACATGAACACCAACAGCCCTGGCGCATACAGCAGCACTGACATCAGCAGGTGCATCAGCCCGGACGCGTACAGCAGCCACAAACCATAGACGCAGGCGCCGGTCGCGGCGAAGATCAGGCGCTTGTCGCGGCGGCGGTAAGCCACCTTGAACAGAAACGCGCCAACCAGGAAGTAAGGCACCAGGATCATTTCTGAAGCGATGGTCAACAGCGAGTTGTAGTTGCTGCCGGTCAGCCAGATCAGCACCAGCGCCAGCTGCACCGCGATGTTGGTCAGCCACAGCGAAGAGGACGGGGCGTGATGGCGGTTCTGCTTGCCGAACACGCGCGGAAACGCGCCGTGCTGCGCGGCCAGCAGCGGCACTTCCGCCGCCATGATGGTCCAGCTCAGGTAGGCGCCGCACACGGAAATGATCAGGCCGGCGGCGATGATCACGTCTCCCCACGGGCCGATCAGTTCCACCATCAGCACCGCCATCGACGGGTTGCGCATGTCGGCCAGTTCGCTGCGCGGCACTACGCCCAGCGACAGCAGCGTGACCATCAGATACACCGCCAGCGCCGACAGCACCGCCAGCATGGTGGCGCGGCCTACGTCTTTCTTATTGCGGGCGCGGGCGGAAACCACCACGGCGCCTTCCACGCCGATAAACACCCACAGGGTGATCAGCATGGTGTCCTTGACCTGTTCCCACACCGGCTTGCCGAGGGCGATGCCTTTGAAATCCAGCGTGAACACGTCCATTTTAAAGGCGATCGCCGCCAGAACGGCGAACATTCCCAATGGCAGCAGCTTGGCGAGGGTGGCCGCCAGATTGATGCTGGCGGCAGTTTGCACGCCGCGCAGCACCAGCGCATGCACGATCCACAACAGGGCGGATTCGGCGATCAGCGCCTGCCAGGTATTGCCGTCACCGAGAATAACGTTGCCGCCGCGATCGGTGAAAATACTCAGCGCCGCGAACACGATCACCAGATACGAGACGTTGGCGATCACGGCGCACAGCCAGTAACCCCAGGCGGAGCAGAAGCCCATCAGCTCGCCGAACCCTTCTTTGGCGTAGGTGAAGATGCCGCCGTCCAGATCCGGACGCAAACGCGTAAGCAACAGCATGGCGAACGCCAAAAACAGAATGCCGACGCCGGTGATCCCCCAACCCAGCAGCAGCGCGGCGGGGCTGGCGACCTGCGCCATGTTTTGCGGCAGACTGAACACGCCGGCGCCCAGCATTGAACTGAGCACCAAAGCGGTTAGCGCGGTAAGACCGAGTTTTTTTTCCAATGACGGATCCTGAACGCAGAATAAACAACTGGAAGGGAACTGCTTGGCGGCAACAATGTATTAACAACCACTGCGCGAATAGACAATAGCCCTAAAAATTGGCGCAAATTCTACGGAGGGATGCTTAGAGATGCAATGATTGAATATGCGGAATTTACAAAAAACTATTCAACGACTGGTGAAAAGGATGGCAATAAAAACGGGCAGCTCAAGGGCTGCCCGATGGTAAACCGAAAAGCGGGTTTTATTTGAACAGATCGGCGCTGACGGTCAGGTTGCCGCCGCTCTTGTTCTGCCACTGGCGAGTGACGTGATAGTATTTGGCGCCTTTCTCGGCCGCGCGTTTCGCCACTTCGGTGGACACGTCGGTCATGCTGTTGAAGTGGCCGGTGAAGGTGACGGAATCGAACGGCACCATCTGCGCGGCAGTCACGTTGTTCACTTCCTGGATTTTGGTGCCGTTAGGCAGCGTGACGGTATAGCGCTGGCCGGTAGAGGACTGGGTTTCGAAGAAACGGCCCACTTCGCGGCTTGGCGAACCGGAAGACGCAACGCCAGGAATTTCGACTTTCGCTGCAGCGGCGCCGCCGGCGGCCAGTGCGGCGCGGCCGGCGTCAGAATCGGCTGGAATGGCATCCGGGCTCTGCACGCGGCGTTTTGGCGCATCGGCCTTATAGATGTAGGCGGTGACGAACTGGTTGCCGCCGGAGTTGGCGTCAACCTGGCGCACGATGAAGAACGAGGCAGCGCCTTTTTTCTGCGCTTCTTTGGAGATGGCGTCGTTGATGTCCGGCTGGCTGCGGTAGAAACCGCTGACGCTCACGGTATCGTAAGGCTCCAGCAGGTAGGCTTCCTCTTTAGGCAGTTCGTTCACGCCGTTAAATACGCGGTATTTTGGTGTTTTGCTCACTTCTGGCGCATCTTTATGATAAAGGTCTGCGGTGACGCGCCAGTTGCCGCCGTTGTTGCTGTTGTTGCTGTCCTGGATATAGAAGGAATCGGCACCCAGTTTGTCTGCACGGCGGGATACGGCGTCGACGGCTTCATTGATGGCATTGAAGCGGCCGGTAATCGTGATGCGATCAAACGGCTTCAGCGCCGCTGCTTTCTCAGGAGTTAACTCTTGCGCCGCATGAGCAGACAGCGCAGTGAGTGATAACAAGGCTGACGCGATGATCGTGGTCTTCAGCTTCATAAAAAATCCTTTCGCCTAGCGCATTAACGTTTATAACGTACTGAACTGTTTAAGTGTAATTCAGCCGTCGATTATTACATGTAATTCTGAAAACTGTCTCAGCATTTTATGTTATCCCGTGCGACAAATCGCCGACGGTGACGCGGGTCGCACGGATGGCGCCATCCTCATAAGTTTCCATAATAAAGGCTCTGGTGTCATTAATGTTAATTATTCACAAAATGATAACTTTTATGCTTCTTCGCCGCGCGTGGCCATAAATCGTTACGCCGGGCGTAAACCTCTTGTCACGCAGAATGTGCTGTTCTGTATGGTTTTTTTCACGGTAAATTGCGATTTGTCATATCACGCGCGGCATTTTTATGTAAAAACAGAGCTGAATGCGTAAGCAATTATGGATCATCGACCTTATTTTCAGTAGGTTATAGTTGGCGTCTGAAATCAGTGCGGGCAAGTTAACGCCTCGCTCGCCGGTGGCGTCATGCTATGGGCAGGAAAATAATAAACATCATCCAAGACAGGTGAGAAGGGAACATTATGCGTATTGGTGTACCAAGAGAGCGGTTGGCCAATGAAGCCCGGGTTGCAGCCACGCCGAAAACGGTGGAACAACTGCTGAAGCTGGGTTTTACCGTCGCGATTGAACGCGGGGCGGGCAAACTGGCCAGTTTTGAGGACGTCGCCTACGAAGCCGCAGGCGCGGCGTTGGTCGACGAAAGCGAAGTGTGGCAGTCGGATCTGATCCTGAAAGTCAACGCGCCGCAAGACGACGAGATCGCCTTGATGCGCGAAGGCAGCACGCTGGTCAGCTTTATCTGGCCGGCGCAAAACCCCGAATTGATGGCCAAGCTGGCGGCGCGCAACGTCACCGCGCTGGCGATGGACTCGGTGCCGCGCATCTCGCGGGCCCAGTCGATGGATGCGTTGAGCTCGATGGCCAACATCGCCGGCTACCGCGCGATCGTTGAAGCGGCGCATGAGTTCGGCCGCTTCTTCACCGGCCAGATCACTGCCGCCGGCAAAGTGCCGCCGGCCAAGGTGATGATCATCGGGGCCGGCGTGGCCGGCCTGGCGGCGATCGGCGCGGCGGGCAGCCTCGGTGCCATCGTGCGCGCCTTCGACACCCGCCCCGAAGTGAAAGAGCAGGTGCAGAGCATGGGCGCGGAATTCCTCGAGCTGGATTTTGAAGAGGAAGCGGGCAGCGGCGACGGTTATGCCAAAGTGATGTCCGAAGCCTTTATCAAGGCCGAGATGGCGCTGTTCGCCGCGCAGGCGGCGGAGGTTGATATCATCGTCACTACCGCGCTGATCCCGGGTAAACCGGCGCCGAAGCTGATCACCAAAGAGATGGTGGCGTCGATGAAACCGGGCAGCGTGATCGTCGATCTGGCGGCGCAAACCGGCGGCAACTGCGAACTGACGGTGGCCGACACCATTACCGTGACCGACAACGGCGTGAAAATCATCGGCTATACCGACCTGCCGAGCCGCTTGCCGACCCAATCTTCGCAGCTTTACGGCACCAACCTGGTCAACCTGCTGAAGCTGCTGTCGAAAGAGAAAAACGGCGAGATCGACATTGATTTCGACGATACGGTGATCCGCGGCGTTACCGTGGTGCGCAGCGGTGAAATCACCTGGCCGGCGCCGCCGATCCAGGTTTCCGCCCAGCCGAAAGCGGCGCCCGCCGCCGCACCGGCCGCCAAACCCGAAGCCAAACCGACCTCGCCGTGGCTGAAATACGGCCTGATGGCCCTGGCGATCCTGCTGTTCGGCTGGCTGGCGGATGCGGCGCCGAAAGAGTTCCTGTCGCACTTTACCGTGTTCGCGCTGGCCTGCGTGGTCGGTTACTACGTGGTCTGGAACGTCAGCCATGCGCTGCATACCCCGTTGATGTCGGTCACCAACGCGATCTCAGGGATTATCGTGGTCGGCGCGCTGTTGCAGATCGGCCATGGCGGCTGGGTGAGTTTCCTCTCCTTTATCGCCGTGCTGATCGCCAGCATCAATATTTTCGGCGGGTTCACCGTCACTCAGCGCATGCTGAAGATGTTCCGCAAGAACTAAGGGGTAGCAAATGTCTGGAGGATTGGTTACAGCTGCATACATTGTTGCCGCTATTTTGTTTATTTTCAGCCTGGCGGGCCTGTCGCGCCATGAAACGTCGAAGCAGGGCAACCTGTTCGGCGTCGCCGGTATGGCTATCGCACTGATCGCCACCATTCTTGGGCCGGATTCCGGCAACGTCGGCTGGATAATCATCGCCATGATCATCGGCGGCTCGATCGGCGTCTATCTGGCCAAGAAGGTCGAGATGACCGAAATGCCGGAGTTGGTGGCGGTGCTGCATAGCTTCGTTGGTCTGGCCGCGGTGCTGGTCGGCTTCAACAGCTACCTGGATCACGGCGCGCCGATGGAGCCGGTGATGGCGAATATCCATCTGACCGAAGTGTTCCTCGGCATCTTTATCGGCGCCGTGACCTTCACCGGTTCGATCGTCGCCTTCGGCAAGCTGCGCGGCATCATCTCTTCCAAGCCGCTGATGCTGCCGAACCGCCACAAGCTGAATCTGGCGGCGCTGATGATCTCGTTCCTGCTGCTGGTGGCATTCGTGCGTACCGACAGCGTGGGCTGGCAGGTGGTGACGCTGTTGCTGATGACGGCGATCGCACTGGCGTTCGGCTGGCATCTGGTGGCCTCGATCGGCGGCGCGGACATGCCGGTGGTGGTGTCGATGCTCAACTCTTACTCGGGGTGGGCGGCGGCCGCGGCGGGCTTCATGCTGAGCAACGATCTGCTGATCGTCACCGGGGCGCTGGTGGGCTCTTCGGGTGCGATCCTGTCTTACATCATGTGCAAGGCGATGAACCGCTCGTTTATCAGCGTGATCGCCGGCGGTTTCGGCAGTGACGGTTCGTCCACCGGCGATGCCGAAGAGATGGGCGAATACCGTGAAACCACGGCGGAAGAGGTGGCCGAGCAGCTGAAGAACTCCACCTCGGTGATCATCACCCCGGGTTACGGCATGGCGGTGGCGCAGGCACAGTATCCGGTGGCGGAAATCACCGAGAAACTGCGGGCGCGCGGCGTGAAGGTGCGCTTCGGCATTCACCCGGTCGCGGGGCGTTTGCCGGGCCACATGAACGTGCTGCTGGCGGAGGCGAAGGTGCCGTACGACGTGGTGCTGGAGATGGATGAAATCAACGAAGATTTCCCAGATACCGACACCGTGCTGGTGATTGGCGCCAACGACACGGTGAACCCGGCGGCGCTGGAAGATCCGCGCAGCCCGATCGCCGGCATGCCGGTATTGGAAGTGTGGAAGGCGCAGAACGTGATCGCGTTTAAACGCTCGATGAACACCGGCTACGCCGGCGTGCAGAACCCGCTGTTCTTCAAGGAGAACACCCAGATGCTGTTCGGCGACGCCAAAGACAGCGTGGAAGCGATTCTGCGGGCGCTACAGCAGTAATTGGGCAACCAAAAAAACGGGCCGCTTAGCGGCCCGTTTTTTATGCGCGAGGGTTAATCTTCGTCGTCGTGTTCATCGTCTTCATCCGCCTCGATCGGGCAGTTGAAGTTCTCCGGCTTAATCACCAGCAGATCGCATTTCAGATGGTCGATCACATGTTCCGCGGTGTTGCCGATAAAGGCCGCCGAAATGCCCGTGCGGCCCAGCGTGCCCAGAACCACCACGCCGGCCTGCAGATGTTCGGCCAGATCGGGGATCACCTCTTCCGGCAGGCCTTTTTCCACGTGGGTGAACTCTTCCTTAATGCAGAATTTCTGCCGCAGCGCCTTCATGGCGATCAGATGCTGGCCGCGGATGGCGTCGTTGTAGACGCTCGGATCGAAATCGGGCAGCTCGATGGCGATGTTGATCGGGGTAACGGGATAGGCGCCAACCAGGTGAACCTCGGTCTGGTTGACGTTTTCCGCCAGTTCGACGGTTTCTTGCACCAGTTTGATATTGAGCGGGTCGTGATAGGGTTCTTCACTGGCCAGATTGACCGCCACCAGCGCTTTGCCGCCTTCCGGCCAGGGCTGGTCTTTTACCATCCACACCGGGCAAGGGCATTTGCGCAGCAGGTGCCAGTCGGTGGGGGTGAAGATCACCGATTCCAGCCGGTCGTGCTGGTGCGCCATTTTCAGCAGCAGGTCATGCTGGCCGGAAAGCACTTCCTGAATGATGGCTTCGAAGGGGCGGTTATGCCAGACCACTTTGATTTCGATAGGCACGCCGTCGTTGAGATAGAAGCGGCACTGCTCGTTGATCCAGGCGGCGCGTTGGCTGATCACACCTTGCCGCATCGCCGTTCTTTCGTCCGGGGAGAGCAGGGTCGTCATTTCGTAAGAGAAGTCATAAATGGGCAGGAAGGCTTTGATGCGCCCGCCGTTCCGTTTCACCAGGTACACGGCGCGGCGCAATGCCGGCTGATCGTCCTGATTGGGGTCAATAGCCACCAGAAGATTCTGATACTTCGCCATAGGGCCTCCTTACAGCTGAAATCAACAGTCTGTTAATTTACAGAGTAACCCAACATTGAAAAACAGAACAACAACAGAAGCGTGCCGGATCAACAATTTCGGTGAAATGTTGATCCGGCGGGGGATCAGGCGTTGACGGTCACGTTGATGCGTGGCGTACCGGCCAGCACCGACAGGGCGTCGGCGTTTTCGATGGTGATGTATTTGCCTTTCACGCTGAGGATTTCGCTTTTCTGGAAGCGGCCCAGCAGGCGGCTGATGGTTTCCACCGTCAGGCCGAGGTAGTTGCCGATGTCGCCGCGAGTCATGGTCAACCGGAACTCGCGCGGCGAGAAGCCACGCTCCGCGAAGCGGCGCGACAGGTTGTAAACGAACGCCGCCAGGCGCTCTTCGGCGTTTTTCTTCGACAGCAGCAGGATCATGTCCTGGTCGCCTTTGATCTCGCCGCTCATCAGCCGCATGATCTGCTGACGCAGATTAGGCATTTTGCCGGACAGATCGTCGAGGGTTTCGAATGGGATCTCGCACACCATCGAGGTTTCCAGCGCCTGGGCGAAGCTCGGGTGCTTCAGGCCGCCGATGGCGTCGAAGCCCACCAGATCGCCCGCCAGGTGGAAGCCGGTGATCTGCTCGTCGCCTTGCTCGGTGATGGTGTAGCTTTTGATGGTCCCGGAACGGATCGCGTACAGCGACTTCAGCTCGTCTCCTGCCTTGAACAGGGTCTGGCCTTTCTGGATGGGCTTTTTCCTCTCGATAATGTTGTCGAGCTGGTCCAGCTCGTGGGCATTAAGGGTGAAAGGAATGCACAGCTGGCTGATGCTGCAGTCCTGGCAATGGATCGCACAACCACCAGACTGGATACGACGAATCACGCGTTTTTCCGGGATCATAGATTACGCTCATTCAATAATTGATATGAGTCAATTTTAACATCTTTTGCTGCAGCTGATAAGGGTGGCATTAGCATGAATAGGGGTATTGTGTGCGAATTTTGCGCACACATGCCGCAGATTATTCTGTATCGGACTGAAGTTATGAGTATTATTTGTGACTTATGCGTTTTATTCACACAGGTTATTGATAGTGCCAAAGCGGGCACGAGCGCGGCGTAGAGCAACGTGCTTTATTAAGCAGCGCCAAACAATGGCGCTGGATGAGCTCATCGCCGCGGCTACAGCAAACTTTTCGGCAGGTAACCTTCGTGCTGCAGCAGCCACTGTTTGCGCTGCACGCCGCCGGCATAGCCGGTCAGCGCGCCCTGCGAACCGATCACCCGATGGCAGGGCACCACGATGCTGATCGGATTTGAACCGTTGGCCATGCCGACTGCGCGCGAGGCGGTCGGACGACCGATGCGTTGCGCCAGTTGGCCGTAGGTCAGGATCTCGCCGCACGGGATTTGGCGCAGCTGTTGCCACACGGTGCGTTGGAACTCGGTGCCGGCGGTCATCACCGGCAACCGATCGATAATGCCCAGCTCACCGGCGAAATAGCGTTGCATCGCGTCGGTCAGCCCGCTGGGATCGCGCTGCTCGCGCAGGGTGAAGCGATCGGCGCGGTAGTGGGTATTCAGCAGCTTCATCAGGCGCGCTTCGTGATCGGTCCAGTCAATCGCCCGCAGGCGCCCCTGTTCATCGGCAATCAGCACCAGTTCTCCCACCGGCGTGGCGGTACGATCAATCAAAAAAGTCTGCATCTGGATCACTCCTCGGTTTGGTGTGGCGATTATCGCATGAAAGCGGGGGAAGCGATGGCGGATTTCGGACATGCTGATGGGCAACCGCAGGGTTGCCCAAATAGCCGGCTCAGGGTAAGCCGGGGAGTCATCGCACGTTAAATTTATAAAATAAATTTATAAGTTATCAAGGCAAGCTGTGTCTTGTTTATTATTTCACCAGACATTAACGCGTTGGCGTTACTTATAGCTGATGGTCACGCGTTTTAAATGGGGATCGTTATTTACTATTTCGCTGGTGACGGCAGAGACTAATTCTTTTGGCATTTCTTTTAACGAAGAGGAAATATAGCCGTTCTGATATTCCGTCACTTTACCGAAGCAGTTGGAGATAAGCTGTTCATCCTGATGTGTGATGGTGCAGGTCGGGGTGGTAATGGCGCCGGTGAAGCGCACGACGCCGGAGGTGACCTGGCTGCCGGAAAGCGGTTTTGCTTGCAGAGCGAAGGGCAGAATGACCAATGCGCTTAATACAGCTAAGTAATGGTTCATATGCTGTTCCTCTTAAAGTGAAAAATACTGCCAATTAAAAAACAAGCACGCTTGTTTTCATCAAATAAGCTATTTCGCCTGGCGAAATAAAAACGAATGGGCAAAATTCCTACTGCCTGCATCCAATGAATTTGATAATAGGGAGGTAGGGTGAGCAAAACCATGATTTGGATCATAGTGAAGACTGGTTAATGGTTTCCGGCACGGGCAGGGTAAAAGGCTGTGATCGCTCTCTCAGGAAAGCGGGGAATGGCGGGATGTTTTCGCCCCCGTGGTGCGGCCGCAGAAACCGGGGGCGAGAGCGGGCTTACAGCATGCCGCTGCTGCCGCAGATGCGGATCTTTTCCGCCACCACTTCTTTCATCGCCAGCTTGCCGGGGACGATGTATTTGCGCGGGTCGTTGGCATCCGGGTGCTGTGAAAAGTAGCTTTTCACCGCATCGGCGAAGGCGATTTTCAATTCGGTGGCGACGTTGACCTTGCAGACGCCGAGCGAGATCGCGCGCTTGACCATCGCTTCCGGAATGCCGGAGGCACCGTGCAGCACCAGGGGCACGTCCACCTGTTCGCGGATCAGCGCCAGGCGCTCGAAGTCCAGCTTCGGCTCGCCGTGATACAGGCCGTGGGCGGAACCGATCGCCACCGCCAGCGAATCGATGCCGGTGGCGGCGACGAACTCGCGTGCCGCCACCGGGTCGGTATAGAAGCTGTCCGCCGTATCGACGATCAGGTCGTCTTCCTGCCCGCCCAGGCGGCCCAGTTCTGCCTCCACGCTGGCGCCATAGCGGTGGCACAGGGCCACTGCGGCGGCCACCTTGGCGATATTCTGCTCGAACGGCAGATGGGAACCGTCGATCATCACCGAGCGGATGCCGCTTTTCACCTTGTGCTCGATGTCGTCCAGCGCTTCGTGATGATCCAGATGCAGCGCCAGCGGCAGATCGTAGCGGTGCGCGGCCGATTGGCAAATGCCGATCAGGTAGTCGGTTCCGGCGTAGCTGAAGGTGCCGGGCGTGCCGGCCATGATCACCGGTGAGCGCAGCTCGGCGGCGGTTTCCGCTACCACCTGCACGGTTTCCAGATTGTGAACGTTAAACGCCGGGACGGCGTAACCCTGGCGTTGCGCCTTGAGCAGCATTTCTCGGTTGGCTATCAGATACATGGGACCTCCTTACAGCTCTGGGGAAGGAAAACGGTAAATCGTCACGCCTTTCACCACCCGGTTGACCTCGCCGGTCGGGCAAGGGTTGTCCGGGGTCAACCCCAGCGCCAGCGAACTCTCGAAGGCCAGCATCTGGGTGAACAGCAGGTACGGGAACAGCAGCCAGATATCGTCAGCCGCGTCGTGCATATACAGCAGGGCATCGGACAGGGGTTGGCGTTCGCCGGTCAAACCGACCAACTGCATCGCCAGCCCGTCGCGCTGCAGTTCGTTCCACAGATCGCGGTCATACTGGCGGGCGTAGTCGCCGTGGGAGAACATCACCACCACCAATGTTTGACCGTCGACCATAAATTTCGGGCCGTGGCGCAGGCCGAGCGGCGAGTCGTAGCGCGTAACGATGCGCCCGGCGGTCAGCTCCAGCATCTTGAGCGAGGCTTCTTCCGCCAGGCCGGTAAAGCAGCTGCCGCCGAGGGTGATATAACGGCGGAAACCGCTGGCGGCCAGCGCCTTTACCTGTGGCTGCAGCGTTTCGCGCAGTGCGCGGCAGCGCTGCACCATGGCGTTCATCGGCGCCTGGGCGGCCTCGAGCGAAAGCGGGCCGAGCAGCAGCGCGGCGCTCAGCATCATGCAGCTGAAGCTGGAGGTCATGGCGAAGCTCTGATCGTTGGAGCCTTGCGGCATCACCAGCGAACAGACGTTGTCGCGCCGATGCGCATACTGCGCCAGCTTGCTGTCCGGGTTGCAGACCAGCATCAGGTGGTAGCTTTCCGGCTGCAGTTGGTCGGCCAGCTCCACCGTCGCCACGCTCTCCGGGCTGTTGCCCGAGCGGGCGAAGGAGACCAGCAGCGTCGGCCGCTCAGGATCGAGATACTGCCGCGGGTTGGCGACGATATCGGTGGTGCCGTAGGCTGCCACGTCGCGGCCGGTTCGTTCGCGCAGCCAGGGCGCCAGGGCGCGACCGGCGAACGCCGAGCTGCCGGCGCCGCACAGCACGATTTGCAGCCGAGGATTGGCCAACAGCGGCGCCAGGAACGGCTGCCACTGCGCCTGTTGCTCCTGCAGTTGCCGGTGCAGCGCCGCCCACAGATCCGGCTGCTGCCAAATCTCTGCGGCGGTGTGCCAGGCATTGCGCTGCTTCAGCCAATCCGCCTCGTAAGAGAAATACGCGTTCATGATGACAACTCCTTAAAAGCCTCGGTTAACGGTCGGCGATAATCACGTCGATCCCTAAATGGTGCAGCGCCTGCAGATAGCGTTCCGGAATGCGGCTGTCGGTGACCAGGCGGTGGATCTGGCCGATTTCGCGGATCATGCAAAAGCTGGTGCGGCCGAATTTGCTGGCGTCGGCGATGGCGATCACTTCGCGCGCCACCTCGCACATCACGCGGTTCAGCTGCGCTTCGCCCGGATCCGGCGTGGTGATGCCGCCCGCCAGATCGAAACCGTCGACGCCGAGAAACAGTTTGTCGAACCGGTACTGGCGCAGTTGCTGTTCGGCGGCGGGGCCGTACAGCGACCAGGCCTTGCGGCGCACGCTGCCGCCGACCACCATCAGATCGATCTGCTCGTTGTTGGCCAGTTCGAAGGCGATGTTCAGCGCGTTGGTCATCACCACCAGATCCTTTTTGCCCGCCAGCTGCGGCGCCATCTGGCTGGTGGTGGAGCCGGAGTCGAGGATGACGGCGTCGCCGTCTTCAATCAGCGCCGCCGCCGCGCAGGCGATGGCGTGTTTTACGTCGCGGTTGATGCGGCCCTTGTCCTGCAGCGGGCGATCGAAGGCGAACTGTTTGTTCAACATGGCGCCGCCGTAAGCGCGCACCGCGCAGCCGTGCTTTTCCAACTGGCGCAGATCGCTGCGGATGGTGACGCTGGACACCGAAAACTGCTGGCTGAGCTGTTCCACGCGCACCGAGCCTTCGCGGCACAGCTGGTCGATAATTAATTCCCGGCGTTTTGCGGTATTGATCATTAACGCAGACTCCTGATTTACCTGTAGCCGTGCCCGACCGCGGCTTAATAAGCCGCAGCGATACCGACCGGAGCGCTTTCAGTTGTTCGTGGCCAATTACAGCAAACGAAACACTGAAATGCAATCGATTAATTTTAAAATATCTATATCTATCAGTTGGTTATATTTAATTTTGCTTTCGATTGAGCGGCAACCGAAAGCAGTATTAACACAAAGTGAAAACGGCAAATTCGTTATTTTTCAGTCGACAATTCTCGCGATGGCTTTATTCGGCCCTGCGGCGGCGAAAGCCGCAGCGATCATTCGACAGCCGCCGGGCTTTCACTGTTTTTTTATGCCGCCGCCTGTAATAGCGCCGCGCCACGCACGCCGCTGCTGTCACCGTGCACCGGCGGGAATACCGCTGCCGGTTCCACGCCCGGCAGCAGCCAGCGCCGCATCGCCGCTGGCAGCAGCCGATACAGCTCGCCGACGTTCGACAACCCACCGCCCAGCACGAAGGCATCGACGTCCAGCAGCAGCTGCAAACCGGCCAGCGCGCTGGCCAGAATGTCGACGTAGACGGTTATCAGCCACTGTGCGAGTGCATTCCCCGCGCGGTAGCTGGCGACCAGCGCCGGCACGTCGGCGGCCGGATGGGCAAAGTGGCGGCTCAGCGCCAGCAGCCCGCTGCCGGAGACGTAGCGTTCAAAGCAGCCGGTCAGCCCGCAGTTGCAGCCGAACAGCGGCAGATCGTAACGCTGCGCCAACTGGGCGGAGATCGGCATATGGCCCCATTCGCCCGCCAGCCCGTTGCGCCCCTTGTGCAATTGCCGGTTCACCACCAGGCCACCGCCGGCACCGGTGCCGATGATGGCGCCAAACACCAGCGGCAGATGGGCGGTTTGCGGCGTGCTGGCTTCCGACAGCGCGAAACAGCGGCAGTCGTTCTCGATGGCGATCGGCCGCGCCAGCGCCTGCGTCAAATCATCCGCCAGGCATTGCCCGGTCAGGCAGGGCACGTTGACCGCCAACTGGCGGCGGCTGACGGGATCGGTGATCCCCGGCAGGCCGATGCCGATGCTGCCGCGCGTATGCAGCTCGCGGTCCGCCTGCTCGACCAGCCTGGCGATGCAGGCCACGAACTCGCCATAATCGCCGGTTGGGGTGCGCACGCGCTGAAGCAGCACCTGATTGAGCCGGCGATCGTAAGCGGCCATTTCGATCTTGGTGCCGCCGATGTCGAAGCCGTAACGCATCTCTCTCGTGCTCATGGTCAGGCTCCGTTCAGGGCGATCACCGCCGCTTCGCGGCGCGCGCGTTCGGCGGCGAACACCATCAGGTGGCTCTCCAGCGCTTCCGCCGGGCCGGCCAACACCTGACTCGGATCGTTGGTACGAATGGCCGCGATAAAGTGCTGCATCAGGTAGTAGTCACCGCCGCCGTGGCCGGCCATGGCGTGCAGATCCTGGCCGACGTCGGTGTCGTAATGCGTTTCGCCGTCGTCGAGGAACGAGGTGATGCGGATATGGCGGCCGTCGCCCTCCAGGCAGCCGCGGCTGCCGAAGATGCGGGTGTGGCGATCTTCGTGGCGGGTAAAGGCCGTCATGGTGAACGACGCGGTGCGGCCGCCGGCGAACTGCATGTTGACCACCTGATGATCGACCACGTTATTGTCGCAGCGGTAAACGCAGCGGCCGTAGGGCCCGTCGCGCAGCGCCGCCCGCAGCGTCGTCTGGTCGGGTTCTGGCGTCAATACGCGCAGAAAGCCGGGCGTGGCCTTGTGGTCGTCGCCCAGATAGATGCGTTTGGCGGAATAGGGGCAGGACGCCTCCACTGCGCAATCCAGGCAGTTGTCCGCCGCGCCGGCCGGTTGGTTTTCCCGGCGGAAGTGGCGCAGGTTGCCGAAGGAGCTGACCTGTTCGCAGGGCTGCTCCATCACGTAGCGGATCCAATCGATGTCGTGGCAGGATTTCTGCAACAGCATAAACGCGGCCTGCCGATCGTTGCGCCAGTTGCCGCGCACGAAGGAGTGCGCCTGATGCCAGTAGCCGACCGGCTCCAGGTGTTGCAGGCTGACGATGTCGCCGATCGCGCCGTCGCGCAGCAGCTGCTTGAGCTTTTGGGTATAGCGGGTGTAGCGCAGCACGTGGCCGACCGAGAAGATCAGCTTTTGGCGCACCACCTCGGCGACGATGGCGCGGCACTCGTCGGCGTCCGGCGACAGCGGCTTTTCCAGCAGCATGGCGTAGCCCTGGCGGGCGAAGGCCAGCGCCGGTTCCAGGTGCATCTGATCCTGAGTGCAGATCAGCACCGCGTCGGCCAGCTTGCCGGCATTGGCGGCCTGGCGCCAGTCGGTGAAGACGTTTTCCGGCGCGATGGCGTGCTGTGCCACGAACTGTTCGCGGTAGGCGTCGCGCGGTTCCGCCACCGCCACCACCTGCATCAAATCGGGGTGCGCCAGCGCATAGCGCGAGTAGATTTCACCGCGCGCGCCGGCGCCGACCACCAGTACCTGGACCGGGCGCTGGGCAACGTTGTTGGGTTGTGTTGACGACATTGCTGATACTCCGCTGTTGTTATTTGAGGTTTTGGCCGCTGAGCTCGTCGAACAAATGTGCGCGCGTCAGATCGAATGCCAGATGAACGCTTTCGCCGAGGCGCGGCTCCCAGTCCGGCAGCGACGCCATGCGCAGCACGAAGCGCAGGTCGGCCAGCTCGCAGTGCAGCAGCTCTTCGTTGCCCATGCGCTCGATGGTGACGATCTGCGCCGGGAAGCAGTTGGCGCTGCCGGGCGCGCACAGCCGCAGGGACTCCGGCCGGATACCGAGGCACACCCGCGCATGCGGATAGTCCGCCAACTGCCGTTGCAGCGCCGGCGGCAGCTCGAGCGGGTGCTGCAGGCCGATGCGCAGCCGCACCGTTTGGCCGTCGCGCACGATCGCCAGATCGTGCAGGTTCATCGACGGGCTGCCGATAAACTCGGCGACGAAACGGTTGGCGGGGTGGTGGTACAGGTTGATCGGTTTATCCACCTGCATGATGGCGCCGCGGTTCATCACGCAAATGCGATCGCCCATGGTCATCGCTTCGACCTGATCGTGGGTGACGTACACCATGGTGGCGGCGGCACCTTCCTGCTTCAGCTGATTGTGCAGTTCGATCAGCTGCACGCGCATCGACACCCGTAGCTTGGCGTCGAGGTTGGACAGCGGCTCATCGAACAGGAACACTTTGGGCTTGCGCACGATGGCGCGGCCGACCGCCACCCGCTGGCACTGGCCGCCCGAGAGCTGGCCTGGCTTGCGCTGCAGCAGGTTGGTGATCTCCAGCTTTTCCGCCGCGTCGCGCACCCGGCGGTCGATCTCGGCCTTGCTCTCTTTGCCGATCAGGCCGAACGCCATGTTCTTGTACACCGTCATGTGCGGGTACAGCGCATAGTTCTGGAACACCATGGCGACGCCGCGATCCTTCGGCATGCTGTCGTTGACGCAGCGATCGTGGATCAGGATCTGCCCCTCGCTGACGCTCTCCAGCCCGGCGATCATCCGCAGCAGGGTGGATTTGGCGCAGCCGGACGGGCCGACGAACACCATAAATTCCCCGTCCTCAATGTCCAGATTGACGCCGTGCAGCGCGTGGAAACCGTTGGGGTAGACTTTTTTAACGCTGTTTAACTGAATTCCGGCCATGTCATTTACCTTGTCTGCGCGTTAGCCTTTCACCCCGGCGCTGGCGATGCCCTGGATGAAATAGCGTTGGAAAATAATGAACAGCATCAGCATCGGGATCACCGCCATCAGCGCCCCGGCCATCAGCAACGGGTATTCCACCCCGGCGCGGCTGGAGAGCGAGGCGAGACCAACCGGCAGCGTCAGCTTCTCGGTGGTGGTATTGACGATCAGCGGCCACATCAGGTTGTTCCAGCTCCACAGGCCGTTAATGATGACGCAGGCGATAATGCCCGGCCGGATCAGCGGCAGCATGATGCGCCAGAAGATGGCGAAGTAGCTGTAGCCGTCGATCAAGGCCGCTTCTTCCATCTCCTTCGGCACCGCCAGAAAGAACTGCCGCAGCAGGAAGGTGGCGTAGACGCTGAAAATGCCCGGCAGCACCAGCCCGGTGATGCTGTTGACCAGCCCCAGCTTCTGTACCACCAGAAATTGTGGGATCAGAAACGCCTGGCCGGGCACCATCAGGATCGACACGCACACCAGGAACACCGCGTCGCGGCCGCGAAAATGCAGGCGCGAGAAGCCATAGGCGGCCAGGGTGGCGATCGCCATCTGCAGGGTGACGGTGAAGAAGGTCGCCAGCAGCGAGTTGAGATAAAAACCGGCGAACGGGATTTCGTGCATCACCCGGCCGTAGGCCTGCAGGCTGGGGTGCGCCGGCAGCAGCGTCAGCGGGATCTGGATGCTCTCGGCCTGGGTTTTCAACGAGGTCACCAGCATCCAGATAAAGGGCACGACCGAGGCCAGCGCCGCCAGCCCCATAAACAGGTACACCAGCGTTTTCTTGCTTGCGTTCATGTGCAGCTCCTCAGCTGACTTTCAGGCGCTTGCCGATCGCCATTTGAATCAGGGTGATCACCAGCGTGACGGCGAACAGCACCACGGTGATGGCGGAGGCGTAGCCTTTTTCCTGCAGGTAAAACGCGTACTTGTAGAACAGGTTGGTGACGGTCATCACGTCGTTTTCCACCAGCGCGCGGTCGAACATCAGGAACACCACGTCGAAGATTTGCAGGATCTCGATAAAGCTCATCACCGACACGAAGAACAGCGTCGGTACCATCATCGGCAGCGTGATGCAGAAGAAGCGCCGCAGGGTGCCGATGCCGTCGATATCCGCCGCCTCGTACAGCTGGCGCGGAATGCTCTGCAGCCCGGCCAGCAAAATGATGATCTTCAGCGCCAGCGACGACCAGATGATGATGATGGACACGCTGATGCGCACCACGTCCGGATCGGACAGCCAGGCGACCGGCGCAATGTGCAGCAGGCCCAGCGCCTGGTTGATCAGGCCGAAGTCCTTGTTGAACAGCCATTGCCACACCATGGCCACCGCCGCAGGCATGGTGACCGCCGGCAGGAACAGCAGGGTGCGCAGCAGGCCTTTGCCGCGGATGTTCTGGTTGAGGCCAATCGCCAACAGCAGCGACAGGCTCAGGCTGATCGGCACGCATACCACCACGTAGAACAGGGTGTTGGCGGCGGCGGTGTAGAAGTCGTCGTCTTCGAACAGGTTGAGATAGTTATCGACGCTGATGCTGCTCCAGCGCATGAACTGGTTCAGATCGGTAAAGCTGTAAAAAATGTTCTGCAAAAAGGGGATCAGGTAAAACACCGTGACCCCCAACAGCAGCGGCAGGATCATCACCCAGCCCCAGAAGCGTTCGGCGCGTTCAAGCCGATTGAGCGCGGGGCGGGCGGTGCGCCGGGATGATTTCAGGGTGACCGTAGCCGTTTCTGCCAGCGACATGTTGCCATTCCTCACCTATCACTTTCAGCGTGGGTCCACCGCGGCGCACACTCGGGGTAGCGCGCCGCGGCGGGGCGATTACTGCTCCATGACGCGCGCGATCTTCTTGACCGACTTGTCCATTTCCTGCTTGGCGTCCGCGCCCATAAAGATTTTCTTCAGGCTGGCGATCCACATGTTCTGCCATTTCGGCGTATTGGTGCCGGCGGTGGGGTAAGCCTGGGTCACTTCAAGGGTCTGGATATAAGGCGAGACGTCGACTTTCTGGATCTGCTGAGCCCAGACCTTGGCCGCCGTCTTGTTGGCCGGGATCACCACCTTGGCCAGCTCCGCCTGCGAGGCTTCGCTGCTCATGAAGGCGATATATTTCCAGGCGGCCTGTTTGTGGGCACTTTTGGCCGACATGGCGAAGGCCAGGCTGTGCGCTACGCCGGACTGGCGTTCAATTTTCGGCATCATTACCACGCCGATGTGATCGTTGATCAGCGGGTTGTTGGCGAACGGCGCCGCCAGCCAGGAACCGGCATAGACCATCGCGGCGCGGTTGGACTGGAAGATGTTCTCGGTTTTGACTTCGCTCATTTGCTGGGCGCTCGGCATCAGGCCGTCTTTCATCATGCCCTGCAGCTGCTGGTAGACCCAGATGGATTTGTCGTTGGCGATGTCGGTGGGTTGGCCGTCTTTCGGCACGATGTGATTGCCGTTTTGGAACAGCAGGTTCATATAGCTGTCCTGGCCGTCGATGCTGAGATCCATCACCAGCGGGAAGGCGGCGCCTTTCAGCCCGCTTTTCAGCGCGGTGGCTTTGTTTTTCAGATCGTCCCAGCTCCAGTCGCTGGTGGGGTAGCTGACGCCGGCCTGATCGAACAGTTTTTTGTTGTACCACACGGCGATGGAGTCGACGTCGCGCGGAATGGCCATCTGTTGGCCGTCGTACTGGTAGGCTTTCACCGAACTGGCGACCACGTCGTCCAGCTTAAGGCCGCTGTCCTTAATATAAGGCGCCAGCGGCTCCATAATGCCATTTTTGGCATATTGCACAAAATAAGGCATATTGATCCAGAATATATCCGGTGCCACGCCGCCGGCGGCGGCAGAATCCAATTTAACGAAATATTGCGCAGAGGGCGTTAATTCTATTTCTATTTTTATATCCGGATTGGCCTGTTCAAAGCGTTTGGCGATCTCCTGTTCAGCAGGTAATTGGTTTCTGTCCCAAACGGCATAGCGCAATGTTATTTTATCTGCGGCGTGGAGCAGGGTGGGTAATAATAATGCGCTGGCAAGAATAGAGTGCGCCAGCAGGCGTCCGGTATTTTTTATCGGTGACATTGCTTTCCCCTCGGTGAGCGACGAATAACGTTTTTCGCAACGTAAATTCTTTCTATCCCTTAACTTTCAATGTGTCAATACACCCCCGGATGCCCAAAAATGGGGCGTGAATGTTTCGTTGTTGTTAAAATCGAAAGGCTTTCACGGCCAAGTGAAAGGTGGTTTTGTTCACATTTAGTTAACCTGTTGATGGGTTTTCTCCCTGCTGTCGCGGCATTTAGCGGCCCTCGCCGGCATAGGAATAACTGATAACCCTTGCACCATAATGGGGATTAAAAACATTTTTATTGTGCAAGCATCAGCTTCTTTCATTTTTGTGATGCAAATAAACAAAAAAATCGGCTTGCGGCAGCCAAAGAAGGGCGTGGGAACGATTTTTATTACCGGCTATTGTCTGTGGCGATAAAAGGCGCTAGCCTGAATTTCACCGTGTTTATTCATTAAAAATAAAGAGGGCCGAACATCATGCGCCTGTCTCTGGTATTTACCCATTGCCTGGAGAAAGTATTTCATCGGCACAGCGTGCCAGCTATTTCCGTGGAGGAACGGCTGAGCGGGTTAAATAACGAGGTGCTTTCCTGGCAGGCGGTGTATTGTTTGCAAACGCCGGGCAACGAAACCCGCCATGAGCTGTGTTATCAACTCGACGGGCCGCTGGCGGAGTATATCAGCGTGCGCCAGGTGCAATCGGTGCCGAGCGGTTTTCCCTGTTATCGCGAGACCGACGAGAATTACCTGACGACCGAGCCGGGATTATTTCCCGATCCGCTGATGCCGCTGCCGCAACGGCGTTTTTTCGCCGCCTGCCGCTATTATGGCAGCCTGTGGCTGACCCTGACGCCACCGGCCGACGCGCAACTGGCCGGCGACTTTCCGTTGACCCTGCGGCTGCTGGATGCCCAAAGCGGCGAGGCGCTGGCCGAGGCCAGGCTGACGCTGCATCTGGTGCCGGCGGCGTTGCCGCCGCAAACGCTGTTGCACACCGAGTGGTTGCACACCGACTGCCTGGCGGATTACTACCGTCTGGCGGTGTTCAGCCCGGATTACTGGCGCGCAGTGCGCCACTTTGTGCGCTGTGCGGTGCGCGCCGGGGTCAATATGCTGCTGACGCCGCTGTTTACGCCGCCGCTGGATACCGCCGTCGGCGGCGAACGCACCACGGTGCAGCTGGTGAGGGTGACGCGATCGGCGCAGGGGTATGGCTTCGATTTCAGCCGCCTGGCGCAGTGGGTGGCGCTGGCGCAGGAAGAGGGCATCGAGCACTTCGAAATCGCGCCGCTGTTTACCCAATGGGGCGCGGCGCATGCGCCGAAGATCGTGGTGGAGGAGCAGGGCGAGGCGCGACCGCTTTTCGGCTGGCACACCGATGCGCAGAGCGAACCGTATCAGCGTTTCCTGCAGGCGCTGCTGCCCGAATTGACCACCTGGTTCCGCGAACGGGGGCTGGAACGGCAGGTGTGGTTCCATGTTTCCGATGAGCCGACGCTGGACAACCTGGCGGCCTACCGGCGCGCCGCCGCCGCGCTGCGGCCGTTGCTGGACGGCTTCCGCACCTTCGATGCGCTGTCGGATTACGCTTTCTATCAGCAAGGCCTGGTGGAAACCCCGGTCGCCGCGACCGATCATATCGATCCCTTTATCGAACACCGGGTGCCCGGCCTGTGGGCCTATTACTGCTGCGTGCAGAAGACCGAGGTCGCCAATCGGTTCTTCGCCCAGCCCTCGGCGCGCAACCGCATATTGGGCGTGCAGCTGTATCTGTACCGCATCGCCGGTTTCCTGCATTGGGGATTCAACTTCTATAACAGCGCCCATTCGCGCGAGCGCATCAATCCGTACGCGGTGACCGACAGCGGCCATGCTTTTCCCTCCGGCGATCCGTTCGTGGTCTATCCGGGCGAGGATCTGCAGCCGGTGGAGTCGCTGCGCCTGCGGGTGCTGTACCAGGGGCTGCAGGATATGCGCGCGCTGCAGCTGCTGGAGAGTCTGACCGACCGGGCGACGGTGGAGGCGCTGATCGAACGCGAGCTGGGCATGCGCATCACCTTCAAGCGTTATCCGCATCAGGCCGGGCCGCTGCTGCGCCTGCGAGAAGCGGTGAACCGCCGCATCGAAGCGTTGCTGGCGCCGATGTGAGGGGCAATGGGGGCGAAAATGCGTCTTTCGCTCCCAAATCGCCATTACTTTGCTATACCTGATAGTCGATGGATTCATTTTATTGTCATGTAACTGACACGTCAGAGTCACGGCTCTGGCTTAAGTTTGCAGCGACTACGTCAGGAGATAACGCGATGTTCAGCCTGGATTCTCTGTTGCAAGATGCATTTCCACACCGCAATACCCCTGCCTGGCAGCGCAGCCTGCTAAGAACCCTTCTCTTCGAAAAAGAATTCAAACAGTTTGCCGCCGACTATCCCCACCTGAAAGGGCTCGATCTGATCGAGCAGGTGGTGGACTACTTCAACCTCAGCTGCGAGCTGGTGGATGGCGATCTGGAAAACATTCCGAGCCAGGGGCCGGTGGTGCTCGTGGCCAATCACCCGATCGGTTCGCTCGACGGCCTGGTGTTGCTGCGCGCCGTCGCGGCGGTACGTCCGGATGTGAAAGTGGTGGCCAGCCAGCTGCTGACCTACATTGAACCGCTGCGCAACCTGTTCGTGCCGGTGGATAACGTCGCTTATAAGACCAGCCGCAAGCAGATTGAAGGCATGCAGCAGCAGTTGGACAATCAGGGCGCGCTGATCCTGTTCCCGGCCGGCGAAGTGTCGCGCATGAGCCCGAAAGGCATCCGCGACGGCCACTGGCATACCGGCTTTCTGCGCCTGGCCGCCAAGGCGCGCGCGCCGATCGTGCCGATCCACATCAGTGCGCGCAACAGCAACCTGTTCTACTTTACCTCGCTGGTTTACCGGCCGCTGTCGACGCTGCTGCTGGTGCGTGAAATGTTCCAGCAGCGGGGCGGGCGCATCAAGATCCGCATCGGCGGCCGCGTGCCGTTCGCCAGCTGGCACGACGGCCACACCAGCGCCAAGGATCTGGCGGAGCGTTTTCGCCGCCACGTGTATCGCCTGGGCCAGGGCAAGCCGGGGCTGTTCGCCAGCGAGTCGCCGATCGCGCTGCCGGAAGAGCGTCTGGAGCTGAAAAAGGCGTTGGCGAACTGCGAACGGTTGGGGGTGACGCCGGACGGTAAAACCATCTATCTCTATCGCCGCCGCGACGAAGCGCGCACGCCGATCCTGCGCGAGCTGGGGCGCCTGCGCGAGATCGCCTTCCGCGCGGTAGGGGAAGGTTCCGGTCGCCGCCGCGATCTGGACAGCTACGACGACGACTATTATCACCTGGTGCTGTGGGATGAGGAGGAGCTGGAGATCGTCGGCGCCTATCGCTTTATCCCCACCGCCGAACAAATCGAACGCAAAGGGCTGGAAAGCATCTACAGCAACAGCCTGTTCCACTACGATCGCGATATGGAACCGATCCTGGCGCAGGGCATCGAGCTGGGGCGCAGCTTCATTCAGCCGGCCTATTGGGGCAAACGCGGGCTGGACTATTTGTGGCTGGGCATCGGCGCCTACCTGTCGAAATACCCGCAGTATCGCTATCTGTTCGGCCCGGTGTCGATCTCCGGCGGCATGCCGCTGGCGGCGCGCGATCTGCTGATCGCCTTCTATCGCCTCTACTTCTCGCCGGATCATGCCTTCGCGCAGTCGCGGCGGCCTTATCCGGCGTCGCTGCCGCAGGTGCTGGCGCAGTTTGCCGGGGACAACTACCAGGAAGATCTGGTGCGGCTGAAAAGCCTGCTCAGCAACATCGGCTGCTCGATCCCGACGCTGTACAAGCAGTACACCGAATTGTGCGAGCCGGGTGGGGTGCAGTTTATCGACTTCGGCACCGATCCGGCGTTCAACAACTGCATCGACGGGCTGGTACTGGTGGATACCACGCGGCTCAAGCCGTCGCGCTATCAGCGTTATATTGCGGTGCATCAGCCACAGCCAGCCGAGACGGCATGACTACAGTCTGACTCATGCCTTTTTGATCTAAGCACGACCTTGGGGCCGGCGACGGGATAGCGCTACGATAAACGCTTTGCTTTCCACCGCCGGAGCCTTGCATGCCTCACTCGTTTATCCCGCCGTTATTGTCCGCCGATGAACCCTCTGCCGCCGCCGTTGAAATCCCGCGCGGCAAAGCGCCCTTTTTGCTGCTGTGCGATCACGCCGGCAAGGCGATACCGCAATCCCTCGGCGATCTTGGTTTGCCGCCGGGGGAGATCGAACGCCACATCGGCTGGGATATCGGCGCGCTGAGCGTGTCGCGCCATCTGAGTCGCCAACTGGACGCCACGCTGATCCACCAGCGTTACTCACGGCTGGTGATCGACTGCAACCGGGCGCCCGGCATTGCCAGCTCGATCCCGCATTTGTCCGAGCTGACGCCGATCCCCGGCAATATCGGTATCGACGCCGAGCACGCGCTGGCGCGCGAGCGCGAGGTGTTTTTGCCGTATCACCACGCCATCGACGATCATCTGGGACAACGCCAACTGCGTGAACTGCCGACGGCGGTGATCGCCATGCACAGTTTTACGCCGGTGTTCAAAGGGGCATCGCGCCCCTGGCAGGTGGGGCTGCTGTTTAACCGCTACCCGGAATTTGCCCATCTGCTGGCCGAGTTGTTGCGCGAAGAGGGGGATTTGCAGGTGGGGATCAACGAACCCTATGCGATGACCGACGCCACCGACTACACGTTGCCGGTCCACGCGGAACGTCGCGGTTTGCCTTATGTCGGCATCGAAATCCGCCAGGATCTGATCGCCGACGAACGCGGGCAACAGGCGTGGGCGAAACGTTTCGCACGCCTGCTGGCGCAGGCCTGGCAGCGTTGGCAAATTTGACTTTAGGAATATTCCCAGAGATGATAACCGTAAGGAATACGTAATACGTCATTAGAAAAAAAGTCAGGAGAGACGTGTGGAGCACAGCGATAACGGACTGTTTATCAAACGGGAGCGTTTTGAAGTTCTGGCGATTCTGCGTGAAATTTGCAAACAACGCACGCCGCTGCGCGTAGAAAATCAGCAGCACCGGTTTCAAAGTCTGTTATTGAGCGTCGGGCCGGACAATATCGTGTTTAGCGGTGAGGAGGCGGAAAACGCCATCGACGGCGCCTGCACCATCGTGATTGAAAGCAACGACGCCAAAATCGAGTTTTCCGTCGGCCAGGCGGAGCTGACCGAACATCAGGGCGTCCAGGCCTGCTCGACCAGGCTGCCGCAGGAGTTGGTCTACATCCAGCGCCGTCGCCAGTTCCGCATCACCACACCGCACTGGCGCCAATTCTTCTGTACCGGCGAATACCCGGACGGCACGCCTTATGAGCTGCGGATCCACGATCTGTCCGCCGGCGGCGTCGGTTTGCGTTTCGACGGCCCGCTGCCGGATTTCTTTCAGCCGGGTCTGCAGTTCAAGAAAGCGGAGTTGGATCTGGGCAGCTACGGCAGTTTCAAGGTCAACATGGAGCTGGTGGTGGTCAACGACGATCAGGAAACCGACGATAACGACCAGGTGGTGCACTTCTCGCGCCTGTCGTGCCGCTTCCTCAAGCTGGGGCTGGCGATGGAGCGCAAAATTCAGAGCGCGGTGTTCGCCTTCGAGCTGGATTTCAACAAAAAGAAAAAACGCTGATATTTATCAGGGGCGGCACGCTGCCCCTGACTCTCCACAGGCCTTACGGTTTTAACGCCCGCAGGCTGCCGATTTCTTCCCAACCGAAATGCGCCGCTTCGGCCAGCACGTCGCAGACTTCGCCGCCGGCGGCAACCACGGCCGCGTCGAGCGCGGCGCCGTGCAGCAGATGGCTGACCAGCAATGCGGTGAACAGATCGCCGGTGCCTTTGACCGCCGATTTCACCTTCGGATGGGTAAAGCACTGCGTTTCCTGCCGGGTGACCAGCATCAACCCCACCTCGTCTTGGTGCTGTGCCACGCCCGGCGCGCTGGTGACCAGCACCCATTCGGTGGTGTCGTTCAACAGCGCCTGCGCGGCGTGTTGCGTCTGCTCCCGGCTGCTCAGAGAGCGGCCGCACAGTTGCTCCAGTTCGAAGCCGTTCGGCGTCAGGCCGTTGGCCAGCCGCAGGAACGGCGAGCGATAGCAGTTGACGATGCGCTCATCTACGTAGATCCCTTCGCCGTAATCGCCCATCACCGGATCGATATAGATTTTTATTTGGGGATTGATCGAGCGCACCCGCTGCAGCCAGTTGGCCAGAATATGGCACTGCATCGCGTCGCCCAGGTAGCCGACAATCACCGCCCGGGTGCGCTTCATCACGCCACGGGCGATCAGATCGTCGAGAAAGCCGCCGAACCACTCGCCGGAGATGACGCCGCCGTGCGGCTTGCCGTAATAGGGCGGGCAGCCGAACAGCACGCTGGGCACCTGCAGCGCTTCCAGCCCCTTTTTCAACAGGGCGCGGTAGGCGATACCGTTGCCGACGCTGCCGTAGACCACCTGAGATTGAATGCTGATCACATCGATGGACGGTGATCGCAAGGGAGCAGTTTGTTGCATGAGTTACATCCTTGGTTCGTTATTATCCAGCCAGCGTGCGAAAACCTGCCGCGCGCGCTGTTCCAGCTGTGCGCCGTGGCGCGCCGCCTGTTCGCGCAGGCTCTGGGGCGCGACGTCGGCCAGTTCCAGCTCGCAGGCATGGCCAATCAGCCAGCGTTCGATATCGCGATGATCCGCCTCCAGATGGAACTGCAGGCCGAGCGCGAACCCCTGATAGTCAAAGGCCTGATGCGGGCAAACCGCCGTGCCGGCCAGGCAGCGGGCGCCCTCCGGGATCGTGAACATATCGCCGTGCCAGTGCAGCACCGGCGTATCGGCCAGCGGCGCCAGCACCGAGTCGTCTTGTGCCGTGAGCGTGGTCAGCGGGGCGAAGCCGATCTCTTTGACGCCGAGCGAGATCACGTCGGCGCCCAGCGCCTGAGCGATCACCTGGGCGCCAAGACACACCCCGAGGGTCGGGCGCCGCTGTGCCAGGCGCTGTTTGACCAGCGCCAATTCATGGTCGAGAAAATCATAGCGCAGCGCGCCGGAAAAGTGCTGGGCGGCGCTGATCGGCCCGCCGAGCACCACCAACAGATCGGTCTCTTCATTATTGATAGCACGAATATCATCACGCCCGGCATCGTAATAGTCGATCTGATAGCCACGCAGCGAGAGCAGGGAACCGAGGATGCCCAGGTTTTCGAAATTGACGTGTCGAATAGCGACGGCTTTTTTCATTGTTTAACCTCGTGAGCGTGGGTGAACGGCGTCAGCGCCAGCGACTCGCCCAGCACGGTGATGCCTTGCGCGCCGCTCTGGTAGACGATGCGGCGTTCGCTGACCTGGCTGAGCTGCACCTGATAACCCTGCGCGGCCGGGAACAGCGCGCACGCCTGCTCCAGCTGATCGGCGGCCCAGGGGGTGAACATCTCCAGGCGGGCAAAGGCTTTTCCTGCATACTGAATGTCGAGCACGTAATGTTTATCCATGGAACCCCTTACTTTTGGCCGCGGAAGCTGCTAACCTTGTTTGAACTAGTACAAAAGGATTTATGTATGACTTCATTGTATGCAAAAGGCGGCGGCGCTGTCCAGATTGCCGATCAGATCGCCGCACGCATCAAAGGTGGCACGCTGCGGCCGGGTGAGCTGCTGCCACCGGTACGCCAGCTGGCGGCGGAGCTGGAGGTCAATGCGAATACCGTCGCCAGCGCATACGCCCGATTGCGCGATGCCGGTCTGGTGGCGACGCGTGGGCGGGCGGGAACGGTGGTGCTGGAACCGCCGCTGGCGGCGGTGAGTGCGGCCTATACGCCGCGCCAGGTGCCGGCGGGAATGTGCGATCTGGCCAGCGGCAATCTGGATGCCGCCCTGTTGCCGGCGTTGGCGCTGGGCGCGGCGGAGGTATTCCCGCAACAAAACGGCTATGACATCAGCGGCGATCTCCCGGTACTAACCGGCCTGGGGCGCGAGTGGCTCGGCCGCCAGGGCGTTAGCCTGGGGGAGCCGGCGGTATTCTCCGGCGCGCTGGACGCGATGGAAAAGGCGCTGCGCTGCCATGTGCAGCCTGGCGCGGCGGTGTGGGTGGAAGATCCCTGCTGGCCGCCGCTATTGACGCTGCTGCGCCACCTGCGTCTGCGGCCGCTGCCGCTGGCGATGGATGAACAGGGGTGCCGGTTGCCGGAAAGCGGAACGGCGGGCGCGGCGATCCTGACGCCGCGCGCCCACAATCCGACCGGCGCCTCGCTCTCTGCGCAGCGTGCGCAGCAGTGGCGGCGTTTTCTCAGCGAAAATCCACAGTGTCTGGCGATCGTCGACGACTTCTGGGGGCCGCTGTCGCAGCAGCCGCTGCATCTGCCGTTCGACGGCGATCGCGGCCTGTACGTGCTGTCGCTGAGCAAGTTTCTCAGCCCGGATCTGCGCATCGCGCTGGCCTGCGGCAACCCGACGTTGCTGCAGGCAATGCGCGCCGATCAGTACATCAGCGAGCGCTGGGTCAGCCATATCTTGCAGCAGATTGCCGCCAGACTGTGGGGGCAGGCCTTGCAGGAAGGGCAGCTGCAGCGGGCGCAACAGGCGTATCAGGCCAGAAGGGATGAACTGGTGCGACGGCTCAACGCGCTGAATCACACGGCGCTGGCGGTAGGTGAAGGGCTGCATCTGTGGTTGCCGGTGCGGTCGGAAACCGCCGCCGCGCAGCTGATGGCGCAGCGGGGGTGGTTGGTGCAGGGCGGCGAGCCTTTCCGCCTGAAGGGCGATCCTGCGATCCGCGTCAGCCTGGCCAACGTGGTGCCGACGCAGCTGGCGCCGTTGGCGCAGGATCTGGCCGACGCCATGCGGGCCAGCGCGGCGATCAACTAGGCCGGCGTCAGGTTCTCCTCCGCCAACTGTCGTAGCGAGGTTAACCGGGCGGTCGGTTCGGCAATCGGCGTGTCGATAATGAACTCGTCCACGCCGTACTGCAGCTGCAGCTGCGCCAGTTGCTGATGCACCTGCTGCGCGGTGCCCAGCAGAATATGGTTTTCTCGCGGCTCGATGCGGTAGTCGGTGGCGCCGGCCTGCTGCACGAAACTCTCCGCCTGCGCCAGGCTGCCGACGGTCACGCTCTGCTCACCGGCGACGTGCACGCGGTATTGCTGTATATCCGCCGCCAGCGCCGCGGCCTGTTCCGCACTTGGCGCCACGATCGCCGCTACCGCCAGCAGCGCCTTGCGGCCGCCGCTCAGTGCGGCGTAGTGCGCCAGTGCCTCCCGGATATCTTGCGGATTGCCGTTCAGATGCGCGGCGAACACGAAGGCCCAGCCGGATTCGGCCGCCAGCGTCGCGCTCTCTTTGCTGGCGCCGAGCAGGAAGCGCTGGGCGGCATGCGGCGGCAGCGGCGTGGCGCTCAGGCCCGGTTCGGCATCGTCGTTCAGGTAGGCGGTCAGCTGCGACAGCTGCTGTGGAAAGGCCGGTTTGTGTTGCCGGTCATGGGCGGCCTGCAGCGCCTGGGTGGCGAGCGGTAGCCCGCCGGGCGCTTTGCCCACCCCGAGATCGACGCGCCCCGGCGCCAACGCCGCCAGCAGGTTAAAGTTTTCGGCCACCTTGTAGGCGCTGTAGTGTTGCAGCATCACGCCGCCGGAGCCGATGCGAATGCGCGACGTCTGGCCGAGCAGGTAGCCGATCAGCACTTCCGGCGACGGGCAGGCGAGCTGCGGCGTGTTGTGGTGCTCCGCCAGCCAGAAACGCCGATAGCCCCAGCGTTCCGCCTGCTGCGCCAGATGCAGCGTGCGCGCCAGCGCCTGCGCGGCGCTTTCTCCGTCGGCGATCGGACTCTTTTCCAATATGCTCAAGGCATAAGCCATTTTCCCGCTCCTTTCCTCATCAGATATGCCTGACAAATACCATGCGGGCGGCGTGCGCCTTAATACTGATTGGCGATAGGATATTCCATTGATCCAAAACGAATTTGGATATGCGCAGAACGGTAAAGCGCCGCGATGTTATCCCTCGAGCCAGGCCTTCAGACGAATGGCGTCACGGTAGTGGCCGTAGCGCGGCTGCGCGCCGAGCAGGATCATCACCACCGGCTGCCCTTTGATGGTGGTGCGCATCACCAGGCAGTGGCCGGCCTCGTCGGTAAAGCCGGTTTTCTGCAGCTGAATTTTCCAGGCCGGATTATTGATCAGGCCGTTGGAGCTGCGGTAGACCAGCTGGCCGCGGCCAGGGCGCACGATCTGCTGCTTGTCGGTGCTGAAGCGGCGAATTGACTGATAACGATAGGCGTGATTGACCATCTTCAGCAGATCGTTGGCGGTCGCCACATTGCGCGGCGTCAGCCCGGTCGGATCGTAGAAGCGGGCGCGTTTCATGCCGATGGCGCGCGCTTTCTGGTTCATTTTCGCCACGAAAGCCTTGCGCCCGCCGGGATAGCTGCGGCTCAGCGCCGCGGCGGCGCGGTTCTCCGAAGACATCAGGGCGATGTGCAGCATGTCGCGGCGGCTGAGCACCGAGCCGATGGTCAGGCGCGAATGGGTTTTTTTCAGCAGATCGCGATCGGCGGCGGTGACTTTCAGCCTGCTGCCCATCGGGCGTTTGCTGTCCAGGGCGACCATGGCGGTCATCAGCTTGGTGAGCGAGGCAATCGGCAGCACGCGGTTTGGCTGCTTCTGATAGAGCGTCTTTCCGGTGCGTTGATTGACGACCAGCACTGATTTGGCATTCAGTACCAGCGGCGGCGCAGCGGCATGCACGGGCGCCAAAACGAACAGCAGGCTGAACAGAAGTGCGGCGCCGAAACGCCGGGCGGGCAGACGAAGAAAAGTGTGAGATAAAAGCATAACGGCGGCAATAGTGACCCTAAGTGATTAAAAAATATCAAAAGAGTCTGCCCGGCAAATGTGAAGAAAATAGGGCGATAATCGCTCAAACTGTTACAACAATCCCTTTTGTCGCAGCGTGAAGCGGGTGGCCTCGTTCAGATCGTAGTCCGCGAGATGCTCGCGCGTTACCCAGGCGTAGTCGTCGAACTCGTCGTTGATCGTCACGTCGCGGTTGGCGGCCTGGCAGTCGAAAATCAGGTAAATCATGTAGATTTGCTCCCGGCTGCCGTCGGCGTAGGTTTTGATGCGCACGTCGTCGCGGAAGGTCCAGGGTGTGATGCTGTCGAGGATCAGCTCGGCGCCCAGCTCTTCGCGCACTTCGCGCCGCAGCGCCTGTTCTATTTGTTCACCCGGCTCGAGGCCGCCGCCGGACAGCGCCCACTGGCCGGGAAACACGCCCTTGTGGGCGGCCATCTTGCACAGCAGGAAGGCGTTATCGTTTTCAATCAGCGGGCAGACAATGATGCGTTGGCGCATGGAGGACTCCTGTCAAAAAACAAACCCGCAGGGTAGCAGGTTTGGCGGCGCGGGGCAGCGAGACAGGTCGCGTTCTACGCGGCGGAGGGAAATCCGATTGGCGCTTGCTATACCACCGGCTTTGTCTTCTTCAACGGGAAATCAATCGCCGATGTTAATAAGTATCAATTAGTATGATTTCTCTTCAGGATAAAGAACGGACTTTAACCTGTCACGGAGTGGATAACGCATGCTTAATGGAATAAAACCGCTGTGCCTGACTCTCTTGCTGTTGCTGTCGGCCTGCCACAGCGCGTCGGTCAGACCGCCACCTCACGACGCTACGGCGTCTGCCCCTATCGATCCAACCAAGTCGCTTTTTCCGTTGGACAATTATTCGCAGTCTGTCGATAAATGGCTGCCTCCCGGCCCGCAGCGGCAGATCGCCGTGCTGGATGACGCTGCGCAGCAACGTCATTTTTCTGCCCTCAAATCCCACTATTTTGGCATGGGGCCGAATGAGGAGTCCCCCTGGAATCCGCATTACATCGTTTCCGTCTTGAGCCATGAAGCGGAAAGCCACCGTGATGCCGCAATGGATAAATATCTTGGAAATGGCAGCGTTTCCTGGGGGGAAAACTTCAGGACTCACGCTGAGCGCTGGAAACAGCAGGTCAGGAATAATGCGTATGTCGGCATTGACAAGGCTTATCATTCTTCGGCCAGAGGTATTGCGATTAGGGAAACGCTGGTCAGGATGTTGCCGACAGACGATCCGGCTTATGACGATCCGCGTCTGGCAGGGCAAGGTTATCCCTTTGATAATTTGCAGGACTCTTCTATCCGCCCCGGTACACCGGTATACATTGTGACGGAAAGCCGCGATAAACGCTGGAAATACGTCATATCGCCTACGGTGATCGGCTGGGTGCATAGCGAAGATATCGCGGCGGCGGATCGGCGGTTTGTCAGCGAATGGCTGGCGCTGGCAGGGAAAAATTTGGGGGCATTCATTCAGCAGCCGGTGTCGGTACAAGAGGGGGAGCTGTTTTATTTTACGGCGCGTCATGGCACGGTTCTGCCATTTTACCGCCATCGGCAGGGCGTTTTTAGCGTCGCCGTGCCGGTACGCCGGGAGGATGGCCGCGCGCAAATTCGCCGGATCGATTTAAAGGAGGGGGAGTTTGCCGCCATGCCGTGGCGAATGACGCCAGACCATCTTGCCACGCTGATGCGTTCGATGAGCGGCAGGCCCTACGGCTGGGGGAATGATAACTTCAATAATGACTGCTCGGCCGAACTGCGCAGCCTGTTGATGCCTTTCGGGGTGTTTCTTCCCAGGAATTCCGCCGCGCAGATAGAGGCGGCAAGCCGAGTGGTCGATCTCAGTCAGGCGAACACGGATGAGCGGCTGCGCTATCTCAAGGAGCATGGCAAGCCGTTCACCTCGCTGGTCTACATTCCGGGCCATATCATGCTGTATATCGGCAATGCGGCGATTAACGGCCGGAGTGTCCCGATGACGTACCAAAATATCTGGGGCCTGCGCCCGGCAGATTCAAAAAGCCGCAGCATTATCGGCGGCGCAGTCTTTTTCCCGCTTCTGGCTACCTACCCGGAGGATCCTGAGCTGACCTCGCTGGCGGGCAAGGCGCAGTTCAAACTGGGTTTTATTGAGTAACGTCTGAATGCCTATCAAGTGGCCGCCTTGACGGTCTCTTGATAGGCGAGGGCAAGCGGGGAGTGTTAATTGCCTAGCCTGTTTTTGATGATTTTATTATGTTCATCCGTCAGGTTGGCGTAATTCCAAATAAACAATCCGCCAAGATTAAAATCCAGAACCTGATCGATAAAGTAATTTAAATTCCAGTCGGTCAATCCCCGGGTCGTCAGGGCCAGAATGCATTTTTTATTCTCGGCGCCGTTGACCAGCGATTGTTTTAATGCCGGGATGACATTGGCGAGAATATCGTCATTGCTCCACATCGCTGCGGCATAGCAGTAATGAATAAAGCGATCGCACTGGCCTGACAGGATGATTTTTCTGACTTTCTCGTTGAGCTTTTTACCATTTTCCGTATTGGGATGATTGTAGGAATAGCCGGCAATAAAACCCAGGCTGGTCTCTTTTCGGGCCTCTTTTAGCCGTTTCATGGCTTCGATGACCCGTTCGGTGTTCATATTGCATTCGTCATCAAAATCGACGCCGTCCCAGCCCCGGTCTACCGTGGCTTCGACGATCCTCAACACTTCATCCTCATTTGCCGGCTTTTGCTGTGGGGAGCATCCGCCGCCGCCATAAACCCAGAGCGTCTTTCCTTTAAAACCGGGGAGAGTATCGGGTTTGTTTTGCTTTTCCGGGCTCCATCCTGGATGCGCTGATGTGCCCGTGGTCAATCCATCAAGGTTGGTGACCATGCCATACATCATGACATCGAACTCTTTGAGAGGCTGGCCAGTCAGAGACTGGCTCCATCCGCCTGTAATAGACGTATTCATTGTCGTTATCTCCTTATTGGTCGTGTTCCTTAAATAAATATGTCTTGCGTGATGGAGGGTACCAGTCTCTATATTCATGTTGCCATTGTGCGGTCGCTGAGCGGGCAAGGGATGAAAACGATGTTGAATGGTGATGACGCTTTTATGACGAAAATATTAATCATCGGGAACGCTGAAAATCATTAACGCCGATAGATAAAGATTGCTATAACAGCGGGGACGATCTGGGTTAACGGCGAGAGGCAGGATAAGGCGTTATGGTGCAACGGTTAGCGGAAAAGATGCACAAGCTTGATTTCGATGATGAAGTGACCGGGCTGATCTACGGCCATGCGTTTCGTTCCGGTGAGCCGCCGGCGCGCCTGAACTCGCAGCAGGTTTGCCAGGCCTACCAAGCGTTGCCGCCCGGCAACGGTTTTATCTGGCTGCACCTCAATCTCAACCACGCGGCGGCGGAGAAGTGGCTGAAAAATCATTTCGCCATTTCCGATTTTTTCTTTCACGAGATTCGCCACGGCTCCCACACCACGCGCATCGAGCGGCAGGGCGACGATCTGTTCGCCGTGCTCAACGACGTGATTTTCCACCCCGAGGACAGTAACCCGGAAACGGCGACGCTGTGGCTCTATTGCTGCCGTGGGCTGGTGGTCACCGTGCGCCACAAACCGGTGCGACTCATTGAACGGCTGCTCGGCCGCCTGACGGCGCTGCAGCTGGCCTCGTCCACTGAACTGCTGGCGCACCTGCTGGAAGAGCAGGAGGACGTGCTGGAGCAGGTGGTGCGGCAGGCCAACCAGTATGTCGATACCATCGAGGACCGCCTGTTGACCCGCCGCGTCAAACGCAACCGCGCCGAGCTGGGGCGCATGCGCCGCATGCTGCTGCGCTTTCAGCGCCTGCTGGCGCCGGAGCCGGCCGCGCTGTTTCGCCTGTTGAACCGCCCGCCAACCTGGCTGAGCCGTGAGGTGGTGCAGGATCTGCGGCAGTTTACCGAAGAGTTCACCGTGGTGTTGAACGATCTCGCCAGCCTGACCGAACGCATCCGGCTGCTGCAGGAGGAGCTGGGCGCCAAGCTGATGGAGCAGAATAACCGCACGCTCTATACGTTGACGGTGATCACCGTGCTGGCGCTGCCGATCAATATCGTCGCCGGTTTCTTCGGCATGAACGTGGGGGGGATCCCGCTGGCCAGCAATCACCACGGTTTTATCCTGCTGGTGTTGCTGGTCGGCAGTTTTACGCTGATCGCCGGTTATCTGGCGTTCAGGCGCAGGGACGAGACGTAATTACAGGCGGGCGCGGTACTCTTCCTCCAGCCGGGCATGGGTGCTCCAGAACGGCTGCGGCGCCCGATCGTGCAGGCGATCCAGCAGGATATCCAGATGGGTGTGCCAGCCGCCGGCGACGCTGAGCATCTCGTCGCGGTTGGCCAAGCGTCGGTGGGTGACCGTCAGCAGCACGGCGCTTCCCTGTTCCGTCAGTTCGAACGTCACCTCGGAAGGGCGGCCCTGATCCTGTTCGGCCCAGGTAAAGCTCAGCAGGCGCGGCGGGAACAGGCAAGTGATGTGGCCGCGGTTGCTGACGCAGCCGCCGTGCTGTTTGTACTTGGCCGGCGGTGATTCGTGCTCGCCCGCCAGATCGGAATTGCGAAACTCCAGCTCCAGCGGCGCGCCGTTTTCCAACGTCATGGCGCCTGCCGCCAGCCAGGTGGCGCGCTTGTCGGATTCGGTCAGGTAAGCCCACACCCGCTCGATGGGGCCGGGCAGCAGCCGCTGGATGCGCAGCGTGCCGGGTTCGATAATCATGCCGTAATCATTCATGGTTCACTCCTTGGGAGGAAGCTGTTCGGGCTGCTGCAGCGCCTGTTCGAGCGCATCCAGCCGTTCAGTCCAGAAATGTTCATAGGTTTGCAGCCAGTGCATGGCCTGCGCCATAGGCTCGGGTTCGAGCCGGCAGATATGGTTTCTTCCTTGCACGGTGCGTTGCACCAGGCCCGCATGTTCCAGTGCTTTCACGTGCTTGGAGGCGCCGGCGAACGACATTTGCAGCGGCGCGGCCAGTTCGCCGATGCTGCGTTCACCGCCGGCCAGCGCGCGTAACATCGAGCGGCGGGTCGGATCGGCCAGCGCATGAAAAATGGCGTCCAGCTGTGAGGAAGATAATTCAACCATATGGTTGAATATAGAACAGGCAGGCTAATATTCAACCGTTTTGTTGAATATTTTTTGCCCCGGCGAAAAACCGGGGCGAAGTTCAGGCGTCGGCGTGCGCCAGCAGCGCGTTCAGCAAGACGTCGGCACCGGCGGCGGCCCAGGCGGGGGTGATGTCTTCCCGTTCGTTGTGGCTGATGCCGTCCACGCAGGGAATGAAAATCATAGCGGTCGGAGCGACGCGATTAAGATAACAGGCATCGTGGCCGGCGCCGGAAATCATGTCGCGATGGCGATAGCCCAAGGCTTGCGCGGCGTGGCGTACGCTGTCGATGCAGCCCCGATCGAAAGCGATCGGAGGATACTGAAAGATGCGTTCGGCGCGAGCGGTCAGGCCGCCGCCGTTGACGTGGTTTACCGCCGCCAGCAGGCGCTGCTCCATCTGCTCCAGGGTTGCCTCCTCTGGATGACGGAATTCGACGCTGAAAAAGACCCGGCCCGGCACCACGTTGCGTGAATTGGGGGTGATTTGCGCCATGCCCACCGTAGCGCGCGCATCGGGCGCGAAATCCCAGCCGATACCGTTGACCGCCGTCACCAGCTCGGTGAAGCCCAGCAGGGCGTCGCGGCGGCGATCCATCGGCGTGGTGCCGGCATGGGCGCTGAAGCCGACGACTTCCAGCTCGTACCAGCGCTGCCCTTGTGCGGCGGTCACGACGCCGATGTCGAGGTGTTCCGCTTCCAGAATCGGCCCCTGTTCGATGTGCAGCTCGAAGGCGGCATGGATCGGCGTGCCGCCCACTGGATGCTCACCGGCGTAGCCGATGCGTTCCAGCGCCTCGCCGAGGCTGACGCCATGCTCGTCGCGGCGCGACAGGCCGTACTCGAGATCGAAGACCCCGGCGAACACGCCGGAGGCGATCATCGCCGGCGCGAAGCGCGCGCCTTCTTCGTTGGTCCAGTTGATCACTTCAATCGCGCGTTCGGTGACGATCTGCCGGTCGTTAAGGCTGCGAATAACCTCCAATCCGGCCAGCACGCCGTAGATGCCGTCGAAACGGCCACCGCGTGGCTGCGAGTCGCCGTGAGAACCGGTGACCAGCGGCGCCAGCTCGGGCCGCGAACCTTCGCGGCGCAGGAACATGTTGCCCATCCGATCGACGCGCACGCTGCAACCGGCCTCCAGCGCCCAGAGACGCAGCTGGTCGCGCGCCTGTCGGTCCTCTTCGCTGAGCGCCAGCCGGGTGACGCCGTTGTCGGCGATGGCGCCGAACTGCGCCATCGCGTGCAGGCTTTGCCACAGGCGCTCGCCGTTGACCCGATACGTCATTGCTCTTCTCCCGGCGTTTTGGCGGTGTAGCGGAAATCGCAGCAGGGGGCGCCGGACATGATGGTTTGGCTGCGCTGCAGTTCGACTTCCGGGGCATAGCCGACGATAAACTGGCTGTCACGTGCGCAGGAGAGCAGGTGGCCGATTTCCCCAAGCCCCATCTCGTGATACATCTCGGCGTAGCGGCAGCGGGTGACGTTATAGTCGAAGTGCTGTTCGTCCTGGTTGATCACCTCGACGCGCAGCGCATCGTCTTTTTCCCACAGGTACTGCAAGGCGGCGAAGCTGCGCAGATCCGCGCCGTTCGGCTCCTGTGCGGCGAACTGCTTGCCTGCCGCGATGGCGGCATTCTCGATGGCTTCGCCGATCACCGCCTGAGCGCGCACCTTGCCGATTTCACGCACCAGAATCTGGTAGATCGGTTTGATGATCTCCGCTTCGATCTTTCTGCGGGCCAGAATGCCCAATTCGTTGTTTGCACAGCTCATCGCCTTGCTCCTCATGATTTATTGTGGTTTGGCGCCGCCCAACACGGTTTGCGGCTGCCATTTGCCGTCCACTACCCGGTACAGGGTGAAGCTCGGCTGTTGCAGGTTGCCCTGCGCATCGAAGGCAATGGCGCCGGTCACGCCCTGGTAATGTATGGCGCGCAGTTTCGGCAGGTAATCGGCCGGATTGGCCGAGCCGGCCTGTTCGATGGCGGCGATCAGCACCCGGGTGGCGTCGTAGGCGAAGGGCGCATGCAGTTCGATGTGGGTGTGGTAACGATCGCGGTAGGCTTGTTCAAACGCCTTGCCGCCCGGCATCTGTTCCAGCGGCAGCCCTGGCTCCAGCGCCACCACGCCTTCGCCTTCCCGCTGCGCCAGCGTCAGGAAGGTCTGGCTGACAAAGCCGCCGGCGCCCATCAGCTGCGCGTTCATGCCCAGCTGTTTCAGTTTGCGCGCCAGCGGCGCCGCCTGGGAGTCCACGCCGCCGAAGAAGATCAGATCGGCGTTTTTGCTGCGCACGGTGGTCAGCACGGCGCTGAAATCGACGGTCTTGTCGTCGACATACTCGCGGGTGACCGGCTGCACGCCCTGGGCCTGCAGCGATTTGATGAACTCGTCCGCCAGGCCCTGGCCGAAGGCGGTGCGATCGTCAATCACCGCGATGCGCTGGGCTTTCAGCGTTTTCACCGCATACTGCCCGGCATAGTTGCCGCCGTCGTCGTCGTGGCCCATTACGCGGAAGCTGGTGTCAAAGCCTTGCTGCGTGTAGCCGTGGCCGGTGGCGACCGGCGCCACCTGGGCGATGCCGGCGTCGTGGTAGATGCGCGCCGCCGGGATGCTGGTGCCGGTATTCCAGTGGCCGACCACGCCGGCGACCCCTTCGTCGACCAAACGCTGCGCCACGGCCACGGCGGTGCGCGGATCGGACTGATCGTCCTCGGACAGCAATTTGAAGGTGACCGGTTTGCCGTTCAGCGTCGGCTTTTGCGCGTTGGCGTCGGCGATCGCCAGCCGCGCGCCGTTTTCGAGATCTTTGCCGATGCGCGCGGAAGGGCCGGTCAGCGGCCCGGCCAGGCCGATCAGCACGGTGTCGTCCGCCAGCGCCGAGAGGCTCAGGATCATCGTCACGGCGGCCAGCGCCAACGGCTTGATGCGAAAGTTCTGCTGCATGTCATACTCCTGGTGCGGTTAAAGGTAACAACGGTTATTCACCCAAATAGATCTGTTTGATTTTTTCATCGTCCAGCATGTCGGCGGAGCGGCCGCTGTGGCTCAGGCTGCCGCTGTCCAACACATAGGCGCGATCGGTAGACTCCAGCGCCAGGCGAGCGTTCTGCTCGACCAGCAATAGCGTGACGCCGTCACGGGCTAACTGTTTGATGACCGAAAAAATGGCCTCCACCACAATCGGCGCCAGTCCCATCGACGGTTCGTCCAATATCAACAGACGCGGGCGGCTGAGCAGCGCGCGGCCCATCGCCACCATCTGCTGCTCGCCGCCCGAAAGTAGCCCGGCCGGTTGATGCAGGCGCTCGTTCAGGCGTGGGAAGGTGGCGCATACCCGTTCGAAATCGTGCCGCACCGCCGGTTTGTCACGGCGCGCATAGGCGCCCAGCTGCAGGTTTTCTCGCACCGTCAGGCGGGTGAAAATGCCGCGTCCCTCCGGCACCATCACCAGCCCTTGCTGCAGCAAGCGGTGCGGCGGCACGCCGCGAATCGAACGGCCGTCGAACAGGATGTCTCCCTCGAACGGCTGCAACCCGGTCAGCGCCCGCAGGCTGGAGGTCTTGCCCGCACCATTGGCGCCGATCAGCGTGACCTGTTCGCCGGCGTTGACCGTAAAATCGATGCCTTTGACCGCATGAATGCCGCCGTAAGACACGTTGAGTCGTTTAACGCTCAGCAGGGCTTCAGACATGCGCGCCGCCTCCCAGATAGGCCTGAATGACCGCCGGTTCACGCCGAACCTGCGCCGGTTCGCCTTCGGCAATCGCTTTGCCGTAATCCAGCACCGTCAGGCGATCGCACAGGCCCATCACCAGCTTGACGTCGTGTTCGATCAACAGCAGCGTTTTGCCGCTGTCGCGAATGCGCAGCAGCAGCTCGCGCAGCGCCACTTTTTCTCCGGCGTTCATGCCGGCCGCCGGTTCGTCCAGCGCCAGCAGCCGGGGCTCGGTCGCCAGCGCGCGGGCGATCTCCAAGCGGCGCTGATGGCCGTAGGCGAGATCGCCGGCGCGGTAATGGGCGAATTGGCCGATGCCGACATACTCCAGCAGCGCATGGGACTTGTCGCGCACCGCCTGTTCTTCCTCCCTGGCGCGGCGGTGGCGGGCGATCGCCGCCCACAGGCCGTTGCGGGTGCGTACGTGGCAGCCGACCATCACGTTTTCCAGCACGCTCATTTCGTTGAACAGCCTCAGGTTCTGGAAGGTGCGGGCGATGCCGGCCTGCGCCACTTTATCGATCGCCTGGGGCCTGTAGCGCTGGCCCGACAGGCGAAATTCGCCCTCGTCGGCACGGTACAGACCGGTGATAAGGTTGAAGCAGGTGGTTTTACCGGCGCCGTTCGGCCCGATCAGGCCGTAGATCTCCCCCTGGCGGATGCTCATGCTGACGTCATCCACCGCCGTCAGGCCGCCGAAGCGTTTGCTGACGTGGTGTAAAGCGAGCAAAGGCGTCATGCGGCGTTTCCTTTTAGGTGGCGGGCCGGCCACAGGCCCGCCGGGCGATACAGCATCACCAGGATCAGCGCCAGGCCGTAAAACAGTTGGCGGATAATTTCCGGGTCGATCAGCACTTGGCCGAACAGCGCCTGCTGCAGCGGCCCCATGCTGCTGCGCAGCAGCTCCGGCAGGGCGGCCAGCAGCAGCGCGCCCAGGATCACGCCGGGGATGTGCCCCATGCCGCCGAGCACCACCATTGCCAGTACGGCGATCGACTCTTGCAGGGTGAACGATTCCGGCGACACGAAGCCCTGAAACGCGGCGAACAGCGCGCCGGCCACGCCGCCGAAGGTGGCGCCGATGGCAAAGGCCAGCAGCTTGAAGTTGCGGGTGTTGATGCCCATCGCCCGCGCGGCGTCCTCGTCTTCGCGGATCGCCGTCCACGCGCGGCCAATGCGCGAGTTTTGCAGCCGCAGGCTGATAAACAGGATCGCCAGCAGCAGCGCGGCGAACAGGTAGTAATAGAGGTACAGGCCGGAGAAACGCACGCCGAACCACTCATGCATGCCGGAAAACTTCAGGCCGAACAGGCTGACCGGGTCGATGCCGGAAATGCCTTTGGGGCCGTTGGTGAGGTTGACCGGGCGGTCGAGATTGCGCATCAAAATACGCACGATCTCGCCGAAACCGAGCGTGACGATCGCCAGATAGTCGCCGCGCAGCCGCAGCGTCGGCGCGCCAAGCAGAATGCCGCACACGGCCGCCAGCAGTGCCGCCAGCGGGATCAGCCACAGCATCGACAGGTGCAGCCCATCGGGGAACCACTGCAGCAGCAGCGGGAACTGCTGCGTCAGATGCGGTGACGACAGCAGCGCGGCCAGATAGGCGCCAACGGCGTAAAAAGCGATAAAGCCCATGTCCAGCAATCCGGTCATGCCCACCACGATGTTCAGCCCGAGCGCCAGCATCAGGTACAGCAGCGCGAAGTCGACGACGCGTACCCAGTAGTTGCCGCCGGCGGCGCCCGCGACCCAGGGTGCCAGCAGCAGGGCGAGAATGAACAGCGTCAGCCCCAGCCTGGCGCGCCGAGGCGTGGCCAGGGGAAGCGTGGAAGTTAAAACGGTCATCGTGATGTCCTTATGCGCGCGTGGCGATGCGTTCGCCCAACAGCCCGGAGGGGCGGAAGACCAGCACGGCGATCAGCACCAGAAACGCGAATACGTCCTGGTAGTTGCTGCCGAATACGCCGCCGGTCAGCTCGCCGAGATAGCCGGTGCCCAGCGATTCGAACAGCCCCAGCAGCAAACCGCCGAGCATCGCGCCGCGCAGGTTGCCGATGCCGCCGAGCACGGCGGCGGTAAAGGCTTTGATGCCGGGCAAAAAGCCCATCGAGAAACCGGCGTTGCCGTAGTTGCTGGCCATCATAATGCCGGCTACCGCCGCCAGCGCGCCGCCGAGCGCAAAGGTCAGAACGATGATGCGGTCAGGACTGATGCCCATCAGGCCGGCGACCTGCGGGTTTTCCGCCGTGGCGCGCATGGCGCGGCCGAAACGGCTGTGTTCGACCAGCAGCCAGAGGCCGGCCATGACCGCCACGGCCACCGCCAGCGTGACGATCGCGGTGCCGGTGATCACCGCCGGCGCATGTTCGGCGCTGCCTGCGGTCAGGGCGATGGGCGTCATCGGCAACAGTTGCGGAAACATCAGGGGATTGCGTGACCAGATCAGCATCGCCAGGGTTTGCAACAGCAGCGAGACGCCGATGCCGCTGATCAGCGGGGCCAGGCGCGGCGCAGTGCGCAACCGGCGATAGGCCAGCCGTTCGATCGCCATCGAAGTGATGGCGCAGACGGCCATGGCGAACAGGGCCGCCAGCAGCAGCGTAGCGTAGGGCGGTAACGCGGGAAAATGATGCTGCAACACGCCGATCGCCGACAGCGCGCTGAGCGCCCCGACCATCAGCACGTCGCCATGCGCGAAGTTGATGATGCGCAGGATGCCGTACACCATGGTGTAGCCGAGCGCGATCAGCGCATAGATGCTGCCGAGCATCAAACCGTTGACGGTCTGCTGTACCAGCGTATCCATAGGGAGAGTCCGGAAATAATGAGTCAGGAGGCTCACAGTAGAGAATTTAAAAAAATTGTAAAATACGGAAAAATACTTTCTTATACAAAAAACGAGTGATTTTAATGCTTTGATTTTTATGTATATTAAATAAACCCTTCTTCCGATTTTTCCATAAAACAATCGATATATGAAAAAAACAGAACAGTACGATGAGCCATTGCCGATGCTGCCGAACGATCCGCCGCTGCGCGCCGTGCGGGCGTTCGAGGCCATCGCGCGCCTGGGCAGCATCAGCGCGGCGGCGAAGGAGCTGATGATTTCGCCTTCGGCGGTCAGCCATCAGTTGAAAACGCTGGAGGCATTCTTGCAGATGCCGTTGACCGAAAGGCAGGGGCGCCATCTGGTGCTGCGCGGCGAGGGGCGGGAATATTACCGCTCGATCCGCTCGGCGTTTAACGTGCTGCGCCAGGCGACCGAACACGTGCGCGAGCAGTCCGCGTCGCGGCAGGTCACCATCAGCCTGATCCCGCTGTTCGGCATGGGCTGGTTCATTCCGCGGCTGCGCGGCTTTCTGCGCGAAAATCCGGAAATCGACATCAATGTGGTTTACGCCAACCACCGCAATTACCTGAGCGACGCTGCCGATCTGTCGATCCGCTTCGGGGTTGGGCAGTGGACCGGCTATCGCAGCGAAAAGCTGATGTCCGGCCAAATGGTGCCGGTGTGCAGCCGGGCATTCAGCAAACTGCACGGTTTGCTCGATACGCCGGATCAGCTGGCGACGCTGCCGCTGCTGCACGACGAGGAGCGTAATACCTGGATGCAATGGTTTCAGCTGGCCGGCGTTAAACGCCCGCTGCGCAGCATCGGGCCGATGTTCGAAGACGGGTTGCTGACGCTGGCGGCGGTGCAGGCGGGATTGGGGTGTGCGCTGATGCGCGAGCCGTTAATCGCCCAGTATCTTGAGAGCGGTGAGTTAATCAAAATGTTCGATCTGCCGATCGACGACGGCCGGGATTATTACCTGTGCGCCCGCCTGGATAGCGAACTGTCGCAGGAGGGCGAAAACCTACGGCAGTGGCTGCGGCGTGAGGCGGTGGCTCAGAACGCCGGCGCATAATCTACAACCAATGCGTCTTTCAGCACGTGACGGCTTTGCAGTAAAGTGCCGGTCCCTCTGTAGCGATAAGGTATGACGATGCTGTTCGACTTAAACCAGCAGGCGGCCGAACTGCCCGAGGCCTGGCGTTCTTCCGTGCTGGGCCGCGTCGGGGCGGCCAATATTAAAGTGCTGCGCATGGACGCGCGCAGCATTGCGGATGAAGTGCATGATTACAGCGAAGGGTTGCTGGTGATCAGCGGGCAGCTGCGGTTGCAGGTGGCGGGGGAAGAGGTGGTGGTGCGGGCCGGTCAACTGTATCAGGCCGCGGCCGGCGTGCCGCACCGCGTGTTGCCGGGCAGCGAAGGCACGCTGGTGATTGTCGATCTGCCCGAAGATTAATAAGCGCCGTTTTTGAGCTGAGGCGGCGTCAGAAATCTGACAACACCGTGCAGAAAGCGTTCTCTGCCGGCATTATCTCTATCGAGATGGACAAAATGTGTCGCTTCAGGAATGAGCAACTTTTCGGCTGAAGGGGCATCTTTCATGATGGCGTTTACATCTTCAGGCCGGCTCCAGAAATCCCGCCCTGAGCGAATAACCAACACGGGAACGGTGGTTAAGGCCGTTGCCGACCACTGTTTTCGGCCAATCGCCAGCTCAAAGCTGTCAGCCATTGCGCCTGTCGGTGCCCTGAAACTGGGCGGCGTTCTGCGCTGCGAGGTGCTGTCCGATGCCAGTGCGGCATCAGCGTAAGCGCGTTTAACGGTTTCATCCCGCCACTGTGTTTTATCCGCCACGGGAATGCTGTTATCCCACGCGACAAACAGACTGTCTCGCGTGTTCAGGCTCCAGCCGCCAAATTTGGCAGTGTTGAAGTGTCCGGAGTTTTGAGGATCGTCCAGTGGCGACCCCCGTCCCAGCAGCGGATGATGGGCGGTTCCGCCATAAAGCGTGTTATAGAGCACCAGACGTTCCACATTCTGCGGGTATTGGGCCGCGTAAGCTCCCGCCCAGTGTCCTCCCGTCGCCCATCCCAGGAGATTAACGCGTGGGGCGCCGGTCCACGCCTGAATAGCCTGCACGGCGTGAGCGATATCGGTTACGGCATCCGCCGTGCGGATCAACGGCGCTGACTGGTCTGGGGAGCTATCCATCGCCGCCGGCCGGCTTGATAACCCATATCCCCCCAGATCGAGGATATACACACGAAAGCCTGCCAGGGCGAGGTCTGCAGCCAAAGAGCCGCCTTTGACGGGCAGATCAAAAGAGGCAAGGCCGGGGACCCGGGCACCGTGAATCAGCAACACAGGCGGTTGCGCTATCTTGCCCGCAGATTTCAGGCTGACTTCCCTGACGTGGAGTTGCTCTCCCCCTGCCAGCAAAATGTACCTGTCGGTTCGATTTATCGGCGCGGGGGTTTCATTTTCTTCTGATGCAGCCGACGTGGATGATGCCGACATCACAAGGAGGGCCAGCAACAGATTTAAGCTTCGGTAAGTCAGTGACAACGATCTGAGTATGTTCATTGTTATTTCTGCTCCACGAATATATACAGGAAGCATCTTCATGTGGTCTTCCTGATGTGTCTAATACTATTGTGGCGCCCTCTTAATACATTTAAGGTATCGCGATATGCTCACTCTGCGTCAGCTCCGCCAATTTCTTGTGGTTGCGGAAACCATGAATATCCGCAAAGCGGCCGAGCGTTTGCACATGGCCCAACCCCCGTTGACAAAAGCGATCCGTCAAATGGAAGAGGCGTTGGGCACCCGGCTTTTTGAGCGAACTAATCGAATAACGGCACTGACCCCTGCAGGTAACGTGTTGCAGAAGGAAGCGGTTACGACGCTCATGCAGATGGAGCGGTCGATGTTGCTGACCCGACGTGCGGGTCAGGGAATGACAGGGGCGTTACGTATCGGTTTTGTGGCCACGGCCGTCAGGCATTTACTTCCCGAAATGATCGCCCGTTTTCACCTTTCTTTTCCGCAGGTTGTGCTTGAATTGAACGAAATGACGACCGCGCGGCAGGTTGCGAGCCTTTTGGATGACTCGCTTGACGTCGGCATTGCGGTTTTACCTGTTCCTGAATACGCAATACAGAAGCTGTCCTACCATCGATTTTTTAACTGCCCGTTGATTGCCGTATTGCCGAATAAACATCCTGCCGCCGCCAGCGGCGCGCTGTCGCTCTCTGCCCTGGCCGGGGAACCGTGGATATTATTCCCGGAGCAGGAGGGGCCGGGTCTTTATCGCTCTATTATTGAGGCCTGCGAAAAGGAAGGATTTATGCCTGAGGTTGTTCAGCGAGCCGTACAAATGGAAACGATAGTCGGCCTTGTCGCTTCAGGATTAGGGGTCAGCCTGGTTCCTGAATTTATGCAAAAAAGCGGCTGGGTAAACGTTTCTTTTTGCCCGCTGAGTGGAGAACAGATCCCGTATCAGGTTGCCCTGATCCACAAGCCGGAAAATACCAATCCTTACATCGCGGATTTTGTCAGGAACGCAGTTCCTCTTCAGCCATACGTTCCCACATAAAAAGCGCGCCTAACGATCGATTACCCGTCGCGGCCCAAAGCCGTGAGCGCAACGTTCACCGCCGCCAATAGTCGCGTTTCTGTGACGCCGTCACGTGCCTGAATCGACAGGCCGTGCAGGAAGACGGCGAAAAAGTCACCCAGACTGTCGGCGTCGGTGTCGGCTGGCAGTTCACCGGCTTGCACCGCCTGCCGCAGCCGTTCGACGATCTGCTGGGTGCGCTGCAACCGATGCTCAGCCAGCCAGGTTTTGAGCCCGTCGTTTTCCGCACTGACGCTGGCGGCGGAGGAGACTACCATGCAGCCCTGCGGCAGATCCGGCCGGCTGTAGAGCCACACGGCATCTTCCAGCATACGTTTTATCGCCGGGCGAATGCCGCTTTCCTGCGCGAAGGCGCGATCGGCGAAGCCGCCTTCCGCGGTTTCATAACTGGCGATCGCCTCGCGGAACAGCTGCTCTTTGGAACCGAACGCCTTGTAGATGCGCGCGGAAGCAATGCCCAATTCCGCCACCAGATCCGACATCGAGGTGCCTTCGTAACCCTGGCGCCAGAATAAGTTTCGCGCCTTCAATAGCGCCTGTTCGCGATCGAACTCGCGCGGTCTGCCTGCCATTCGCTGCTCCAATTTACCGGCCATTCAGCGACATAGGATCGCTTAAATCGGCGGGAATACCAATGTCTTTATAAATTTCGCTTGCGGTCATCGCGCTTTGCTCCTATTGTTTGTCAATCGACAACTAATAGGAGTTTACGATGAAAACCCTCAAAGGTCCAAGCCTGCATCTCGCGCAGTTCAGCGATGAGACAGCGCCGTTCAATAGCCTGCCGGCCATCGCCGAGTGGGCGGCACAGACTGGTTTTAGCGCGCTGCAGATCCCGGCCTGGGATCGGCGTTTATTCGACGTGGCCACCGCTGCGGAAAGCCAAACCTACTGCGATGATTTGACCGGCATGTTGGCGGAACAGGGGTTGGTGGTCAGCGAATTGACCAGCCATATCTTCGGCCAGCTGATGGCGGTACACCCGGCTTACGATGCGCTGTTTGACAGCTTCGCGCCGCCGGCGCTGCAGGGCAATCCGCAGGCGCGCGGCGAGTGGGCGCGGCAGCAAATGCTGTTGGCGGTGAAGGCGTCGGCGCGGCTCGGGCTCAGCGAACTGGGCACCTTTTCCGGTTCGCTGGCCTGGCCCTATCTGTTCCCGTTCCCACAGCGCCCGGAAGGACTGATCGATACCGCGTTCGACGAGCTCGCCAGGCGCTGGCTGCCGGTGCTTAACGCCTGCGACGAGCAGGGGATCAACCTGTGTTACGAAATTCACCCGAGCGAGGATCTGCACGACGGCGTGACATTCGAAATGTTTCATGAGCGCGTCGGCCATCATCCGCGCTGCCGGGTGCTGTTCGATCCGAGCCATATGGTGCTGCAGCAGCTCAACTATCTGGAGTTTATCGATATCTATAAAGAGGTTATCGGCATGTTCCACGTCAAGGACGCCGAGTTCAATCCGACCGGTCGGCAGGGTATTTACGGCGGCTATCAATCCTGGATCGATCGCGCCGGTCGCTTCCGCTCGCTGGGCGACGGCCAGGTCGATTTCAACGGCATCTTTTCACGCCTGACGCAGTACGGTTATTCGGGCTGGGCGGCGCTGGAGTGGGAATGTTGCCTGAAAAACCCGCAGGATGGCGCACGCGAAGGCGCAGCTTTCATTCGCGATCGCATTATCCACGTCACCGACAAAGTGTTCGACGACTTCGCCGGCGCGCCGGTCAACCCACAGCAGATCAATGCCTTGCTCGGCATTCGCTGAGCCTAATCCTTCAGGGAGTTACCCCATGCAATACCGACAGAACGAGGTCCCGTTGGCGGATCTCGCGGCGGAACACGTCTATCTCCAGGTCAACGGCCGGCGCCTTCACTGCGTGGTGGCCGGTGAAGGGCGGCCGGTGCTGCTGATCCCCGGCTGGCCGCAAACCTGGTACACCTGGCGCCATGTGATGCAAGCGCTGGCGGCGGCCGGTTTTCAGGCGATCGCCGTCGATCCGCCGGGCATCGGCGATTCTGACAGGCCCGCTGGCGGCTACGACACCGGCAGCGTTGGTGCGACGTTGCACGCGATGATGGCGCAGCTGGGCCATGAACGTTACCAACTGGTTGGCCACGACATCGGCATGTGGATCGGTTACGCCATGGCGAGCGATTTCCCGCAGGCGGTGGAACGTCTGGTGCTGACGGAAGCGGTGATCCCCGGGTTGGCGCCGCCGCCGCCGATTTTCGTCGCACCGGAGGAGAACATCTTCCTGTGGCATTTCATGTTCAACCAGCTGGCGGATTTGCCGGAGACCCTGACCCAGGGTCGTGAGCGGGAATATCTTGGCTATATCTTCAATCGCTGGTCCTATCGGCGCGATCGGGTGGCGGCGCAGGTGTATATCGCTGCTTACTCAGCGCCGGGCGGCCTGCGTGCCGGATTCGACTATTACCGGGCGATCCCGGAGACCGTGCGGCAGAACCGCCTGCGCGCCGCCACGCCCCTGACGATGCCGGTGTTGACGGTGGGGGCCGAGCATGCCACCGGCGACGCGCCGCTAACGACGCTGCGGGGCAATGCGCACGATCTGCGGGGCGAAACGGTCGCCGGCTGCGGGCATTTCATTACTGAGGAGTGTCACGAGGCGTTTATCGCACTGATTACGCCGTTCCTGACAGGAGAGCCTCATGCCGCTCGATGAACGCATCGCCGCCTTTTTGACAGCGTCGGCCGATGCGCCGCCCCCCGCGTCGCTGGCGGAAATGCGCGCGGCCACGGAAACCGGTTTACGCCGGCTGCAGGGCGAGGCGGAACCGAGCGGCGGCGTCAGGGACTTTACGGTGGTCGCCGCCGATGGACACAAGATCGCGCTGCGCGCCTATCTCCCGGCGGGGGAAAACCGCGCCGCCGCGCAGCCGGCAATGCTGTTCGCCCACGGCGGCGGCTGGTGCCTCGGTTCGCTGGCGCTGTACGATCGGCCCTGTCAGGCGCTGGCCAACGCCACCGGCCGGGTGATCCTGTCGGTCGACTATCGTCTGGCGCCGGAATACCCGTTTCCACAGCCGCTGGAAGATGTCTATCAGGCGCTCTGCTGGGCGGCGCAACAGGCGCCGCAGTTGGGGATCGACGCGCAGCGCCTGGCGGTGGGCGGCGACAGCGCCGGGGGCAACCTGGCGGCTGCGGTCGCGCTGTTGGCGCGAGATCGCGGCGGCCCGCACATCGAGCGCCAGCTGCTGCTGTACCCGGCGCTCAGCCGCGAGATGGCGACGACGAGCTATCGTGAGTTTGCCGAGGGGCACTTTCTGACGCGCGACGCGATGGTATTTTGTTGGCAGCAGTATCTGGCCCAGCGGCGCGATCCCGGCGCCGAACCGCTGCACGCCGCCACGCTGCGCGGGTTACCGCCGGCCACCATTCTGAGCTGCGAATATGATCCGCTGCGCGATGAGGCCGAGCAGTATGCGCAGCGGCTGCGCGAGGCGGGCGTGCCGGTGCGCTGCGAACGGTTGCCGGGCATGGTGCATGCCTGCATTCACATGCTGGGGCTGACCCCGGCGGCGCGGCGGCTGTTCGAACTGGCTCGCGAGTAAAAAAAAGCCCCGCTGTGCGGGGCTTTTGGCCATTCATCCGGTGTGCGATTAACGGCCGGCGACGGTGACGAAGCGGGTTTCCAGGTAGGACTCGATCGCTTCGCTGCCGCCTTCGGTGCCGTGACCGGAGTCTTTCACGCCGCCAAACGGCGTTTCCGGCAGGCCGAAACCGATGTGGTTGATGCTCAGCATGCCGCTCTCCACGTCGCGCCCCAGCGCATTGACGGTGGCGATGTTGCGGCTGTAAGCGTAGGCGGCCAGCCCGTACGGCAGGCGGTTGGCTTCGGCGATCGCCTCGTCATAGGTGGCAAACGAGCGCAGCAGGGCGACCGGGCCAAACGGCTCTTCCGACATGGCGCGGGCGCTCAACGGCACGTCGCGCAGCACCGTCGGCTCGAAGAAGTTGCCTTTGCCCGCCACGCGCTTGCCGCCGGTGCAGGCTTTTGCCCCGTGGGCGACGGCATCCTGCACCAGCGCCTCGATATTGTCGACGCTGCGGCCCAGCACCATCGGCCCCATGGTCACGCCGTCTTCCAGCCCGTTGCCGAGCTTGAGCTCACGCACGGCGGCGGTGAATTTCTCCACGAAGGCTTCATAAACGCCTTGCTGGATCAGGAAGCGGGTCGGAGCGATACAGACCTGGCCGGCGTTGCGGAACTTGGACTGCGCCAGCTCTTTGGCCGCCGCGTCGAGATCGGCGTCGTCGAAGATCAACACCGGCGCGTGGCCGCCCAGCTCCATGGTGGCCTTTTTCATATGCTGGCCGGCCAGCGCCGCCAGATGCTTGCCCACGCGGGTAGAGCCGGTGAAGGAGATCTTGCGAATGGTCGGATGCGGGATCAGGTATTCCGAGATTTCCGCCGGGGTGCCGTACACCAGCGCGATCACCCCGGCCGGGATCCCGGCGTCGGCGAAGGCTTTGATCAGCTCAGCCGGCGAGGCCGGCGTTTCTTCCGGGCCTTTAACGATGATGGAACACCCCGCCGCCAGCGCGGCGGACAGCTTGCGCACGATCTGGTTGATCGGGAAGTTCCACGGCGTGAAGGCGGCCACCGGGCCGACCGGCAGCTTGAGGGTTTGCTGCTGCACGTCGCGGGCGCGGGACGGAATGATCTGCCCGTAGGTGCGGGTGGCTTCGCCGGCGAACCAGTCGATGACGTCGGCGGCGTTAAGAATTTCGACTTTGGCCTGCGCCACCGGTTTGCCCTGTTCCTGCGTCATGACGGCGGCGATGGCGTTGGCGCGTTCGCGCAGCAGCGCCGCCGCTTTGCGCATCAGGTTGGCGCGCTGGTGCGCAGCGGTGTCGCGCCAGACGTTAAATCCGCGCTCGGTGGCGGCCAGCGCCAGATCGAGATCCTCTGTGGCGGCGTGCGCCACCTGACCGATTACTTCGTCGGTGGCGGGGTTGGTGACCGGCAAGGTTTTCCCGGCCAGCGCGTTGCGCCATTGTCCATCGATATACAGTTGAGTATCCGGATACATTGTTGCCTCTTGTTTGCGGAGTGTCAGGGGCCGATGAGCTTCGCGATGCGGCTCCCCTGAAAGGGACAGGGACCTTAACCCTACGCCGAATGGCGGCGATCGTCCAGGCGAAGGGCACGAAAGCGCCAGGGCGGCTACTCAACCGGCGATGTTTTGGCTATGCTGAGCAGATTGTCAGCACGGACGAGGAGGTCGGGTGCAAGGGGTACCACAACAGTTTCCGTTCGAGAAGGATTGCGCGCAGTTCCGGCATTTGTCGCATCTGCCGGGCGTCGAACTTTATCAGGCGCATATCGAACGCTATGCCTTCGAGCCGCATACCCACGATGCCTTCGCTATCGGCACCGTAGACACCGGGGCGGAGCGTTTCCGCTATCGCGGCGCGCAGCATCTGGCGGCGCCGGGTGCGCTGGTGCTGATGAACCCCGACGAGCTGCATACCGGCGAAGCCGAAACGCCGGGCGGCTGGTGTTACCGCATGCTCTATCTGGCGCCCGAGGCGCTGGAGCAGCTGTCCGGCGATCGGAGCCAGTGGTTCACCGATGCGGTGCGCCACGATCCGCGGGCGGCGCAGCGCCTGTCCGCCATTCTCGCCACGCTGTGGCAAACCGACGATTCGCTCACGCTCGACGGCCTGCTGTTGGAGGCGGTCGAGCTGTTGCACCCGCACATCCGCACCGGGCAGCGGGAAAAAGCCGAGGCGGTGCACCGTTTTGAGGTGGTGAAATGCTACCTGCACGACAACTTCGCCGAGGCGGTGACCCTCAATCAGCTGGCCGAGCTGGTGTCGCTCAGCCCATACCATTTCCTGCGCAAGTTCAAGGCCGAATACCACGTCTCGCCGCAGCAGATGCTGATGGCGATCCGGCTGTCGCAGGCCAAACGCATGCTGGAGCGCGATATGCCCGCCGCACAGGTGGCGGCGGCGGCGGGGTTGACCGATCAGGCGCACCTGACGCGCGCCTTCGCCAACCGTTACGGCGTCACGCCTGTGCGTTTCCAGAAACAGGTGAAATTGGGCTAAAACAGCAACCTGCTACAATAATTCCTCCCCGTGTTTTCGCTACTCTGCCGCTGTCTTGTCGGGCGGGTTGGCCGCACCGGCCGTTTGTCGGAGTCGTTATGTTCATTGGCGTTGTGTTTGCACTGGCCGCCGGGCTGATGTGGGGATTGATCTTCGTCGGCCCGCTGCTGGTACCGGATTATCCCGCTGCGCTGCAGTCCACCGGGCGCTATCTGGCCTTTGGGCTGATCACCTTGCCGCTCGCCTGGCTCGATCGCCGCCGCCTGCGCAAGCTGCGGCGCCAGGATTGGCTGGAGGCGCTCAAGCTGACGGCCATCGGTAACCTGCTGTACTACCTGTGCCTGGCCAGCGCCATTCAGCGTACCGGCGCACCGGTATCGACCATGATCATCGGCACTTTGCCGGTGGTGATCGCCCTCTGCGCCAATCTGTTTTACGGCCGGCACGACGGGCGGCTGGCCTGGGGCAAGCTGGCGCCGGCACTGTTGCTGATCGTCTGCGGGTTAGCGTGCGTGAACGTCGCCGAGCTGCGCGGCAACGCGCTGCCGATCGACGGCTGGCGTTATCTCAGCGGCCTGGGGCTGGCCGTGTTGGCGGTGGCGTGCTGGACCTGGTTCCCGCTGCGCAACTCGCGCTGGCTGCGGGAGAACCCGACGCAGCGGCCGGCTACCTGGGCCACGGCGCAAGGGCTGGTGACGCTGCCGCTGGCGCTGCTGGGCTATCTGGCGGTCTGCGGCCAATTGGCGCTGAGCGAACCGGCGTTCGCCTTGCCGTTCGGCCCGCGCCCCGAGGTGTTTATCCCGCTGATGCTGGTCATCGGCGTGTTCTGTTCCTGGCTGGGGGCGCTATGCTGGAACGAAGCCAGCCAGCGCCTGCCGACGGTGTTGGTGGGGCCGCTCATCGTGTTCGAAATTCTGGCAGGGTTGGCCTATACCTTTCTGCTGCGCCAGGCCTGGCCGCCGCTGCTGACGCTGGCCGGCATCGTCTGCCTGATCGCCGGCGTGGTGTACGCCATGCGCATCAAGCCGCAGCCGGTGGTGGTGGCGCTGGAGGACAAGCCGGGGTGACGCCCGCCGCGAAGGCGGGCGCGAGGGTTAACGCTTGCTGTGGTGAATGATCTCTTCGGCCACGTTGCGCGGCGCTTCGGCGTAGTGGCTGAATTCCATGGTGTAGGTGGCGCGGCCCTGCGACATCGAACGCAGGGTCGTCGAGTAGCCGAACATCTCGGACAGCGGCACCTTGGCACGAATTTCCTTGCCGCCGCCGCCCGGTATCTCTTCCATGCCCTGCACCAGACCGCGGCGTGAGGAGAGGTCGCCCATCACGTTGCCGGCGTAATCTTCCGGCGTTTCCACCTCCACCGACATGATCGGCTCAAGGATCACCGGATCCGCCAGGCGGCAGGCTTCCTTGAAGCCGAAAATCGCCGCCATGCGGAACGCCTGTTCCGACGAGTCGACGTCATGGTAAGAACCGAAGGTCAGGTGTACCTTGACGTCCACCACCTGATAACCGGCCAGCACGCCGTTGTTCAGCGCCTCGAGCACGCCTTTTTTCACCGCCGGGATAAACTCGCCCGGAATGACGCCGCCCTTGATCTCATCGAAGAACTCGAAGCCTTTGCCGGGTTCGTTCGGTTCGACGGTCAGCACCACGTGGCCGTATTGCCCTTTACCGCCGGACTGGCGCACGAACTTGCCTTCCACGTCGGCCACCCGCTTGCGGATGGTTTCGCGGTACGACACCTGCGGCTTGCCGGTGGTGGTCTCCACCCCGAACTCGCGGCGCATGCGATCGACGATGATCTCCAGGTGCAGCTCGCCCATGCCGTAGATGATGGTTTGGCCGGATTCTTCATCGGTGCGCACACGGAACGACGGATCTTCCGAAGAGAGGCGCTGCAGCGCGATGCCCATTTTCTCCTGGTCGCCCTTGGTCTTCGGCTCGATCGCCTGGGCGATCACCGGCTCGGGGAAGGTCATGCGTTCCAGCGTGATGATGGCGCCGGGGTCGCACAGCGTATCGCCGGTGGTGACGTCCTTCAGGCCGACGCAGGCGGCGATGTCGCCGGCGTGCAGCTCGTCGATGTCCTTACGATCGTTGGCGTGCATCTGCACGATACGGCCGATGCGCTCCTTTTTGCCCTTGATCGGATTGTAAACGCTGCTGCCCTTGGCCAGCACCCCGGAGTAGACGCGCACGAAGGTCAGCTGGCCGACGAACGGGTCGGTCATCAGCTTGAATGCCAGCGCCGAGAATTTTTCGTTGTCGTCGGCTTTGCGGGTGATGATTTCATCGTGTTCGCCGTGGCCCTCCATCGGCGGCACGTCGAGCGGCGAGGGCATCAGCTCGATCACCGCATCCAGCATGCGCTGCACCCCTTTGTTGCGGAACGCCGAGCCGCACAGCATCGGCTGGATTTCGCCGGCGACGGTGCGCACCCGCAGCCCGTGAACGATCTCCTCTTCGCTCAGCGGCACCTGGTTGAGGTATTTCTCCATCAGCTCTTCCGAGGCTTCGGCGGCGGCCTCAATCATGTTTTCGCGCCACTCCTGCGCCGAATCGCGCAGCTCGGCCGGGATCTCTTCGAAGCTGAAGTTCATGCCCTGCGAGGCTTCGTCCCACAGGATGGCCTTCATCCGCACCAGATCCACCACGCCGCTGAAGTGGTCTTCGGCGCCGATCGGAATGACGATCGGCACCGGGTTGGCTTTCAGGCGCTCGATCATCATTTTGCGCACGCGGAAAAAGTCCGCGCCGATGCGGTCCATCTTGTTGACGAACGCCAGCCGCGGCACCTTGTATTTGTTGGCCTGGCGCCAAACGGTTTCCGACTGCGGCTGCACGCCGCCCACCGAGTCATAGACCATCACGGCGCCGTCCAGCACGCGCATCGAGCGTTCCACCTCAATGGTGAAATCGACGTGCCCGGGGGTGTCGATGATATTGATGCGGTGCTGCGGATAATTATGCTGCATGCCGTTCCAAAAGCAGGTGGTGGCCGCCGAGGTGATGGTGATGCCGCGCTCCTGTTCCTGCGCCATCCAGTCCATGGTCGCTGCGCCGTCATGCACTTCACCCAGCTTGTGGCTGACCCCGGTGTAAAACAGAATCCGCTCGGTGGTGGTGGTCTTGCCGGCATCGATATGCGCGGAGATGCCGATATTGCGGTAACGTTCGATAGGGGTGGTGCGAGCCATAATCAACCTTTCTTAGCCGCGTGAAGGAGAGCGGCTTAAACAGCATGGATAATGGTGATAATCCTCATAGGGTTATCTGCCGGATCGCAGAGCCTCGCTCTGGTCACAAACTAATCGTAGTTGAAGGCGTTGGTTTTTATAAGCGATGGCTGTGATAGATGAAAGTTTGCGCGCAGGGGAGAAAAGGGTGAAAAAAAGGCCCGTAACGGGCCTATTGTCGAACGGCGCCTTCGCCGCTTATTTGCGTCCCAGCAAGAAGCCGAAAACGATGCCGACCGCTGCCGCAACGGCCACGCCGGCCAGCGGGTTGGCTTCCACCTGGGTTCTTACGCTGTCCGCTGCGTCTCGGGCGGCATAGCTGGCCTGGGAGGCGTATTTGCGCGCCGCGCCGCGCACCTGATGCTCAGGCGAATCGACGGCTTTGCCGAACGCTTCTTCTACCGCGCCTGCGGCTTCATTGGTTTTGTCTTCCGCTTTACCAAACATGCTGCTCTCCTGTTCCTTGTGGGTTAACGAACCCTAAGCCTAGCAGGTGAACGGTAATTTTTGCAGCATTCTGTGCGTTATAAGAGCAATCCGAGCAGAGAAACGTCTTGCCGGGTGCGCGGTGACGGCTTCACCCGCGCGGCTTTTTGTGTTCTATTGGCTAGCGGTTTAACCGGGTATCGTTAACCTTTGACCGATTCGTTGAGTTGAAAGGACTCCCCATGTCAGTACTGCGTATTCTGGCGTTGCTCGCCGCAACCGCCGCCGCGTTGCCCGCCCAGGCCAAGCCTGCGCTCCACGGCGCGACGGCCGAGAACGGCATTCGTTGGCAATCTTGTCTCAACAGCGGTTTTCAACGGTGGTTCGATGAGGTGCCGCCGGCGGGGCTGCGCTGCGGTTACCTCGAGGTGCCGTTAGCCTACGCCACGCCGCCCGCTCATGCGGCGCAGGCGGGCGAACAGACCGTGCGTTTGGCGCTGACCCTGCTGCCCGCCACCGGGCCGAAAAAGGGCAGCGTGGTGATGATCAGCGGCGGGCCGGGCCTGCCGGGTATCAATCCTTATTTGGGCAACGACGCCCACGTCACCAGGCTGCGTAAATCCTACGACATCATCGGTTACGATCCGCGCGGCGTCGGCCAATCGACGCCGAAAATTTCTTGTCAGCTGGCTGAAGGCGACGAAACCCCAACGCCGGACGACAACGACGTGGCCGGTGCGGAGAACCAGACGCGCACCCTGATTGCCGCCTGCATCAAACAGACCGGCGCGGACGTGCTGCAACATATCGGCACCGACGAAGCGGTCAACGATCTGAACGCGATCCGCCACGCGCTGGGCGAACCGGGGCTGACGGCGGTGGCGTACTCTTACGGCACCAAGGTGGCGGCGCTGTATGCCGAACGTTTTCCGAAGAAGACGCGCGCGCTGGTGCTCGACGGGGTGGTGGATCTGGCAGAGGACGATTTCACCCAGCGCATGAATCAGGAGCGAGGCTTTCAGCAAAGCTTCCTGCGCTTCGCTGCCTACTGCGGCAAAACCGACAGCTGCCAGCTGGGCGGCGGCGCCAATCAGGCGCTGCAGCGCTATCACGCTTTGCTGCGCAAGCTGCATGAGCAGCCGTTCGTTACCGCGGCGGGCTATGAAATCTCCGCCGACGACGTGCTGACGGTCACGCGTTCGCTGCTGCTGTGGCCGGAGCGCTGGCACGAGTTGGCGACCGTGCTGCGCCAACTCGATGCCGGCATTGCCGGGCAGCAGGTTTCCGATCTGATCGACGAAAGCTATTCGCCGGATGCCGATGACGCCCTGAACGTCATCACCTGCGCCGACGTCGCCAACCCGACGGCCGATCCGCAGCTGTTGCGCCGTCAGCGGCAGGAGATCAATACCGCCGCTTTGTATGCCCACTATCTACCGCTGCACGAATATCCGCTGGAAATGTGCGATCTGTGGCCGTACCGCGGCAAAGATCGGCCGCACACGCCGGTAGCGTCCGCCGCGTTGCCGCCGCTGCTGTTCGTCGCGCAGCGCTACGATCCGACCACGCCGTACCGCAACGCGCAGGTGATGGCCGCCGCCTTTAAAAGCCCGCTGATTACCCGCGAACGCGACGGGCATACGCTGGCGCTGAACGGCATCGACAGCTGCGTTGACGAAAGCGTGGTGGATTATCTGCTGGCGCCGAAAAAGCCGCGCCACGACAGGATTTGCCGTTGAGGAGGCCGGGCGGAAGCCCGGCATAAAGTGAGTCAACCGGCGAAAATATGCGCCTGGCCCATCACGTTGAGATTGACCTGAGAACCGGGCTGCAGGCCTTCGCGGCTGACGGTTTTGATCTCGATTTGCGCGCCGCCGGCGGCCATTTTCAGGTTGAGCGTAGAGACGAAGCCGGCGAAATCGATGCCGGTGATCACCGCCTGGCCGCGCTGCGCCGGATCGGACAAACCAATTTGAATCTGCTCCGGGCGCAGCATAATGCGCGCCGGGCCGCTGCGTTGCCGATCGTCGACGGCGATACGCCCCAATGCGCAGTCGGCCCAGCCGTGCGCCAGTTCGGCGGTCAACACCAGCGTTTCGCCAAGGAAGCTGGCGGTCGGCTCATCGACCGGCCGCAGATAGAGATCTTGCGGCGCGCCCACCTGCGCCAGCCGGCCATTGCGCATCACCGCCACCTGATCGGCGAACGATAGCGCCTCGCTCTGATCATGGGTGACCAGAATTGACGCCACCTTGGCCTCCGTCAGCAGTTCGGCGACCGCTTTGCGGGTGGCGGCGCGCAGGCCGGTATCCAGCGCCGAGAACGGTTCGTCCAGCAGCATCAGCCGGGGTTGCTGCGACAGGGCGCGCGCCAGCGCCACCCGCTGTTGCTGCCCGCCTGACAGCTCGTGCGGCCACAGCGCGGCCAGACGGCGATCCAGTGCCACCATCTCCATCAGCGCCTCGATGCGCCGCTGTTTCTCACGCTTGCTGCCTGTAAGGCCAAAACCGATGTTGCCGGCGACGGTAAAGTGCGGGAACAGCGCGCCATCCTGCGGGACGAAGCCGATGCCGCGCAGATGCGCCGGCACCCAACCGCCGCCGTTGCCCATGGCTTGCCCCTGCAGCAGGATCTGGCCGCCGTCGGGAATTTCAAAGCCGGCGATGATGCGCAGCAGGGTGGTTTTGCCGGAGCCGGAAGGGCCGACGATCGCCGTGCGGCTGCCGGCGGCAACCTGCAGGTCGATGTGTTCCAGCACCCTGATGGCGTTATAAGATTTTTCGATACCGTGCAGTTCGAGCGTGCTCATAGTCCCGCCGTGCGTTTAGATTGAGAATAAAGAAGCCAGGTGAGCGGCAATGACAGCGCCACCATAATCAGCGCATAAGGCGCGGCGGCGACGTAGTCTATCTCGCTGGTCAACGCCCAAAATCCGGTGGCCAACGTGCGGGTGCCGTTCGGCGCCAGCAACAGCGTGGCGGTCAGCTCATTGGCGATCGCCAGGAACACCAGCGCCGCGCCCGCTGCGGCACCCGGCGCCGCCAGCCGCAAGGTGGTGCTCCACAGCGCCTGCGCCGGTGATTTGCCCAGGCTGTGCGCCACGTTTTCCAATTCCACCGGCGCCTGTGCGATGCCGGCGCGCAGGTTGATCAGCGCCCGCGGCATAAACATCAGCAAATACGCCAGCAGCAGGGTGATTTCGGTTTGGTAAATCGGCCGGAAGCTGTGAATGGTGATGGTCACCAGCGCCAGCGCTACCACGATGCCGGGCAGCGAACTGGTCACGTAGTTACAGCCTTCCAGCACGCGGTACAGCCGGGCCGGATAGCGCACCGACAGCCAGGCCATCGGAATGGCGCACAGCGTGATCAGCAGCGCGCCGGCGGCGGACAGCGACAGCGTTTGCCACAGCGCGGGCCACAGTTCCGCGTTGCGCCACACCTCGAACCCCCCCAGCCACAGCCAGCGGGCCAGGGTAATGAAAGGCACGCCCAGCGCCAGCGCGGTCAGCGAAATCGGCAGCAGCAGCGCCAGCGCGGCGAGCGGCAGCGAAAGGCGACGCGGCGTTTGGCTGCGGGCGCTGCCGGAACCGACGCGGGCATAGCGCGCGCGGCCGCGGCTGAGAGCCTCAAGCAGCAGTAACCCGAGGCAGCACAGCACCAATACGCCGGCCAGCATGTTGGCCGCCGGGCCATTGAAGGTCGACTGGAACTGATCGAAGATCGCGGTGGTGAAGGTATCGAAACGGATCATGGCGTACAGGCCATACTCCGCCAGCAGGTGCAATGCGATCAGCAGGGAACCGCCCCAGACCGCCAGCTTCAGCTGCGGCAGCACCACGCGGAAAAACACCGCCGGTGGCCGGGAACCGAGCGAGGTGGCGACATCTTCGATACCGGGATCCAGACGGCGCAGCACGGCGGCGGCCGGCAGGTAAATGAACGGGAAATAGGCGAGCACCGAGATGAAGACCCCGGCGCCCAGGCCGTGCATCGACGGCACCAGGCTGATCCAGGCATAGCTTTGCACAAAGGCCGGCACCGCCAGCGGCGCGGTGGCCATTACCGCCCAGAGACGGCGGCCCGGCAGCGTGGTGCGTTCGGTCAACCAGGCCAGGGCTACGCCCAGCACGGCGCAGATCGGCAGCGTCAGCACCACCAACAGCAGGGTGTTCAACAGCAGTTCCGCCACGCGCGGGCGGAAAACCAGAGCGTTGACCGTTTGCCAGCCGGTTTCAAACGCTACGCCGATAACGAATCCCAGCGGCAACAGCGCCAGCAGCGAGAGCAGCACGGCGCTGGCCACCACGATCGCCCCCGGCCGCGGGTGACTGGGGACAACAGAATAACGCCGCGCGGTCTGCGCGGCGTGGGTACTCAGGTTTGACATAACGATCAAAAACTCTCGGTTTGCCGCGGGCCTTACAGCAGGCCCGCCTCGGTCATCAGTTCGACCACTTTTTTACTGTTCAGCTGCGCGGCGTCTACCTTCGGTGCGTCCAGATCTTTCAGCGGCACCAGTTTCGGGTTGGAGGCCGCGCCGACGCCGACGGCGTATTCGAAGGCGTTGTTGGTGCGCAGGATCTCCTGGCCCTGTTTGCCGGTGATCCACTTGATGAACGCCTGCGCCTGCTGCTGGTGCTTGCTGGAAGCCAGCACGCCGCCGCCGGAGATGCTGACGAACGCGCCCGGATCCTGATGTTTGAAGTAGTACAGCTTGATGTTGTTGCTGTTTTCGCCGGTTTTAGCGCCATCCACGAACGGGTAGTAGTGATAGATCACGCCGCTGTCGACCTGGCCGGCATTGACCGCTTTCATTACCGTGCTGTTGCCCTTATAGGCGGTGAAGTTGGTTTTCATCGCTTTCAGCCATTCCAGCGTCGCTTTCTCGCCTTTCAGCGCCAGCAGCGCGCTGACGATCGCCTGGAAATCGGCGCCCGACGGCGAGGCGGCCCAGCGGCCTTTCCATTCCGGCTTGGCCAGATCCAGCAGCGACTTCGGCAGCTGCGCTTCGGTCAGTTTGGCCGGATTGTAGACGAACACGGTAGAGCGAGCGGCGATGCCGGTCCAGCGGCCGTGGCTTGGGCGATACTGCGGTTCCACCTGGGCCAGCGTCGCGGCGTCCAGCGGGGCGAACAGCTTGGCGTTATCCACCAACACCATCGCCGGGGAGTTTTCCGTCAGGAAGACGTCGGCAGGCGAAGCGCTGCCTTCCTGCACCAGCTGATTGCCCAGCTCGCTGTCGCCGCCGTTGCGCAGCGTGACCTTGATGCCGGTATCTTTGGTAAACCCGTCGACCCAGGATTTCACCAGGTTTTCATGTTGGGCGTTGTAAATGACGATGCCCTGATCGGCGGAGGCCGCCTGAGCGCCGAAGGCCAGCATCATCGAGGAGGCGAGCAGGGCGACGGGGCCGAGAGATGAAATACGCAGCTTCATGCAGTTATCCTTTTTAGCGTTCGAATGAGGAAAACGAATATCGCCTGGCAAGCGCAAGCAGCCCGATTTTAGCCAAGAACATCAATAATGATAGTGAAAACGATTCGTATTAAATTATTTTTGACGATCGCTCACAAAGTGAATTGCCCTAAGGATAAGTTAAGTTTCGGCTGGAATAATCTGTATTGATTGCCCGAATAGAATTGGTACGTGTTATCTCACAGTGAGCGGCCAACCTGCCATCGCAGGCGGCCGCCCGTCAGGTTTGCTTCTTGTCACGCCGGCACGAACTCACCGTTGCCGACGCCAAAGAATTGCCCGTTGATGCTGCCTGCGTACTGTGGCGGATGAACCAAAGAGGCCAGCACCCGGCCATTCTCCAGCAGCGTCAGGACGATCGAACCGGGGTTGATGGCCAATTGCAGGGTTAACGGAACGCCGATCAGATTTTCGGCATCGGGCACGGTGCCTTGTAAATAGATCGTCGGGATGTTGATGTTACCGCCTGAGCCGGTGCCGGTGGCCTGGCCGATAAAACGCACCGATGTACCGCTTGATGGGGCATTGGGACCAATATTGGCGAGCTGTGCGGAAATTTGTACGGTCTCCGCATGTGGCGCGCAGCCACACCCGCATCCACAGCCCTGGAAGCTGAAGTAGCCGCAGATATTTTGTTGGCACCCGCATCCACACAAGGATTGCGGATGCACTTGCTGGTTGAACGCCGGTTTCAATTGCGGATGTTGGTTGAGCAGCGTCTGTCGGCTCTGCACTTCCGCGCTATAGGCGTCACGTGATTGTTTATTCAATGCGTTAGCCTGTTCAGGCGTAATATCTTGCAATGAAGGCATAGGTAAACTCCTGTGATTTTTGCTGAGTCAGTCTGAAGTGCATATCACGCTGAATCCGGTTAGCCACCAGACAGGTAATTGCATCTGAATGGAAATAGTCATTGCCCTCGAAAGAAAACGGTATGGCAAGCAGACCGTTGCATCTTATCCTCACGGCAAGCGTTTATATTTCCGGTTTGCTCTTTCGGTAATTATTTTTGATTCAATCATTCGCCAGTTATTGATTTTATAACCGGCAGTAGCTTCATGTATATCTCGAAGCCATTTAAAGGTAGTTAGGTGCCATGGAGATATCAAGTGAGGTTTTTAATGTTATTTTTAAATTGAAGTGCTACTGATTTCTCCTGTCCATTATTTTGCTGTTAATCTTTTTCTGCAACCAATTAATTAATATGGGTTAATTGACTGTTATATTTCATCCTGTTGATTTTTATTGAATTGTTTTTTGTGTATTCTTTTTTAAATATTGTCCATGTATTCATGGGGGTGACGGTTAAGTGTGGGTTTACATTTGACTTACATCAGTTCCTTGTCAACGCTGTAATGGCAATTAAGCAGTTACAATGTTGACGTCTTGTTATCGATTGGCGTTCTTTTTCCCCAGTCTTTTCATATCGTTCTTCATCGTTTCGTTCAGGTATTAATAACACGAACTGTCAACGCGAATGACGAGCCATATTCAGTAAAAAATCGTGAGAGAGGTGCCTATGTCTAATGGACCGTTTTATACCAATCCTATCGTGGTCATCGATGTAGCTAATGATTGCGTGCATGTGGAAATGGCGATCGATGGAGGATTATACGAAAATGTGTTTCCGATGTCGGTAGCGGCTAATGAACCCTATCCGAAATTGCTGGTGAATCTGGCGATCCAGGCGCAGGCGAGCGGTAAATTCTTAATGGTGTGGGGAGAACCCGGCCCAGAGCCGGTTAAAGGCCTGCCGCTGTTTGGTATCACGACCGTGAACATCAAGTAGAGGACGGCAGTGCACATTGTGTTTGAAGGCGAAAAGCGCGGTGAGGGATATTCCTTTGATAATGAAAGAAATTCAACACCGCTTTTGGTTATGACTCATAGCGATTAATGATTTAATTTATTCCACTGCCACATTGCATATTGAACGCGATAAAACACTTAACAGGGATATCGACGTGAAATATTCATTTAATGGCAAGAAATTGGCTGGTTTAATCCTCCTGACTTTTAATGCGGCGATCGCTCAGGCGGCCGACGTACCGGCGGGCGCTAAACTGGCGCCGGTACAGGAATTGGTACGCGCCAACGGGTATGAGCCGGCGACGCTGGATCCAAACCTGGCTGAGAGCAATGTGGAGTTCTACATCTTTAACGATCTGTTCGAAGGCCTGCTGCGCGTCGGGAAAGACGGCGAAGCGGTCCCGGCGCTGGCGCAGAAATGGGAGCATCAGGGCAACGTCTGGACCTTCCATTTGCGGCCGCAGGCCAAATGGTCGAACGGCGATCCGGTGACCGCCGACGATTTTGTCTACAGCTGGCGGCGCCTCACCGATCCGAAAACCGCGTCGCCGTACGGCAGCTATCTGGCTTCGGCCTACGTGCTGAATGCCGCGGCGATCAACGCCGGCAGCAAACCGCCGAGCGAGCTGGGCGTCAAGGCGCTGGACGCGCACACCCTGCAGGTGACGCTGTCGGAGCCCAATTCCTACCTGCTCAAGCAGCTGGTGCATTTTCCGGTTTTGCCGGTTAACCGCAAGGTGGTGGAGCAGTACGGCAAGAACTGGACTCAACCGGCGCATTTTGTCGGCAACGGCGCATTCCGCCTCAGCCAGTGGGTGGTGAACGAAAAGGTGGTGGTGGAACGTAACCCGCAGTATTGGGACAACGCCAACACCGTGCTCAACAAGGTGACGTTCTTGCCGATACAGGGCTTCCCGGAAGTGGCTCGTTTTCGCGCCGGCGAGGTTGAGTTGGGGTATACCACGCCGCCGGAGCTGTATCAGCAGCTGAAAAAAACGCTCGGCGAGCAACAGCTGGTGACCTATCCGCTGCTCTCCACCAGTTATTTCGCCTTCAACAACCGCCAGGCGCCGTTTAACGACCTGCGGGTGCGCCAGGCGCTGAATCTGGCGTTGGACAAAGATATTATCGCCGGCAAGGTGCTGGGATATGGCCAACAGCCGGCCTGGACCTTTACCCCAACGGGGGCGGGCGGCTATAGCCTGCAGCCCGGCGCTGCGGCCGGCTGGACGCCGGAACAGCGGCACGCCCAGGCGAGGCAACTGCTGGCGCAGGCCGGTTTCAACGCCGAGCATCCGCTGCGCTTTACCGTGCTGTACAGCAACGACGCCACCATCAAGAAGATCGTCATCGCCGCCGCCGCCATGTGGAAAAAGAACCTTGGGGTAGAGGCCACCTTGCAAAGCCAGGAGCGTAAAGTGGCGCTGGATAATATCAACCGCGGGCAGTACGGTGTGGCCTTTACCCGCTGGCTGGCGGATTACAACGATCCATCCACCTTCCTGAACGTGTTCCGTTCCGACAGCAGCGAGAACAGCCCTAAATACCATAACCCGGACTACGACCGCATTCTGCATCAGGCAACGGCGGCGCAGACGCCGCAGCAGGTGCAGCAATACTTCCAGCAGGCCGAGGCGGTGCTGGCCGCCGATACGCCGGTGGCACCGGTGTACTACGAGGCCAACGCCACGCTCATTAAACCCTACGTAAAGGGGATCGATTTTACCCGTCAGGGCGCCTTGTACGATAAAAACGTCTATCTTCTCGAACACTGAGAAATATAAAAGCGGCTGATTTATATCAGCCGCTTTTATAGGTTCGTGTTTAATAACATTATCCTAAATACTCCATAAACGACGGGTAATCTTTTCTTCCCGCTGAAGAAAACACCGCCTATACTGCGCCGGTAGTTTATATGCAGTATCTCGTTTGGCGAGGCTCCTATACAAACACAGGTTACTGATCTGACGACATCGAGAGATGCCCAAGGTTAAGACAGGCTTTATCGGATTAAGGTTCAGCCCAAAGTAACTTCCGAGCAACAATTCGGATACGTTGTATAGTGCTAAAACCTGGACGCGGAGATAGGCAGTCTGCACTCCCTCTGTGGTTACGCCCCTATGCGATTCGCTGTTGAAGTTCAAAACAGAAATAGGGACTGACAATGATCAAGTCACATCAACATTATTCTTCTCCGGCGCTGAGCGCGACTGAAACTCTCGACGAGACATCGGTCGCCGGCTATATGAACGCCGATTTTATTACTGTTCCCGCGACGATGACGGTCAATCATGCCCGGGAATATTTACTTTCACAGCTTAAAACGGACGAAATTCCCACCCGGGTATTTATTACCGCGGACGATTATCATCTGCGCGGCACGCTGTCGGTGAAAAAACTGCTGCAGTGCGACGAGCAGGATAAAGCGGTCGGCGTGATGATGGATCACAGCTATTTTCAGGTTTCGCCCGACGACGATCGCAACGACGTGGCGCATCTGCTCGGCAAGGGCGGCCTGGACGTGGTGCCGGTCGTGGCGAACAACACGCTGGTCGGCGTGCTGGGGGAGCGAGAGATCGCCCGCCTGGTCGAGGATGAAAACACCGAAGACGCACAGCGCCAGGGCGCGAGCCTGCCGCTGGACAAGCCTTATCTGGAGACCAGCCCGTGGGCGCTGTGGCGTAAACGTTCGGTGTGGCTGCTGATGCTGTTCGTCGCCGAAGCTTACACCGGCAACGTGCTGAAGGCGTTTGAAGATCAGCTCGAAGCGGCGATCGCGTTGGCGTTCTTCATCCCGCTGCTGATCGGCACCGGCGGCAACAGCGGCACCCAGATCACCTCGACGCTGGTGCGCGCCATGGCGCTGGGTGAGGTCAGCCTGCGCAACCTGGGCGCGGTGATCCGCAAGGAAGTGACGACCTCGCTGCTGATCGCCGTCACCATTGGCCTGGCGGCCTGGGTACGCGCCTGGATTATGGGCGTCGGCATGGAGGTGACGTTGGTGGTCAGCCTGTCGCTGGTGGCAATCACCGTGTGGAGCGCGATTGTCTCGTCGATCATTCCGATGCTGTTGAAACGTCTCGGCATCGATCCGGCGGTGGTATCGGCGCCGTTTATCGCTACCTTTATCGACGGCACCGGCCTGATTATTTATTTCAAAATTGCCCAGCAGGTATTGGGTATTTAACCGCGCTCCGCCCGATGTTGCGGGCGGAGATGTAAAGCCTTAATGAGGAGGACGTTAAAAAACATGGATACCGACCAACCCCGATATTTAACGCAAGGGGCTTTTATCGATAACATTTAACCTGAGGACTAAATAATGGGAAACATGACTATTTTTATGGGATTTCTGGCAATGATCAGCTCACTGGGCCTGTTAGCGGCCTATATGAGCACCAAATGGGATGATTGATGAACGCAAAAGATCCGCCTAGATGCATCCTCCCTGTAACCGCTATTTATTATGGGGAGGATTTTTAGCGGCGCGCTGAACGCGCGGCCTGATACGGGAGTTGATAATAATGACGATTCTTATTCTGGGATTGCTCTACGCCATTTTAATGATCTCGGTGGGCATTAATGAGATTTATTTTTATTCCACCGGAAAATCCAATTTTCTTACTAGCCTCATGCTGACATTTTCTGGCAGTATGCTGCTGATCGCCTTTGTCTGGCAATTATCCTCTAAAGTAAAAAAATAAATCACCGTCCGAATGTGAGCAGCATAATGCAGAATGAAAAACAGGCCGTGGCCAGAAACTCGATGATCGCCAGCGGGTTACTGGCTACGGGCAAGTTCGTCGCCGGTATTTTTACCGGCAGTATTGGCCTGATATCCGAAGGGATCCACTCTTTTACCGACTTTATCGCCACCAGCATCACCTGGCTGGCGGTGCGCATCAGCGATAAGCCTGCCGATGACGATCACCACTTCGGGCACGGCAAGGTGGAAAACCTGGCGGCGCTGTTCGAGGTGCTGCTGTTGCTGGGCGCCGCCGGCTGGATTGTTTATGAGGCGGGCAGCAGCCTGCTCGGGCAGCCGCATGAGATCGTCGCCGCGCCGGTGGTGATTGCGGTGCTGCTGATTTCCATCTGCGTCGATTTCTTCCGCGTGCGGGCGCTCAACCGCGTCGCCAAAGCGACCGACAGCGCGGCGCTGGAAGCGGATGCGCTGCATTTCTTCTCCGATATGCTTTCGTCCGGCGTGGTGTTGCTGGGCATGGTGTTTGTGCTGCTGGGCTTTGGCCGCGCGGACGCCATCGCCGCGCTGATCGTCGCCGGCTTTATCTTTGTCGCCGCGATCAAACTGGGCAAACGCTCCTTCGACTCGTTGATGGATGCCGCACCGGCCGGAGCTACTGAGGCGATCCGCGCCACGCTGGCAAGTTTTCCGGCGGTGCTGGCCTGCGATAGCGTGCGCATTCGCAACGCCGGTGCGGTGCTGTTCGTCGAAATCACGGTGGCGGTGTGCCGCACCTTGCCGCTGGAGCGCATCGACGCGCTGAAGCGAGAGATCGTCGAGCAACTGCGAGAGCTGTACGCCAGGGCGGAATTCACCGTCATCGCGGTGCCGCAGACCCGCAGCGATGAAGACATGGCGACGCGCATTCGGGCGATCGCCGCCAACCACGGCGCGCAGGTGCAGAATGTGACCTTGCAGCAGCTGCCGACGCGCATGGCGATCGGCATGGATTTGGCGGTGCCGGCTAACGCCAGCGTGGCGCAGGCGCATGACATCGCCACGGAGATAGAAGGGATCTTGCGCCAGGCGATTGGTGAAGACACCGAGATAGAGACGCACCTGGAACCGCAGACGCCGCATTGGCTGACCAGCGAGGATGTCGATGCGCCGGAGTTGGCCGATATTCGCCGCATCCTGCAGTCGGCGCTGGAGCAGGGGGAGAGCGTGCAAGATGTACACAACGTCCGCGCGCGCAAGAGCGACGGCGGCATCATCGTCAACTTCCACTGCCGGGTGTCGCCGGCGGTCACCATCGCCGCCGCGCACGATGCGGTCGATCGGGTCGAGCGCCGGCTGCGCGGGCTTTATCCGGCCATCACGCGCGCGATAGGGCACGTCGAGCCGATCAAACCCGGCATTTGAATCAGTTCGGCCAACTGCGGATAGAGCGCCGCGTTGGCCAGCAGCAGCGGGTTGCCGCGCCGCAGCCCGTTGTTGTGCATAAAGTCATTCGCCACGCCGCCGGCTTCGCGCGTCAGTACCCACCCGGGCAGGCTGTCCCAGGCATTCATGTGCGGTTCGTAATAGCCCAGCAGCCGTCCGGCGGCCACTTGGGCGGTCATCAACGCGCCGGAGCCGCTGCGCACAAACATCCCTCCCGCCTGCAGCAGGCGACAGAGAAAACCGCTGAATTCCGCCGCCGACGCGCGCGAAGAAATTCCGACGCCCATCACGCCATCCGCGACGCTGCGCCCGGCATGCACGCCGATCGGTTCCCCGTTGAGGAAGGCGCCGCCGCCGCGGCAGGCGCGGAACATCTCGCGGTGATTGGGATCGTAGATCACGCCGATCGTCGGTTCGCCGTCGATCACCACGCCTATCGCGATACACCAGGTATGTAATCCGTTCAGGAAGCAGGCGGTGCCGTCAATCGGATCGACGACCCAAACACAGGCGGCGTTCTCGCCGGCGCTGCCGCTTTCCTCGCCGAGAAACCCATCCTGGGGGAAGCGGCGGCTGATCATGCGGTGGATCAGCGCCTCGACGCGGCGATCGGCCTCGCTGACCACGTCCTGCAGCCCCTGTTTGAAGTCGACAGCCAGGCTTTGCCGCCGTTGATAAAAGCTGAAGGCGAGATCGGCGGCGGCGCGGGCGATCTCACGCGCAAAGCGGTAGCGCGCCTCGATGTCCCGTGGGGAAAGTGAAGTCATGGCAGGCTCGATAGCAAAGAACGAATCGGTTTACCCTGCCATAAAAGGATGAAGGTAATGTGTCGCTCAGCGCGGCGGGGATGAAAAACGCAGCTGCATTATGGCATCGGGGGCCGAAAGCGGTTCGGTCGTGGCCCCGGCCGGTATTACCGCGCGCCAAAATGCCAGCCCGCGCGGATTATCCGGGCTGACCGACAGCAACCAGCTGCCGGGGTGCTGCGCGAACAAGGCGTGGGCGGCCCGTTGCCCCAGCCCGGTGCGCCGCCACTCGGGCTTGATGTAGAATTCCGCCATTTCGACGGTGGCGCTGTTCAGGCGCCGGACCAACGCGAAACCGGCCGTTTGCCGATCGCTCAAAATCAAATAGGGGTAGCGGCCGACCTCGCGCCAGTAGAGCGCCAGATAAGGGTAATCGCCATCGGCGCCCAGCTCGCGAAGGCAATCGGACAGCATGACCGCCAGCAGCGGCCGCTGCGCGTGCGTAGCCTGCTCAAGGGAAAATGCCATGTCGCACTCCGTCAAAAAACAGGCCGCCGGATGGCGGCCTGTGGGGTTAGCCCAGATTCAACCGGGCGGTGATGTCGGCAATCTCGCGGCGCCAGCGCGCCTGAAGCGCCGGTTTCTGGTGCTTCGGCTTGCGCGCCAGGTCGTCCTCCAGTTTGCTTTCGAGGGCAAACAGGGCGGTCAACAGCGCTTCTTCGCCTTCCAAGCGCTCATCTGGCGTCGGACCGTCTGCGTTGGCCTTGTCCGCCGTCGGCAGCGCCGGCGCTTCGCCCGCCAGGCGCTGATACACCGGCGCCAGATCGTGCCACTCCTCCAGTTTTTGCTGGTCGATCAGCCAAAAGCGGTTGCAGCTCTGTTCGATCAGCATCCGGTCGTGGGTGACCAACATGACGGCGCCGGCGAACTGGCGCAGCGTTTCCGCCAGCTCTTCTTTACCTGCCATGTCCAGGTGGTTGGTGGGCTCGTCCAGCAGCAGCAGCGAATGGTTGGCCAGCGTCAGGCCGACGAACAGCAACCGCGAACGCTCGCCACCGCTCAGCGAACGGATCTGCTGATGATGGCGCAGGTAAGGGAAACCGGCGCCGATCAGCGCCATTTTCCGCTGTTCCTCGGTCAGCGGCGCAAACTGCGCCAGCGCTTCGCTCAACGTGTCTTCATCGCGCAGCTGTTGCAGGCTCTGATCGTAATAGCCAATACGCACGCGCGGATGGAAGATCGCCGGGCGTTCCAAGGGAAGCTGATACGCCTGCCACAGCAAGCGCAACAGCGACGATTTGCCACAGCCGTTGCGCCCGACGATGGCAATGCGATCGCCGCTTTTCACGCGCAGATGTTCCAGGCTGAACAGCACCGGCGCATCCGGCGCCGGGCGCACGGCCCATTGCGGCAGCGCCAGCAGGCGATCGGCGTCCAGCGCCTCTCCCTGTAATCGCAGCCGCCACGGGCTCCCGGCGGTCAGGGTGGTCTGTTCTTCCTTCAACCGATCGACGCGCTTTTCCATTTGCTTGGCTTTGCGCGCCAGATCTTCGTTGTCGTAGACCTTGCCCCAGGTCGCCAGGCGTTTGGCGCTTTTTTCCACCCGATCGATCTCTTTTTGCTCGGCCTGGCGACGGTGCTCGTCCGCAGCGTCCTGTTCCGCCAGCGCGACGCGCGCAGCGGAGCAGGGCAAGCGGAAGAACTGCAGCGTTTTGTCGCGCAGGATCCAGGTACAGTTGGTCACCTGATCGAGCAGATAGCGATCGTGCGACACCAGCACGAAGCTGCCGTTCCAGCTGCGCAAGAACTGCTCCAGCCACAGCAGCGTGGGCAGATCCAGGTGGTTGCTGGGCTCGTCGAGCAGCAGCAGATCGGGCTGGCGGATCAGCGCGCGCGCCAGCAGCAGGCGGGTGTGTTGGCCGCCGCTGAGGGTGCCGGCGGTCAATGTCCAGCTCGCCGGTTCAAAACCCAGCTCGGCGAGCAGCGCTTCACAGCGCCAGCGTTCGCTGAGGTGTTGTCCCGTCGGCAGGCGCGCCAGCACCGCATCCAGCAGGGTGCTGGCGTGCAGTTCGGGCGGCAGGTGTTGTTCGATGCGCGCCATCAGGCATTGGTGTGACAATGTCACCATTCCGCTGTGGATGGGCAGGGCGCCGCTGAGCAATTGCAGCAGGGTGCTTTTGCCACAGCCGTTGTCGCCGATCAAACCGATGCGATCGCCTTTTTTCAGGCTGAAGGAAATCTCGCTCAGCAGGGTGCCGAACGCGTTGTCGTAACCGACAGATTGTGCAGACAGTAGTGTGCTCATTGCTTACTCAAGAGTTACAGGCATGACAATGCCTATCGTCAAACATCGCTGACGACAACCCGGTAAGCCGGAGGGAAGATCCTGGATTTTAGTAAGCTTCGCTCAAGCTGGGTTATCGCAGCACGATACCGGTAATGCTTGAGCGGCGACGATTACCAAAGAAGTGTGAGTGAAAAAACAATTCACACGTCAGCATAGTCAGTCTCCTTTTATTGGTTGCAGGTTAATCGGTGGCAGGAGTATAGAGCGCTTTGTGCCGCGCCGCCAGTGTAAAAGCGCCTGAATAATCAGCAAGCTAAGTACGACGGGCGCGCGTGGCACACAATGGGAATAATTACTGTATTTCGGCCGACATTAAGCAGCTATTATAATTAGCGTTTATGGTTAAGCGACGGTTCATCCGCCGCCTGTTCGTCTGTCTATCAGATAATGATGCTGAGCACTGAATTTATGTTAAAGCCTCGCCCGTTCCTGCTGTTGTTGTTATTGCTGTTGGGTTTGCAATTGACGCCGCTCGCCGCCGTCGCCGCCACCCAGGATGATCCTGCCGCCGAAAGCGCGCCCGATCCCGCCACGCAGCTGAAAGCCGCGCAAAAGCAGTTGGACAGCATGAAGCAGCTGGTTTCCAAAGCGACCACCGATACCCAGCTCAGCAAATTGCGGCTGGCGACCGACGATCTGGTCGCCGGCATGGAAAAGCTCGCCACCGATCTGCAGCCCGAGCAGGACAAACTGAAAGCGCAGCTGGACGTCCTGGGGCCGGCCCCGGCGGCCGGCGCGCTGCCGGAAACCCCGGCGGTAGCCCAGCAGCGCAATGCGCTGAACAACAGCAAGAAACAGCTGGACGATGCGGTAAAACGCGCGCAGGCCATCAAGACCAGCGCTTTCGATCTGGGGCAACAGATCGGCGATCTGCGCCGGGTGGCGTTTAAAACCCAGTTGGCGCTGAATACCGGCAGCATTTTGGGCATCAAATTCTGGGCGCCGGTGCTGCAGCCGTCCGAGAATGACGTGCAGCGGTTGGATCAGTTCAACGCCGAGATGAAAGCGGCCTGGGATGCCAGTTGGCAGGAGGAGTGGCGTTACGGCACGCTGGCGCTGTTGGCGCTGGCGGTGATTGTCTGGTCCTGGGGGCGCTATTTCTCCGAGCGTTTCCTCGCCTGGGTCAGCATCCGTTTCCTGCCGGACGGTCGTTTGCGCCGCAGCTTTATGGCGCTCGTCACCGTGGTGGTGACGGTGATCACCACCTCTATAGCGCTGAACCTGCTGTATTACGTCTTTGTGCGGGTGCAGCCGCTGCCGGTGATGCTGGAAGACTTCGCCGAAGGCTTCAACCGTCTGGGGATTTTCTGCGCGCTGATCGCCGGGTTGGGGCGTGCGGCGCTGTCGCTGAATCGCCCGTCGTGGCGTTTGGCTTCTCTGGACAATGAGGTGGCCGCCGGGCTGCGTTACTTCTCGCCGCTGCTGGCCGGCCTGGCGATGGCGTTCGGCACCGTGGAGCTGATCAACAACGTCGTCAGCGCCTCATTGGCCACCACCATCTTCGGCAACGGCCTGGTGGCGGGGCTGATCGGCATGGTGTTGCTGGCGGCGCCGCTGCGCGGACAGCGCATTCGTCGCCGGCTGGAACAGCAGGGCGCGCACCTGGAAAAACGCACGCTGGTCGGCGGGCTGGTGCACATCGTCACCCTGGTCTGTTCGGTGGTGATCCTGCTTTCTCTGCTCATCGGCTATATCGCTTTCGCCCGCTTCCTGACCTACCAGCTGATCTGGGTGGTGCTGGTGCTGATGGCGTTCTATTTTATGGTGCTGTTCGCCACCGATTTGTGCGCCGCGCTGTTTTCGCCGCAGACCGTCAGCGGCAAGATGCTGAAGAAAACGCTCAGCTTCAAGGATCGCCATCTGGAGCAGATGGCGATCATCACCACCGCGCTGGCCAAATGTTCGCTGTTGCTGTTGATGATCGTCGCGCTGTTCAACGGCTCATTCGGCAGCACCACGCCGGGCTCGCTGATGGAGAAAATCGTCTCCATCCTGACCGGTGAAGGACTGCAGCGTTTCAACATCGTGCCCGGCAACCTGCTCAACGCCGTGATCTGCCTGGCGATCGGCATCTATATTCTGCGCGCGGTGCGGCGCTGGCTGGGATCTGAACTGCTGCCGAAAACCATCTCGGACGTCGGCATTCGCGCCTCGCTGGTGACGCTGTTCAGCAATATCGGCTATGTGCTGGTGATTCTGATCACCCTGGCGGCGCTGGGTATCCAGTGGAGCAACCTGGCGTGGATCGTCAGCGCCCTGTCGGTCGGTATCGGTTTCGGTTTGCAGGAGATCGTGAAGAACTTTATTTCCGGCCTGATCCTGCTGACCGAACGCCCGGTGAAGGTAGGGGATATGATCGGCATCGGCGGCGTGGAAGGCGACGTGCGGCGCATCAACGTGCGCGCCACCGAAATCCAGCTCAGCGACCGTTCCACCATGATCGTACCGAACTCGCAGCTGATCTCGCAGAACGTGCGCAACGCCACCATGGGCAACGCGCAAGGGGTAGTGACCATCGCGCTGACGTTCCCGACCTCTATCGATCCGGAGCAGGTGCGCAATATCTTGCTCAGCGCCTATAACGACTACGAAACCATTCTGGAAACGCCGGCGCCTTACGTGCGCTTTAGCCAGCTGGGGCCGGACGGCATTATCCTGAGCGTGACCGGCTACGTGCCGAGCCCGCGCATGGTCGGCGCCACCAAGAGCGAACTGCTGTTCAATATCCTCAAGCTGCTGCGCGCGCAGGAAGTGAGCCTGTCCAGCCCGCAGGAAGTGGTGTTTATGAAACAGCAGGCGACGCGATATCAGGCCAACGAAGAGGAACACTCCTCCTAGTCCCCCCTAAGGCGGCGGGCCGTTAAGCGAAGGCCCGCCGAACGCGGCTAGTACATCGACGGCTCCACCGATTGCGAGCAGTCGCTGTTGGCGCTGGATTTGGTGCAGGTATAAGGCTCATTCGGCGATGCCGACGGCGCATTCGACGGGCCGCCGCCACCGCCGATACACCCGCTCAGCATCAGCATCAAAAACACGAGAAGTAGTTTCTTCATCTCACCGTCCTCCATTGCGATTCCTCCCTTAAGTATATGTCGGGAAAGCGAACGGCACCGCTCGCCGGGGCGATCTATACTCCTTTGATGCCTTGTTGGCGCACAACGTCGGCGAATGAGGAGGAAAAGATGCAAACCGACGACGAGTTGACCCGCTTTGCCGCGCAGGGCGCGGAGTATCAGGGCCGGGTGGTCGGGTTGACGCACTATCTTCTGCACCGCAGCACCTCTCAGCTGCAGCCTAACTGCTATCTGCAGGATCTGTTCACTGCGGAGACGGTGCGCGGCAAAGGCGTAGCGAGGGCGCTGATCGCGGCGGTCTACGAGCGTGCGCAGCAGCTGGGGTTGCCGCGCGTTTACTGGAATACCCACGAAACCAACCAGACCGCCATGCGGCTGTACGACAAGGTGGCGGAGCGCCCCGGTTTTGTGATGTACCGCAAGGCGCTTTGACGTGGGGTGAGAAAATCTCCGCACATTGCCCAATCTTATTTTACTTTTTATGAAAAAGACGGCGGTTTTTGCCGGTAACAGGCCGGCTGGGGCGCGGAATGCTCAGAGTGGCGCGGCCGCTTCAGCAGTTTCTGCGCCAGACCAACAACTGCTGTCAATACATTGATACACAAATGTATTTTCCCTTAATGAATAAACAGGTGCTCGGGCCGCCAAAACTGGCAATAATAGGTGGGTCGGCCGCTTATCTTCTCCTCATCGTCGACGGTTGTGACACGAACAAATTGTCACCTTACGCAGCAGAAGTCTCTGGATCCAAGATGCAAACCACCTCGTTGTCCGATACCCGGAAAATCTGGCCCGCACTCACCGTCTTTTTATTGGTGTTCGCAGTTTGCCTGTTGGGCATCGTCAGCCGCCCCGTCGGATTTTTGGCGGTATTCTGGCCGGTCAACGCCGTACTGCTGGCGGTTCTGGTGCGCCGTCCGCAGTGGGCCACGCGCGCCGGCTGGGTCATGGCGGTGCTGGGGTATCTGGCGGCGGATCTGCTGACCGGCAGTTCGCTGCAAAAGGCGTTGCTGCTGAACGCCGCCAATCTGACCGGCGTGGTGGTGGGGTATCTGCTGTTCATGCGGCTGTCGCCATCGGCGCGTATGCTGCAGCGTGGCGCCTCCAGCATGTACCTGTTCGGTATCTGCCTGGCCGCCGCCGCCGCGACCGGCGTGGTGGGCGCGGCGGCCTCGCAGTGCCTGTTCGACAGGCCCTATTTGACCTCGCTGGCGCTGTGGTTCTCGTCCGAATTCACCAACTACGTCACGCTGATGCCGTTCATTCTGGCGTTTCCCGCCGATTGGCGGCATCGCCTGCGCGCGACCTGCGCCATGCTGACGCAGCGCAGCCAGTGGCCGCATGCGGGGAGAAAACTGGCGGTGTTGGCGCTGCTGGCGCTGGCGGCGATCTGCAGCGTGCTGATCGGCGGCCCCGGCGCAGTGATCTTTCCAATGCCGGTGCTGCTGTGGCTGGCGATGTCCTTTTCGCTGTTCAGCACCATGATCGCGGTACTGGTTTATGTGCTGTGGTGCCATCTGGCGATCGATTTCGGGTTGCTTAGCACCACGCTCGACATGAAGGTGCTGCAGAACACGGTATCGATGCGCCTGGGCATCGCGCTGCTGGCGCTGGGGCCGATCGCCGTCGCCAGCATGAACTATGCGCGTAATGCGCTGCTGCGCACGCTGGAGCACGTGGCGAATCACGATGCGCTGACCCACGTGCTGACGCGCAATGCGTTTATGCAGCGCGGCGAGCGGGTGATCGATCAGAAAGGCGAGCTGGTGTGCGTCATGATGCTCGATATCGACTATTTCAAATCGATTAATGACCGCTTCGGCCACGACGGTGGCGATCAGGCGCTGATGGCGTTTACCCGCGCCATCGCCGCCGATCTGAGCGTCGATGACCTGTTCGGCCGCATGGGCGGGGAAGAGTTTGCCATCGTCTCGACGCTCGGCCAGCCGCAGCAGGGGTTGCTGCTGGCTGAACGGCTGCGGCAACGCATTGAGGCGGAATCGATCACCATGCCGGCCGGCCATCCGCTGCAGATCACCGTCAGCATCGGCATGGTGACCTGCCCGGGCGGTTCCGGCCACAGCCTGGCCGACCTGCTCAAACTGGCGGATCTGGCGGTATACAAAGCGAAAAACGCCGGCCGTAACCGGGTCGCCACGCCGGAATCTTACCTGCCGAACGATCCTGGCCGCTGAACTTCCGATCCGGGCCGCGCGCCCGCCGTCTAAACTGGTAGGGGAGCGAGGGCAACGTTGCCCGCGCTGAACCGACTGTCCTTAATCAGACAAGAGGATACCAGAATGAAATACGTAGACGGGTTTGTGGTGGCGGTGCCGGCCGCCAACAAGGAGGCTTATCACCGGCTGGCGGCCGCAGCGGCGCCGCTGTTCAAAGAGTTTGGCGCCACGCGCATCGTGGAGTGTTGGGGCGATGACGTGCCCGACGGCAAACTTACCGACTTTCGCGGCGCGGTGAAGGCGCAGGAGGGCGAAGTGGTGGTGTTCAGCTGGATAGAGTATCCCTCCAAGGCGGTGCGCGACGCCGCCAACGAGAAAATGATGAACGATCCGCGCATGAAGGCGTTGGGTGAGATGCCGTTTGACGGCAAACGCATGATCTTCGGCGGGTTCGCGCCGATCCTCGATGCGTAGTAAAGGAGGCGCAGATGGCCAGAATTACGCAACATCTGTGGTTTGAAAAAGACATGGAAGCGGCGCTGAATTGCTATGTCGCGCTGATCCCCGGTTCGTCCGTGAACTGGTTTTCCGATCTGCCGGCGGATACGCCGAGCGGCCCGGCCGGCAGCGTGAAGCTGGCATCCTTCACCCTGGGCGACCAGCGCTATGCGGCGATCGAAGCCGGGCCGTTGGATCCGTTCAATCATAGCTTCTCCGTGATGGTGGAATGCGACGATCAGGCGGAGGTCGACCGGCTGTGGGACGCGTTGAGCGAGGGCGGTGAGGCGGAGCAGTGCGGCTGGCTGCGCGATCGCTGGGGACTGTGCTGGCAGATCGTGCCGCGGCGCCTGACCGAGTTGATGAACGATCTCGACGCCGCCCGCGTGCGGCGGGTCACGGAAGCGATGCTGCTGATGGGTAAAATCGACATCGCCGGCCTGGAAGCGGCAGCGCGGGGCTAGCGGAAAGAGAACGAGGAAGAGAAAGGATGCATCGAGAGCGGCACAGTATTGAACGCATCGGCTGGCTGCGGGCGGCAGTGCTCGGCGCCAACGACGGTATCGTCTCAACGGCCAGCCTGCTGCTGGGCGTGGCGGCAGCCAGCGCCTCGCATTCCGCGCTGATGATCGCCGGCGTCGCCGGGTGGGTGGCGGGCGCGATGTCGATGGCCACCGGCGAGTACGTGTCGGTGTCGTCGCAGGCGGACACCGAAAAGGCCGCGCTGGCCGAGGAACAGGCGGAGCTGCTCGAAGACTATCCGGGGGAGTTCCGCGAACTGACGTCTATCTACGTGCATCGCGGGCTGGACCCGGCGCTGGCCCGGCAGGTGGCGGAAAAGTTGATGGCGCATGATGCGCTGGAGGCCCACGCGCGCGACGAACTGGGCATTTCCGCCGCCACGCGCGCCCGGCCGCTGCAGGCCGCGTTGGCATCGGCCCTCAGTTTCTCTCTCGGCGCACTGTTGCCGCTGCTGGTGGCGCTGTGGGTGCCGATTGCCTGGACGCGGCCGGCGCTGGTGGCATCGGCGCTGATTTCCCTCGGCATTCTCGGCGGCATCGCCGCGAAAACCGGCGGTGCGCCGATCTTGCCGGGCGTGGCGCGTATCCTGATCTGGAGCGTCCTGGCGATGGCGGTTTCCTCCGGCGTCGGCATGCTGTTTGGCGTCGCGGCCGGCTAGCGCCGCGCTTGCATCAATCTGTTGCACCTCAAGTTCAGTATTTATCATTTGTCAGCCGCCGGCGTTCACGGCATGGTGACGGCAACGCCAAATCAGTCAGGGACTCTTATGCAAAAATCACAGATTCAACCGTGGGTTGCGCAGCATCCGCTGTTGCAACGAATGGTCGCCCTCGAGCCGATCACCTGGTTCAATCCGCGTGCGACAACGCTGGCCGCAGGCTTGCCCCATGTCGGCCTGACCGCCGCCGACGTCGCCGAAGCGGAGCAGCGCCTGGTGCGCTTCGCGCCTTATCTCGCCGCGGCCTTTCCCGAAACCCAGCCCACTGGGGGGATCATCGAATCCGAGTTGGTGGCGATCCCCGCCATGCAGCAGGCGTTGGATCGGCGCTATGGGCAGACGTTGGGCGGGCGCCTGCTATTGAAAAAGGACAGCCATCTGCCGATCTCCGGCTCAATCAAGGCGCGCGGCGGCATCTACGAGGTGCTGACGCACGCGGAGACGCTGGCGCTGGAGGCCGGGCTGCTGCAGATCGGCGACGACTACGCCCGGCTGTTTTCCGACGAGTTTCGCCAGTTCTTCCGCCAGTACCGTATCGCCGTCGGCTCGACCGGCAATCTGGGATTATCCATCGGCATCATCAGCGCCCGGCTGGGGTTTGACGTCAGCGTGCACATGTCGGCGGATGCGCGGGCGTGGAAGAAGCAAAAGCTGCGCGATAACGGCGTCACGGTGGTGGAGTACGCCGAAGATTACGGCGTGGCGGTCGAGCAGGGGCGCAAGCAGGCGGCGAACGATCCGCGCTGTTTCTTTATCGACGATGAAAACTCCCAAACCCTGTTCCTCGGCTACGCGGTGGCAGGCGGCCGCCTGAAGCGGCAGTTCGCCGAACAGGGCATCGTGGTGGACGCGCAGCATCCGCTGTTCGTGTATCTGCCGTGCGGCGTCGGCGGCGGGCCGGGCGGCGTGGCGTTTGGCCTCAAGCTGGCGTTCGGCGATCACGTTCACTGTATTTTCGCCGAACCGACCCATTCGCCCTGCATGCTACTCGGCGTCTACAGCGGGTTGCATGACGGCATTGCGGTGCAGGATCTTGGCATCGACAACCGCACCGCGGCGGACGGGCTGGCGGTGGGGCGTGCCTCCGGCTTTGTCGGCCGGGCAATGGAGCGCCTGCTGAGCGCCTTTTACACCCTGAGCGACGAAGAGATGTTTGCGCTGCTCGGGCTGCTGGACAAGCACGAGCATCTTCAGCTGGAGCCGTCCGCGCTGGCCGGCATGGCCGGGCCGTGGCGCGTTGCAGCCCATGCGAAGGCGCTCAGCGAGCAAGGCATCAGCGCCGAGAGTCTGGCGCAGGCGACGCACCTGGTATGGGCGACCGGTGGCGGCATGGTGCCGCCGGCGGAAATGGCGAAGTATCTCGCCGCCGGGCAGGCAGCGGAATAAGGCGCAGTAAAAAGGGGCGAAAATCGCCCCTGATTGCCTGCCGTGTGGTTACAGCTGCTCGCCGTTGCTGGCGATCACCCGGCGGTACCAGTCGAAGCTCTTCTTGCGCGAACGCTCGAGCGTGCCGGTGCCGTCGTCATGCTTGTCGACGTAGATGAAGCCGTAGCGTTTGCTGTACTCGCCGGTGGTGAACGACACGCAGTCGATGCAGCCCCACGGCGTATAGCCGATCAGGTCTACGCCGTCTTCAATCACCGCTTTCTTCATCTCCTCGATATGGGCGCGCAGATAGTCGATGCGGTAGTCATCGTTGATCTGGCCGTCTGCTTCCACCTTGTCGAAGGCGCCGAAACCGTTCTCCACGATAAACAATGGCTTCTGGTAGCGTTCATACAGGACGTTCAGCGAATAGCGCAGCCCGACCGGATCGATTTGCCAGCCCCAGTCGGAGGCCTTGACGTGCGGGTTCGGCACGTTGCCCGGGAAGCCGAACATGCCGTCGCTGCCGTCCACCGCGTTAGCCTGCAGCGCGTTGCTCATGTAATAGCTGAAGCCGATGTAGTCGGTGCAGCCTTCGCGCAGGATCTGCGCGTCCTGCGGCTGCATCTCGATCTTCAGCCCTTTGCGTTCCCAATCGCGCAGCAGATAGCTTGGGTAGTAGCCGCGCATCTGCACGTCGGTATACAGATAGCGTTGGTGCATCGCCTCGACGGCGTACATCACGTCGTCCGGCTTGCAGGAATACGGGTAGAACGGCACGCAGGCCAGCATGCAGCCGATCTTGAATTCCGGGTTGATCTGATGGCCGAGTTTGACCACCTGCGCGCTGGCGACGAACTGGTGGTGCAACACCTGATACAGCGCCTGTTCCGGATTGTCTTCCTGAGTGTAGTCCACGCCGGAGCAGCAGTAGCCGAACAGCGGATAGCGGTAGTTGCTCTGGTTATTGATCTCGTTGAAGGTCATCCAGAACTTCACTTTTTCGCGGTAGCGGCGCATCACCACCTCGCTGAAGCGCACGAAGAACTCCACCACCCGGCGATTTTTCCAGCCGCCGTAGGCCTTCACCAGATGGTAAGGCATTTCGAAGTGGGACAGAGTGATCACCGGCTGGATGCCGTATTTCAGCAGTTCGTCGAACAGATCGTCGTAAAACTGCAGGCCGGCCTCGTTCGGCGTCGCTTCGTCGCCGTTCGGGAAGATGCGCGTCCAGGCGATCGAGGTGCGGAAGCACTTGAAGCCCATCTCGGCGAACAGCGCCACGTCCTGCTTATAGCGGCCGTAGAAATCCACCGCTTCGTGGTTGGGGTAGCGATAGCCGTCGAGCACGCCGTCAGTCATCACGCGATCCACGCCGTGCGAGCCGCCGGACAGCACGTCGGCGATGCTGGGCCCTTTGCCGCCCCGATCCCAACCGCCTTCAACCTGGTGCGCGGCGACCGCGCCCCCCCACAGAAAATCCTTCGGCAACTGTTTCATCGTCAATGTCTCATCGGTTTATTTAATGAAGGGTAATAACGCTGCGTTGAGAATAGAGTAGCAAGACCGAAAGAAATGTCACGATATAACAAATCACCGTGGAAAGTGATTTGTCACAATAAAAAAACAGCCTGTTTTATTTTGCCGAATTAATATGCCCGAGCCGTTTACCGATGGTTTCAATAATGTAAAGCACGGGGATTTGCGTGGTGATATTGTGATGCCCGCCGATCAAATGCTGCGGAACGTGGTAGGAGAGGTTGAAGTCCGCCAGCCGCGCCAGCGAAGAGGTTTCGTTGTTGGTGATGCTGATGATCTTGCAGTGGTGCAGGCTGAACTGGCTGGCCAGCCGCAGGATCTCTTCGGTTTCGCCGGTGACCGACAGCATGATCGCTACCGCGTTTTTATACATGTCGCTGTTGACGGGATAATAAGGATCGTCGATGTGGGTGCTGAATTTCCCGACGTTGGAAAAGAAACGTGCGCCATATTTCCCCAGCGCGCCTGAGGTGCTGATACCGACGAAAATAATCCGCTCGGCGGCGGCGATATGGTGCACCGCCTGATCGATCAGCTGATTAAACTCTTCGTTGCTGACGCTTTTAAAAAAGCTGAGGATTTCGCCGATGCCGGAATCGACCGGCGGCGCATCGGTTTGTTCCAGGTACAGCTTGAAACGGATGCGAAATTCCGAATAGCCGTCACAGCCCATTTTCTTGCAAAACCGCAGCACGGTGGTGGTAGACACGCCGGCTGCCTCAGCCAGCTCGCGGATGGTCATGTACATCACTTGATTCTTGTGTTTGCTGACGTAGGTATAAACCATCAGCTCCAGGGCGTTGAGCTCGGCGATTGCTTTATGGGTAAACATGAGTCGGTCCGGCGGCTGAAAACGGGAAGCTTATCTGCGGGTTAACATAGCAAAATTCACCGCCGCTGGCACTGCCGGGCAAAAAGAAAAGCCGCACCAGTCAGGCGCGGCCCAGGGTTCACAACGAACAAATAAAGCAAAACGTTCCGGAAGACATGCCATGAAAACGCGTTTCATCACACTGGGTTAGCATAGGTCAGCGGATCACGGCGGCAAAATGCCGGTTTCTGCTTTCTAAAGTTAAAGAACGGCAAAGTTATGGCGCCGCATCCCTGGCGCGTGAGCGCGCCAGCAGCGGCGGCACCACCAGGTACAGGGCGGCGGCCAACGCCCAGACCAGACCGGGCCAGACATCGCGCGTGGCGGCATACAGCGCCGTCGCCACCAGCGGCCCCGCGACGCCGATCAGGCTGCCCATGCTGGCCAGCGTCCCTTGCAGCTTGCCCTGATGATCGTCGTCCACCTTGTGCGCCATCAGCGCCTGCAGCGCGGGTAACGCCATGCCGCCCGCGGCGAAGAACGGCAGCAGGGCGAACGGCGCCCAGCCGCGCGTGGCGACAGACAACAGCGCCAGGCCCACGGCGTCGGCGGCCAGGCCGATCAGCAGCGCCTTACGCTCGCCGAGCCGCGCGACCAGCGGGCCGATGGCGAAGGCCTGCGACAGCGCGTGACAGGCGCCGTAGCCGGCCAGCGACAGGCCCGCCACCATCATGCTCCAGCCGAAACGATCCTGGCCGTATAAAATCCACAGCGTGGCCGGCGCCTGCGAAACCAGTGCCATAATCAGGTAAATGCCGGCCAGCGGCAGCAGGCCAGGCTTGCCGTGCAGCCGGCGCAATGACGAAAAGGGATTAAGGCGAATTTTCTCGGCGGCGCGGGGGCGGGATTTACGCGATTCCGGCAGCAGGAAAAACGCCATCACCAGGTTGAGGGCATTCATTGCCGCCGCCGCCAGGAAGGGCGCATGCAGGTGCCATTCGCCCAGCGAACCGCCGAGCAGCGGGCCGACGATAAAGCCGATGCCGAACACCGCGCCCACCAGGCCGAAACGCCGCGCGCGCTGGCCGGCGGGAGTAATATCGGTGACGTAAGCGGTGGCAACCGCCATGTTGGCGCCGGTAATGCCTGCCAGCAACCGCCCCAGATAGAGCCAGGCCAGCGTCGGCGCGAACGCCATCAGCAGGTAGTCGGCCGCCGCGCCGGCGAGCGAAATCAACAGCACCGGCCGCCGCCCGAAACGATCGCTCAGCGCGCCGAGGATCGGCGAAAACAGGAATTGCATCAAGGCGTAGGCCGCCAGCAGGGCGCCGTAATGCACGCTGCCGGCGTCAAGACCGCCCAGCGAGCGCAACAGCGCCGGCAGAATAGGCATGATCAGACCGATGCCTACCGCATCCAGCAACACCGTCAACAAAATAACCAGCATGGGTTTTTTCAAAATTGTGACTCTAACAGTGATAGAGTATGGAGTATTCCACAGTTACCCTATCAGTGATAGAGAGATGAGCGAAAAAAATACTGCGGCGCGTTTAACGCGTGAAACCGTCCTGCGCGGGGCGCTGGCGTTACTGGATGACATCGGCATCGATGCCCTCAGCACCCGCCGCCTGGCGCAGCATCTGGGCGTGCAATCCCCCACGCTCTATTGGCACTTCAAAAACAAGGCCGAGCTGCTGAAGGCGATGGCGGAAACCATCATGTTGGACCACCGCGAAGAGGTGCCCGCCGACATTCCCTGGCAGGCCTGGGTGACCGCCAATGCAGTCAACTTCCGCCGCGCGTTGCTGGCTTACCGCGACGGGGCGCGCCTGCACGCCGGCACCCGGCCGCAGGAACCACAATTCGCCATCATCGAGGCCAAGGTGGCGCTGCTGTGCCGGGCGGGCTTTACGCCGGAACACGCCGTTAATCTGCTGTTCGCCGTCGGGCGTTTCGTGGTGGGTTGGGTGCTGGAAGAGCAGCAAATGCAGCCCGATGATGCGCTGAACGAAGCCGATCGCCGGCGCTACCCGCTGCTGTGTGGAGGCTGGGAAAAGCTGCAGGACAAGGGGGCAGACGCGCTGTTCGAAGCCGGCCTCCGGCTGTTGGTCGACGGCGCCGAGGCCGCGTTGACGAACGCCAATAATCACGGCGCGCAATCATAAAACCAGGCTTATCTATAGGAAATTTATAGAAAATACCCACTTTTCGTTAAAGCCATGGCGGCTACATTCCCTTAACATTATCAAGTCTTTTGATGATAATTATTAGCACGCTGCACAATTATTCATCGCAGTGATGTTACGGATTAAATCCGTTTGCTTAAGGGATAGTTTCACCATGGAAATCAATGTTAACGGCCGGGTGGTTCCACTCGGCGATATCTCGCCCGAGACCCCGCTGCTGTACGTTTTACGCAACGATCTGCAATTGAACGGCCCCAAATACGGCTGCGGCCTGGGCGAATGCGGCGCCTGCACGGTGCTGATCGACGGCGTCGCCGCACGCTCCTGCTCAATGCCGCTGTCCGCCGTAGGAAAAAAATCCGTCACCACCTTGGAAGGCCTGGGCACCGCGGAAACGCCGCATCCGGTGCAGCAGGGGTTTATCGATGAGCAGGCGGCGCAGTGCGGTTACTGCACCAACGGCATGATCATGACGCTGGTCGCGCTGTTCGAGCGCGAGCCGGAGGCGGACGAACAAACCATCAAGAAAGAGCTGGCCTACAACCTGTGCCGCTGCGGCACGCATATCGAGATCCTGCATGCCGCCGAGCGCGCCCGCGATCTGCTGGCCGCGCGGAGGCAAGCATGAGCCGCCTAGAACTGACCCGCCGCCAGCTGCTGCAGGCCGGCGGTGTGTTAATGGTCAGCAGCCTGCTGCCCGCGCCGTTTAACGCCTTCGCCGCCGAGGCGGTTGCATCGCCCGCCGAGCTGCCGCTGGATCGGGTGGACAGCTTTATCAGCCTTACCGCCGACGGCCGGGTAACGGCGTTCAATGGCCACGTCGATCTGGGCACCGGCATTCGCACCGCGCTGGCGCAGATCGTCGCCGATGAAATTTGCGTGCCGTTCGAACAAGTCACGATGATCCTTGGCGATACGCAACGCACGCCGGATCAGGGGCCGACCATCGCCAGCGCCACCCTTCAGGTGACGTCGGTGCCGCTGCGACAGGCGGCGGCGCAGGTGCGACACCTGCTGACGGCGCTGGCGGCCAAAGCCTTCGAACTGCCGGCCGAACAGCTGACGGCGGCGGCGGGACAGGTATTTGTGACCAGGAACCCAGGGCGTTCGCTGAGCTATGCGCAGCTGGCGAGTGGGCAAAATCTGCACGTGACGCTGGATAAAAACGTGCAGCTGAACAGCGAACGGCAGAACCGCTATGTGGGCCGCGCCGTGCCCCGGGTCGATATTCCGGCCAAAGTGAGCGGTGGGCTGACCTACGTACACGACCTGCGCTTGCCCGGCATGCTGCATGGCCGGGTGGTGCGTCCGCCATACGCAGGCGCCGACAGCAGCGCGCCGTTGGGCAGTGGCCTGCTGTCGGTGGATGAAAGCTCGATCGCGCACCTGCCGGGCATCGTGAAACTGGTGGTGATCAACGATTTCATCGGCATCGTGGCCGAACGCGAGGAGCAGGCGATCGCCGCCATGCGCCGGCTGAAAACCCAATGGAAACCCTGGGCCGGGTTGCCGGATCTGTCGCCGGAAGCGCTGCCCGCCGCGCTGGAAGCCAATCCGAAAACCGACCGCGTGCTGCGCGACGACGCGGGAACGGACGCCGCGTTGGCATTGCTGCATACCGAAGTGCAGGCGGACTATGTCTGGCCTTACCATCAGCACGCCTCGATCGGCCCTTCCTGCGCGGTGGCGGAGGTCAAAGACGGGCGGGCGCAGGTGTGGTCCGGCACGCAAAACCCGCACGATCTGCGAAAAGACATCGCCAGGCTGCTCGAGCTGCCGCCTGGGCAGGTGCACATCACCCGCATGGAGGCTTCCGGCTGCTATGGCCGCAACTGCGCCGACGACGTCTCGGCGGACGCGGCGCTGCTGGCGCGGGCTACCGGCCGACCGGTGCGCGTGCAGCTGATGCGCGAACAGGAATCCGGCTGGGAGCCGAAGGGCACCGGCCAGCTGATTCGAGTGCGCGGCGGCCTCGACGCGCAAAACCGGGTGGCGGCCTACGAATTGAAAACCAGCTATCCCTCCAACAATGCCGTGACCTTGCCGCTGGTGTTGACCGGCAAAGAGGCCAACCGGGCCGACGTGCAGCAGATGGGCGATCGCACCGCCATTCCGCAATACGAGTATCCGCACATGCGGGTAGTCTGCCAAGACGCCGCGCCGATCGTGCGGGCTTCGTGGATGCGTGGCGTTTCGGCGCTGCCCAACGTGTTCGCCCATGAGTCCTGGATCGACGAGCTGGCCTGGCGCGCCGGCGAGGATCCGATCGCGTTTCGTTTGCGCTATCTGAACGATCCGCGTGCGGTGGCCTTGATTGAAGCCCTGAAACGGCAGGCGAACTGGCAAGACGGCCCGGCGCACCGGTCGCGCGCCGCCGGCGCCGAAGTGGTGAGCGGCCGCGGCTTCGCCTACGCGCGCTATTTCCACAGCAAGTTCCCCGGCTTCGGCGCCGCCTGGGCGGCCTGGGTGTGCGATCTCAGCGTCAACCGCCGCTCCGGGCAGATCACGCTCGATAAAATCTTCGTGGCGCATGACTGCGGCCGCATGATCAACCCGGCCGGGGTGCGCCATCAGGTGCACGGCAACATTATCCAGTCCGCCAGCCGGGTGCTGAAAGAGTTTGTAACCTTCAACGAGACGGGGGTGACGTCTTTGGACTGGGGCGGCTATCCGATCCTGCGTTTCGACGAGCTGCCGCAGATCGATATCCAGCTGATCGATCGCCCGGAGGAAGCGCCGATGGGCGCCGGAGAATCCGCCTCGGTGCCGAGTGCGGCGGCGATCGGCAACGCGCTGTTTGACGCGCTCGGCGTGCGGCTGCGCGAGGTGCCGTTTACGCCAGCGCGGGTGCTCGCCGCGCTGCGCGCTCAGGCCGGCCATTAACCCCCGTCACGAACAAGGACAGCAAAAATGAGTAAGATGAAAAAAATCGTCGGGTGGGGTGGCTTCACGGCGATCGCCGTGGTGGTGGCCGGCGTTGTCGCCAGCTGGCAACCGGAAATCGCGCCGCTCGCCGCCGATGCGACGCACCGTTTCAGCGAGGCGCAGATCGCGCGCGGCAAAACGTTGGCCGATCTCGGCGATTGCGCGGTGTGCCACACCCGTTCGGGCGGTGAGCGCAACGCCGGCGGGTTGGCGATGGAGATCCCCTTCGGCACCATTTACACCACCAACATCACGCCGGACGTGGAAACCGGCATCGGTAGCTGGAGCTACGCGGCGTTTGAACGCGCCATGCGGCACGGCGTCGATCGCCAGGGGCGCTACCTTTATCCGGCGTTTCCTTATACCGCCTTTACCCGCACGAGTGACGACGATCTGCAGGCGCTGTACGCCTACCTGATGTCGCAGCCGCCGGTCAATTACCGGCCGCCGGCCACCGATCTGCACTTTCCGTTCAATATCCGCCAGGGCATCTTCGCCTGGAACCTGCTGTTCCTGACGCCGGGCGCGATGCAGGAAGACCCGGCCCAAAGCGCCGCCTGGAACCGCGGCGCTTATCTGGCCGAAGGGCTGGGGCACTGCAGCGCCTGCCACTCGCCGCGCAACGTGCTGTTCGGCGAAAAAACCGGTAGCGACCACCTGGCAGGCGGCGTGGCGGAAGGCTGGACGGCGCCGGCGTTGACCGGCCGCTCGCCTGCGCCGCTCGATTGGACGCAGCAGGATCTGGTCGATTTTATGCGTACCGGCTACTCGGCCAACCACGGCGTGGCCGCCGGCCCGATGGCGCCGGTGATCGAAGAAGGGTTATCCCGCTTGCCGCAGGCCGATCTGCAGGCGATCGCCGTCTATCTGCGCAGCTATCATCCTGAAACGCCGGCGGATGCGACGGCGGTCACGTTGAACGCTCAGGCGGAACGGCAGGTGGAGCCCCTGAACTCGCAAGGCGCGCGGCTGTTTTCCGGCGCCTGCATGGCTTGCCATGCGCAGGAAAAAGGCGCGCAGATGGCGGGAGTGCGGCCGTCTCTGGCGCTGAACACCAATCTGTTTGCCGAGGCGCCGGACAATGCCATTCGCGTGGTGTTGGATGGTATACAGCGGCCTGCGAACGCCGAACTGGGCTATATGCCGGGCTTCCGCCATAACCTGGATGACGCGCAGATCGCCATCCTGCTCAACTACCTGCGGCAGCACTACGCCGGTCAGGCGCCGTGGCCCGATCTGGCGGCGCAGGTCGGCCGCCTGCGCGCCGAAACCGCGCAGAAATAGTCGCCGAGGGCTGGACAGGCGCGCCGCGTTGGCGACAATAGGGCCTTTCACATGGACAGAGGCAGTAAAATGAATACGTTAGACGCAATCCGCCAGCGCCGCGCCACCAAGCAGTTCGATACGCAGCACGTGATGACGCTCGAAGAGAAAAAAGCGTTGCTGACTATCGCGCTGCAGGGCGCACCCAGCGCTTTTAACCTGCAGCACTGGCGCCCGCTGCTGATCGAAGATCGCGCTCAGCGCGAGAAAATTCGCGAGGCGGCGTGGGGGCAGGCGCAGGTGACCGACGCATCGATGCTGGTCGTGCTGTGCGGCGATCTGTCGAGCTGGGAGTCACAGGTAAAAAACGTCTGGGCCGAGGCGGCGGAGCCGGTACAGCAGTTCATGATCCCGGCCGTCGATCAGTATTATCGCGATAAGCCGCAGGTACAGCGCGACGAAGTGATGCGCAGCAGCGGCATCTTTGCCCAGACGCTGATGCTGGCTGCCAAGGCGCAGGGCTACGACTCTTGCCCGATGGACGGGTTTGATTTCGACGCCGTGGGCGAGATCATCAACAAACCGGCGCACTATCAGATCGCACTGATGGTCGCCATCGGCAAGGCGGCGGGGCAACCTTATCCGCGCATCGGCAAACTGCCGTTCGACGAGGTGGTGAAAACCGACCGTTTCTGATCCGGGCGGTGAATGACAAAAGGGAAGGCTTGCGCCTTCCCTTATTTTTTTCGACGCACAGTTCGTTCCAGTAGCTGAAACGGATGCGCCGTTGCAGGCGGTGATGCCACATAGAACACTCCTTCTACCCTACACGGTTTAAATAAATAGCACCGCGCCGGGCGCAAGACGAATGCCTTATTGTGCATAGCTTGCCCGCCGGACGGGATTAACCGGTTTTATCAACCCGCCGGATGATCGGCGAGAGCCGCCAGCCGAAGTTCATGCCCGCCGCGGCGCCCAGGATTGCCAGCGTGCCCAGCAGCTGCAGCAGGCTGAGGCGGTGGCCGAACACCGCCCAGTCCACCACGATCGCCACCGCCGGGTAGATGAACGACAGGGCGCCGACCAGGGCCGTGGGGATCTTCTGAATGGCGCCATACAGCAGCGTAGACATCAAGCCGGTATGCACCAGGCCGAGGGTCGCCAGCAGCAGCCAGTCGATGGGGGCCGCAGAAAGCGTGGCCAGGCCGGCGAACGGCGCCAGCGCCAGCATACCGACGGTCAACTGAATCAACACGATCAGCTGCGGCGGCAGCGCGGCCAGCTGTTTGACGATCGCCGCCGCAATGGCGTACATCAGGGCCGCGCCGAGCGCCAGCGCCACGCCGAGCAGATAGTCACCATCGCCGCCGCCGTTTTGCCGGCCGGTGACGATCAACACCATCCCCGCGAACGCCAGCAGAAGCCAGCCCAGCCGGTTAGCCGTCAGTTTTTCGCCAAACAGCAGCGCCCCCAGCGCCACCAACATGAACGGCTGAACGTGATAGGTGACGGTGGCGACCGCGATCGAGGCATGCTTATAGGCGGCAAACAGCAGCGTCCAGTTGAGCACCAGGGCGATCCCCCCGAGGAGGGCGAAGGCCATCTGGCGCCGGTTGATCGCGCCTTGCTTCAACTGACCGAGTGCGGCGCAGGTCGCCAGCATGGCCAGCGCGCCGAACGCGCAGCGCCAAAACACCACCGTCGCGGGCGGCTGCCCCAAAACGAGCACCGGCCACCCCACGGTGCCGGAGATGGTCATGGCGAGGATCATTTGCACTGCACCGCGCGTTTTCGTTTTCATGTTGTTTCCTTCGTTGCCTGGCCGTACTTGTGGTGAAGCGGCTTAATCATTAAAATGAACAATCGAACATTATGATGAACACGAATACAGGCGTTCGTCAAGTCGAACAAAATGGATGGTATAACGAACAATGAGTGACGATCGAATGCAGAACATCACGCCTATCGGCCTGCTGTCGGCGGCAATCCGCCGCGAGCGGGAGCGGTTGAACCTGTCGGTGACCGAACTGGCGAAACGTGCGGGCATCGCCAAATCCACGCTGTCGCAACTGGAAGCCGGCAGCGGCAATCCCAGCCTGGAAACGCTGTGGGCGCTGGCGATGGCGCTGGACGTGCCGGTCAGCCGGCTGATTTCACAGCCGAGCAGGCAGGTGCAAGTGATCCGCGCCCATGAAGGAACGGCGGCGCTGTCGGAGCAGGGCAACTACGCCGCCACGCTGCTGGCCACCTGCCCGCCGGGGGCGCAGCGCGATATTTACCGGCTGCGGGTGCAGCCCGGCAAAGCCAAACTTTCCCGGCCGCATCCCCCCGGCACCGTCGAGCATGTGATTATCAGCAGCGGGCGGGCGCGCCTCGGGCCGGCGGACCAGCCGCTGGAGCTGAGCGCCGGCGATTACATCAGCTACTCCGCCGATCGCGAGCATGTTTTCGAAGCGCTGGAGCCGGAGACCACCGCCGTGATGCTGATAGAACAGGGTTAGCCGGGCGTTGAAGGTCCGTTTATTGAAAATGATTCTCAATTATATTAGTGTGCCCGCCTGTTTTGACGCCGGGACGAGCGCGTAGCCCGGCGTCGCCGTTTATTGCCCTTCAAGGACCGAAGATGAAAATCGCTATTCCTTCCCTGCTGTTATTCGCCGGTTTGACGGCAACGTACCCGGCCACCGTGTTGGCCGTTGCACCGCCCGCCGCGGCGGATCAGGGTCAGAACGACACGGCCAACAACGATTTCAGCTTCGTGCGCTATCGCGCGGATTACCGCGTCAACGCCAACGCCACCAACGTGAAGACGGAAAGCTACGAAGTTCTGCTGAAGACCAAGGCGGCGGTCGAGAAATTCAGCCAGATACGTCTGAGCTACAGCGAAAAAATGGAAACGCTGGAGGTGGTCGCCGCCTATACGCTGACCGCCGACGGCCAGCGCCACGACGTGGCGCCCGATCGCATCTATACCCAGGAAAGCTACTCCAGCGCCACGGCGCCGCTGTATGCCGACCGCAAAGTGCGCGTCATCGTGTTCTCCAACCTGGCGCCGGGATCGCGCGTGGTGTATGAGCTGCGCCGCACGCAAAACACCCCGTATTTCCCCGACTATTTCGGCCTGTGGGAGACGTTCAGCGTTTTCGATCAGTTCGACGACGCCGAAGTGACCCTGCAGGCGCCGGCCAAGCTGCCGATGCATATCTTCACGCGCGGCGTGGAAGGCGGGGACCAGCCGCAAATCCGCGACGGGCAGGCGCACTGGCGCTGGCATTATTCGCGCAGCGCGCCGATGAAATCACAAAACTGGGCGGCGGACAGCTGGACCTTCAGCCCGACCATCATGGCCAGCACCTACCGCGAGTGGCCGCAGTTGGCCAAGGCCTACCAGCTGAAGGCCGGTGCGGCGGCGCAGGTGACGCCGGGCATTCAGGCGCTGGCGGACAACATCACCGCCGGCATCAGCGATCGGCGCGAGCAGGCGGAGGCCCTCTATCGCTGGGTGGCGCAAAACATTCGCTATGTGGCGGTGTACCTGGGCAACGGCGGGCTGGAGCCGAATTCGGCGCAGAGCATTCTCGACAACCACTACGGCGACTGTAAGGACCACGTGGTGATCCTGGAGGCGCTGCTTGCCGCCAAGGGCATTGCAAGCTCGCCGGTGCTGATCGGCATGGACGAAGGCCCAATACTGCCTAAGGTGCCGCTGCTCAGCCGCTTTAACCACGCCATCACCTACGTGCCGGAATTCAAACTGTACCTGGACTCCACCAATCCGTGGGCGCGGTTCGGGCAGCTGCCGGAAGGCGACCTCGGTGCGCCGGTGCTGCTGACGCGCGACGCCAAGCTGGCGCGCACGCCGGGCAGCGACGAGCAGCCGGTCAAGAGCGCGCTGAGCGTCGATTTCGTGTTCGACAAAGCGGGCAATCTGCACGGGCAAACCGAGCGTCGGCTGAGCGAAGTGGAAGAGATTGACCTGCGGGGCTACTTCTCGCAGATCAACCGGCAGAACCGGGCGCAGGCCGAAGCGTCGATCATGTCCGCCTCCGGCATCGACGGCAGCGGCGAGGTGGCGATGAACAGCGATCCGCTGGATCTCAAAAAACAGTTCGGTTACCGCTTCCGCTTCAAGGCGGACGACTACGTCGATTTCGGCGTGGTGGGCGGCATGACGCTGCCGAATCCGCCCGGCGGCAAATCGTTCCGCACGCTGTATACCACCACGCCGGCGCCGGACAACGAAACGCCGTTCTACTGCAGCGCGCAGCGCTACGACGAAACCTACCGTCTGCAACTGCCGGCCAACGTGCCGATCATCGCCATTCCGCAAGACAAGCAGTTCCGCAATGCGGCGGGCGACTATCGCGTGGCGTGGCGGCGCGACGGGCAGCAGGTGATCGTCAATCATCGCCTGCAGGTGAACGCCATTCGCGGTAAGGAAGCGCTGTGCCAGGCGCAGGATTACCCGGCGTTCCGCGAGCTGTTCCAGCAGGTGCGGCGCGGTTTCCGAGGCCAAGTGGTGTACGGCGAATTGGCCACCGGCAAGTAAGCCGCTGCCCGTAGCTGGATAAAAAATGGCCCCCAACCAGACAAGAGTTTGGGGGCCCGTAGCGTTCCTGCTAGGCGATGTTGACCGCGCGCACCTCTTTGGATCTCAGCATCACGCGGATCGGCACCGATTAGTCGCAGCCCGTTTAACCGGAGGCGGGCCGCCGGGGCGTTACTTGTTCACCACCAGGCCCACGCCGCGGCCACGCGGATCGGACGCGGTTTCCGGCGTGCGGCCATCGATGCGGATAGCCTGAATGTCCCCCATGTTCCAGCCCTGATCTTCGAGGGTGTAGCCCATGGCTTTCAGCTCTTCCGCCGGTTTGCCGGTCAGCGGCGCAAAGCTGTCATAGTACAGGGTGTCCTTCGGCAACAGCTGATGGTGCACGCGCTGGGCGGCCACCGCCTGCGCCAGCGGCAGATGGTAATCGTAGAGGTTGTTGATCACCTGGAAGATCGACGTGAAGATGCGCGATCCGCCCGGCGTGCCGATCACCAGGCTGACTTCGCCGTCGCGGGTGATGATGGTCGGGCTCATCGAGGAGAGCATGCGCTTGCCCGGCTCGATGGCGTTGGCGTCGCTGCCCACCACGCCGAAGGCATTGGCGACGCCGGGTTTGGCGCTGAAGTCGTCCATCTCGTCGTTAAGCAGGAAGCCGGCGCCTTTGACCACCACGCCGCTGCCGAAGTCCCAGTTGAGCGTATAGGTGTTGCTGACCGCGTTGCCGGCGGCATCGACGATCGAGAAGTGGGTGGTTTGGTGAGTTTCCAGCCCCGGACGCACCCGTTCGGTCGGCGAGATCGCCGTCGGGTTGATCTCGGCGGCGCGTTTTTGCAGGTAGTCGGGGGCGATCAGCTGCGCTTCCGGCACTTGAGTGAAATCCGGGTCGCCGAGGTAGTCGGCGCGATCGGCGAACACGCGCTTTTCGATTTCCGCCAGCAGGTGGATATAGCGTGCCGAGTTCAGCGGCACCCCCTTGAAATCGGCGGCGCGATCTTCTTTTATCCCCAGCAGCTGAGCCAGCGCGATGCCGCCGGAGCTGGGCAGCGGGGCGGTATACACGGTGTTACCGCGCCAGCTGATGCGCATCGGCTCACGCCATTTCACCCGATAGTCGGCCAAATCCGCCGCGCCGATCAGCCCGTTGTCGCGCTGCATTTGCGCCACCAGCAGGCGCGCGGTTTCGCCGTGATAAAAATCGTCGGCGCCCGACTTGGCGATGCGCTCGAGGGTGGCGGCCAGCTCAGGCTGTTTGAACACCGTGCCGGGCTTCATGACGCCGAAATAGTCGCCAAAGTTGGTTTTACCGGCGAACAGCTTGTTGGCGTCTTCACGGTACTGATACTGCTGATCCGCCACGGTGAAACCTTGCCGGGCGTAGCCGATCGCCGGCGTCAGCAGTTCGGCCCACGGCAGCTTGCCGAAGCGCTTGTGGGCTTCCCACAGCCCCAGCACGGTGCCCGGCACGCCGGCGGCGCGGCTGCCCACCAGGCTGAGATTCTCGATCACTTCACCTTTCTCGTTCAGGTATAGGGTTTTGCTGGCGGCCTTGGGGGCCACTTCGCGGTAGTCGAGGAAATAGGGTTTGCCGTCGATATACAGCGTCATAAAGCCGCCGCCGCCGATATTGCCGGCTTCAGGGTAGGTGACCGCCAGGGTAAAGGCGGTGGCGACCGCCGCGTCGACCGCGTTGCCGCCGGCCTGCAGAATGTGCGCGGCGACTTTTGCGCCATACTGATCCGGGGCGGCGACCGCACCGGCGGTCAGATCGGCGGCAAAGGCGGTGGGAACGGTGCAGGCCAGGGCCACGCTCAGAGCTATCGTTTTCAATAAACCGGCAGACATAGAAGATCCTTTTAGCGATTTTCAGTTATCAGGTGAATTCAACTAATTATTTCTAAACAGCAGGTTAGCGCGTTTTCTTCGGGCTGTTGCGGCGCTTTATTGAAGGTAGCAGCGGTCAGGCGGGGCCGCCTGACCAGAGTAGCGAATCGTGACGTGGCGCGTTATGCGCCGGCGGGCAACGCCGACTGCAGCCATTGGCAGAAGTGCTGGGTGAGCGGGTTGTGTTCGCTGTCGCGGTGCAGCAGCCACGCCCAGTTGGCACCGCGCACGCGTTGCTCGGTTAACGGTTGCAGCAGCCCGGTGTCGCGCGCGTGCTGCGCCAGCAGTTGGCTGACCAACGCGATGCCGAGGCCATTGCAGGCGGCGTCCAGCAGCAGGCCGGGATCGGAGAAGTTCAGCCCGCTGTCACGCTGGCCGACGTGCGCACCGCCCGCCACCGTCCAGTGGCTCCAGTCCATCTCCCGTTCGCCGTGCAGGGTCACGCGCTGCTCCGCCGCCAGCGCCAGCAGGCTGGGGTGGCAGGCGGGATAGAGCCGGTCGCTGCAGAGCACGTTAAAAGTGCAGTCCGCCTGCGCGCTGAGATCGTCACGGATCGCCAGATCGATACTGTCCGTCGCCATATTCGGCGGTTCAAAGCTGGTGAACAGCCACAGGTCGACCTGCGGATGCTGCCGATTGAAGTCGCCCAGCCGCGGCATCAGCCAGTGGCGGGCGAAAGCCGGAGTGGTGTTGACGATCAGCTGATTGGGTTTGCGGTACTGATCCAAACGGCGAATGCCGACCGCCAGCTGTTGCAGCATCACCTGCGCGGTGCTGAACAGATCGTGGCCGGCGTCGGTCAGCGCCACGCTGCGGCCGGTGCGGAAGAACAGCGGCTGCTCCAGAAACGCTTCGAGGCTGCGGATCTGCTGGCTGATGGCCGATTGGGTAAGGTGCAGCTCTTCGGCAGCCTGATGAAAACTGCCCAGGCGCGCTGCCGCTTCGAAGCCGCGTAGCGCGCTCAAGGGGGGCCAGTGTTTTAACATTATCGATAAGCCTGTCTAATCAGATATCCACTAAATATATCGTTTGTCGCGGTGGCAGGGGAAGACTAGCATAAGATTCAACCGCATAAACGTGAATTATTCGGTTAACTTCTTGAATTATAAATAATTAAAAGAGGTATTTAATGTCAACTCGCCGCGTGTTTATTAAACAGCTTTCCGCCGTCGCCGGAGTCGGTCTGACGGCTTCGTTGGGCATTCCGTTACGCGGTCACGCAGAAGCTGCGCTTAATCCGGCCTGGCGGATGCCCGACGAAGGGGAACCGCAGCAGCGGGCGTTTCTCGCCTTTGGCGCGCAGCGGGCCATCTGGGGCGAATTCACGGCGGATGTGCAGGCGGCGCAGGGGCGTATCGCCCGCGCTATCGCCGAGTTTCAGCCGGTAACGGTATTTTGCCGCGAGCGCGAACGACAATTGGCCGAGGCCACTTGCGGCAGCCACAACGTCAGCTATGTCGTCACCGAGCTGGATGACATCTGGGTGCGCGACTTCGGCGCCAATTTCGTGGTCAACGGCGCCGGCGAACTCGGGGCGGTGGATTTCAACTTCAACGGCTGGGGCAATAAACAGCGGCATGCCAAGGATGCGCGCCTGGCGGCGTTTGCCGCCAATCGTTACGGTGCCGCTCAACTGCGCCGCAGCGCACTGACAGGCGAAGGCGGCGGTATCGAAGTGGATGGGCACGGCACCGGCATCATGACCGAAAGCAGCTGGGTGAATGCGAACCGTAATCCGGGCTGGAGCCGGGACCGGGTAGAGCAGGAGCTGAAAGCGATGCTCGGCTTGCGCAAAATTATCTGGCTGCCGGGCATTAAAGGCCGAGACATCACCGACGCCCACGTCGATTTTTACGCCCGCTTCGTGCGGCCGGGCGTAGTGGTGGCCAACCTGGACACCGATCCGGCCTCTTATGACCATGCGGTTACCCAGCAACATCTGGCGATCCTCAAGGCGGCGACCGACGCCGACGGCCGCCGGCTGCAGGTGCATACGCTTTCGCCGCCGCTGGCGCCGCGCGACAGCCGATTCAGCCGCAATAACCCAGATTTTGCGGCGGGCTACATCAACTATTTCGTCATCAACGGCGCGGTGATCGCCCCGGAGTTTGGCGATCCGCAGGCGGACCGGGCGGCGCTTGAGCTGCTGACGGCGCTCTATCCGCAGCGCAAGGTGGTGCAGCTGGAGATCGACGCCATCGCGGCCGGCGGCGGCGGCATTCACTGCGCAACCAACCAACTGCCGGTGCATGGCAAGCCGGAACGGTGAATGTTCAAAAAATGCGCACGCGGTTGTTTGTCGCCATAGGGTGTGGTTGGCTGAGTGGAAACATAAGGAGGCCATAATGAACGACTCACCCTTGAGCATTCCCACCTGGTATCGCGATCCGCACGCAGAACAGGCCATGGCCGATGGCCATGCGCCTATTTGGCGCCATCTGATCGGTTTGGTGCCGGAAAATGAACTCTCCGGTGTCAGCGTGCTGGACTTTGGCTGTAATCAGGGCGGCTTTTTGCGTTTACTGCACCAAATTCGCCCATTCCAGCAGGCGGTTGGCGTCGATATCGCACGCCAATCCGTCGATGAAGCCAACCGGCTAAAAGGGAACCTGCCGGTGGTTTATCAAACCGACACGCGGCTGCACGGGTGGGATAGCCACTTTGATATCGCCTTCAGCCATGAAGTCATCTACCTGATCGAAGACATTGCGCAACATGCCGCCGATATGCTGCGGGCGCTGAAGCCGGGCGGCGTTTACTATGCGGTGACCGGTTGCCACACCGGCAACCCGCTGTGGCCGCAGTGGCGCGAAAGGGTAGCTGAGCAGACGCATACCGTGGTGCAGGATCGCTCGCTGGCCGACTATGCGCGCATTTTCTCCGCCGCGGGGTTCCAGGTCTCTGCCCGCCGGTTGGGCTTTTCCGGCTTCGTGCCCTATGAGCCGGACGGCTGGATGCCGGATATCGCGGCGGCGATCGATTACTATTGGCGCACCAAAACGGTGTTCAGGCTGGTAAAACCATAAAATCCTACACGGCGCTCGGTACGCCGCCGCTGACGAGATAAGATGGCGAAATTTATGATGGATTAGGATGCGAAAACAATGGACTTTCGTTTGAACACCCGATTATCCCTGCTTATGGTCTCGTTCTTGGCGCCCGTTGTTGGGGCTAGTGCCGCTACGCTTACGCTCGATAATCAGGATCCGGCGGCGGTGTATCTCATTCCGGACGCGAAGCTGATTCAAGAACGCGAGGGGGTGAAAATCGCCGGGCAGTCATACCGTTATTTCGTGCTTCAGCTCGCCGACAATCTCCAGTATGAAGGTTATATCACCCGATGCGCCGACGACGATGCCGATAAATTGAATGAACAAGCGCGGCGACAATTAAACCGTTGTACCGAACAGGTGATCGACGACCTGGATCGGTTGATGGAAAAGACCGCCAACTTGGCATTCGACTACGGCGGCACACAAAACGTTTATCGCGGCGAAGAACATTCAACGCCTTATTATTACTATTCGTTTGCCCGCGTGGCCCACTATTATCAGACCGAAGACGGACGTCATCCCTTGTATGGCCTGGTTTATCGTTGCAAGCAGCCGGCGAGCGAAGCTCATCGGGAGCAAGAGCCCGATGCGACTGAAACGACGCAACCGCCGGCTGAAGTGGAACGCTTTATTGCATTGGCTAAAAATCGCTGCGCCAATCTGCTGAAACCACGCTGAACGATATTGCTCCCCCGTTTCCCGCTTCGACAAGATTTTACTCAATCCTTACGCAACCCTTTCAGAAGCGCATTCCGGCATTCGATATATTGAGAATAGTCATTCTCAACAGGATCGTATTGCAATGCAGAGGAAAACGCTTTTGGTGCTTGGGCTGTCGCTGTTGCTGGCCGCCTGCGATGGGCAAAACGCCGGTGTGCCAGCCGGCGCGGGCGCAGAACAGGAGGTCGGCGTGGTCACGCTGCGCGGCCAGTCAGTGACCCTGAGCAGCGAGCTGACCGGCCGGGTCAACGCCACCATGACCTCCGATGTGCGGCCACAGGTCGACGGCATCATCAAGCAGCGGTTATTTACCGAAGGCGCCGAGGTGAAAGCCGGGCAGGTATTGTACCAAATTGACCCCGCCAGCTATCAGGCCAGCTACGATCAGGCCGCCGCCCAGCTGAAAAACGCCCAGGCCACGGTGCAATCCACCCGACTCAAATCGCAGCGCTATGCGGCGCTGGTGAAAGAGAACGGCGTTTCTCAACAGGATGCGGACGATGCCAAAGCCGCCTATCTGGCGGCCGTGGCGTCGGTGGCCCAGTATCAGGCGGCGCTGGAGACGGCGCGCATCAACCTCGCTTATACCCAGGTGCGGGCACCGATCGCCGGGCGTATCGGCATCTCATCGGTGACGCCGGGCGCGCTGGTCACCGCCAGCCAGAGCGATGCGCTGGCCACCCTCCGCGCGCTCGACCCGATCTATGTCGATCTGACCCAGTCCAGCGCCCAGCTGCTTAAACTGCGGCGCCAGCAGGCGGCGTTACAGCGCGGCGCGGTCACGCCGGTCGCCATCAAGCTGGAGGACGGTACGCCTTATGCCCACGCCGGCAAGCTCGAGCTGACCGAGGTGGCGGTGGACGAGGCCACCGGTTCGGTCACGCTGCGCGCGGTGTTCCCCAACCCCGAACATGAGCTGTTGCCCGGCATGTATGTCCACGCCACGGTGGATAACGGCGTCGATCCCAAAGCGATTCTGGCGCCGCAGCAGGGCATAACCCGCAACGCCAAAGGGGAAGCCACCGCGTTGGTGGTGGACGAACAGAACAAAGTGGCGCAGCGCACCGTCAGCGCCGAACGGGTGGTGGGCAGCAATTGGCTGATCGGCAATGGGCTGAACGAAGGCGATCGCCTGATCGTCGAAGGCACCAGCAAGGTCACGATCGGCGCCGCGGTGAAGCCGGTTGAGGTTTCGGTCGACAAAAACCAACGCGGGGAGCAGTGATATGGCGCAGTTCTTTATCCGGCGGCCGGTATTCGCCTGGGTGATCGCCATTATCATCATGCTGTGCGGCCTGATGTCGATCAATTCGTTGCCCGTTTCGCAGTATCCGGATGTCTCACCGCCGCAGATTTCCATCTCCGCCACCTACCCGGGCGCAGACGCGGAAACGCTGGAAAACAGCGTTACGCAGGTGATTGAGCAGCAGCTCACCGGCCTGGACGGCCTGCTGTATTTTTCTTCGACCAGCAGCTCCAGCGGCTCGGTCAGCATCAACGTCACCTTTGATCAGGGCACCGATCCGGATATCGCTCAGGTGCAGGTGCAAAACAAGGTGCAGCAGGCGGAAAGCCGTTTGCCGAGCGCGGTTACCGCGCAGGGCGTGACGGTCAAGAAATCCCAGAGTAGCTTCCTGCTGATCGTCGGGCTGTATGACGAAAGCGACAAGGCGACGATGGCCGATATTTCCGACTATCTGGTCAGCAACCTGCAGGATCCGCTGTCGCGCATCGAGGGCGTGGGGGACGTGCAGGTGTTCGGCTCGGAATATGCGATGCGTATCTGGCTGGATCCGACCAAGCTGGCGAGCTATGCGTTGATGCCTTCCGACGTGCAGACGGCAATCGAAGCGCAAAACACCCAGGTGTCCGCCGGCAAGATCGGCGATCTGCCGGCCGCCGCCGATCAGCAGTTGACCGCCACGGTAAAGGCGCAGTCGCGGCTGCAAACGCCGGAACAGTTTCGCAATATCATCCTGAAAAGCGACAGCAGCGGCGCGCTGGTGCGGCTGGGCGACGTGGCGCGAATTGAGCTGGGCAACGAGGACTACTCCGCCAGCGCGCACCTCAACGGCCACCCGGCGGCGGGGATCGCGGTCAAGCTGGCGGCGGGCGCCAACGCCCTCAACACCGCCAAGCTGGTGAAGGCCAAGGTGGCGGAATACCAAAGTGCGATGCCGCAGGGCTACAAGGTGGCCTACCCGAAAGACAGCACCGACTTTATCAACATTTCGATCGAGGAGGTGGTGAAAACGTTGTTCGAAGCGGTGGCGTTAGTGGTGGTGGTGATGTTCGTGTTCCTGCAAAACCTGCGCACCACGCTGATCCCGACCATCACCGTGCCGGTGGTATTGCTGGGCACCTTCGGCGTGCTAGCGGCGTTCGGCTATTCAATCAATACCCTGACGCTGTTCGGCATGGTGTTGGCGATCGGGCTGTTGGTGGACGACGCCATCGTGGTGGTGGAAAACGTCGAACGTGTGATGCGGGAGGATAAGCTGCCGCCGCGCGAGGCGACGGAGAAATCGATGCGCGAAATCACCGGCGCATTGGTCGGCATCGCGCTGGTGCTGTCGGCGGTGTTTCTGCCGATGGCGTTCTTTGGCGGTTCCACCGGGGTGATCTATCGCCAGTTTTCGATCACCGTCGTCTCCTCAATGGTGCTGTCGGTGGTGCTGGCGTTGACGCTGGCGCCGGCATTGTGCGCCACGTTGCTGAAACCGGCGCACGATGCGCAGACCGACAAGGGCTTGCTGGGCAAATTCAACCGCGGCTATGACCGGCTGCAGGAGAAGTACGCCGACAAAGTCGGTGGGGTAATTCACCGGCCGACGCGCTATCTGCTGCTGTACGGCCTGCTGTTGATCGCCGCGGCCGTGATGTACCTGCGCTTGCCGACCAGCTTTCTGCCCAACGAGGATCAGGGTACGGTGATGGTGCAGTACACCTTGCCGGCAGGCGCCACCAACGCGCGCACCTCGGCGGTGAGCGAAGCGGTGACCGCCTATTTCCTCGACCAGGAAAAGGCCAACGTCAGCACCATTTTCACCATCAATGGTTTCGGCTTCAGCGGCAGCGGGCAAAACGCCGGCATGGCGTTCGTCAGCCTCAAAGACTGGAGCCAGCGCAGCGGCAGCGCGAACACCGCCGACGCCATCGCCAAACGCGCCATGGCGCACTTTGCCTCGCTGCGCGACGCCCAGGTCTTCTCCATGAGCCCACCGGCGATCGACGGTTTCGGCCAGTCCGACGGCTTCACCTTCGAGCTGCAGGCCAAAGGGGCGACCACCCGCGCCGAGCTGCAGGCGATGCGCGACCAGATCGTTGCCGCCGCCGGCAACAACCCGTCGCTGCTGGCGGTGCGCGCCAACACCTTGCCGGATACCCCGCAGCTGCAGGTGGAGATCGACAACGGCAAGCTGCAGGCGCTCGGCCTGAGCGCCGCCGACGTCAACAGCACCCTCAGCAGCGCGTTCGGCAGCACCTATATCAACGACTTTATCGATCGCAACCGGGTGAAAAAAGTCTATATGCAGGGCGACGTGCAGTACCGCGCCAAGCCGGAAGATCTCGACCGCTGGTTTGTGCGCGGCACCAACGCGTCGGGCGCCAGCAGCATGACGCCGTTCTCCGCCTTTGCGTCTTCGCACTGGATCTACGGGCCGGAAAATCTGTCGCGCTATAACGGGCTGTCGTCGTTCGAGATCACCGGGCAGGGCGCCGCTGGCGTCAGCTCCGGTACGGCGATGAGCGAGATGGAGAAACTGGCGGCAACATTCTCCGCCGGCAGCAGCTATTCCTGGAGCGGGCTGTCCTATCAGGAGCGGCTGACCAGCGGCCAGGCGTCGTCGCTGTACGCCATTTCGCTCATCGTGGTGTTCCTGTGCCTGGCGGCGCTGTATGAGAGCTGGTCGATTCCGTTCGCGGTGATGTTGGTGGTGCCGATGGGCGTGGTGGGATCGCTGCTGGCGATCACGCTACGCGGGCTGGAAAACGACATCTACTTCCAGGTGGCGCTGCTCACCATCATCGGCCTGTCGGCGAAGAACGCCATTTTGATCGTCGAGTTCGCCGAGGAGATGCATCAGCGCGGTGAAACGCTGATTGGCGCGGCGGTCCACGCGGCGCGCATGCGCCTGCGGCCGATCCTGATGACCTCGCTGGCGTTTACCGCCGGGGTGCTGCCGCTGGCGGTATCCAGCGGCGCCGGCGCCAACAGCCGCATCGCCATCGGTACCGGCATCATCGGCGGCACCATCACCGCCACCGCATTGGCCATCTTTTTCGTCCCGCTGTTTTATGTGTTGGTGCGCCGCATGTTTACCCGTCGGCCCGCCAACCCGCCGTCACAGGCAGGAGAATAACGTGTTGCAACGAGTCATGATGTTAACTTTACCGCTGCTGCTGACCGGCTGTCTGTCGCTGGATCCGCACTACCAGCGCCCGGCGGCGCCGGTGCCCGCCAACCTGCCGCAGGGCGAGGCCGGCGGCAACCAGGCGCTGAGCTACCCGGACGTCGCCTGGCGCGACTATGTCCAGGACGCCCGGCTGCGCCAGGTGGTGGCGCTGGGGCTGAACAGCAGCCGCGATCTGCGCGAGGCGATCGCCAATATCGCGTCGGCGCGCGCCCTGTACGGCGAGCAGCGCTCGGCGCTGTTCCCGACAATCAATGCCACCGCCGACGGCAGCCGCGGGCGGGCGCTGACCGGCAGCGGCAACGCCACCGCGCTGAGCCAAAGCTACGAAGCCGCGGCCGGCGTCAGCGCATTCGAGTTGGATCTGTTCGGCAAGAACGCCAGCCTGTCGCGCGCGGCGTTCGAAACCTATCTGGCGAACTCGGAGGCGGCGAAAAGCACCCGTCTGACGCTGATCGCCGATATCGTCACCGACTGGGTGGCGGTGGCGGCCGAGCGCAGCAATCTGGCGGTGGCGCAGCAGACGATGGCGAGCGCCAAACGGTCGCTGGACGTCACGCGCAACAATCAGCAGCACGGGATTGCGTCGCTGGTTGACGTGGCGTCGGCGGAAACCGTCTATCAGCAGGCGCGATCGGACGCCGCCAGCTACGCCACCAGCGCCGCGCAGGCGAAAAACGCGCTGGATTTGGCGGTAGGGCAAAGCGTGCCGGAAAACCTGCTGCCGAGCGGCATCGAGGCGCTGGGCGGGATCATGCGCGATCTGCCGGCCGGCGTCTCTTCGCAAGTGTTGCTGAAGCGGCCGGACGTGCTGCAGGCCGAGCATAACCTGAAATCCGCCAACGCCAATATCGGCTCGGTGCGGGCGGCGTTCTTCCCGTCGATCAGCCTGACCGCCAGCGGCGGCGTGGGCAGCGGTGAACTCTCCTCGTTGTTCAGCCACGGCGCCGGCGTCTGGTCGTTCGCACCGAGCATCAGCCTGCCGATCTTCAGCGGCGGCTATAACACGGCTCAGCTCAACTACACCCAGGCGCAGAAAGACCTGTATGTCGCCACCTATGAGAAAGCGGTGCAGACGGCATTTCAGGAAACCGCCGACGCGCTGGCGCGCAAAGCCACGCTGCAGGAACAGCTGGCGGCGCAAACCGGCTATGTGGCGGCGGCGCAGCAATATTATCGCCTGGCCGAGCTGCGTTACCGCGAGGGCGTGGACAGTTACCTGACGCTGCTGGACGCGCAGCGCACGCTGTACACGGCGCAACAGGCGCTGATCGCCGCGCAGCAGACCGCGTACGACAATCAGGCCACCCTGTATAAAGTGTTGGGCGGCGGCGTTACCGCCGAGCGACAGGGGGACGGCGTCATCGCCGACAAGACAACGCTCAGCCGCTAACCGTCGACCGCGCGCGCCAGGAGTGTGGCTGCGCGCGGTTTTTTTATGGAAAGTGTAAAGAAACAGAAAACTCGGCCGGCGGTCAGAACTCGCCGCGGTGAGCAGAGTCAGACAGAGAACCGCATTCATCTTTTATTCATACCGGCTCGAGGTCGTCATGGCAGAAGACATTCAGCAACAGGTCATCGCGCTTATCGCCGCCTTCAACGCATCAGGGCGGCTGAAGAAGGGCGTAGCCATCACCCCGGAAACCGAGATCAACACCGCGCTCAACCTGTCGTTCAGCGATTCCAACACGCTGATGCGCCGCTACTTCGATACCTTCGGCGTCGACAGCGGCAACTACAACCACGAACTGTATTTCCAGCCGCCGACCAACACCGGGCGCTGGTTTTCCCCCTCCGCCTGCAAAGAGCATCCCCGGCCGCTGTGCGTGTCGATGCTGGTGCGTTCCGCGCGCGCCAAACGCTGGCTGTACGACATCCACTTCCTGATCGAGCAGCTGCGCTAGCGCCGCGTTACTGCTCCAACACCTCGGCGAACTTCGCCAGCCACTGCGGATGCGCCGGCCAGGCCGGGGCGGTGACCAGATTGCCGTCGACGTGCGCCTGATCGATGCCGATCTCCGCATAATGGCCGCCGCCCAGCCGCACCTCCGGCGCGCAGGCCGGGTAGGCGCTGCAGGTGCGGCCTTTCAACACCCCGGCCGCCGCCAGCAGCTGCGGGCCGTGGCAAACGGCGGCGATCGGTTTTTTCGCGGCGTCAAACGCCTGCACCAGCGCGATCACGTCGGGGTTCAGACGCAGGTATTCCGGCGCCCGGCCGCCGGGGATCAAGAGCGCATCGTAGTGCTCTTCTTTGGCGGCGGCGAAGTCGGCGTTTAAGGTAAAACGGTGGCCGGGTTTCTCGCTGTAGGTCTGCGCCCCGTCAAAGTCGTGGATTGCGGTCTGGATGTAATCGCCGACGGCTTTGCCGGGGCACACGGCGTCCACCCAATGGCCGATCATCTGCAGTGCCTGAAACGGCACCATGGTTTCGTAATCTTCGGCGTAGTCGCCGACCAGCATCAGGATCTTTTTCTTGCTCATGATCACAACTCCTGCGGGATAGGGATTGCCTAAGGTATAGCCCAGCGCCCCTGGGAATGCGAACCGCAAAGCGCCTATCTATACTCGTGATACTGCGGCGCTTTTCTCGCCGCTCAACCCCAGGGAGGATCCCCGATGCTGAATCTGGCTACCTTGCTTGAAGAGAGTGCGTGCACCTGGCCGGAGCGGCCGGCGGTGATACAGGACGACAACCCGCTCAGCTATCGGGCGCTTAACGACATGGCCAATCAGGTGGCGAATTTGTTGGCCGCGCGCGGCGTGCGGCCCGGTGAACGGGTGGCGCTGGCCTGCCCGAACCGGCCGGAGTTTCCGGCTATCTATTACGGCATTCTCAAAAGCGGCGCGGTAGTGGTGCCGCTGAATATTCTGCTGAAAAGCGCAGAGTTCGACTATTACCTGGCGGATTCGGCGGCGGTGGCGCTGTTTTGTTTCGAGGGCAGCAGCGGCCTGCCGCTGGGGGAGGAAGCGCTGCGGGCGGCGGCGAGGGCAGAGCAGTGCCGCGAGGTGTTTATCATCGGCGATCGGCTGCCGCTCGAGGGGGAGCGTTTCAGCGCGGCAATAGCCGAACAGGCTACCGAATTCGCTTCGGCGACGACGCTCGAAAGCGACACCGCGGTGGTGCTGTATACCAGCGGCACCACCGGCCGCGCCAAGGGGGCGGAATTGACCCACGCCAATCTGGTGCTCAACGCCTTGGGATCGGTGCGGCTGTTCGACGGTTCGGAGACGGCCCCCGATCGTCACCTGGTCACGTTACCGCTGTTCCACACTTTTGGTTCGACGGTGCAGATGAACGCGGGGTTTGCCGCCGCCGCCACCCTGGTGCTGGTCGAGCGCTTCGACGCCGCGCAGGCCATCGCGCTGATGCAACGGCACGGCATCACCTTTTTCGCTGGGGTGCCGACCATGTATTGGGCGCTGTTGAATGCGCTGGATGAACACACGGATATCGAACGCTTGCGCAGCACGCTGCGTATGGCGGTGTCCGGCGGCGCCAGCCTGCCGGTGCAGATCCTGGAGGATTTTTCGCGCCGCTTCGGCGTCAACATTCTCGAAGGATACGGGCTGTCTGAGACCAGCCCGGTCGCCACCTTTAACCATCCCCATCGGGTGACCAAACCCGGCTCCATCGGCCAACCGATCTGGGGCGTGGAGGTGCGTCTGCTCGACGCCACCGGGGAGCCGATCGACGACATCGACCAGGTCGGGGAGATCGCGGTGCGCGGTTACAACATCATGAAAGGCTATCTGAATCGCCCCGAAGCGACGGCGGAGGTACTGGAAAACGGCTGGTTCCGCACCGGCGATCTGGCACGCCGCGACGCCGACGGCTTCTATTTCATCGTCGATCGGGCCAAGGACATGATCATTCGCGGCGGGTTCAACGTCTATCCGCGCGAGATTGAAGAAGCGCTGATTCGCCATCCGGCGGTGTCGTTGGTGGCGGTGATCGGCGTTGAACATCCGTCGCTGGGCGAAGAGATCAAAGCGGTGGTGGTGTTGAAGGAGACGGAGGAGCCCATCGAGGAGGAAACGCTGATTGCCTGGAGCCGGGAGCGGCTGGCGGCGTACAAGTATCCGCGCATCGTCGAGTTCGTCGAGCGTTTGCCGATGACCAGTACCGGTAAGGTGTTGAAGCGCTGTTTGCGCTGAGGAAAATCCGGCCTGCCGGGGCAGGCCGGGATACGGGCATCAACCTGGGTAGATGCCGCGCTCTTTACGTGCGGTCAGGATGCGCTCACAGGCCACGATGTAAGCCGCGGTGCGCAGGCTGCACTCTTTCTCGGCCGCCTTGTTCCAGACGTGGACCATGGCGTCGGTCATGATCTTGTCCATACGCTCGTTGATCTCGGACTCGCTCCAGAAGTAGCTCGCCATGTCCTGCACCCACTCGAAGTAACTGACCGTTACGCCGCCGGCGTTACAGATAACGTCCGGGACTACGGTGATGTTACGGGAACGCAGAATGTCGTCCGCTTCTGGGAAGGTTGGGCCGTTAGCGCCTTCCAGCACCAGCTTGGCGCTGAGGATTTCGGCGCGCTGACGGGTGATTTGGCCTTCCAGCGCAGCCGGGATCAGGATGTCCATGTCGACCGACCAGAACGCTTCGCTTTCGATCTCGCTGGCGCCCGGGAAGCCGGCGATCTGCTTGTGCTTGACCTGATATTCGGTCAGCGCGGCCAGATCGATGCCATCGGCGTTGAACAGGGTGGCGGAGTGGTCCTGGATGGTGACGACGCGTGCGCCGACGCCAACGAACAGGCGAGCCGCTTCGCTGCCCACGTTACCGAAGCCTTGTACCGCCACTTTGGCGCCTTCGATCTGTACGCCCAGACGCTTGGCCACTTCGCTGCCGGTGACGAACACGCCGCGGCCGGTTGCTTTCTCACGGCCCAGGGAGCCGCCGAGGTGGATTGGCTTGCCGGTGACCACGCCGGTGATGGTGGTGCCGTGGTTCATGGAGTAGGTGTCCATCATCCAGGCCATCACTTTGGCGTTGGTGCCGACGTCCGGCGCAGGAATGTCTTTCTGTGGCCCGATGATGAAGCCGATTTCGCTGGTGTAGCGGCGGGTCAGTCGCTCCAGTTCACCTTCAGACAGTTTGAACGGGTCGACGCGGATGCCGCCCTTGGCGCCGCCGTACGGCAGGTTGACCGCGGCACACTTGATGGTCATCCAGGCGGACAGGGCCATCACTTCGTTCAGATCGACGTCAGGGTGGAAGCGGATACCGCCTTTGCCCGGCCCACGCGACAGGTTGTGCTGTACGCGGAAACCTTCGAAGTGACGGATGGTGCCATCGTCCATCTGCAGCGGGATATCGACAATCAAAGCGCGCTTAGGATGACGCAGCGTATCAACCCAGCGTGACAGCTCGCCGAGGTAAGGGGCGACGCGATCGATTTGTTGCAGATATGTAGCCCAAGCGGTGGTGCTGCTGTCTGAAGCGTAGGATAGCTTTTCCATAACCAACCTTTATATATTAGAGGTATTTATTTCGTTTAACCGTGGATTAGCAAGCGCATAACACTTTGCGACGCTAAATTTACCACTAATTATGCCGGTTGTTAGCCCCCCGCTCATCGGGCCAGCGGACGGTTTTTCGCCGCCTGCAGGGCGGTAAATGAATAGTTAATTACTTTTCATCGACGCTGAGCGGGTACATGCATACTTTATGCATATAAAGCGCATAAAAACCCTTTTTATCTATTTTTCAGAAGCTTGAATGTGATCAAAAAGTTTCATTTTATTTAACTGCTATGTTGACAATGGCGTTTCCCCTCGGCAGCGTTAAAATCCTGTTAAAACGCCGTCTGCGGCCGTGTTTTTATCGTGCAAAGAGAAGCATAATCCGAGGCTGTTTTAATGTGTTGCGGCCGTCGAGGCAGGGGCTGATAAATGTGCTCACCTGAGGACGGGTGACCACGAGCGGCCACCCGTTCAGGTTTTGCCAATCAGCGTTAAAGAAGACCGCGCCGCCGTGGCGTGGTCATCCGGCACGCATTACGCGCCGGTATGCTGATAGCGTTTTAATTCCACCGGCTCAGCGCCGATACTCGCCAGATATTCTTTGACGGACGCCGGCGCGGAAGCCCGCGTAAATTGGTAGATGTTTTCATCCGCATCCAACAGCGTCTCCCATTTTACAATGTTCACCCAGCGAGGTTCATTGTCTACGCTGATGCCTGAGTCACGCGAAATGAACCCGTTCTGGTTTGAGATAAATTCCTCTTCTACATGCTTGTCCAATACGGCAAACGCTTCAGGGCTGAGTGAAGTCGGCAGTTTAAAACTTGAAACTTCAATAATGTAGCCGTTGGCGGAACAGTCCGCCCTAGATTCATGGTTCATAGTAAAAGTCCTTTAAATTAAATTGCTTATACAACTCAAATTAAGCTGCATCCTTATTGCAGTACTGCAAGTTAAATTTATTCTCGATGCCAGAAGGAAATAGTTAGGAATAGTCCGAATTGGCGTCTTTCTTTATGCAAAAGCTGATGATTTTAATGAGATTTTTCTTGGATAAAGGAGTCCGCTAATCAATTCGCGATCGGCATGAAGTGAATAATTCAATAAAGGGGGTGGGGATTAATGTCATTGGCAAAGGTGCGGCTTTTAAATAACAAAACGGCATGTGAATAAAGTGACTTTAAATATTTCCCTTTCCTCTTTCGCCTGGCGGGAGGTATTTTTCCGACGACCGGCAATGACCAATTCTGATCCCGGGTGTGAACACTAAGGGCGTTTGCAGCGCCGCCGTCGGCGCAGGGGGCGCAAACGCCATCCGCTCGGCAAGCGGCGGCAACTGCGGTATGCTAAGCGGCTGAACCGCAAACCAAACCGGGCCATACGGAGACACCCCAGCGTGCCGAACTCTTCTTCTCAACTCGAACTTTTGCGATCGGTCGCCGACGGCATCGCCGCGTTGTTTTTCCCGAATGCGGAAGTGGTGATCCACGATCTGGCCACCAACAAGATTGCCTATCTGGCGAACAACCTGTCGAAGCGCAAACCGGGTGACGACGCCGGGCTGGACGACTTCGAGCTCGCCGGCGGCGCCGGCGTGACCGGCCCCTATGAGAAGCTGAACTGGGACGGCAAAAAGATGCGCTCGGTGAGCATCGCCGCGCGCGACGAGCAGGGCAAGCCCAGCTATCTGCTGTGCATCAACCTGAGCACCGCGATGTTCGAGGATGCCCGCAACGCGCTGGACATGTTCCTGTCGGTCACGCGGCTGCAGCCACAGCCACAAGCGCTGTTCAAAGATGACTGGCAGGAGAAGATCAACACCTTCCTGCACGACTGGCTGCGGCGCGAAAACGCCGCGCTCGGTGCGTTGAGCCGCGAACAGAAACGGCGGCTGGTCAGCGATCTCTATCATCAGGGGGCGTTCAAGGCCAAAAGCGCCGCCGACTACATCGCCAACGTGCTGTCGATGGGGCGCGCCACGGTGTACAAGCATTTGCGAGAGCTGAAGCAGGAGTAAAGGCGGCGGGAAAGGCGGAAGAAATGGGCGGCGCTGGCCGCCCATTTTTGTTACCAGCGGTAGTTGACCGAAGCGATGATGCTGCGGCCGCTGCCGTAGAAGCAGGCGTACTCGCCGCTGCAGGATGAAACGTATTTCTTGTCCGTCAGGTTCTGCACGTTGAGCTGGAGAGCCGCACCGCGCAGCGCCGACGAAGCCTGGCCGAGGTCATATTTCACCATGGCGTCGTACAGCGTGTAGTGCGGCACATCGTACTGGCCGATGGCGTCGGCCGGCGCATCGCCGATGTAACGCACGCCGCTGCCGACGGTCAGGCCGTTCAGCGCGCCGCTCAGGAAGCTGTAGCTGCCCCAGGCGGACGCCGCGTGGCGAGGGATGCCCGCCGGGCTGTGGCCAATTTCGTCCGCCGAGTTGGAGTCTTTGGTCACTACGTCGGTGTAGGTATAGGCGGCGGTCAGCTTGATCTCCGGCGTCGGCTGAGCGTGCACTTCCGCCTCAATCCCTTTGGATTTCACCTCACCGATCTGCTCGTAGGCGGAGGTGAGACGGTTGTAAGACGCCACATTGCGCTGGGTAATGTCGAACCAGGAGAGGGTCAGCAGGGTGTTGCCGCCCGGGATCTGGTATTTCACGCCCACCTCGGTTTGTTTGCCGGTGGTCGGCTTGAGCGGATCGGCGCCCGGCGCGCTCGGGTACAGGTTAGGATCGAACGAGGTGCTGTAGCTGACATACGGTGAAATGCCGTTGTCGAAGGCGTAAAGCAGGCCCGCGCGGCCGGTAAACTGAGCATCGTTGTAGGTCTGCTCTTTACCGCCGCTGGTGCGATCGCGGGTGTTGACCTGCGACCAGTCCTGACGGCCGGACAGCAGCAGGTTCCAGTTATTCCACTCCAGCTGGTCCTGCAGATACACCCCGACCTGATTCAGCGTCTTCAAGTCGCTGGAAGCCAGCGCCAGCGTGCTGCCATCGATGCTGGGGCGAACCGGGTTGGCCCAGTCGATCGGGTAGTCGTTGCCGCGATCGCGATACATCTTCGAATCGATATGGCTGTAGCGGTAATCCAGCCCGCCCAGCACCGTGTGCTTCACCTCGCCGGTGTCGAACAACCCCTTAAGCTGGTTATCCACGCCAAACTCGTTGGTCATCTGCGTTTCATGCTGCGCCATGCGGGTGACGGTGTGGTCGTTGACCTTCGAGTTTACGTTATAAACCAGATATTTATAGTCTTCATCGCGGTGGGTGAAGCGCAGGTTCTGGGTGAACGACAGCGCATCGCTGAAGTTATGCTCGAGGCTGTAGCCGATCGACGCCTGCTCGCGCCGCGACTTGTTGAAGCTGGGTTCGCTGATGTTGAAGTCGTAGGGCACATAGCCCGCGCTGGTCGGGAACAGCGTGCCGGCGCGCGGCAGGAAGTTGCGCGATCCGGCTTTCGGATCGTTCTGGTAGCTGGTCAGCAGCGTAAAGCTGGTGTCTTCATTCGGCAGCCAGGTGAAGGCCGGCGCGATGGCCACCCGTTGCTGCTTGCTGTCTTTGACAAACTCATGCTCGGTTCTGGCGATACCGTTCAGGCGATAGAACAGGGTGTTGTCGTCGTTGAGTTTGCCGCCGAAATCGAACGCCGTTTCCGCCAGATGGCGGTTGCCGGTGCTGAATTTGACTTCGTGAATGCTCTGGGCGGTAGGGCGTTTACTGGTCATCACCACCACGCCGCCGGGGCTGACCTGGCCGTACAGCACGCCGGCCGGGCCGTGCACCATCTCCACGCGCTCCAGCAGCCAGGGATCGATCTGCCCGGCGCCGCCGTTTTGGCTCGAGAGGCCAAAGTGCAGGCCGTCGAGCAGCTTGGGCGCATAGCGGAAGCCGCGGCTGATCACTTCGTCATTGCGGTTGGAGTTGCCGCGGTAGGTGGTGATCACCCCACTGGTGTAGTTCAGCGCGTCGGCGACCGACGCCGGCTCCTGGTCGTTCATCTGCTCGCGCGTGACCACCGAGATGGACTGCGGGGTTTTGCGCAGAGGGGCGGCGGTCTTGGTGCCGGCGGCGCTCTCTTTGGCGACGATCCCTTTGACCGGCGCGGTCACGTTGTTTTGCGCGTCGGCGGTCACCAAAATCGTCTCGTCCGCTGCGGCGGACGCGTGTTGCGCCAAGGGCAATAAAGCCAGCGCCGATCCCAGCAACAGACGCTTGGCGGACATCGCCTCTGCGTTCGCGTTTACTATCCCTTTGTTTTTAATCTTCATTATCTCTCCTGCATACCTGCGTTGTGTGTCATGCCACCCTGATAAACCCCTAAATGCCGACAAGCGGTCTTCTCCCGTCGGCGCGGAAACGCCGTGTGCACGACGGTAAAAATCCGACAAATAGTATTGAAAATGATAATGAGTATCAATACGATTGTCAGGTTTTGTAAAAGACACTCATGTTATGTAAGGGGCGCTATGGAGTTTTTGCCGGAAAAGAGGCCGGAAAACGGTCGCGAGGGATTGGCGGCGCAGTGGCTGCGTGAAGAGGCGGCAGGACAGCCCGCGTGGTGGCAGAAGGTTGCCGCTAACGGCACGCCTGTCGTCGAACCGCACGACGACCGCCACGTCAAAATGACCTGGCTATGGCGCGATCCCGCCGGCGATGAACGGCACTCGCCGATACGCCGCGTTTACGCCGATATCAACGGCATTACCGATCACCACAGCACGTCCCCCAGCAGCCTGACCAGGCTGCCCGGCACCGACGTTTGGTACGGCGCCGCCGTTATCGAACGCCGCTGGCGCGGCAGCTACAGCCTGATCCCCATTACCGACCGGGATCTTCCCCCCGTATTCAGCGACGACGACACGTTGCGCGATCGCCAGCAGCGCGCCTGGTGGGTATCGCTGTTCCCGTTGGCGATCGCCGATCCGCTGAATCGCCTCTCGCTGGGGCCGTCTCATCGCCCGCGGCCGGTTTCCCTGGCGCAAGGGCCGGATGCCGACGATCAAAGCGCCTGGCAGGCCGCCAATCGGCCATTGGACGAGGCGCGGCTACAGCTTTTTCAGTGGCGCAGCGAACGTCTGGATAACCAGCGGCGCGTTTGGCTGTATGCCAGCGGCGACGCGGCGGTGAAAGCGAATCGCCCGCTGGTGCTACTGCTCGATGGCCAAAACTGGATCGAAAGGCACGCGCTGTTGCCGGTGATCGAGCACGAAACCGCAAGAGGGCACCTGCCGCCCGCGTGCTGGCTGCTGATCGATGCGATCGACGGTGAACACCGGGAAAACGAGCTGCCCTGCAACGCCGCCTTCTGGCAGGCAATCATCGAAGAGCTGCTGCCGCAGGCGCAGAAGCGCGAAGCGTTCAGCGAGGAAGGGGCGCGCACCGTCGTCGCCGGCCAAAGCTACGGCGGGCTGGCAGCGTTATATGCTGGTGTGCACTGGCCGGAACGTTTCGGCCACGTGCTGAGCCAGTCCGGTTCCTTCTGGTGGCCCACGGTGCAATTCGTTACCCAGTTCGAAAAACGCCACGAACTGGAGGAAGGCTGGCTGATACGCCAGGTTCGGCAACGCGACGCGGCGGCGCCCACGCTCACCGTGATTCAGCAAGCCGGCGATCGGGAGGCGGACATCGAATTCGTCAATCGCCAGATGCATCAGGCGCTGACGGCGGCGGGGCACCGTGCCGAATACCGCGTGTTTTCCGGCGGGCACGATGCGCTCTGCTGGCGCGGCGGCTTGGTGGACGGCGTGCGCCAGCTGCTTTCCGCGATGAAATAACCCACACATTTTGACAGACAGGTAATGCAAATGACTCAGGAACAACAAAACCCGTTCGATGACGAAAGCCTCCGTTTCTCCGTGCTGGTCAACGCGCAGCAGCAGTATTCGCTGTGGCCGCAGTTTGCCGAGACGCCGCAGGGGTGGCGCGTGCTGATGGGGCCGGCGTCGCGCGGCGAATGCATCGACTACATCGAAACGCACTGGCAGGACATGCGGCCGGCGGCGCTGAAAGCGGCGGATGCGGCGCGTTAAGCGCCAGGCAGCCACATCGATACATTCCGTTTGAGGAAAAGGACAGACACCATGTCAGAAACGCTTTCTTTGCCGGATACTCAGGTCGAGTATCGGGAGTATCCGCTGGTTGCAGCGCAACCGGGGATCTGGATCGCCGACCAAATCGCGCTGCGGCGCAACGGCTTCGCCGTGGCGCACTACACCGAACTGCACGGCGCTATCGACCGCTCGGCGCTGGAGCGCGCCATCCGTCAAGGGCTGGCCGAAGCGGATACGGTTCAGGCGCGGTTCTTTGAGGCGCAGGACGGCCAGCCGGTGCAGCGTTTGCCGCTGATAGCCGACCCCGCACGCGTGCAGGCGCCGGAGTGGCTCGATTTCAGCGCGCGGCCGGACGCCGAACAGGCGGCGCTGGCGCTGATGAACGACGATCTGGCGCAGGATCTGCCGGCAGACGGCGAGCGGCCGCTTTATCGCCATGTGGTGATCCGCGTCAGCGCCGATCGCTGGTTCTGGTACCAGCGCTTTCATCATCTGACTCTGGACGGCTTCAGCTTCGAAGCCATCACCCGCCGGATCGCCGATCTCTATCGCGCGCTGCGCCACGGGCTGGCGCCGGCGGCCTCGCCGTTTACCCCATTCGGCAAGGTGGTGGAAGAGTTTCAGCAATGGCAAACGTCGCCTGCACGTGAGCGGGCGGCCGAATTCTGGCATCAGCATCTGCGCGATTTGCCGTCGCCGCTGTCATTATCGACGGAGAGTCGGGAGGTTGAACCGGGCGCCCGGCCGCTCAAACAGGCGCTGGTGCTGCCTGAATCGCTGTTTGACGAAGCGCGGCGCGATGATGCGCTGCAGTCGCTGCAACCGGCCGATATCGTCACGGCGGCGCTGGCGATGTATCTGGCGCGCATGAGCGGCGAAACCCGCTTCTCAATCGGTTTCCCTTTCATGCGCCGGATGGGGTCGCAGGCGCTGGCGGCGGTCGGCCCGGTGGTCAACGTGCTGCCGCTGCTGCTGAACGTGACGCCGGAGATGTCGCTGGCGGACGTCTGCCTGGCCACCGTGGCGGAGATCAAGCAGGCGCGCCGCCATCAACGCTATGAGGCGGAGCAGATCAAACGCGATCTCGGCCTGGTCGGCGGCCATCAGGAACTGTATGGCCCGGTGGTCAACGTCAAGGTCTACCACAGTGCCTTGTCGTTCGACGGTCAGACGGCCGTCACCCATACGCTGGCGATGGGGCCGGTCGACGATCTGGAGTTTGAGATCGGTTTTCGAAGCGGCGTGCTGACGCTGTCTTTGGTCGCCAACCCGGCCAAATACTCGCCGCGCACCTTGCATCATCACGCGGAGCGCATCGGCCATTGGCTGCAGCAGTTGGCGCGGCAGCCGCGCCAGCCAAACGGCCAACTGGCGCTAATCGGCGATGGGGAGCTCAGACAACTCGCGGCCTGGGGGCGCGGCGCTGAGCTGACGCCGCCGGCGGGCATGGTCTCGATTATGGATGCGTTCCAGCGCCAGGTTGAGCGCCAGCCCGAGGCGTTGGCGGTGGCCTGTGGCGACGTGCGTCTCAGCTACCGGCAGCTCTCCGAACGGGTGATGCAACTGGGGCGAGTGCTGATCGAAAGCGGCATCGGCGCCGAAGACGTGGTTGCCATCGGCATTCCGCGCTCGGTGGACACGCTGGCCGCGCTGTTCGGCGTGCTGGCCAGCGGCGCGGCCTATATGCCGCTCGATCTGGACTATCCGCGTGAACGTTTGGCGCTGATGTGCGACGACGCGCGGCCGGTGATGTTGCTGACCCACCGCGCCACGCGGGCCAACATGCCGGATCTGCCGCAGATATTGTGCCTGGACGATGCCCCGTGCCTGGCGCGCTGCGCGGCCGCCGAGAGCACGCCGATAACGGATGCCGAGCGACGCGTGCCGCTGAGCGAGGCGCATCTCGCCTACATGATTTACACCTCCGGCTCGACCGGCAAGCCCAAGGGCGTCATGTCCACGCACCGCGGGCTGCTGAACCTGTTCCTGTCGCACCAGGCTTCTCTGTTCGGCCCGGCGATCGAAAAATTCCAGGCTCGCCACGCGCGCCGCTTGCGCGCCGGCCATACCGCCTCGTTTTCTTTCGACTCCTCCTGGGAACCGCTGTTCTGCATGATGATGGGCAGCGAACTGGTTATCTTCGATGAGGAGCTGCGCCGCGACCCTTGGGCGCTGCTGGAACAAACCCAACAGACGCCGATCGATCTGCTGGACATCACGCCGTCGTTCTTCTCGCAACTGGTGGACTGTGGCCTGCTGAAGGGGCAGTTCCCGCTGCCGTCGTTCGTGATGATCGGCGGCGAGGCGGCGACGCCGACGCTGTGGAACCTGATGCAGCAGCATCCGGAGGTGGAGATCCACAACTATTACGGCCCGTCCGAATACACCGTCGATACCCTCGGCGCGCCGGTGACGGCCGCAGACCAGCCGGTGATCGGCCGTCCCCTCGCCAATACCTCAGTTTGGCTGCTCGACAGCCGCCTGCAGCCGGTGCCGATCGGCGCGGCGGGCGAGCTGTACATTTCCGGCAAAGGCATCGCGCGCGGTTACCTGCGGCGCCCGGATCTGACGGCGGCGCGCTTTGTCGCCAACCCGTTCGCCGAAGGCGAGGTGATGTACCGCAGCGGCGATCTGATGCGCTGGAGCGCGGAGGGCCAACTGGTGTTCATTGGCCGTACCGATCACCAAATCAAGGTACGCGGCTTCCGCGTCGAGCTGGGTGAGGTGGAAAGCGCTTTGGCCGCCTTGCCGGACGTGGGGCGAGCGGTGGTGATCGCCGAGCCGATCGGCGCCACCTATCGTCTGATCGGCTACTGCTCGGTACAGGATGACGCGCGCCGCGCCTCGCCGGCGCTGCAAAACGAGCTGCTGGGGCAACTGGCGCAGCGTCTGCCGGATTATATGGTGCCGGCGATCCTGGTGGTGATGCCGGAGCTGCCGCTCAACGTCAACGGCAAGATTGACCGCCAGGCGCTGCCCAAACCGCAGGAGACGCTGGCGCAAAGCATTCGCGAACCGGCCACCGAGCAGGAAAGGCTGATTTGCCGCGCGATGGCTCAGCTGTTGGGGATGGAGCGCGTCGGCACCGACGACGATTTCTTCGCGCTCGGTGGTGACAGCATCTCGGCGATGGGACTGGGCACCGCCCTGCGGCGCAACGGTTATCTGCTGCGGCCGCGCGAGATCTTCGCGCTGCACACCCCCGCGCACATGGCGCAGGCGATGCAGCCGCTGGTCGTAGACTCTCAGACCCCACGCAGCGTGCAGCAAGGCCCGATCGACGGGCTGCCGATCCTGCACTGGTTCGCCGAAACGGGCGATATGCATCGCCGCTTTGCGCACGGCGTTTTCCTGCGCGTGCCTGCCGAGCTGCAGCCGGAACAGCTGCGTGATGCGTTGGACCAGCTGCGCGCGGCGCACCCGGCGCTGGGCGCCAGGATCCGTGATGGCCGGTTGGTGGTTGAAGAAGCCGCTAGCGCTGAGTTCATGCAGGTTCAGGCCGTATCCGGCGAACTGGAGCCGGCAGCGGAACAGGCTTTCGACGCCGCACTTGAGCATCTCGATCCGGCGGCCGGCGCCATGATGCAGGCGATCCTGTTGCAGCGCGACGGGCAGAGCCTGGGGCTGGTGCTGGCGATCCACCACCTGGTGGTCGACGGCGTTTCCTGGCGCATCCTGCTCGAGGAGCTGCGGCAAGTGGCCGACAGCGCCATGCAGGGGCGGCCGATCACGCTGCCGCCGGAAGAAACCTCGCTCTATGAGTGGTCCGCGCGTTTACGCGCCGACGTGGAACGCCGGGAAGCCGAGCTGCCGTTCTGGCGGCAAATGCTGGCGGACGGCGTGCCGCGTTTGGGCCGGCGCGCGCTGGAACCGCAGACCGATCGCATCGCCTCGGTGAGCGAGCGGCGCACGCTGCTCGACAGCCGGTTGACCGCCGCGCTGCTCGGCACATTGCCGCAGAGCTATCGCGCCCAGGTTGAAGAGATCATGCTGTGCGCGCTGGCTCAGGCCTGCTGCCGCCGTTTCCAGGCCGCTTCGCTGCGTTTCTCTCTGGAGTCGCACGGCCGCGCCGAACTGGACGACGGCCTCGATCTGGCCCGCACCGTCGGCTGGCTGACGGCGGAGTATCCGCTGCGCATCGAACTGCATGACGCCGAGCACAATGAGGCCGTGCGCACGGTGAAACGGGCGACGCGAGCGGTGGCCGATCGCGGCGTCGGTTACGGCCAACTGCGTTATCTGCATCCGCAGCGTGACGATCTGGCGGCGCTGGCGCAGCGCAACGCCCCGGAGATTTTATTCAACTACCTCGGGCGCTTCAGCCAGGATGAGGGGCACTGGACGCCGCAGCGCAGCCAAACCCGCTTCCGCGACGCCTTCGCCGTGGCGCAGGATGCGCAGCAGGCGCCGTCTTACGGGCTGGAAGTGAACATCTTTGTCGAAGAGCGGCGCGACGGCCCCTGCCTGGCGATCAACTGGAGCTGGCTGGAGGGAATTTTCAGCGAGAGCGACATTGCGCAGCTGCACAGCGGCATCGAGCAAGCGGTGCGTTCACTGTGCGAATTTGCCGAACGCCATCCCGAACGCGCGGCGGCGACGTTGGTGGCGGCCGAGATCGCCCAGCCGGGCGCCGACGATGAGGCGGTGCGCGCCTGGGAGCGGGAGTGCGGGCCGTTAGCCGCGGCGCTGCCGCTGTTGCCGCTGCAACACGGCCTGCTGTTCCATGCGCAGACGGCGCAGCAGGGCGGCAGCTATAACTCGCTGACGCGCCTGAGCCTCTGCGGCAAACTGGACGCGCATCAACTCCAGCAGGCGCTGGATGCGGTGATCCGCCGCCATCCGCAATTGGCCGCCCGATTCAACCGCGAGGGCGAGCCGCTACAGCTGATACCGCAGCAAAGCCATTGGCCGCTGGACAGCCACGCGCTGCCGCCGCTGACGGAAGAACAAGAAGCGCAGGCACTGCACCGGCTGGAGCAGCAGGAACTGCAGCGCGATCTGTTCAACCAGCCCGGCGCGATGCTGCACGCGCTGTGGGTCAAACACGGCGATAGCGAACGCTACACGCTGTTCCTTAACGCGCACCACCTGATCGTCGATGGCTGGTCGACGCCGGTGGTGCTCAACGATCTGATGCTGGCCCTGCGTGAAGGCGAGCAGGCGTTGCCGCCGCTGCGTTCGAACTATGCCGATATCGTGCGCCGCCTGACCGCGCGGGATGCCGAAGCCTCGCGCCGCCTGTGGCGCGAGACGCTGCAGGACGTGCGGCCAACGTTGCTGTTCGGTGAAACGCAGGACGATCGCGTGCATGAGCTGGAAATGACGCTGCCGCCGGCCGAGGAAAAGCGCTTGCTGACCCTGTGCCGCGAACGCGGGTTGACGCTCAATACCGTGATGCAGGGCATTTGGGCGCTGCAGCTGGCCAGCTGTTGCGGCCAGCAGGACGTGGTGTTCGGCTCGCCGGTTTCCGGTCGCTTTGGCCAGATAGAAGGGGTCGAGGAACACGTCGGCCTGTTCAGCAACACGCTGCCGGTGCGGGTTCGTCTGCAGCATGACCGCTCGTTGACGGAACAGCTGATCGACCTGCAGCACCGGCAGATTGAACTGCTGGAGCACGACGATTTGGGGTTGGGGGAAATTCAGCACCTGGTCGGGGCGGGCACGCTGTTCGATACGCTGTTGGTGGTGGAGAACTACCCGGACAACGACGCTCTGCTGGGCGGCACAGGATCGCTGCGCTGCGACGCCATCCGCAACAAAGGCTATACCCACTATCCGCTGACGCTGCTGGTGCTGCCGGGCGAACGTCTGCGCCTGCTGATGGAGTACCGCGCCTCGGTGCCGCAGCCTGAGCGCTTCGCCGCGCGGCTGATGGCGCTGCTGCAACAGTGGATCGCCCAGCCGGATCTGCCGCTGCCGCGCTGGCAGTTGCAAACCCCGCAGGAACAGGCGCTGATCGCGGCGGTCAACCGCACCGGGCAGGCGGTGGCGGACACCACCTTGCATCAGGCGATCGCCGATCAAGCGCGGCGCACGCCGGAACGCATCGCGCTGCAGGATGCCGGGCACAGCCTCAGCTACCGTGACATGCAGCGCCAGGCCGCGCTGATGGCCGAGCGGCTGACGGCGGCCGGCATTCAGCCGGGGGATATCGTCGCGGTGGCGTTGCCGCGCTCCGTGCGCCTCAGCCTGGCGCTGACGGCGATTGTGCAAACCGGCGCCGCCTGGTTGCCGCTGGACACCGGCTACCCGGACGAGCGGCTGGCCTACATGGTGGAGGACGCCAAACCGCGGCTGATTATCACCGAAAACGCGTTGGATGCCCGCTTCGCCGCGCTGGCGCCGACGCTGCTGTTCGATGCACTGGACGAGAGCGGGCGCGAACCGGCGCCGCGCCAACCGGCGGGGAACGGCGATTATCCCGCCTACGTGCTGTATACCTCCGGCTCTACCGGGCGGCCGAAAGGCGTGGTGGTGAACCACCGGGCGATCGTCAACCGCCTGTTCTGGATGCAGCACGAGTATGCGCTCGATGCGCAGGACGTGGTATTGCAGAAAACGCCGTGCAGCTTCGACGTTTCCGTCTGGGAGTTCTTCTGGCCGCTGATGGTCGGCGCGCGCCTGGTGATGGCGCCACCGGAGGCGCACCGCGATCCGCAGGCGCTGACGACGTTGATCGACGACTATGGCGTGACCACGCTGCATTTCGTTCCGTCCATGTTGGCTATCTGGGTGGAGGCGCTGAACGAACGGGCGCCACAGCGCGCCGCCGCCAGCCTGAAACGCGTGTTCTGCAGCGGCGAAGCGCTGTCGTGTGAACTGGCTTCCCGCTATCAGGCGTTGGTTACCGCGCCGCTGCACAACCTGTATGGCCCGACGGAGGCGGCGGTCGATGTCACCTACCAACCGGCGTCCGGCGCGGCATTGGCGGCGGTGAACGGCGCCGGCGTGCCGATCGGCAAACCGGTCTGGAACACCCAGCTGAGCATTCTCGACGCCATGCTGCGGCCGGTGCCCGTCGGCTGCGCCGGCGATCTCTACCTGCGCGGCATCCAGCTGGCCGATGGCTATCTGCATCGGCCGGGGCTGACGGCGCAGCGGTTTGTTGCCGATCCCGCCGGCAACGGCGCGCGCATGTATCGCACCGGCGATATCGCCCGCTGGCTGGAGGACGGCAGCGTCGAGTATTTGGGGCGCAGCGACGATCAGCTGAAGATCCGCGGCCAGCGTATCGAGCTGGGCGAAATCGAGCAGGCGCTGCTGGCGCAGCCGGGGGTAGCGCAAGCGGCGGTGCACGCCATCGAGCTAAGCGAGGGCACGACGGGGCTTGGCGGCGCCGATATGCGCCAGCTGGTCGCCTGGCTGATCGCCCAACCGGGCGTGACGCTGGATACCGCCGAGCTGCATCAGGCGCTGGAGCAGCGTTTGCCGGCGCACATGATGCCGGTCAGCTATGTCATGACAGACCGCTTCCCGCTCAGCACCAGCGGCAAGCTGGATCGCAAGGCGTTGCCACGGCCGCAGCTGGCCCTGCAAGCCGGGCGGGCGCCGCAGAGCGACAGCGAACGCCTGCTGGCGGCGCTGTTCGGGGAACTGTTGGGGCGCGAGACGGTGTATGCCGACGACGACTTCTTCGCGCTGGGCGGCCATTCGCTGCTGGCGATGCGCCTGGCGGCTGAGCTGCGTCGGCGCGTGCCTCGGCCGTTGAGCGTCGGGCAGATCATGTTCGCCCGCAGCCTGGAGAAGATGGCGCACCTGCTCGATGACGCGCAGGCGGCCAATTCGGCCGAGAGCCGCGGCGTCGGCGAATGCCTGCAGCTGCGGGCCGGCCAAGGCCCGGCGCTGTTCTGCCTGCATCCCGCTTCCGGTTTCGCCTGGCAGTACTCGGGGCTGAGCCGTTATCTGCCGGGGAACTATCCCATCATCGGCCTGCAGTCGCCAAGACCGGACGGCGCCATCGCCACCTGCGAGGATATCGAGCAGATGGTCGATCGTCATCTCGCCCATCTGCGCCGCCTGCAGCCACAGGGGCCTTACTACCTGCTGGGCTATTCGCTCGGCGGCACGCTGGCGCATTCGATGGCCGCGCGCCTGCAGCAGCAGGGCGAAGAGGTGGCGTTCCTTGGGATGCTGGATACCTATCCGCCGGAAGGCCAGGATTGGACCGGCCCCAGCGAGGAGGAGGCGCAGAAAGAGGTGGCGCAGGAGCAGGCCGAGTTTATGGCGGAAGATCATGGCGATCCGGCGCTGATGGCGGAGAAGGCGGCGATGTTCGACAGCATCGTCGCCAACTACCGCGACGCGGTGCGCATTCTGTCCCAGGCGCGCAGCCGGCGTTTCCACGGCACGGCGACGCTGTTTGTCGCCGACCAGACGCTGCCGCCGGAGATGGATATCGACGCCGTGTGGGCGCCGTATCTGGATGGGCTGATCTGCCATCACCAGCGCTGCGAACACGCGGACATTCTGTCGCCGGCTTCGCTGGAGACGCTCGGCCCGCTATTGCACGGGCTGCTGACGCGGCAATACGGGTTGGTATAACGCAACCGGGCCGGGGGGCGTGCGTCCCGGCCCGTACTAAAACATGATATGCAGGACACTATGGCCAGACCTTCTTTTTTTCTTGATTTCAGTTTGCTGAGAAGCAATGCGCATTTCCGCGCGATTTTCTGCGCCCGCATGCTGTCGGTGTTTTCCCTCGGCATGTTGGCAGTGGGGGTGCCGATTCAGATCCAGGCGATGACCGGATCCACGTTGCAGGTGGGCGTAGCGGTGGCGCTGGACGGGGCGGGCATGTTTATCGGCCTTATGCTGGGCGGTGTGCTCGCCGATCGCTACGATCGCCGCAAGCTGATCCTGTTTGCGCGCGGCACCTGCGGGCTGGGCTTTGTCGCCCTGAGTCTGAACGCCTTCGCCCCGGCACCGTCGCTGTGGGCGCTTTACCTGCTGGCGGCCTGGGACGGGTTCTTCGGCGCGCTGGGCATGACAGCGCTGATGGCGGTGATCCCGCTGCTGGTCGGGCGCGAAAACCTGGCGGCGGCGGGGGCCTTGAGTATGGTGACGGTGCGCATCGGCGCGATCCTGGCGCCGGCGCTGGGCGGGATCATCATCGTGTTCGGCGGCGTGGGGCTGGCGTTCGCCGTGGCCGCCGCCGGGACGCTGGGCACCCTGTTCCCGCTGGTGCGCCTGCCGACGCTGTTGCCGCAGCAGCAGGAGCCGGAACACCCGCTGCGCGCGCTCGCCAGCGGCTTCCAGTTTGTCTGGCGCAATAAGGTGGTGGGGTCGGTGGTGTTGCTGGGGATGCTGATGAGCATCGTCGGCGCCGTCAGGGTGCTGTTCCCGGCGCTGGCGCAGGACGCTTACCACGTCGGCGCGTCCTCTATCGGCCTGATGTATTCCGCGGTGCCGCTCGGCGCGATGCTGGGCGCGCTGACCAGCGGCTGGGTGGGGCGATACGCTCGTCCTGGCGTGCTGATCCTGGTCGCCGCCATCGTCGCGTTTACCGCTATCGCTTCGCTGGGGCTGTTCAGCCACCTGGCGCCCGCGCTGCTGGCGCTGGTGTGTTACGGCTACGCCAACGCCATCGCTTCGCTTCTGCAATTCATGCTGATCCAGAGCAACACGCCGGATCATCTGCTGGGGCGGGTGAACAGCCTCGGCACCGCGCAGGACGTAACCGGCGATTCGATCGGCGCGCTGGGGCTCGGCGTGCTGGGCAGGGTATTCACCCCATTGGTGAGCGTGCTGTCGTTCGGTGCGTTCGCCGCCTTGCTGGGCGTGCTGGTGGCCTTCAGCGTGCGCACGCTGCGACAGTGCCGGCCGGCGGACGCGCTGGTCGAGCACGATGAGCCCGCGCCGGCAGCCTCAACGGCGGCGGACAACTAACCCCTCACGGCACCGGCTGTTCCGGCCGGTGCTGTTCCCCCCAGTTGCACATCATGTCGATCACCGGGATCAGCGAACGCCCGCGCTCAGACAGGCTGTACTCCACCTTGGGCGGGATCTGCGGATACTCCTTTCTCACCACCAGGCGATCTTTTTCCAGCTCTTTCAGCGTCGAACTCAGCGTTTTGTACGAAATGGTGCCGATGCAGCGCTGCAGCTCGTTGAACCGCAATACCGGCTTATACAGCGCCAGCCAGTAGAGAATAATCATTTTATATTTGCCGTTGATCACCGACAGCGTATAGCCATAGCCGGTGTCTTCGAGGCTGATGCCCGTTGGGCTGCAGTGGGATTCGGCGGTCATTGGGTACTTTCTCCAGAGTAAGTATGTGTCGCGAGTGTGCGTATTTTACATTGTTCCAGCATAACCTATGATGCGCCGGTAGACACCTGACTGGAGAAATCGATATGAAAACCTTGGTGGTGGTGACCCATCCCGATATGGCGAACTCGGTGGTCAATAAACGCTGGCTGGAGGAGCTGCGGCGCTATCCGGAGCGGTATACCGTGCACGAACTGCATCAGGCCTATCCGGATTGGCAGATCGACGTCGCCCAAGAGCAGCGGCTGATTGAAGCCCATGACAACATCGTGCTGCAGTTCCCGATTTTCTGGTTCAGCAGCCCGCCGCTGCTGAAAAAATGGTTGGACGACGTGCTCACCTACGGCTGGGCCTATGGTTCCCGCAGCGGCTACAAGATGCAAAACAAGAAGCTGGCGCTGGCGGTCACGGCGGGAGTGCGTGCAGAGGATTATGCGCGCGACGGGCGCTATCGCTACTCGCTGGAGGAAATCTTCCGGCCGTTTGAAGTCACCGCCGGCTACGTGCGGGCCGACTATGCCTCGTTCTTCGCCTTTTACGGCAAGGAGGCCGCTTCGGACGGGACGGTGGAGCCGCTGCAATCCCACGAATTGGATCGCAGCGCGCAAGGCTACCAGGCATTTCTCGCCGCCCTGAATTAACGCCGCGCCCCGGATGCGCCAGGGCGTGCGCATCCGGCTACTCGATGTGAACGCCGAAACCGTTTTGCCCCGGCGCGAGATGCGCTTTCAGCGTCAGTTGCGGGATCAGATAGTCACCGGCGTTCTGCCGCCGGAAGCGGATTGGCTCGGCGTTCCACAGATTATCCAGCCGCTGCCCGAGCTGCTCGCACAGGGCGGCAAAGCGTGCCTCATCGGTTTTGCCTGCGCGGTAGGTGACGAACGGCGGCAGCACCTCGAACCCTGGGTAGTGCAGCATGCCGTGCTGGATCGGGAACAGGATATCGTCGATCGGCCCGTTGATGCCGCGCGGGGCGTAATGGGACTCCCAGCCGCCGGCGGTGACGATCAGCATAGCCCGTTTGCCCGCCAGCGTCCCCTCGCCGTAACGGTCACCCCAATGGGTATCGGAATGCTCACCCACGCCGTAGGCAAAACCATAAGCATACACACGCTCCACCCAGCCTTTGAGGATTGCCGGCATCGAGAACCACCACAGCGGAAACTGCAACAGCACCGCATCCGCCCAGCGCAGCTTTTGCTGCTCCCGTTCGATATCGGCGCTCTGCATGCCGTTGGCGAACGCGCGCTTCGAGTCCAGCGAAGGATCGAAACGAGCCGTTGCCGGGCCTTCCAGACTGTCGTCGGCGTCGAGCGCCGCTTTCCACTTCATGGCGTACAGGTCGGACACCTGTACCTGATGGCCGGCCTGCGTCAGGCGTTCAACGGCGAAATTTTTCAGTGACCCGGTCAGCGACAGCGGCTCCGGGTGGGCGTAAACAATCAGCACATTCATAACAGCTCTCCTTGGTGTGAGAGCTGCAGGTTAGGACGTTAGTCGGTATATTAGAAATGAATTACCGTTATCCCAGGTATAACTATGAATAATTTAAGACGGCTGGATCTCAACCTGCTGGTGACGCTCGACGCGCTGCTGGCGGAGCACAACGTCACGCGCGCGGCGCAGCGGCTCAATTTCTCTCAGCCGGCGGTCAGCGTGCATCTCGCCAAACTGCGGGCGATCTTTGACGATCCGCTGCTGTTGCCCGGCCCGCGCGGCATGCGCCCGACTGCCAGAGCGGAACAGCTGCGGGAACCGTTACGTCAGGCATTGGCGGCGCTCGAGTTGGCGGTAACGCCGGCGACGCCGTTCGATCCCGCCGTGGCGACCGATACCTGGCGCGTGGCCGCCTTCGACTACGGCGAATCCACCATCGTGCTGCCGGCGCTGAACGGTTTGCGCACGGCGGCGCCCGGCACCCGGCTGGCGGTGCTGGAGATCGCACCGGCGCGCCTCGCCAAACGGGCGGAGCAAGGGGAAATCGATCTGGCGTTTCATACCCGCGAAGGGGCGCCATCCGGCCTGCGGCAGCGCACGCTGTTTAGCGAACGCTATGTGCTGGTGGGCCGGGTCGGCCATCCCAAGCTGCATGCCAGGCTGACGCCGGCGCAATTTTGCCAATTGGAGCAGGTGATGGTCTCGCCGGACGGCGGCGGGTTCTATGGCATGACCGACAGGGCATTGGCGGGCGTGGGGCTGACGCGGCGGGTGGTGCTTTCGGTGCCACATTTTCTGTTCGTTATCTCGGTGCTGACACAGTCCGATTTGGTGGCGATGCTGCCGGAGCGGCTGGTGCGCAACCAGCCTTTATTACAACGGCTCGAGCCACCGCTGGCGGTGCCGGGCTTTGAAATGACTATGCTGTGGCACGAACGATCGCACCGGGATCCCGCTCACCGGTGGCTGCGCGAACATATCGTGCGTTCAGTGTGAGCGGGGTAGCGGATTAAACGGAGAAGCGTTTTTTGATTCTGTCGATCGGCGTGCCATCGCTGAGCGGTACCTGCGACACACGATCGTAATCGCGAAAGCCCATTTTTTGATAGTAGGCGAGTCCACCGACGTTATCCGCCCGAATGGTAGCGTTGATGTGCTTGAAACCGTGAGACTTCGCCGCCGCTAATGTGGCAGGGAACAACGCACTGCCGACCCCGCGCACCTTCGGCGACAGGCGGGAGAAGGTGGCAATATCTGCGGTATCGGGCGGCAGGGCATCATCTGCGCTCAGCGCCTGGAAGCCCACCAACAGCCCATCCACCTCCGCGACCTGGCAGCTCAGTGCATTGCTGCCGCTGATGAACCATTCGCTGAATTCGGCGGGGGTGAGTGGCGTTTCTATCGCCGTCGTGCCGCCGGCGTCGATCACGTCATTCAATAACTGCGTCAGGGCTTCAGCGTCATGCGGGGTTACCGTTCTGATCTTCATTGCGTTGCTCTCTCCTATGATGAATCGGCTGGAACCATCGAAAGAAGATAGACGCAGGCGTCCGATAATGAAATAGCGGAACGTGCCGGACCAAAAGACAGTGCGGGGAATTACATGAACAGGAAGCGGTCGGCCAGCGGAACCCCACGTTCGAGGCGCGGCGGCAACGCGTCGTCGCGATCGTCAGGCTTAGCAGCCTGCGGCGCGGTGTCTTCGGCTTTTTCAATCATCAGCTCGCCGAGCAGGGCCAGAAAACGAGTGAGCTTTTGCATATTCCCTCCGGATCCTTGATTACATTGAGAGTGATACTAATCGCCGCTCAACCGAATGGGAAAAACTTAAAACTCATATCCTAAGAACCGGATCGCATATCGCCTGACCGGGCGACGGTTGCCCATCGCCCGGTCTACGGTTTAGAAGGTGACGTTAACCTTGGCCCACAGGGTGCGGCCCGGTTCATTCACCGCGCTGTTGGCCGAATACCCGAAGGCGCTGTTGCCCGCCAGGTTGAGGTGTTCGCTGTAGGTCTTGTTCAGGATGTTATCCAGACCGGCGCTCAGCTTGACGTTTTTATTCACCTTGTAGGCGGCGTTGGCGGAAAGGACGCCGAAGCCGGCGCTTTCGGCAAAGTCTTTGCCTACCACATTGCCTTCGTTGATCGCCACGCGGTGTTGGCTGCTGACCAAACGCCACAGGCCGGTGCCGCTCCAGTCGCCGTATTCATAGGTGAGCCCCAGGCGCGCCTCCAGCGGCGGGATCTGCGGCAGCGGCCGGCCGTCGCGGGTGTTTTTACCCCAGGAGTAGGCCAGGCTGGCGTCGGTTTTCCAGTGCTCGCTCAGTTGGTAACCCATGCCCATTTCGCCGCCCATGATGTTGGCGTTGACGTTATCGGCCTGGCTGAGACGCGCGTTGTGCGGATCGTATTTGAACAGGATGAAGTCATCGACGCGGCCCACGTAAGCGGAGACCCAGCCGTTGAAACGCTTGCCGTTGTACTGCGCGCCGATGTCGAGCTGCGTGGTTTTTTCGCTCTTGACGCTGGAGAACGGATCCTTGCTGCCGTTCGGGCCGAGCTTCGGCGAGAACAGCTCCCAATAATCCGGGAAGCGCTCGGTATAACCGACGCCGGCATACAGCATCAGCGGCAGGTCGGCCAACGTATGCTCAAGACGCATAAAACCGCTCGGCAGGGTGTCCGAACGCTCCCCGTCACTGCCGCTGCGGAAATTCTCCACCAGGGTGCGGTCAAGACGCGCGCCGCCGATCAGTTTATCCTGTTCGCTGGTGGACCAGGTCAGTTCACTGAAGGCGCCGTAGCTGTTGAACTGGGCGTCTTTTTCCCAGCTGCCGCGGCTCATGCTGCGGTGGGTGTTGGTTTGGGTATCCAGGCCGCTTTCAAGCTTCACGTCCTGCCACTGCCAGGTGCCCATCACGCGGCCACCGACGGTGCGGCGATCGAGCTGCATCGTCATGCCGGAGGACATCATGTGCCCGCCGTGGCCGCCCATACTCATACCGCCATGGCCCCCGTGGCCACCCATGCCGCCGCTGCCCGGCGAACGCAGGGTGACGTTGTCCATCACATGGTTGGCGTAGTTATAGTAGACCTGCGCTTCCAGCTTATCCAACACCTCGCCGATGTTGGATTTTTCCACCCGCATGCCCAGGCTTTCGCGCTTGAACTGCGAACCGTCCATGCTGCGGCCGGCATAGCGCGCTTCGCCGTTGCCGCGGCCCATGGTCACTTCCAGCAGCGTGTCGTTGTCCGGCGTCCAGCCGAGCGCCAGATCGCCGTTCCACTTGTCCCAGCGTGACGGCACGCGCGTATTCGTTCCGTCCTGATAGTCGTTGGAGCGGGATTTGTTGGCCATCACCCGCAGGTAGCCTTGTTCGGCACCGAGGCTGGCGTCGATATTCTCGTCCCAGCGGCCGTTGGAGCCGGTCAGCACGCTGGCGCTGCCCTTGATGCCCGGTTTGTCGAAGCGCGGGCGTTCACGCTCGAAACGCACCGTGCCCGCCGACGATCCCGGCCCCCACAGCACCGTCTGCGGCCCCTTGGTGATGGTCAACAGATCGAAGCTTTCTGGCGAGATATAAGAGGTCGGCGCATCCATCCGCGCTGGGCAGGCGCCCAGCATTTCCGAACCGTCGGTGAGGATCTTCAACCGCGAACCGAACATGCCGCGGAACACCGGATCGCCGTTGGTGCCGCCGTTGCGGATCTGCGAAAAGCCGGGGATGGTTTTCAGGTAGTCCGAACCGTCGCTGGCCGGCACCGGCTGGCGCGGGGTTTTCGGCGAGGTGACGATGGTCAGCGGTGAGTAGAGCGGCGCGGTGACGGTGATCACGTCGCCATCATTAACCTGTGCGTCGGTAGGGTGCTGATGCGCCTGCGCCGCGTGGCCGGCCAGCAGGAACAGCGGCATGGCGGTGGTAATGGCGCGGGTAACGGCGTTCTTTTTATAAGTCGGTTTAAACATCATCTTTCCTTAAGCTAACTCTTTTCCGTTCTTGGCCGAGGGATTATTCAGGCGTGGGACCGCCTGGCGAAAATCACCATCGAAAAATACGGGGGTTAATTCCATCAACGTGGAAATAACCGGATCAATAATGTCGTCTCGATGATTAACCGTTGGGCGAATTAATTCCGCCGGGTTGAAGCAATCAACGGCAATACAGAGAGCGGCAATGGGCTTATTGTTAAATCAGAGGAAAGAGACGGGGGGCGCGCGCGGCTGTAATTCGGTGTGAACGACGTGGGCAAAGAGAGGAACGAGATAGTGAATCGGCGGCGGGCGCGAAGCCAGCAACTGGGACCAGAACAGCGGGGCGTGGCTCACGTCCAGCAGCGGCGCGTGCAGCAACAGCACGCAGTAGCCGCAGGCGCTGTCGTCCATCATCATCGCCATGTTGTGATGGCCGCCGCCGTGCTGCATCAGCGGCTGTGAGGCTTTTTCAGGCTCAGGCGGCGGCGAGTGCATCCCGTGATGCATCGGCATCTCCATGCCGCAATCCGCCATGACGGTCGTCCCAGCACTTCCGGCGCGTACATGCTCCAGGGATCGCGAGACCACCGGCGCAATGAACAACATCAGAATGGCAAACATCCCTAACCAGGCGGCGGCCCGATGTCGCGATGCAGAGCGCTGAATTAACGACACAATCAACCTAAAAAAAGGGTTAACACAGGGTAGGGAATTGTACTGGTTTATGTCGAAATGTTAAAACCTTTTATTTCTGGTCAACGGTCTGTTGATGAATATATTATCGGATAAGCGCTTTAATTCTGACCAAAGGCTATTTTTTTGCGCCAATAACGTGACGGGGACAATATTAATGACGGAAAAACTGGCGAGCACCATTATCCCGCTTTATGACGAACATGCCGCCGCCTGGGAACGCCTCAGACCCACCACGCTGTTTGAGCGGCCGTGGCTCGATCGCTTTTTGCAGCTCACCCCGGCCAATGCGCGGCTGCTGGATCTCGGCTGCGGCAATGGCGCGCCGATCGCCGCCTATTTTATCGAACAGGGATATCGGGTCACCGGCGTCGACGGTGCGCAGGCGATGATCGCGCGCTGCCGGCAGCGTTTTCCTCAGCTGGAGTGGCGACAAATGGATATGCGCCAGCTGGATTTGGCGACGAAGTTCGACGGCCTGCTGGCCTGGGACAGCTTCTTTCATCTGGCGCGCAACGATCAGCGCCGCATGTTTCCGCTGTTCAGACGGCATGCCGGGCCGCACGCCGCACTGATGTTCACCAGCGGCCCAGCCGACGGCGTGGCGATCGGCAGCTTCGAAGGCCAGCCGCTGTTTCACGCCAGCCTGGCGCCGGAGGAGTACAGACGTTTATTGCAGGAGAACGGCTTCCGCGTGGTCGACCATGTGGTGGAAGATCCCGCCTGCGGGGGAAGAACGGTCTGGTTGGCGCAGGGTGTTGAGTGACAATGTCACGGGCAGATCCCCCAAGAACCTGCCCGTTAACGTTATTTAGCGCTGACGCGCCAAACGGTGTTGCCCACGTCATCCGCAATCAGCAGGGCACCGGCCTTGTCGACCGTTAATCCTACCGGTGCGCCATAGAGTTCCTTCTCGTCGTCGGAGACAAAGCCGGTGACCACCGCTTTGAGTTTGCCGACCGGTTTGCCTTGCTCAAACGCCACGTAGCTGACCCGGTAGCCGTTCAGCGGCGAGCGATCCCAGCTGCCGTGCTCACTGACAAAGGCGCCGCCGCGATACTCGGCCGGCAGTGCGTTCGCGGTATAGAACAGCAGCCCCAGCGGCGCGACGTGCGAGCTGAGGGCGTAGTCCGGCTTGATGGCTTTCGCCACCCGATCCGGCCGCGGCGGCTGCACCCGCCGATCGACGTGCTGGCCGAAATAGCTGTAAGGCCAGCCGTAGAAGCCGCCGTCTTGCACCGAGGTCAGGTAGTCCGGCACCAGATCGGCGCCGATCTCGTCACGCTCGTTGACGATGGCCCACAGCTTGCCGCTGTGCGGTTCCCACTGCAGCCCGGTCGGGTTGCGCAGGCCGCTGGCGAAGACACGGCTGGCGCCAGAGGCGGTGTCCACTTCCAGCACGGCGGCGCGCCGGTACTCTACGGCCAGGCCGTTTTCGGTGATGTTGCTGTTGGAACCGACGCCGACATACAGCTTTTTACCGTCCGGGCTGGCCAGCAGAGCCTTGGTCCAGTGGTGGTTGATGGTGTCCGGCAAGTCGGCCAGCTCTTTACCCGGATCGCTGATGCGCGTTTCGCCCGGCTGATAGGCGTACTGCATGATGTTGCCGGTGTTGGCCACGTACAGGGTGTTGCCAATCAGCTGGATGCCGAATGGGGAATCGAGCCCCTCGAGGAAAACATGCTTTTCCCAGCGGCCGTCGGCGGTTGGGCGCAGCAGGGTGATGCGGTTACCGCCTTTGCCGCCTTTACCGGACTGGCCTTTCACCAGCCCGGCGATCAGCTGCTTGGGCGTGCTCACCGCCTCCGTGCCCGGCCCGTTGGCTTCCACCACCAGGACATCGCCGTTGGGCAGGGTAAGCAGCTGGCGCGGATGCAGCAAACCATCCGCCACCTTGTCGATTTTCAAACCCTCGGCCACTTTCGGCATCTGGTTCTGTTGCCAGCCGACGCCCTTTGGCACCTGCATCGGCGGCATCAGGAAGTCTTGCGCCGCCGGCAACGCCGGATCCGGCCCCATTTGTTGTTCCGGCGAAATGACGGCGCTGTTATCGCAGCCGGCCAGCGCCAGCACGGCGGAAAGCGCAATCGCGGTGGATGATAGCTTCATGAAAACCTCCTTATTTTGCGCGGGCACCCACGGCCAGCAGAATGTTGGCGAGGCTCAGCAGCGCGACCACGATCGCAGACAGCACCAGGCCTTGCGGCACCACGGCATACGCATCCCGGCTATGCACGAAAGCGTTGATAATGGCGAGAACGATGGCGACCAGATTCAGCCAGAAATGGAGTTTGACCGGTGAGCCCTGCAGCCGGCCACTGCCGAACCACACCTGAACCAGGTTAATCAGCCGGGGAATAATGGCAAAAACCAGGCCAATGGCGATCAGCCAGCTGGCACCATTGACCCACTGAATATTCGCCGTGCAGGCATAGATAATGTCAAAAATCAGCGCTGCGGTGAAAAACCCATAAGGTATTGGGTTGAGCCATTCATAGACGGCCACCGCGACCGTTGAAGGCCTTGCTGTCGTTTGCGTGGTCATGCAGGTATCTCCATGAAAAATGATAGGTAAAAAAGGCGTAGGCCCCTTAAAGCTTTGTTCAGATTCACCGATTTGAACAATTTTGATTCTCATTTTTAGCATGCGATGTTAAAACCTGAACCCTCACTGCGGCATTATCAATGGCTTAGCAACATCGGGAGAAAGGGCATGAGTATAGAGCGCGTTCAGCGATTTCTGGCCGAGTACGCACCGGAAACGGCGGTGACGGTGCTGGCAAAGAATACCGCCACGGTGGCGTTGGCGGCGGAAGCCTTTGGCGTGGAGAGCGGGCAGATAGCCAAGACGCTGTCGTTTCGCGTGAACGACGGCGTGGTGCTGTTGGTGATGGCGGGAACCGCCAGAATCGATAACAAGAAGTACAAACAATTCTTCGGCGTAAAGGCGCGTATGCTGCCGCCGGAGGAGGTGGAGGCGCTGACCGGCTATCCACCCGGCGGCGTTTGCCCCTTTGCCGCACCGGCAGCGGTAAGAATTTACTGCGATCGCAGCCTGTGCAGCTACGGTGAAGTGCTTCCGGCAGGTGGCAGCGATAACTCAGGCGTGAGAATTGCGCCACAGCGCCTGGCCAGTATCACCGGAGCAGAGTGGATTGACGTGACGGGGTAACGTTAGGTGACGGCGTCACAATTACATTATGTTAAATCAAATGCGTTACCTCATGGTTAATATGCTGTTTTAACTGGAAAAATCACTAGCTCATCGGGTTATGGCAAACCGCTTTATTGTGGCCATCCGGGGCGATCACAAATGCCGCATAGTAGTGGGCATGGTAATTGGGCCGTAAACCGGGTGCGCCATTGTCTATGCCGCCGGCATTTAGCGCGGTGTGGTAGAACGCATCGACCTGTTCACGGCTGCTTGCGGCAAATGCCAGGTGCAGGTGTGCCGGCTTTTCATCGGTTTGAAACAGGCACAATGACACGTTACCCCGATCGGGACAAAGTTCGACGCCATAGCCGGGCTCGCCTTCGGCAACGATCTTTACGCCCAGCGGCGCTAGCGCATTGAGGAAAAACGCTTTGCTAAGGGCAAAGTCACTGACGCCAAATTTCACATGGTCAAACATGGGGAGGCTCCTGGAGCGTGGAAGAATGTTCCCATTCAGTATAGCCAACGCCGTGGTGGGCGCCGAAAGCGATGCAAACGCATGCTAATGCGCATTTAGCATACAAAAAGTGCCCGTTAAGTGACGCGTTTGGGAGAAATCTGCAGTATCGTAGCCGCCACGTTTTATCAGATTTCACGTAGCGCGATCAAAAAAGCAGGGGATTTCTGGCCAATATCGGCAGGCATGCGCCTTAGAAAATCATGTCCGGTCATCATTACTGAAGCGGGAAATGGCAGAGCGCATACTGGCTGGCGTGTTAACGGCAATTCATCATATCGTCAGTACACAGCTGGCGGGAGCTGGCAGCCGAACCTGCGATTGAGATCTTGCTGCAGGTTGAAAGTCTGATGGCGTTGGATGGTTTGAATCATAGGATTCATGACATGAGATATACGCCGCGTGGCGAGAATGGCATTACCGGCAGGCGTTGCTGCGGCGAGTGAACAGGCGATCAGACAAGTTGGCGTTCAGAGATTTTCTGCGCGAGCATCATGGTATTGCTGAGCAACACAAACACCAGGCAGCAGAAGACCGTCTGTAAAACCCGGCGGTTTATGGCCGGTTGAAAAACGAATTTGTTCAATGGCATGAGCAGCCGGCGTCGGCATGGCTGGCCGCAGGAGAAAGCCCATGGGTCAAGCCTGGACGACAGAATCCACATATCACTATCTAGGTGCGCATAATGTATATTATGTTAAATGAAACATGATAAATGCTAACCGCCATAGCGTGGAGATTTCCTAAGTACGTAACTCTCTGCTGCTTATCGGGGCTCTTCCATAGAACCCCTAACCTCTTACTACTATTCTTTAGTGGCTAAGGTATTCGTCAAATATATGCGAACCTAAAGTACGAATCACCGCTGAGCGTTCATCCAAAGAGGTATCCGCTTTTCTCACATAGATACTGATGAATACAGGATCATGATTACTTGACCAGACCATCGACGTTATCCCTCTGACACCATAATCACTTGCACCTGACCTATCGGCGATTTTCCATCCTTTAGGAAGAGACGCTCTAAGCATATTATCAGCGACTTTGTTATTGACCATCCATTCTTTCAATTGCGCTTTTGATGAATCACTGAGAACTTTGCCGGTCAAAATTTTCTTGATACTCTTGCTCATCGCATCAGGAGTCGTTGTATCTCGCAAATCATCCACGGGATTGACAGTCAATTCTGGCTCATATCGGTCAGAGCGAGTAACCATATCTCCTATAGATCTCATAAATGCGGTCAGAGCTTCCGGTCCCCCACCTGAAAAAATAGCAAAATTAGCTGCTGTATTATCACTGTATTCATTGGCAGCTTTGCAAGCTTGCTCAAGCGTAAATGGCTTGTTCATATAATCTTTAGCAACGGGTGAATAGGTAACAATGTTTTTTTCAGTCACTACCATAGAATGATTTAATGAAAGCTTCTTTGCATCAACCTTTGCCAGAACATTGGCACAAGCAATTGATTTAACTGTGCTATCTAAAGGAAAACGTTGGTTTCCATTTATAGAAATCGTTTTATCATCTGAAGATAGAATTGATAATCCTACCTTCCAGCCCTCTTTTTCGTACTGTTTAACTTGATCTTGTAAAGTCAAAGCAAAAGCAGAGGGTACAATAGGCATACTTAAAACCAATGTGACAAATATTTTAAATCGCAAATTCATAGCAAACCTTTTATAATCAATGTTTATATAATGAAATCATTTCAGCATAAATATAAGATTTAATTTATGCAGGGCTTTATTTTTCCTCATGATTTTATTTTATTTTTTATGGTTAACAAATGATGATAATTTTTAGTAGCCTATAGAAAAACTTATAGCGTGAGTTAAATGACTCCTTTCGAGCAGCTTTTTAAACTCTGCTCAATCCTCTGCCGGCGTGCCTTGATGAAAGCGCATCTGCCAACCCGCCTTGGCTGTCAGAAGCCAAATCGATGAGCGTTCGGTGCAGCGAACGGCGTGGCCCTGCGCGTCACGCTGAAAACTTTTATATGTCAGCAACACGACGCCTTCACTGATTTGCGCCAGCTTAAAACCTTTGGCGAAAATCTGCGGATAATCCGTTTCCATCTCCAGCGCCGCAACGGTTTGATATTTGTCATAACGCAGACCTGAGCGGCCAATCTCTTCGAAGTCTTCATGCAGCAATGCAGCGACACGCTTCGGATCGCAGCGTGTCGCGGGTTGGTGCAGTTCAACCTCAAGCGCCTGGACTTGGCGAAGCCACTCTGCAAAATGGGTCAAAATGCCCTCCTTTTTGATCGCGCTACGTGAAATCTGGCAAACTTCGGCAGTCAATCTACATCTGAATGACACTCGTGAAACCTGACTATTCCCAGGATTCCTTCTCATAGGGTTTTTGCCAGTTCTTTTCCGTGACGGGCACCAGTTCCCCGTTGAACGTATAGGTACAACAGCGGCATCTCACCGGCACATCTTCTGCGGTGAATGCCGGGTTCACTTTCTGCAGTATCCCGTCCTCATCTATGCATAGCCCGCTGTAATAGCTCGACTCACCACAGCAGACATAGCTCTGCCAGTTTTTACGATGCAGTGCCACCAGGTAAAAAATAGGTGCTTCTCTGTCCAACCGACTAACCGCTTCGCTGTGCACTTCACTCCAGGGTTGGCCCACTTTACTGAGCAAAAATTGAAATAGCGGCGTGTAATCCATGCCATGTTGTATCCGCCCATGCATGCTTTCACGCAGCGGCAACTGCTCATCGTCCGCCTGTTTGCTATGCCGTTCCCAGCGGTATTTGCCACCGCTGGCTATGGGGCCTCTGGATGTAACACTTTCTCTTCTATAGAGTTTTTTCTTTTTATCTCGATGTGTTCTCATCAAGCCTCAATAGTGACATTGTCACAAAAAAAGAAATCCTTACGCCGGTTTCCCAGCCAAATGCGACCGCCGAACCCGCAACTCTCCGTGCCGCCAGGCGCCGTCTGCCGTGGTGCGATTGTCGATCAGGCGATTCAAGGCCTCCTCGACCAGCCGGTCGATGCGTTGGCTGTAGCTGGTCAGGGCCCAATTGGCTGAGCCGGCTTCGTCGATATCGTCGAAACCTACCACGGCCATCGCGGACGACGGCGCCGTTTGTCTGAGCGCTTCGAGCGCCCCCAGCGCCAACACGTCGTTCTCGCAGAACAGCGCCTCAACCCGCTCGCTTTCCGGCGTTGCCTGCAGGTATTCGCTCATCAGCTGGAAACCGCGTTGGCGATCGTAGTGGCCGGCGGTGAGCACCCGTTCCAACTGAAAGCCGGCAGCCATCAGTTTGTCGCGGTAGCCTTCCATGCGCAGCAAATGGCTGCTTTGCGTGTCTGGCCCCTTCATGTAGCCAAAGCGCCGATGCCCTTGTTCTATCAGCAATTCAGCGATCTCTTCGCCGGCGCGGTAGCCGTCGATATTGACCACATCAATGTGTTCGCTTTCCGTATTGCGGCACACCTGCACCAGCGGGATCTGATGCAGATCTTGCGCGATCGCCGCCCACTCTTGGGTTAACACCGTCGCCAGGAACAAAATGCCATCGACCTGCAGCTGATCGGCCATCGCCATCACCGCCCGGTAGTTTTCCCCCGCGGTGATGTTCAGCAGCAGTGCCATATAGCCGCGGGTTTGCAGCTGTTTGGTGACCATATCGAGCATCATCATCGAATGCGGGTTCTTCATTTCGTCGATGGCCACGCCGATGATGTGCGTGCGTTTTTGCGACAGGCTGCGCGCCAGCAGGTTTGGCCGATAGCCCAGCTCGGCCGCCGCCGCCAGTACGCTTTCACGCGCGCTGTCCGAGATCGACGCGCCGGGCGTAAAGGCGCGCGATACCGTCCATTTAGAGACGCCGGCCTTTTCGGCGACGTCGCTGGCGGTGGCTTTGTGGTGTTTTATCATGGTTGCGTCGATCCCGGCTTCGGTGAAGTCAAACTATACCCTGCTCGCTCAGATCCCCTAAGCGCCCGTCGGCATTCCTGCTGCAATTATGTCCCGTTTTTGCACCCGATTGCAATTTGTTGTGCAACCGGGTGCAAAAAGTAAAGAGTTTGTGATCGTCCACGCTGTTTTCACCTTTCCCCAGTTGACCGAATTTTATCCATAGCCGACATTCACGGTGGCATTCAGAGACTCATCGCCGTTTTGCCTCCTGTTTTGCACCCGGTTGCAATGACGCTGTTTTTACACAACACCTCTCTTCTCAACAGGATACCGTAATGAAAAAAACCAGACTGCTGTTGATGTTAGCCTGCTCGCTATTTGTCGTGACCGCCCAGGCCAAGAGCTACCAGGTCGGCGTGGCGCTGGCCAACTTCGATCTCAACTTCGTCTCCATCCTGCGCAGCCAAATGGCGCGTGAACTGGCTGCGCAGCAGCTGCAAGGCCAGTTCGTCGACGCCAAAGGCGATGTTGCCCTGCAGGTGCAGCAGGTGGACGATCTGATTAATCAGGGCGTGGATGCCATTATTCTCAACCCGGTTGATACACAAGGCGTCCAGCCGATGATGACGGCCGCCCAACGCGCCGCGATCCCCCTGATCTTCGTCAACCGCAAACCCGAAGTGCCGCTTAGCGACGCGACGGCCTACGTCGGCTCCGACTCGGCGCTCAGCGGCCGCCTGCAGATGGAGGCGCTGGCGAAAAAAATGAATTACCGCGGCAACGTGGCGATCCTGATGGGCGCCCTCTCCAACGAAGAAACCCGCGAACGCACCCGCGCGGTGGAAGCGGTGATCGCCACACACAAAGACCTGAAAGTGGTAGAGAAACAGACTGCGAAATGGCAACGCAACGAAGCGGTCGACGTGGTTTCCGGCTGGTTGTTGAACGGCACGCCGATCGATGCGATCGCCGCCAACAACGATGAGATGGCCATCGGCGCGATCATGGCGCTGAAACAGGCCAAAAAGAGCGACGTGCTGGTTGCCGGTATCGATGGCACGCCCGACGGCCTGCAATTTATCAAGAACGGCGACCTGGCGGTGACCATTTTCCAGGATGCCAAAGCCCAGGCGATCGGCGCGGTGCAGGTGACCCGAGCAATGTTGGATCACGCTAAAACCGAGCCTTACAACTGGGTGCCTTATGCCACCGTGACGCGAGAAAACTACCCGCAATTTGCACAGATGAACCAGAAATAAACCGTTGCCACTCTCTTTTTCAACCCATTTTGCACCCGAGTGCAAAGCCACAGTATCAGGAGTCAGCATGTTAAATGGTGAAAGAAGCATCCCTCGCCCGCTGCGTTGGGCGATGATCGGCGGCGGCCGCCTCAGCCAGGTGGGCTACAAGCACCGCTCCGGCGCACTGCGCGACAACACCGCCTATCGGCTGGTTGCCGGCGCTTTTGATATCGACGCGGCGCGCGGACGTGAGTTTGGCGTCAACCTCGGCTTGCCCGCCGAACGCTGCTATGACAACTATCAACAGCTGCTGGCGCAAGAAGCCAACCGCGAAGATGGCGTTGAGGTGGTGACCATCGCCCCCCCCAACGGCACCCACCATGCAATCACGCGCGCCGCGCTGAATGCCGGCCTGCATGTCATCTGCGAAAAGCCGCTGTTCTTCACCACGGCGGAGGCGAGAGAAATCAAGGCGCTGGCTGAGCAGAAAGGTCTGATCGTCGGCGTAACCTACGGCTTCTCCGGCCATCCGCTGCTGATGCAGATGCGCGCCATGATCGCGAACGGCGACATCGGCGAAATACGCATGGTCGAATTGCAATACACCCACGGTTTCAATGCCAACGAAAGCGCGGACACGTTCGAGGCGCAAAAGTGGCGCGTCGATCCGAAAATCGCCGGCCCCTCTTTTGTGCTGGGCGACATCTCCACCCATACCTTCTACATCTCGCAGTTGGTGATGCCCGATATGAAGATTGCCTCCCTGCTGTGCGATCGCCAGAGCTTTATTCCTTCCCGCGCCCCGTTGGAAGACAACGCCATGGTGCTGATGCATTACGAAAACGGCGCCGTCGGCCGTATGTGGGCCTCCGCCGTCAATGCGGGCGCGATGGACAGCCAAAGCATCCGCGTGGTGGGCTCGCTCGCCAGCCTGCAGTGGAGCGACGCCACCCCCGGCGAATTGCGCTATGAGATCCAGGGGCGGCCCAACCAGCTTCTGCACCACGGCATGCCCTATCTGGACGACAGCGCCCTGGCCGAAGAGCGGCTCGGCGCGCTGCATACCGAAGGGCTGGCCGAATCCTGGGCCAATATCTACCTCAAGTTCGCCATCGCCATCAGCGCCAGCCAGCGCGGCGATCGGCAGACGCTGGCCGCGCTGATCTATCCGGATATCGACGCCGGATTGGAAGGCGTGCGCTGGATTGAAAACTGCGTTCGTTCCGCCGACAACGGCGCCACCTGGGTTAATTACCAATAAGGAAAGCACCATGAAACTTTCATTCTGTACCGACAGCCTGGGTCATTTACCCTTCGAGCAGATGCTGGATCGGCTGCTGGAGCTGGGGATGTGCGGCGTGGAAATGACCACCGGCGGCTGGTCTCCGGCGCCCCATCTGGATACCGACGATCTGCTGGCCAACCCCGCCAAACGCCGGCAGTTGCAGCTGGCGCTGGCCAGCCGCGGCATGGAGATCGCCGCGCTCAATGTCTCCGGCAATCCGCTCGATCCCGGCGAACTGGGGCAACGCCATCAGCGCCAAACCGACAATACGCTGGAGCTGGCCGGCCTGCTGGGGGTGAAAAAGATCGTTATGATGAGCGGTCTGCCCCCGGCCAGCCCGCATGACACCATCCCCAACTGGATCACCTATACCGTCAGCTGGCCGCCGACGGTGAAAAACTGTTTGGACTATCAATGGAATGAAGTGGCGATCCCCTATTGGCAGGCGCTGGTCACCCGGGCCAAAGCGGGCGGCGTCGAGCGCTTTGCGCTGGAAAACTTCAGCGCCATGCTGGTGTGGAACCCGGAAACGCTGTTCCGGCTGCGCGAGGCCGTTGGCCCGATGGTGGGCCTGAACCTCGATCCCAGCCACTTGATTTGGATGGGCGCGGATCCCATCGCGGTGGCCCGCGCCCTCGGCCCCGCCATTCACCATGTACACGGCAAAGACGTGCGCCTTGAGCGCGGCGTCGTTGAGGTTAACGGGCTGCTGGAAACCAAACCGATCGACGACGTGGCCAGCCGCGCCTGGAACTACGTCGCCGTCGGCTGCGGGCGGGATCTGCAGTGGTGGAAGGAATTCTTCTCGGTGGTACGCATGATGGGCTACAACGACTGGGTGTCGCTGGAAATGGAAGACCTGACCATGTCGGCCGATGCCGGGATCGTTTCTTCCGTTCAGGCGCTGCAGCAGAGCATCAGCCAGTAAAGTCAGGCGCGGCGGCCACGGCCGCTGCGCAGACCCGTGCATTGCCAACAGCTTATAAACACCATACCGGCCGGGCGCCGACCGTAGCACTGGCGTGCCCCGCACCATGGCTTAGGCACAGCGTTCTCAGCCCGGCGGCGGCGCCGGAATACCAGGCGCCGCCGCGCATCAGAATGCGTTCACCGTAATTACGCAGGTAAACCTGATCGCCGTCCTCACACCGGTGATGAGGAACAATGCCAAGAATTTTCAACACATCCGGTAACGGTGCCCCGCTTGCCATGCGAATACGATCGAACGCATCGTCCATCAAGCCAGGCGGATATCCGTTATCCTGCGGGTCGCCGTTAAAATGCTGAATAGAGTCGGTAATAAGCGGCGCACCGGCATTGCCTGTATGAATGGGTGAGACTGCATCGAATTTAGCCGTCCCTCCACTGCCGGGCGACACCCATGCCCCCGTCGCCAGGTCGACCGCGCGCCAGCGTTCGTCTTCATCGTCGGTCATTGGCATCGCGGCGTCATTATCCGGCAAGAGCAGAATTTCCCCCGCGACCAATTTCAGCCCGTGCTGCCATTCCCACAAATTACCGCACAGATCGCCGATGCCGTACGGCGTACCGTCGTGATACCAGGCTCCCGGGCCGGATGCGGTAAAGGTTGTCGGATCGCCCTGTTCATCGCCCACGGCACCGCCGTCGCATCGTTTACCATACTGACGGCGATAGTGATGCGACCGGCCGCTCTCGGTATTGCCCAACTCCGGCCATCCTTGATGGCGGCACCAGAACATCAGCGCGGCCCATTCCGCGTTGGTGCCAATATGCCATCCGGCGCCGTTGCGCGCCACCGCCCGACGAAATGTGGCCAGATCGTGCCGGCTCGCCGGAGCCGTATCGGGTTGGCTGACCAGTTCTCCATCGACCAGAGTTCCCGGATAGCAGCCATAAAAAAAAGCGTCTTTAAGCTGGCCGTTGACGATAAAGGCAGGATGAACCGCCTCTCCTAACCCTGATGTGACCTCTTGCAGCGTAAAGCGAGAGATCGCATGCATATAACTGGGTTGACCACTTGCGGTATACAGCACGGTGCGGTGCCCCTGTGACTCGGTTTCCACTTTGCTCCGCAAAGCGTCTTTTACGATGATCATGAATTTATACTCGTTAAACAGCCAAGGCCGGGAAGCGCAGGCTTCCCGGCCCATTGTTACGCCACCATGGCGGCGGATTTGATCGGTTGCAACAATTGCCCGACATCGCAATTGAGCAGTTGAGCACGCTGCAGCAACTCCTCGGTCTTGGCGCCAATCACGGAATGCACATAGGCATTGACCTGTTCCTGATTCATTTGGTTATACCGGTCGGTGAACGCCATTTCGATGCTGTCGCAGATCACCGCGCCGGCATTACTGACATAGTCCGGCAGATAATGGATGCCGCGCGCCAGCAGCCGCTGTTCTGCCTGCGGCGTACTGAACGGCGAATTGGCGCTGCTAATCACCCAACGCGTATTCAGTTGTTCAACGTTCTGCGCATTTAATATGTTGGACAAGGATGCGATGCACAGCACCTCGCTGGGTTGCGCCCAGAGTTCGTCTTCACTGACGCGGCGGACCCCAGGTGGGAACTGCGCCGCAGGATTGATGTCATACGCCGTCACTTCGCAACCGAACAGCAGGCTTTGTTTCGCCACTTCCGCCCCGACTTTACCCATGCCGTGAATAGCAATGCGGGCCCGCGGCAAATGATTGAGCCGCAGCGTCAACACCTTTTTCATCGAGCTCCAGACGCCGTAGCCCGTCGCCACCGACGTGTCGACTTGCGGGCTGTCCATGGCATTCAGGATCCATGGCGTAAACTGCCGCAAATAGTCCATCTCTCGATTGCCAGTATTGATATCGCATCCGGTAAACATGGTGCCGCCATAGCGATTGAGCAGGTCGCCGATCGCTTCAAGCACCGCCGGTTGTTCTTGGGGAGAACGCTTGCTGTTCACCACGATTTTGCCACCGCTGAAACCGGTATTGTACAATCCATGCTTCAGCGACATGCGCTGCGCCAGCATGATCGCCTCTTCTTCCTGCTGCTGGCGGGACGTATAGTTGCGCCAACGGATCCCGCCATTGGCCGGCAGCAGCTTGATCTGCGACGAGTAAGCCAGAGTGAATGACGTGTCGTCATCGATTACGATCGTTTCTACCTGATATTGGTTGTGCGTATTCAGCAATTCATTGTTAACTGACATAATTTGCCATCCTGTTTTAATGGGATTCTTGCTCGAATGCTCCAGCCTGGTCTAACTGTTGTTTTATGCCCCACGGCGTTGGCCGCTTAAGGAAATCGGCCATGCCTACCGACCGGCCAAACTCTTGTTCCAACAAGGCCATCAGCCGCAATGCCATCAGCGATTGCCCGCCGGCGTCAAAAAAGTCGCAGTGGTTGGAATCAGGGTTCACGCCGGTCACGTCGCCCCAAATGCGCCAGATGCGCGCCATCTGCGGATCGGGTTTATCCGCTGTCGTCGATGTTCGTCCGGCTTCCGGCCCCTGCATATCTCGCTCGCCCAACCACCATTGCGCCGGATCGAAGGGATACATTGGCAATGCAATGCGGGAAGGAGGCTGTTGCCACAGGCGGCGCCAGTTAACGTTGACGCTGGCACGCCAGATTTTTTGCAGCGCCTGGATCCACACGGCGGTTTCGCTCTGTGCTTCGTCGCGGCGCGGCAAGGTGCGCACCGCCGTTATGGTGCCGGCGGATTTTAGCTGCGCGACCAGCGCAGTGAGTGTCGATCCCGGCCCTACCTCTATGAAAAGCGTTTTTCCGCGCCGCGGTAGGTGTTGCAAGGCGCGGTTATAATCCACCGGTTCACGGGCATGGCGCGACCAATAGCGGGCATCGAGCGCCGCGGGCGCGACTTCGGTCGCCAGCAATGCGGAGACGTAGCGGACCCTCGACGTCGATTCACGCGGCGGCGGCGCAATGCTGGCCAGCTCATCAAGAATGGGATCCATCAACGCCGAGTGGAACGCATGCGAAACGCTCAGCGCCTTGCAACGTACTCCCCTGTCCCGCATCTGTCCTTCGCAGGCGCGAATCGCCTCCGCCGGGCCTGAAAGCACGCAGCCGTTCTCACTGTTGTCCGCCGCCAGAGACAGCCGATCGCCAAGCCAGGGTTGGGCTTGCTGAGCGCTCAGTTCTACCGCCAGCATCGCACCAGGCTGCAGCCCGGCCATCAGATGCCCACGCCGGGCGGCGAACACCAACGCGTCTTGCGCCGAGAACACACCGGCAGCCCAGGCGGCGGCAATCTCACCCAAACTGTGCCCCACGACCCAATCCGGCTCGACGCCGTAATGTTTCAACAGTTCGGCCACGGCGATCTCGACGGCGATCAGGGCCGGCTGCGTCAAGGCCGTGTTGTTAATTGTTTCGGGGGCCGCCTGGCCGGTAAACAACGGGGAGAGATCCAGTGCAGCCTGTGTTTGCAATATCTGCAGCTTGTCATTCATCAGCGTTTTGAATATCGCATCCTGCGTCATCAGTTCGCTGGCCATACCGATAAACTGGCTTCCCTGGCCGGGAAATTGGAAAACTACCGACAAACGCCCTTTTCCCGTATCCACCATGCTTTCTTTCATGCTCAACACGCCCTGCTCGCCTATATGCAGAGTGCCGCGATAACGCAGCGACTTTCTTCCACTTTGTGCGCTCCAGGCCAGGCGTTCGTCGTTCTCGCCGCATGGCCTCTGTTGGTAACGTTTGACCAAGCGATGCCAGGCCTGCTCCGATTGCGCGCTGATCGGCACGACAGTCGCCAACGGCGCTATCGCCGCCCGCATTTGAGGCGTTTTCGGCGGCCTTGCCAGCACGACATGCGCATTGGTTCCGCCGATGCCGAAGGCGCTAACGCCGATGGCGTTGCGTGGATCGTCACGATCCCAACGTTGAGCGGAGCACAGAAACTCAAACGGGCTTTCCGCCAATGCCATTTCCGGATTCGGCGAGCCAAAGTTGATCTGCGGCGTGAGCCAACCGTGTTTGATTTGCAGCGCGGCCTTGATCAGTCCCGCCATGCCGGCGCAGGTTTCCAGGTGCCCGACGTTGGCCTTGACTGCACCGATAGCGCAGAAAGCCCTGTGCGTCGTCCGCTCGCGGAAAACGCCGTTCAGCGCCTCAAATTCGATGGGATCCCCGGCCAACGTTCCCGTGCCGTGCGCTTCGATGGCACGAAAATCTTCCGGTGCCAGGCGGGCATCGTCCATAGCTTGGCGCAGCAGGCGTTGCTGGCCGTGCAAACTGGTGGTGGTAAAACTGACTTTGCGCGCGCCGTCATTGTTCATCGCTACGCCTTTGATCACCGCAATGATGTCGTCGCCGGCCGCCTGTGCGTCAGACAGCCGTTTCAGCACGACAATGCCGACGCCGCTGCCGAACACCGTGCCGCTGGCATCTGCAGAAAACGGTCGACAGTGCCCATCGGTGGAAAACACCATGCCTTGCTGCGCGAAATATCCTTCATGTTGCGGGAGCCTGAGGGTACAAGCGCCGGCCATAGCCATATTGCAACGGCCACTGCGCAACGCTTGAACCGCTTCGTAAACCGCCACCAGCGAAGTGGCACAAGCGGCCTGTACATTACACACCGGCCCCCCGATGCCCAGGTGCCAGGCCACACGGCTGGTGAGGTAATCTTTGTCGCTCGCGATTTGCCGTTCGAAGGGCGAAGGGTTGAGTTTGTCGAGCAACGCAGAGCCCTGTGCCTGACGCAAATAATCGGAACTGCTACAGCCGGCAAACAAGCCCGTATCGTCAAGCTCACCCGGCGTTACCCCGGCGTTTTCCAGAGCGTGCCAGGCGCACTCTAAAAAGAGCCGTTGCTGGGGATCCATCAGCAGCGCTTCGCGCGCACTCAGGCCGAAGAATCCCGCGTCGAAGCGGGATATGTCGCCGGCCACCGGTGCGGCGACGGGAATATAGCCCCCGTCGGCCGAGTCAACTTGCTCGTTGTCGACGCGAACCAGCGATTCGACGCCGTTGATCAAGTTATGCCACCAGCTTTCCGCGTCCTCAGCGCCCGGGAAGCGGCAGGCCATGCCCACCAAGGCGATATCCCGTTCATTGCTGTTCACCTGCTGCATAGAGGTTCTCCGATTAGAAGCGCAATGCGCTGATGTCCCAACGCGGTTCTCGTTCCGCCAGCAGATCGGCGCAAATTTGCCCCATCAGAGGGGTAAATTTGAATGCCCATCCGCCTGCCGAAACCACCAGATGCTCGCCGCCGTGGCAGCGGCCCTTGACGCTGTCTAGATAGAATTGACGCGCCGGATCGGTGGGCAACACCGCCAAGCAGCTCGTGGCGGAATGTTGTTTGTCCGGCTCGAGGAACGGCATATGCCGCCGGGCAAACTCGAGCGCTCGCTCAACGTGCTGCGGGTTGGCCCGATAGCTCGGCGCATTGGCTTCGGTGATCGGATCCACTTCAAAATCGGTCCCAAGTCGGTCAAACCCATTGACTGACCACGGATTGGGCGGGAAACCGTAAAACAGGTTACTGTCGCTCTCCACCGGCGGTTGGAAAGCAAACCAGAAAGGATCGTTGGCCCCCAGACGCTGACTGCGCAGCATGCTAATGCAGGCCATCTCATAGGTGGAAAGCGCAAGATCGATATCCAGTTGGCGCAGCAGCTTCTTACTGCCCGGCCCGCCAGCGACCAACACCTTACGGGCGCGATAGCGATGCTGCGCCGTCAGTACCGTTGCCCCCCGCGCATCCGGCTCCACGGCCTTCACGCATTGCTGGAACTGGAATTCTACGCCGGCCTCGCTAGCCAGAGAGTAAAGCGACGTCAGGGTACCTTTAACGTCGATTACCCCGCCGTCTTGCTGCAAGAACCCTTCATAGTTACTGTCCAGCCCGGTAAAACCGTAGCGCCGTTCGATTTCGCGCATCGTCAGACGTTCATAAGGCAACCTCATCTCATCCATCGACAGCATGGTTTGACGGATCTGCCCCTCATTGGTCCAGACATCCGCATCGCCGAACCACAGGCTGCCAATGCGGTGGATCAGTTTTCTGTCCGCCTGTTGTTCCAATTGCCGCCATAATTTGTCGGCTTCCAGGGTAAGGCGGAAGATTTCCAATTCCGAATATTGCAAACGCCAATGGCGTTCCTCCCCGCTGGTACCCGCTAATTGCGTAAATAGCGCATATTGCTCCAGCACCAAAATTTTATGATCCTGATGTTCACGCGCATAATTCCACGCGGCGGCCAGCCCTATGGGGCCGGCACCGATAATAATGACATCCCAGTGTACTGACGTGTGCATACCTATCCCTCGCAATGGATATTGTGTGTGTTTGGTAGAATTATTTTTTAATCAAGCTTTTAATCTGGTCCAACGGCAACAGAACGATCAGCGTCAGATATTTTTCTCGCGGAATATCCTGATAAAGCTGACGAACGCCGATTTTCCCCATGACATCCCCGCTAACGCCGGCGGCGAACAGCGATTGCCATTGCCCTGCCCAAATGGCGCTGGAGTTCCAAATGCCGGCGGTTTCGATCCGTCCCAGCGGCGTTTCAGCGGTTTCGTGATACCAGGAAATCACGCTGTCGTCAGGCAGTGACGCGATTTTCCACCCCTGGCCCTTCATCGTGCCGATATCATGCCCTTGCTGATCCACCAGCAGGTCAGTATGTGAATTGGCATCACCCACGTTAGGCGCATTATTCGTTTTCGCTTTGAAGGTAATATTGGCCATTTCTATAACGGAAAGGATCGTGACATTTTTATAGCCGTCTTTCGATGCCAGAACACGTTCAATTTCCGCAGTGTCTTTGCCGGAACTGATTAATTCGCGAACATAATCGCCAAGCGTAATCAACTCAGCCAATACATTATTATTGCCCTGTATAATTTCCATAAAACATTCCTTTCAAACGTTGTTAAACGGTTAATGCTTCAGATTGTTTAAACCACTCGCGCCCTTTTTCTCGGTCGATATCGGAACCCGCGTCGGCAAAAAGCGTGACAATGCGTTGATCTGCGCTCAACGTTTCAGCCAGCTTACAGGCCGTTTTCCAGTTGGCGGCGGAAGAGGCACCGATTTTGACACCGGTTAGTTGATGGAACTCATGCATCGCACTGAGTGCTTCCCGATAAGAAACCGGATTGAAAGGTGGCTCTTGCGGCATCAGCTTACTGATGAAAGGCTGACGGAAACCGAAACCCAGTCCACCGGCGCCGGCGAATTTCGGTTCTCCATTCGGGGCGGACAACGTACCGTAAGGCAGTTCGCGCGGCGTGCTGCCCCACACGATCAGCTGTGGGTTATCCTGACGTAGCGCCGCCGCGACGCCAGACAGTGTGCCACCAGTACCGACCGCGGAAACCCAACCATCGACACGCTCGCCGTTCAGCTGCCGCCGGATCTCTGCGCCCGTCGCATGCTGATGTACGGCGGTGTTAACCAGGTTGAGATGCTGGGATAACAGCGTCCAACTCCCATCTTCATGCGCAATCTGCTGGCTGCGCGCAATGACGCCGAGCAGGAACTGATTGCGATCGACCAAGGTAACGACGGCGTTGTCCCCCTTCAGCGTGTCGATCAACGGTTGCGGGGATGAATCCGGGATCACAACTTGCACCGCTATCCCGCACATGTTGCCGAGCTTAGCCAGCGCTTTCGCCATATTGCCCCCCGAGGAATCGAGCAATTTTAATTCACCGGCGGCGAAATCGTGTTGATTGATAGCATCGCAAAACAGGCCGAACGCAGTGCGATCCTTCACCGAGCCAAACGGATTTTCAAACTCGAACTTGGCGTAAATCGACGCCTTCCCCTTTGGCGAGGGCACTTCAACCAGCGGGGTGTTGCCTAACGCCGCATAGAATTTTTTCAACTGGGGGAACAGAGTAAAGGCTTTCTCCGTATCCGGTGCGCAATCCTGTGGGTTAAACAGCTCAAAATTCATCAGAGGTTCCTTTAAAGCCATACGTTGACAAATAAGCCAGCGTTACTGAAGCAGCCGGCGGAGAAATGCAGCGGTATCCTGCATGAAATAAAAGTGATCGCCCGTCAGGAGTTGAACCTGGCTGCCGGGGAGTTCTTCTTTCCACTGCGACAGCGCGGAGCGGCTAACCAAAGGGTCGTTGTTGCCGCCCAAAATGCGCGGCTGCAGGCCGGGCAACGGTTCTGCGCTGAGTTCGCCCAACAGCCGTAGGTCTTGCTGTATCAATCGGGTGACAAGCGGGCGAGTGAGCTCATCCAGCGTCAACGCGCCGCTGCTTTCACTGAATGCCAGGATGTGGTCCAACACTTCTTGCCGCTGGCTTTCCTGCCGGAGTAATTTCAGTTCTGACGGCGCGCGCTGGGCCGACAAAACGGTGTCGATGCGAAAGCGCGATGTTTGCAGCGCCGCGGCAACCTGCAGGGCAAGCAGCGAACCCATGCTGTGACCGAAAATCACCGCCGGCGCGATGCCCAGCGAGGCATGCAGCGCATCGACGCAGCGCGCAATGGCGTACTGGGCCGTTTCCCAGGCCGGCGCGTCTTGCGCTTCTTCCCGGCCGGGATATTGCATGATGAACAGATCCACCTCGTCCGGCAGCAGCTCGCGCCAGTGCTGGTAGAACGCTACGCCGCCGCCGGCATGCGGAAAGACCACCAATTGTTTGGTGACCGGCGAACTGCGCGGGCGGCTGAGTCTCACCGCGCAGCCGAGAGAAGTTCGCAATTGCGTCATGAGTTCAACCCTGCCGTGTTTCTGACGGACGGCTCCTGGCGCAGCAAATCGCGCAGCGTCAGGCGATCTATCTTGCCGATGCCTTTCATGGGAATGGCGTCGATGACGATCAATTTTTCCGGTGCCTTGAACGCCGCCAGCCCTTCTTTCTCAAAGAAACGGCGCAATGCGCTGAGGGTCAGCGTGTCATCCGTACTGGTGACAAACAGACACGGCACCTCACCGTACAGATCGTCCGCCATGCCCACGCAAGCGGCTCGTACCACGGCAGGATGTTGTTCTGCCAGTTCTTCTATCTCGTTCGGACTGAATTTTTCTCCTCCACGGTTAATCGAATCGTTGACGCGCCCATCGATGAAAATATTGCCTGCGGCATCGACGTGCGCCAGATCGCCGGTGCGGTAGAAGCCGTCAGCGGTAAACGCGGCAAGGTTCGCCTGGGGATTTTGGTAGTATTCGGTGAGCGTATAAGGGCCACGGGTGATCAGTTCACCTGATTTACCCACGGGCAAAGAACAGCCATTTTCATCGACGATTAGTACTTCATCATAGGGGCTCAAAGGCCGGCCCTGAGAGCTGAACCGTACCGCATCGTCGTCGTCAACCGCGTTAAAACACAACAGCCCTTCGCTCATGCCATAACATTGCTGCAGGGTAATGCCGAGACTGCGGGACGAGGAGGCCGCCAGCTCTGGCGTCACTCTGGCCCCACCCACCTGGACATGCCACAACGTTGTCAGGTTGCGCGGCGTTTTTTGCTGCAGTTCGCTCCATTGCGACAGTAGAGCAGGCACCAGCGTGGTATGCGTCACGCCGCATCGCTCGATCACGTCCAACGCCGTTTCCGCCGAGGGCGCATCGGCGAGCGCCACAGCGCCGCCGCGAGAAAGCGTACCAAGTATGCCGGGACAATTGATGACGAATCCATGTGAAACAGGCATCGCAGCGAAATAGACCGACTGGCTGTCCAGAGCAAACACGTCACAGCCGCATTCAATCATATAGCTGTAACCGCCATTCTTGCGTGCGATCGCCTTGGGCAAACCGGTGGTGCCACTCGAAAGCAACATGACGGCGGTATCCGACGGGGTCATGATGACGGCGTGAAGTGGCGGCGAAGGCATCAGGGGTGAACAGAAATGTTGCAGGTTCAGGTAGCGAGTATCGTGCCCGGCGTCATCGTAATCTTCGACCAGTATCACATCGATATTGAGACCTTCCGTCAACAGCGTCTGCAGAGCGGCAAGTGGGTTATAGCGGCGGGAACCGCGCTGCAAGGCGAATACTTTCGGCGCGGTCAGATGCAGAATGTGCCTCAGCTCTTTCTCACGATAAGAAGGTAATATCGGCACCGGGATCGCGCCGAGCATCAACGAAGATAGCATGACGACAACCGCTTCACGGGTATTGCGCAATTGATACGCGATCCGATCGCCTTTCTGCACGCCTAATTGGCGCAATTTCAAGGCGGCTGAAGCGACCGCGCCGTTCAGCCAGTCGTAACTGTAAACCTCCCCACGTTCAAAAAGCGCCGGGCGCTGTCCATGTTGTTGAAGGGCCTTTAATAAACGTTGATTGATTGAATCCCCAACACTAACCATAGCGACTCCATAATGAGTTAACTCACTGTTTGACTGTTATCTTTCTCAATCACAATTCGTTAAACAAACAGCTTTCGGCACCTCGGTCAGGCGGCGCCGTCACTTCTGTATTGGCTCACAATGAACAGCAAAATGGACTCAAAAACACTTCATTTTCTGGTCGCCATCAAACACTACGACCGACCGTCAGTCAATTACTTTGGAGTTAATTATTTGTATATCTTATGTTTCATGCGGACCATTCTGTCGTAAATTTGTTTTTAAACATAAGGTTATAAAAAATGTCTTTTTCATAGTTGCTTATGATATTTCAGAAATAAGCTGATCTAATGAATAGTCTTGCCCTCCCCACAGCGAGGGCGCATCGACGCAGCGGGCCTTCAACAGAGCTTGCAACGCCACGGTTTCCGCCGAACTGAGCGCTAAATCCTGGCGCAGTTGCCAGCTGCCATCCGCCGCTTGCAGTACGTCTTCAGGTACGCCCACCTCCGCTAACAGCGCCAATAAATCATCCAGAGTCTTCATAATGTTATCCAATCGTTAAATGGTATTGATAATTATTCATATTGACCGTCAGTCGGTCAATGGGTATTTTAACGCTTGCCTGAGATGGCCAGGCTCCCGCCCCACAGCAAGACGCTTACTTGAAGAGGGATTATTTTTGAATAAATTCAACGGATTTCATTTGCGACACGCTTATCTTTGCCCGTTTTTTTTGGGCATGGTGCCTTGCCTGACTCTGGCGGCAGGCGAAGAGTCGATATGGGTGGTAGCTGACGGTTCGTCCTCGGGCAACGTTCCACAGGGCTACGCGGCCCAACAAGCGGAGGTGGCAACCAAAACCCGTTCGCCGCTGGTCGACGTGCCGCAATTCGTCTCGGTGGTCAATCGACAGCAAATGGACGTGCAATCAGCCGATACGGTCAGCCAGGCGCTGCGCTACAGCGCCGGCGTTGCCGTAGAACGCTTCGGTGCATTTTCCAGCGGCGTGGACTTCGCCAGAATGCGCGGCTTTGAGGCGGAATACTATCTGGATGGTTTACGCGTCATCGGCAATACCGGCATTTGGGGGCCACAGATTGAAACCTGGGGGTTGCAAAGCGTCGAAGTCTTGCATGGCCCCTCCTCCTCGTTATACGGCCAAGGCGGTGCCGGAGGCGTAATCAATATGATTTCCCGACGGCCTTCCGCTACCGAGTCGAATCAGCTTAAATTGGATGTCGGCAACGACCGTACGCGTTCCCTCAGTCTCGATGCCACCGGCGCACTGACCGATGACGAACAGTGGTTGTATCGTTTCGATGGCCTGGCGGCCACGCGTGGCTCGCAGATAGAAGATACCCGGCAGAAGCGTCTCTATCTGGCACCCGCCATCACCTGGCAGCCCAACGAACGCATGCGCTGGACCGTGCTGACTCACTATCTGCGTGAACCCGAGTCGGGCTATTACAACACCCTGCCCGCCCAGGTTCTGGGGCTGTTGCCCAATGCGCGCGGCAAGATAGATACCGATAAAAATTACAGCGATCCGGCGCACGAGAACTCAAGCCGCACGCAATATGATGTGACCTCACTGTTTGAAGTGCAGTTGAACGATCGCTGGCGATTAAAACAAAACCTGCGCTATTCCCATGTAGACTCTGCGGTGCGGCGCGATTTTACCCGCGCCATCACGCCGGACAACCGCCTTTTGACGGCGGTCTACCAAGATTCCCCGAGTCAGGCGGACAGCCTTGTGATGGATAACCAGGCCGAGGTGAAATTCGCTACCGGCGCCATCGCCCACCAAGGGTTGGCCGGCATCGACTACCAGACCGGTAAACTGGATAAAGACTGGTGGGGATCGCAAACCGTGACGTTCGATCCCTGGTCCGGTCAGTACCGCCCTTCATTCGATCCTGTTGCGGTTTCACGCACGTCGACAACGCAACGTTTCCACCGCACCGGCTTATACGGGCAGGACGAAGCCAGCTGGCGCGGATGGCATTTGCTGTTGGGCGGCCGTCATGACTGGTCGCGTATGCGTACCGGTGACAATCTGGCCCATACCCAAACGCAAACCAATGATGCCGCCTGGAGCTATCGTGCCGGATTGAGCCACCCGTTCGACAGCGGCCTGGCGCCGTGGGCCAGCGTCTCTACCGCCTTCGATCCGCTGACCGGCACTGACGCTCAGGGCTCGCCGTTCAAACCCACCCATTCCACTCAGTATGAGATGGGTTTGAAACTGCAGCCGCCCGGCAGCGCAATGATGACCAGCCTGGCGGTTTACCAACTGACGCAGCGCGATGTGAACACCATCGATCCCCTCAATCCCAGCTATTACACCCAGACTGGCGAAGTACGTTCTCGCGGCGTGGAGCTGGAATCGCGTGCGGCGCTGACCGATAGCCTTAACCTGATGCTGGCCTATGCCTGGGTCAACAACGTCGTGACTCAAGCCAACGATAACACCCTGGGGCGACACCCGGTCGGTGTTCCGGCGCAAACCGGCTCGATGTGGCTGGACTATCGCTTTATTAAAGGGCCGCTGCAGGGGCTGCTGATCGGCGGCGGCGCTCGCTACCTGGGGGCCAGTTGGGGAGATGGCGCCAACACATTCAAAGTGCCTGCCGTTTGGCTCGGCGATATGACCGTTCGCTATACGCCTGGTGCCTGGGATCCGCGCCTGTATAACCTCGAATTGGGGTTGACCATCAACAACCTGACCAACAAATCTTATGTCGCCAGTTGCACCAGCGCGCCTTACTGCAGCATCGGCATCGAACGCAGCGTCACCGGTTCGATAAGTTGGTATTTCTGATGCGCAGACGGCGTTTTCTGCAGGTGGCCACTTTGCTGGCGCTTTCCTCGCCGTTGCGATCTCTGCGCGCGCAGGCCGATACGCAGGCCGTGACCGATATCGTCGGGCGGACGGTGACCTTACGTTATCCCCTGCGGCGTATTTTCCTGGCGGAAGGCAATCTGTTTTATACCGTCGCGGCGCTTAATCCCCGCGCGCCGATGGAAAGATTGGTGGGCTGGCGAGACAATTTTCGCACCGCCGACCTGGATAGCTATCGGCTGTATCTGCGTCATTTTCCGGAGCTGGCACAGTTGCCGACCTTTGCCGGAGTGCAGCAGATGCAATTCGATCTGGAAAGGCTGATCGCCTTGCGGCCCGAAGTCATGTTGCTCAATGCGAATACTCGCTCGGCGCTGGAAGCGAGCGGTTTGATGACTAAGCTCACGGCGGCGAATATCCCCGTGGTATTTGTCGATATGAGCATCGGCCTGATGAACAACAGCGCCAGAAGCATCGCCATCATGGGCCAGCTGTTTGATAATCCACAAAGCGCAGACAGCTTGATTCGCTTCCGTCAGCGACATCTCGATACGGTCCTCGATACGCTGGCGAAACGGGCTCCGCCGCGCCCACGCGTAATGATGGAGCGCGCCGCCGGGTTGTACGACGATTGTTGTCTGTCTTGGGGAAATGGCAACTACGGTGAAATGGTGAATATCGCAGGTGGATTCAACCTGGCCCAGAGGCATATCCACGGCGTTTACGGTTCACTAAGCCAGGAAACGGTGATCGCTTCCCGGCCCGATAAAATCGTCGTGACCGGCAGCAACTGGAGTCATTATTCACCTGGAGGTGACTGGGTCAACCTTGGCCCCGGCGCAGATTTGGCGCTGGCAAAAACGCAGTTGGAAAAATTGATGCGACGCCCGGCTTATCGCACCCTGGCCGCGGCAAAGAGCGGAAAAGCGTATGCCATCTGGCACCCGTTTTACGATCATCCCTTTAATTTCGTCGCTATCGAGCGACTGGCCACCTGGTTCCATCCGTCGCTGTTCGCCGGCGTCGATCCCGAAGTGACCTTTGCGGAGCTTTTCGCGCGTTTTCTTCCCATTCCGTATCAGCCCGGTTACTGGGTATCGCTCGATGCGGAGCCGTGAACGATCAGCGGCATCCCAGCAAACGCATGAACTCCTGCGCCAGCGCCGCCCCCAGTCCTTGGCGGTCGGCGTTGGGGTTGACCATGACGTCATCCACGGCGCCGTGCATGCCGTGATACATCAGGATGGCGGTCAAGTGCGGATTATTCAGACTCCAGGCGCCCGCCGCGGCGCCATCGTTTAAAATCGTCAGGATCTGTTCCAGCACGGCATCACGATCCTGATTGCCCCGGGTATGATAATGATGATCGTGATACAGCGCATCGTGCAATTCCATACCTTCAAAATAGGTCGCCACGCCGGCATCACACCAGGCTCTCAGGCGCGCCAACCAGTCATCTTGCGCACATTCATCGATAGCCAGCTGAATTTTCTCGATAAAGTGATTGGTGAACCGTATACGTAAAGCGGACAACATTTCGTTTTTGGACGGAAAATAGTGATAGAACGTTCCTTTGGCGACGTTGGCGTCACGGACAATATCGCTGATGGTGGTCGCTTCAAATCCTTTTTCGATAAACAGCTTCTGTGCCGCATCCATCAATTCATCCAGGCGCACTTCTGCCGGTTTGGTTCGAGGCTGTGTTTCTTTCATCTTTTCTTTTGTCTTCATATCAACGTCCAGTGTGGATCCAGCGGCCATCGTAACCAATGTTGTTGCCATTGACCAGCCGACCTAGCGCAGTGAAATCAATATTCACACTCCATTGACCGACGGTCAGTCATAATATAAGGTGAGAATAGTTTTCACTATCACCTTCTCTCAATAAGGAGCCCCTTTATGTCCGGTATGCGCAGGATTTCGCTCGTTGCCGCCATCTGTCTGGGTACATTTATGGCGTCGCTCGATATCAGCATCGTCAATGTGGCGCTGCCCACGATGCTGGAATCACTGCAAACCGACATGTCGGGCTTGCAGTGGGTCGTTGACGCTTATGCCCTATGCCTCTCCGCGTTGATCCTTTCGTCCGGCCCGCTAGGCGACAGGTTTGGCCGTAAACGCATTTGGCTCTTCGGCGTCGCCCTGTTTACCGTTGGTTCGATCGTTTGCGCATTCGCGACCAACCTCGGCATGCTGCTGACCGGTCGCGTGATCCAGGGTATCGCCGGTGCAGCCGTCATCCCGGGTGCGCTGTCCCTGCTGACCCACGCGTTTCCGGAAGAACAGCTGCGGACCCGCGCGATCGGCATTTGGTCCTCGGTCAATGCGCTTTCGTTGGTGATCGGCCCGGTTTTGGGCGGCCTACTGGTACACACCACCGGTTGGCCGGGTATTTTCTGGATCAACATTCCGGTCGGGATCGTCGCGCTGGTATTGGGCGGTTGGGGATTGAGAGAGAGCTCGCATCCGGAACACGCTGCGCTCGATCCGCTAGGGCAAGGGCTGAGCATCTTGTGGCTCGGCGCGCTGACCTATGGGCTAATTGCCGCCGGCGAGTTCGGCTGGCACAGCGTGCAGTCGCGCCTTCCGCTGTACGCCGCCCTGGTGCTGTTTGCGCTGTTTCTCTGGGTGGAAACCCGGGTCAAACGCCCCTTGCTGCAGCTGAGTCTGTTTCGTCACGCCGACTTTACCGGCTACAACTTCGCCTCTTTCGTGCTTGGCTTCTCCGCTTACAGCAGCGTCTTCTTCGTCTCGCTGTTTCTGCAACAGGCTCAGGGTTGGAGCCCCGCCGACACCGGTTGGCGCATGGCACCGGAGTTTCTCGCCATGGCGCTGGCCGCTTCGGGTTTTGGCCGCCTGTCCGCCAAACTGAGTGTGAACTCGCTGATGATCGCCGGCTATGGTCTGATGGGCATTGCCCTGCTGTTACTGACGCAGCTGCACGCCAGCTCGTCTTACCCCCTGGTGGCGCTGTATTTGGCACTACTCGGCTTCGGCATGGGGTTGTCGATGCCGGCGACCAGCGCGCTGGTGATGCGCACCGTCGCGCCGCAGCGCTCTGGGATGGCATCGGCAACGATGAACGCGCTGCGACAAACCGGCATGACGCTGGGCATAGCGCTGCTGGGCACATTGATGAGCATGCAAGCGGTCACGACGTTGACAGCGGCGTTGCACACGCAGGGGGTGGAACAGGCCGCCGAAATCGCCCGGGTAACGGTGATAGAGCAACAGCAGACGGCCGTGGATGCGCTGGGCGCGAATCGCCTGCAAGATCTGACGCACAGCGCCTTCGCCGACGGTTTCGGGATCGCCATGTTTTGGGCCGGATTGCTCAGCATCGCGATGACCGTGTGGCTGCTGATCATGCTGCATCCGCGTTTCCGTCTGCATCCGCAGGCTGAAAACGCCCTGCTGAGCAAGTCCGCTGAACGACTGAACGAGGAATAAACATGACAAAATTATCGGTCGACCCGATCGAGGAATTGATCGCTTTCGCTTCACAGATAGATGCATGCATGGTTCCCCCCGCTGTCTTGGCATTCCAATGCAAACGACTGATGGATAATCTTGGCTGTCTCGCCGCAGGCTATGACCAAAGTGGCGTTGATGCGGCGCTCTCGCTGGCCAGACGCTGGAGCGGCAACGCCGAGGCCAGCATTATCGGCAGTGAAGAACGCCTCGCCGCGCCGCAGGCGGCGTTCGTCAACGCCGTGCGAGCTCGCGCGCTCGACTACTGCGACGTTCTCTCCCCCGGCTGGCATCCCAGCTCTTCGGATATTCCAGTCGCGCTGGCGGCGGCGGAGCTGTCGGGTGCTTCCGGATTGGATATGTTGGCGGCATTGGCCGTCGGCCAGGACTTCGCCCAACGCATCAACCTTGCCGCGCAGGCGAACGGCTTTTTCTACCGCGGATTCGACTCGAATATCCTTGGCCTGTTTTCAGGCGCAGCGATCGCCGCCCGCTTGCTGCGCCTGGATCAGCAAGCTTTCGCCGACGCCATCGGTCTGGCGTTCGATTTCGGCATCGGCACCTTCCAACACTATCAGGACAAGACGCTGGCGGTGCGCATCAGCCAGGGATTGGTGGCGCGCCATGCGCTGGAAGCCGTCTTGATGGCTCAGGCGGGGATAAGCGGCCCCAAACGCGTCCTGAGCGGCGAGAACGGTTTTTTCAATCTCTATGCGCCGGGCGAACCCGATCTGGGGATGCTGACCCACCAATTGGGCATTGCCTTTCTGGGGGAAGAAGCGACCTGCTTCAAGCTATACCCACATTGCAGCATTCTGCTGGCTTTGACAGAAACGCTCTTGAACGACGGGCCACACCGGCAATTGCCCGATCCCGAACGAGCGAAGATCACGCTGCACGCGTCACCGACCATGCGCATGGTGTGCGGTGCGCCTTACGAGCCGCAGAAAACGGCCGAAATCGATGCGCAATTCAGCGCGCGTTACATCATCGCTAACGCGCTGCTGCGCGGCCAAGCCAGCGCTCTCGAATTCAGTGCGGCCTTCGCGACAGAACCTGCGGTCGTTGCGCTAGCGCAGCGTATCGAGGTCCATGAACAACACGGCTTCGAACGGTTTGACCGCTTCGAACTTCATATCACGCCCGAACAAGGCGATACGCTGCGGCTCGAAGCCGAGTTCGGCCGCGGCTGGCCGGAGAACCCGGCGGATATGCAGGATATTCGGGATAAATTTCTTCTCTGCTGTGAGCAGTCGCCGAATCATGGATTAAAGCATAACGCGCGACGGCTGATGGCCTGTATCGAGAATCTGGTCGAAGCGCCCTCGTTACAAGCCTTGTTGGCCGCAACTCAGGAGGGACGCTAGTCAGGCTTAGCCAGCGCAGATCGCCGGAGTTAACGCGGCGGGGTGCGCCCTGTCACTTCGGCGTGTAAATCTCTACGAGCGTGGCGATCACTTTCGCCACGTTTGGGTTATCGAGTGGCGGTGGCATTCGCCGGCCTTAAAGCATCCACTCGATAGGCAGCCAGCCGGCCACGGTAAGAACGATGCGTTTTACCCAGCCTGCGCCGGGTTCTTGCTGGTGCACCTCGGTGTGGCCGTCTTCGAAGGCTTCTTTCCACACCATTTTGCCCTCGGGCGTCAATACCGGCCGATAGGTGGCGTATTCCAGCGGGCCATCAAACAGTTGGCGAGTATCGGCCGCCAGCGTCGGGCTGTCGATCAAGAAGCCCATTTCGCAGTTCAGGTGCGCCGAGCGCGGATCAAAATTGAACGAGCCGATAAACACCCGCTTATCGTCGATGGCGAAGGTTTTCGCGTGCAGCGCCGCGCCGGACAGCCCCAGCGGCTTGAGTTCCTTGCGCCCGGTCGGTTGACCGGCGCGCAGCTTCAGCTCGAACAGCTCGACGCCCGCCTGCAGCAGTTCACGCCGGTATTTGGCGTAGCCCGCATGCACCACCAGCACGTCGGTAGTGTTCATTGCATTGGTCAGCACGCGTATGGACTTCCCCTGTTTGGCAAGCGATTCAAAGAAGCTCGCCCCTTCCCGGCCCGGCACGAAATAGGCGGAGACCAGATCCAATTGCCGGTTGACGCCGCCGATAATCTTGCCGAGCTGCGTCACCATCAACCGATCGCGCGAAGCCTTGCCCAACCCTTTCGCCGGATCGTCGGCCACCAGCTCTACCTGGGTGAACTCCGGCTGCACGACGCCATCGCGAAAGCGCACCGCGCTGGTTTCCAGCTGCACCGCCAGTTTGCGAGCCCGATCGCTGCTTTCGGTGGCGGTGGCCTGCGCCAGGAAGGCGGAAAGATGGCCTTTGCCCCGGATAATCTGCTCAACGCCGAACACCGAGGCGCTGTTCCAGTAGCGATCGAAGACCTCGGCGGTCTCCGCCACCACGTTGCCGACGCTCAGCACGTCGAGATCGAGGAAATAGTTTTCGTCGCCGACCTGGAAATACTCGTCGCCGATGTTGCGGCCGCCGATGATCGCCACGGCGCCGTCGACGATGTAAGACTTGTTATGCATGCGCCGATTCATGCGCATAAAGTCAAAGGCGTAGCCGGCCAGCTTCGGCGTGCGCACGGTCGATGGGTTGAACAGACGGATCTCGACGTTTTCCTGGGCGTTCAGCGCCGCCAGGGTTTCGTCCATGGCGACGCCGTTATCGTCCAGCAACAGCCGCACGCGCACGCCGCGTTGAGCCGCGTCATACAGGGTTTTCAGCAGGATCTGCCCGGAGGTGTCGTTATGCCAGATGTAGTACTGGGCGTCGATCGACCTTTCCGCCATCCGCGCCAACGCCAGGCGGCTGGCGAACGCATCGTGCCCGCTGGCCAGCGGCACCACGCCGCTCAGGCCTGGATGCGCCGCCATCAGTTCGGCGGCCCGCGCCGGCAATTGGGCGGCAGGATCCGCCGGCAATGCCGCCTGCGGCCGACGCTGGGAAATATCCGGCAAACGAAAGAGGACTCTTGCCGCAATAATGGCGATCGTCACGGCGAGAATCAGATACACGACAATTTTTATCACGGGAAGCGGCCTCGGAGGTTGACTGCTTTGCTTTATACGTCATTAGGTTGCTTCAATCTATAGGAGAAGCACGCTATGCCATAAGGCTATAGCGTAAAGCGCGAAGGCGAAACACCAAACAGTTTTTTGAACGCCACCGAATAGGCGCTGTGGCTCTCGTAACCGCTTTCGAAGGCGGCGTGGATGATCGAGTTGCCGGCCAGCAGCAGCGGAATGGACGACAGCAGCCGCAGGCGCTGTTTCCACTGGCCGAAGGTAATGCCGGTTTGTTGGCTGAAATGGCGTTGAAAGGTCTTTACGCTGATCGACAGTGAATCGGCCCAGGCCTCAATGCCGCGATCGTCAGCCGGCGTGACGACCAACAGCCGGCAAATCTCGGCCATTCTCGCCTCTGCCGGCCAAGGCAAATGCAGCGCCAGCTGCGGCTGGAGGCTCAACTCCTCAAGGAACAACGCTCTGAGCAGCGTATTGCGTTTGGTCTCCGCCCCCTCGGGCGCTAGCGTTGCCAGCTGAGCGATCAGCTCTCGCAGCAGCGGTGAGACCTGCAAGACGCCGTCGCGCAGCGGCAAACGCGCGGCGGTGATTTCATCGACCAAAATCCCGTAAACGCAAATGTTGCTCTGCATGACCAGCTGATGTTCTACCCCCGGCCGCAGCCAGACCGCGGTGGTGGGCGGCACGATCCAGCGCCCGCTGCTCGCCTCGACCGCCATAACGCCCTGCTGCGAATAGAGCAAATGGCAGCGTTTATGCGAGTGGTAAGGAATGACAAAGCCCGCCGGATAGTGTTTCACCAGCCCCGTCACCTCGAACGAGGAGTTTTCGTGGCTACTGAGGTCGATGCGTTTCGTTTCGGCGTTGTCGACTTCGAATCCCATGGTCGTTTGTCCCTTTTGATAACGCGAATGTCTTTTATTTGATAGAGAGGCCGCATGATCCTCCATATAGTGACGTTGTCGCAAGCCACACCAGGGGCCTTATGCGAAGAAACTCACTATTTACACCAAAATTTCATCGTTCTGCATAAAACAATGGCGATGACATTGCGCATGCGCTGCGCGATGGCGGCTCGTTGCGGGGGCGACGTGGCCGAAAGTGATGGAAAGGGAAAGCGCGGTGGCATAAGTCAGGAGGTATACGCATCAATCAGCAGGTAGCTCAGCCTGGGGGCGGCTTAATGTTGCAGGGATAGGGAGAGCGCCTAGGCTCTCCTCTATCCATTCGTGTTATCACCTCAACGGGCCAACTCGGCGCCGTCCAGTTCGGAAATCGCCAGACAAATCACTTCAGTAATGGCCTGTACCGTATAGGCGGTATTGGCAGGAATGATTAACATCTCATGGGGTTGCAACGTCTGATCGTCAACCTTCAGTTCACCGCTCAGCACCATCAGTTTCACCCATCCCGGATGAAAACGCGCCGGTTGTCGGCTGCCCGCATCCAACTTCAGCAACGCCGTATGGCCAGGCGTCTCCCGTTTCAAAATGTGAAAACGTACCCCATCGTAAGGCATGTTTTCGTAATGCAGTGACGCCAGTGTTCTCTTATGCATGGTAAGTGTCCTCGTGACCTGTGAGTAGCTGCTCCGCCTTCGGTCGCCGTAAAACGGTTGGCGGCTGTCCCTACCGAAAGCACAGGCTCGCAGCCTCTTGGCGAACGGATTTAACTGTCGTACTTGCAGCGGCCCGACCGACCGCCGTTTCATGCCCAACCTGCCTCAGGCATGCTACTAAATATATAAGAGCCTCGCCGACGGCGCAAAAAACCGCTGCCAGGTTGAGCGTATATTCATTTCCCGTCGTCAAATCGCTCGGGGCGATAAGCGCGCGGAATGGCAGGATTGACGCCATACAGCAGCTCGCCGCTGACCAGCCGGCCAAGCGTCGGCGCGCACATCACTGCCGGGTGCATCACCGCCACATAGAGCCGGGTAGCGCCCAGCGGCCCGATGATGGGATAACCGTCGCGCGGCCGGGGGCGCATCCCCACCGAACACGCCTGCAGTTGCAAAGGCGCCGCGCCTGGCAGGCGCCCTTCAATCGCCGATTTCGCTTCGCCTTCCACGCGGTTGACATCGCCGTGTGCAGGGTAATCCTCCGCCGCCAACAGATCGCCGCTTTGCGTATGGCGCACTTCAACGTCATCGCCCGCAATCAGCGTATTCACTGTCAGCGCCGCCGCACGATAGCGTAACAGAATCGCCGGCGACGCCTCGATCGGCAGCGTGAACCCGCTGCCATCCAGCAACGCGGAGATTCCCGTGCCGCAGGCGAGCACTACCCGATCGGCGGCAATCGCGCCTTCCTCGGTAACGATGCCGATTATCTGCCCCTCTTCACGCAAAAATCCGGTGACGGTTCGCCCCAGGAGCAGTTCCCCGCCCCACGCGCTAACGCACTCGAGCAACCGCTGTGTCACTTCTTGCGGATCGACGGCGCCGTCACGCGCCGCAAAATAGGCTTGGCTATCGGGCTGCCTGAGCCCCGGTTCCAGCGCGTTCACCTCGGCGGAGGGCAAAAGCCGATTGTCGGGGTTTTGCGTCGCCGGCGCCTGGCCATAGCTGAGCGCGCCGGACCAATTCACCCAAAGAGCCGGGATCTCCTGCGCGAGGCGCATCCAGTCAGCGACGATCTCGCGCCGCAGAAACGCGTCGGGAGCGCCCTCAGGCACGCCTTCGCTGATCCAGCCGAACGATCTGCCCGTGGCCCCCGCCGCAGGATGCGCTTGCTCAACGACGATAACGTGCTGCCCCTGACGCGCCAGATGATAGGCGATCGATGCCCCGACAATCCCGGCGCCCACGATAACAATGCGTAATGATGTTCCATTCATTAATGATGCCCGTGCCTCATTTCAGGTATTGTCGCCAAAACAGCCCTGCCGCCAGACAGGCTACCCCACCGCCGCCGGCCAACACGGCATAAGACGCCCCCCAGCTCTGGGTGGTGTCCATCACGACGCCAAAGGATAAAGGAGCGAACGAACCAATGCCAAACCCCAGCAACGATCGCCAGCCCATCACGCTGCCGAGCTGTTGCGGCGGCACATTGTCCGCCATCGCGGCCGACAGCACGCCGGAGTCGCCGAAGATGAAGAAACTGCCGATGCTGACGGCCAGCAGCGTCCAGCCCGGCCCCCAGTTCGCCGACCACCCCATCAGCAGCGATCCCAGCGCACCGGCGGCGCCCATAAACATCAGCACCGATGCACGGTTGAAATAGTCGGAAACGGTGCCGACAATCAGCGTGGCAGCCATGCCGGCCAGGTGGATCACCGCCGCGACGATCAATCCGGCGCTCAGCGGATCCAGAGAGAAACCGGGCAATGCCTCGCTGACCAGGCTGGGCGCCCAGGCCCAGTTGCCGAGCAGCTCCCAGCTGTGGGCGATATACCCGATCAGCAACAGCAAGGTCGCATAGGTGATAGCATGGTTTTCACGTTTCGTCTGCCTCCCCAGCGTGCGCAGCTGCGGTTCCTGATAACCGAACAGGGCCAACGAACCCGCCAGCGCCCCTAGCAACGCACCGGCGGCACACAGGGAGAACGCCACGCCGGCCCCCCAGCGCATGGCGCTCCAACCGGCGATGAAAACCGACAGAAAATACCCCAACGAACTGGCCGCCAGCATCATGCCGATGGCGTAACCGCGCCGCGCCGGGCCGTTCATCCCCATCGCCAACAGCAGCGCCGGCGTATAGGCGCCCCCCTGCGTCAGGCCGACGAAGGCCATCAACACCAGCGCGCCGACATAAGAATGGGCAAACACGGCGAACAGCATCAGCGCAGCGGCGCCCAGCCAGGAAAACAGCAGGTAAACCCGGCGCGCGCCCAGCGAATCACACCACCAGGAAGCCACCAGCAGCGCCAGCGCGTTGGTCAGGCTAACTACCGTTTGCACCGTACCGGCGGAGGCGGCGTCGAGCTGCCACTCGCTTCTGATGGTCGGCAGTGCACCGGCGAACATCATGGTGCCCAGGCAGAGGCCGGCCCGGCTCACGCAAAGCAGAAAGAAAGCTCGCATCTCAGCGCCGTCTCCCTGCCCATCGAGGGGTGAGGATAATTCGACTAACACGAACGGCAGACGGGGAAAATCGCTGCATGACACACTCGGCAAACCGGGAAAGATACGTGATAATAGTGAGAAAAATCAAAGGCTGACAAACGATCTTTCCTCGCTCATTTGGTTGAGCTAGACTCAACCAATGAAAAAAACTCACTCCCTGCCGCACTTGTCCGCTTTCGAAGCCGCCGCCCGCCTTGGCAGCTTCAGCGCCGCTGCGGATGAGCTGTTTCTCACCACCGGCGCGGTCAGCCGCCACATTCGCAGCCTGGAAGAACAGCTGGGGATCACACTGTTTTATCGCGGACACAAGTCCGTGCGGCTAACGCAGGCCGGCGAGAATTTTTCCCGCACCGCGTCCCGGGTGATAAGCGAACTGTTTGCCGCGGAAAGCGCGCTGAAAGCGAGCGCCGGCCGGCAGCGGCTGGTGGTGCACAGCCTGCCGACGTTCACCATGCATTGGCTGATGCCGAAGCTGGCGGCGTTCAATGAGATTCATCCGGAGGTCGCGATTGATATCACCACCAGCACAGGGGCCGTCGATCGCAATACGCCGTTCGATCTGGCGATCCGGCGCGATCCCGCGCACTTCTCCGGGCTGAAAGCGATCCCTTTTCTGCAGGAAGAGAGCCTGTTGGTCTGCAGCCAGAGCTACTTGCGCGCCATGCCGGTCAGTGCGCCCGGCACGCTGGCTGGGCATACCGCCATCCGCATCCGCGCCCGTGAGGATTTATGGCACAGCTGGCTGAACACCTACCCGACGGCGCTGGACGCCTCGCCGCCGCCGCTCACGCTCGACCATACCTTCGCCGCCATTCAGGCGGCCGAGGACGGCCTGGGGCTGGCCGTCGTGCCTTACCTGTTCTGCGCCAAACATCTGTCGTCCGGCCGGCTGGTGTCGCCTTTCCCGGCGTTGACTATCCGAACCGGCGTTTATGCCCTGCTGCTGCGCGATCGGGACGATGAGGTCGTGAGAAAATTCGCCGCCTGGCTGCAGGCGTTTCAGGCTTAGGTCTCGGTAGAGTTAGCCGTGAAGCGCCAGGCCTTTTATCGCCTTATCCACCGCTTTTTTCGGTCCGCGCAGCGCCAGACCGACCAAATCCAGATTGTCCGCGTCTTCAGCGAGAAAAACCTGCCGATTGGCTTCATCGTGCCCGGTCGCGAACATGGCGTGCACATAGGGGATCAACGTCAATTCCCGCTCCAGCCCTTTGCGATGCACATTTTGCAGGCCCGGCAAATCCGCGGCGAAAATCAGCATCGGCTGTCCGGAAATACCGCCGTAGCGTCTGCCCTGCGCATCCACGTAACACTCGCCGATGATTTCCGGGGCCGCAGCGGCGATGCCCGTCGCCAGAAACGCCACCACGTTCAGCCGCTGCCAGGTCTGCAGATCGTCGCGTACGATAAACGCTATCTTGGTATCAAACATCTTTCGCTCTACTCCGTTGTGCTGTTAAAAGCACATCATCGGAAATGGCAAATCAGCGGTATAGAACGTTTGTGCACTGGCGTTGATAGGCCGCCGGTGATAAACGGTAGGCGCGCTGGAACCAGCGCCCCAAATGGCTCTGATCGGCAAAGCCCACCTGCATGGCGACCTGCGCCGGTTCTTGCCCCTGCGCCAACAACAAGCGTGCGGCCCGCAGCCTCAACCGAACCAAATACGCATGCGGCGACTGACCGAAAGCCCGGGTGAACTGGCGAGTCAGGCGGAAACGGTCCAGACCACACTGAAGCGCCAGGTCATCCAGACTGGGATTATCCGCCATATGTGCATGCAAATAGTCCCGTAAGCGGTTCATCTCAACCAAAGCGTCATCGTGTTGGGAAGCCGGCCTGACTCGGACATGCCGTGACAATAGCGTCAGCAGATGGTCCAGGCTTTGATCGCGCGCCAGTCGCCCCTCTCCATGGTGCAACGAGAAAAAGGCCTGTTGTATCGCGGCCGCCAGCACCGGATCGTCGGTCAACGTGCTGTGGAAGGCGCCTTCCAGCACGGAGGCGTCTCCCATTCCACGGCGGTGCAGAGTGGCGGATACCCAATGCTGGGGCAGATAAAGCATGGCATAGGTAAACCCTTCGGCCTGCGGCGCATGGCCATCGTGCACCGCGCCCGGCTCGATCAGCATGGCGCGCCCCGGCCGGCTGGTATGCAATGAGCGGTGGCAATTGAAACGCTGCAAACCCTGCTGCGTGACGCCCACCAGCATTTCGTCATGATCGTGAGGGTCGTAGGCATGCCCCTGAAAGTGGGCATTGACGCTCTCGATGCCGGTTTCATCATCGCGTCGCAGTTCGAGCCAGTCTTTGTGTTGATGATTAGACGCCATGCAATAAGTCCGGAGTTCTGCTCACAGGAAAAGAAAAACAGCTTACCCGGAGACGGTCACCGCTGCACGCTCACAACTCGCAGATGGCGAAAGTGCCCTTTCCGGCCGATTTCGCCTGATACATCGCGCCGTCGGCGCGGGTCAGCAGCATCTCCTCCGTCACATCGCCGCGTGGGGAAATGGCCGCGCCGATGCTGGCGGAAAGCCGCACCTTCTGCGGCCCGATCTGCGTAATTTTGGCCAGATGCGCCAACACGTTTTCGCAAAACTCGCTGACTTCGCGCCGCGGATCCGTCAATGGCCACAGGATCACCGTGAACTCGTCACCGGCCAAGCGCGAGACGCTGTGGCGCTCGCCGGCGCAGGCGCTGAGCAATGTGGCGAACGTCTTCAGGATCAGATCGCCGAACTCATGGCCATAGCTGTCGTTAAGGGTTTTGAAGCCGTCGAGATCGATAAACAGCAGCGCCATCTGCCGCTGATGGCAACAGGCCTGCAGCGTGCCCGACAACCGGCGCAGAAACGCGCGGCGATTGGTCAATCCGGTCAACATGTCATGGGTTGCGTCATATTCCAGCCGCTGCTGCAGCCGCTTCAGTTCGGTGATATCCATGGCGAGAATGTAAAAGCCCTGCGCTTCGCACGGCACCAGCGTGGTGTGGATCATCAGAAGCCCTTGCCGGGTCTGCAGCTCATTCTCAAAACTCACCATTTCGCCCGCGAGGGCCCGTTCGATCATCGGTTTTGCTATCCGATAAACGCTTTCCCCCATGAAATCGCGCACCGTCATTCCCCTGAGGCTGGACTCCTCCAGACCAAACCAGGTTTTGTAGGCGCTGTTGGCAAACAGGTAGCGTTCATTGCCGTCGATCTGGCTGATTAAGGCCGGCATGTTGTCGGTGATGGCGCGCAGGCGTTCCTTCTCCGTGCTGAGCTGATATTCGGCGAGCATCCGGGTCTCAATCTCTTCGTTGAGCTTTTTCACCACCACGTTCAGCTCCCGCGTGCGAATTTCGACGCGTTGTTCCAGCTCGTGTTGCAGGGCGAACAGATCGGCCTCGGCCGCTTTGCGCTCGCTGATATCGACGATAACCGAGATGAAATGGTCCGGTTTGCCATTCGGCAACCGATTGAGCGCCACCGTCAGTTGCACCCACACGATCGAGCCGTCGGCGCGGAAATAGCGTTTTTCCATCGAATAGGTGCTGATTTCATTTTTCAGCAGCTGCTGCAGCTTTTCCAGGTCGGTGTTGAGATCGAGCGGGTAGGTAATGTCCTGGAAGGTGCGCTCCATCAGTTCACGTTCGGAATAGTGCAGCATTTCGCAAATGCGCGGATTTACCCGCAGCCAATATCCTTGCAGCGAGACCAGCGCCATCCCTACCGCCGCCTGGGCGAAGGTCTGTTCGAACAGGGCCTCCGTGCGCTGCAGGTCGGATTTCAGGTTTTCGGTATAGACGTGGCGTTCAATGCTCTGCAGGTACTCCTCCACCACGGCGGCGAAATCATGCAGATCGGCCAGTTGTTCCGGGGAAAACGGCTGCGGGTGGCTGTCGATAATGCACAGGGTGCCGAGCGGCAACCCGTCGAGCGACAACAGCGGCTGCCCGACGTAAAAACCGATCCGCGGCCCGCCGATCACCAGCGGATTATCGAAAAAGCGCGGGTCTTTGGCGGTATCGGGCACCACCAGCGCTTCGCGTTGCAAGATGGCATGGCCGCAAAACGAGATATTGCGCGGCGTTTCCCGGGCATCCAGACCGTAGCGGGACAAAAACCATTGGCGATCCCGGTCGATCAGCGACACCAGCGCAATGGTCACGCCGAAGTATTTCGCCGCCAACCGCGTGATGCGATCCAGTTTTTCCACCGAGTTCGAATCCAGCACGTTCAGCGAATTCAATACCGACAGGCGTTCGGCTTCGTTTTCGGGGAAGCAGGGTTCGAGCATGTTGTCTCCCATTGTGTCACCCACGGATCCGGCAGTGAGTCCGTTCAGCCTATCCGTCGGTTCGCGGCAAATAATATCCTTGTCCATCATAGACTCACTCACAGTATCAATCCGATTATGTATTCTCGCCAACTTTGCCGGACGTTGCGTTTACCCCCGCGCTGCGCTACAGTCGTTCACAAGGTGATGGTGTTCCACCTTTCCCAACCGCCGCGTTCACTCGAACCGGATGATGACGCCTGATATACAACTTCGCTTTATTTTTTAGGCAGGTATGTCAGGAGTCGCTATGAATGAAATCTCACGTCTTACCCCTTTTCCGTTCCAGCCCGATGCCGTCGCGCGGGAAATGCCCCTGTACGTTTTCGGCCATAAAAATCCCGACAGCGACAGCATCTGCAGCGCGCTGGTGGTCGCGGACTGGCTCAATCACCTCGGCAAACCGGCCGTGGCTTTCCGCCTCGGCGATCTGACGCCGGAAACCCGCTACATACTGGCCGCCGCCGGCGTGCAAGCGCCTGCGCTGCTGACAGACGATCTTCGTGACCGCAAAGTCTGGCTGGTCGACTTTACCGATATCGAACAAGGCCCGGCCTCATTGCTCGACAGCGACGTGGTCGGCGTTATCGACCATCACCGGCTGGGCACGTTAGTCACCCACAACCCGCCCGATGTCTGGGTGCGCGCCGTCGGCTGTTGCGCCACCGTGATCCTGCAGATCCTGACGGCAGAAAGGCCGATGCCGCTTTGCGCCGCCCAGGCCACGCTGCTGCTGGGCGCCATCCTGAGCGATACCGTCGCGCTCAGTGCGCCAACCACCACGGAACAGGATCGGCTGGCGGTCACCCGGTTACGCGCAATCTCTCACGTCGACTATGACGCCTTCACCGCCGGTCTGCTGGCCGCCAAAACCGATCTCTCGGGGCAATCCGCCGCGCAGTTGCTGCACCGCGACGCCAAGGATTACCGCATCCATAGCGTCTCGCTGCTGCTGTCGCAGATAGAAGTGCGGGCCATGAGCGACATCGATCCGCTGTTGCCCGCACTGCAACAGGCGCTTGAACAAGCGAAGCAGGAAGCCGGGCTGGAGATGGCTGCACTATTGGTCACCGATATCACCCGCCGCCGCTCCACCCTGTATTTCTCGTCGAACCGGGTGCTCGGCATTCGTCAGGTATCGCTGCCCGATATGACGAGCCGAAAAAAAGAGGTTTTACCGTGGTTAACCCTCCAGATCGCTAACGCAGGGAGATAAGTCATGCCGCTCTATCAACACGCTTTACTGCTGGTACAGGATGAACGCGACGGCCGGCTGCTGTTGCGCCATGCCGAACGCCTCAATCAGCAGATGAATACGCGCATTACCGTGGCGCACATCAGCGCTGACTATGCCGAGCTGGACTACCTCAGCGATGCGCAAACCAAAGATCGCCAGTCCAGCGAGGTGATCGCCGCCAAAGCCATGCTCAGCCGCCTGGTGGAAGACTGCTCAATCCCCCTGGAGGTGCGCGCAATCGTCAGCATCCATCGCTTCAAAGACGTCGAAGCCCTGATTGCCCGTGAAGGCGTCGATCTTTTGTTGCTCGGCCATCAGAACCGTCCGTTTGGCGTCTATGCCTCCTTCGGCTTCGAATTCATCAACCATTTATCCATTGACGTGCTGATAAAACACGTTCCCACTCCCTAGAACGAGGTGACACCCCATGAGCTATGAGATTGAAAGCGTAGCCGCCAGAGAGATTCTGGATTCGCGCGGCAACCCGACCGTCGAAGTCGACATGAGCGCGGCGGGCGTCGTGGCCCGGGCTTCGGTGCCTTCGGGAGCCAGCACCGGATCGCGCGAGGCGGTGGAGCACCGCGACGGCGATCCGCACCGTTTCGGCGGCAAAGGCGTACTGGAGGCGGTGCACAGCGTCAAAACGGCGATCAACGAGGCGTTGCGCGGAGTGGATGTGCGCCAACAGGCGGAGATAGACCGCCGGCTGATCGCGCTGGACGGCAGCGAGAACAAAAGCCGATTGGGGGCCAACGCCCTGCTCGGCGTTTCTCTGGCCGCCGCCCGCCTCGCGGCGCAATTGTCGCAGCTGCCGCTGTATCGTTATCTGGGCGGCATCGGCGCCAATCTGCTGCCGGTGCCCTGCATGAATATCATCAACGGCGGCGTGCACGCCCGCTGGCAAGGGGCGGACTTTCAGGAGTTTATGATAGCCCCCCTGGGCGCGCCGTCGCTGCGCGAGGCCGTGCGCTGGGGCAGTGAAGTTTATCAGGCGCTGCGCCAAATCCTGTTGGAAAAAGGCCTGTCGGTCGGCGTCGGTGACGAAGGCGGTTTTGCGCCGGCGGTCGCTTCAAACCGCCAGCCGCTCGAGCTGATCGTGCAGGCGATAGAGAAAGCCGGCTACCGGCCGGGAGAAGATATCGCGATCTGCATGGATCCGGCCTCGAGCGAATTCTACGCCGACGGCAAGTACCGCCTGCGCAGCGAGAACCTCGAGTTGGACGCAGCCCAGATGACGGCCTATTACCAACGGCTGGTGCAGGATTTCCCCATCGTGCTGATTGAAGACGGCTTGGCCGAGGACGACTGGGCCGGCTGGCGTATTCTGAGCGACGCCCTGGGCGACCAGGTGGAGCTGGTCGGCGACGATCTGTTCGTCACCAACGTGAAATACATCCAGCGCGGGATTGATGAACGGTTGGCCAATGCGGCGCTGATCAAGCTGAACCAAATCGGCACGCTGAGCGAAACCTTCGCCGCCGTACAGCTCTGCCAGGCGAACGGCTGGGGCACCTTTATCTCGCACCGCAGCGGTGAAACCGTCGACAGCTTTATCGCCGACATGACGGTCGCGATGCGAGCCGGCCATCTGAAAACCGGCGCGCCGAGCCGCGGCGAGCGCATCGAAAAATACAATCAGCTGATGCGCATCGAAGACCAGTTGGGCGCCTCGGCGGTGTATGCCGGGCGTTCCGCCTTTAAACGCCGCTAAGCTTTGCCGGCCGGGCCGGCGATGCGTCGGCCTGTTTTTCGCCCTTGGCTTGGCACAGCCCGGCGACACCGGACTCCAATAAGGTCAGCCGGGTCGTCAACAAGGTTTCTCGTTGTTCATTCAGCGTAGCCATCATCAGCTCGATCTCCGCCAGCCGTTCATCGACGCCGCGTATCAACCCATCCTGATAAGCGCTGCCCTGCAGCGTCAGCACGCGTTGGATCGCCTGCAGCGAAAACCCCAGATTTTGGCCGATTTGGATCAGGTGCAATCGCTCCAGCGCGCTATCGCTGTAGACCCGATAGCCGTTGACGCCACGCACCGGTTTCGGCAGCAACCCCAGCTGCTCGTAGTAGCGTATCGCCGAGGCGGCCACGCCGGCGCGCTGCGCCAATTCTCCGATCTTCATGCCCTATTGACCTTAAAGTTAACTTTAAACTTAGTATAGCGCCATTCCCCTTACGACAGGAGCGCAAACCGATGTTTACCCCACTGACACTGCCCAACGGCAGCCGCCTGACCAACCGTCTGGCCAAGGCGGCGATGGAAGAAAATCTGGCCGCCCCGGGCCAACTGCCCGGCCCGGCGCTGTGGCGCTTATACCGCTATTGGGCCGAAGGCGGCGCCGGCTTGATTATCACCGGTAACGTGATGATCGACGGCCGCGCCATGACCGGCCCCGGCGGCGTGGTGCTGGAACAAGACACGCCGCTCGCCCCGTTCGAAACCTGGGCCAAAGCCGCACGCCAGGGCGGCGCGCAGGTGTGGATGCAGCTTAACCACCCGGGCCGGCAGGTGATGGCGAACATGGGCGGCAACGCATGGGCGCCCTCCGCCATCCCGCTGGCGATGGGCAAGCACAGCAAGCTGTTCGCCCAGCCGCAGGCGATGGATGAAGCGCAGATCGCCGAGGTTATCGCGCGCTTCGCCGCCAGCGCGCACGCCGCCGAACGGGCCGGTTTTACCGGCGTGGAGATCCACTCGGCGCACGGCTATCTGCTTTCCCAGTTTCTCTCGCCGCTGACCAACCAACGCAACGATCGCTGGGGCGGCGAGTTGGCGAACCGCGCCCGCCTGCTGCTGGAGGTGGTGCGTGCGGTGCGCGAGCGCGTCTCGCCGGGCTTTTGCGTGGCGGTCAAACTGAACTCCGCCGATTTTCAGCGCGGCGGTTTTTCATCGGACGATGCCCGCCAGGTGGTGCTGATGCTGAACGATCTGCCGGTCGATCTGATCGAACTGTCGGGCGGCAGCTACGAAAGCCCGGCGATGCAAGGCGAAACGGCGGACGGCCGCACCCTGGCGCGAGAAGCCTATTTTCTGTCCTTCGCCCGCGATCTTGCCGCGGTGGCTCGCATGCCGGTGATGACCACCGGCGGCATAGCCCGTCCTACGGTGGCGCAGCGGGTGCTGGACAGCGGCGTTGCGGTTGCCGGCATCGCCACCGCCATGGCGGAAGTGCCCGATCTGCCGCGGCGCTGGCAAACCGGCGCGGCTCCCCATGCGCTGCCTGCCCCGGTCACCTGGCGCAGCAAAGCGATGGCGTCGCTCGCCCGCATGGCGTTGGTCAAGCGCCGGATGCGCGCGCTGAGTGACAATCGGCCGCGCAGCGTGCGCTATTCTCCGCTGTTCACGCTGATCGTCGATCAGTGGCGCACCCGCCGTATCCTGCAGCGCTACCACGCCTGGTTACGGCAACGTTAACGACAACGGCGCCGGCGAACCGGCCGGCGCTGCGTAAAAATCGCGCTTTTTTGATCGCGCTACGTGAAATCTGAGAGAAATCACCGATCTGGATGCTGCGAATTTAACGGTTGGCCATTTATATTCATCACAAATTTTGTGTATATAAACGCTATAGGACTTAAGGTGGTGAATAGATAAAAATAAGCCGCTATTTCCTATTTATGTTATTAATCGGAAATTCACCTTATTAATAAGCGTATTAAAGCTGCCTGCAGGTTGGCGACGGAAAGGATTTTTGTGCCATGTTAACGATATGTTGTTTTTTACCGGCAAAACCAACGGTCAACAAATCAACAACATATTGATGAGCCTAAGAAAAAACCAAACAATTCAAAACAAAATCGGCTATTGAGTCCCGGGCGAAAAAGCCATATATTGGTCGCGCTTTTCACAAGGCAGTTACTTTTCTAATTCATTAATTCAATCGGAGCGTGTTGAGACCTTCGGTTGTAGGAGAGATATGATGACGGATAAAGTCCGTATTGATACTTTAGTTGCAAACTCATTAAACGAAAACAATGAAACCTATTTGGCGCGCCAAGCCGAATTTGAGTCGAATGTTAGGAGTTATCCGCGCAAATTGCCGTTGGCAATTGCGAAAGCCCAGGGCGTTTGGATCACTGATGTTGAGAATAATCAATATCTTGATTGCCTGGCCGGGGCGGGAACGTTGGCTCTTGGACATAATCACCCCGACGTCCTGCAAAGCATCCAAAATGTCATTACCAGCGGCTTGCCGTTACATACTCTCGATCTTACGACCCCGTTAAAAGATCGTTTCTCCGATTACCTGCTCTCTCTGTTGCCGGGTGAAGGCAAACAGTATTGCCTGCAGTTCTGCGGCCCGTCCGGTGCCGATGCGGTGGAAGCCGCGCTGAAGCTGGCGAAAAAGCACACCGGCCGTTCCGGCGTGATCAGCTTCTCCGGCGGTTATCACGGCATGACCCACGGCGCGCTGTCGGTCACCGGCAACCTGTCGCCGAAGGCGGCGATCAACGGCATGATGCCGGAAGTGCAGTTCATGCCTTATCCGCATGAATACCGCTGCCCGCTGGGCATCGGCGGCGAAGCCGGCGTCAAGGCGCTGACCTACTACTTCGACAACCTGATCAACGACGTGGAAAGCGGCGTGCGTAAACCGGCGGCGGTGATCCTGGAAGCCGTTCAGGGCGAAGGCGGCGTTAACCCGGCCCCGGCCGAGTGGCTGCAGCGCATCCGCAAAGTGACGCAGGAGCATGGCATTCTGCTGATCATCGACGAAGTTCAGGCCGGTTTCGCCCGTACGGGCAAGCTGTTCGCCTTCGAACACGCAGGCATCGAGCCGGACATCATCGTGATGTCGAAAGCGGTCGGCGGCGGCTTGCCGCTCGCGGTACTGGGCATCAAGAAAGAGTTTGACGCCTGGGAACCGGGTCATCACACCGGCACCTTCCGCGGCAACCAGCTGGCGATGGCCACCGGCCTGACCACCCTGCAATACCTGAAAGAGCACAAGGTCGCCGACAAAGTGGCCGCGCAGGGCGAATGGCTGAAAGGCAAACTGGCCGAGCTGCAGAAACGGTATCCGGTGATCGGTCACGTCCGCGGTCTGGGCCTGATGATCGGCATCGAGATCGTCAAGCCGAACGAAGCGCAGGATCACATGGGCTGCTACCCGGCCGATGGCGAACTGTCTGCGCTGCTGCAGAAGAAATGCTTCGAATCCGGCCTGATCCTGGAGCGCGGCGGGCGCAACGGCTGCGTGCTGCGTCTGCTGCCTTCGCTGCTGATCACCAACGATGAGCTGGGTATTTTCCTGGATAAATTTGAGCAGGCGCTGTTGGCCGCCGGCGTCAAGCCAGTCTGATTGGAGCGAATGACCGCGATGTCCAAGTTAAACCCGATTCTGGCTTCCTCGGCGCACAGCGCCGAGGCTTACCGCCAGGCGATCGCGCAGAGCAGTGAAGCCGTCGTGCAGTGGCTGCAACAGCCCGAGATGTATCAGGGCAAAAGCGTGGCCGAACTGCGCGAGCGCATCAAGCTCGACTTCACCCCGCAAGGCCTGGGCAACCAGGCGGCGATCGATCGTGCCATCGAGTACTTTTTGAAAGACAGCCTGTCGGTGCACCACCCGCAGTGCGTAGCGCACCTGCACTGCCCGAGCCTGGTGATTAGCCAGGCCGCCGAAGTGCTGATCAACGCCACCAACCAGAGCATGGATTCCTGGGATCAAAGCCCGTCGGCCACGCTGATCGAAATGAAGCTGATCGAGTGGCTGCGTGCCCAGGTCGGTTACCCGCCCGGCGACGCCGGGGTGTTCACCAGCGGCGGCACCCAGAGCAACCTGATGGGGCTGATGCTGGCGCGCGATGCGTTCTTCGCGCGTCAGGGCCACTCCGTGCAGCAGGACGGCCTGGTGGGCGATCTGCGCAAGCTGAAGGTGTTCTGTTCTGAAAACGCCCACTTCTCGGTGCAGAAGAACATGGCGCTGATGGGCCTCGGCTATCAGTCCGTCACCCTGGTGAAAACCGATCGCTTCGCCCGTATGGACGTGAACGACCTGGCGGAAAAACTGGCGCAGGCCAAGGCCAACGGCGAGCAGGTGATGGCGATTGTCGCCACCGCCGGCACCACCGACGCCGGTGCCATTGACCCGCTGCGCGACATCGCTCGGCTGGCGGCGGAGCAGCAGATTTGGGTGCACGTGGATGCGGCCTGGGGCGGCGCGCTGCTGCTTTCCGAGCAGTACCGCGACTACCTGAACGGCCTGGAACTGGTGGACTCCATTACCCTGGACTTCCACAAGCAGTTCTTCCAGACCATCAGCTGCGGGGCCTTCTTGCTGAAAGACGAGCGTCACTATGAGCTGATGCGCTATCAGGCAGCCTACCTGAACTCCGAGTTCGACGAAGCGCAAGGCGTGCCGAACCTGGTGTCCAAGTCGCTGCAGACCACCCGCCGCTTCGATGCGTTGAAGCTGTGGATGGGGCTGGAAGCGCTGGGGCAGAAGCAATACGCCGAGATCATCGATCATGGCGTGACGCTGGCGCAACAGGTGGCGCGTTACATCGCCGATCAGGAATCGCTGGAACTGGTGATGCAGCCGCAGCTGGCCAGCGTGCTGTTCCGCTACCGTCCGGCGCAGCTGGCGGCGAACGGCGATGAGGCTGTCGCGCTGTTCAACCAGCGTATCGGCGACGCCCTGCTGGAATCGGGCCGCGCCAACGTCGGCGTGACCGAGTTCGATGGCGTGACCTGCCTGAAGATGACGCTGCTGAACCCGATCGTGACGCTGGAAGACATCAAGCTGTTGCTGGCGCTGGTCGAGAAAACCGCCCAGCAGCTGCCGGCGTAACGTCGCCCAGCCTGCCACCCAAGCCGATAACCTCCGTTATCGGCTTTTTTATTGCTCCTCCATCGCAGGAGACGCAGCGTTTACGCTGATATACTGCAGCAAACGCCTTCCCCCATATTCAGCACAACAGGATATGCACGCATGACCGACCCAGATTTCAATCTGCTGATCGCGCTCGACGCGCTGCTGACGGCGGGCGGCGTTGCCGGCGCTGCGCGGCGTCTCGGTTTAAGCGCCTCGGCAATGAGCCGTACCCTCAGCCGGCTGCGCGCGGCCACCGGCGATCCCCTGCTGGTGCGCGCCGGCCGCCATATGGTGCTGACGCCCTATGCCGAAACGCTGCGCGAGCGGGCGCGGCACGCAGCGTTCGAAGCGCGCGCGGTGTTGCGCCCGGCGCAGGGGGCATTGGATCCCGCCGTGCTGGATCGGATCTTTACACTGCGCGCCAACGACGGCTTCGTCGAAGCCTTCGGCCCGGCGCTGATCGCCGCCGCAGCCGAACAGGCGCCACGGGTGCGACTGCGCTTTGCGCCCAAGCCGGAGAAAAGCGACCGCCCCCTGCGTGAAGGGCTCGTTGATCTGGAGATAGGCGTGCTGGGTGACATGGGCCCGGAAATCCGCCTGCAGGCGCTGTTCCGAGATCGCTTCGTCGGCGTGATGAGAACCACGCACCCGCTGGCGCAGCAGCCGGAGATTGGCGCCGCCGACTACGCCGCCTGCGGCCACGTGGTGGCTTCGCGCAGCGGGCGCATTCTCGGGCCGGTAGATGCTGCGCTGGCGGAGCTGGGGCTGACGCGCCAGATTGCCGCCGTGGTGCCGAGTTTTCCGGCCGCGCAGGCGGTGGCGCAGGCCTCGAACCTGCTGGCGCTGCTGCCCGCCTCCTTCCTGCATGCTCAACCGGCGAGCGGCCCGCTGCGCGTCTTCGAGCTGCCGGTGAAAACGCCGCCCATTACCGTCTCGCAAATGTGGCACCCGCGCCTGGACGCCGAGGCGGATCACCGCTGGCTGCGGCAGCTGGTGCTGTCAGTCTGTCGCCGGAAGGCGCAATCCCTTATAAGTGACAATGTCACCTAAAAGGCATTTACGGCCTTTTGTGCCCGTTTAAATCAGCCAGATAAGCGCAGAACATGTCCGCCATCGCATCGGCATAAGCTGCGATCTCGGTATCGGTTCGCGGCGTTTCGGAGAATTGCTTGCCCGCCGCCCCCAACGTGCCGACGATCAGATCGCCCGCCAACCGGCGAGTGGCCTGCGGCACATCAGGCAACGCTTCGCACATGAAAACCTGCACGATATCCTTGCCGGTCGCCTTCACCGCCAGTGCCTCCGGCGCATCGCGGTAGAGCGGCGCCGCATCATTCAACGCTACGCGCATCTGCGCCTCTTCACATTCCGAACGGATAAACGCCTGCGCCAGCGACCGCAAACGCTCGAACGGGGTTTTCTCGCGGTCGGCCAAAATACGGCTCAGCATATCGGTGGTCTGCCGCCATTCGTCGCTCTGCAAACGAAACAGGATCGCCGCCTTGTTGGGGAAATACTGATAAAGCGATCCGACGCTGACGCCGGCGCGTTCAGCCACCCTGGCAGTGGTGAAACGCGCCGCCCCCTCCTGCGCCAAAACCTGAATAGCGGCGGTGAGAATAGCGGACACCAGTTCGGCGGAGCGCGCCTGTTGCGGTTGTTTTCTCGAGGAAATTTGCTTACTGCGGCGTTCAGTCATAGCGGGCGGCCAATGCGAATAGATGAATGCGAATAGTTCGTCATATTATAGCGGCATGCGCTAACGCGCTCCATTGACGACAGGAAATTTGCCATGAGTACCCTCACCACTGCCCCCTTAGCGCCGCTGCTAAGCAGCCTGTTCCAACAGGCATCCCGCCAGTCGCCGGCGCTTGCCGCCCTGTTCCGCGAGGTTCCGGACGCAGAGCAAAGTCGGTTGATGCAGAGCAAAACCGAGTACCGCGAACTCTACCACCGGCTGAAGGATTTTCCGCTGGCCGTATCGCCGGCAACCGGCGCCTTGCTGTATATGCTGGCGCGCGGTTGCCGGGCGCAAAACATCGTCGAATTCGGCACGTCGTTCGGCATTTCGACCCTGCACCTGGCCGCCGCGTTGCGCGATAACGGCGGCGGCAGATTGATCACCTGCGAGTTTGAACCGAGCAAAGCGGCGCAGGCGCGCAGCAATTTGACCGAAGGCGGTGTCATTGACCTGGTGGAGATCCGCGTCGGCGACGCCCTGGAAACGCTGCGCGACGATCTGCCGGCTACTGTCGATCTGCTGCTGCTCGACGGCGCCAAGGGGCTTTACCCCGATATTCTCGACCTGCTTGAGAGCCGTCTGCGGCCCGGCGCGCTGATCGTCGCCGACAACGCCGATTACAGCCCGGATTACCTGGCGCGGGTGCGCTCTCCGGCGGCGGGCTATCTCTCCACACCGTTCGCAGATGACGTCGAATTGTCAATTCGGCTTTAAAATCCCCATCGAGCGAGGGTTGTTCCCCCTCGCTCGATGGGAGAACATAGCGTTCACGATGCCTGACTCAGTGAAACGCCCATGACGCTTCCCCCTCTCTGGCCGGTATTCGACGGCCATAACGACCTGCTGCTCAACCTGTGGCTGCAGCACGACGACGATCCGGCCGCCGCCTTCTATTCCCGCGTCACACCGGGCCACCTCGATTTTTCCCGCATGCGCCGTGGCGGATTTTTCGGCGGACTGTTCGCGGTATTTATTCCCCCGGTCAGCTATATCGCCCAGATGCGCAACCAAACGCAGGACGAGGCGCAGGCCACCTTCGATCCGCTGGCGATCGCCGAACGGCAAATCGCCATCCTGCAGCAGCTGGAGCAGGCTTCTCAGGGGCAGCTGCGCATCTGTCGCACCGCCACCGAGATAGAGCAGTGCCGCCTCAACCGGCAAATCGCCGCGGTGCTGCATATTGAAGGCGCCGGCATGATCGATGCGGAGCTGACACAGTTGGCGGCCTTCTACCGGCTTGGCGTGCGCAGCATCGGGCCATTCTGGAACCTGCCGAACGCCTTCGGCACCGGCGTCAGCGGGCCGTTCCCGGGCTCACCCGATACCGGCCCCGGCCTGACGTCGGCCGGCGAGGCGCTGATCCGCGCCTGCAACCGCCGCCGCATCATGATCGACGTCTCGCACATGAACGAAAAAACCTTCTGGCAAACCGCCGCGCTGAGCCGCGCGCCGCTGGTCGCCACCCACTCCAACGCCCACGTCCTTTGCCCGCAGCCGCGCAACCTGACCGACGCACAGCTGGACGCCATCGCCCAGAGCGGCGGGATGGTCGGCGTCAATTTCGGCACCGCCTTCCTGCGTGCGGACGGTAAACGTGACAGTGCAACAACTGGCTTAACAGAAATTGTTAAACACGTTGAGTATTTGATCGCTAAACTTGGTGAAGATCGCGTGGGATTTGGCTCTGATTTTGACGGGGTCAACGTACCGCAACCGTTGGCGGATGTCGGTGGCCTGCCGCTGCTGACGCAAGCGCTGGCACAGGCCGGGTTCGATAACCGGCTGCTGGAGAAGCTGACCTGGCGCAACTGGCTGAACGTGCTCGCCGCCACCTGGGGTGAATAACCCGGTTACGCTTTAAAGGTTGCGATCTCCGTCACATTTCGTCAACATTGGGCCAGCCGAATGCGAACGTTTCTCATTGGGCTCGACATATTACGATGCATGCTAAGGAGCACCGCTATGACTACCTGGACTAAACCTGAGTTTGTTGACCTGCGCCTGGGGCTGGAAGTGACGCTGTACATTTCTAACCGTTAATCGCCCGTCTGCCCGCCTTTCGCGCGGGCATTTCTTTCCCTCTCTTTCTGGTTTAGACATGCAGATAAAAGTTCTCGGCTCGGCGGCGGGCGGCGGCTTTCCCCAGTGGAATTGCAACTGCGACAATTGCCGGGGCGTTCGCGACCACAGCATCAGCGCCACGCGCCGCACACAGTCTTCCATCGCCGTCAGCGACGACGGTAAAAACTGGGTGCTTTGCAACGTTTCCCCGGACATTTGCCATCAGCTGCTGGCCTCGCCCGAATTGAATAATCCCGAGGTGTTGCGCGGCACCGGCATCGGCGCGATCGTGCTGACCGACAGCCAGATCGATCACAGCGCGGGCTTGCTCAATTTGCGCGAGGGCTGCCCGCATCACGTCTGGTGCACGCCCGAAGTGCATGACGATCTCAGCACCGGCTTCCCGGTGTTTCCCATGCTCTCCCATTGGAATGGCGGGCTGATTCACCACCCGGTAACGCCCGGCGAGCCGTTCCACACGGCGGTCTGCCCGAACGTGCGCTTTACCGCCATTCCGTTGATCAGCAATGCGCCGCCCTATTCGCCGTACCGCGATCGCCCGTTGCCGGGCCATAACGTGGCGCTGTTTATCGAAGATATCGCACGCGGGGTCGGGCTGCTGTACGCGCCGGGCCTGGGTGAGCCGGACGAGGCGCTGCTGCCGTGGCTGCGCCGCGCTGACTGCCTGCTGATCGACGGCACGCTGTGGCGCGACAACGAGCTGGCCAATGCCGGCGTGGGCCGCAATACCGGCAAGGACATGGGGCATCTGGCGCTGGCGGAAGAACACGGGCTGGCTGCCCTGCTCGCCACCTTGCCCGCCAGGCGCAAAATCCTGATCCACATTAACAATACCAACCCTATCCTCAATGAAGACTCGGTAGAGCGGCAAAGCCTGACCGCCGCCGGCATTGAAGTGAGCTGGGACGGCATGAATATCGAACTGTAGGGAACCGCCATGATGCAACCACTGCCCCTCACTCCGCCGGCATTTGAAGCGGCGCTGCGCGCCAAAGGCGCTTATTACCATATTCACCACCCGTACCACATCGCGATGCACAACGGCGAAGCGACCCGCGAGCAGATCCAGGGCTGGGTGGCCAATCGTTTCTACTATCAGACCAGCATTCCGATCAAAGACGCGGCGATCATGGCTAACTGCCCACAGCCGGAAACCCGCCGCAAATGGGTGCAGCGCATCCTGGATCACGATGGTTACGGTGGCAGCGAAGGCGGCATCGAAGCCTGGTTGCGCCTGGGCGAAGCCGTCGGGCTGCAGCGCGACACCCTGCTCTCTGAAGCGTTGGTGCTGCCGGGCGTGCGCTTTGCGGTGGACGCCTACGTCAATTTCGCGCGCCGCGCCTGCTGGCAGGAAGCGGCCTGCAGCTCGCTGACCGAACTGTTCGCGCCGCAAATCCACCAGTCGCGCCTCGACAGCTGGCCGCAGCACTATCCGTGGATCGACGCCGCCGGCTACGACTATTTCCGCAGCCGCCTCGGCCAGGCCAACCGCGATGTGGAACACGGCCTGGCGCTGGCGCTGGACTATTGCGACACCGTTGAAAAGCAGCAGCGCATGCTGGAGATCCTGCAGTTCAAGCTGGATATTCTGTGGAGCATGCTGGACGCCATGAGCATGGCCTATACCCTGAACCGCCCGCCTTACCACAGCGTGACCGCCGCGCGGGTATGGCACAACCAGAGGCTGGTGTAATGACGCTGAATCCTGAGCACACCCCCGTCTTCCGCCGCGGCTATCGCCTGCAATGGGAGCAAGTGCAAAACAGCCACGTGATCCTCTACCCTGAAGGCATGGCCAAGCTGAACGACAGCGCCGCCGCCATCTTGCAGCTGGTCGACGGCCACACCACGCTGAACGGCATCATCGCGCAGCTGAACGCCAGCTTTCCCGGCGCCGAGGGGTTGGCAGATGACGTGCTGGAATTTTTCCAGCGCGCCTACGAACAAAAATGGGTGACCTTCCGTGACTGAAGCACGCGCGCCGGCGGTGAACCCGCCGCTCTGGCTGCTGGCGGAGCTGACCTACCGCTGCCCGCTGCAGTGCCCTTATTGCTCCAACCCGCTCGATTTTGCCGCGCAGGAAAAAGAGCTGACCACCGCGCAGTGGATCGAGGTGTTTCGCCAGGCGCGGGCGATGGGCAGCGTGCAGCTCGGGTTTTCCGGCGGCGAGCCGCTGGTGCGTAAAGACCTGCCCGAGCTGATCGCCGCCGCGCGCGATCTCGGGTTTTACACCAACCTGATCACTTCCGGCATCGGCCTGACCGAGAAGAAGCTGCAGACCTTCGCCGACGCCGGGCTGGACCATATCCAGATCAGTTTTCAGGCCAGCGACGAAACGCTGAACGCCGCGCTGGCGGGCTCCGCCAAGGCGTTTCAGCAGAAGATGGACATGGCCAGGGCGGTCAAGGCGCTCGGCTATCCGATGGTGCTCAACTTCGTGCTGCATCGCCATAATATCGGCCAGATCGACCGCATCATCGAACTGGCGATCCAGTTGGACGCCGACGACGTAGAGCTGGCGACCTGCCAGTTCTACGGTTGGGCTCACCTCAACCGCGAGGGCCTGCTGCCGACCCGCGAGCAGATCGCCGACGCGGAAACGGTGGTGAAACGCTACCGCGAACGCATGGCCGCCGACGGCAAGCTGGCCAACCTGCTGTTCGTCACGCCGGACTACTACGAGGAGCGTCCCAAAGGCTGCATGGGCGGCTGGGGAGCGATCTTCATGAGCGTGACGCCGGAAGGCATGGCGTTACCCTGTCACAGCGCCCGTCAGTTGCCGATCGCCTTCCCGTCGGTGCTGGAGCACGATCTGCAGCATATCTGGTACCACTCGTTCGGCTTTAACCGCTATCGCGGCTATGACTGGATGCCGGAGCCCTGCCGTTCCTGCTCGGAGAAAGAGCAAGACTACGGCGGCTGCCGCTGCCAGGCATTCATGCTGACCGGCAACGCCGACAACGCCGACCCGGTATGCGGCAAATCGCCGCACCATGGCACCATTCTGGCGGCGCGGGAAGCGGCGAACCGTTCGCAGATCGGTATCGATCAGCTGCGTTTTCGCAATCAAACCAACTCCCGTCTGATTTTCAAGGGTTGACGATGGCACTCGCCGCCGCCTCGTGGCAGCTCGACAACGGTTTGGCCGTCAAGGCGATAAGCGATCCTGCCGCCGCCGGTGCCGCCGCGCTGGTGCGCATTGAGGCAGGCAGCTTTCAGGCGCCCGTCGCCTGGCCGGGCCTGGCGCATCTGCTGGAGCATATGTTGTTTCGCGGCAGTGCAAACTTCAGCGCGCAAGATGGCCTGATGGGCTGGGTACCGTCGGTGGGTGGCCGACTGAACGCCACCACCCAGTCTACGCAAACCGCGTTTTTCTTCGAGGTGAGCGCCGATCATTTGGCGCAGGGTCTGGCGCGGCTGAGCGATCTGCTCACCGCCCCACAGCTGGCGGCCGAAGCAATCGCACAGGAGGTTGAGATCATCGACGCCGAATATCGCCTGCTGCGCGCCGAGGTGGAAACCCGCTGCGAAGCCGCACAGCGGCAGATGTTTGGCGGCCTTGACGCAATGCATCGCTTTCATATCGGCAGCCGCGCCGCTTTCGGCAACGACATTTCCGCCCTGCAGCAGGCGCTGCGGCAGTTTCACCAGCGCTATTTTCGCGCGCCTAATATGACGCTGTGGCTGCAAGGCCCGCAGTCGCTGACGCAGCTGCATGCGCTGGCACAGCGTTACGGCAGCCGCTTGCCATCGGGCAGCGCCGCACCGCACAAAGCCTCACCGCCGCTGACCGCTGCGGAAGATTACACCCTGTCTCTTCCCGGCACGCCGCAGCTGAGGCTGGTGTTTGCCCTGCCGCGCTCCCATTCGCGCGGTTGGCTGCGGCGGCTGGAGCGCCTGCTGCTGGACGAAGCCCCCGGCGGATTGCTGGCCCGGCTGCGCGCTCAGGCGTGGTGCGATGCGGTTCGTCTCGATTATTCGCGCTGCAGCGAGAACAACGCGCTGCTGAGTTTTATCTTTACCGTCAATCACGGTTCCGCCGCGGAAGCTGCCCACATCGAAAGCGCGCTGCTGGCGTGGCTGCAGGCGCTGCAGGCGTTGGCACCGGCTCAGCTTGTGCATTACGAGCGACTGGCAAATCGCGATTTCCACCGTTTGGCGCCGCTCGACCAGCTGCGCGCCAGAGCGTTTGGGTTGCCGCCGGCGGAGCCGAACGACGATTGGCCACGGCATATTGCGGCGCTGATTAGCGCGCCGCGCCGTCGCCTGGCCGTGCGGCCCGATGGCGGCGGCGAAACCCGTGAAATTCAAGGGTTGCCGCTGGCGCTTGGCCCCTTCGCCTTTGCCGCGCTGACGCCTGCAACGGAACCTTTTCGCTTTTTCACCGCCTCGGCGGCGCTGCCGAGCCCGATATTGCCTTCCGGCCTGGCGCCGCTGCGGCATCTGCTCCCTGGCGCAGCGCAGCCGGTGCTGTTGCTGCGGCCGTCGCCGTCCAGCCCTTTCAGCGATGAACAGGCCTACGGTTTACAGGCGGCGCTGCGCGCCGGGGCGGCCGAACTGGCGCATCGGGAGGGGCATTTAAGCTTCGAACGCCACCAGGGCGTGTGGCTGCTGCAGCTGGCGGGCAGCCACGCGCTGCTTTGCCACGGGCTGAGCGTAGTGAACCGGGCGCTGGCGGTGTTGCCGCCGGCCGTTCTCAACGAGGCGGCGAGAAACCTGCGCCATACGCAGCGGAAAGAGCAAAACGATATTGCCATTCGCCGTCTGTTAGCCCAATTGCCGGCGGTGCTCAGCGCGCCAACCGCAGCGGCGCAATGGCATGCCGCCTTGATCGGCGGCGATGGCGAGTTAAAACGGCAGCTGTCGCACCTGCTGTACGACTTCCCCTATTCCGTAGCCGCGCAGCCGCCGCTGCCGACACATCACCATCATCGCCCAATCACGCTGACGGAAAGCGGCGCCGAAAGCGCCTTACTGCAGTTTTACCCGCTGCCGAACGGCGAAGCCGAAGGCCGTTGGGCGCTGCGCGTGCTGGCTCAGCTTTACGCCCCGCGTTATTTTCAGCGGTTGCGCGTGGATCGCAACGTGGGCTATGTGGTGCAATGCGCCTTCCACCGCTGTGCCGATGCCGAGGGCCTGCTGTTCGCGCTGCAATCCCCGACGTTCAACGTTGAACAGCTGCGGCAGTTAACCGACGAATTCTTATTGCAGATGCGCCATGATTTGGCGCACATTGGCGCTGGCGAGCTGGCGCAAATACAACAGGCGCTGCGGCAAAGCCTGCAGCGCCTCAGCACCGAATCGTTGCAGCGCGCCCGAGAAATTGCCTTGGAAGATCGCGCACTCATTGCCGCCAAGCCGATGACACTGACGCAACTGACGGATTGGCAGCAGCGGCTGTTCCCCGCAGGCTGATGTTGCGGCGATGCCAATCCGACGCGATATAAACGCAGCAAGACAAACAATCATCAGGAAAAGATATGTCTCAGAAAATCATGTTATCCCTGTAAAGCTTGCTCCTGAAAATTATTTAAATAAGAGCATGTTGATTAATCGCTTAACCGACTTCTTCCTTTTCCTTTTATACCAGGCATATATTCTTCGCTTTTTCATTCTTCTAAACTCATAAGCTAGAGATATATAAAACACCATGAGCAGCAACATTAATATAACAATCATAAGTTAGCCCAAATCCATTTAGCCATTTCATATGATTATTATCTAATTTAATAAATTAAAAAATTAGAAACATCCTGTTCTAAATATTACTTTATCACATCCCTCAAACCGGCCTTTTATGCTGGCCGGCGAGGCTCGAGAGTTATAATTGCACCGCCCAGTTAGCCCGTCGTGAACAACACAGTGGGTAAGCGATGCCGGTCAGCACCATGCTGATCACCCAGGAAATGTCTGCGCCCGGGATCAGATTGGCGTAAGGGCCGGAGAAGAACGCGTTCTCAACAAAAGGCACCTGCACCACAATACCGCCGAAATAAACGCCGAGCGCGCGGATGTTAAGCAGGCCGTAGCGCCCGCCGTCGGCGCTGAAAATGGCTGAAATGTCATAGCGTTGGCGGTTAAGCAGGTAAAAATCGATCAGGTTGATCATGCACCACGGGATCAGCACCGAGATCAAGGCAAAGATCAGGTTCAGGAACAGATGTACAAAGTTGGCCGAGGCAACCAACGCCACCCATACCGATCCCAGCAAAATCAATGCCGAGAACAGCGTACGTATCCGCGCATTCGGCATCCACTGCGGCAAGAAGGTTTGTACGGCGGTAATCAACGAGAGCACCGCACCGTACAAATTCATCGAGTTATGGCAGATGATGTTGATCAGAAACAGCACCATCAGCACCGGCCCCAACCCTCCCGTCGCCTGGCGTACCGCCTCCATGGCATCGTCGCTGCCGGCGACCAGATTGACCGCCACCATACCGAACACGAAGGCTAAAATGGTACCGCTGCAGGCGCCCAGATAGGTATACAGGAAGGGTTTGGCAATACCGACTTCCGCTGGCAGGTAACGCGAATAGTCTGACGTGTAGGGCGAGAAACTGATTTGCCAGACGGCGCCGATGCAGAACGTGGCGAACCAACCGGCAATGCTGAACGATCCCCGCTGCCAAAAATCCGCCGGCAGCGGTTGAGAAAACATCAATACCAACCCGAGAATCAGCGCGCTGCCCATCACCCAGGCGCCGATTTTGTTGATCTTGTGGATGAAACGGTAGCCCACCACCCCGATCAGCGTCGCCAGCACCGCGCCAATCACCGTCGCCACGCCCATGCTCAATGACGGGATGACGTTATGGATGACCTTGCCAGAAAGCGTGATGTTGGAAATAAAGAACCCCAGATAGATCACCGTGGCGAACACAATCACCAACAGCGAACCATAGCGGCCGAACTGCGCCCGGCTCTGCACCATTTGCGGTATCCCGACCTGCGGCCCCTGGGCCGAGGTCAGCGCCAGAAAAATGCCGCCGAACAGGTGGCCGGCGATAATCGCGCTCAGCGCCGAGAGAATATCGAGATGAAACGTCTGCGTGGAGATGGCCCCGGTCACGACCGCCAGCGGCGCAATATTGGTGCAAAACCACAGGGTGAACAGGCTGCGGGCATGGCCGTGACGCTCCCCGGCGGGAACAAAATCGATAGACTTGTCTTCAATAAACGCGGTCTGCTCTGGCTGAGAATTCATATATCCCCCGGTTAACCTGGATTCTTATTTTTTGCAGCCTGTAGGGTGCGAATACGCCGAAAAAAGCGTGTGTTTGCCCCGGCGACATTGCGGTCGCCTGTATCAACGCGATAAAAACAGGGCTGCCGGCGCGATCCGAGATCGCGCCTGATTGCGCTGACTCAGCGCATGACGAAGGGATCGTCTATCGGATCGTCACTGGTGCGCAGCCATACCGTCTTGCTGGTGGTGTATTCCAGCGCGGCGTCAATCCCGCCCTCGCGGCCAAACCCCGACTTGCCGTAGCCGCCGAACGGCGCCAGCGGCGATACCGCTCGATAAGTATTCAGCCACACCACGCCCACTCGCAGGCGACGGGTCACCCGATGCGCGCGCGTCAGGTTCTGCGTGAAAATGCCGGCCGCCAGGCCATAGGCTGAATCATTGGCAAGCTGAATCGCCTCCGCTTCATCCCTGAAGGTCAACACCGACAACACCGGGCCGAACAGCTCTTGCTGCACGCACTCGGCGTCGGGTTGCGCACTGCAGTCGACGATCGTCGGCGGGTAGTAAAAGCCCGGAGAATCGATCGCCGCGTGGCCAATCACCAGTTTCGCCCCCTGTTCCAACGAGCGGCTGACGATAGCGGCGATCCGTTCTTGCTGCTGCCGGGTGCAAAGCGGCCCGAACTGGGTGTCTTGGCGATCCGGCGGCCCGATGCGGATACTGCGCACCTTCTCCGTCAGCCGGGCCAAAAACGCGTCTTTGATGCTTTCCGCCACCAGCAGGCGCGAACCGGCGACGCAGCTCTGGCCCGACGCGGCGAAAATGGCCGCCACCTGCGCATTCGCCGCGCTGGTCAGATCCGCGTCGTCGAAGACGATAAACGGCGATTTCCCGCCCAGCTCCAGCGAAGTGCTGGCGAGGTTTTCCGCACTGCCGCGGACGATGTGCTTCGCGGTTTCCGCGCCGCCGGTAAAGGCGATGTGGTCTACCTGCGGATGCGCCGTCAGCACCGCGCCGCATTCAGCGGCAAAACCGGTGATCACATTACACACGCCGCGTGGAAAACCGGCCTCGTCTATCAGCCTGGCGAATGCCAGCAGCGGCGCCGGCGCGGTTTCCGCCGCCTTGACCACCAGCGTGCAGCCGGCGGCGATCGCCGGGCCGATTTTCACCGCCGCAAGAAACAGCTGGCTGTTCCAGGGAACGATCGCCGCCACCACCCCGATCGGTTCGCGCCGCACCCAGGTTTCCATGTCAGGTTTGTCGATCGCCAGCACGCTGCCTTCCATCTTGTCGGCGAGGCCGGCGTAGTACCGGTAGTATTCCGCCACATAAGCGATCTGCGCCTGGGTTTCCCGGATGATCTTGCCGGTATCCAGCGTCTCCAGCCGCGCCAGCTCGGGAGCATGCTGCTCCAGCAAGTCGGCCAGCCGCAACAACAGCTTGCCGCGCGCGCCGGCGTTCATGTCGCGCCATTCGGCCCCCTGAAATGCCCGGCGCGCCGCCGCAACGGCGCGATCCACATCCTGGGCGCGGGCTTCCGCCACCTGCGCCCAAGGTTCGCCGGTCGCCGGATTGAGCGAGGCGAAGGTCGCCGAACCGGCGTCAAACCGGCCGTCGATGTAGAGTTTGAACGATTCCATCAGCGCCTCCGTCAGTGAAATTCCGGCATCACGCAGCGAATGAACCGCTCCAGAGAGGCCTTTTTACGTGCAAAGCTCATGCCGCTGTCAATCCACAACGCAAACTCGTCATAACCCAGCGCCTCATATTTTTTCAGCCGCGTAATGACTTCATTGGCGGTACCGATTGCCAGGTTAGTGCGCATCATCTCGGCGGAATAATAGGTATTGGCGGCGATCTCTTCATCGCTCAGCGGCTGAATCAACCCTTGCCGCACCGGCCGCTGGTTCTTGAACCAGGCGCCGAAGTAGTGGTAGAAACGGTTGAGCTCTTCCGCCGCCAGGCGGGCGTCCGCCTCGTCTTCCGCTACGTAACCATGCTGCAACAGCATGATCTTCAGCGGCTGCTCGGCGGCGAAACGCGCACGCGCCTCGTTGAAACAGGTCACCAGCCGTACGATCTCCTCTTCCCCCTGATGCAGCGGCGTAACCTGAACGTTGCAGCCGTTTTGCACCGCAAATTCGTGGCTGTTGGGATCGCGCGCCGCCACCCAAATCGGCGGATGCGGCTGCTGTTTCGGCAGCGGCGAGGAGGTGGTTGCCGGGAACGACCAGTATTCCCCCTGATGGGCATAGTCGCCCTGCCAGAGTTTTTTTACCGCCGGGATCAGCTCGCGCATGCGCTGCCCGGCATCCCAGGCGGTCAAACCGGGCATCAGCCGTTCGTATTCATAGGAATAGGCGCCACGCGCGATACCCAGCTCCAGCCTGCCGCCGGTGATGATGTCGGTCATCGCCGCCTCGCCCGCCAGACGGATCGGGTGGTTGAACGGCGCAATGATGGTGCCGGTGCCGAGCCGCACCCTGGAGGTGCGCCGGGCAATGTCCGCCAAATTGATGAATGGATTCGGCGCGATGGTGAAATTCATGCCGTGGTGCTCACCGGTCCAGATGGCGTGCATGCCGCCACGATCGGCGATTTCGCAGAGTTCGATCATCTCCTGGTAGAGCTTTTCCTGCGACTCTTCGGGTAACGTTCGTTCCATATGCACGAATAAAGACAGTTTCATCACACTCTCCCGTTCAGCCTCAACCGGCGAATTGCTTGATGGCACCGCTGTGCTCATCGCCATAATAGATACCGTAATTGCCCACGGCGTTTTCTTTGACGAACCGGCCCAGCATCGACCGCAGAGCCGGATCCTTGATCGGCAGCCGCGCCAGCGTCGGCATATCGAACCATTCCGCCGCGCTCAGCTGCGGCGTCAGGCTGCCGGCATCGGTCGGCAGCGCACACAGAAAAACGATGTGCTGCTGGTGCTTCTGCCGGTCGTCATAGACGGAATAGACGAAACCCGGATGGGCGTTGATGCCCAACTGCTGCAGTAAATCTCCCAACGTTTCGCTGACGCTGCGTTTCTCCACCGCGCTGGACGGCAGCTGATAGCCGCCGTCGTTTTGTCGTACCATCACGGCATGCCCTTCAAACTCGATCAGCGCGCTCACCACCACCTGCGGCCCGCCAATCAGCGACTGCGCGTTTTGATAAGGCGTGAAATAGGCGCCGCGGTAATACCCCAGACCGGCGGTGGCGTTGGACTCGAACCCTTCGACCTGGCCGATCAGAATGGCATGGTCGCCGGCATCCACCACCTGATGCAGCGAGCAGTCGAACCACGCCGAACTGTTCTCGATCAGCGGCACCCGCGACGCGCTCCAGCGCCAATCGATCAGCGCAAAGCGGTCTTCGTTCTTTTGCGCAAAAATGGTTGAAGCCTCTTTTTGCTGTTCCGCCAGAATATTGATGGCGAAGTGGCTGCACTGGGTGAAGTGTTCCAGGTTTGCCGAACGTTTATCGATGCTCACCAACAGCAGCGCCGGATCCAGCGACACCGAAGAAAACGAATTGGCGGTGAAGCCAATCGGCCGCCCCTGCTTGTCCACCGAGGTCACAATGGTGACGCCGGTCATAAAGGCGCCGAAAGCGTCGCGCAACTGCCTGCGTTTATCCGCGTCCATTTGCCGCTCCTAAAGTCAAAGGTTGCTCTGCGGTCAGAAAATCGAGCATCAGCGCGTTGACGCGTTGCGCATCGGTCAGACTGACCATGTGTTTGGCGTTCTCAATGATCACCGCGCGCCCGTTCGGTGCGGCCTGCGCCATTTGCCGCGCCATCTCCGGGCTGGAGTTGGCATCGTGCTCGCCGGTCAATACCAACACCGGGCAGCGGATAAGGTGCCAACGCTGGGCATACACCCGATCGCCGGTAGCAAACGCCTGATACGCGCGGGCGTAGCCCGTGACGTCCACCTGTTGCAACCAGCCCCCCACCTGCCGGCGCAGACGCTGTTCGGCGGGATCGGCGCCAAACCACCGGCTCAGCGGCGAGTCGATCTGCGTCTGGCCGCTGGCCAACGCGCTGGCGCGTTGCGCAACCGCGGCACTGGCCTGGGCCGAGCGCTGGAACACGCCGCTCATCACCACGGCGCGTTTGACCCGTTCCGGATAATCGATCGCCAAACCGGCGGTGATCAACGCCCCCATCGAGTGCCCCGCCACCGCAACGCTCGGCGTATCCAGGGTGTTTAAGAAGGCCGCCATCCAGCGCACGTAATCCTCGAGCGTCGCGGCGTGGGCGAAGCCTTCGCTTTCGCCGTGGCCCGGCATATCGACGGCGATGACCCGAAAGTGCGCGCTAAGCGCATCGAGCTGGGGATACCAGGCCTCCGCGTTCATGCCTACGCCGTGGATCAACACCAGCGGCTCGCCACGCCCGGCCTCCAGATACCCTACCCGCAGAGCGGGCTCAGACAGCTGCCGGATTGTTCTGATCATGGCCCAGCTCTTTCAGATCCAAATAACGGTTGCCGATACGGTGATGCGGCCGCCCCCCCAGCGCCGCGCCCAGTGCGATGACGATTTCGTCGTCGAAAGGCGCGTCGTTGATGTTGAACTGGAATGTCAGGTAGTGCTCGCGTCTGCCTTCGTCGTTTTTCCCCATCATCGGGATCAGGATCGGCGCGTTGGCCGGCCCGCGGGTATTGTTGAACGCCAGATAGCTTTTACCGTTGACCGCCGAGCGGTAGTGGTTGCCGAAATGCAGCGTGTGAATCAGCGCCGAGGCGTGTTCCAACTCACCGCCCAGCCCCACCACCGCGCTTTTGCCGAAGGCTTCCACCCGCTCGCCGGAGCCGGCCTCTTTGAGGATCAAACCGGTCAGCAGCTCACCCAGCACCGGCGCCATTTCTCGAATCTTTGGCGCCAGATCCTCAACAAAGCCTTGCCCGGCCCAGGGGTTTTTAATCACCGCCGCCGCCGCGATCATCACCAGCGGTTTGCCCGCCGATTTGCCACCGTCGGCGTAGAGGGTTTCTGTGGAAACCAGAGTCTTACGGATGTCTTGATGCATAAGGGACCTCGAAAAGTAAATCAAATGTTAATCAGATGTCACGAGTCGAGGGTATAGCATCGGGCAGATTGGCATGTCAAAATTTGGTATACCATAATACGGTATTCTTATTTTCATCTAAGACGGTAAAGGAAAGATGAAAATAACCTATATTAATCAAGGTATTAACAAACACGCGTGGGCTTTAGCCGGGGGTGAAACGCCGGCCACGACCGCCTCCGCTCAGCGGCCGGTGCCCGAGCCAAGCCCGTTGAGCCAGCGGGTATCGGCAACGAAAAGCGGTTTTTTTTAGGCTATCTTTCAATTTTGTGAGCTGCTGCAACATTCGCCGTTTTGGCGATGCGGCGCGAAATCGACCGCCGTTGCTTTGCGGGTTGGAAAGATGTTAATAGTACCGGGCAAACGGAAATACGCGTCGTTATCCGGATTAATGATGATCCACAAAAAATAGAGACAATTATGGTTCAGGCGTCATTGAAGATTGAGAATGCACCGGTCACCTTGCGCGAATTGGCATTGGCGAAAATTAGGCAGGCGATTATCTCAGGGTATTTTCAGGCCGGCGATCGTTTGGTGGAACGCAGCCTGTGCGAGGAGCTGGGCGTCAGCCGCAGCGTGGTGCGCGAGGTGATCCGTTATCTCGAAGCGGAGGGGCTCATTGAAACACTCGGCAAGAAAGGGCCGATTGTCGCTATTCTGACCTGGGAAATTGCCGAGCAGATTTATACTATTCGTCTGCTGCTTGAACAGGATGCCGCTCACGACTGCGCTTTGAAAGCCGGGCCGGAAGATAAAAAGAAACTGCATGAAAAATTAATTGCGATTAATCAGGCTTCGGCCGGGCAGGACGATATTCAGCGCGTTGAAGCGTCGCAGGCCTTTTATGAAACCATATTCCAGGTGGCCCATCACGCCATCGCCTGGGAAATCGTTCAACGCCTGAATAGCCGCATCAGCCGCCTGCGCGCCCTGACCCTGAAAACCCCGGAGCGTCAGTTGGCCGGTTTCGAGCGTATGACGCGGATCTATCACGCCATCGAACAAAACAATCCGGCGCAGGCCAGACAAGAAGTCATCGATCACCTGACCGAGGCCGCCGCGCTGGCCAAGCGCATTCTGCAACAGGAGTCCTGAGATGCCCGCTTACTGGATTGCCCATGTCACCGTGAAAGATCCGCAGCAATATCAGCATTATATGGATTTGGCACCCCATGCGTTTCGCCAGTTCAACGCCCGTTTTCTCGCCCGCGGCGAACAGGCGCAAACGCTGGAAGGCCCGGCGTTTGTGAAACATGTGCTGATCGAGTTCGACGACTACGCCACCGCGTTAGCCTGCTACCATTCGCCGGCCTATCAGCTGGCGAAACAACAGCGGCGCCACGTGGCGGAAGCCATGATTGCCATCGTCGACGGCTTGCCGACCTCCCCATAAAAGCCCCCCACCGTTACGGCGGAGGCTGGGTGGCGTGAGGTGGGCTAACCGCCGGGTCAGACCGGCGTTTTCCGCTAGTTATTTCTCTTCAGGATCTTTCCCGTCTCGGCCCAGATTTGACTGCGGTAATGATCGTCTTCCTGAGAGAAGAAAAGTACGGTCAGCCCTTCCTTGTCTAACAATGCAATGCCATCGGGTGCAGGACGCCACGCCACTGGCTCTTGCGGCAAGACGTCGGGCGTGCAATCAGACAAAAATTTCAGGCTATAGCCGCCGGCCGATTCCACACTCTCCGTGTTGAGCTGTACAACACAGGACTTTGATTTATCGCTGAGCGTCCACTGCCCGGATAGCGTTTCGGCAGAAGGTAAAACCAGGCTGCTTGCCATAGAGGCTCCTGAAAACAAGAATATTATTCCGACAAGAATAGATTTACACATAGCTGGCCCATGCAAAACGGTGGGCATCATCGCCCACCGTTGCCGTTTTACACGATAAAGTCAACAGCGACGTCAGCCTGTCCGACGATGTGCACCAGGAAGTCTGGATTTGCACCGCCATGGATGTTGAAGGCCAGTTCGCTCAGATTGCTTTGGGTATCATAGGACACCAGCGCCTCACCGGCCTGCCCGCTGAAATGATCGACAAACTGAATAAAATCACTGCCTTTATCGCCTTGGTTGAAGAAGGACAGATCGATCTTGTCCTTGCCTGACTCAAAGTCCCAAATTGTATCAGGAGCCCGAACAGGCGAGTCATTCAGGTCAGAGAAGACAAAAATGTCGTTACCTTGCCCTCCCCATAATTGATCCTGGCCCGCTCCACCGTAAATAACGTCGTTGCCGGCGCCGCCTTTGAGCGTATTGTCTGCGTGATTTCCAACAATGACGTCATTACCTGCCCCCCCTATCGCGTTTTCGATGGTGACGCCGGCAGCGATGGAAACATTCCCTTTTAATCCACCGACGTCGGAGAAAGCGCCCTCGTTCAAATTGATACGTTGATTTTGGCTATACCCCGAGAAATCGAGGGTATCATTGCCACCTGCATCCCAAACAGTCATCACCAGCTTGTCGTGGCTGTCCTTGAGCGTATAGAAATCTCGGCCTGTATTTGAATTAAACCCGTAAACGGTGTCGCCGGTTCGGGTGGTCATGTTGGCGCCATAAAGATGCTGGATGGCCGCGATATCATCAACCAGCGGTGCAGCGGCATAGTAATGGCCATGATCCGCGTTGGTAATGGATTCATTCCAGTAACTCATTACGCTAAACTGCCGGGTATCTTCGGCGTAAACTGCCTTGGTATAATTTGGGCTGCCTTGCCCCGCATTATAAGTGCCCGGGTGATCTAACCCGAGAGTATGGCCAACTTCATGGGTAATGGTTAAGCGGCCGTAATTACCTAGCTCAGGATGCAAATTTTCGGAGTGATTCTTAATGTTGTACCAACTTTGCCCATCAGAATTGTATCCTCTGTAATCATTGCCATTATATGAGTACGGTTTCAAGGCATACGCTTGTCCCGTCCCCTCATAATTCCCAAAGGTAATATTGGAGGGTTGACCTGAAGCCACTTCGACAAATTTGATGTTGGCAACATCGGCCCAGGATTGTAAAGACAGCTTCGCCTGTTCTTGTTGCTGTTGCGTGAACGCACTCAGCCCCGTATCACGTTCCGGGGAGCGGTGGCCCAGGTTCAGTTCGTTATAATCCCAATCCGGGAAGGAGTAGGTCACCGTCGCCTCTTTTCCCGTGACGTGAACGCCATTCCAGGTTTTATCGCCGCGCGCTATCTGCACCCCCGCCTCATTTATGTCATAAGACGGTTTGTTATTTATCGTCAGGCCATTCCCGCGCTCGTGGTAGTGAATAAGATCGTTAACACTGTCCCAACCCGTTTCGTTTCCATTCATGGTATTACCCATAACTTTCTCCACAAAGTAGCTAGTATTAATATGACATCCGAAATGTCTCTTGGGGATAATCAAAGTCCAGAGAATAGCGATAACCCAATACGCTCACTCTTTTTCCTATCCCTTTACACCCAGAGAGTAAATTTACTTTTAACTACCCGAGCCTCCTTACCCATGATTGAGAACTGGTGCAACTGCATGAGATCGCGATATGTCCGTGCAAAATGCGCGAAAGTAACAGACCGCATTGATCCGGCAAGGGTGTGATTCCAGTGTCTGCGCGTTGAGGCTACGTTGAGATGCCGCTCAAGAGGTCTAATGACAACGGCCGTTCGATGCATGGTCTCGTTGCCAGAGGCCATATCAGGCAGGGGCTTGTGCTGTGAATCTGGCCTGTTATCCGAACGGTTACCCGGAGATAATTGCGTGAATGCATTTGCGCCACCATCCAGTTTTGCTAATGATTATCATTCGCGAGGCTATCTCACGCGTAAGCAAAGTGTCAACAGATGAAACAAAACATTTCTTGATTTGCATCATGACTTTTTCGCTAAGCGCCCAGAAAACGGGCGATGACGGGCGCTGCAGAGTGCATAAAATGGCGTTTATCACCGTCTGGACTGCGGTTTTTGTCATTGTTACCACATAAAGCAGGCCGAATACCGTTCGGGAGTACATCATGGCGACTGAACATTTGGCCATAGAGAAACATCAAGAATGATTAATTTTCACGGCAATAACGCGGTGTGGTCCGATCACTTATTTTTCGCTGCAATATAAGGGATGCTTATAAATAACAGGAGTATTCCTAATGCGTTCACGCTGGATGTATTCCATGCTAGCGGGCCGATTTTTAGCCGCGCCCGCTGGCTATTCCCATTTTCATTGGCAAGACTATATTGAAAGAAGCTCTGCTCTAGAGCGAGAATATGGGTAATTTTCCGAGGAAATACCGCATGACCCTGTTGCCCAAGCAGAGCAATAACAAAAATCCGATTGATCTCTATAGCGAAATCGTAGACGACTTGCCCGGCCTGATTTGCTTCGGCAACCGCCTTGGCGGTTACTTCAATAAACAGTGGCGCGACTATACCGGCGCCATCGCCGGTGAACACGGTGCCGCCGACTGGCTCGATGCCCTGCATCCCGACGATCGCGAGCGGCTGGCCGTGCAATGGCGCCAGGCGATCGTTGCCCTCTCTTCATTTGCCGGCGAGGCCCGCCTCCGCGATCGCAGCGGTGCCTACCGTTGGTTTATGCTGGCGTTTAACGCCCGGCAGGACGGCATGGCGCTGGAACCCAACTGGTACCTCACGGCGACCGACATCCACCCGCAAATGCTGCAGCGCCAGCAAAACGTTCAGGCGCTCTCTATCCAGCAAGACATGCTGGACGCCAGCGTCGACTGCATCAAAGTGATTAATCACGATGGCACGCTGCGCCACATGAACCGCTCCGGCAGCCTGGCGCTCGGCCTTGATCCGGCGCAAAAAGAGTTTGGCATGCCCTGGCTGGGGCTACTGTCGCCCGAGATCCGTCGCCGCGGCAGTAAGGCGCTGCGCAGCGTCAGAGCCGGAAAGAATGCGCGCTTCACGGGATTGAGCGTGACGCCGCAGGGTAAACAACAGCACTGGGACAACATTCTCACGCCGGTCAGCGATGAACACGGCACCGTGGCCGAGATCTTGTGCGTCTCGCGCGACGTGACTTCGCAGCGCGTGATGGAGCAACGTCTGTTGCTCGCCAGCGAATATGACGAATTGACCGGCCTGCCCAACCGGCGCCTGTTCAAGAAAAAGCTGAAGCAAGAGATGAAGCGCGCCCTGCACGGCAACAAGTCACTGGGGCTGATGTTGCTGGATCTTGACCACTTCAAACTGGTGAACGACACGCTGGGCCACGCGGCGGGCGACCATCTGCTGCGGGTTTTGGGCAAAAGGCTCAGCGCTTGCATGAATGCGCACTCGTTCGTCTCCCGCCTCGGCGGTGATGAGTTCGCCGTGGTGATCAGCGACGTCGAAAACGAGCAGGATATTTTCCGCATCGCCAACAAGTTTCTGCTGCAGCTGGAGACGCCGATCACCCATGGAGGCAAAACGCTGCATTGCGGCATGAGCATTGGCGGCGCCATCTATCCCAAAGACGCCCGCGATGCCTCAGAGCTGATGAAATGCGCCGATACCGCGCTGTATGAGCTCAAAGACGGCGGCCGCGGCGGCGTCTACATGTTCAATCGCAAGATGATGGACAAGGCCCGCGCCCGCGCCAGCCAGCTCAACTACGCGCGCCAGATCGTGCGCGACAACTGCATCCGCCCCAGCTATCAACCGAAGGTCTGCCTGATCGACGGCAGCATCGTCGGCTTTGAAGCGCTGCTGCGCTGGCACTGCCCGATCAACGGCGTGCAGCTGCCGGCGACGGTAAGCGAGGCGTTCAACGACTACGAGCTGGCGACCAAGATCAGCGAAGCCATGCAGCAGAAAGTCTTCGCCGATATCGCCCGCTGGCGCGCGGCAGGCGTGGCGGTGCGGCCTATCTCGCTGAACGTGTCGCCGATCGAGTTTTTACGCGACAACTACGCCGAAACTTTCCTGCAGCGCCTGCTGAAATTCCACATTCCTCACCACCTGATCGAACTGGAAGTGACCGAGCACGCGTTCAACAAGCACGGCTCGAAGTACGTGTTGCGCGCGTTGCAAATGCTTAAGGAGATGGGCATCCGCATCGCGCTGGACGATTTCGGCACCGGCCACTCCTCCTTCAGCCATATCATGGATTACCCGCTGGACTGCATTAAGCTGGACTGCGACTTCGTTCAACGTATGAATACCGAACCGGCGATCCTGGCGATCGTGGAAAGCATCGGCATCCTTGGTAAAAAGCTGTCGATCGATATCATCGCCGAGGGCGTGGAAACCGAGCAGCAGCGGCAAACGCTGTGCGAAGCCGGTTTCCATATCGGCCAGGGCTTTCTGTTCAGCCGGGCGGTGGACTCCCAGCGGGTGCCCGAAATGTTGCAGACGATACGACAACCCGCCAAAGGCGGCATGACGAACCGTTAAACCAGGCATCGCATATCCCGTATTCGGGGGTTTTGCCCCCCATATTCCCCACTGTTTTTTCACCACTTCCTCAGCGAGATATTTGTGAGAACCCTCACAAAGCATAAACGCATCTTTACATTTTTGAACGCTTGAGCTTCCGTTCTGTCGGATTTGAGTGTATTCCAGAGCGTCAAAGAGATTCTTTTTCCACTCAATTGGGAACGTTACCGGAGATTTGTTAAAAAATAGTTAATCCAAATCAATGCACTACTCAATGGCAGGAGGTTCTGCGATGCACGCTAGGCAAGAGAAGAATGCAATGTTCATTTCGTTCGATGCCGTCTCGGTCTCAGGGATCACGGTAGAAGCAATGAAGATTGCCAAACGACTGCAAGCCTGTGGATTTCGGTCTTATCTCGATCTGGGATACGACATCAAGATTGATAAGGGAAACTTTAATAAACCCTATAGACATGAGCATGATATCTACCGGGATGTCTTTACGCTGGTCCGCCTGGACGGCATCACGTCGATTCCAGACTACCACCCCGCCTTTCTCGACCACGCGCACGCGGCGTTGATCGGCCAGAAAACGCCCATTGACGAGCAAGAAAAAGCCGCTTTGTTGCACACTATTGCGCTGGCGGCACGGCAACTGGCGGATCGCCTCATCGCCCAATGGGAAGCGCTCGCAATCAGCCATGTGGTAGTGGAAAACGGCACGCTGCCGGAAAACATCATCTATACCAAAGCGCTGTATCTAGCGATCGAAGATTACGGCCGGCGTTATCGACTGACGCGTTTCGTGATATGGCGCGATCATGACCTGATGTGGAACAGTGAAAAAAAGGTGCTCAAATACGGCCCCCCACCTTATTCTCACGCCATCAAACCTATCGCTTCAAAATACATTACCTATGTCACGCTCAATCACGATCTGAAGCAGAAGCTTGAGGCTTGGTGCAATCATGATGTCCATGTCGAGGTAAAGAAAAACACCTATGATTTCTCAGAAAACCTCGAAAGGATAAACTGCAGAAAGCAGATTAACATACGTGAAAATGATATTCTCATTGCCAGAACCACCCGTATAATCCCCCAAAAAAGATTGGATCGTGATATTGTACTGGTCAGCAGGCTTAACGCTTTATTTATACGTGACAACAACACTCGCCGAGTCTGTTTGGCGATCGCCGGCAATGAATATGAGAATCCTTCATGTTATTTGCAGCTCGCCAAATTGGCGCAGGAGCTGCAAGTTCTCCCCTACATCAAATTTGTCGGCATGCTTCCCCATGCCAGTATGCGTTCGCAAAGTGATACGCTTTGCATAGAGGACCTTTATTATTCCTGCGATTTGGTCTCTTTTCTCACCTCATATGACTATGACAGCTACGGCAATCCCATTGGTGAAGCGGTAAGCTGCCGGCGCTGCTATATCGCCACCAGCTACGAGTATTACCATGAGGTCTATGGCCAGCACGGCTTTGAAGCCCCTATCATGACGATCTCTGAGTTACACGACGGTTTGCCAAGTGACGAATTCGTCGACGAACTCTATCAATTTATTAACAACAAAGAAAAAATGAGACGCGTAGCGGAAAACAATTTCACGCTAGGGAAACGGGTGCTGTCAAACAACGTCATGGAATATTTAAATATTAGTTAAACGTCAATATCACTTGATGTGATATTTCACTTTCAGACAAGGCATTTATAACTGTGGACTTTCATTAACCCTGGAGGATCTATGCGTGATACTGTTTTTGTGTCTATCGTACTGCCCGTTTATAATGAAAGCGACCGTATTGAGGCGGTTTTGCTTTCTCTATTCAATCAGAATACCAAAGATGAATTAATCACCCACGACACTTACGAGCTGATTATTGTCGATAATAACTCCACCGATGATTCCGTCGCTAAAATAAATGCTTTTAGTGAAAGATATCCGGTTATGGATATTCTCGTTATCGATGAAAAGGTACAGGGGGTCTCTTCGGCCAGAAAACGCGGTATGGATTATGCGTCGCTGCGATCCAAAGCCCGCGATAGCCGGCTGGGAAAGAAACGCAAGCACTATATCGTTTCCGCCGATGCCGATTGCACCGTGGATGCATTTTGGCTTTACGAGCTGGTGAATACTATGCTCGATCAACAAGGCGACCTGGGCACCAGCAACTATTACTACAACCCCGTAGATTTTGAGCAGCGCCCCAACCTGTTCCGCGAGATCCAAAAAACGCTGCGTCTGCGCGAATTCTCGTTCTCCCTGTTCGGCGGCTTCCCCGACGGCAAGGGATTCGGGGTGGAACGCAGCCTGTATGACGCGATAGGCGGCATCGAAATCTTCTATCAGCTCAACAACGGCCGTTTTGTCGAGCACCTGTCCGACGACTGGGATTTCGGCATTAAAGTTATCGCCTACGGCGGAAAACCGGTTTACGCCCGGCATGCTTACGTTGAGATCAACAGCCGTCGGGTCGACACCATCCTCGACGAGGTAATCAACGGCATCGCCTACGGCAAAGACGGCATCATTATCATGAAGGACATCCGGCCGGACGTTGAGCAGCAGAAAACCGTGCTGGCGGACGCCACACCGGCGGAGGCGAAACTGGCCTGGGATTACTCGGTCAAGGACTACACGCCCAAGAATATCTTACTGCCCGTGCTGCTCAACCCATATCTGCTGTTGGAAAACAGCGAAGTGCGCGATTTCTTCTCCGGCCCGTTGGCCGACCGCCTCTACCGCCGCATTCACGAGCTGAAACACGAAATGCGCATCATCGATTTCAAACCAATTCATGCCTACAAAACCCCCGCCTATCGGCTCTACCTTGAGTTTCGTGATGCGCTGTTTGCCGCCATGCGCCGCGCCGTCGGTGACGATATCGGTTTCCCGCCCGCATTGCCGACCTGTTTCGACACGGTCAACGACGAGGATTTCTCCCGCTTTGTTTATTACTTCTGTGAAGACCGCGAGTCCGGCGAAGCCCATAACTATTTCGGTAATGGAGGGGTCTTCTGATGAATGACGAAGCCTTGCAATCGTTATTGGATATCGATGAAAACTACCCTACGCCGCAGGTGAACGGTTTTCTGGCGCAACCGGAAAACCGGGCCTTTCTGGAGTATGTGCATAAGGATCCTTTCGGCTGTCACGTGTTCCCCGGCGATATCGTCGACTATCCGCTGTCCGCGTTTTTTGACGATATGGAAGACGACATTCGTCAGGCGGGCAAAATCCATCTCTGGGCCTATATCCCGACCTGCCGCTATCGCTGCCATTTTTGCCAATACCCCACGGTGATACTCAATCCCAAGGCGCCCGCCTCTCAGGAGGTATTCCGCGATTTGGTCGACTTCAATATCAAAGAGGCTCAAATGTGGCTGGCGCGCGTGCCCAGCCTGGCCAAGGTGGAAATCGGCGAATTCAACGTCTTCGGCGGCACGCCGTCCCTGCTGCCGGAGCCGGAACTGCGCCGCATGATGGCCTTCTACTACAGCCACTTTAACTTCGCCAACGCCACCCTGCGCTTCGAAGGAGAGCCAGGCACCCTGAATAAAGCCTATCTGACGCTGTTGAAAGAGCTTGGCTTTAGCAAAATCAGCTTCGGCACCCAGTCCTTCAATGATGACATCATCACCGCCTGTGGGCGCATGCATTCGGCCGAGGAGTGCGTGGAAACCATTTATCATGCGCGTGCACTCGGCATCGATTGGGTCAGCGTGGATCTCATCTATGGCATGCTGGGTCAAAGCGTGGACGACGTAAAATACGACATGGAAAAGGCGCTTGCGCTGGATCTGTCACATGTCGTCTGCACCAAGCTGCACATGGATGAGTTTATTAAAAATCGCACCGGCGTCTCGGGCGAACGCGAAAGCCTGTGGCAGAAAAAGGGGCTGATCAGTATCAATAACATGCGCTTCCCAGGACTGGGCAAGCAGTACCAAATGCGCGAACTGGTCGAAAGATACCTGAACGACGGCTATACCGAACACCCCACCATGTACTTTCACCGCAATGATCAACAGCCGGAAAAGTGGAAAGCGCTCATCACCGATCTCGATAAGCAGTATCCGGAAGTGGCGATCGGTTTGGGCGGCAGCTCCAAATCGACGCGATCCGAAGCCATCAACATCACCGGTTACAAGAAGTACAAGGAGGCGCTCAACCAAGACCGCCTGCCCATCGAGGAAAGCCGCGGTTTCTCCCCGATCCAGCGTGAAGTGAACGCCTTCAAAATGGCGCTCTCCACCTTGCTGCCGGTTGACGATCGGGTGTTTAAACGGCGCTTTGGCGGTAACAGCCTGTTTGCTAACCCGGTCATCCGCCGCACGTTGAAAACCTTGGTGGATAAAATGCTGGTCATCGTCGATGGCCCGTGCGTCACGCTAACGCCCATCGGCGTCACACTGGTTGAAGCCATTATCAATACCCAATTTTCCGCAGAATTCCCCCATCAGGAGTGAATGATGACCACAACCGCCTCCAAACCTAAACCGGTATTCAGCTTCTATTACATCGGCATCGATACTGAAGCCGGCGTAACGCAACCACAGTTTGAAACCTTTGTCCGCGAAAAAGGCGTACATATCCCCTGTTATCCCGGCTGGCGCTGGACGTTGCTGCGCGGCCTGCGCGGTGAGCGCGTCGGGCAATACCTGATGCTGTATGAGATTGACAGCGTCGAGCAGCGCGATCGTTACGTTACCGCTACGGGGCAGCGAACGACACAGGCGCATGAATTCTGGCGGCAACATGCCGATGCGCAGGAGATCCTCGCCCAGTGGCGAAAATTGGGCACCTACAGTCAGTTGCCGACGCTGTTCAGCGATTACCGTCTGCTGGCGGAGAATGAAAGAAGTGACGTGCCGAGTGGCCCGCGTTATCAAGAACGGCCCGGAGAGGCACCTGAAGCACGCATTATCGGCATCCACAATCTGGCGCTGCACGAGGGCGTGACGCCGCCGCAGTTCGAACGTTTTATCGCCGAGAATCATCATCGCATTGAAGATTATCCGGGCTGGAAGTTTCATTTGCTGAAGGGAGAGCGCGGCAATCGGTTCGACCAGTACGCGGTGATGATGGAAATCGTCAGCCTGGCGGCGCTGGACGTGTTCTACCCGGAACCCGACATCGCCACCGCCGAAGCGGCAACCTTCGCCAAAGCGCATCGCGACACCAAACAAATGTATGAAGAGTGGAAGCAACTGGCGTCATTTTCCGGTTCACCGCAAATTTATACCGATTATCTGTCCGTCGCACAGAGCCGATCGTCATGATGCTGCCTTGGCTAACCGGTGAGGCCACAGAGAATTATCGCCGGCAAATCGCCACCCGCACGATCTTCTTCCTCGCCGGGTTGGGCATGGCCGCCTGGGCGCCGTTGATCCCTTTTGTGAAAGCGCGGTTGGGCATCGATGACGGCACGCTCGGTTTGCTGCTGTTTTGCCTCGCTGCCGGCTCCATGGCGATCATGCCCTTCGCCGGTTATCTGATCGCCAAACTGGGCTGCCGCACCGTGTTGCTGGGTGCAGGCGCCTTGCTGTGCATCGACTTGCCGTTGTTGGCATTACTCGATGTTCCGCTGCTGATGGGGGTGGCTTTGGGGGTATTTGGCGCCGTTAACGGCATCATGGATGTGGCGATGAACTCACAGGCGATAGTCGTCGAGCGGGAGAGCGGCCAGGCGAAAATGTCCGGCTTTCATGGTTTTTACAGCCTTGGCGGCATTGCCGGCGCCGGCGGCGTCAGTCTGCTCCTGCTGCTGGGCATCGTCCCGGCCTTGACCATCGGCCTGATCGCCCTCCTCATCGCGATCCTGCTGCCGATCGTCGCCGGCGACTTACTGGCGCAGGGCGGCATCGGCGAACGGTGCCGGGGCGGCGTGCGGTTAGCGCTGGCCCATGGCAAGATCCTGTTTATCGCCCTGCTCTGTTTCTTCGTGTTCCTGACAGAGGGAGCGATGCTCGACTGGTCGGCATTATTCCTGCATGCCGAGCGCGGCGTGGCCAAATCGCAGGCGGGGATGGGGTTCACGTTGTACGCCGTGGCCGTGGCCTGCGGGCGGCTGTATGGCGACCGACTGATCGGCATCATCGGGCGCTACCGCACTCTGCTGTTCGGCAGCCTGTGCGCTGCAACGGGGTTACTGCTGACCGTCACCGTTCCTCTGGCCTGGGCCGCCTTCGGCGGGCTGATGATGATCGGGCTTGGCATCGCCAACATCGTTCCCATTCTGTTCAACGCCGTCGGCAATCAGAAACAGGTACCGCCTGGCCAGGCGTTTCCCGCCGTGACGCTGGTCGGTTATATCGGTTTATTAACCGGCCCGGCGCTGATCGGTTTTATCGCCAAGTACACCACTCTGACTTTGGCTTTCGGTTGCACGCTGCTCTGCCTGGTGCTGGTCAGCATCAGCGCCAGAGCCGTGACGCGCTCATCTCACTGATTCAATTTGCGAGGATCGTTAAATGAATGTTTCAACAACGCCGGTTTTCTCCCTGCACTACGTGGGGATCAACCTGAAAAGAGGCATCGCCTCGGATCGCTTCGAAGATTTCGTTCGCCGCAAAGGCGTCGCCATCCCAGCCTACCCCGGCTGGCAATGGACGCTGCTGCGCGGCCTGCGCGGCGAGCGTGAAAATCAGTACCTGATGGTTTATCAGGCTAAGGACGCCGCCACCTACACGCGCTATATCGACGGCAACGGCGAGCTGACCGATGAGGCGCACGCCTTTTGGCGGCAGCGCCCGGAGGCAGCCGCACTGATTGAGGAGTGGAGAACCTTCGCGACCTTCGCCGAACTGCCGACCCTTTATACCTGTTACAGCCTGGTGGCGGAGAATAGTCGCAGTTCGTTGCCTCCCGGCCCCAATTATCGCGACCAACCGGGACAGGAAAGCATTCAACGTGTCATCGGCATTCATAACCTGGCGCTCAAAGCAGGCGTCACGCCCCAGCGTTTTGAACGGTTCATTACCGACAACATCCACCGCGTGGAAGACTATCCAGGCTGGAAGTTTCACCTGCTGAAGGGCCAGAGCGGCAACCGCCTGGACCAATACGCGGTGATGCTGATCATTGAAAGCCTGGCGTCGCTCAACGCGTTCCATCCGGATCTCGATGTCTCAACCGAGCAAGCGCTCAGGTTCGTGGCGGAGCATCAGGACACTGAACATATGTACGACGAGTGGAAAACACTGGCGTCGTTCTCCGGCGCGCCACAAATCTACACGGATTACCTGGCGATTGGCGGCAATGAGAATCACGCGCATCCGGCGTAAACCGAGTGGCGGCGTTGAGCGCCGCCGCCTTCACGGCCGCCATTCGCCGAACGGCGCCAGCTGCATGCCGATAAGCGTCACCACGCAGACGATCGCGCCGGCGTAAAAGGTGGAGGCGGAACCGACCAGCTCCCACAGCATGCCGGCCCCGAGACTCGCCAGCAGCAGCGCCACGCCGCTGATCAGATTGAACATGCCAAACGCGGTGCCGCGCAGATGAGCCGGCGCGGTATGCGCCACCATCGCCGCCAACAGCCCCTGGGTCATGCCCATGTGCACGCCCCACAGCGCTACGCCAAACAGCACCCCGCCCCAATGCTCGCTCAGCGCCAATACCAGGTCGGCGGCGATCAGCACCAGCAACCCGGCTTTCAGCAATCCTTTATGGCTCATGCGGTCAGACAGTTTTCCGAACGGATAGGCCGAGCAGGCGTAGACCAGATTCATGGCGACCATCACCAGCGGGATCAGCGCCAGCGGCGTGCCGCCCTGCTGCGCCTTCAACACCAGGAACGCTTCGCTGAAGCGCGCCAGCGTGAAGATGGCGCCGATGCCCACTACCCACCAATAGCCGCGCCCCAGCAGCCGCAGGTTGGCGCGGGTGATCGGGTTGGTGCGCTTGTCGGTTATCGCGGCGGCCGGCTCTTTCAGGCCGAAAAACAGCAGCGCAATCGCCAGCGCGGCCGGGATCGCCGCCACCCAAAAGATGGCGCGAAAATCGTTGTGCCACAGCAGCATCAGGCCGACGGCCAGCAGAGGTCCTAAAAAGGCGCCGACGGTATCCAGCGACTGGCGCAGCCCGAAGGCCGCGCCGCGAATTTCCGGCGGTGTGACATCGGCCACCAGGGCGTCGCGCGGCGCGCCGCGGATGCCTTTGCCCACGCGATCCAGCAGGCGCGCGCTCATCACCATGCCGGACGACGATGCGATGGCGAAAAACGGCTTGCTGATGGCGCCCAGCCCGTAGCCCAGCAGCGCCAGCCCTTTGCGTTTGCCGAGGTAATCGCTGAGCACGCCGGAGAACACCTTGACGATCAATGCCGTCGCCTCCGCGAGCCCTTCGATCAGCCCGATGACGATCACGCTGGCACCGAGCGTCGTCGCCATAAACAGCGGCAGCAGGCTATGGACCATTTCCGAGGAAACGTCCATCAACAGGCTCACCCCACCCAATACCCACACGCCGCGCGGTATGCGGCCCAACGTAACGAAGCGCGACGACATGGTTCATCCTCGAAAGATTCAGCGCCACCGGCGGCGCATCATGATTTTTCCAAGATTGGTTAGTTGATTTTGTTCGTTCACAGATCTGCAGCCTTTAGAGATAGTGCAACCACCCTGTGACATCCATAATAATGAAGGTAATTAACATAATGATAGATAGCAAAAAGATGATAGTGATGGCGGCGCTGCTGAGTTTTTCCGCCGCCGCCGCACCGGGCGTGGATCTCGTCGCCAACGAAACGCCGATCCCTACGGTGAAGAACGCCGAGGCGGTCGCCAAAATCCCCGCCGGTTTCAAGTTCGTGGAGCCCGGCACGCTGACGGTGGCCATTTCGCTGTTAGGCAGCGGCCCGCCATTCGGCCTCTATGCCCGCGACAATAAAACGGTGATCGGCAGCGAGGCGGACATCGCGCGCCTGGTGGCCGACGGTTTGGGGTTGAAACTCAAGCTGGTGCCCACCTCGTGGGAAGACTGGCCGCTGGGAGTGGCCTCCGGCAAATATGACGCTGCGGTTTACAACATCACCGTGACCAACGAACGCAAGACCAAATTCGATTTCGCCACCTATCGCCAGGATACGCTGGGCTTCTACGTCAAGTCCGACAGTAAAATCACCCAGATCAAAACGGCGCCGGATATCGCCGGTAAAAAAATCATCGTCGATTCCGGCACCAATCAGGAAGCGGTGCTGCTGGCCTGGGACAAGGAGAACCGCGCCAAGGGGCTGGCGCCGCTGCAGCCGGTGTACGTCACCGACAAGGCCGCCTCCACGCTGGCCATTCAGTCCGGCCGCGCCGACGCCACCTTCGGGCCCAACGTCTCCGGCGCTTACCAGGCGCGGCTGACCGGCAAAACCCGGCTGGTAGGCATCGTGCCCGGCGGCTGGCCGAAGACCGCCAACATCGCCGTCACGCTGAAGAAAGGCAACGGTCTGGTGGACGCGGTGCAGGCTTCGCTCAACAGCGCCATCGCCAACGGCAGCTATCTGCAGGTGCTGGATCGCTGGGCGGAGAGCGACGAGAAGATCGCCCATTCCGAGATTAACCCGCCGGGCCTGGGGGATTGAGAGAGCAACATGCCCCGTACTGCGGGGCTTTGATGAACCGCTCGATACTATGCCTGTCGAATATTCCCAGATAGCCCTCTATTTGTTTTGTTTGTCTTGCCTGTTGCCTGCTACCTAAAGCTTTTTCCTGTTAATCGCTACCGATCCTCCACCTTCCATTACCGTTAATTTTCAGACAGTTTTGTGCCAAAAACAACACAAATGATAATTATTATCAATTATTGAGTTCTGACCTAGCCGCATGTAGATTCCCATTTACTGTTTATTAATACAGTACTTTATTGCTAACATCTAAGGAATCAACATGAAGAAACACAGTTCAACTATCAATTATGATCCCTACCGTTACAACGGTGGCATAGCGCCTGAAGCGGGTCTGGTCTGGAGCGGTGAAAGTTGGGGATGGCCGACTACCGGCATCAGCATTGGTGGTGCGGAAGAAACTCTGGTTGTCTGGCCAACAGGTGACACATCACTTTCCGAAGAAACCAAAGAGCTGTTGGATAACGACATTTGCTTGGTCTGTGGTAAGAAAAACTGTCCCTATATCAAAACGGAAAAGTCATACCAATTGTTGCGCGATGCGATAAGAGCCGGTGATATGAAGACTGCAAAAAAAATCCACATGACCAAATTCGCGCAATTTAGCGGTATGAATCGAGCAAATTTCGCCGATGCGTTGAAAAAAAAGCGAGAAGCCCAAGAGAAAAGAGACAAAGAGTTTTTGTTATCTGCATCGGCTATCGTTGCCGACTCAGCCAAAGAAATCGCTCAGCATCTCGGCAAGCGCTATCAAGACTTCGCCAATGAGATCGCGAGCGATATTAAAAACTTCCAGGGCAAGAGAATACGCACCCTTGATGACGCAATGAAATCACTAGAAAAAGTGCTGGCTAATCCCAACATGAAGGTTAAACCTGCAGATAAAGAAGCGTTGCTCAATGCCTGGCGAAATATTAATGCCAATGACATGGCAAGCAAGCTGAGTAACGTTGGCAAGTTTTTCAAAGTGGCAGATGCAGCAATGAAAGTAGAGAAAATTCGGGAGAAAAGCCTGGTAGGTTATGCCACGGGCGACTGGAAGCCCCTGTTGCTTGAAGTTGAATCCATGGCCATTAGTGGACTGGCTTCTGGTGTCGCGTTAGGGATATTGGCCACGACGCTCTCTTTATTTTCTTTGTCAGGATTAGTGCTGACAGCGCTCACCTTTGCCGGCATCATCGCGATTAGCCTGTTAAGTTCGCTCATCGACGACAAGTTGGTGGATAAACTTAATCGCGAGCTCATTCCTTCGGCTTATTAAGCACATCAGGCGGCAATTGCCGCCTTTTTCTTTGGTTTCATTCCGCCGCTGCTTTCTGCCTCCCCAGCTTGCGGTACAGCGTGCTGCGCGAAACGCCGAGCGCCTTCGCCGCCCGGCTGAGATTGCCGCCCGCCCTGTCGATCGCCGCCTGCAGCTCTCCCAGGTCGGTATCGGCGTTCTCCTGGCGCGGCGCCAACACCGCGATGGACTGCGGCAGATCGTCCAAGGTAAGCACCGCATGATCGTCCGCCAATGCCAGCAGCACCTTGAGCGTACTCAACAGCTGCCGCACGTTTCCGGGCCATGGATACCGCGCCAGCATCGCCAGCGCCTCCGGCAGCAGGCGAATGTCGCGCCGCTCGCCGCCCAGCTCTCGCCACAGCTGCAAAATGAAAGCCTCCAGCTGCGCCCGCTCTCTGAGCGGCGGAATGCGCAGGCTGTATTCCTGTATGCGGTACAGCAAATCCTCGCGAAACGCCCCCGCCTGTACCTGCCGAGACAGATCGTGGTGCGTGGCGCAGACCAGCGCGAATTCGACCGGATAAGCGCTGCGGCTGCCGAGCGGCGTGACCGTTTTTTCCTGTAACACCCGCAGCAGGCGCGTCTGCAGGCCCGCCGGCATGTCACCGATTTCATCGAGGAACAGCACGCCGCCGTCCGCCTCGCGGATCTTGCCGATATACCCTTTCGGGTTGGCGCCGGTAAACGCCCCCGGCGCATAGCCAAACAGCTCGGACTCGATCAGCGGCTCAGGCAGCGCCGCGCAGTTGATCGCCACGAAGTTGCCGTTGCGCCAGCGGCTCTCTTGAAACAGGCGTCGGCTGAAGTGCTCTTTACCGCAGCCGGTTTCGCCGGTCACGCACAGCGAAAGGCCGGCATTGAGGATCCGCAGCGCTTTCTGATGCTGTTCGTCATGCCTTTCCGCCGGCGGTGCCGAACGCAGGGCGCTGATGCGGCGCTGCGGCGCCTCGAGCAGCGAATAATAGTGCCGTTGATTGCCGGCCAGCGTCTGGTGCGGTGCGCCGGAAGGCTGTCGCAGCAGATCGGGGAACAGCTGGGCAAACTCAACCGAGCCGAATGCGGCCGGTGGGAGCTGGAACTCCAGCATCGCCAGCCGATTGGCGGCGACCAACACTTCGTCGTGAAACACCAGCAGCAGCTCCTGCGCGCTGCCCAGGCTACCGGCGTCGGCATGCAGGCGCAGCGTCCAGTGACGATCGGCGATCGCGCTCCTGACCCAGCGGTGTTCGATATGTCGCACCGCCTGCATGATCAGGTGCCGCGCATCGCGGTACGGCCGCTGCGCGGGTGCGGAAAGATCCAATATCCCGGCAATGCGGCCATCCGGCCGGTAGATCGGTGCGGCAGTGCAGTTCAATCCGGCATTTTGGTTGAGGTAATGCTGGTCGCCGCGCACTTCACAGAACGCGCCCAGCGCCAGCGCGGTGCCAATGGCGTTGGTGCCCCGCTCCGCTTCTCCCCAAGGGTTGCCGGGCGCCAGCGCAAAGCGCGACGCCTTGTGCAGAAAGTCGGTGTTGCCGCGGGTTTCCAGCACCAGCCCATCGGCGTCGGCGATCACCACAATGGCCGGCTGGCGCGTAATTTTTGCGCCCAGTTGCTCGATCAGCGGCTGTACCCGTTGCGGTACCCAGTCGTTGCGGCTGCGCAGCTCATCGAGCAACCCGGCTTTGATGAACGAGATATGCTGATCGGCGCGCGTCAGGCCGTAGCCCCGGCTGCGCTGCCAGGATTCCGCCAGCGGGTGGGTCAACAAACTGGCGCCCTCGGTGGGCAAGCGGTCGTCAGGCAACATGCGTTTCTCCCCCGTTCGCGAGTGTTGCAAATATGTATCACGAATGTGTATCAGGCGTTGCGACACGGGACACAAAAAAACATCGACGGCGGTGGATCCGCTCGATTCGCTAAGCTATACCCATTTTTAACGCTCTAATAAATAAAGTCTTTTAATGAGCACCCTCGCCCCTCGTTAATCTGGCACGCGCCGTGCTTCTCCGTGCTGCGGCGGTATGCCGCACTCACAGGCGCAGCCCAATAGCGCTGATTTTCATCTGCAGAGAGGTGCTTCACATGAAATATGTCCACCCCGGTTTGCCTGGCTCGCTGGTTTCGTTCCGCAAACGCTATGGCAACTACATTGGCGGCAAATTCGTCGAACCGGTATCCGGCAACTACTTCACCAACACCTCGCCGGTGACCGGCCAGCCGATCGCCGAATTCCCGCGTTCCGACGCCAAAGACATCGAGCTGGCACTCGACGCGGCGCACGCGGCGGCGGATGCCTGGGGCAAAACCAGCGTGCAGGAGCGCTCCAACGTGCTGTTGGCGATCGCCGATCGCATCGAGTCGCGGCTGGAGATGCTGGCGCTGACCGAAACCTGGGACAACGGCAAACCGATCCGCGAAACCCTGAATGCCGATCTGCCGCTGGCTGTCGACCATTTCCGTTACTTCGCCGGCTGCCTGCGCGCGCAGGAAGGCACCGCGGCGGAGATCGATCAGAACACCGTGGCCTACCACATCTATGAGCCGCTGGGCGTGGTCGGCCAGATCATTCCGTGGAACTTCCCGCTGCTGATGGCCGCCTGGAAACTGGCGCCGGCGCTGGCGGGCGGTAACTGCGTGGTGCTGAAACCGGCGGAACAGACCCCGCTCGGCATCAGCGTGCTGATGGAAGAGATCGGCGATCTGCTGCCGCCGGGCGTGCTCAACGTGGTGCAAGGCTTCGGCGCCGAGGCCGGCGAAGCGCTGGCGCGCAGCAAACGCATTGAGAAGATCGCGTTCACCGGCTCCACACCGGTCGGCCGCCATATCCTCGCCTGTGCGGCGGAGAACATCATCCCCAGCACCGTCGAGCTGGGCGGCAAATCGCCGAACATCTATTTTGAAGACATCATGCAGGCGGAGCCGGAGTTTATCGACAAGGCGGTTGAGGGGCTGGTGCTGGGCTTCTTCAATCAGGGCGAGGTCTGCACCTGCCCTTCACGCGCGTTGATCCAGGAATCCATCTACCCGCAGTTTATGGAGAAAGTGCTGGCACGTATCGCCACCATCCGCCAGGGCGATCCCTTCGACACCGAGACCATGATCGGTGCCCAGGCGTCAAAACAGCAGTACGACAAGATCCTGTCCTACATCGACATCGCTAAAAACGAGGGAGGCAAAATCGTGGTGGGCGGCGAACCCGCCCAGCGTGGCGACGAAGTGCAAAACGGTTTCTACCTGCAGCCGACGTTGATTACCGGCAACAACAGCATGCGCTTCTTCCGCGAGGAGATCTTCGGGCCGGTGATTGGCGTCACCACCTTCAAGGATGAGGCCGAAGCCCTGGCGCTGGCCAACGACACCGAGTTCGGGCTGGGCGCCGGGCTGTGGACCCGCGACATCAACCGCGCCTACCGCATGGGACGTGCGATCAAGGCCGGGCGCGTGTGGACCAACTGCTACCACCTGTATCCGGCGCACGCCGCGTTCGGCGGCTACAAGAACTCCGGCATCGGGCGCGAAACCCACAAGGCGGCGCTGTCGCACTATCAACAGGTGAAAAACCTGCTGGTCAGCTACGACGCCAAACCGCTGGGCCTGTTCTGATTAGGGCGTAACAGCAAGAAGGCCACCCGCGGGTGGCCTTTTTTAGCGATGCTTATTTCGCCATGCCGAGATCGATCACCATGCGACCGCGAATGGTGCCCGCCTTCATCTCGTCGAAGATGGCGTTGATATCGCCCAATGGCCGTTTGGTCACTTTCGGCGTCACTTTGCCTTCGGCGGCGAACTGGAACGCCTCTTTCAGATCTTCGCGCGTGCCCACCAGCGAACCCACCACCTGAATGCCGTCCAGCACCAGGCGCGGAATGCTCAGATCCATGCTCTCCGGCGGCAGCCCCACGGCCACCACTTTACCGCCGGCGCGCACCGCATTCACCGCCGAGTTGAAAGCCGCTTTCGCCACCGCCGTCACCACCGCCGCGTGAGCGCCGCCGGTTTGCTGCTGAATGATCTCCTCCGCGTTTTGCGTTTTGGAGTTGATGGTCAGATCGGCGCCGATCTGTTTGGCGAACTCCAGCTGGCCGTCGTTGACGTCGATGGCGATCACTTTGGCGTTAAACACGTTCTTGGCGTACTGCAGCGCCAGGTTGCCCAGCCCGCCCAGGCCATAGATGGCGATCCACTGCCCCGGCTTGATATCGGAAATCTTCACCGCCTTGTAGGTGGTGACGCCGGCGCAGGTAATGCTGCTGGCGGCGAAAGAATCGAGCCCGTCCGGCACTTTCACCGCGTAGTCCGCCACCACGATGCACTCTTCCGCCATGCCGCCGTCAACGCTGTAGCCGGCGTTTTTCACCGAACGGCACAGGGTTTCGTTGCCGCTGACGCAGTATTCGCAATGGCCGCAACCCTGGTAAAACCAGGCGACGCTGGCGCGGTCACCCACTTTTAACGAGGTGACGCCCTCACCGACGGCGGAGACCACGCCGATGCCCTCATGCCCCAACGTAATGCCCGGCACCTCGCCGAAATCGCCGTTTTTCACGTGCAAATCGGTGTGGCACACCCCACAACACTCCATTTTCAATGCCGCCTCGCCGTGTTTCAGCGGGCGCAGCACTTTATCCTGAATGTCTACAGTATGGTTTTTCGTCACTACGGCAGCTTTCATGGTGTTTTCCTTAGCAGAATGGGAAGTACAGTTGTTAATGTAGTGACTGTATTCAGTGAGGGCAAGCGCCGCGTGTTTTGTGTAAAAACAAATAATTAAATATGAATCAGCATGATTATTTCATAAAAAACAATTAACAGACGGCGCGATCCCAGGCGAATGATTTGCCTGTTCGCTGGCGCCGCCATGACCTGATTCACCCCTTAAATCGATTCACGGGGATTTTCAGATAGTGTTGCCCATCGTCTTCACAGTCAGGCAAAACGCCGCCGCGAATATTGACCTGCAGCGCCATCAGCATGAGTTCCGGGTGCGGCAGCGTGGCGTCCCGCTGTTTTCTTTGCGCAACGAACCGGGATTTATCCATGTTGACCACCCAGGGATTGTTCTCGCGCTGCTCTCTCACGGTGCTTTCCCAGCGGGCCTCACGCCCCGCCGGGCGGTAATCATGGCCGGTAAACAGGCGGGTATCTGCCGGCAGGCTCAAGATCCGTTGCAATGACTCCCACAAGGCTTCCGCATTGCCGCCAGGAAAATCGGCCCTTGCGGTACCGCTGTCCGGCATGAAGAACGTATCGTGGATAAACGCCGCATCCGCAATGTAATAAGTGACGGAAGCCAGCGTGTGCCCGGGAGACAGCAGGACTTCAGCGCGCAGGTTGCCGATAAAAAAGACGTCCCCGTCCGCGAACAGCACATCCCAGACGGTCTTGGCCGCAGGCAGGTCTTTTAAATTATAGATCTCTTCCCACAGCCCCTGAACGGCGGTAATTTTTTCACCGATGCCGGTGAAGGCGCCGGTTTTCTGCGCCAGCCAGGTGGCGGCCGAAAAATGATCGGCGTGCGGGTGCGTATCCAACACCCAGGCCACTCCCCACCCCCGTTGATGGATAAAATTCAGAATGTCGTTGGCCTGTTGATGCGAGACCGTGCCCGATCGGCGGTCAAAATCCAGCACCGGGTCGATAATCGCACAGCGGCGCGCCTCGGGATCGGCAACCACATACTGCAGGCTGCCGCTTTCCGGCTCATAAAACGCGTGAACTTCCGCTGTGGCCCACGCGGACCGATGCTTGCCATACCAGCTGAGCGCCTTATCGGCGTCCGCGCCGTATTCGTCGCATTGGCGGCGAAATTGCGCTTCATCTATCTGACCTTCGCGCAGCGCATACAGCAGGGAAAGGCAGGCAGAGCGAGCCCCGCTCCTGCAGTGCGCCAGGGTCTTCCGGCCTTGCCGCAGCAGAAACTGGAAGGTGTAAACGGTCTCCCAGGTCAGCGTATCGAACGTGTAAGGGAGATAGACGTAACGCATTCCCCCTTGTTCAGCCAACGCTTTCTCTTGCTGATGGTCAAGATACTCCCCCGGCTCTTCGTCCGGCCGATTGTTGACGATAAGGCGGTAGCCCTGTTGAGACAGCGCCTTGAAATCACTCGCTTCAGGCGCGCCCGAAAAGGAGAGCTGAGGGTGGTAAGTGCGAATGCGCATGTTTTTTCCTTCTGTTTCATAGGCTTTTAAATAACATATACAGGGCCAGTGCCAGGAGCATGGCGGCATAGAGCACATTGATAATGTCCTCGCGTTTTTTCAGGCGATCGGCGAGCGCCACCCCTACCACGCCCCCCAGAACGCCGCCGACGATGAGCCAGCACGTAATGGCGATCGAGACCTTTCCGGACATGGCGTAGCTGGCGCTGGTCGATAGCCCCATGGCCGCCACGACCACCAGTGAAGTTGCCACCGCCTCAACCATCGAGAAGCGGAAAAACCAGACCAGCGCCGGCACAACCAAAAATCCGCCGCCAATGCCCAGAAAACCCGCCAGCCCGCCCAGGGCCAGGACGCCAGGCCATACGATGGCGGGATGAACGGCAGAATGGGGGGACGACAAGGGGGTGTCGGCAAGGTGATTTCTTTTCAGCGTCAATCCGGCGACAACCAGCATCAACAGGGAGAAAGGCAGGGTTAAGTAGTGTCCGTCCGTGATTTTTCCCATCTGAGATCCCGCCAGAGCGCCCATGACAGCGACCAGCGAAACGACAAACCCGGTCTGCCACCTGACGTTGCCTTTGGCAGCGTGCGCGGCCAGGTTAATCAGCGCGTTAATGGCCACCGACATGGCGCTGGTTCCTATAATCAAATGCGTATCCGGCACTTTCACCATATACAGCAATAATGGCACGCAGACGATTGATCCGCCGCCGCCGGTCAGGGCCAGGAGAAATCCCACAATTCCCCCGGTGATCACTAACAGCATCACGATATAAAAACTGAAATGGAAAAAATCCACTGTGTTAATCCCTTAATGATGCTCATGCCAATTATTAACGATCAGTTCACTGGCAATGTCAAATAACTTATTTCGTTTTGTTATTACATATAGCAAAATGGAATATATGATTTTTTATATAACCACAAGTTCTATAAATTCGCTTTTCATCTGGACGGCAACCCCCTACTTTCTTATGAAAGGAGGCCTGCATGAAACCAGAAAAAATAAATACCCAGAAAAGCGTCGTTGTTATTGGCGGCGGCTCATCCGGAATAGGTATCGCGGCAAGCATAAGGAAGCGAGTTAAAGACATTGATATAACGTTCGTGGAGCCTAACGACTGTCATTATTATCAACCGGCATGGACCCTGGTGGGCGGCGGGCTCTTTGATATCAATAAAACACGGCGCTCCATGCGCGCTGTCCTGCCCGCAGGAACCGCATGGGTACAGGATAGCGTTGTCAGGGTTGAGCCCCGTCAGAAATACATCGAGACCCGCCAAGGTCAGAAAATAAACTATGACTTTCTTATTGTTGCGTGCGGCCTCGTCTTACGCTGGGATAAAATAGAGGGCCTTGAAGACACGCTGGGATTAAACGGCGTCACGTCTAATTATCGCTTTGATCTTGCCGAATATACCTGGAAACTGGTCCGGGAAATGAAAGGAGGCCAGGCGATATTTTCTCAACCGACGCTACCTATAAAGTGTGCCGGCGCACCGCAAAAAGCCTTGTACCTTTCATGCGACCACTGGCGCCGTCAAGGCATCCTGAATAATATTAACGTCAATTTCTGCCTTGCGGGCGCGGCGGTTTTCGGTATTCCGCAATTTGTCCCCCCGCTGAGCGAGTATTTGGAAAAATACCGTGCACAGATCAATTTCAATCATCATTTAATCCGTGTTGATGGCCAGAATCGGCAAGCAACATTTGCCGTAGAGACAAATGAAGAGGGAAAACGCGAGTTAACCCTGCCCTTCGATATGCTCCACGTGGTGCCGCCTCAATCGGCCCCGGCGTTTATTTCTCAGAGCGGGCTCGCTGAGGGATCCGGCTGGTGCGATGTGGATAAATTGACGCTGCAGCATAAGCATTGGCCGGATATTTTTGCGGTAGGCGACTGTTGCTCAACGCCAAACGCCAAAACCCTGGCGGCAGCCCGAAAGCAGGTGGTGGTGGCGGCGGAAAACCTCGCTGCGCTGATTCATGGCGCGCCTCTCACTGCCCATTATGATGGCTATGGTTCCTGTCCGTTGACGGTCGAGAAAGGCAAAGTTGTGCTGGCGGAGTTTGGCTATGACGGTAAATTGCTGCCCACGTTTCCCCTGCTCGACGCAACCCAGCCCAGCCGGCTGGCCTGGTGGCTCAAAGCCTGGTTTTTACCCCGGTTTTATTGGGCGGGCATGCTGCGTGGGGTTGAATGGTTTGCCGGCAGCAAGCGGCCATGACGCACACTCGGCCGCTCTGGCCGCAGCAGACGCTTGACTATTCGGCGAGACAAAGCCACCATCGCTTGCAGGTCCCTCAGGCTGATTGCAAGCCGTTACCACTACCGGTCGATCATCGATGAAAAATGCCCCCGCAGTGACGATCCACTACTGTTCACAATGCAACTGGCTGCTGCGCGCCGGCTGGATGGCGCAAGAGCTGCTCAATACCTTCGGCGACGATCTCGCCTCCGTCACCCTGATGCCGGGCACCGGCGGGGTCTATCAAATCAGCGTCGATGGCGTGATGATTTGGGATCGCAAGATTGACGGCGGCTTCCCCGATGCGGCGCAGCTGAAGCAGCGGCTGCGCGATCACAGCTTCCCCGATCGCTCTCTCGGCCACAGCGACGGTAAGAAAGCTCGGCACTGAACATCCGGCGGCAAGCACAGCTTCAATTTAACGCATAGCTGGCCGCCATCACGACGCCATTCATGGTCATATGCAGCCCAATGGGCAAATAGATCCCTTTGGATCTCACTCTGGCGGCCGTTAACACCAGCGAGATGAGCACCAGGGCTGCTAATGTGCGCCAATCGGTGTACTGGGTATGCAAAACGGCAAAGATGACAGACACCGTTAACGCAGCCCAAAGCACCTTATCGTTAAACCAATACATCAGTGCGTTAAACAGACAGCCGCGAAATACGATCTCTTCATAGACGGGGACGACGAAAACCAACAAAGCGGCATTGAGCGCCAAAATCTCGCCGGGCAATGCCACCTGCTCCATCACCCAGGTTTCCGTTTTTTCCACGCCCATCAAACGCGGGAAAATAAACTGAATCACCAACAGCGCGAACAGCAGCAGCGCAAAATCGTTGCGCTTAACCTCGCCTTTGCCCAATCCTTCTCTACGGCGGAAAAAGAGCAGGTATAACGAAAAGATAGCGACAAATTCTATTCCGTACAGCAACGGCAGCAATAGCCCTTGTCGCATCAAGGCGGTTCTGTTCTCAATGAACAACGGAATGAATGTAATCAGGAACATCAGCAAAAACATGGAAAAGCAGCCATTAACGGCTCGCGTTCTCGCGATAAACGCATTATCGACCATATAACCATCCTTAGTTTTGAGCAGCGCTTGACGAAACGGTAGCAAGGCAAGAGACCGCGGCAGTTTATCCCCATGCGATATCATTGTCATGAACCCGTTCGAAGCGAACGTGCATTCGCAAATTTCTCCAAGCCATTGGCACGTGGTTGATTTCGCCCTGGCCACCTGCGTTATACTGGGCGCCCTTTTTGCCACGCATTTATAACAATTTTATGATTGAACGCTTGCTCGAAAACACGATGTACGCCTCCCGTTGGCTGCTCGCACCGGTTTATGTCGGCCTTTCACTGGCCCTGGTCGCCCTGTCGATCAAGTTTTTTCAGGAGATCCTGCACGTCCTGCCCAACATTTTTTCTGTCGCCGAAGCCGATTTGATCCTGACCCTGCTGTCGCTGGTCGACATGGCGCTGGTGGGCGGGCTGTTGGTCATGGTGATGTTCTCCGGGTATGAAAACTTCGTCTCGCAGCTGGATATCACCGAAGGGAAAGAAAAGCTGAGCTGGCTGGGCAAAATGGACGCCACCTCGCTGAAAAACAAAGTCGCCGCCTCCATCGTCGCCATCTCCTCCATTCATCTGCTGCGGGTGTTTATGGACGCCAAGAACGTGCCGGACAACAAGCTGATGTGGTATGTGATCATCCACCTTACCTTTGTGCTGTCCGCTTTCGTGATGGGCTATCTGGATAAAGTGACCCGCTCCAAGCACTAAAACGCACTGCCACACCCGGTCGTCATGATCGGGTGCCTCCCTCACGCTCCCTTCTTCGTCTGTTTCTCCGCCGTCGTTTTTTTCATCTGGCACATCTGATGATAATTTTATTATAATGTTATTACACTCATCATGGACTGAACGCCGGCCCTCGCACCGGTTTCGCCGCAGACAGGATCACGCTCTCTCATGCCATTGACTGGTCACCCCCTGCAATTCAACGATATTCAGGCGATTTTGCCTCATCGTTATCCCTGCCTGTTGGTCGATCGCGTGCTGCCCGCCGGCACCTGCATTGCCGAAGGGAGGCTGAGCGCCATCAAGAACATCACCGCCAATGAGCCAACGTTCTGGAACGGCCACGCGCACTTCGCCGGTTTTCCCGGCGTGCTGTTGGTGGAAGCGCTGGCGCAAAGCACCGGTCTGTTGGCGCATTACTATCTCGGGGCGCTGAACGAAGGGGAGCATTACTATTTCGCGGCCATTCAGCGCGCGCGGTTTTATCGTGCTGCCCGCCCCGGCGACCAGGTGCTGATGGAGGTCGCCTTTGTACGCCGCCGTGGGGCGATCGCCCGCTTTACCGGCCGCGCCAGCATCGACGGCCGGCGCATTTGCACCGCCGATTTCATGTGCGCCCGTAAATAGGCCGCTTGCCGAAGGAGCCCTGCGAATACCATGTCTCTGGTTGACAGCTTACTCAAAACCCTCGATTTCTCTCCGCGCGGCCAGGTGATCGCTCGCGAAACCGACGCCTGGGGCGAAATCATCGTTTCCGACCACAAGGACTATCGCACGCTGCGGTTTGACGGCATCTGCGAACAGAGCAAGATGAGCCTCAGCAACCCCGCGCAGCCGATCCACAACTACATCAAAGCGATGCTGATGGCGGTGGCCTGGCAGCCGCCGGCCTCGGCGTTGATTTTGGGGTTGGGCGGCGGCAGCTTGCTGCGTGCGCTGCACGCGCTCGATCCGGCGATGCGCCTCGACGTCGTCGAGCTGCGCGCTGCGGTGATCGCCGTCGCGCGCCGCTATTTTACGCTGCCGGCCACCGACACCATCAGCCTGCGCACCGCCGACGCCATGGACTTTGTGCGCCCGCCCGCCGAGACGCGTTACGATCTGATCTTCTCCGATCTCTATTCGGCGTTCGCCATGGATCCGCAGCAAGGCACCCAGACCTTCCTGGAAAACTGCGCCGCGCGGCTGAATGACGGCGGTTGGCTGGTGCTGAATTATCACGATCTGCCCGACGAAAGCAGCCTGCTGTACCACAGCCTGCACCGGATATTCGGCACCGTATTGTTTTGCATCGCCCCCAGCGGCAACGTGATCATTTACGCTACGCCGGCCAAGGTGACGTTACCGCTGAGCGCGCTGCGCAACCTGGCCGCCGGCAGCGGCGAGCTGTTCAACTGCGAACTCGGCTACCTGTCGCGTAAAATAGAGCGGCTGCATTTCCGCTAAAGACGTGCGGCGACGCGGTCTGGCTGGCCGCTTCGCCCACGTGGTATTATCATTCAGTTATCATTCTCTGGAGGATCCTGATGGAAAAGAAAACGGCGCGGCTAACGGTGCTGATTGACCCGGACAAGAAGAAAGCCCTGGAAGAACTGTGCCTGCAGCAGGACGTCACCCCTTCCCAGGTGGTGCGCCAGCTGATCCGCGATTATCTGCACAAGCATCAGGTGGACTATCCCAGCCAACCGACTCACGCCAATCCGCGTGTCGAAAGCAATTGAACGGCAGCCTGTCCCGCATACCGTGAAGCGCGCTTTGCCCCTGCGCGCGTCCCTAATCCGAATCCTCCGTTGCGGTCTGTCCATTCTGCAATATCGCTGCTACTGTTTCCGTTCATACTCTCTCTTCGGAAAGGAAGCGCCATGTTCAGCCATATTACCGTCGGTGTCAGCGATCTGGACGCCGCCACCGCCTTCTACGACGCCATTCTGTTGCCGCTGGGATTACAGCGGCGAGAAGTGACGCCGGACGGCGGCCCCGCAGCCCGCTGCTGGGTGAGGCCGGGCCAAACGCTGCCGCGTTTCTACGCCTACCAACCCTTCGACAGGCAGCCCGCCAGCGCTGGCAACGGCAGCATGCTGGCGTTTCTCGCCGCCGATGAGCTGGAGGTTAAACGCGCCTACGCCGCCGGGCTGCTGGCGGGCGGCAGCAGTGAAGGCGAGCCCGGCGAACGCGCGCATTACGGCAAAGGCTATTTCGGCGCTTACCTGCGCGATCCCGACGGCAACAAGGTGCATGTGGTGTACCGGGGAGATCTCGCCTGATGAAATGTTCGGTTTACATCGCCACCAGCGTGGACGGTTTCATCGCCGGCGCGGGCGGCGACATCGACTGGCTGCTGCGGCCCGAGTACGCGGTTTCATTGCTCAACGGGCTAAGCTATGAGGCGTTTATCGCCGATATCGACGCGCTGGTGATGGGGCGCCATACCTATGACAAAGTTCGCGCCTTTCCCGAGTGGCCCTATGGCGAACTGCCGGTGGTGGTGCTGTCGACGCAGCCGCCCGCACAACAAGATACCGGGCACGTTCGCTGGATGACTGGCGAACCGGCGGCCATCGTGGCGCAGTTGGCCGCTCAAGGCTGCCGTCACCTGTATATCGACGGCGGCCAGACCGTGCAGCGCTTCCTGCAGGCCGGGTTGATCGACGAGCTGACTATCACGCGCGTGCCGCTGCTGTTGGGCGGCGGCATTCCCTTGTTCGGCGCCGCTGGCCCGGAGCAGCGCCTGCGCCTGCTCGCCGTCACTCCCTCGGACAACGGCTTCGTGCAAGAACGCTACGCGGTTCAGCGCGCGTCGTAACGCAGCATCAGTCGGCGGCCGCCGAAGGCGATGAGCAACGCCGCCAGCGCCAACAGCGCCGCCACGCCGTAAGTCACCTGCATCCCGTAAGCCGCGGCGGCCGCCGCGCCCGCCACCCGCTGTGAAGCCAGATAGAATAGCGCCCCCATCGCCGAAGCGCCGGTGATCGCCCCGAGATTGCGCGCCAGATTGACCATTCCGGCGATCAAACCGCGCCTTTCAGGAAACAGATCCTTCATCAGCATGGTGTTGTTGGCCACCTGAAACAGCGCATAGCCGGCGGTCAGCAGCGCGATGGGTGCCACATAGCCAAGCACGCCGGCGCGGCTGAGCAGCGACAGCAACGCCGCACCGGCGGCCACCGCCGCCAGCCCAAACTGGGCGATGCGCTGCGATCCAAAACGATCCACCAGATAACCGGCCGGAATGCCGGTCAGGATCGCCATTGCCGGCCCCGCCGACATCACCAGCCCGACCTGCGCAGCGCTTAACCCCAGCGCGCGTGACAGGTAGAACGGCCCGACCACCAACGTAGCGGTCATGACCGTCATCACCAGTGCGCTGGCCGCCAGCCCCGCCGTCAGGGCCGGATGGCGGAACATCGTCGGCGCCAACAGCGGCGATGCGGCGCGGCGTTCCACGCCGATGAACAGCGCCCCCGCCAACAGGGCCCCCAGCATCAACGCCAGGTTGAGCGCGCCGAAATTGCCGCGCCCCAGGGTCATCGCCAGCGAATAGCAGAGCAATGCGCCGCCCAGCAGCAGCGTACCGGCGCGATCGAACGGTTCCTGGCGCGCTGCCGGGCGTGCCCCCTCCGGCAAGTATCGCCAGGTGAGCCACAGCGCCAACAGGCCCAGCGGCAGATTGATCAGAAACATCGCCCGCCAGCCGAAACCGGCGATCAGCGCGCCGCCCAACGACGGCCCCAACGCAGTGCCCACTGCCGACATCGTGCCGAGCAGACCCATCGCGCGGCCGATTTTTTCCGTGCCCAGCGCTTCGCCCGCCAGCGCCATGGCGATCGACATCATGACCGCGCCCCCCAACCCCTGCGCCATGCGCGCCGCCAGCAGCAGCCAAAGCTGCGGGGCCAGCGCACAAGCCAGCGAAGCGGCGGTAAACAGCGCGGTACCCGCCAGCAGCAGGCGGCGGCGATTAAGGCTGTCGCCCAAGCGACCGATGCCGATGATGCAGGTAGTGACGGCCAGCAAATAACAGAGCAATACCCACTGTACCGCCTGGAACGAAGCATGGAACGCGGTGGCGAGCGCCGGCAGCCCGACGTTGGCGATGCTGATCCCGAGCGATGACAGCAGCATGCTCAGAGACAGTGCGGCCAATGTGCCGCGGACGCCCTGCGGCGAAGGATGGGATAACATGATAAACACTCCTGACATAGACTGAGGGTTAGCCTATGCCAGGGGTTGGGATGGCGGAAGACGCACGGCATGCACTGTATCCATGCGTCTGACGCCTTATCTGACGCGAGCCGTTACCAGGCGGCGATCTCCGCCTCGGTGAGCGGCAGGGTTTGGGTGACGCCGGTTTCCGCCGCCAGGGTGGCCGCCTCCAGCACCGCCATCACCGCCAGCGCCTGCGCAGCGGTAACCGGGTTGGCGCCGGCGCCGCGCAGCGCGTCGCGCACCTGGACGTAATACTGACGCTGATCGCCATCCGGCGTCGGCAGCGTGCGCACCGGCTCCGTGCCGATAAACAGGCTCATCGCGTCGTCGTCTTTGCCCCACTCCGCCGAGCCCGGCGTCACGCCGGCCAGCAGTTGGCTCTCCTGCCCGTCGGCGCGCGCTTTGACCACGCTGCCTTTCTCGCCGTGTACGGTAAAGCGCGCCACGCCCCCCGCCACCAGCATGCTGCCGTGCAGGATCACGCGGTGCGTCGGGTAGTTGAGCACCACGTGGGCCCAGTCGTTAACCTGCGCGTTGGGGCGCAGCGTAGCGATGTTGGCCTGCACGCTGTGCGGCAAACCGAACAGCTGCAGCGCCTGATCGACCATGTGCGGCCCCAGATCAAACCACAGCCCGCTGCCCGGCAGATTCTGTTCGCGCCAGCGCACCCGCACTTCAGGGCGGTAGCGATCGATGTGCGACTCAAAGTGCGTCACCTTGCCGATCAGCCCCTGTTCAATCACCTGCTTCACACCCAGGTAGTCGCTGTCCCAGCGGCGGTTCTGAAACACCGACAGCAGGCGATCGTGTTTTTCCGCCGCCGCAATCAGCATGCGCGCCTGCGCCAAATCCAGCGTAAAGGGTTTATCCACCACCACGTGCTTGCCCGCTTCCAGCGCGGCCAGCGCCAGCGGCGCATGGGTATCGTTCGGCGACGCGATCACCACCAAATCCACCTCCGGCCGGCGGATAGCCTCTAGCGGGTCGGCGATCACCTGCGCGTGCGGCAGATCGGCATGCACCTTGGCGGCATCGCGCGAAGCCACCACGCTCAGTTCCAGCCCCGGCACCGCGTTAATCAGCGGCGCGTGAAACGCCTTGCCGACAAAGCCGTAGCCAATCAGCGCCACCTGCAACGGTCGAGCGGTATCGTTCATCAGTGTTCTCCTCTAGCGGTCGTCGGCGACGACACAAAGTTCAATCAATGACTGTTCGTCCAGGTTGTCCCACGGGCGATCGGTAAACAGGCGTTGGATCTGCGCCAGGTCCGCAACGTGATGCGGTTCGCAGCGATCCAGCTTCATATGGTCGGCCACCAGCCAGCGCTCGCCGCTGTTAGCCAGCATGGCGCGTTTGACCTCGGCATCGGCCTCCTCGCCGGCGCTCAGCCCCAGCTGCGCATGCACCGCACAGGCGCCCAGCAAGGCAATGTCCGCGCGGTAGCGCGCCAGCAACGCCAGGGTGGCGCCGCCGGCGAACAGCCGCTGGCGCGCATCCCACTGGCCGCCAAGCAGAATCAGGTTGATCTCCGGCCTGTCGCTCAGGCACTGCGCGATATCCAGCGACGCGGTGATCACCGTGGCCGGCCCGCGCAGCGCCTGCGCTACCGCTAGCAGCGTACTGCCCGCATCCAGCATCAGGGTGATGCCGGGCGGGATCTGCGCGGCCACCGCGCGGCCGAGCCGCTGCTTGACCTGCGGCAACAGCGCCGCGCGCGCCTGGCGCGGCATGTCGGACGGTTCGAGCGCGATCGCCCCGCCGTGATGTTTCTGCGCCAACCCTTGCCGCTCGAGATCGGCCAGATCGCGGCGCACGGTATCGACCGAAACGCCGATGGCGCCGGCCAATTCTGCCACCGCCGCCTGCCCGCGTTCGCTGAGCAAATCCAGTAAATGGCGCTGTCGTGCCGCTTTGTGCATGGGTTTATTCCGCAGTAAAAAGCATAAAACAGCAATATACAGCAGAAAACAGCATCAGAGAAGCCGCAATGATGCGCACCGGAGATCAAACATCTTTTCGCCTGCGGGACGATGATGAAGGCATAACGCATAACAATCCGGAGAAGTGATGAGCATCGATCTGACGTTTGAAGACCTGAGCGCGCGCGCCGTGCAATACAACGCCCGCGCTTCGGTGGAAGACTTTGACGCTTGCATGGCGGAATACGCCGCGCTGGCCCAGCGCGCCAGGGCACAGACGCCCGGCATTTACGACCTGCGCTACGGCATGAGCGCCGCAGAGCGCCTCGATCTGTTCCCGGCCTGCACGCAGCCCGCCCCGCTGCTGATCTTTATTCATGGCGGCTACTGGCATTCGCAGCGCAAAGAGGAAGCCTGTTCGATGGCCGCCGCGTTTGCCCGCCGCGGCGTGGCGGTCGCCACGCTGGAATACACGCTGGCGCCGGAAGCGACGCTGGCGGAGATCGTGCACGAGGTGCGCAGCGCCGTCGCCTGGCTTTATCATCACGGGGCGCCTTTCGGCATCGATCCGGCACGCATTTTCGTCAGCGGCAGTTCGGCCGGCGGCCACCTGTGCGGCATGCTGATCGCCGACGGCTGGCAACCACGCTATCGCCTGCCGCCCGACGCGATCAAAGGCGCGCTGGCGCTGAGCGGTCTCTACGATCTGCGCCCGCTGTGCGATATCTACATCAACGACTGGCTGCACCTGACGCCCGAGCAGGCGCAAACCCTCAGCCCGCTGTTTTTGCTGCCGGCGAAGGAACATGCGCCGCAGATATTGCTCGACGTCGGCCAGCGGGAAACCCAAGGGTTTAAAAACCAGACGCAGGCCTATTATGACGCCTGCCTGGCGCGCGGCCTCGACGTCCAGCTGCTGGCCGATCGCCACTGCAATCATTTTACGTTGGTCAACGAACTGGCCGATGCGGAAAGCGCGATGTTTCGGCAGGTGATGGCGATGATTGACGCAACGCAAGCGTAGCCTGCCGTTGCAGCCACAGCCTGGCGGCGATCGCGATCGCCGCCAGTGCGGCAAACATGGCCCCACACAGTAGGCTGCCCTGTAGCCCCCAGGCAGCGATAAACCAACCGCCCACCAGCGACCCCACCGCCACGCCCAGGTTGATAAAGGCGATATACAGCCCGGTGGCGAACGCCGGCGCCTGCGGCGCTTCGGAGGTCAGCCAGACCTGCGTCACGATCAAACCGCTGGTGTGCGCCGCCCCCCAATACAGACAAAGTGCCGTCATCGAGCCGATATTCGCGCTGCCGTAGCGATACAGCAGCGCATAGGCCGCCATCAAGGCTATCGGATGCAGCAGCACCGTCACTGCGCGATGGCGGCTCAACCCCTTGCCGGCCAACAGGTTGCCCGCAACGCCGCCCACCCCGAACGCCACCAGAAGCCAGCCGATGACGCCGCCGCTGAGGCCGATTTCACGGCTGAGGTACTCGGCTGCATAAGCGTAGACGGCAAACATGGCGGCAAAGATCAGCACGCAGGTAGTGATATTCAACCACAGCGTGCCGCTGCGCAGGATTGCCAACTGCTTGCCGTAGCTGAGGCGCTGCACGGTCGCATCAGGCAAGCGCCACAGCAATCCCAGCGCCGCCAGAAGGTTTACCAACGCACAAAACCGGAACGACGCCTCATAGCTGAACTGCCCGGCGATCCATTGCGTCAGCGGTATGCCCAATACCATCCCCATGCTGGTGCCGATAAACGCATAAGCGGTTGCTTTGGTGGCCAGATGCGGCGGATAAAGCGCCGCGGCCGCCACCATGGCCAGTGAAAAGTAGATCGGATGAAACAACGCCGGCAAAATACGCAGCAGCATCAGCATGGCAAAGCTGTCCGCCTGAGCGGCCAGCGTGCTGGCCGCCGCAAACACGGTCAACGCGATCAACAACATGCGTTTGCGATTGAATTGCGATGCCAACAGCACCAACAGCGGCCCGAGCAGTGCAATGGTCAGGGCGAAGATCCCGACCAGCCAGCCGGCCTGCGCCGTGGAGATGCCATAGCGCGCGATGATCTGCGGTAAAATACCCACCACGCCGAACTCGATGCAGTAAACGCCGAACAGCCCCAGCGCGATGAAGAAAATCGGTGGCATCAGGCCCATGACGGCACTCCCGTGGCGGCATAAACCGCCTGACAAATCTCGCCGACAAAGGCGCCGGACATCCCTTCCAGCGCCGTGTTGGTAAACGCCACCGCGCTGAGCTGCCGGGCAGGATCGACGAACCACGAGTGGCCATAGGTGCCGCCCATTCGCCAACTGCCCACAGACTCCGGCGTTTGCGCTGCGACGGGATCTTTCAGCACGGTGATGCCCAGGCCGAAGCCGCGCCCTGGCCAAAACGGCATCGGCAGATCGCCGATTTGGTTGGTGGCCAGCGCCGTCACCCAATCAGCCGGCAGCACCTGCCCGCCCCCCTGACGCAACGCTTCCAGCAGACGCAGGAAATCCTCGGCCGATCCGACCATGCCGGCACCGCCGGAGGCGTACGCCTGCGGATCCAGCGCACGTGCCGGCGACAGATGAAAACCGGCGCTGCCGTCGATGAACGGTAAACGATCCGGCTGGCGCAGGCGGCGCGGCTCGCCGGGATGGTCGGCGTATGCGGCCGCCAAACGCGCGGCGTCCACCGCCAGGAAATCGGTATCCGTCATCGCCAGCGGCCCGGTCACCCATTTTGACCGCCTGCGCCAGCGGCAGGCCGCTCGCGCGTTCAATAACCGCGCCCAACACATCGGTGGCGATGGAATAGCGCCACTCCGCGCCGGGCGGTGCCAACAACGGCGAGGAAGCGATGCGCCGCACATTTTCCTGCAGGCTTACCGCCGCCTCATCCATGCCGTCGGAGACCGCCGACTGAGCGTAAAATCCCCCTTCCGGCTGGAAAAAACGGTAGCTTAATCCGGCTGTGTGGGTCATCAAATGCCATAGCGTCATCAACGGTTGGGTGCCATCCGCCAGTCGCGGACGAAAATCCGGCAGCCAGCGGGTAACGGGATCGTCCAACTGCATGTCTCCTCCCGCCATCATCGCCAGCGCCGCCGTGGACACGATCGGTTTGGACACCGAAGCCAGCCGAAACAGCGTATTGCACGCCATCGGTTTGCCCGCTTCGCGATCTGCCATGCCCGCCGCGCGTCGGTAAACGATCTCACCGCCCTGCGCCACCAAAACGACCGCGCCAACCAATCGTTTTTCACGCAAGGCTTTCTCTATCGCGCCGTCGATCGCGTTGGTGGAGGATCCGTATTCACTCATCTTTATTGCTCCAGGTAGTCAGCCCATGCTGTCGCCACCGAGCATAGAGCGTGGCGATTAACGGAAAAACAGGCTAGATTTCCTTTCATAGCGGACATTCACGTCCGCAATGGGGTAAGCAATGGATAATCTGTCTGGGGTGAGCGTCTTTGTGCAGGCCGCCGAGACGCTGAGCTTCGTTGAGGCCGGCCGCGTGCTCGGCATTTCCGCTTCCGCGGTGGGGAAAAGCATCGCCCGCCTGGAAAACCGGCTGAGTGCACGCCTGTTCCACCGCAGCACGCGCAGCATGACGCTGACCGCCGAAGGCCGGCTGTTTCTGCACCGCTGCCAGCGTATTCTCGGAGAATTGGCGGCGGCGGAACAGGAAATCAGCGATACGCACAGCGCGCCGCGCGGCAAGCTGCGTGTCAGTTTGCCGCTGGTGGGCGGCCTGTTGAATCCGGTGCTGGCGGAATTTGTCCGGCGTTACCCGGAGATTGAGCTGGAAACCGATTTTTCCGACCGCCGGGTCGATGTCATCGAAGAAGGCTTTGATGCCGTAGTTCGCGTCGGCGAGACCGAGGACTCACGACTGATGAGCCGCCAGCTGGGCATGTTTCATCTGCAGTTGGTGGCCTCGCCGGATTATTTGCGCCAGATGGGGATCCCGCATCAACCAGCGGAACTGCAAGGCCATACCTGCCTGCTGTACAAATTTCCCTCGACCGGCAAAGTGGAACCCTGGCCGATCGCCGGATGGGAAAAGCTGCTCGCCGAGGGGATCAACACCCGGCTGGTCTGCAACACCGTCGATACCCTGATTTACCTGGCGGAAAGCGGCCAGGGCATTGCCTGTTTGCCGGATTTTGCCGTGAAGCGCGCACGGGAACAGGGGCGATTGCAGCAGATATTGCGCGAGCATAGTCACCACAGCGGCAGCTTTAAAGTTCTGTGGCCTTCCAGCAAGCATCTGACGCCGAAACTCAGGGTGTTCATCGATACGCTGAGCGCCCGGCTTTTTCGGGATTAGGGGGGTATTTACGCTATGAAGCAAGGAGGGTGCAGGATAATTCGGGGGGAGCCGGAGGACGAGAACCGCCCCCTGGCGTGCCATCAGCCGTTTTTGCGGCCAATAGCGGAAAAGACGTTGAACACTTCACCCAGGCCGTAAATCGCGCCGAGCAAGACGGCTACCATTACCGGCACCAGGACCACCACGGTGGCCAAGCTTTCAATCATTTCTAACATCGTTCTCTCCTGGTTTATAAGCACAGCGAATCTGCGCCGGAAGAAAAGGTTTCCGACCAATCGGTTGAGTATCGTGGGGAGGCAGTCTAAAACGTGAGCTACATCACACTGATGCGAGCTAATGTAACTTACACAATTACATTAAAGCAATGCAAAAAATGCTCTGCGCGTAGCGGGAATTGGCGTGGTTTTTATTGCGTATCCGCTTGATATTGCGGTGAACAAGGGACAAAAGGATAGCCTGCGCGCCGCTCGACCTGCCCGGCCATTTCGGCGATGCTGGTTTGCGCCAGGCTGGCTTCCAGCGCGTGACCGACGCGCGCGAACTCTTGCTCCAGCACCGGGGTAATGGCGTGGCCGATATAGCACGCATCGTTAGGCCGGGTACGGTGCAGCATGAAATACGGTTGATCCTCTACCGCGCGATACACGTCCAGCAGCGAGATCGCTTCCGCCGGCCGCGCCAGCAGCGCCCCGCCGCCTTGCCCCATCTGTGAATAGGTCAGCCCGGCCTCCGCCAGCGCGCCGAGGATGCGCCGCACCACCGTCGGGTTGGTGTTGACGCTGCGCGCGATATCTTCGGAACGCACCGTCTGGCCGCGACACAGCGTGATGTTGGTCAGAATGTGGATGGCAACGGCAAATCGCGTAGAGGTAGACACCTTGGCACCTGCTCAGAGTTTCGTTTATGTCGGATTAAAACATAAGAAAAGCGTATCAATTCCCGGTAATACACATAATGAGTAGGGACAATGAGAATGTCAACCTGCCCCCGCCCGATGGCCGCTGCGGCTCACGCTTCGGTGCGGATCTCCGTCACTTTATCGGGATAAAATGCCAGATGATCCTTGATTGCCACCACGGCGTTGTAGGGCATTTCATAACTCCAGGCCACATTGGCCGCCTGCTCGCCGTTAAGCACAAGGGAGAAATAACTGCAGTCGCCCTTATAAGGGCAGTAGCTGACGTGCTCGTTTTTCTGCAACAGCGCCAGATTCACATCCTCACGCGGAAAGTAAAACACCGGCGGATAGGTGGCTTCCTGCAGGATGAGCACGTTGCGGCTGTCGGCCAGGGTCTGACCGGCTGCACGCACGACAACCCGCGCCGGATGGCGGGTCAAGGTGATTGGGTGGTCCGCGCCGGGGATTTTCACCGGTTTGCCGGATGCGGAAACGAGATCGGACATGGCGGCCTCCAGAGTGTGCGCCCCGCACCCCGCGAGGCGTCTTTCCAGTATAGACCCACGATTTTATCGGCAGCCGCACATTCGGCGAGCAATCGCTTTTCACCGCCGCAAAATTAAGAATTTTTACCTGTTCGATTTTCTTACGGAGGAATACATTCATTCCAACTTCTACCGGCAGGTTAATCGGATTATTTTTAATCCATTAATCAGTCAATTTACCAGGAACTCATTATGAATATTAAACGTGCCACAGGTGTGTTGGTGGTGGTGATGGCAACGCTTTCCGTTACCGCATGTGGGCATATGTCCAATCGCGATCGCAACACGGCGATCGGCGCGGGCGTGGGCGCCGTCGGCGGCGCGGTGCTGACCGACGGCAGCACGCTGGGCACCCTTGGCGGCGCAGCGCTCGGCGGCATTATCGGCCACCAGACCAGCCGTTAATCATCCCGTCAAAAATAATCTCTGCAGGCCGATGCTTTTTTAATCCATAAGCGTCGGCCTGCACTTTTATTTAACCGCTGAACTTTCTCAGGGCACGAAAATAATAAATAACGTTAAGCGCAGCTTTATTATTCATTAACCTGCATCGGAAGTATTTATTGCGCCGGCAGCCTGAAACGCGCCATCGCTTTTTCTAACCGTTCCGACTCGCCCTGCAACAGCTGCGAAGCCTCGGTCACCGCGTTCACCACCGTGCCGGTTTGCCGTGCCACCTGATTCAGCGCCGAGATGCGCGCCGTCACGTCCTGAATGCTCTCCCCCTGATTGAGCGATGCCAGGGAAATGTCCCCCATCAGCGCACTGCATTTGTTCACCAGATCGATAATCTGGCGCAGGTTGCCCGTCAGTAGATCCACCGCCTGCGAACCTTGATCGATTTGCTGCAGCGAACGGTTGATCAACTGCTGAATATCGCGCGTCGAATGGCTGCTCTTTTGCGCCAACAGCCCCACCTCTTTGGCCACGATGGCAAAGCCGCGGCCATGAACGCCGGCGTGCGCCGCCTCGATTGCCGCATTCAGCGCCAGAATATTGGTCTGGAACGCCACGCTGTCGATCAGTGCGACGATGCCGCGCATTTCGGCCGATTGGTTGACGATCCCTTGCATCGAAACATTGACGGTTTCCATCATCTGCTCACCGGCGCCGGCGCACTGCCGGGCCTGTTCGGTTCGTTGGCTGGCCTGCTGCGCGTATTGGCCGTTTTCCTCCACCCGCGCCGCCAGCTGCTGCACGTGCTCGGTCGCCAACTGCAATTCACCGTTCTGCTTCGCCGACTGCGCCGTCAACTGTCGATTGCCGTCCGCCAGCCGCCCGACGCCGTTCAGGATCCCGCTCGCCGCATCGCGCACCTCGCTGACCAGGCGCTGCAGGCCGCCCTGCATGTGGCCAATGCTGGTCTGCAGCTGTTGCATCTCGCGGTTGAATGCCCGCTCAGGCGGCAGCGGCCGCGAAAGATCGCCGGCGGCCAGCACGTTGAGGTGCGCGATTGCCCGCCGCAGCGGTGCGATCACCCAGCGAGAGACGCCGACCCACACCCCCACGGCGATCAGCGCCAGCGCGGCCAGCGCACCGAGCGCAAAGGTCCTGGCTTGCTCCAGCGCCGCCAATTGCCGCACGTTGACATCATCGCCACGCCGTTCGTTCAGCGCCTGATAAGCGAGATACTTTTCGTTGAAATCCGCCTGAAATGCCTGGATCGGCACGGCGAAAAACGCATCGATGCTGCTGCCCTGCAACCCTTGCGCCTGCTCTTTCAGGCCGTCATAGAACAGGCGGTAGCTGTCTTTCAGGGCGCCCGCCGCCTCGGGCGCCTCCGCGCTCAGGCGCTCGAACTGGGCGAAGGCCTGCTCTGAAGCCTGCAGCGCCGCCAACGACTCATCCAGCAGGCTGTGCCAACTGCCGTCGGAGCCGGTGGCTTTGTCCTGCAGGTAATAGATGCCTGCACGGTTCAGACTGTCGCTGGCCGTCAGCAGTGACAGTCTGGCGCGATCCATCGTCGCCTGCTGGCGATGCAAGCCGTCGCCCGCCACCAGGTTAGCCTTGGCGTCGCGCAGAATATTAGAAATAAATACGGTGGAAAACAGTTGCAGCAGAGAAAATAGCGCGATAACGCAAATTACGCCGCTTAATAAGCCCATGCTCTTGCCGAAGCCAAACGCGCGCGGCAGCGCCGCCGCAGATTTTACCCTGCGGCCCAGTGTCAGTTTTATGTTCATGATTTTTATTCAGTAATACCAGGATGCCGCGAGTCTAACGGGCATTGATGACACTAATATTTCAGCCTGCTCTGTGCCGCCCCCGCCGACCAAAACAACCCAATAATCGGTATTGCTCGGCAACTCTCATTTTTATTTCTTGACTTGTTTAATACCGGATTTATAGTTTTCCCATTAAAAAAGAAACAAAGTTTCATATATTAACCGACGCTGAATTTAATATATGAGACGCCCAATAAAATCGTCTCAAATATAAAACCGATGAGCGTAGACACCCTGTTCACAGGTGAAACTCGCTCGCCTTAATAAACAGTCTACTTTCTTCAGGGGCCAGGCATGCGCAAGATCACGCTGTGTTTTTTTCTTTTCTCACCAGTGAGTTATGCGGCTACCGTCGCATTGCCCAACGATGCTGTCGCCACCGCAACGCCGGTAAAAAAAAGCCGCCCGGCATTTCCGCATATTCATTGGCAAAGCGAGGACAATAAAAAGAGTATTGATATCGGCGGCGCGCTGCGCGCCAATTATCGCTATGAAGACTGGCACAGCAGCAATTATCGGAATCCTCCGCATTTACGCTTTGATGCCTTTCGCATCGATGCCGCCGGCCAGGTAAACGACGCGTTTTTCGATAGCGGATTCTGGTTTCAGGATCGGCGCAAATACGCCATCGACCGCGCCTATGTCGGCTACCACCTGTCTGAGCGCTCCGCAGTGCAGCTCGGCGCGCCGTTCAAACCGTTCGGCCTGATGCCCTACCCGCAGTTCGGCTGGTCGTACGGCATTCCGTTTTACCTCGGCTTTGGCGTCAACACCGGGCTGGGCGCCAAATACCAATACCAGCATGACGATTGGGCCTTCGACGCCGCCTACTACCCGCGCATGATGCCGACCGGCGTGCGTTACGCCCCCGACGTCGCCAGCTACGACGATCTGAAGAACACCAACTATGCGTCACAGCACCTGCAGCGCAACGAAAAACGCGATCAGGTAAACCTGCGGCTGACGCGCGCTTTCCATCAGGGCGGCTGGAACAATGAGCTCGGCGGTTCGCTGGCGGCCTCGCGGCTCTATAACCAGGCGACCGGCGATAACGGCAGCTTCTGGGCGGCGGGTTTACATACGCTGGTGAATTACGATCCCTGGCATCTGTCCGGCCAGGTGATCCGCTACGGTTACAACGCCAAAGGCCCGGACGGGGCCAACAATTCGGTGATCCTGATGGGGGGCAACGGCCTGACGCCGGCCTATCTGATCCCGTCGCAGGCCACCACCGCCGCCATCAACCTGGCGCGCGACGTCGACGTGCCCTGGGGGCCGGTGAAAAAGCTGCGGTTCTACAACGATTACAGCGTGCTCTGGAAGGACAGGCACGGCGGCTCCGACTCTAAAATGAACACGCTGGGGGTACAAGTGTTCGCTATGCCGGTGATGCTGTGGGTGGATCTGACCTGGGCGCAGAACGCCAACCCGTGGGGCGGCGTGGAAAACGCCACCGGCTGGACCGGCACCCAGTCCCCCGGCAGCAATAAATGGTATTTTCGCACCAACGTGAACATCGGTTACTACTTCTAAGCGCGGCGGGATCTACACTGAAGTATCGCCGCCAACCGGAGAAGCCACGATGCTGAGCGCACAAACGCTGCATGTTGCCATCAACCGCCCCTGTGACGAGGTGTACGCCTTTCTCAGCCAGCCGGAAAACTTCCCCTTGTGGGCCAAAGGGTTAGCCAACAGCTTGCGACGGGAAAATGAAGACTGGGTGGCGGACACCCCACAGGGGCGGATCCGCATTCGCTTCAGCGCGCCGAATACCTTCGGCGTACTGGATCATTGGGTGACGCTGCCGGACGGCGGTGTGGTCTACGTGCCGCTGCGCGCGTTCGCCAACCGGCACGGCACCGAGGTGATCTTCACCCTGTTCCGCCAGCCGGACATGGACGATGCGCTGTTCGCCCGCGACGCCGAGCTGGTGAACGCCGATCTGCAGGCGCTGAAGCATTACCTTGAGTCCAGCTAACCGCTTGTTGGAACATTTATTTCAATGAAAGACAGCAATTGCGTTCGGGAAAATAAATGTTGTTTTTAGATGTTGATATAAATATGCAATATAAATATTAATCAATGAATCAGGGCGTATCCATAATGAAATCTGCCGTAGACGTTATACCAACAAATTAATACTCTCATTAGCGCTCGTCGTGTAACGGCAAGCATGGAACTCTATTTTCATTAATTAAGGAAGAATGATGAAGTTATCAAATCTGATGCTGCTCACAGCGATTTTAGCCACCACCGTTAGCCTCCCTCTCACCGTTAATGCTACCGAACGCCCGGCAGGCTACTGCTCAAGAATCTACTCACCGGTACCTTATATCACCAAAGAAGGTAAAACTATTCAGGCACCCAATGCTTGCGTAGCGAAATGGTGGGCAACCCAAGGGAAATAACGCGTAAGTCAGACTCGTTGTATTAAATATTGGGTCAGAGATTCTCTGGCCCAATATTACCTGCTTAAATCATTACCCCTTGACCGACGACACCACGTTAAGCGGCTGGGCATCCGGCAGAATATTCATGTGCTCCAGCACCTGGGCCATGATCTTGCCGAACACCGGCCCGGCCACCGAACCGCCGAAGTGCTTGCCGGCTTTCGGGTTGTTGACCATCACCACCAGCGCCACCTGCGGATCGCTGGCCGGCGCCACGCCGGCGGTGTAGTTGATGTAGCCGCCGTCGTATTTGCCGCTCGGGCCCATTTTCTCGGCGGTACCGGTTTTGATCGCCAGCCGATAGCCCGGCACCGCGGCGCTCACCCCGCTGCCACCCGGCAAGGCGTCGCTCTCCATCATATGCACCACCGATCGTACCGTATCCGCCGGTAGAATACGTTGCCCCATCACCGGCGGCGTCACCTTGGTGATCGACAGCGGCCGATAAATGCCGAAGGAACCGATAGCGGCATACTCGCGCGCCATCTGCAGCGGCGTCACGCGCAGCCCATAGCCGAAGGAGAAGGTAGCGCGTTCGATATCGGCCCAGCGTTCACGATGCTGCGGCAGATAGCCGCTGCTCTCGTTGCCGATGCCAAGCTCGGTCGGCCGCCCCAGGCCAAAGCTGCGGTAGACCGCCGGCAGCACCGTGGCCGGCAGCGCCAGCGCAATGTGCGATACCGCGATGTCGCTCGATTTTTGCAGCACGCCGGTGATGGTCAACTTCGACCAGTGGCCGACGTCTTTGATCAGGTGACCGTTCACCCGATACGGCGTGGTGTCCAGCACCGTATCCGGCCGGATCAGCTTATGCTCCAGCCCCACCATCACCACCACCGGTTTCACCGTCGAGCCCGGCTCGAAGCTGTCGCTGCTGCACACATTGCGTATGTCTTTCGCCGGGGTGCTGCCATAGTTGTTCGGGTTGAACGACGGGTAGCTGGCCATGCCGAGGATCTCGCCGGTGTCGATCTTGACCAGCACCGCACAGCCGGAGTCGGCCTGGTTGGCCACCACGCCGTCGCGGATCTGCGCATAGAGCACATACTGGATAAATTTGTCGATGCTGAGCGTCACGTTCGGCGGCGGCACCGGATCCACGCTTTTTAGCACGCCGATCACCGCGCCGCTGCCGTCCTTCTGATAGACCCGCAGGCCGTTTTTGCCCTGCAACAGCGGGTTGAAGCCCAGCTCGATGCCCTCCAGCCCCTGATTGTCCTGGCCGACGATACCGATCAGCCCGGCGGCGTCCTGGCCCATCGGATAAAAGCGGCTGAAATCCTGCTCGGTGCTGACGCCGGTCAGATGCAGTTTGCTGATGTAGGCGGCGTTGTCGTCCTCCACCTTGCGCGCCAGATAGACGAAACGTTTATGCGCGTTGCTCTGGATCAGATGCTGCACGTCCGCCAGCGGGATCTTCAGCACGTTGGCCATGCTCTGCCAGCGCTCGTTGCCGGTGTCGGTCTGGGTATCGAGAATGTGTTTCGGATCCAGCACGATGTCTTTGGACGACACGCTGACCGCCAGCGCCTCATCGTTGCGATCGGTGATCATGGCGCGGTTGGTCGGCACCACCTGGGTACGGATAGAGCGCTGGTCAGCTTGATCCGCCAGCTGCTGGTGCTCCAGCAGCTGCAGATAGCCGACCCTGAACGCCAACAGAAAAAAACAGACCAGCATGCCGGCGCAAATCCAGCCGAAACGAACTGTGGAATAGGTTTTACCGCTTTTTTTGGTCGATGGCGCCACTGTTGTGTTAACCCTGCGTTTTTATTCGGTTTATGGTGTTATTTCAGTCTACCTTGCCCGAAATGGTCAGGAGATTGCAGTTTGTAAGAAAGTAAAAACAAACCGCATCACCGCTGCACATCCGCACTGTCGTTTAACTGCGGTTTACTTTGCGCCGGATCGCCGGGCTGCGGCGCGTTGGCCGGGTCAAAAATGTGGTCGAGTATCGCGCGGGCGGTCGGCCCCGCCACCACGCCGTCGCCGCCGCCGTTTTCCAGGATCAGCGCCATCGCCACCCGGGGGGTTTTGTAAGGCGCGAACAGCGTATAGAAGATGTGATCGCGCAGCCGCACCGGGATCATTTTGGCGTTGTAGGTCTGGTTTTGCTTCAGGCTAAACACCTGCGAGGTGCCGGATTTGGCGGCGATCTGATACGGCGCGGTGTGGAACAGCTTGTAACCGGTGCCGTTCGGCAAGTTGGCCATGCCGTACATGCCGTTACGCACGATGCCCCAGTAAGGCGAGTGGGGATCGCCGATCTGCGCCGCTTGCGCCGGCGGCTGGTAGCGCGTCACCCGGTTGCCCTGCTGCAACGAATACAGCAGGTGCGGCGTTTTCACCTGGCCGTTGTTGATCAGCGTGGTCAGCGCTTTTACCATCTGGATCGGCGTCGCCACCCAATACCCCTGGCCGATGCCCACCGAAACCGTATCCCCCTGATACCAGCCCTTTTTGTGCACCTTCAGCTTCCAGTCGCGGCTCGGCAGCACGCCGCGGTACTCTTCGTTCAGATCGATGCCGGTGGACTGGCCGTAACCGAACTGGCTCAGCCAGTGGTGGATACGGTCGATACCCATCTCATACGCCACCTGATAAAAGAAGGTGTCGGCGGATTCCTCGATCGCTTTGGTGACGTTGAGCATGCCGTGGCCGGTTTTCAGCCAGTCGCGGTAGCGGCGTTCGGTGCCGGGCAGCGTCCAGGTCGGCGCGCCGAAAAAGGTGGTGGTGGGTGTGATCACCCCGGCGAACAGCGCCGAAACGGCCATGTAGGGCTTCACCGTCGACGCCGGCGGGTACAAGCCCTGAGTGACGCGGTTGATCAGCGGCAAATCCGGGTTGGTCAGCAGCGCCTTATAGGCCTGATAGCCGATGCCTTTGACGAAGGGATTGGGATCGTAGCTGGGGCTGGAGACCATCGCCAGGATGCCGCCGTCGCGCGGATCTTCCACCACCACCGCGGCGCGCTGCCCCTTCAGCACCGATTCGATGTACTGCTGCAGCGGTAAATCCAGCGTCAGGTAGATGTTCTTGCCGGCCTTCGGCGGCTGCTCCTTCAGCAGGCGGATCACCCGCCCGTGGTTATCCACCTCCACCTCCTGATAGCCGGTGGTGCCGTGCAGTTCGGACTCGTAATAGGCCTCGATGCCCTGTTTGCCGATGTTGCGGTCGGCGGCATAGTTCTCGCTCAGCCCGGCCTTGTCCAGGCGTTTAAGATCGCTGTCGTTGATCTTCGACACATAGCCCAGCACATGCGCCAACTGGGCGCCGTAGGGATATTCACGCTGTTGATAGGTATCGATCGTCACCCCGTCGAAACGGTATTGATTGACGGCAAAGCGCGCCACTTCGGTGTCGCTCAGCCCGGCTTTGAGCGTCACCGGTTTGTAGCGGCTGTTGTGGTGCATGTCGTCGCGAAACGCGCTGATGTCCTCCGGCGTCAGGTCGACGATCGGCATCAGCGCCTGCAGCAGCGCCGCCATGTCGCTGATTTTGCTGGGTGTGACCTCGATACGATACAGTGTCACGTTTCGCACTAGCGGGGTGCCGTTGCGATCGAAGATCAGCCCGCGGCTGGGGGCGATCGGCAGCATCTTGATGTCGTTCTGATTGGAGCGCGTCTGGTAAAAGCCGTGCTGGCGGATTTGTAGCCGGTAGAGATTGACGATCAGCGCGCCGAAACAAACCACCACCAGCGCCAGCGCTACGCCTGCCCGGCGGATAAACAGCCTTTCTTCCGCAGAGTGGTCGCGAATCTTTTCTTTTAACAGGGCCATGCGGTGCCGTTACCTTTTGCGTCACATTTCCCCGCAAAATCAGGGAACTGAAAAGCCGGCAAGCATAGCGTTATCGGGCGCACCGCCCCATGAAAAGGTTGCTAATGAAATGGCATAACTGTTTCAGCATATTGGAATGTTACCGTCGGCGTTTTTTTCACCGCGCTTCCCATTGAGCCGCCGTTCGCCCCAATGCTACAATGTGATCTTAATCACACTATTCCCGATATTCCCCCGCATTTCCCTGTCGGCGCCCTGCCGGATGCGGCTTTTTGTTACATAGGATCGAGTTCGATGAGTACCATTGCCACCGGTTTAGTCATGATGCGCTGGGAGTTGCTGAGCGCCGTGATGATGTTCTTCGCCAGCCAGTTAAACGTCGTTTGCCGTAAGACCAGCCGCAACGGCATGGCGTTCATGTTCAGCAGCCTGGGCCTGTTTACCGCCTGCTGGTTCGTGATGGGCCTGATGGGCATCCACCTGACCCTGGAAGCCTTCACCCAATTCTGGTCTTCGGCCTGGGATCGCTACGTGGACGTGGTCAGCACCATGCCGGTCGATTGGCCGATGCCGTAATCTCGCCGCAGGGGCGGCGCACCGGCCGCCCCGCCGATTATTCCGTTTCCGTTGACGGCGCCGCCGCCAGCCGCGCCATCAAGGCCCCCGCCTCAATCAACAGCGCCTGCTCTCGTTCCGTTAAACAGCTCTCCATCGCCGCCAGCAGCCACGCCTCGCGCCGGCTGCGGCTTTGCTGCAGCAGGCCCAGCCCGGCGGGCGTCAGGCGCACCCGCACCCGGCGTTTGTCTTCGGCGTCCGGCGTGCGCACCAGCAAGCCATCGGCCTCCAGCTCACGCAAGGCGGCCGCCAGGTTAGAGGAGCGCATGCGCTCCGATTCCGCCAGCAGCGACGGCGTCGCCTCGCCGCCGTGGCGATCGATAGCCCCCAACAGCATCAGTTGAGCCCAGGATTTTTCGTCGCTGCGCGATTCGCGCCGTAAACGGCGCACCAGCGACATTAATTGCGTGCGCAGCAGCGTCACGTCTTCAGGATGATCTTTTTTCATTGGCATAAATCTAGCGTTCAGTTTATCCCTGCTTTCACACCGCCGGATCGCGCGGTACCCTTCCTGGCTACCGCGCCGCTCTGGCTTAACCTAGTTACCTATGATAATATAGCTATTAATATATAGCAAAAAAGACACTGCATCGGCAGGGTTACGTTTGCTCACGCATTTGCCCCTCGCCGATTAATTTGCAGTGTTATTATTATTTTGCTTAATAAATCCCTCCTTATTCAACGTGGTACGGTAAGCCGATGGAAGCGTGGAAAGTCAATCTGATCTCGGTCTGGCTCGGGTGTTTCTTCACCGGGCTGGCGATGAGCCAAATCCTCCCTTTTCTGCCGCTGTACGTCGAACAGCTCGGCGTCAGCGATCACCAATCCCTCAGCCTGTGGTCCGGGCTGGTGTTCAGCGGCACCTTTTTGGTCTCGGCGGTAGTCTCACCGCTGTGGGGCAGCCTGGCCGACCGCAAAGGCCGCAAGCTGATGCTGCTGCGCGCCTCGCTGGGCATGGCGATTGTCATCGCGCTGCAGGGGCTGGCCACCAACGTCTGGCAGCTGTTCGCGCTGCGCGCCCTGATGGGGCTGACGTCCGGCTATATTCCCAACGCCATGGCGCTGGTCGCCTCGCAGGCGCCGCGCGATAAAAGCGGCTGGGCGCTGGGCACGCTCTCTACCGGGCAGATCTCCGGCGTGATCGCCGGGCCGCTCTTGGGCGGGCTGATGGCCGATCATCTGGGGCTGCGGGTGGTATTTTTCGTCACCGCCGGGCTGATGTTCGTCAGCTTCCTGGTGACGCTGTTCCTGATTAAAGAGCGGCGCATCACGGTGAAAAAAGCGGATCAGCTGAGCGGCAAGGCGGTATTCCGTTCGCTGCCCTATCCGACGCTGATCGTCACCCTGTTCGTTTGTACCCTGATGATTCAGCTGGCCAACTCGTCCATCAGCCCGATCCTGACGCTGTTCATCCGCGAGCTGTCCGGCGACGTCAGCAATATCGCCTTTGTCAGCGGCATGATCGCCGCCGTGCCCGGCATTGCGGCGCTGATCTCGGCACCGCGCCTCGGGCGCCTCGGCGATCGCATCGGCACCGCGCGCATCCTGATCGCCGCGCTGCTGTTCACCACCGGCCTTTTCGCCGTGATGGCCTGGGTCAATACGCCGCTGCAGCTGGGCATTCTGCGTTTCCTGCTCGGCTTCGCCGACGGCGCGCTAATGCCGGCGGTGCAGGCGCTGCTGCTGAAGTATTCCTCCGATCAGGTGACCGGGCGCATCTTCGGTTACAACCAGTCCTTTATGTATCTGGGCAACGTGGTTGGTCCGCTGCTGGGTTCGGGCATTTCGGCGATGATGGGGTTCCGCTGGGTGTTCGCGGTGACGGCGGTGTTGGTGCTTTGCAATGCGCTGCAGCTGCGCCATCAGTTCAAAAAAGTGGAGAATCAACGCGCGGGATAACGGGGAATGCGGGGAAACGCCTCAAGCAGTGGTGGGACAATGACGCCCATCAACCGTGCCACCACTGCCAAAGGCGGCCGTAGCCTACTCGACGCGGCGGTCATTTAATATTTATGTAAGTAAATAAAGTGTTGCGGGCGTGTTGAGGGCCGCCGCAGCGGCCCTTGCGGATCAGAACATGGTATTGTCGTTAGCCGATTTTTCCGGCACATCCTGATTGACGTCCCAATGCTCGGTGATTTTCCCCTGATCGTTCACCCGATAAATATCCACGCTGGCGGTGCCGCGATCCTGCGGGTTATTTTGGTATTTGACGTGAACGTAGACCAGATCGCCGTTGACCGCGCTGCGGTATATTTTGGCGCTGTACTGCGGATTGTCCTTAAAGGTCTGGCTGAAGAAATCCAGGAACGGCTTGATGCCGTCGCCGACGAACGGGTTATGCTGCTTGTAGTTTTCCACAATCAGCCTCTGCGCCACGCCGATGTCATGGCGGTTGAAGAAGCCAGCGTACAGATCTTCCACCACCTTCAGCTTCTGCTGGGCATGATGATAACCGCCTTTGCCGGCCGATTTGTAAGACGCCGCCTGATCCGTTGACAGCGCCGGGTAACTCGCCAGCAAGCCGCCGACGATCGCACAGGTGATCAATGCCTTTTTCATAACTGCTCCTTATTTTCCTGAGTGACCTACGATTTTCAGCTGCCCTTTCAGATGGGTGAAGCTGCCGTCCTTGGCGGCGATGTTGGTGTACACCTCGCCGCGCTCAAAGTCCTCGATATGCGTCACGTTGTCGCCGGACTGCGGTTCGTGCCAATAAACCATGTAAACCTTCGGCCGAATCTCCACTGCGGTGTACTGCACCGTATCGGTGATGCCCTGCGACGCCTCGCCGATGCCGGTGAAGGTCATGGTCTTGTCATCGGTAAAATCCAGCTTGAAGGCGAAATCGCCGAAGGTCACCTGCACCACTTTACCGACCGCAATGAACTGCCCGTGTTTTTCCGTCATCGTCGCCGCCTTACTGTTTGTCAGGGAGGGTTGCGCCGCCGTAGCGGCGGGCAATGCGAGGGGGAAAGTCAGGGCTATCGCCAGCGCGATGCCCGTTCGCTTCACTGTTTTCATCGTTCCTTCTCCTTTCCGTGGTTGAAAACGAGAATCATTATTATTTCTTAAGGGTTGGCGGAAATATAAGAATAATCTCTATTCCCATCAGGCACCTGGCGGCAAAAAAAGACGGGGGAAAATCGCCGTAAAATGGCATGGCAATAGCGCGTTCTGGCCATTGGTTTTTACGCAATGAACGGAATTTCTGCTTACAGGAAGGGAAACCACTCGGGGATTTGATGGGTCTATAGCGCAGACCGCTTTAAGCTAATGCGTATTTGTTCTTAAGCCGCTCACCGCCGGCAGGCGGCGGCGAACGGCGTGGCGTTTACCGCAGCCAGGGCGTATAGGTGACGCCGACCAGCAACCCTTCCGGGCTGAGCAAACGGGTAACGCTCTGCCCCCACGGCTCTTCGCGGTTGGCGACCAACAGCCGATAACCGCGATCGACCAGCCCCTGGGTGGCGGCCGCCATGTCGGCCACGTCGAACTCGATCCACGCCTGCGGCACCGCGAGATCCGCCGGCCAGCGATCGTCGCCAAAGCAGGACTGCGCCGCCTGCGCCAGCGGCCACAGGGCGAAATGCTTCACCCCGTCCAGCGCGCCTTGCTCCGACAGCAGATAGGTTTCGTTGCCCGGCATCGGCTTGAGCGGCAGCCCCAGCGCCTCGACATAAAACGCCTTGCTCTCGTCGTTCTCACGCGTGATGGGCCCGAATCCGGCGACAAACAACACGCCCAGCCCGGCAAACTGTTGATCCATGCTGCACCCCCTTTCGGTTAGCGCCCCAGCCGCACCTGCAGCGGAGCAAATCCATAGGCCGCCTTGAAGCGGTTGCTGAAATGGCTGGCGGAACTGAAGCCGCACGCCAGCGCGATCTCGGTGATCGGCTGTTGGCTATGCCGCAACAGCTGTTCCGCCCGCTGCAGCCGGGCGCGCATCACGAACTGGTGCGGCGCCAGGCCGGTGGCGTGCTTGAACATGCGGGCGAAATGGTATTCGCTCAACCCGGCCTGCGCCGCCAGATCCGCCAACAGCAAAGGCCGTTCAAGGTGGTTTTCGATATATTCCCGCACCCGCCTGGCCACCGCAGGCGCCAGGCCGCCGCGCGCCTGCGGCAGCTTCCACTGCAGCTGGCTGTAACGCTGGATCAGATGCGACATCAGCAGGTTAGACGCGCTGCTGAGCGCCAGCAGATTGGCGCTGTCCCGCCAGTCGCAGTTGAGCAAAAACTGGCGATACAGCAGCGTGATCTGCGGATCTTCGCCGAAGCTGCGCGGCTCCACGTTGATCGCCGCCGGGCTGCGATCCCAGGTCTGCTCCGCCAGCTGCCGCAGATGCCCGTCGGTGCAATACAGGTGCACGAACGACAAATCGCTGCGCACATCCCAGGTGGAGGCGTATTGGCGCGGCATGATGCAGAACCGATCCGGCCCGCCGCCGTTGCGCCAGCCGCCCGGCACCTGCTGGTAGCACTCATAGCCGTCGGCGACGTACAGGCTCAGGGTATGGTGGTCGGCGCTTTCCTGCGTGACGCGATCGTTGCAGTTGGACCAGGCGGCCAGCTCCACGCCGGTGCCCAGCAGCACGCTGCCGTGCAGCCGCGCCTTGTGCTCACGCAGTGTTTCAAACGCCTGATAGTTGGACATCGCCGGCCCCGTTGTTCGACATGCCGACAGTGTAAAGAGTGGCGCCGCCGCATACCAGCCGCCGCCCCGCGCTTTTGGCAAAAAAAGCGCAAGAATATGCAACTGAGCGCAAAGCGCTGCAAGCGCCGCCGCGCGCCAAAGCGGATACTGCGCCATCGGTTTTTTCGGAGTAACAAATAGAATGAATGCGCTGTTGTACCTCGCCGTGGTGCTGATTTGGGGCACCACCTGGATTGCGATCACCCTGCAACAGGAAGGGCCGGTGGCCATTCCCGTATCGATCGCTTACCGCTTCGCCATTTCCGCCGCGGTGATGTTCGCCGTGCTGCTGCTAACGCGCCGCCTGCGCCGCCTCGCTCCGCGCGATCATCTGTTCTGCGTGCTGCAGGGCTGCTGCGTGTTCGGCTTCAACTTCTTCTGCTTCTACCACGCGGCGGCCTACATTAGCAGCGGGCTGGAATCGGTGATCTTCTCGATGGCGGTACTGTTCAACGCCCTCAACAGCCTGCTGTTTTTCCGCCAGCGCCCCAGCCCCAACCTGCTGCCGGCGGCGCTGCTGGGGTTGACCGGCATCGTGGCGCTGTTTTGGCAAGATCTGGCCGCCACCCGCATGGCGCCGGAGCTGCTCAAAGGCATCGGCCTGAGCGCGCTCGGTACCTACGGCTTCTCGCTGGGTAACATGATCAGCACGCGCCATCAGCGCCGCGGGCTGGATATCTTTTCCACCAACACCTACGCCATGACCTACGGCGCGCTGTTGATGGCGCTGATCGCCTTGGCGCAGGGCGCCTCGTTCCAGATGGAACACAGCAGCCGCTATATCGGCTCCCTGCTGTACCTAGCGATTTTCGGATCGGTGATCGCCTTCGCCGCTTACTTCAGCCTGCTCGGCCGCATCGGCGCCGGCGCGGCGGCCTACAGCACCCTGCTGTTCCCGCTGGTGGCGCTGACCATCTCAACGATCTACGAAGGCTATCAGTGGCACTTCAACGCCGTGCTGGGCCTGTGCCTGATCCTGCTGGGCAACCTGGTGATGTTCGCCAAGCCGGGGCTGAAATGGCGACGGGCGGGTATCTCAAAACAAAACTCAACCCTTTGAAGCCATTTGCGAATATCGTTATCATCAGGTTTTGTTGATAACGGATGATGGCCAATGCTCAGAAGTGATGATGTGACACCCCGCGCCTACAAACAGGTGGACGTGTTTACCCATACGCCGCTGCAGGGCAACCCCGTGGCGGTGGTACTGGAGGCCGAGGGGCTGAGCACCGCGCAGATGCTGGCATTGGCCCGTTGGACCAACCTTTCGGAAACCACCTTTGTGCTTAAACCGACGCACCCGGCGGCGGATTATAAAGTGCGCATTTTCACCACCGAAAAAGAGCTGCCCTTCGCCGGCCACCCGACGCTGGGCACCGCCCACGCCCTGCTGGAAGCCGGATTGACGCCCAAACGGCCTGGAACGGTGATGCAGGAATGCGGCGTCGGCCTGGTGGCGGTCAATATCCAGCCGGAAGGCATATTGGCGTTCGCCGCGCCCGAAGTTGAGTTTCGCCCAATGGCGGCTGAGGAAACAGAACGGCTGATGGCCGCTTTACGGCCCGCGGTGATTGAAGGAGGTCCCCTGCCGGTGATTGCCGAGATGGGCATTCGCTGGCTGATGGTGCGCCTGCCGGACGCACAATCCTGCCTGGCGGCGACGCCGGATCAGGCCACGATTAAACGGCTGCAAACGGCTTGCGATGTGGATGGCGTGGTGATTTATGGCGCCTGCCCCACGGCCGAACCGGCCGATTACGAAATGCGGGCGTTTATGGTGGAATGCGGTGTTTTGATTGAAGATCCGGTGACCGGCAGCGCCAACGCCTGCCTGGCGCGCTTATTGAAGGCCAACCGCTTTCCCGACGGCGGCCAGACCGCACAGGGCTACCTGGTGCGCCAGGGCACCCAACTGAATCGAGATGGCCGCGTGAGCGTGCGTTTTATTGACGGCGAACCCTGGATCGGCGGGCACTGCCGCACCCTGATTGATGGCACATTGGGTATTTAGTTTGTCGGCGCTCGGCGCCAGCGGCAGGTGCGCGTCGATGTCGCTCTGCGGGCTGCGTTCGCCCAGCAGGTTATCCGCCAGATCGTACACCAGCCGCGCGCCCGGTTTGCCCTGATTGGGTTCGCGGTGTTGCAGCAGGCGGCCTTTGATGCAACTAACAATCTAATGTTTTTACTCTTCCTTTTTTTATTTTTAAAGAACCTAATATCTCCTTTTCAAGCTTTGATCTTATATCTCATATTTAATGCTGCTCACTAAAGAGCCCCAAAGAAAGGATCCTTTCGACAGCTTGTCGGTCACTCTTCTTCGATGCACTCATCACTTATGATCGATAATCCATCAAGTTGATTAAACGTATTCTTCAAGAACTTGTACCTGCTGAGTTTTTCTGGATTCTTCCCATTAGTGAAAGACACCTTAATTATCGTACTAAACTCTTTGTTATCTTCCTCTAACCACTCATTAGAGTGAGGAGTATAATTATCAGTAATGGTTAACTTATCCGCATAAAGACCAGCATATGCAAAGTAAACACCAAAATAGGAGCTGTCATGCTCAGAGCATGTTATATCCCATTTATCGTCCAATAATTTGCTTACTTCTTCTTTTGATATAACGCTACCATATTTTAAAAAAAATAATTTTTTCATAATTTATCCACCACATTTACCAGGTATTTTAGTTCCCTTTCCTTTAGCCTTAACTTCAGCAGCAGACTCAAAGACCATTGCGTTCACAGGTCTACCTCCTGACATTTTGGATAGTTTTTGCAATGTATCAGCCATTTCACTCCCCATATCAATTGGTCCAGTGCGCCCTCCTTTTCCTATTCCCAGCTGCTCTGCCTTTTGATATAGCTCAGGGTGTGAAATAGCAACATCAAAATCACTAACACGGCCAACATCAAATGGTTGACCTTTAGAGAAACTTACCCCAGATACGGAGCTTCCTTGCATATATGAAACTGCGCCGGAATATCCTAATTTACTCATTCCTGCCTGTAATGCTTCACCGAATTGTTTAAATTGGCCGAAACTATTAAAGCCATGTGAAACTCCTTCTACAGATAACCCCAGCGGATTCACCCACATCAGCGGGTTCGGCGCATACTGATACAGGTTCAACCCGCCGCGCAACCCTATCGGATCCTGCGTGGTGAAACGCCCCACCTCGGGTTCGTAGTAGCGGAACAGGTTGTAGTGCAGGCCGCTTTCGTCGTCCTGATATTGCCCGGCGTAGCGCAGCGGCTGCTGATATTGCGCGCCCTGCCGCTTCGCCGCGCCGGCCACCGTCTGGCCCTGAAGCTTGCCGATTTAGCTCATCACTTCATAGAAATAAACTTTCATCCACGCCAATCACTTTCGTTTAAAGTCTCACCAACTTTTTTCATTTTTTATAGATATGTTATTATTGGTTATATCAAAGCAGAGATAGAAACCCAGCGTAGATTGAAAATATACACATTTGCCAGATTCTATAACGTTAACAAAAGGGTTAGAGGTTGTTGAGTACATAAACCATTTCAATCTATTAATTCCATCTGTACGTGCAATAAACCCTTCATTGCCCATTTCACCCTCACCACATAACAAGAAATCACCGTCAGGAAGTTGCACCTTGTTATTCACTTGAATCTCTGACCACACCTCGTCATACTGTTCAATCAATGCATTCAAGGTTGTCTCATTACCTAATGAAATTTTATATTCCTTATTAAAGGTGTCTTTAAATTTATAATTCATCTCGAATTCAATGTCTATTTCTCTTACGACACCTACATCATTAATGATTACATCTAATCCGATCAGTTGATTGTCTTCCCACTTACTCTGCATTTCTTTAGCTATCATTTGCAACTCCCCGTTTTTTTGTTCTTGCTAACAATTGTTGGCTTTTTAGGTGTTCCTGTTGCTGGCAACTGGACTCTAGGAACATCAGAATTCTTAGGTTTAGAGTTCGGTTTTTTATTGAGATTACTCCCATACGTACCTCCAGTTGCTGGTGGTGGTAACGGTTCAGATAAATTAACTCTCTTAATCGGTACAGATTCTACATTAGCCATTTGTGCTGCATATAATCTGCGGTTGTCTAGAGATACTAATTGTCCATCCACTTCGGCAACATTCAATGGTCCACTTCGATTCCAATCCCAATTGTTATTAGACATATCATGTATATATCCAGTTACGTTATCAGATATATATGCTTGAGAATAATTTAACGACGAAGGATTAACCCATTCAATACTCAACCCAAACGGATCCACCCACATCAGCGGGTTCGGCGCATACTGATACAGGTTCAACCCGCCGCGCAACCCTATCGGATCCTGCGTGGTGAAACGCCCCACCTCGGGGTCGTAGTAGCGGAACAGGTTGTAGTGCAGACCGCTTTCGTCGTCCTGATATTGCCCGGCGTAGCGCAGCGGCTGCTGATATTGCGCGCCCTGCCGCTTCGCCGCGCCGGCCACTGTCTGGCCCTGCAGCTTGCCGAAGGTGTCGTATTGCCCGGACCAGCACAGGTTGCCCGCCGCGTCGGTCACTTCCAGCGGCGCGCTGTTCAGATCGGTGTGATACCAGTAAATATCTGCCGAGCGGCTGTCGCCCGCCTGCTCCAGCGCCGCCAGCGGGCTCCACGGGCTGGCCGGATCGTAGCTCCAGCTGCGGCGGCTGCCGTCGTCGCGCTGCTCCTGCAGCAACCGGTAACCCTGCCACAGGAAACGGGTCGTCTGTTCGGTTTTGCCCTTGTAGCGCACCGCCTTGCGGCTGCGGCGCCCCAGCGCGTCGTAATGGTACTGCGCCTCGAACTCGCCCTGCGGGCCGCGGCCGTGCGCCTGCACCAGCCGGTTGTCGGCGTCGTAGCGGTAGTGCTGTTCGTACAGGCCGTTGCGCCGGCTGATCAGGTTGCCCCAGGCGTCGTAACGGTAAAACAGTTTTTGCCAGTGCGTCAGCCGGTTATCGGCGATCGGCGCCAGCGGCAGGTGCGCGTCGATGTCGCTCTGCGGGCTGCGCTCGCCCAGCAGGTTATCCGCCAGATCGTACACCAGCCGCGCGCCCGGTTTGCCCTGATTGGGCTCGCGGTGTTGCAGCAGGCGGCCTTCGGCGTCGTAACCGTAGTGCACTTCGCCGCGCAGCGCGTCGCTCACTCCGGCCAGCTCGCCGCGGCCGGTATAGCGATAAGCGCGCCACAGCACGCCGTCTTCCGGCCGGGTCAGTTTGTCGTGGCCGAAGGCGCTGCTTTGCCAGCTGCGGCGCCCCATGGCGTCGTAACGCCGCTGCTGCTGCAGCGCGCCCTGGCTGCGGCCGGTTTCCCGGTGCAGGCGATCGCGGGTGAATTCGCTCACCACCTGCTGGTTGAATTTGATGGCGCTGGCGTGGCCGGAGCCGTAATACAGCCACTGCAGGCGATCGCCCTGCGGCAGCGTCAGCGCCTGCAGGTTGGCCAGCGCATCCCACTGGTATTGCAGCTCGCCATTCACGCCCTGCTCACCGAGCAGCCGCCCGGCGGCGTCATAGTGCATCTGCACGCTGTCCGGCTCGATGCCCAGCGCCGCGCCGCTCGCCGTCGGCAGGCGGTTCAGCTCGCGCAGCCGCCCCATGGCGTCGAAACGGTAATGCCATTCCGCGCTGGCGTTGCCGCGCCAGACCAGCTGCCCAGCCTCGTCGAAGCGGAAGCGCTGTTCGCGCTGCGTCAGCTCACCCGCGCTGCCAGGCAGGCCGACCTCTCGGTGCTCCTCCAGCAGCCCGGCTGCGCCGTAGCGATAATAGTGGCGGGTGTCGTCCGGGCGCTCTTCGGCCAGCACGCGGCCCACCGCATCGTAGCTGAAGCGGTATTCGCCGCCGTTGCCGTTCTCCAGCCGCGTCAGCCAGCCCTGCGGGCTGTAGTGATAGCACCGGGTGCGGTTAATGCGATCGGTGATGCTGACCGGCAGCCCCAGGGCGTTGTACTGCCAGCGGGTCAGGCTGCCCAGCGCGTCCTGATGTTCTGCCAGCTGGCCGTGCGCATTCCAGTTAAAGCGCTCTTCGCCGCCATCCGGGTGGATCAGGGTGTGCAGGCGGCCGCCGTTATCCCACCGGTAATGGGTCTGATGGCCTTCGGCATCGGTCTGTGCCGTCAGTTGCCCCAGCGCATCGTAGGTATAAGCCGTGACGCTGCCGGAACAGTCGGTGTAGCGCGTCAGCTGGCCGCGGGCGTCCCACTCCAGCTTCACCTCCCCGCCCAGCGCGTCGATCACACTAGCGGGCAGGCTCTCTTCGTCATCCGGATAGCGGTACAGCGTGGCATTGCCCAGGGCATCGACATAGCGCGTCGGGCGCCCCAGCGTGTCCCAATGCTGCGCCTCGCTGCTGCCGTCCGGGTACGCGACGGCGAACAGCCGGCCGCTGTTGCGCGAATATTGATAGCGCGTCACGCGGCCGAGCGGATCGGTCTCCGACAGCAGGCGGCCGTAAGGATCCCATTCGCTCTGGCGCTGCGCGCCGCCGGGCAGCAGCACGCTGCACAGCTCGCCGCGTTGGTAGATAAAACCGTAGCGGCGCTGGTCGAAATCGGTGTACTGCGCCACGTTGTCGTCGTCATCCAGCCGCCACTCCGCGCGCTTGCCGTCGCCGCGCACCGCGCTGCGGCGCCCGCCGGCGAAGTCATAGCCGAACTCCAGGGATTCCCCGGCGCTGTTGCGGTAGGCCGTCACGCGCGGCACGCCGTCGATCTCTTGCCATTGGTATTCGTTCAGCAGCCCGGCGGCGTCCTGGTGGCTGATCATCAGGCCGTCGCGCCAGCCAAAACGGCGCGTTACCTCACCGGCGCGGTTGCTCACCGTCGTCAGTTGGCCCTGCTCATCGTAGCCGTAGCGCGCCAGCGTCCGTTCGCCTTCGGCGGTTTGCAGCGCCACTTCGCGCAGGCGGCCCTGCGCATAGCGGCACATCAGGCGCTGCCCGGCGCTGTCCACCAGTTCGCTCAGCAACCCCTCGTCGTCGTAAAACAGCGAGGTGGCGTTGCCGATGGCGTCGGTGATCATGCTGAGCCGGCTCGGCTGGTCGCCCGCCAGCGGCGGGTAGTGGAAAATCTGTTCGCCGACGTCAAACAGCTGCCAGCTGCCGTCGTCGTTGTGCATCAGCCAGCATTTTTCGGCTTCGCAGTAGGTTTTGTGGCCGCGCGGCACCTGCGGGAAAGCGACGAAGTCGCCGGAAGGGGCGCGCCACACCAGGCCGTCCTGATACGGCTGCAGGCTGCTCTCCCAGAACAGGTTCCAGCCGCGGCCCAGTACGCCGTCGCCGGGGTTGCCGCTGCGCCAATAGCGCTGCCAGGCGACCGGCAGGCGCGAAGGCAGCACGAAATCGAGATCGTCTTCGCCGTCGAGGAATTTCTGGCCGCTGACGATATCCACCGGCCGGGCGATAATGCCGACGGCCGCGGTGGCGGTCATCAGGGTGCCGGCGCGGCAGGCGATGCGCGCCAGCTTGTTGATGCCGGGCAGCTTGCCCAACAGTTTGCCGAGCGCCCCCAGCTTGCCGGCGGCGCCGCCCACACCGCCCACCAGGCCGGCGAACAGCAGCGTCAGATCAGAGACCTTGTACAACCAATCCGGCACTTCGGGCTTGATCGGCAAGGTAGTGACGGTGCCGCCGCCGATAAACACGTTGGGCGAGCCTTCCATCACCTGCGCGTCGCAGTTGGTTTTGTCCCCCACGCGCGAGGCGGGCTGGCCGTTGATGCTGACCTTGTCGGAACCCTGCGCCATCTGCATGCTCGGGCCGTCGTCGCTGCAGGCCACCTGGCTGTTGGTGGCGAGCGCGGCGGGTTTGCCGTTGATGAAGACGTTGGGGGAGCCGGTGACGATATTGCCTTTGGGGGTCAGGCTACCGGCACCGGCGTCGGCAATGCCGTCGCGCGCCGCGGTGGCCGCCTCCCCGGTGAGATACCCCACCGCCAGGCTGGCGCCGATGAGCAACACGCCAACGCCAATACAGGAAGCCGCCAGGCCGGCGACGAACAGCGCACCCGCCGCCACCGCGCCTGCGGCGGCGATCAGGCCGCCGACAAGGGTGCCGGCAATCATGCCGGCCAGGGCATGGGAATGCCCGATGGTATCGCCGACGCGGGCCGCTTCGGTCATCGTAAGGTCCTTTTACGTGAAGGGTTCATCGTTATGCCGCCCGGTAGCTGCTCAGCACCTGCAACAGCAGCGCATCGTCTTGCGGCGTCAGCTTGCGCGCCATCGCCAGGGTGAACACCAGCACCCGGCCCTCCGCCAGCGCGAACACCGCCTGGTTTTGCCAGATGCGCTTGCCGTCGCGCAGGTAGCTGGCGCGCACCCATTCACCGGCGGTTAATCCATCGCCCAGCGTCGCCGGCTCGCGGCTTTTGAACGCCCAGCCTTTCAGCCCCTGCGCCAGCGCATCGAGCTGGCGGGTGACGTAGCCTTCCAGGTTTTCCGCCGGCTGCAGCGCATCGCGGGAAATATTGATTGAGGGGGAAACATCATCGCCGGCCAACAGCACGTTGACGGTGCGATCGGCATAGCCTTCCGGCAAAGCGACGCTGCCTTCGCTGAAAGCGCAGCGGGATAAAGCGGACATGCGAGGATCCTTTTGCATAAATAATGCTTAAGCATCGCATAACTTAGCCTTGAAATAAAACCATCAGGCACCGCCAATGTTGCGCGGCGTGACCGCGTTCACTGTGTGCAAGGCCGTGGCCGGAACCTTGCCCGGGATCGGGCCGTAACATTACAGAATTATCTGAAACCATCGGCGCGCCGACGCCCTGATTATGGCTATACTCGGCTATCGTCCGTTTTTCAGGAGATCAGGATGCTGAGATTCACCCGTAGCGCGCTGCTGTGCGCCACGCTGGCCGCGTTCCCCGCCGCCGCCGAAACGCCGAAGTTCGGCCCGGAGCTGCAGGGTTTTCACTACCCTTATCCGTTGCAGCAGTTCAGTTTCACCTCGCAGGGGCAGGCGTTAAAAATGGGCTATATGGACGTGCCGCCGGAAGGCGCCGCCAACGGCCGCACCGCGCTGTTGCTGCACGGTAAAAACTTCTGCGCCGCCACCTGGCAGGACACCATCAAGGCGCTGAGCAAGGCCGGCTACCGCGTCATCGCGCCGGACCAAGTCGGCTTTTGCTCCTCCACCAAGCCGGCGCATTACCAGTACAGCTTCCAGCAGCTGGCGCAAAATACCCACGGCCTGCTGCAAAACCTGAAAATCAGCCGGGCCATCGTCATCGGCCACTCCACCGGCGGCATGCTGGCCACGCGCTACAGCCTGATGTATCCGCAGGCGGTGGAGCAATTGGTCATGGTCAACCCGATCGGCCTCGAAGACTGGAAGGCGAAAGGCGTGCCGTGGCGCAGCGTCGATCAATGGTTCGAGCGCGAGCTGAACACCACCGCCGAGGGCATCCGCAACTATGAGCAGCGCACCTACTACGGCGGCCGCTGGAAGCCGGAGTACGATCGCTGGGTGGATATGCTGGCCGGGCTGAACAACGGGCCGGGCCATCGCCTGGTGGCGTGGAACTCGGCGCTGATCTACGACATGATCTTCACCCAGCCGGTGTACTACGAGTTCAAGGATCTGCAAACCCCCACCACGCTGATGATCGGCACCGCCGACACCACCGCCATCGGCAGCGATATCGCCCCGCCGGCGGTCAAGGCCAGGATCGGTCACTACGCAGAGCTGGGCAAACAGGCGGCGAAGCTGATCCCGCACGCCACGCTGATCGAGTTCGCCGGGCTGGGCCATGCGCCGCAAATGGAGGAACCGGAGCGTTTCCATCAGGCACTGCTCAAGGCGCTGCAGCCCTGAGCGGCCGGTTGGCGTAGCCGCCGCGCGGCAGCTAAACTTTCAGCTGGCACTCAACGGCAGGAGACAGCCATGCGACAGATTATTGCCAGCGCCTTCGTCAGCCTCGACGGCGTCATGCAGGCGCCGGGCGGGCAGGACGAAGACCGCAGCGGCGGCTTTCGCTTCGGCGGCTGGACCGCCCCCTACTGGGATGACGCCATTGCCGAAACGATGGGCGATCTTTTCTCCGCGCCGTTCGATCTGCTGCTGGGGCGGCGCACCTACGACATTTTCGCCGGCTACTGGCCGCAGATCACCGACGAGGCCGATCCGTTTTCCGCCGATATCGCCCGCGTATTCAATCAGGCCACCAAGTACGTCGCCACCCACCACGGCGAGACGCTGGCGTGGCAGAACAGCCAGTGGCTGGGGCGGGACATCATCGCCCGGCTGCGCGAGCTGAAGCGCACCCAGGGGCCGGTGCTGCTGGTGCAGGGCAGCAGCACGCTGATGCAACAGCTGCTGGCCAACGATCTGGTGGACGAACTGCGCCTGCTCACCTACCCGGTGCTACTCGGCGGCGGCAAGCGGCTGTTCGATGACAACGCGGCGCCGGCGGCCTTCACGCTGGCCCAATCGGTGGTCTCGCCCGGCGGCGTGATCGTGGCCCACTACCGCCGCGCCGGCGCGGTGACGACCGGCTCCTTCGTGGCGGAAAGCGCGGCGGCGGCCCAGCCGTAAAAAAAGGGCCGTTCGGCCCTTTTCTCTTTCCCCTTCATCACCCTCAGGCAAACAGAATATCGCTCTGCTCCACCTGCCCGACCACATGGATCTTGAAGTCGGCGGCATAGCTGTTGCTCTGGGTGTTCATCAGCAGATCGGTGGTACCGTTGAAGGCGTCAAAGTTGAGCTGGATCTCGCCTTTCTGGCCGCTGAAGGCGCTGCCGCTGTCGATAAAGCGCAGCTCGCTCAGGCTGTTGTTGAAGCGCAGGCCGGAGAGATCGATCTTGTCGATGCCATGCTCGAAGTCTTCAATCACGTCGAACGCCGCCACCGTGGACTCTTTGGCATTGAGATAGACGAAATAGTCGGTGAAGTTGTTGGCGTCTTTGCCGCCCCACAGATGATCCGCCCCCATCCCGCCGTACAGGATGTCCGAACCGGCGTTGCCCGCCAGCAGGTTGTCCTGATCGTTGCCGATGATCACATCGCGCCCGCTGCCGCCGATGGCGTTCTCGATGATCGCCCCGCGCGCGATGGCGACGTTCTGCGTGCCGCCGCCGACGCTGGAGAACGCGCCGTCGTTCAGGTTGATCATCTGCTGCTGGCTGTAGCCGGAGAAGTCCAGCGTGTCGTTGCCGCCGGCGTCCCACACCGCGAAGTTGACCGGTTTGCCGTTGTCCGCCGTGGCGGTCAGGAAATCGCGCCCGGTGTTGGAGTTGAAGCCGTACACCGTATCGCCGGTGCGGGTGCTCATGTTGGCGCCGTACAATTTTTGGATCGCGGCGATGTCATCCACCATCGGGCCATAGCCGTACACCCCTTTGGTGTCGGCGCCGGTATAACCGGCGTTGAAATAGCTCATGATCGAGTATTGCAACGAATCCTGATAGTAAGCGGCGTCGTTCTGGTAACTCGGGTTGCCCAACGAGGCGTCATAAGATCCCGGGTGCGCCAGCCCCAGGGCATGCCCCAGCTCGTGGGTGAAGGTCTGGCTGCTGAAGTCGCCGCTAACCGGCGCCTGATGGGTGGCGAAGTTTTTGTTGAACCACACCGTGCCGGCAAAGGCGTTATCGCTGCCCGGTTTGGAGCTCGGCGGGTAATAGGCGTAAGCGTTAATGGCATTCGGGCCGCTGCCCTCAGCGGCGCTGCCGTCGGCGCGTTGGGTGAAGTACGCGAAGGTGATGTCCGCGCGGTGGTTGATATCGGTGGACGCCGCCTCGGTAAAGGTTACGTTCGCCACGTCGGCCCACGCCTGCATCGATTTCAGCGCCTGTGCCTGCGCCGCCAGGGTCAACGGCTGCAATCCCTTGTCGCCGTCACCGGTCTGGCCGATGCGGTTCAGCGCGCTCTGCGTCAGGAAGGAATAGGTCAGCGCCACCGGCTGGTGATAGACCTGATCGCCGTTGTGCGTCAGGCCCGGCCGCGTCAGCTGATCGGCGGCGCGATCGAAGCTGAAGTTATCGCGGATTTTACCCAGGTTGTTGATGGCTGCTCCGCCGCGCTGGTTGCTGTACAGGTTGGCGTTGTCCAGCGTAAACAGCGCGCCGTAGCCCAATCCGTCATAGAGGCTGCCGGGCTGGTGATAGTAAAACTGATAGTTATGATCGTTGAGGGATGTGGCGGACAGGCTGGTGAACTCATCGTCATCTTGCAAAATATCGTTGTGGCGACTGCTCATTGCATTCTCCTTTTACACAGTAGGAATCCACTCGCTTTGTAAGACTATTCATCAGTCGTTCTAATCTAAGCCAAGGCTTAGGATTGACCAGTATAGTAATTAACCCCGACGGCGCGACCCGACGCCGCCGCGCATCATCGCGCCGGGCGTTAAGACGGAAATAATCATAACGATTTGTATTAGCGCAGTATTAATGAGAAAGATCAGCGTATAGGCAGGCTAATGACTCGTCTTTATGGGCATGTTATCGCCGGTTAGATCAGAATTATCGAGGATTAAAAAACCTAATCCTTGCCTCACCATCCCGCAGGGAACGTGCTAAGGTGTGAACGGACAGCCGAAAGGAGTGACCCGATGCCAACCCATTTCCTTATGCGCGCCTTGCGCCGCGCCAGCCTGACAGGAGTCGTTATGAGCGTATTGTGCAGCAGTGCCCTGGGCAGTTCACTGCCGTTGCTGGAACCCGCCGCGCTGAAGGGCGACTGGCAGCTCGCCGCCATCGGCGACGGTAAAACCGTCTGCGAGGTGCAGCTGAGCGACGAAGCGGTGGCCAACACCAACGCCTTCCGCTTCAGCGCCTCCGCCCAGTGCCTGCAACCGCTGGCGCTGCAAACGTTGCCGGTCGCCTGGCGGCCGACGCCGGACGGCATGACGCTGACCGACGCCGAAGGCGGCATGGTGGCGTTTCTGGCCCTGACCGCGCCAAAGCGCTATGAGCTAGTCGATCGCGGCGGCCCTTCGCGCTTTGTGCTGATCCCGCGCTAATCCCTCAGGCGAACAGCAACCCGAGCAGCGCGCCGCCCGCCAGCACCCACAGCGGATGGAGGCGCTTGCTCATGCTCAATCCCGTCGCCAGCGCCACGATCGCCGCCAGCCGCCAGCTGGGTGCGGAAGCCTCGGCGATCAAGATACCGCTGGCCGCCACCAACCCCACGGTCAGCGGCACCAGCCCGGCCTGCACGATGCGGCGCCACGGGCGATCCTTAAAGCGCCGCCAGGCGCCCATCACCAGCAGCGTGACGATGGAAGACGGCCCGAACTTGGCGAGCGAAGAAACCAGCAGCCCCGCCCAGCCGGCGACGTGCCAGCCGACCAGCGGCACGATCATCATGTTCGGCCCCGGCGCGGCCTGCGCCATGGCGAACAGCGCGCTGAACTCCTGGGCGCTCATCCATTGATGCACCTCCACCACCTGCCGCTGCATCTCCGGCAGAATGGTCATGCCGCCGCCAAACGCCAACAGAGAAAGCTCGGTGAAGATCAGCGCCAGCGCAATCAACACCCCACTCATGACGGCCACCGCCACATCAGCAGAATGCTCAGCGGCGCCAGCACCAGCATGGTCGGCAGCAGCGGCAGGCGCAGCCAGGCGATGGCGATCAATGCCAGCGCGACGATCGCCAGCGCCGGCCATTTACCGCGCAGCGGCAGCAGCATCTTGATCCCGGTCGAGAGCAGCAGCCCGGCGGCGGCGGCGGCCAGCCCAGCGAACACATGCTGCACATGCGGATCGTTTTGGAAGCGGGCGTAGACCACGCCCAGCCCCACCACGATCGCCGTCGGCGCGCTGATGAGGCCCAGCAAGGCGCACAGCGCGCCGCGCAGCCCGCGAAATTCCATGCCCACCGCCACCGACAGGTTGATCACGTTGCCGCCGGGCAGAAACTGGCACAGCCCGAGCAGCTCGGTGAACTGTTCGCCGCTCAGCCAGCGCCGGCGCTCCACCAGCATGCTGCGCGCCAGCGGCAGCACGCCGCCGAAGCCAATCAGCCCCAGCCACAGAAAGCCCACAAACAGCTCCGCGTTGCCCGGCGCGGCCGCCGGGTGCGGTTTTAACGTATTGATATCTGACATGACATTGCCATTCCACATCGCTTGTTTTGATGTCTGGTATCATGCGCGCCGCCGTGCCATGATGTCTAATGCATTCCGGAACAACTAAAGATACCTTTGAGGTATGACTATGATCGAACTGCGTCGCCTGCGGGCATTCGTCACCGTGGTGGAAGAAGGCAACATCACCCGCGCCGCCGAGCGGCTGTTTATCCAGCAGCCGCCGCTGACCCGCCTGCTGCAGGGGCTGGAAGATGAACTGGGCGTCACCTTGTTGCAGCGCCTGCCGCGCGGCGTGCGCGTCACCGAAGCGGGCGGCGTGCTGTTCGAAGAGGCCCGCGCCCTGCTGGCGCGCGCCGAACGGCTGCGCGAAGCGGTGCAGCGCGCCGCTCGCGGCGAGCAGGGGCACATCGCCATCGGCTTCACCAGCTCCGCCGCGCTGCACCCGTTCGTGCCCAACCTGCTGCGCCGCTACCGCGACATCCTGCCGGGCATCACCACCCAGCTGGAAGAAGCCGGCAGCGGCGAACTGATGGAGGCGCTGCTGGAACAGCGCCTCGACGCCGCCTTCGTGCGCTCGCCGGCCAGCGGCATTCCCGGCCTGAGCGTGGAGCCGGTGCTCAGCGAACCGATGATCCTCGCCCTGCCGCTGGGCCACCGACTGGCGCAAGAAACGCAGCAGCCGCTGCCGCTGGCCGAACTGGCCCACGAGGCGTTTATTCTCTATCGCCGCCCTGCCGGCCAGGGGCTGTACGACGCCATCCTGGCCGCCTGCCACCGCGCCGGCTTCAGCCCGCGCATCGTGCAGGAAGCGCCGCGCCTGCCGGCCACCCTCAGCCTGGTCGGCGCCGGGCTGGGGCTGTCAGTGGTGCCCGGCTCAATGCGGCGGCTGGGCGGCGACGGCATCGTCTACCGCCCCCTCGCCGAAGAAGCGCAGCTCAGCGCCCCGCTTTACCTGGCGCTGCGCCGCAGCCCGGCTTCGCCGATCGTCGAGCGGTTTCGTCAGTTGGTGCTGGAGACCGTGGGGCAGTCATAAAAAGCCCAAACGGCCAATAAAAAATGACGTTCGTTTATTATTTATTTAAACCGGTAGGAGACTAAAATTAATTCCAATTAATGACTATTCAACTTCCTGGGGATTAATCAAACCCGCTCTCACTTAGTAACAAACGCAAACAAATAAGCGCCTACCCAATAAATTCCAGCCACTAGGATTTAAGGGTCACAGCCTGTTCCCGCCGATGACAAAAAATCATTTCAATGGCGCTCGCGCCTTCCCTGTCGCCTGCCTCTGCGGGCGCACGGTTTTATATTGGAGAAAACGCTATGCTATCGCGTCGTGATATATTGAAAGTCTCCGCCGTCAGCGCGGCGGCCGCCGGCATGATCGGCGGCATCGCTAAAAATTCCGCTGCCGACGACCACCGCAATATCGTGCCCCCCAGCAGCTATCAGCCGCCTGCTAATGCGCAGCATCTCTATAAGTACAAATTCACCGACAGCAAGAAACGCAGCCTGCCCAGCGGCTGGGCGCGCGAAGCCACCGTCGAGCAGTTTCCAATCTCCGAAGGCGTGGCGGGCGTCGACATGACGCTGGAGCCGGGCGGCGTGCGCGAGCTGCACTGGCACGCCATCGCCGCCGAATGGGCGTTTATGCTGGAAGGCCATGCGCGCATCACCATCCTCGATCCCGAGGGCAAATGCGAAGTGGCGGATTTCGGGCCCGGCGACGTGTGGTATTTCCCGAAAGGCTACGGCCATTCCATTCAGGCGCTGGCGGACGGCGCGCATTTTATTCTGGCGTTCGATAACGGGCATTTCTCCGAATTCGGCACCTTCAGCATCACCGACTGGGTGGCGCATATGCCGAAAGAGGTATTGGAAAAAAGCGTCGACATGCCGGCGGCGGTATTTTCCAAGGCCAAACAGGGTGAGGCCTATATTGTCGGCGGCGCCGTTCCGCCCGCCCTGCCATTGCCGAAAAACGACGGCGGATTAAATAACGCCCCGCTGACCCACCGCTATGAATTAATGAAGCAAAAGCCGTTCTTTGAAAATGACGCTGGCAGCGTGCATTTGGTGTCATCGAAAGAATTTCCCATTTCCACCACCATGACCGGCATCATCGAGATCGTGAAACCCGGCGCGATCCGGGAATTGCACTGGCACCCCAATGCCAACGAATGGCAATACTATATTGCCGGTAAGGGCCGCATGACGGTGTTCAGCTCACACGGCCACGCGCAGACGGAAGAGTATGCCCCTTCGGACGTCGGTTATGTGCCGCAGGGCTTCGGCCATTACATCGAGAACATCGGCGATGAGGATTTGAAAGTGCTGATCGTGATGGACAATGGCATTTATCAGGATATTTCGTTGTCCGACTGGCTGGCGAAAACCCCGGCCTACCTGCTGGCGGATAACTTCAACAACCAGGCTGAGGACTGGCAGGATCGGCCGAAAGACAAACGGGTCATGTCACGGCGCAGCCGCTGACGCCACGGCGAGGGAGAGACTCCCTCGCCGTCCGGCCTGCGCTTACAGCGTGGCGTTAAAGAACGGCACCAGCTTCTCCAGCGCCTGGGCTACCGGCTCCGGTTTGTCGTAGAGATCGTAATGCGACCAGCCTTCCACCACCACCAGCTCTTTGTGCTGCGATTTGGCGCGGCGCACGATCTCATAGCCATCGCGCAACGCGCCGAACAAGCCGGATTTGCTGCCGACGATCACCAACAGCGGCTGGGTCAGCAGCACTTCCGCCAGGTGGAACGCGTCCCAACCCACGGCTACCGCGTTATGGGAATACAGCGTCTTGTTTGCGCCGTTCGGCTTCTCGCCGCGCGCCGTCCGGTAGTATTCCGTCGCCTCGCGCAGATCGATATCGGCACCGTCTTGTTGCGCCGCCTCAACGCTCGGGTACAGGCCTACGTCCACGCGCAACGCCGCGCCGCGCGCCTCTGCGGTGCGCTGCCGGGCAATATCCTCCAGGAAAGCCACAGGATCGCCGTTGGCCAACACGCCCTCGCGCATCACCCGGCCATAGTTGGCGCCGGTGATGGTCGCCACCGCTTTGATGCGCCGCTCCGTCATCGTGGCGTTGATGGCGTAACCGCCGCCGCCGCAGATACCGAGCACGCCGATACGCTGGTCGTCAACGTAGTCCAGCGTCACCAGATAATCGGTCACGACGCGAAAATCTTCCACGCGCTGAGCGGGATCTTCGATAAAGCGCGGTTCGCCGCCGCTCTCACCCTGGAAGCTGGCGTCGAATGCGATGACCACAAAGCCGGCTTTCGCCAGCGCCGCGCCATAGACATTGCCCGAGGTCTGCTCTTTGCAGCTGCCGATCGGGTGGGCGCTGATGATCGCCGGATATTTTTTCCGCTCGTCGAAATCCGGCGGGAAATGAATATCCGCCGCGATGTCCCAATACTGACGCTTGATTTTGACCGTTTTCATCATGAGTTCCTCACAGGGTTGCTGGCTCGGGAAACGCGCTCGGCATCGCTTCCGCTGGGATAACGCTCACTTTAGACGTCGTATTGTTCTTTGAGAAGCACAGGGAATGGACTACAGTGTTAAGCTGTGATTTACAATGCGGAGCGTCTCGATGGATCCTTCCCTGCTTCCCTCACTGGCGTGGTTCGCGCATATCGCGCAGCACCGCAGCTTCACCAAAGCGGCGGCCCAAATGGGCGTTTCCCGCGCCGCGCTGTCGCAAAATCTAAAGGCGCTGGAAAAACAGCTGAACGTCAAGCTGCTCTACCGCACTACCCGCGATATGTCGCTCACGGAGGAAGGGCAACGCCTGCTCGAGGCTCTGGCGCCCGCCCTCAACGCGATCGAACACGCCGTCGGCACGCTGGAAGAGAGCCGTCACGAGCCGGCGGGGCTGCTGCGGATAAACGCCTCGCGCACGGCCGCCAAGCACTTTATCGAACCGCATATTGGCGAATTTCTGGCGCGCTATCCCAGATTGAAGCTTGAACTGGTGATGGACGACGGCATGGCCAGCATCATTTCCGAAGGCTACGACGCCGGCGTGCGGCTGGGTGAAAGCCTCGCCGAGCATATGGTGGCGATCCCCATCACCCCGCAGGTGGAACTGGTGGCGGTGGCCACGCCGCAATACCTCAGCCGCTACGGCACGCCCGCCACGCCGGCGGATCTGGTCAACCACAACTGCATCGCTTTTCGCCACGCAACCAGCGGGGCCATTTATCAATGGGAGTTTTCCACCCTTGAGCGGCACGCGCGCCATACCTTTTCCGTCGAGCCGCAAGGCAGCATGATCACCAACGACGACGACGGCATGATCCGCGCCGCGTTGCAGCATGTCGGCATTATTCAGCACTTTGATTTCGCCGTGAAGGCGCTGGTGGAACGCGGTGAACTGGTGCGGATCCTGCGGCCTTGGTCACAGCCGTTTCCCGGCTTCTACCTGTATATCCCCTCCCGTGAACACATGTCTTCCAAGGTCAGGGCGCTGCTGGACTTTCTGGTCGAGAAGCGCGCAGGCTAAGCCGGCCCGCGCGCCGTTTCGCTTTACTGTTTATGCGGCTCCGCTGGCAGCGACAACAGCTTCGCGAGCAGCAACTCCGACATATTAAGCTCGGTGCTTAATACCACATGGCAATTGGCATCGGGCTGCGGCGGATAGTTCATATATCGTCCCCGCATATCGCACAGGGTTTGCCCGCGGCCTGGCCCGTCGGAATCATCGATCGTCACCTTCACGTTAGGCGCAAGGCAGGCGCCGATGCCCTGCACCGCCAACACCGCAGCCACCGGATCGTGCAGCGCGCAGGCTTTGCGGCCGTAGGTATTGATATAAAACTGGATATACCGCCCCAGCATTTGCCCTATCGCCTGCGCAAACCGGCTCTCGGCCGACAGCAGTTTGAGCCGATCCGCCTCTTCAAAGGTATGCGACATGGTGACATCAAGCGGCACCATCACGATATTCTTCATCGCTTTAAATACCATGGCCGCCGCCTCCGGATCGCAGGCAATATTCGCCTCCGCAACGGGCGTTCGGTTGCCGGGCGCCAGAGCCGCACCGCCCATGATCGTCAGCGTGCCGATAAGCTCCCCTAGCGCGGGCTCAAGCTGCAAGGCTTTGGCGATGTTGGTCAGCGGGCCGGTCGCCAAGATGTCCAGCTCCCCCGGGTGCGCTCTGGCCAGCTCAACCAGCAGTTCGGGGGCCGAGAGCGGTGCCAGCTTGGCGTGTGAGGCTTCCAGCGCGATGTCGCCGATGCCGTTGTCACCGTGTATATGCTGCACATCGCAAAGATACGCCTGGCGCAGGTAATCCCGTTCCCCCACGGCGACGGGGATCGCGGGAAAACCGGCCAGGCGGGCAAGCTCCAGCGTATTTCTGGCTCCGGCATCGGCGGCGACGTTGCCGCAAACCGTGCCGATCGCCAGAATATCCACCTTGTCGCTTTCTGCGAGCAAATAGCCCAGCGCCATCGCATCATCGATGCCGGTATCGCAGTCAAAATATAATTTTATTTTCTTCTCGCTCACCGCTTGTCTCCATTTTCTGTATTAAGAGAGGCAACCCAAAGATCCATTTTCTTCCGATACTCCGTTTTTGCCTCGTCGCCGGCGAAACTGGCGGCAAAAGCATTCAGGGCCACATCGACGATATCCTGGGTGGAAAATGCAAATTCGCTCTGACAGATCAGATATTCATCCACCAACGTGGTGTGCAATAAGACCGGGTCGTCGGTATTGATGGTCGCGATGACCCCGGCATCCCGCAGCCGGCGCAGCGGATGTTCCGCGTAGCCGGGATAGACGCCCAGTTTGATGTTCGAGGTCAGGCATACGCCGATGGGGATACGTCGTTCAGCCAACAGCGCCACGACGGCCGGGTCGTCTATCGCCCGAACGCCGTGATCGATGCGGTCGGCCCCCAGCAGCAAGATGGCGTCGCGCACGCCCTCTGCGCCGCTGGACTCCCCGGCATGCACGGTTCGCTTCAACCCGGCCCTGCCCGCCTGGGCGAAAGCCTGCGCGAAACGCGCACCGCTGCCTTTGGTGACGGCCTCATTGCCATCGACGGACAACGCGACCACTCTGGGGTGCCGCAGCGCGGTTAAAAAATCCACCAGCTCACTCGCCTCGGCGGCGGTTTGCCGGCGGAGCAAACTGACGCACAGCCCAACGGACGCCAATCCATCTTCTTCGGCCGCGCGCAAACCGGCGTCAATCGCGTCGATCATGTCACCAAGCCTGCCGCGCCACGCTTTCCAATGGGTCGGGTTGAAAATCAGATCGGCGTACAGCCCGCCATCCCGCGACAGCCGTTGTGCATAGGAGTAGCTTAACTGCGCCAGGCGTTCGCGGCTGCTCACCAGGCTGCAGGACCAATCGAGGAAATCGAGAAAGTCGGCAAGCCCGTTAAAATTCAGCAGCTCGGCCTGCTTTCTGGGCATCGGTATCCCCGAGGATAACGCCCAGGCCGAGAGCTGTTCCGGCTCAAAGCAGCCCTCCAGATGCACGTGCACTTCCGCCTTCGGCAGGGAAACCATCTGCGCTCGAGAGAGCGTGGTTTGGTTTACATTCCATTCCATAAAATGGCTCCCAAGGGTTATTTATGCAGGCCAACGAGCACTTTTTCGCGCGACGGCATGGGTGCGAAAGACTCGTTGAAGAGGGAGTGAATGCGGTAAAAAACGCGGTGAAACGAGGAATGATCTAGGGTAAGCATCGCAATATGTTAATCCTGTAATGAGTCAGACGGCAGGCCATCCAAAAATTCATCAACAGGTCAGTAACCTATGCGTGCGGCAACCGGTGAAGGCGGACACGCCTCTCATCACCGAAGCCGGCACGGCATCACCCCATCCTCACTGCAACGCCCGATTTCTATGGGCGCCGGCAATCATCGATGGGGCCGTTCTCTTACCTGAACCTATGTAAAACATGGCGTGTTAAAGCAGAGTCGCCGGGCAGCCGCTGTTATGCGCGGCAATCATCAGCAATCAGCGCCAAAACACGCCGCCAAGCTTATGAAAGCAAGGGGGGCTTGTAAAGCCCTTCCCCAACGCCGGAAACGTCAGGACTTTCTCAGCAACAGCGCCCACAGCGCCAGCACGGCAAAGGCGATGTATATCGCCATAAAAAGGACAATGGCGGCGAACAAAGCGCTCACTACCCCTATTTTATCCGCCAGCCAACCTGCGGCCGGCGGCATGATATTGAACAAATAGACGATAAAGTAAAACTTCGATACCGCGTTCCACCCTGGCGCCGCTAGCGAGAGCTTATTGACCAGGATGGCACCGCCCACAAAAACCGCGCCGTACGAGAAGCCGGACAGCACCAGACTCACCGCCGCGCTGGCCACAGAACCGCTCTCGAGCGCCATGGTCATCATCACCATGGAGAAAACCTGCGTAATCAGCCCCAGCACCAAAGAAAACTCAGGCTTCAGAAAACGCGGGATCGTGAACTGCACCACGCCGGCCACCAGTAAATAACCGGTGGCGATATAGCCAAAGCCCGCGGGTGACTGGAGCCCGAAGACCTGGATCGCGGCCGTCGGCCCCAACGACAGGATCAGCGCGGCGTATGACCAGGAGATAAACACGCACAGCGCAAGCAGATAGAACAGCGGTTGGCTAAAACCGGCGCCCTTTTCTGCCGTTTTCGTGTCCGCAACGCCGAGGGTAGGCAATCCTTTCTTCGGCCAAAGCAGGACGATGGCGATCGCAGAGAGGAAAACCAACGCGGCGATGGTCACCGCCGGCGAAGTGAGCGGGTAAAACGCCAGCTGGGCGTAAACGCTGCTGATCACCGGGCCCAGCGCCAGGCCGGTCACCAAAGCCAGGCTGCCCAACAGCGCGGCGCGTTTGGCGCTGTCGCCGCGGCTGACGTTAATCAACAAGATGTTGATGATGGCCGTGGTCGTACCGGCCCCTAAACCGGAAATAAACCTGAACAGGCACAGCGCCTGCAAAGAACGAGCAAAGGAAAAGCACAGCGTAGGCACCACCACCACCATCAGCGACACCACCACCAGCAGCCGGGCATTTTTATCGGTGATGGTGAGCCTGCGTGATAAAAACAAAGCCAGCAATACGCCAAACCCGTAGGAGGAGAAAATGAAGGTCAGGTCGATATTACTCAGGCCAAGGGTTTCTTGATAGAGGGGATATAACGGCGTAGGAGAGCCGCTGTTCAACAAGATAAAAAATAAAGCGATCGTCAACGCCGCCAATAGGCTCACCTGGCTACGGTTTGTCTGGTCAGAAGTCATTATGCCACCATCATGGAAAATACCGATCGTAGCACCCGACCGGATCGCGAACTTTCGCGTTCGCACTTTTTTTCTTATCGTTCGGACAGGACGGCGAGATAGCCTGTACACCGGCTGGCGCCTCACCCATAATGCGTTCACCTCGCCGCACTGCCGGGATCATGCATAACCCTGGCGCAATAGCGACTATGCTCAACAGTAAACGCATCAGACAAGCAGGTAATAATGGATCCGTTATCCGATATTGTTTCCAGGCTAAAAATCAGCAGCCAGAAAATTGTGACGTTTGACATGAGCGCCAATACCAAAGCGCTGTTTCCCGACTATTCCGGGATGAAAATTTATATCGCCAAGCGCGGATCTTTTTTCATTAAACTGGCGGGCGACGCCAACAGTTACCCGATTGAACAAGGCGATGTGCTGATCTTATCCAGCGGGCGCGAATTCAGCATTTTTGATAGCCCTAACGCGCCGGCCATCGATATAACAAAAGTTCACGTGATGAAAGACCGCTCTTCCTGCTTCAGCAACGGCGGGTGCGATTTTTCCTTTGTGGGTTGCCGCTTCGTCTTTCAGATCAACGATACCTTCCGCTTTATCACCAGCCTGCCCGAACCCATCGTGATCAAAACGCAGCGGGAGGAGAACGCCGGCATCAAGGATTTCCTGAGCCGTCTCTCGTCGGAGATAGAAAATCCCGGCCCGGGCAGTGAGCTCATCACCGAGCATCTGCTGCAGATCATTTTGACGCAGGCGCTGCGCATGCTGCTCTCTTCCGGCGCGCTCGGCCGCGGCGAGGGCTGGTTTTACGCGATGGCGGACAAACATATTGGCCTCGCGCTGACCCGCATACACGACCAGCCGGGCAGGAAATGGCGCCTGGACGAGCTCGCCGGCGTGGCCGGCATGTCGCGCACCGCCTTCACCACCCGCTTCAGAAAGCTGGCCGGCTACAGCGTCAACGAATACATTCGCATCTGGCGTTTTAGCCTGGCCATTGAGCGAATGGTCGCCAATAAAGAAAAAATATCCCAGATCGCCTTTGACCTGGGATATGAATCGGAAAGCGCCTTCAGCACCGCGTTCAAAAAAAGCATGGGCGCGTCGCCAAGGAGTTATATCGGCAGCCATATTTCCTGAAGCGGCCAACGGCGGCTCGTCCCTGTGCCGGTCTTGTCCTTATTTTGCAAACCAGGCCGCGGGCAGATCCGTCTGCAGCGTGATGGTTTTTATTTGCGTGTAGGCATTGAGCGTTTCTTTGCAGAACTCGCGGCCGATCCCGCTGTTCTTGTAACCGCCGAACGCGGTGCCATCGGTAATGTTTGAGTAGCGGTTGATCCACACGGACCCGGCCTCCAGCCGGTCTGCGGTCGCCAGGGCGTTTTTCAGGCTGCGGGTGTAAATCCCCGACGCCAGCCCATATTCGCTGTCGTTAGCCTGGGCGATCATCTCGTCGTAGTCTGACCATTTGATCAGCGTCAGCACCGGCCCGAAAATTTCTTCCTGGCAAATGCGCATGCCATTTTCCGCAGCAAAAATCGTCGGCTCAATGAAGTAGCCGTGCTCGCAGCCGGCGACGGCGCGGCGTTTGCCGCCGGTCAGCAGGGTAGCGCCCTCCTCGAGGCCGGTCCGAATATAAGCCAGCACCCGCTCGCCCTGCTTCTCAGAAACCAGGCAGCTGACCCGGGATTGCTCGGCCAGCGGGGAACCGACGCGCACCCGTTCGAAAGCCGTCACCAGTTTGGCGCTGAAACGGTCGTAAATGTCCGCGTGAACGAACAGCCGGGTGCCCGCCAGGCAGGACTGGCCGTTATTGTGGATGGCGGCAAAGGTCACATTGTCCACCACCGCGTCCAGGTCTTCGATGTCCGGGAACACAATATTGGGGCTCTTCCCGCCCAGCTCCAGCGTGACGGGCACCAGCCGCTCCGCGGCGGCCTTGGCCACCCGCTTGCCCACCTCCGTGCTGCCGGTGAACGAAAGCTTGCGCACCTTGCGGTTGCCGGTCAGCGCCGCCCCCGCCACGCTCCCGAGCCCGGTAATGATGTTGACGACGCCGGCAGGGAAAATATTGGCGATCATCTTGCCCAGCTCCAGCGTGGAGAGCGAGGCGTTTTCATCGGCCTTCAGCACCACCGTGTTGCCGGTCACCAGCGCCGGTGCCAGCTTGAACGCCGCCATGATCGCCGGCGCATTCCAGGGAATAATTTGCCCGCAGACGCCGAGCGGCTCGCGTTTCGCCAGGCTGTAGCCGTCCGCGATGCTTCTGCCGCTGTCTTCGTGCCCCATGACAACCGCGGCGAAATAGCGATAGTGTCTGACCGCCGTTTGATAATCGCGGCGCACTTCGCTGATACAGCGGCCCACATCCCGCGCGTCGATTTGCGCCATTCTTTCCAGATCGCTTTCCAGCACATCTGCCAGCTGCGTCACCAGGCGGGCGCGGGCCTGCTGCCCGAATGCCTTCCAGGCGGGGAAAGCCGCTTCCGCCGCCAACACGGCGCGCTCGACGTCCCGTTCGTTGCAGTAGTGCAAATCCGCCAGGCGCTCCCCGGTCGAGGGGGAAATAACGGGATGAATGTCCGTGCCATCCAGCTCGAATACGCCGTTAATCAGTGGCCCGTAGGCTTTATCTAATGTCATTTCTGTTCCATTCTTCGCTAAATTAATGCAAACCGCCGCCGACGATCAGGCTCTCGCCGGTCACCCAACCCGCCTCGTCCGAGGCGAGATAGGCCACGGCCGGGGCGATATCCTCCGGTGTGCCGATGCGCCCCAGCGGGGTGATGGATTCAATGTGCGTTTTGAAATCGGTATCGAAAAAGCCGCTGTCATGTACGCCTTCCGTGATGACCAAGCCAGGATTGACCGCATTGACCCGGATCTTGCGCCCGCCAAGCTCGTTGGCCAGCGTCTTGGTGATCGAGTCCACCGCGGCTTTGGAAGCGGTATAAACCAGCGAATTGGCCGGCGTAAACGAGGTCACGCTGGAGCTGATATTGACAATGCTGCCGCCCGATTCAGGCATGGCGGCGACCGCCGCCTTGCAGCAATAAATCAGCCCTTTGACATTTAAATTGAAGTGCCTTTCATATTCCGCGTCGCTGAAGGCTTCCAGGCTATTGGTGGCATAAACCCCGGCGTTATTGACCAGCACGTCCAGGCGACCATACTGCTCGACAATGTTTTGCATCAGGCCGTTGACTTCGGCCTCAATGCCGACATTGGCCTGCAGCGGAAAAGCGACGCCGCCCTGCTCATTGATCTCTTTAACCAACCGGTTGGCATCTTCACGCCCGCGGGAATAGTTAATGAAAACCACGGCGCCTTCCGCCGCCAGGCGTTTAGCAATGGCTGCGCCAATTCCCTTTGAACTGCCCGTCACCAGGGCAACTTTATTTTCAAAGCGTTTCATTAGTCATTCTCCTCAGTGTTTGTGAAACTCGGGAGAAGATTACGGTAAATGCTCGCCGTGCAGCATAGCGGGGCGAACATAAAACCTTATCGATCGAACAACCTTGCCCAAAAGCGAATTTAATTTTTTAGCATAACCGCGCGGCCAAAATGGCGCAGGCTAATAACAGAATGATGCCACCGAAGCATTTATTGATATAAATCCCGATGGCCGGACGCCGTTTTATCCTCAGCGCAATCCTTCCCGCCAGAAATACCAGGGGAACTTCAATCAGAAACATGATGACGATGAGCTCAATGCCTAATATCAGCATCTGCATTCCCGGCCTGCCCGCCTCCACCCGAATAAACTGCGGAATAAACGCCAGCATGAAAATAATGGCCTTGGGGTTAAGCAGATTGGTCAGGAATCCTTGCGAATAGAGCCTTTTGCGGCTTTTGCACTCGCCGTGGTTTTCCAGGCCAATCGCATTTGCCTGGGTAAAAATGCCCAACCCGACCCACATGATGTACAGCGCGCCGCCGATGACGAAAAGCTGATACAGCAGCGGCGAAGAGGCGATCAGTGCCGTGACGCCGGCAATCGCAAAACAGACGTGGCATATCACCCCGGTGACCGCCCCCAATACGGTAATCAGCCCCGCTTTCGTTCCCTGACTGACGGCGTTGGACAGTGCGCACAGCATATCAGCGCCGGGAATAAGCGTTAAGACGGCGGCCGAAAGGGCAAATAAACCCAGCGTGGATAATTCGATGACCATGATTTTCTCGCGTCGTAAATAGGCGCATTGTCGGCCCCCGTAAGTCGGCGAGATAGAACGATATTGCTCACAGGCAGCGATCGCGATAGCCGCGCGGCGTCACGCCGTAACTCGACTTGAACGCCCTGCCCAGATGCGACTGATCGGCGAACCCGCAGACGACGGCGATTTCCGCGATGTCGCCGCCCCGGGATAGCAAGGCCTTCGCCTGCTGCAACCTAAGCTGCCGCTGATAGCGGCTCGGCGACAAGCCGAATGTTGCCGAGAACTGGCGGCAAAGGTGAAACCTGGACAGACCGGCGGCCTGCGCCAGCCTCTCCAGACGCACTTCCCGCGCCGGGTTATCGTGCAGATACTCTTTCGCCCTGCGCAAGCCCGGCGCGATGCCGGCGTCTGCCAATGGCGCGCGCCGCGGGGAACACACCGCCAGCAGATCCGCCACACAGTGGCTCCAGGCCACCTCCCGGTCGAAACGGCTGGATTGCGCCGCGGTTAATACCGTCGCGGCCTCACACAACCGGTTGGCGAAAGGCGCATGGTCGATATGCTTCCCCTTCACTGCCGGCGGCAGGGGCATCTCCATGTTTTCCGCCGCGTCCAGCAGCATCTCGTGGCTGGGGTAAAACATGAAATAATGGCATCCCTCTTCTCCCAGCACCGTCCCGGCATGCATCTGCCCCGGCGCGATGAGGCTGACTTGCCCACGGCTGACGATACCGTCGGCATCGCCTTTGGCGCTGTTGTTATTGGCGCCGCGCAGGACAACGCCAATCGACCAGGTATCATGCCAATGCACGTCAAACCGATGGTCTGAAAAGTCCGCGACGAGCAGTTCAAGCCCGCCCAATGCGTCAAAACGATGCATAAATGCCGAATTGCCCATCCTCTTTTACCCGATTGCCGGTTATCCACAGCGGCCAAAATAACACACAACGTACCGTGTGAAAGCTCTGCGCTCTGCACGGAAGCGGCTTTCTGAACGTCGGCAAAAAGGGGCCGGCAGGCCCCTTCGCATTGTTCATTTGCCTTCTGGCCTTGCTCTCATGCCGATTAATGTGGATTCATCGCGCCATAGTTCAACGGCTGCCAGTCGTAACCTTTCCCTTGTTTATTGATGTAGCCAAGGCCCGGGAAAGACAAATGCGCCCCTGCGACCAGCGCCCTTTGCTGCGCGAGGTCATCGAACAGCCGCTTGCGCTGCGCAACGGCGGCGGGAACGTCGATGTCATAGGCGATGGCGACATTCGGATCGGTAAACTGCACGGAGGCGACGTGGATCATATCCCCCAGAATCACCATCTTTTTCCCTTTGCTTTCGACGGCGAACACGCTGTGCCCTGGCGTGTGCCCACGCGTATCGATAGCCGAAATGCCCGGGGTGAGCGCCTGATTCCCTGCAAACGTTTTGAGTTTCCCCGCCGTGACGTAAGGCTGCAATGAGGCGATGGCGGCATCGAAGAAACGTTTATCTTTCTCTTCCGCCTGCCGTTTTTTCTCTTCGCTCAGCCAAAAGGCGACTTCGTCTTTTTCCACCCAGACGGTGGCGTTCGGGAAGGCGAGACGCTTGTCCGCCATCAACCCGCCCACATGGTCGGGATGCAGGTGCGTTAAATAAATCTCATCCACCTGCTCCGCCTGATAGCCGGAAGCGTTCAGGTTTTTCATCATTTTGCCCAGCGTTTCGCCATGCAGCGCACCGGTCCCGGCATCGACCAAAACCAGCTTGCTTCCGGTATTGATCAGGTAGGCGTTCACCGAGGTCGGCAACGGCAGCGACAGGTTGTTGGCCGCCATCGCCTTTTCAAGCTGCTGCGGCCGGGTATTGATCAAAATTTTATCGGCGGGCATCGGGCTGATGCCGTCAGACAGGGCCGTCACTTCCACATCACCCAGCATGATCCGGTAGAACCCGGGATTGTCTATTGTAGAAAAAGGCGCCGCGGCCATTGCAGCGGCAGAAAAAGCGGCGAAAAAGGCGCCAATAAGCAGATTGCGACGCATAGAAAACCTCATAACGATAAGAAAATACGGCTAAAAGCCCTGGGAATGCCCCTGGCGATTTAAAACTCCTGCACGGTCGGCCTGATGACAATCTCACTCACGTCCACGTCCGAAGGCTGCTCGATCGCATAGGCGATGGCGCGCGCGATGGCATCGGCGGAAATTGCCTGGCTCTGGTAGAGTTCGCCAACGGCCTGCAAACTTTCCGCGTGCGAACTGCCCTGTTTCAGTTCGGTGTCGATCAGGCCGGGGGCGATCGTCGTGGTTCTGATCTTGCCGCCGACTTCGTGGCGCAAACCTTCGGCGATCGCGCTGACCGCGAATTTCGTGCCGCTATAGACCGTGCCGCCGGGGCTGAACACCTTCTTGCCGGCAATGGAGGAAATGGTGATGTAATGACCGAATTGCTGCTTTTCGAACAGCGGCAAGGTTGCCGCGATGCCGTACAGTACGCCTTTCACATTGATATCGATCATCCGTTCCCATTCATCGACCTTCACGGCACTCAGCGGTGCGATCGCCATCAGCCCCGCGTTATTGACCAAGACATCAATCTTGCCAAACTGCCTGACGGCCTGGGCGATCATCGCTTCGACCTCCTGGCGCTTCGTCACATCCACCTGCAGCGCCAACGCGGTGCCGCCGTCGCCAACGATTTGCCGAACCAGCGCATCAAGACGATCTTTCCTGCGCGCTGCCACCACCACCGTCGCCCCCTGCGCGGCCAAATGTATTGCGGTCGCCTCGCCCAGCCCGCTGCTGGCGCCGGTAATCACCACCACTTTGCCTGAAATGCGGTTCATCTCTCGTTCCTCTTGTTAGGGTCAGTGCGAATACTTTATCCGCCGTTTCCGGCCAGTAAATGGAAGTGTTATGCTTTGAGAATTCCATTTTTTGGAACAAAGAGGTCAACATGCAAAACAGACAAGAAGCCTTGCGCATTTTCTGCGCCGCCGCCGAGGAGATGAACTTTAAACACACGGCGACCAGGCTCGGCATTTCCCCGCAAAAAGTCACCCGAGCCATCAAAGAGCTCGAGTCGGTGCTCGGTGAGCAGCTGTTCCACCGCAATACCCGCAGCGTGAAAATCACGGATTTCGGCCTCGGCTTTCTTGAGCAGGCCAAAACGGCGATGGATCAGTTGAACAGGCTGTTTCAGCCGCAGGGGAAAGCGGCGGAAGATCTCGGTGGCGTGGTGCGCATTACGGCGCCGCATACCTATGGCAGCGAGGTCGTCATGCCGATACTGGCGGAATTCGCGCGCCAGTATCCTGCGATTACGATCGAGTTCCACCTGTCGAATATCCACAGCGATCTGGTCGAAGAAAGAATTGATATCGGCATTCGCATCGGCTTTCTGCACGACCAAACCTGTATCGTTCGCCAGCCCAGAACCATGCCTTTCCATCTGGTTGCCTCGCCGACGCTGCTCGATCGCCTGCCACCGCCGGAGCAGATAGACCAACTCGCCCATCTGCCGATTGTCGCGCTGGTGAACCGCAAAACCGGGCGCTACTGGCCCTGGGAGTTTAGCCAAAAACGCTATTTCTACCCGAAGTCCGCCGCCTTCGTCACCGATACGCCCGATATAGAGCGTAAAGCGGTGCTCGCCGGTTTAGGCTTTGGCCAACTGGCCGGGTATTTGGTTGAAAAACATCTCGCCACGGGTGAGCTGGTGGCCGTTCTGCCGGGCGACGCCCCGCCGCCCTGGCCAGTCAACCTCTATCATACGCATCAGCATGCCTGCCCGGCGCGCGTGCGCGTGGTCTTTGACTATCTTTTCAATCAATTAAGCCAAGGCGATTAACCGCGGCTCATCTACAGGCCCCGAACAGCTTAAATAATCATTTTGCAGGCGAAATAGATCAGCACGGCGGCCATGGTTATATTCACCGCTTTAAAGTGCTTCAGATAAGCTTTTTTGAGAAACGCCCCTACGACCGCCCAGGTCAGCGTGCCCAAACACGCTATCAACGCTGTGACCAGGCATGCCCCTAAAATGAACAACAGGCCGCTACCGACCGGAATGATAAAAGCGGAAATGGCCGTTATGGTGAACAGTATGATTTTTACATTGATAACCTGAAGAACAAAACCGCTAAGGAAACCATAACCACTTTCGCGTTGTTCCTCGTCAAAACGGCTGCTGGTGGCAATTTTATACGCAAGCCAGACCAGATAAATAAATCCCAGCCCTCTTAAAATAACGACAGCCGCCGGAAAGGTGAGCAATATCCAGGAGGTCAATGCGCCCGTGACCAACATGGTCACGCCCATTCCGGCGCCTATTCCCAATAAAAAGGGGGCGCTGCGCCTAAGGCCGAGCGCCATGACCGATGCCAATGCAACGATATTGTTGGGGCCGGGCGTGAAGGCAGTTGCAAAAGTGTATGAAACCAAATCAATCATATTCCCTGTCATACCTGCCTCTTTGCGTTCGGTTATTTTCTTTATCGCACGTGCATAAATGCGCACAACGTTCATGATGAGAAAAACAGAAAGCGAGAGGGAGAGATAGAATGAAATTGCGCCTTCACACGCGACATCGATCGTTCTATGCAGAAGGAAGAAGCTGATTTGCCTTGCTTTATAAAAAAGGCGGCGATATCCGCGATATCGCCGCCTTTATCCTGCGGGCCGCCGTGGCGGCCGCAGTGCGCTACTGCTTGCGCTGCTCCGCCACCTGCTTGGCGGTGACGTTGCCCTGCTTATCGCCGAAGTGGCCGACCACGAAGTTGGCAACCGCCGCTATTTCCTCGTCGGAATAGGCGCTGCCGAACGCTGGCATCATTTCATGCCGATCGCCGATGCTGATGCTCGTCCCCTTCAGGATGGCCTGCACCACGCTGCGCCCCTGCGGATCGTTCACCGCCGTGCTGCCCACCAGCGACGCATACTCGCTCTGGCGGCCCGGCCCGTTCCACTGGTGGCAGCCGCTGCAGTCGTTGGCGAACACCTGCCGCCCGAGCGAACTGTCTTGCCCGCCCGGCAGGATCGGCGTTGAGGCCCCCGCGCCCTTCGGCTGCAGGTTCACCGCCGCCGCGCCGTCGCCGGCGATCGGTTCGATATCGCGCAGGTATTTCACCAGCGCCAGATTGTCTTCCGGCGTCAGGAACTGCAGGCTGTTTTCCACCGCTTCCGCCATCGGGCCGGCGGCGCTGCTGCGCCCCGGCGCATGGCCGGTGGCCAGATACTGCGACAGCTGCTGGTCGCTCCAGCCGCCGATGCCGGTCTGCTTATCCGGCGTGATGTTGGCGGCGAACCAGCCCTGCACCACTTCACCGCTCAGGTGCTTGCTCTGGTTGAGGCCGAACCCCAGATTGCGCGGCGTGTGGCACTCGCCGCAGTGGCCCAGCGCCGTCGCCAGATAGGCGCCGCGGTTCCACTGCTCGTCCTTGTTGAGATCCGGCGCAAAGCGTTGCTCATGGAAGAACGCCAGATTCCAGAATTTCATGCCCCAACGCTGATTGAACGGGAACGACAGATCGTTTTGCGGGTTGGCCTGCTTCACCGGCGGCAGGCTGAACAGATAATCCTTGATCGCCAGCACGTCGTCGCGGCTCAGTTCGGTGTACGAGGTGTACGGCATCGCCGGATACAGGTTGCCCTGCGGGCCAATGCCCTCACGCACCGCGCGCACGAACTGATCGTCGCTCCAGTTGCCGATGCCGGTCTCCTTGTCGGCGGTGATGTTGGTGCCGTAAATGGTGCCGAACGGCAATTTGAAGGCGAAGCCGCCCGCATAAGGTGCGCCGCCCGGCGCAGTGTGGCACGCCACGCAGTCGGCGGCGCGTGCCAGGTACTCGCCGCGCGCCAGTTTATCGGTGATGCCGGCCGGCGCCCCGGCGATCGGCGCCGCAGGCTCCGCGCCGGTGGGCCGCAGCAGCGTGTACAGCGCGTATCCTCCCGCCAACACCACCACGACGATAATCAGCCATAACAGCCCTTTCAAGGCGTTGCTCATCGCATCTCTCCCTAACCCAACGCCTTGGCGGCCTGGTGGATGGCGGCGCGAATGCGCACATAGGTGGCGCAGCGGCAGACGTTGCCGCCCATCGCCGCGTCGATGTCCGCATCGCTCGGATCCTTGCTTTGCGCCAGCAGCGCGCTGGCGCTCATGATCTGGCCGGACTGGCAGTAGCCGCACTGCACCACGTCCAGATCAAGCCAGGCTTCCTGCACCGCCTTGCCTTCCGGCGTGGCGCCCACGGCTTCGATGGTGGTGATTTTTTTGCCGACGGCGGCGGAGACCGGCGTCATGCACGAGCGCACCGGCACACCATCCAGATGCACGGTACAAGCGCCGCACATGGCGATGCCGCAGCCGAACTTGGTGCCTGTCAGGCCGGCTTCGTCACGTAAGAACCACAGCAGCGGCATGTGCGGATCGCCCTCGAAGGTCAGCGGCTGCTCGTTTACGGTTAGTTGAATCATCAGGTTCTCTCCTTGTCAGACGCCGGGTTCGCGGTAGGATTATGCAGCGGCAGGCTCAGCGAGGTGCGCGGCCGCCCGAGCAGCGCCAGCGCGTTGCCGACCGCCGGGGCGATGGTCGGCACCCCCAGCTCGCCCACGCCGGTCGGTTTCTCGCTCGAAGGCACGATGATCACCTCGATCTCCGGCATCTCATCGATGCGCAGCGGGCGGAAGTTATTGAAATTGGACTGTTCGACCACGCCGTCTTTCAGCGTGATATTGCCGTACAGCGCCATACTCAGGCCATAACCGATGCCGCCCTCGATCTGCGCGCGGATCACGTCGGGATTCACCGCCACGCCGCAGTCCACCGCGCACCATACCTTGTGCACTTTCGGGATGCCGCCTTCGCCGATCGAGACCTCGGCCACCTGCGCCACATAGGTATCGAAGGCCTTGGCGACGCCCACGCCGCGCGCGCGTTCGTCCACCACTTTCGCGCCCTGCCAGTCAGCGGCTTTCGCTACCGCGCGCAGCACGCCCGCCGCGCGCGGCGCATCGCCCATCAGCGCCAGCCGCCCTTCGACCGGATCCTGCCCGGTTTCCTGCAGCAACTGGTCGATAAAGCTCTCCACCGCGTGGCCGGTGTGGGTGCTGGCCACCGACCGCAGCGAGGTGGTCGGCACCTTACCCGGCACGATATGCGCATCGCAGCGGAAGGCTTCGAAGGTGTATGACACCTCGCTGGCGCCCTCGACCATCATCTGATCGAGGCCGTTGACCACCAGCGCATCCATCGCGCTGTGGCGCGTCCAGGAGTGGCCGACCACGGTATCGGTCCAGCCCACCACCTTGCCGCCGCGGATGGCGCCGCGCAGGCGGTGCAGGATCATCGGGCGATACCAGCCGTTGCGGATGTCGTCCTCGCGCGTCCATACCACCTTCACGCCGTGGCCGGGGCCGATCCCCTTGGCGGCCGCCGCCATGTCGGCCGCCAGATCCGGCCCCAGCGTCGGGTTGCCTAAATCGATGCGCCGGCCGAAGCTGCCGCCCGCCAGAATGGTTTCAATCTGCACCTTGTCCGGCGGCAACTCGAACAGATCGCACAGCTGCTTGTGATCGAGCGTCTGGATTTGGCAGCCATAGCGCGCCTTGACGCTCCCGCCGTCCCAGAACAAATAGCCGTCCAGCGGCTCCATCGGCGCGTGCGCGACGTACGGGAAGGTATATTCGGCCTCGATCACCTTATCGGCCTTGTCGAACACTTCGTCCGGCTTACCGAGACTCTTCGCCACCACGCCGGTTTTCTGCGCCACCTGGCGGAATTCGGCGTAGATCTCCTCGGTGTTGCGCCGTTCGGCCTGCGCGTCATCCCACGTCACCTTCAGCCGCTCCCGCCCTTGGATCGCCGCCCAGGTGTTTTTGGCGTAAACCGCCACGCCGGTGGCGATTTGCTTCACCGCCACCACCCCCGGCACCGCCAGCGCCCGTTCGGCGTCGAAGGTCGCCACCTTGCCGCCGAAGCGCGGCGGCTTCTTGATGGTGACGGTCAACATGTCCGGTTCGTGGATATCCTGCGAGAACTGCGCGCTGCCGTTGGTTTTCGCCAATGAATCGACGCGGTGCAGGCCGCGCGTTTTGCCGATCAGGGTGAAATTGGCCGGATCCTTCAGCGTCAGGCTGGCGGGATCGGGCGGCGGCAGCGTGGCGGCCAGCGCGGCGAATTCGCCGAAGCCCGCCTCGCGCCCGCTGGCGGCATGGCGGATCTTGCCCGCCTGCACGGTAATTTCCTGCGCCGAGGTTTTCCAACTCTGCGCGGCGGCCTGTACCAGCAGCGCGCGCGCCATGGCGCCCATGCGCCGCATCTGCTCATAGGCATTGGCCACCGAGCTGGAACCGCCGGTGCCCTGGAATCCGAAGGTCAGGTTTTTGTAGATATTGGTGTCCACCGGCGCGGCGACGACCCGTACCTGCGCCCAGTCGGCATCGAGCTCTTCGGCGACCAGCGTCGCCATGCCGGTATAGACCCCCTGGCCCACTTCGGTGTGTTTACTGATCACGGTGACGACGCCGTCGGCGCCGATCTGAACGAAGGCGTTGGCGTCAAACGCCGCCGCGCCGGAGGCGGCCGGGGCAGCCGAACGCGCCAGTGCGCCGGTGGACGGCAGATAGGCGCCGATCACCAACGCCCCGGCGCCGACGATAAACCGCCGCCGCGAAAGCGGAACTTGGGATATGCTCATTGCTCATGACTCCAAAAAAGCCGAAGGCGTCACTGCCTTCGGCGAAACAAATCTTGTTATGGGAATGGCTTGTCGCGCCCGTCAGGTGATATAGCGCAACAGAGCAATAATTAGCGTAGCCTATTATCCAGCAGGCCTAATCTTGATAAGGGATTTTTCGTTGAGGAATCGTGCGGTGCGGGCGAGAACCCGCACCGGGGTCAGCTCTGCGTCGTCGCCAGATAGGAGAAGACGCTGAGCAGGCGGATTTGCGCCGCCATGTTGTCGCTGTCGAAGGCCACGGTCAGCGCGTCCTGGCGCTCCACGCCGGGCACCAGGCTGAACAGATCCGCCAGCACCGGTTTGGCCGCCATCAGCGTCAGCCGGTAAGGCGGCATGAAGCGGCGTTCCACCGGCAGTTTCGCGCCCTGGCGCACCTGCTGCATCGCCCGCTCGCGGATCTCGGCGCGCGCCCGCTGCGGGCTGAGCGATTCGGCGGCGGTTTGCGAGATAGCGCGCTTCACGCAAACATAGCCAGACTGCGGATAACGTTCAGCAATCCAGCGTTGCAGCTCGTCGTCACCGCTCACCAGCCACAGCGGCACGTTCAACTCGGCCGCCGCCGCCGCATACAGATCGCTTTCGCCCACCGCTTCGCCGTTCAGGCTGACGCGGTAAAAGGCCCGGCCGTTGATGGTGTGCGCCAGCACGCCATGTTCGCCGGCGGCGCTGTGGTAGCCGATAAACATCAGGCCGTCGTAGCGTTGATGCTGCAGCCCTTCCACCATCGACAGCCCGCGCGGCTTGCCCTGCACCAGCCGCGCGCGCCCATCGATGCGATCGGCGCGCAGGTTCTGCATCATGGCGTGGCTGTCGGCCACCGTGACCTCGGAGGCCCCGCCGGCGAAAGCGCCGTCGATGGCGGCGTTCACCTCCTGCTCCATCAGCTCGCGCGCCGCCGCATAGTCGGCATGGGCCGGGTTGCACTGCTCCGGCCGCATCACGCCGGCAATACCTTCGATATCCGCAGAGATAAAGACTTTCACATCACACTCCCGTTATTTAAGTTGCCGCCAGCCGATCGAGCAGCGGGCCCAGCGCCGTGCGCGTATGCTGCTGGAAACCACTGACGCCTTCGGCGCTCAGCAACGCATCCAGCACCGCGTATTCGGTGGCGTCCGCGGCCGCTGCAAACAGCGGCTCCAGCCGTTCGTCCGGCAGCGTGGCCCCCAGCAACCGGGTGGAGAACGCCAGCGCGATATCGCCGGAGCCGTGTCCCCAATGGCTACCCACCCGCCCCAGGCCCGCGCCCGCTCGGCGGGCGATGCGGTTCAGCTGGCGACTGTCCAGCGCCCGATCGCAGGCGATGATGATAATGACCGAGCCGGCGTCCACCTGCGGCGGCGGATCCGCCAACAGCTTGCCCAGCGCCGGGCCAACGCGCACGCCGCTCAGCGTCAGCGAGTCGAGGGTGCCGAAGTTGGCCAGCACCAGCACGCCGAGCATGGTGCCTAATCCCGGGCAATAGCGCGAGGCGGTGCCGATGCCGCCCTTCAGGCCGAAGCTGCTCATGCCGCGCCCGGCGCCGACGCTGCCGCGCGCAAAGCGGGTGGAATGGTTATCCAGCGCGCTGAAGACGTGCTCCTCACGCACCGCCATCGCCTGAATATCGTTGAGGTAGCCGTCGTTGCACTCCAGCACCAGCGGGTTGATGGTGGCGCTGCCGCGGCCGATCTGCGGGTAGCGCAGGCAGCTGCGCCGCACCATGGCGTTGAACAGCGTGCCGACGGCGAAGGTGTTGCTCAGCAGAATGGGCGTCTGCAACTCCCCCAGCTCATTCAATTGCACCAATCCCAGCGGCTTGGCGAAGCCGTTGAGCACCGCGCTGCCGCACGGCAGCGGCTGGTTGAACAGATCGCCCGGCGGCACGATGGCGGTGACGCCGGTCTGGCATTCGCCATCGGTCAGGGTGTGATGCCCGACGCTGACGCCCGGCACGTCGCACAGGCTGTCGGTCGGCCCGGCCGGATAGCGCGCGCCCGGCAGGCGGCGATGGCGCCGCCAATAGCTCAGCAGATTGTCGAGGCTTTGTTGTTCAAACGCCTGGCTGTCTGTCATGGTTCCCTCATCTGCCGTTAGCCCATCAGAAAACCAGAATATCGCGCAATGTAAGCGCCCAGTAAATTGAAAACCGGAGCGGACAGCGAAAATAGCCTTGCCTCATCGCCGTTCAGACCAACTCGCAGGGCATCGAAGACGCCCTGCTGCGTTATCAGGATGCGGGTGAAAGATCTGGTGCTGAATGCGCAAACGCTGCGACGTGACGCACGGCAAAGACATGGCCCCCAAACGGGTATCTCGCCGGCATATGGGAGACCATTTTAGGCATCCCGCAGGCCTGAGCCTTATTGGGTTTTTAGGGGGCAAAACAGGGTAAACGGCCGGTGCCGCGGGTGATATCTCCCCTTATCCAAAATGTATTACCCGATCTGCCGACGCAATGGTCGTTTCACGGTGGGCAATGATCACCTTCGTGATATTGAGTCTCTTGATGGCCTGATTCACCTCAGCTTCGCTCTCCTTATCCAGTGCGCTGGTGGCCTCATCCAGGAACAAAATCGCCGGCTTCTTGTAAATCGCCCGGGCAATGAACAGGCGTTGCTTCTGCCCGCCTGACAATCCTTCCCCCAACTCGCCGATCGGGGTTTCATACCCCATCGGCATACGCATGAGCACGTCGTGCAGATAGCAGGCACGGGCGCAGGTTTCCATCCAGGCGTCGTCCACCTCGTCCACGAACCCGCAGATATTTTCCCGGATCGAGCCGGAGAACAGCTTGTCGTCCTGCATCACACAGGCGATCATCTTGTGGTAGTTGTTGATGCCAAGCTGCCGGATATCGACGCCGTTCACCTCAACCCGCCCTGAGTCCGGGGGAAATAACCCGCACAGCACCTTCATCAATGTGGTCTTGCCGGCGCCGGACGGCCCCACGATGGCCACGCTCTCGCCCGGCGCAACATTGATGTCCAAGGCAGCGAAGACCGTCGGTGACTGGCTGTCGTAACGATAGCTCAGGGCATGGGTCGTCAATCCCAAAGGTTGCAGGCCCGCCGCGTAGGGAAGGTCTGGTTTACGGTTTTCTCGTGGGTGCAAGGCGATATCGGCAATGCGCTCGTTATGCAAGCTCATCATGCGCAGCTGCAGCAAAAATTCCGTCAGCGACCCGATGCATTCGGAGAACTGCCCGCGAAAGGCGCCGAAGGCCACGAACATGCCGAGGGTCATCTGGTTATCGATCACCAGACTGGCTCCCAGCCAAAGAATCACGACCTGATCGCAGGCGGCAATGAAGGTGTTGATCCCGCCAAACAGCATGTCCATGCGGGTGACCCGGATACCGGTATTGATGGTGTCGATTTCAAGGTTGAGCCAATGGGCAATGCGACGTTCCGCCATGCCCTGCATCTTGACGGTGGCGATACCGTACAGCGTCTCCATAAAATACGAGCCGGCACGGGCCTCCCTGACCAGCGCTTCTTCGGACAGTTGGCGATAATAGCCGTAGGTCAGCAGCCGCATCAACACGTAGAGCGCGGTGAATGCAATCACCACCCAGGTCAACCAGCCGCCATACAGCACCATCATCACCAGCACGCCGATCACCATGATGCCGTCCATGATGGCGCCGACAATGCTCGTGGTGAAGGTGCTGCGCAGCGTATCCAGCGAGCCGAAGCGTGACTGAATGTCACCCAGTTTGCGTCGTTCAAAGTAGCCCAGCGGCAGGCGCAACAGGTGGGTAAACAGACCGGATTGCCACTGCACGTTGATGAGCGTCGACATGACCAGTCCGGCCCAGGCGCGCACCATGCCGACAGCTGCCCGTAACAGGATGAACAGCATCAGACCAACGCAGATGAGCGTCAGTAACCCGCGATCCCCGGCGGGAATAGCATGATCCATCACCAGTTGCGTGCCGATGGGCATCACCAGGTTGATGGTTTCGAATACCAGAGACAGGCAAAAGATTTTGCCGAGCGCCCCCTTAAGACCGTGTACGCTGCCAATCAGCGTGCGCAGGTGAATACGGTGGCGGACGCTGTCGGCGGTGAAGGCGCTGCCGGGCCAGGCCTCAAGCGCCACGCCGGTGAAACTGTGCGACAGTTCCGTCAGGCTGACGGCCCGGCGCCCGCGCGCCGGATCATGCAGCACCGCGCGGTGACCTTTGATACTGACCAGCACCACGAAATGGTTGAACTCCCAGTGCAAAATACAGGGGAGTTTCAGCGCGCTGAGCTCGTCAATATCAAGTGATAGAGGGCGAGTGGCCAGCCCCAGCTGTTCGGCTATACCGGTTAACCCGGTCAGCGTGGCGCCGCGGGTCGACAGGCTGAACTGCCGGCGCAGCGCGATCAGGTCGACGTTTTTACCGTAGTAACCGCAGATCATCGCCAGGCAGGCCAGCCCGCATTCTGACGACTCGGTCTGGTGCACCATCGGAACCCGGTGGCGCAGCCGCAGGTCCAGCTGGCTGATCCGCTGTTTGAATGTGGGCTTACTCATTGACCGGCCCCGTCGCGCTGTGTTTCATGTCGTAGAACGGTGACAACATCCACTGGTAAATCTTCCTTTCTTCCAGAAACAGGGGGCTTTGCGCTTTCATGCCGTTTTCCAGGCTCAGACGTTTACCGTCATAGGCAATGGATTGTTTTTCCGGAATGACGATCACCTTGTAGTACGGCACGGCGGCGGTCAGCGCCGTTTTGGGCGCCCCCTGGTAGGTCAGCATTTCCTGCGGTGAGGCCGGGGCTTTGGAGATGACGACTACCGTACCGGCAAACTGCCCGAATTTCTCCGCCGGAAAGGCGTCATAACGCACATTGACTTGGTCACCGGCGGCAATGTAAGGGATGGCGTCGTTGGGCACCCATAGCACCAGGGCGTAGCGATCGATATTGTGGGGGAGCACTTGCAGCAGACTGTCACCGACGTTGACCATCTGGCCAACCGTGACGCTCAGCGAATCGATGCGGCCATCGGCCAGCGCGCGAACGATGATCGCCCCGCCGGCATCAATGTTGAGCCGCTCCTTCTGCAGCTCGTGGCGCTGCAGCTCCATCTGGTAAATCTGGTTGTCGAAGTTGGCGGCCTGGATATGGATCTGGCTTTCCAGCGCGGTGATCTGCAGCGCATTCTGTTCGTTCTGTCCGGACAGGCCCAGCAGGTTGTTCTGCTGCTGGTAATACAACGCCACCTGGTTGGTGAGCTGATCCTTAGTGATCAATCCCTTGGTTTGATAGTGCCGGTAATTCTCCATATTTTCCTTCATGATGCGTATCCCTTCCTGGGCGCGTTTGAGGATGTCGGTTGAACGGGTGAACGCGGCGATATATTGCGCCTTTTGTTTTTCCAGCATGATAAGCGTGGCCTGCTTGCTGCTTTCCAGTCGGCTGATGATTTGCGCAATGCGCGCCAGCTGGCCATCAATATCCCGTTGCTGGTTATCGCTGACTACACCGCTGCGGGTGTTTTTGCTGACGTCAATCTGGTAAATGGGCGCTCCGACGGCGATCACCTGCCCTTCGGTGACGAATTGTTTGACCACCACCCCTTGGACGGCGGAATAGACGTTGGCGGCCCGGGGATAGGTGCTGATCTCGCCGGTCACGTTGACCCGCCGGGTATAGGTGCCGGCGATGGCGAAGGTGAGAAAAGCAATGAGAAAAAACAGGCAGAGCCCTGCCGTAAGCCAAAAAGGAATGCCGGGTAGCAGGAGGGCCCGACCACGCCATTTCATTTTCTGATTATCGATCGCTTCCTGGCGAAACATGATCAGCGTCCCTTAGTGATATCTAACATTCAAATTCACAGGCTATTGTATTGACAATAAAACAAGCAGAAGGTCAGTTAATCTGCATTTCAAGACCAAAAGAATATCTGCTTATCTTTATTCGCTTTTTTCCATATGTCGATATAATGCGTATTTACATCATTTAAGTCACCAATCCATATAAAGTGCAGGATATTTGGAACGGATGACTTTTCTATCTTTGATAAATCGACACCCAATGCCTGATGGTTCATTTACATCACCACGAAAATATAATATGTAAAACTTGAATGATTCAATGCTGGGTTATGCTTAGCTCAAAAAATAGACTATCGCCATAACAACAACACAAATAGAACAGAACAATAAATCACCGGAAAAATTTTTCAATGAATCCAAATAGTCATTGCTGTTCTTATTTAATTTGTTAATGGCATCGCTTTCGTTATCAGCCTCTACTTCGACATGATGCTTTCTGAAGCCCTTCCGCTTCATATCCCTAATAATTTCTCGTGTAACCATGTCTTTTCTTAGCACTTTTGATTCATCACTCTTTATAAAAACAACATACCTATTCATCATATACCCCATAAAAGCACAGAATTTTACTTCTGTGCTGGGATTGCATCTGTTAATTAGCGTTTGGTTCCGAATTCTCTGGCCTCTCTCGGTCCAGTGCCATTGCCGCCGTACCCATTTTTGTTGAACTAGCATTCCCCCAGAAACCGCCGGCGCCGGAACCACTGCCATAAGGGCTGTTTTTTGACAGGAATAACTGAGGCCCGCGGTCACCGACGTTATTTCCGCCGCGACTTGAAGAACCGGAGCCTCCGTTATCAGACGATCTTTTTCCACTCCCATCTCGATCCTGCCATCCACCCGACACCGCATCGAATTGGCTGCTTAAAATTTCCTTCATCAATATTATCCTATGGATTCACTGGGGTTGCCCCGTTTTAAACGGGTTGTGGTTGAAAAAACAAAATGCACTAATAACAATCCATAACCACTCTTTATTTCATAAAAAAACCAATAAGCAAAGTTTATTTTAAATATCGAAAACAATCATATTAGAATAAAACCCAGAATAATATACCAAACCTGATTACACATAGATGCTATCGATTCAATTAATTGAACGCCAAATAATCTCAACGCCCAAGATTAATAACCCAATAAAGAAAAGGCGACGAAAAATCAGCGGGCTGCTGTGACGACGCGCGATCCCGCCCAGCCACATGCCGGCCAACGCCGGCAGCAGCGCCAACAGCGAAACGCCGAGCAGCGCGCCGGGCAGCGCCTGATGCCAGGCTAGTCCGGCGGCCAGCGCCAGCGTCGAGACGGTGAACGACAGCCCCAGCGCCTGCACCAGATCGTCACGCGCCAGACCCAATGCGTTCAAATAAGGCACCGCCGGTATGACGAACACGCCGGTGGCGCCGGTCAGCACGCCGGTCACCAGGCCGCACAGCGGCCCCAGCCAAGGCTCCGCCGCAGTGGAAACGCGCCAGTCGAAACGGGTAAAACCCAACAGCGCATAGCCGATCAGGCAAACGCCCAGCGCCAGCGGCGCCAGGCGGCCGTCGATGGCAGTGAGTGTGCCGGCGCTCAGCAACGTGCCCAGCGTGACGCACAGCATCATCGGCCAGAGCCGGCGGCACAGCGCCCCCAGCCGCGGCCCGCACAGCAACTGCCACAAATTGGTGATCAAAGAGGGCAACAGCAGCAGCGCGGCGGCCTGCCCCGGCGGCATCATCAGGCTGAGCAGCCCCATCGACACCGTCGGTAATCCCAAACCGATCGCCCCTTTGACCGTGCCGGCCAGCGTAAAAATGCCCGTCAGGGCGACAATTTCGAGTAACGTCAGCGACATGCGTCTATCCTTATGGCGAATCAACGGCCCGATTGTGGCCGGCGGCGCAGCGCGGCACAATGCGGCAATGGCAGAGCCTGCCTGCGGCAAAGACAGAGGAAGAACGCATGCATTTTGACTTTATCGATCTGCGGCTGTTGGCGGCGGTGCTTGAGACCGGCAGCATCACCGCCGGCGCCGAGCGCGTCGGGCTGTCGCTGGCCGCCGCCAGCGCACGCATACGCGGGCTGGAGCAACAGGCCGGTGTGGCGCTGCTGACGCGCAATCCGCGCGGCGTCCAGGCGACGCCCGCCGGTGAGCGCCTGTTGCAACACGCACGCGTGCTGCTGCAGCAGCGCGACCGGCTGCGCGGTGACATGGCCGAGTTTGCGCCGGGCCAGCGCAGCCAGTTGCGCATCGTCGCCAATACCGTCGCCGCCGACGCCTTTTTACCGGAGCTGTTGGCGGATTTTCTGGTGCTGCACCCGCACACCGACATCGCACTGGAGGAGTTGCCCAGCCCGGCCATCGCGCAGGCGATCGCCGAACGGGCGGCGGATATCGGCATCGTGGCGGATCACGCCGATCTGCGCGGGCTGGCAAGTTACCCCTTCCGGCAGGATCGTCTGGTGCTGGCGCTGCCGCCGGGGCATGCGCTCAGCGGCCGCCGCCAGCTCAGCTTTGCGGACGCCCTGCCTTTTGATTTCATCGGCCTGCCGGAACAGAGCGCGCTGCAACAGCATTTGGAGCAGTTGGCGATACGCAGCGGCGGCCCGATGCGGCTACGGGCGCGCGCCGCTAATTTCGACGCCATCTGTCGTATGGTGCGGCGCGGCGCCGGGCTGGCGGTGGTGCCGGAAGAGAGCGCCCAACGCCATCCGGAGATCCGGCATGGCGCTCTGCCGCTCACGGACGACTGGGCGACCCGGAACCTGTCGGTTGTGGTGCGTGAACGGGCGCAGCTGCCGCTGCCGGCGCAGCGGCTGGTGGCATTCCTGCGCCAGGGGGAAGACGGTCTTACAGGTGATCGTTGAACCAGGCGATCTGACGCCCGATGATGCCGGCGAAATGCGGGCCGGCGTACATGTCGTAGTGCTTCGCATTCTGCTCGACATGCAGCGCCTTTTTCGCGCTGCCTACCGCCTCATACAGCGCGATGCCCTGCTCCGGCGGATTGACGGTATCGCCGCCCGCCACCACCACCAGTGCCGGGCATGCGACGCGCGCCGCATTGTCACGCGGCTGATAGCGCAGCGTTTCGCGCACGGTCAGGAACGGGATCTTGATGTCCATCGCCGGGTAACGCGCCTTGTTCTCCTCGAAGAACGCCTTCGACTCGTCATCGCTCAACACCCGGGTGACGGCGACAAACATCTCTTTGCCGGTGGCCTGTTTCTTCTCCGCCATTTTGTCCAGCGTGGCGATGAACGCCTGTTTTTCGTCGGCGGCCATTTTCCCCGTCACGATGGTTTCCCCGTCGGCGAAGGCCAACTGGCTAACGACGCACTTGATGGCCGGCTCGGCCGCGGCAGCGCCGAACACGTGGCAGCCGCCAAACGACGTGCCCCACAAGCCGATGCGCTCGCTGTCGATCCGCGGCTGCGTTTGCACCCACCGGCTCACCGCCAGGATATCCTCAATCTGCAGCGCCGGTACCAGCCGCCCGCGTTCGCCCTCACTGGCGCCGAAGCCGCGATAGTCAAACGTCACCGCCGCAAAACCGGCGTTGACGAAGGCCTCGGCAAAGGCCGGCAGCAACAGTTCCTGAATGCCGCAGAAGCCGTGACACAGAATAATCGCCGGAACCTTGGTCGGGTTATCAGGTAAACGAACTGTTACGGCCAGGCCGCTTTCCATTTTATGCGTGGTTAATGCCATGTTAACATCCTGTTTTTTATAGGTAAGGTAAAAATCAGGCTCACATTAATCCCCGAATGAACGTCGCCAGTCAATAACTCAATGTAACAATTTACAATGTTAATGATTCCCCGGTTCCGCGCGCAGCCGCGCCACCTGCGCCTCCACGTCGCGCCAGGCCGGTTTGTCACCGGCATAGCGTTGGCGCAGATAATTCACCAGCGCCGTCACCTGTCGATCGGAAAAGCTGTCCTTAAAGCCCGGCATAAAGCCCAATTCGGCGGTGGCCGGTTTGGGGATCCCTTGCAGGATCACCTTGATCAGGTTATCGGGGCGATCGCTGAAGATATTGGTGTTATTGGCCAGATCCGGGCTGACGCCGAACAGCTGCGGCCCGCCGGCGGCGGCGCTGTGGCAGGCCTGACAAGCGCCCTGAAACAACCGCTCGCCCGCCAGTTGCCCCGCCGCCGGCAAGGCGCGGGCCGCCAACTGCGCCTGCGGTTCCACATTCAGCGTCGCCTTGGTGCTCAGCGACATCACATAGTTGGCCATCGCCCGCAGATCGCTCTGCGGCAACGTCGCCAGTTCGCTGACCACCGGCCCCATCGGCCCGGCCGCCACGCCGTGTTCGGCAGAATGCCCGCTGCGGAAGTACTGAAACAGCTGCTCCTCGGTCCAGGGCTTGTCCGCATTGGCCAATTGATTCAGCGCCGGCGCTTCCCATCCGTCCACCATCCCCCCCGCCAGGAAAGCCGCGCCGCCCTTTTCTGCCCCCAGCAGATTGCGCGGCGAATGGCAGGCGGCGCAGTGGCCGAGCCCGTTGACCAGATAGGCGCCGCGGTTCCACTGCGCGCTTTGTTGCGGATCGGGTTGAAATTCCCCCTGGCGCAGGAACAGCGCGTTCCAGCCGGCCATCAGCGGCCGCAGGTTAAACGGGAAGCGCATCTGATTGGCCGGATTGCTCTGGCGCACCGCCGGTTGCGACATCAGATAAGCGTACAGCGCCTGCATGTCGCCGTCGGTCATTTTACTGAATGCGGTGTAAGGAAATGCCGGATAGAGATGGCGGCCGTCGCGGGCGATGCCCTGGCGCATCGCCCGATCGAACGCGGTAAATGACCAGTTGCCGATGCCGGTTGCCACGTCCGGGGTAATGTTGGTGCTGTAGAGCGTGCCGAACGGCGTCGCCATCGCCAGCCCGCCGGCGTTGGTCGCCCCTTCCGACGCGGTATGGCAAACCGCGCAGTCTCCGGCGGCGGCCAATTGGCGGCCGCGCTCCAGCGTGGCGGCCGACCAGGTGCCGGCACCGGGCGTCGCCACCGGCGCGATCTCCGCCCGCCACGGCAAGGCGCTGCCCGCGATGCCCAGCACCGCGCCGAACAGCCCCGCCGCACCGCCGAACCACCATTTGCCGCGCTTCTTTTTCTTGGGCGGGGCGGCCTGCCGCTCGGTGTCCGGCCCGTTCAGCGCCTCTCGCAGCTTATCCGAGGTGATCGGCAGCTCGCGAAAACGAATGCCGGTGGCGTCGAACACCGCGTTGGCGATGGCCGCCGCGCTGGGCACCGACGCCGACTCCCCGGCGCCCAGCGGCGGATCGTAAGGGCGTGGCATCATCACCACGTCCACCTCCGGCACCTCCGGGAAGGTCAGGATCGGGTAAGCCCCCCATTCTTTGGCGGAGACCGTCGATTCCTCAAAGGTCACGCGCTCTTTCAACACCCGGCTGGTCGATTGCAACACGTTGCCGTGAATTTGGTGGCGCACGCCGTCCGGGTTGACCATCATGCCCGCGTCGTGGCCGACCACGATGCGCGTCACCGCCACTTCGCCGCTGGCTTTGTCGATCGCCACGTCGGCCACCCAAGCGGCCCAGGCCGCGCCAAAGCCGGGAAACTTGCTGTGGATGTAACGGGCATAGGCAAAGCCGCGCCCGCGCAGCACGCCGTCTTCCGCCGGGGTCTGCATCGGTTCGGTATGCGGCGTCCAGCCGGCGCGCTCTGCGGTGCTGCGCATCAGCTCACTGGCGCGTTCGTCATGGATATAGCGCAGCCGGTATTCCAGCGGATCGACGCCGGCGGCGTGGGCCAGCTCATCGATATAAGATTCGTGGGCGAAGGTGTTCGGCAAGGCGGAAACGCCGCGCATCCAGGAGGCGCGCACGATCGGCGCCATGTCCTCGATGCTGACGCGCAGCGCCGGATATTCATAAGGCGGCACCGAGGTGCGGTCGCCCATTTCATAGGCCACCGGCAACGGCTCGACCCGACCGGTCAGCAACAGCGCCAGCGTCGGCGCGCCGTTGGAAGGATAATAGGTGCGAAAGTCGTAGGCGACCGGGTGCCCGGCGGCGTCCAGCCCGCCGTCCACTTCCATCAGCTGCGCCGTGCCCTTCGGTTCCCACACATGTTCTTGTTCACGGGTCAGCTGCACCCGCACCGCCCTGCCCACCGCGCGCGACAGCAGCGCCGCGTCGGCGCAGACGTCATCGGCGCAATTGCGGCCATAGCAACCGGCCGCCTCCATGCGAACAATCTCGATCTGCGCTTCCGGGTATTCCAGCAGCCAGGCCAGATCGGCGCGCAGCAGGTGCGGGTTCTGGCTGCCTGACCAGACCTGCAGGCGCTCCGGCCGGTAGTCCGCCAGCGCGCAGGAAGGGCCAATCGAGGCATGCAGCTGATACGGCCACAGGTAGCTGCGGGTGAAACGCCTGTCGGCCGCCGCCAGCGCCGCGTCCACATCGCCGGTATCGTGCACCACCCGGGTCGAATGCGGGTTGTCGCGCAGCGCCTGCGCCACGTCGGTCATCTGCGGCAAATTGCGCCGCCAGTCTTTCCAACTGACCTGCAGCGCCTGCGCCGCCTTGATCGCCTGCTCTTCGCGCTCGGCGACAATGCCGATGAAATCGCCGATCACCACCAGTTTGACGATGCCGGGAATATGCGCGATCGAGGTTTCGTCCACCGCCAGCAGGCTGGTGCCGACGAATTCGCCGCTGTCATACCCGGCATAGGGCGGCCGCACCACTCGGCCGTGCAGCATGTTCGGCAGGCGCATGTCGTGTACGTAGGTGGTTTCGCCGGTCGCCTTGGCCGGAATATCGACGCGCGCGGCGCTGGTGCCCACCAGGCGATATTCCGCCTGCGGTTTCAGCGGCGCGTCACCGGAAATCGACAGTTCGACATGACCGCCGGCCACCAGCTCGGCGTAGCTGAGCGCCTGCCCCTGCGGGCTGCGGATCACGCCCTCCACCAGCGTCAGCTGTTCCACCGGCGCATCGAAGCGCTGCGCCGCCTGGCGCAACAGCCAACGGCGCGCTTCGGCGGCGGCGTTGCGCAGCGGCACGGCGGAGATCTGCAGCGTGGCGCTGGCGATGGTGGCGCCCTGATTCGGCGCGCGTTCGGTATCGCCCAACACCATTCGCACCTGATCCATGCGCAGGTACAGCTCTTCGGCGACGATTTGGCCGAGCGCGGTGCGTACACCGGTGCCGAGATCGACATGGCCGTTAAAGGCATAGATTTCGCCGCTGCCGCACAGGGCGATAAACAGCCCTTGCTCCCTGGGCTTCAGCACCGGCGTTTGCCCTTTGGGCACCGGCCCCGACGGCGGTTGCACGCTGTCGACGATCAGCAGCACGCCGTCGCGCTGCAGCAATTCGGCCTGGCTCGGCGATGAGGGACGGGAATCAGTCATGAGCGTGGGCGTCCTCATCGCGGCAGAAGATGATGGCGCGCTGAACCGCACGCAGGATTTCGAGATGGGTGCCGCAGCGGCACAGGTTGCCGGACAGCGCCTGACGGATCTCCGCCTCGCTCGGGGCGGGATTGCGATCCAACAGGGCTTTGGTGGTCATGATCATGCCGTTGAGGCAGTAGCCGCATTGCGCCGCCTGCTCTTCGATAAAGGCACGCTGCACCGGATGCGGGCGCTGGCGATCGCCAAGGCCTTCCAGGGTCACGATCGCCCGGCCGGACACGCCGAGCGCCGGGATCACGCAGGAGCGCGCCGCCACGCCGTCGATCAACACGGTACAGGCGCCGCATTCGCCCAGGCCGCAGCCGTATTTCGGGCCGTTGAGCGCCAGATCGTTGCGCAGTACCAGCAAGAGCGGCGTATCCGCCATCACCTGCGCATGAAGTTGTTCGCCGTTCACCGACAGCATCAGCGGATGCTCCGTCAGCGTGGTTTTCGCGCCTTCCCTGGGCGACTGCACTTCAGATATCGCCATTGTTCGCGTCTCCGCCTGCACGTGATGGTCTTATGGGCTGGCCTCTCGCCACCGACCACCAGGCAACCGACGTTGCGCGGGCGAATCAGCCGGTGGGCGGATCTTCCAGCATTTTATTCAGCAGGAATATCAGCGCTATCCGTTCGGCCGGGTTGAGCGTGCCGAACGTCAGCTCCGTGATTTTCGCCGCCTGCGGCACCGTTTCCGTCAGCAGCACGGCGCCGGCGTCGGTCAGGCCGACCACCACCTTGCGCCGATCGACCGGATCCGGCGTCACCGTGATCAGATCGCGCGCCTTCAGCCGCTCGACGATGCCGCGTATGGTGGCCTGATCCACCGCCGTCACCTGCACCAGCTCGGTCAGCGAGCTCGGCCCCATATCGCGCACCGCGCACAGGGTAATGAACTGCACCGCCGTCAGCTGCGAATCGCCGACGTTTTGCTGGAAAATCGCCAGGTGGCGCTGATAAACCTTGCGCAGCAGGTGCCCGACTTGCTCGGTAAAATGATAATTTTCGGGTTGGCCGCTCACGGCTGACGGGTATTCGGGGGGCGTCATTGCGTTACTCTCACCATCTATGGAATCCACGAGAATAGTACAAACCCCCGCCGTTGGCAGCAACGATTAAGCCCGGCGCACGCGCGAGGCCTCCGGCGCCACCACTTCCCCGTCCACCACCACCGTTTGCCCGTCGAGGCGGATGTCGCAGCGGCGCAGCGCGATGTCCATATGGCAAGGCGTTTTGCGCGTGCCGCCCACTTCGGTGTTCGGCCCGGTGGAGAACAGGAAGTTGCCGTAAAACGCGCGCGCGTCCATGCACATGCCGTCGTTCTTGTCGTGCAGGCCCATCGCCGTCCACTGGGCGCGCGGCTGTAGGCCCCAGCCGATGTGCGAGATGCCGTACACCTCCGGATCGTCGAAGTATTTCATGTATTCGCGCAGGTATTCCGCCTCGAAACCGCCGTGAATGCGGGTAACGAACCCTTGTTCGATCTCCAGCGTGATGCGTTCGCGCGCGTAGCTTTTAAACGGCAGCAAGATATCGCCGACCTCCAGCACCAGCACCCCTTCCGCCTGCTCCTCATTCGGCCAGGTGAACAGGAAGCCGCTCGGCCAGTGATCCCAGCGCCCCGGTTCATCGGCATAGCCGTACTCGGTCACCGTCGGGTATTGCCCGAGCGGCGCGCGGAAATCGCTGCCGGCGGCGGAGGTCACCTGCATCAGCTTCGCCTGCTCCAGTACGGCGGCGGCGGCCAGCACCCGCGCCTTGTCCTCCGCGTTGGGCAACATGCGCGCCAGCACCTCCGGCGGCTCCACCGCCAGCAGGATGCGGGTGCCGGTTTTCAGGATCTGCTCCTGCTCCGGCGAATGCAGCAGCATCATGGTATCGACGATCAGGTCGGCGGCCTCCAGCGCACGCTGCGCCGCCAGGTTGCCGGTCAGCGCGGTATCGCCGCAATAGGCGGTCATGTCGTTGCCCATCGCCCGCGGATGGTTGAACGCCGGCAGCTCGACGGCATACACCCTGGCACCCAGCCGCAGCGCCGCGTCGGTCGCGGCGCGCACCGTGCGCGCATCGGAATAATGGCTTTTCAAAATCGCCACGCTCTGCGAAGCATCGACCTTCGACAGCGTAAGCACCTGCTCGAACAGCTGTACCAACTGGGTTTCATTGACCGCCATGGCCTGTCTCCTGTCTCGTCAAGGGGGTCCGACGCCCGCAAGGCGGCGGTGATTTTTCAAACAATTTAAAGTGAACACACTCGTTTTTATCTAAGTCAAAAAAGCAAAGGAAAGCAAGTCGCGACTATCCATCATAAGAAAGTCCTATTTCATCCCTCTGCAATCCTGTGATTAACATGAGTTTAACAGTAATGCGCCGTCAATTAGCGTGAGCAAGATCTGATTTAACACTTTTGCAACTTTGCGTTATCTAGTGCATACACTATAAATCGATCGTCCAGCCACGCGTTGGGCCTACGCTGAAAAAAGCCAACAGACAGGGGAAATATGATGAGCAAACAACCACGCATCGCCGTCGTCGGCGCCGGGCTGGGGGGCGCCGCCGCCGCCGGGCTGCTGCAAAAAGCCGGCTTTACCGTCGATCTGTATGAACAGAGCCCGGCGTTCTCGCGCCTCGGCGCCGGCATTCACATGGGGCCGAACGTCCTGAAGATTTTCCGCCGGCTCGGCATTGAGCAGCGGCTGGAGCAGATGGCGTCTCATCCCGATTTCTGGTTCAGCCGCGATGCCGAGAGCGGCGACTATCTGTCGCGCATCGAACTGGGCGCCTTCGCCCGCCGGGAGTACGGCGCCGCCTATGTGACGGTGCACCGCGGCGATCTCCAGGCGTTGCAGCTTTCCGCGCTGCAGCCCGGCACCCTGCACTTCGGCAAATGCCTGAGCAAGATTGAAGATCGCGGGGACGAGGTGGTGCTGAACTTCGTCGACGGCACCTCGGCCCATGCCGACATCGTGATCGGCGCCGACGGCATCAATTCGCGCATCCGCGAACATCTGCTGGGGGCGGAAGCGCCGACCTACAGCGGCTGGGTGGCCCACCGCGCGCTGATCCGCGGCGAGAAGCTGGCGAAATACAACCTGACGTTCGAAGACTGCGTGAAGTGGTGGTCGGCGGATCGCCATCTGATGGTCTACTACACCACCCAACGGCGCGACGAGTATTACTACGTGAGCGGCGTGCCACACCCAGCCTGGGATTTCCAGGGCAGCTTCATCGACAGCAGCCGCGAAGAGATGTTCGAGACCTTCGCCGGCTACCACCCGATCGTGCAGGCGCTGATCGAATCCAGCGAGCAGGTCACCAAATGGCCATTGCTGAACCGCAAACCACTGCCGCTGTGGAGCGAAGGCCGCCTGGTGCTGCTCGGCGACGCCTGCCATCCGATGAAACCGCACATGGCGCAGGGCGCGGCGATGGCGATCGAAGACGCCGCCATGCTGACCCGTTGCCTGCAGGAAACCGGCCTCGGCGACTACCGCACCGCCTTCCAGCTGTATGAAGCCAACCGCAAGGAGCGCGCATCCAGGGTGCAGGCGGTGTCCAACGCCAACACCTTCCTGCGCACCCAGGAAGATCCGGCCTGGGTCTACGGCTATGACCTGTACGCGCAAGCGCTGAAATCGGAGAACGCCGCATGAGCACCTTCCTCTACGGCGCCCACGTTCACGCCAACGGTATTCGCCAACACTACCTGCGCTACGGCGGCCACGGCCCGGCGCTGATCCTGATCCCCGGTATCACCAGCCCGGCGATCACCTGGGGCTTCGTCGCCGAGCGACTGGGAGAAAAATACGACGTCTACGTACTCGACGTGCGCGGCCGCGGTTTGTCGTCCAGCGGCCCGGAACTGGCTTACGACGCAGAGACCTGCGCGCAGGACGTCAATGCCTTCGCCGCCGCGCTGAACCTGGCCAGTTACGCCCTGCTCGGCCATTCGATGGGCGCCCGCTTCGCCCTGCGCGCCGCCGTTTTGCAGCCCACCGGCGTGCGGCGGCTGGTGCTGGTCGACCCGCCGGTTTCCGGCCCCGGCCGCCGCGCCTATCCCGGCCAATGGCCGTGGTACGCCGACTCGATCCGGCAGTCGCTGCCGGGCATGAGCGCCGAGCAGATGCGCGCCTTTTGCCCGACCTGGAGCGAAGAGCAGCGCCGGCTGCGCGCCGAGTGGCTGCACACCTGCTACGAGCCGGCGATCCAACGCGCCTACGACGATTTTCATCAGGTGGACAGCCACCGCGACTACCCGCTGCTGACCATGCCGACGCTGCTGATAGCCGCAGGCAAAGGCGGCGTCATTCAGCCCGAAGACCGGGCGGAGATCCGCGCGCTGCAGCCGGAGATCGCCATCGTCGAGGTCGAGAACGCCGGACACATGATCCCGTGGGACGATTTCGACGGCTTCTGCCGCGCCCTGGGCGATTTTCTGGATTAACTGAGGAATACCGACATGAGCAACCACTACCGCATCGGCCAGATCGTGCCCAGCTCCAACACCACGATGGAAACCGAGATCCCGGCGATGCTGGGCGCGCGCCAGCTGATACGCCCGGAGCGTTTCACCTTTCACTCCAGCCGCATGCGCATGAAACACGTCAATAAAGAAGAGCTGGCGGCGATGGACGCCGAGTCCGATCGCTGCGCGCTGGAGCTCTCCGACGCGCGGGTCGACGTGCTCGGCTACGCCTGCCTGGTGGCCATCATGGCGATGGGGCTGGGCTACCACCGCGAATCGCAGGCCCGGCTGGCGCAGGTGACGAAAGACAATCAGGCCCCCGCGCCGGTTATCAGCAGCGCCGGCGCGCTGGTCAACGGCCTGAAGGTGATCGGCGCCAAACGCATCGCGCTGGTGGCGCCCTATATGAAACCGCTGACCCAGCTGGTGGTGGACTACATCCAGCACGAAGGCATTGAGGTCAAGGTATGGCACGCACTGGAGATCCCGGACAACCTCGACGTCGGCCGGCACGATCCGGCCAGGCTGCCGGGGATCGTCGCCGAGATGGATTTACGCGAGGTCGATGCTATCGTGCTGTCCGCCTGCGTACAGATGCCTTCGCTGCCGGCCGTTCCGACGGTGGAGGCCCAAACCGGCAAACCGGTGATCACCGCCGCCATCGCCACCACTTACGCGATGCTGACCGCGCTGGAGCTGGAACCGATCGTCCCCGGCGCCGGCGCCCTGCTGTCCGGCGCCTATTGAGGAGGCAGAATGAACGACACCCTTAGCGACAACTATCGCGGCGTCTGGGACCAGCGCCTTGGCTTCGGCCGGCGCCCGGCGTTGCTGGCGATCGACTTTATGCTGGCCTACACCACCGAAGGCGCGCCGCTGTTCGCGCCGGGCGTGGTGAGCGCGGTCGAGGAAAGCCGCGAGCTGCTGGCCTGTGCGCGCCGCACGGGAATTCCTGTGATCCACACCCATATCCGCTATCATGCAGGCCATTTTGCCGATGGCGGTCTGTGGGTCAAAAAAGCGCCGGTGATGAAGGACATGGTGGCGGGCAACCCACTGGCGGCGTTCTGCCCGCCGGTGGCGCCGCTGGCCGATGAGGTGGTGCTGAGCAAGCAATACGCCAGCGCCTTCTTCGGCACCGCGCTGGCGCCGCTGCTGGTGGCGCAAGGGATCGACACGCTGCTGATGATCGGCTGCTCCACCAGCGGCTGCATCCGCGCCAGCGCGGTGGACGCGGTGCAGCACGGCTTTCGCGCCATGGTGGTGCGCGAGTGCGTCGGCGATCGTCACCCCGGCCCGCACGAAGCCAACCTGTTCGACATCGACAGCAAATACGGCGACGTGGTGCACAAACGGGAGGCGCTCGACTACCTGAACCGGTTATGAATCAACGATTCACCTGCAACGACAATAACGAAGGCGCAGACAGCGCCTCACGCGACCGCCCGAAACAGGGCGGCGCCCCTGCAACGCAAACACAACAGGCGCCTCCTGCGGAGGCCAACACGCATCACCTGGAGACAACATCATGGCCATTGTCGACACCCCGCTGGCGGGGAAAGCGGACGCAGAATCGCTGCTGCTGTACCGCAAAATTACCTGGAAACTGATCCCGTTTCTTTGCCTGTGTTACCTGGCGGCCTACCTCGATCGCATCAACGTCGGGCTGGCCAAGCTGCAGATGGCCGATGCGCTGCAGCTGAGCGAAGCGGCCTTCGGCCTGGGCGCCGGGCTGTTCTTCGTCGGCTATATTCTGTTCGAGGTGCCGAGCAACCTGATCCTGCAGCGCGTCGGCGCCAAGATGTGGATCGCCCGCATCATGATCACCTGGGGGCTGCTGTCCACCGCCACCATGTTCGTCACCACGCCGACCCAGTTCTACGTCATTCGCTTTCTGCTCGGCGTGGCGGAGGCCGGTTTCCTGCCCGGCGTGCTCTTTTACCTGACGCTGTGGTTCCCGACCTATCGTCGCGGCCGCATCATCGCGCTGTTTATGATCGGCCTGCCGCTGTCCAGCGTGATCGGCGGGCCGCTCTCCGGCTGGATCATGGGCCATTTCGACATGCGCCACGGGCTGCACGGCTGGCAGTGGCTGTTTTTGCTGGAGGGCATTCCCAGCGTGCTGTTGGGGGTGCTGACCTTCTGGCTGTTGCCTAACACTTATCAGCAGGCCAAGTGGCTGACGCCCGAGGAGAAACAGCGCATCGCCGACGATTTGGCGCGTGACGACGCCGAGGCCGATCACGGCAAGCACAGCTTCCGCGACGGTTTCTTCAACCTGAAAGTGTGGATGCTCGGCGGCATCGACTTCGCCATTCTGCTCAGCGCCTACGCCATGGGCTTTTGGATGCCGACCTTCATCAAAACCGCCGGCGTCACCGACATCACCACCATCGGCTACCTGACGGCGATCCCCAGCGTCGCCGCCCTGCTCGGCATGCTGTTGATCGGCAGCAGTTCCGACCGACTGCGCGAACGGCGCTGGCATATCATCGTGCCGTTTATCGTCGGCGCGCTGGCAATGGCCGGCAGCACCTTCTTCACCCACAATGCGCTGGCCACGGTGCTGCTGTTCTCCATCGCCCAGGCGGCGATCATCGGCGCGGTACCGGTATTCTTCAGCCTGCCGGCCACCTTCCTGCGCGGCACGGCGGCGGCGACCGGCTTCGCGCTGGCCTGTTCGCTGGCCAACATCGCCGGGCTGGTGAGCAATTCGCTGATGGGGCTGGCGCTGGATCTGACCGGCAAGAGCGGCGGCGCGCTCTGGGCCTTCGCCGGCTGCCTGCTGCTCAGCTCGCTGCTGGTGGTGGCCCTGCCGGCCAAGGTGGTAAACCGCTGAATGTCGGCCAAGCCGAAAAAGACGAAGGGCGCATAACGCGCCCTTTTGTTTACTTACCGGAAATGGCCGAACTTACTCGTCCTTCAGCCCGCGGTTGATCAGCATCGGTTCGATGCTCGGCTCTTTGCCGCGCCAGTCGATGTACAGCTTCTCCAGATCCTGGCTGTTGCCGCGCGACAGGATCATGTCGCGGAAGCGCTGGCCGTTTTCGGCGGTCAGGCCACCGTGTTCGGTGAACCACTGGAAGGCGTCGTCCGCCAGCATTTCCGTCCACAGATAGGCATAGTAGCCCGCGGCGTAGCCGTTACCCCAGATGTGCTGGAAATAGCTGGAACGGTAGCGCGGCGGCACGTAGCTGAGATCGACCTTGTCTTTTTGCAGCGACTCGGCCTCGAACTTGTCCACGTCCTGCTGCGGCTGATCGGCGGTCAGCATGTGCCAGTGCATATCCAGCAGCGCGGCGGACAGCAGCTCGGTCATGCTGTAGCCCTTGTTGAACTTGTCGGCCTTCTTGATCTTGTCGACCAGTTCCTGCGGCATCGCCTCGCCGGTCTGGTAATGCTTGGCGAAGTGGCTGAACACTTTCGGATCGCTGACCCAGTGCTCGTTGAACTGCGACGGGAACTCGACGAAGTCGCGCGCGGTGTTGGTGCCCGACAGGCTCGGGTATTCCTGATCGGCGAACATGCCGTGCAGCGCGTGGCCGAACTCGTGGAACAGGGTGATTACGTCGTCATACGACAGCAGCGCCGGCTGGCCCGGCGCCGGTTTGGTGAAGTTGGCGACGTTGTAGATCACCGGCTTGGTGCCGTTAAGCTTCGACTGATCGACGAAGTTGCTCATCCAGGCGCCGCCGCCCTTGTTGTCGCGCTTGAAGTAGTCGGTGTAGAACAGCGCCAGCGATTTGCCGTCCTTGTCGAACACTTCATACACCTTGACGTCCGGCTGGTAGACAGGGATGTCCTTGCGCTCCTTGAAGCTGATGCCGTACAGCAGGTTGGCGGCGTAGAACACGCCGTTGTTCAGCACGTTGTTCAGCTCGAAGTAAGGCTTGATCTGCGACTCGTCCAGATCGTACTTGGCCTTGCGCACCTGTTCGGCGTAGAACTGCCAGTCCCAGGCCTGCACCTTGAAATCGCCTTTCTGCTGGTCGATCACCGCCTGAATGTCTTTGGCCTCACGCTCGGCGCGCGCGGTAGCCGCCGGTACGATGTTGCGCATAAAACTCAGCGCGGCATCCGGCGTCTTGGCCATCTGGTTTTGCAGTTTCCAGGCGGCGTAGTTCGGGTAGCCCAGTAGCTTGGCCTGCTCGGCGCGCACTTTGGCCAGACGGGAGATGGTTTGGCGGGTATCGTTGCCGTCGCCCTTCTCCGCACGCGTCCAGGAGGCGTCGAACAGCGCCTGGCGGGTATCGCGATCTTTCAGGCTCTGCAGCAGCGGCTGTTGCGTGGTGTTTTGCAGCACCAGCAGCCACTGTTTCTCCAGCTTGCGTTCGGCGGCCGCCTGGGCCGCCGCAGCCAGCTCGCCTTCCGACAGGCCGTCCAGCTTCGCCGGGTCGGTTATCGCCAGCGCGCCGTTTTTGCTCGCCGCCAGCAGTTTGTTGGTGAACTGGGTGCTCAGCGTCGCCGCTTCCTGGTTCAGCGCCTTCAGCTTGGCCTTGTCGGCGTCCGACAGGTTGGCGCCCGCCAGCTCGAAGTTCTTGTAGGTCACTTCCACCAGCCGGCGCGATTCCGGATCCAGCTTCAGCGCATCGCGATCCTGATAGATGGCCTTGATGCGTGCGAACAGCTTGCCGTTGAGCATGATGTCGTCGTTCAATGCCGCCAGCTTCGGCGAGGTTTCTTCATCCAGTTTCTGCAGCGCGTCGCTGGTGTTGGCCGAGGTCATGGCGCCGAACACGTTCATCACCCGCGTCAGCAGCGAACCTGCCTGCTCCAGCGCCACGAAGGTATTCTTGAAATTAGGCTTGGCCGGGTTGTTGGCGATCTTCTCCACCTCTTCCCGCTTTTGCTTGATGCCCGCCTCGATCGCCGGCGCGTAGTCGCTCTCCTTGATCAGGTTGAACGGCGGCGCCTGGAACGGCAGACGGCTTTGATAGAAGAACGGATTCTGAGTCTTTTGCTTGTCGTGCTGATTGGCTTCACCGGTCACGGTAGCCTCCTTCGCCTGGCCGCTGGGCAGCGCGCTATGGTCGGCGTGAGGTTGGGTTTCTGCTGCCTGTGCCTGCGAGCCCAGCGCCATGCCGATCGCCAGCACCAATGTGGATAAACGCATCAAATCGAAACTCCTCCATGTTCACGGAATAAGGTCTCGGGGAATCGCTCCCTCTGAATCACCTCCTAGCTTAGGTGCAGTTGGCAGTTTGAGCAAAAACAAGTGATTAGAAGTTAGCCGCCTCGCCAACCTGCTGTATCAGGAACGTCAGCAACGCGCGCGTTTTGGCCGGCAGATAGCGGCGGCCGGGGTAAACGGCATACAGCTGCAACGGCGCCGGCGGCAGTGCCAGCGGCACCTCAACCAAACGGCCGTCGGCCAGAAACGGCCGGCAGCCGAGCTCGGAAAGCATGGCGAACCCCACGCCGGCCAAGGCTGCCTTCAGCGCCATCTCCCCGCTGTTGACGCGATAGCGCGTATTGACCGGGACGGTAACGAAGGTTCCGTCCGGGCGGATGAACTGCCACGGCATCCCCTTCAGCGCATCCACCGTGCTGATGCAGGGCAATTGCGTGAATTGTTTAATCGCCGACGACGTCGGCCACTGCGCCAGCAACGCCGGAGCGGCCACCACGATGCAGGGGAAAGACGCCAGCGGCTGCGCGACATAGTCGCTGTCGTCCAGCATGCCCCGGCTGATCATCACCGCCAGATCGACATCATCGAGCAGCGACGCCATGCCCGCCAGGTTGGTCACGCAGCTGATTTCGATCTGCGGATGCTGCACGGCGAACGCCGCCAGCGGCTCACCCAACAGGTATGGCCCCACTTCATTGGGCACGCACAGGCGCAGCGGCCCGCGCAGCTGTTGCTGCCGCTCGCTGAGGGTTTGCGCGGTGTGTTCCAGCGACGCCAGCAGCGGCTGGGTACGTTCATGCAACAGCTGGCCGTTCGGCGTCAACCGCATCGAACGGGTGCTGCGTTCTATCAATCGCTGCTCGAGCTGGCGCTCCAGCTGAGAGATGTAGCGGCTGACGTTGGAGGTCGGCATCGCCAGCGCCCGCGCCGCCCCGACGAAGCTACCCTGTTCCACCACCGTCACGAAAATGCGTAGCAGGTTTAAATCCAATTTGGCGCGCATGATTATCCCTGATTTGATAACAAACCATGCCATTTCTACCATCTAATCCCGACCAACGCCAAACGCTACACTGCCGGCCTGATTCTGCAACCCATGGATGCTTATGACACCCGCGAGAAAGCTGACGGCGATAGCGCTGGTCATCGCCTTTATTCAGTTCACCAATGCCCTGGAATACATGGTATTCAACCCGATATTCCTCTACATGGCCGCCGATTTTTCCGTGCCCGTCAGCTTCGCCGGCTATGTCAGCGCGGCCTATACGCTGGCGGCGGTGATTTCCGGCATCGGCGCATTTTTCTGGATCGGCGGCGTTGAGAAGCGGCGCTTTCTGCTGCTCAACGTCACGCTGCTGGGCGTGACCACCTTATTGATCGCCGCAACCCAGCAGTTTTACTGGCTGCTGGCACTGCGGCTGTTGGCCGGGCTGTTGGGCGGCACCACGATGGGTGTCGGGATCGGCCTGCTGCTCAACGCCGCACCGGTCGCGCTGCACGGCAGAATGTTGGCGACGGTGATCGCGTCCTTTTCGTTGGTGAGCATTGTCGGCATGCCGGGCATGCTGTACCTGTGCGAAGTGGCGAGCTGGCGCGCCGCGCTGGTGACTATCGGCGGGCTGTGTCTGCTGGCGGCCGTCTTGGTCGCGCTGTTCGTTCCCAGGGATGCGCCGCAGCCACGGGCTACCGCGCCCGTCGCGCTCGATCGCCGGTTGCTGCTGTTCGCCGCCGCCGCCGGCCTGACGCAGTTCAGCCCGATGCTGCTGCTCCCGGTGCTGGCGCCGCTGCTCACCCAGCGGCTACAGGTGGCAGACGCGCATTTGCCTTGGCTGTTTCTCATCGGCGGCGTGGCCGGCTATCTGGCGACCGTGCTGGCGGGGCGCTGGCTGCAACGCTTTGGCGCCGTGACGCTGACGGTGGGCGCCACGCTGTTGCTGCTGGGCAGCCTGTGGCTGGCGGCACGCGGTGGCGATCGCGGCGAGCTGTTCATGGTTGCGTTTCTCGCGGCGGCCTATGCGCGGCTGGTGGCGATCTCTTCCCTGAGCCTGCGCTGGCCGGACGCTCGGCAGCGCGCCGCCTTTGGCGTACTGCAAACCGCCCTGATACACCTGAGCGCCACGGCGGCCTTCTTGCTCTCCTCCGCGTTGCTGAGCAGCGGCCTCACCCCGCTTAGCCTGCAACGCCTGTTATGGCTGTGCGCGCTGAGCGCGGTCGCCGTCGCGCCGCTCAGCGTTTGGCTGCAGGCGCGGCTGCGTCAGCGCGGCGCCTGATAAGCTACCTTGCCGTCCACATAGGTGCGATAAATGTTGCGATCGTCCCCCAGCGTCATCAGCACGAACCCTTGTTCCGCCGGCGTGGCGCTGTTGGCGTAGCGCAACTGCTGCAGCGGCGTGACCGCCGGATCGAGCACCACGAAATCCGCCTCTTTGCCGACGTTGAAGTTGCCGATTTTGTCGTCCAGCGACAGCGCGCGGGCGCCGCCCAGGGTGGCGTGATAGAACGCTTCTACGGCGGAGAGCCGGTAATGCTGCAGCTGGCCGACTTTGTACGCTTCGCCCAGCGTGCGCAGCATATTGAAGGTGGTGCCGGCCCCCACGTCGGTGCCGATGCCGAGCTTCACCCGCTTGCGCCAGGCCTGCTGCAGGTCGAACAGCCCGCTGCCGAGGAACAGGTTGGAGGTGGGGCAAAACGCGATCGCCGAGCGGGTCTCGCACAGGCAGTCCCACTCCTGCTCCTCCAGGTGCAGGCAGTGGGCGAACACGCTTTTGCCGCCGGTCATGCCGTAACGGTGGTAAACGTCCAGATAGCTTTGGCTCTGCGGGAACAGTGATTTTACCCAGGCCACTTCCTGCGGATTCTCGCTCAGGTGCGTCTGCAGCCAAACGTCGGGGAATTCTTCGCGCAGCCGCTGCACCTGCGCCAGCAACGCCGGCGTACTGGTGGGCGCAAAGCGCGGCGTAATGGCGTAGCCGAGGCGGCCTTTGTCGTGCCAGCGTTCGATCAACTCACGCGTCTGGCGATAACTTTGCTCCGGCGTTTCCAGCAGCGCCTGCGGCGCATGGCGATCCATCATCACCTTACCGGCGATCAGGCGCATATTCAGCGCTTGCGCCTGGGTGAACAGCGCATCGACCGACTGCGGGTGCACGCTGCCGAACACCAGCGCGGTGGTGGTGCCGTTGCTCAGCAACTCCCGCAGAAAGAAGGCCGACATCTCGTCGGCGTGCTGTTCGCAGCCGTAACGGCTTTCGGTCGGGAAGGTGTAATTGTTTAACCACCCCAGCAGCTGGTCGCCATAGGCGCCAATCATTTCGGTTTGCGGGTAGTGAATATGGGTGTCGATAAAGCCCGGCACGATCGGTTTGTCATGATACTCCGTTACCGCGAAGCCCGGCGGCAACAGCGCCTCACCCTGCTGCCAGCTGCCGAACCAGACGATGGTACCCTCGTTGAGCAGCAACAAACCGTCGGGAATGTGCCGCAGGCGTTCGTCGAGCTGTTGCGGTTCCTCCACGCAGGCGGTGATATCAAAAAAATTGCCACGAATAGCCGTAGTGAATTGCAGTGCCATTATTTTCTTCCTTGTGACGACCGGCCAAGCTCACCCGCGTAATAATCTTCGCTGATGAAACAATGCCTTTTATTACCCAAACTCTAAGACCGGATTAAGCATAGCAAGCCGTGTGCCAATAGGCGGTTATAAAATATATTTCTCTTTAAAAACAGACTGATATTAATTTAATCAAAGAAAACCAATCGATGAAAAAGAATAAAACGCGCGGCGGTCTTCAACGGCAGACCGAATGCAACCGTTTGCTTGCTGGAATAACGCCGCGCCGCTGCACCTTTACGGGGCAAGCGGATATTTTCGCGGCCGTAGCGGTTATTTCAACGCGATACAAAGCGGTCTGACCCATTCCGCAGGCCACCCGGTAAACTTGAAACGATAACCATTCTCAATTATCATCCGCGCATCTTTTTTTTGACCAGCAATGCGAAAACCATGTCCGCCACCGCTTCCGCCCCGCACGCCGCGCTATCGCGCCTTTACGCCACCCATCACGCCTGGTTGCAGGGATGGCTGCGCCGGCGGCTGGGCTGCGCGTTCGACGCGGACGATGTGGCGCAAGACACCTTCATGCGCCTGCTGAAAAGCGACGCCGCGGCGACCCTGCGCGAGCCGAAAGATTTTCTGGTCACCGTCGCCAAGCGGGTGATGGTCGACCTGTTCCGCCGCAGAACGCTGGAGCGCGCCTATCTGGAGATGCTGGCACTGATCCCGGAAGGCTATGCCCCGTCGCCGGAGCAGCGCCAGAGCCTGCTGGAAAGCCTGCAGCAGATCGACGCCATGCTCGACGGCCTGGGGCCGAAGGTGAAACAGGCCTTCTTGCTGTCGCAACTCGAAGGCCTGGGCTATGCGGACATCGCCATGCGCCTCGGCGTGTCGGTCAGCTCGGTTAAAAAATACATGGCCAAGGCCACCGAGCATTGCCTGCTGTTCAGCCTGGAAAACGACGTTTTCTCATGAGCAACGCCATCACCCCCGAGCAGCGCCAGGCGCTGAAGATGGCCGCACACTGGTATGCGCTGCTGTGCGATGAGCACGTCACCGACCGCCAGCGCCAACAGTGGCAAGTCTGGTACCAACAGCATGACGATCACCGCTGGGCCTGGCAGCGCGTCGAAGCGTTGCAGAGCCAGCTGCAGGGCGTGCCGGGCAAGTTCAGCTACCGCGCGCTCGATCGCGCCGGCCGCCAATCGGCGATCGATCGCCGCACCCTGCTGAAGAGCCTGCTGCTGTTGCTCGGCGTGGGCGGCGGCAGCTTCCTTTACCAGTCACCGCTCGGCCGGGAGCTGCGCGCCGACTACCGCACCGCCACCGGCGAGATCAAACCCATTGTGTTAAGCGATGGCACCCAGCTGGTGCTGAACACCGCCAGCGCGGTGGACGTGCATTACGACGATCGCCAACGGCTGATCCGCCTGCACGCCGGGGAGATCAGCCTGGTTACCGGACGCGACCCCCGGCCGCTGTGGGTGCAAAGCCCGCAGGGGGCGATGCGCGCGCTCGGCACCCGCTTCCTGGTACGGGAGAGCGGCGACGAGACTCGGCTGACGGTGCTGGAGCATGCGGTCGAAGCGCAGCTGGCGCAGGACGCGCGGCAAACGCGCCGAGTGGAGGCCGGAGAACAGATAAGTTTCAGCGCCACGGCCTTCAGCGACAAACAACCGGCTGCGGCGGAGGACGGCTGGCTGCGCGGCATGCTGAGCGTCAGCCAGTGGCGGCTGGACCGGGTGATCGCCGAACTGGCGCGCTACCGGCGCGGCCACCTGAGCTGCGATCCGGCCGTCGCCGCCCTGCGCGTCAGCGGCAGTTTCCCGCTCAACGATACCGATCGCGCCCTCGCCCTGCTCAGCCAGACGCTGCCGGTGCGCCTGCAGAGCTTTACCCGCTATTGGCTGCAAATCGTCCCTGCCTGAATCTTTTTAAATGAAAATGATAAAAAATCGCATTCTTGATTGTCCCTTTTGCTTTGCTCATCCGACTCCCAGGAAAACACTGCAGCAATAAATAAAAAATGATTCAGGAGAAGGTATGAACAACGCTTGGGGAAAGGGAGCGCCGGCTTCGCTTTGGGGAAAACGGGCCACGCCGCTGGCCGTGGCCATTGGCCTGGCCTTCGCCGCGGCGCTGACGGCGAGCGCCGCCAGCGCCGCGGCAACCTATCACATTCCGGCCGGTGAGTTGGACGGCGCGCTGAACGCGTTCGCCGCGCGCGCCGGCATCGCGCTCTCGGTGGACGGCGCGCTGACCGCCGGCAAACGTTCGCCGGGCCTGAACGGCAGCTACGGCGTCGATGACGGCCTGAACGCTCTGCTGGCCGGCAGCGGCCTGCAGGCTAAAGCGCTCGGCAACAACGGTTACACGCTGGCCAAACTGCCGCAGCCGCAGAAGGAAGAAGACATCACCGTGGTCGGTGACTGGCTGGCGGAAGGCCGTCAGGCAGACGTGTTCGAACATCCCGGCGCACGCGACGTGGTGCGCCGCGAAGAATTCGCCAAAACCGGCACCACCACCGTGCGCGAAGCGTTGAACCGCGTGCCGGGCGTGGTGGCGCCGGAGAACAACGGCACCGGCAGCCATGACATGGCGCTGAACTTCGGCATTCGCGGCCTCAACCCGCGCCTCGCCAGCCGCTCCACCGTGCTGATGGACGGCATCCCGGTGCCCTTCGCCCCTTACGGCCAGCCGCAGCTGTCGCTGGCGCCGGTCTCGCTCGGCAATATGGATGCGATTGACGTGGTGCGCGGCGGCGGCGCGGTGCGCTACGGGCCGCAGAGCGTCGGTGGCGTCGTCAACTTCGTCACCCGTGCCATCCCGAAAACCTTCGGCATGGAGGCCGGCATGCAGGGGCAGCTCAGCCCGACCTCGCGCCAGGATCACCCGAAAGGCACCGGTAATCTGATGATCGGCGGCACCGCCGACAACGGCCTCGGCGCGGCGCTGCTCTACTCCGGTACCCGCGGCAGCGACTGGCGCGAACACAGCGCGACCAAGATCGACGACGTGATGCTGAAAAGCCGTTACGCCCCGAACGAGGTGCACACCTTCAACAGCCTGCTGCAATACTACGAAGGCGAAGCGGACATGCCGGGCGGCCTGAGCCGGGCGGACTACAACGCCAATCCGTTCCAGTCGACGCGCCCGTACGACAAGTTCTGGGGCCGCCGCCAGCTGGCGAACTTCGGCTACCAATATCAGCCGGATCAGCAGCACAAGTTCGACGTGCAGAGCTTCTACACCTACACCCTGCGCAGCGGCTATCTGGATCAGGGCAAAAACCTGACGCTGTCGCCGCGCGAATACTGGGTACGCGGCGTGGAACCGCGCTACAGCCAGAGCTTCCGCTGGGGCGATTCGGCGCATGAGGTTGGCGTCGGCTACCGCTACGTCAGCGAATCCACCCACGAGTTGCGCTACACCAGCAAGGCCAGCACCGGCCGGCTGCCGTCCACCGCCAGCCCGTACGATCGCGATACCCAGTCCGGCACCGAGGCGCACGCCTTCTATATCGACGATCGCATCGACATCGGCGACTGGACCATCACGCCGGGCATGCGCTACGAGTACATCAAGTCGTATCAGAACAACTACATCAAGAACAACCGCCTCGACGTCAGCTATAACGCACCGCTGCCGGCGTTGAACGTGATGTATCACCTGAACGAATACTGGAACCTGTACGCCAACACCGAAGGTTCCTTCGGCACCGTGCAGTACAGCCAGATGGGCAAAGCGGTCGACAGCGGCAAGATTGAGCCCGAGAAGGCGCGCACCTGGGAGCTGGGCACCCGCTACGCCGGCGATGCGCTGACCGGCGAGATCGGGCTGTTCCTGATCAACTTCAACAACCAGTACGACTCCAACCAGGTGACCGACAGCGTGACCGCGCGCGGCAAAACCCGCCACGCCGGGCTGGAAGGCAGCCTGCGTTACGATCTGTCGCAGCTGACGCCGAAACTGGACGACCTGACCGCCTACGCCAGCTACGCCTACGTCAACGCCACCATCCGCGAAGACGGCGGCTACAAGGGCAATCAGGTGCCGTTCTCACCGAAGCATAAAGGCACGCTGGGGCTGGACTACACGCCGGGCAACTGGGCGTTTAACCTTAACGGCGAGTTCCAATCCAGCCAGTTCGCCGACAACGCCAACACCGTGGCGGAAAGCGCCGACGGCAGCACCGGCCGCATTCCCGGCTATATGTTGTGGGGCGTGCGCGCCGCCTATGATTTCGGCCCGGAAATGGCCGGCCTGAATCTGGGCGTCGGGGTGAAAAACCTGTTCAACCACGAGTATTTCACCCGCGCCTATGACGACAATAACAAAGGTCTGTACATCGGCCAGCCGCGCACGATCTATCTGCAAGGTTCGGTGAAGTTCTGACCCCCGGCGGCGGGCGCGGCTCATCGTGTCCGCCGCCTTCCTCATCAACGTGACGTTGTCACATAACCCCCTCCCTCCACGCCGCCGCAGCGGCGAGAAATAAGTCGCTTCTGCCGCCAATACGCGTAATATCGACGATCCGCCCCAATTTATGGGCGCGGATTTTTTGCCGTTATGGCCTGAAAAGCGAGGAATTAAAATGAATCACAATGACCTTTCTCAGTGCCGCGTTGACACCGACCGTTTGTTGATTGCCCCCTTTACCGCAGCAGACGCCGACGATGTTTACCAGGCGATCACCCCCACCCTGACGCGCTTTATGGCCTTTGAGCCGGAGGCGTCGCCGGAAGATTTCGCCAACGTCTGGCAAGGCTGGCTGCCGCTGATGCGCGAAGGCGAAGAAGTGATCTTCGTCGCCCGCCGGCGCGAAGACCGCCTGTTCGTCGGCGTCGGCGGCGCGCACAACCTGCGCAGCCACACTCCGGAGCTGGGTATCTGGGTCAAAGAGAGCCTGCATGGCCAGGGCTACGGGCGCGAAATCGTGCAGGGCATCGCGCGCTGGGTCAGCGAGCGCTTTCAGCCTCAGCACCTTATCTACCCGGTGGCCGAGCAGAATGCCGCCAGCCGTCGCCTCATCGAGTCGCTGGGCGGCGTGCTGGCCGGGCGTTGCGAACGCGTCAAGTATGACGCCGTGGTCTATCACCTGCCGCCTCAGCGCTAATCAGCATCGGGCCGTCGGCCCGGTGTGACCTTTTTTGCTTTCCGCCGTGATAACCGCTGCCACTGCCTGCGGGTTTGTGCTAATGATAGAGCTATGTAGGGTAAAAACAGTTGAGGAACAGCAACATGATTATTTTTGTTACCGGCGCCACCTCCGGTTTCGGCGAGGCGATCGCACGCCGTTTTATCCGTGAAGGCCACCAGGTGATCGCCGCCGGGCGCCGCCTTGAGCGTCTCGAAGAGCTGCAGGAAGAACTCGGCCAAGCGCTGCACATCGTGCGGCTCGACGTGCGCAACCGCGCCGCCATTCAACAGGCGATCGAAGCACTGCCGGCCGAGCTGCGCCAGATCGACGTGCTGGTGAACAACGCCGGGCTGGCGCTGGGGCTGGAGCCGGCGCACAAGGCCAACGCCGATGACTGGGACACCATGATCGACACCAACGCCAAGGGGCTGGTGAACATGACGCGCGCCCTGCTGCCGGCCATGGTCGAACGCAACATCGGCCATGTGATCAACATCGGCTCCACCGCCGCCAACTGGCCTTACGCCGGCGGCAACGTGTACGGCGCCACCAAGGCGTTCGTCAAACAGTTCAGCCTGGGCCTGCGCGCCGATCTGCACGGCACGCGCATCCGCGTGACCGATATCGAGCCGGGCCTGGTGGGCGGCACCGAATTCTCCAACGTGCGCTTCAAGGGCGATGACGGCAAGGTCAACAAAACCTACGAAGGCGCCGATGCGCTGACGCCGGAAGACATCGCCGAGTCGGTGTTCTGGGTCGCGACGTTGCCGGCGCGCGTCAACATCAACACGCTGGAAATGATGCCGGTCAGCCAGTCTTTCGCCGGGCTGAACATCCACCGCGGCGCCTGATCTCCAACGGCGGGAGGCGACTCCCGCCCTGTTTCCTCAGGCCGCGCGCCAGCCGGAAACGATGATCAGCATGCCCACCAGCGCCACCCCGGCGCCCACCCAGTCCAGCGCGGACAGCTTCACCCCGTCCACCACCCGCAGCCACAGCAGCGCCGTCGCCACATACACGCCGCCGTAGGCCGCGTAGACCCGCCCGCTGGCCGCCGGATGCAGCGTCAACAGCCAGACAAACAGTATCAGGCTTAATGCCGCCGGCAGCAGCAGCCAGGCGCTGCCCTGCTTCTTGAGCCACAGGTAAGGCAGGAAACAGCCGATAATTTCGGCGAGCGCGGTGGCGAAAAACAACAGCGTGGTTTTTAACATCGGTCGCAGTTTTCTCTCGATAAAGTAAACGAATCGGCGCTTGGCTGGTGAATTCCAGGAGCGCGGTGGTATATTTATTACCACGCCTGCGGGCGAGGTAACGCCAGTGCCGCCATCATCAGGCGCACTCACTCATAAGGATGAAACGATGAAAACATTTTCGACCCAACGACTGCTGCGCGGGATGCTGCCGGTCGCCATGCTGGCCGTCATGGGCGCCTGGCAGGCGCCGGCGCTGGCAGCCACCTGCACTCAGGGCAGCACCTGCGTCACCGTCGATGGTAAAGGCAGCGGCGCGATGAGCACCGAAGAAGCGCGCCAGAGCAAAGAGCAGTGGAATGATACCAAATCCCTGCGCCACAAGGTTAACACTCGCGTCGAGAAAGAGTTCGACAAGGCCGATCGCGCGGCGGATGACGAAGACCGCTGCAACGACAGCAACAACGTCAACGCGTACTGGGAGCCGGACACCCGTAAATGCCTGGATCGCCAGACCGGGCGTCGGATTAATCCTTAATCCGCCTGCGGCGGGCGGGCAAGCGTGAAACCCGGCCGCCGTTGCTGCTATCCTGTTACAGGAAGTCCATTGTTTAAAAGGATGACGTGATGAAAAAAACGCTGATATTAACCGCTGTATTGCTGGCCGGCGCGCCGTTGGCGGCCCTGGCCTCCTGCGAAAGCGTGAAAGCGGACATTTCGCAAAAAATCGTCAATAACGGCGTTCCGGAGTCCGGCTTCAAACTGGAGATCGTGCCTAACGATCAGGCCGATCAAGCGGGCGGCCAAGTGGTCGGCCACTGCGAAAACGACACCCAGAAGATCGTCTATACCCGCCTGAACAACGGCGACGATCGCGGTGACGCGGCGCAGACCGGCACCAGCCAGGACACCTCCAACTCGCAGTAAGCCGCTTCGGCTACCCAGGGCGCGCAACAGCCGCGCCCTTTCCTTTTCCCTTAAGCCTGCTCCGCCTCTTCCTCTTCGCCCTGTGGCCGGCAACGCGCCGGGATCAGCATCGCCGCCGCCAGCGCCAGCAACGACACCAACGCCGACACCAGGAACACCCAATGCAGCGAAGCCGCCACCTGCTGGATAAGCTGCGCCAGCGCTTCGCTCCCCATGCTCTGCCGCACCGCCGGCTCCATCAGCCGCTGCACCGGATCGTCAATCTCCGGCAAACGCCACTGCAGGTTGAGGTTCAGCGTGGCGCCCAGAATGGCGGTGCCGATGGCCGACCCCACCATGCGAGTAAATACCGTACAGGCGGTGGCGATGCCGCGAATGCTGTAATGCGCCGCATTCTGCACCGACACTAAAAACGTGGTGTTGCACAACCCCATGCCGGCACCGACCATAAACGCTGCCACCCGGCCCCACAGCAGGCCGCCGTTCGGCTGCAGCATCAGCAGGATCAAGCCGCCGGCCACCAACAGCAGCGCCCCCAGCAGCGCCGTCGCGCGATACGAGGTCATCAGCATCAAACGGCCGCTCAGCGTGCTGGCCAGCGGCCAACCGATCGACATCAGCGCCAGCGTGGTGCCCGCCTCCAGCGGCGAGCCGCCCATTACGCCCTGAATGAAGGTCGGCAGGAAGGCACTGATGCCCATCATCGCCGCGCCGATCACCAACCCGCCGATGTTACCAGCGACGATCACCCGGCTCTGCCACAGGGCCAGCGGGAACAGCGGTTCGACCGCGCGCCGCTCCTGACGTATCAGCAGCGCCAGCGACGCCGCCGCCAGCGCGAGCAACGGCGCCACCCACCATCCCAGGCTTTCCATCTGCAACAGCGCCAGCAGCAGCGCCGAAACGAATAGCGTCAGCCAGGCGGTGCCCGCCAGATCCAGCGCGTGCCGCCGCAGCTGCTGATGCGCCGGCAGATAGCGCCAGAGGAAGAACATCGCCAGCAGGCCGATCGGCAGGTTGACCCAGAACACCAGCGCCCACGGCAGATGCTGTACGATAAACGCGCCCAGCAGCGGGCCGATGATCGCCGACACGCCCCACACGCTCGACAGGTAGCCCATCACCTTCGGCCGCTCGGTGGCGCTGTAGATATCGCCGATGATGGTGGAGGCGATCGGCATGATGGCGCCGGCGCCCAACCCTTGCAGCAGACGGAAGCCGATCAGCCAATACATGTCGGGTGCGAAGCCGCACAGCACCGATCCCAGCAGAAACAGCGTGGCACCGAAGAAGAACACCCGCTTGCGGCCGTAGAGATCCGCCAACCGGCCGTAGATGGGGATAGTGATCGCCTGCGCCAGCAAATAGACCGCGAACACCCACCCCAGCAGCGAGAAGCCGCCGAGATCGCCGATGATGGTCGGCATGGCGGTAGCGACGATGGTGGCTTCGATCGCCGACATGAACATCGCCAGCATGCAGGCAATCAGGATCAGCGGGCGGTGGGCAATGGGTGCGGGTGAAACGTTATTTGTCATGGCGTTATGCAGGCTTCCTGGCGTTTTTATTTTCCCTGAGTATATCAGCAAGCGCCTACGCCAAGTCTATCCGCCCTCACATCCTGCTTTTGCCGGCGGTGAATCGCACCATTTGGACTGATTGTTACGGCGTAACGTTTTGCTGCGGATTTTTTTCACTTTCCGCGCATCCCAGCGCTGACGCGGGCTGAGGCGCGAATACGGGCAAACTCAATCAGCTGATTTTGTTCATAAAACTTGGCATGGCCAACGACGGGGTGCTATACCTTCCCTAGCCGGGGTCATTGGGCTTCGTGCTTTCTCTAGTTTAAATATCAGTATCTTATGCTGATTAACTCACGTATTGAGCCTACGTTCAGCACGCTGTGCCGAACGCACCCTTCGCTCAATGTCGCTAACCTCATGCGAAACGCCCGTTTTGTACCGCCACGCCCGCCGGGCAGTGGGTAACAATCAGAGCGGAATGCGCCGCCTATCGGCCGCTCCGCGCAACGGAGGACGCAACATCATGCACAAGTCAGCGCCATACCGGCGCCTGCTCCTCGGGAGCCTGCTGTTTATCGCCGTCATCGCGCTGCTGGTTTACGGCATCGGTTGGGAAACCCTCAAGTCGCGCCGGGAAGATTTGATTTACCTCGGCCAGCAGCACATGTTCCTGGTGGTGTGCTCCATGCTGCTGTCGCTGCTGGTCGGCATTCCCAGCGGCATCCTGCTGAGCCGCCCCTTCGCCCGCCGCTGGGCAGAGCACGTGATGCAGATCTTTAACGTCGGCAACACCCTGCCGCCGCTGGCGGTGCTGGCGCTGGCGATGGTAATCATCGGCATCGGCGATCGGCCGGCGGTGGTGGCGCTGTTCCTCGCCTCGCTGCTGCCCATCGTGCGCAATACCTATGCCGGCCTGCGTTCGGTGCCGCCGGCGCTGGTCGAGGCCGCCAACGGTATTGGCATGACCGCCGGGCAGCGGCTGCGCCAGGTTGAGCTGCCCAACGCGCTGCCGGTGATCTTCGCCGGGGTGCGCATCGCGATGGCGATCAACGTCGGCACCGCGCCGCTGGCGTTTTTGATCGGCGCCAGCAGCTACGGCGAGCTGATTTTCCCCGGCATCTACCTGAACGACTTCCCGACGCTGATCCTCGGCGCCGCCGCCACCGCGCTGATCGCCCTGCTGCTCGATCTGGCGTTGGCCGGTCTCGGCCGCCGGCTCAGCCCGCACACCGCATCCTGATGGGAGAAACGCGATGACTCGATGGTTACAACGCCTCCGCCACGCGCTGCTGTTCTCCTTGCTGATGACCAGCGCGGCCGCCTGGGCCGCCCCGCTGACGCTGGCGAGCAAGAACTTCACCGAACAGCGCATTCTGTCGGCGATCACCGTGCAATACCTGCGGGCCAAGGGGTTTCAGGTCGAACCCAAGACCAATCTGGCCACGGTGATCACCCGCAACGCCATGATCAACAAACAGATCGATATGACCTGGGAATACACCGGCACCTCGCTGATCATCTTTAACCACATCAATAAGCGCATGACGCCGCAGGAAACTTACGACACGGTGAAAAAGCTCGACGCCAAGCTCGGCCTGGTGTGGCTACAGCCGGCGGACATGAACAACACCTATGCCTTCGCCATGCAGCGCCAGCGCGCGGAAAAAGAGCAGATTCGCACCATGTCGCAGCTGGTGGCAAAAGTGGAACAGGTGCGTAAAACCGACCCGAAACACAACTGGCTGCTGGGGCTGGATCTGGAGTTTGCCGGCCGCTCGGACGGCCTGAAGCCGATGCAGGCGCTGTACGACATGCCGCTCGATCGCCCGCAAATCCGCCAAATGGACCCCGGCCTGGTTTACAACGCCATCCGCGACGGCTTCGTCGATGCCGGGCTGGTGTACACCACCGACGGCCGGGTGAAAGGCTTCGATCTGCAGGTGCTCGAAGACGACAAGGGCTATTTCCCGAGCTATGCGGTCACGCCGGTGGTGCGCGCCGACGTGTTGCAAAACACGCCGGGGCTGGAAGCGGCGCTGAACACGCTGTCGAAACAGTTCAACAATCAGGTGATCACCGAGCTTAACGCCAGGGTGGATATCGACTACCAGACGCCGCAGCAGGTCGCCGACGCGTTCCTCAAGCAGCGCGGCCTGATTAAGGGAGACATGTGATGAATACTGTGCTTTACGCCTGGCAAAACTGGGCCTACATCGCCGGATTGACGCTGGAACACCTGCTGCTGGTCGGCGTCGCCGTCGGCCTGGCGATCCTGATCGGCGTACCGCTCGGCGTGCTGATCGTCCGCCACAAATGGCTGGCGACGCCGGTGTTGAGCCTGGCCACGCTGGTGCTGACCGTGCCCTCCATCGCCCTGTTCGGGCTGATGATCCCGCTGTTTTCCTTAATCGGCCACGGCATCGGCTACGTGCCGGCGATCACCGCGGTGTTCCTCTACTCGCTGCTGCCGATCGTGCGCAATACCCACACCGCGCTCGACAACCTGCCCGGCGGGCTGCGCGAAGCCGGCCGCGGCATCGGTATGACGTTCTGGCAACGCCTGCGCTGGGTAGAGATCCCGGTGGCGCTGCCGGTCATTTTCGGCGGCATTCGCACCGCCGTGGTGATGAATATCGGCGTGATGGCGATCGCCGCAGTGATCGGCGCCGGCGGCCTCGGCCTGCTGCTGCTCAACGGCATCAGCAGCAGCGACATCCGCCAGTTGATTACCGGCGCCGTGATGATCAGCCTGCTGGCGATCGTCCTCGATTGGTTATTGCACCGCTTGCAAATTGCGCTTACGCCCAAGGGGATCCGCTCATGATTAAATTGGAAAATCTGACCAAACAGTTCATGCAGAAGAACGGCACGCCGTTCAACGCCGTCGACAACATCAATCTGGACGTGCCGGAAGGCGAAATCTGCGTGCTGCTCGGCCCTTCCGGCTGCGGCAAAACCACCACGCTCAAGATGATCAACCGCCTGATCGAACCCACCGGCGGCACCATTCTGATCAACGGCGAAGACACCAGCGCGCTGGATACCGTCAGCCTGCGCCGCAAAATCGGCTACGTCATCCAGCAGATCGGTCTGTTCCCCAACATGACCATCGAGGAGAACATCACCGTGGTGCCGCGCATGCTGGGCTGGGACAAAAAACGCTGCCACGATCGCGCCGAGGAGCTGATGAGCATGGTGGCGCTGGATCCCAAACGCTTTTTGCACCGCTACCCGAAAGAGATGTCCGGCGGGCAGCAGCAGCGCATCGGCGTGATCCGCGCGCTGGCGGCCGATCCGCCGGTGCTGCTGATGGATGAACCCTTCGGCGCGGTGGATCCGATCAACCGCGAAACCATCCAGAACGAGTTTCTCGACATGCAGCGCCAGCTGAAAAAAACCGTGATGCTGGTGAGCCACGACATCGATGAAGCGCTGAAGCTCGGCGATCGCATCGCGGTGTTCCGCCAGGGCAAAATCGTACAGAACGCCAGCGCCGATGAGCTGCTGGCGCGGCCGGCGAACGACTTCGTCGCCTCCTTTGTCGGCCAGGACCGCACGCTGAAGCGCCTGCTGCTGGTGCAGGCCGGCGACGTGGCCGATCAGCAGGAAACGGTGACGGTGCGGCGGGAGACGCCGCTAGTGGAAGCGTTCGGGCTGATGGACGATATCGACGCCCGCTCGGTGACGGTGGTGGACGCCGATGGCAAGCCGCTGGGGTACGTCAAACGCCGCGAGGCGCGCGGCGCGCCGGGCGTCTGCGCCGACAGCCTGCACCGTTTCCGCGTCACCGCGCGGGCGGAGGAGAACCTGCGCGTGGTGCTGTCGAAGCTGTACGAGCACAACACCTCCTGGATGCCGATCGTCGATGAAGACGGCCGCTACAGCGGCGAAATCTCGCAGGATTACATCGCCGACTACCTCAGCTCCGGCCGCACGCGCCGGGTGCTGACGCCGCAATAACCCACCCCGGGGCGCTCACCGCCCCGCTCACGCCGCAGTTTGCTAAAGATTCACTGGTCATCGGCCGGAGCGCCAAGCACAATGCGCTGATGACCCTTTGATTTTTCTCACGACGCCGCCCACGCATGAAAAGATTGGTCCACCTGCACCACTATCGCGCCCTGTTGCGCAGCCTGTTTATCGCCGTGTTCATCGGCGTCGCCGCCGCTCTGGCGGTGTGGCTGTTCCACCGTTCGATGATTGGCCTCGAGTGGCTGCTGCTCGGCAATGCCGACGGCAGCCTGGTGGCCGCCGCCGCCGCACTGCCCGGCTGGCGGCGCGCCCTCACGCCGGCGCTGGGCGGCCTGGCGGCGGGCCTGTTGCTGTATATTCACCAGCGCTACCGCCACCAGCGCCCGGCGGCGCCTACCGACTATATGGAAGCGATCGAGACCGGCAACGGCAAGCTGGACACCGGCGCCAGCCTGGTGAAGTGCCTGGCGTCGCTGCTGGTGGTGTCGAGCGGCAGCGCCATCGGCCGCGAAGGCGCGATGATCCTGCTGGCGGCGCTGGTGGGCTCGCTGTTCGCTCAGCGCTTTACGCACGAGAAAGAGTGGAAACTGTGGGTGGCCTGCGCCGCCGCCGCCGGGATGGCCAGCGCCTATCATGCGCCGCTGGCGGGCAGTCTGTTTATCGCCGAGATCCTGTTCGGCACCCTGATGCTGGCCTCGCTCGGCCCGGTGGTAATCGCCGCGGTCAGCGCCCTGCTGATGACCAACCTGCTCAACGGCGGCCAGGCGCCGCTCTATCTGGTGACGCCGCTCGCCGCCCCCTTGCCGACGCAATACCTGCTGATGGCGCTGGTCGGCGTGGTGGCCGGCGCCGGTGGGCCGCTGTTTTTATGGCTGATGACCGCCACCGGCCATGCCTTCCGCTCGCTGCGGTTGAAGCCGCCGTTGCAGCTGGCGCTGGGCGGCCTGATCGTCGGGCTGCTTTCGCTGCTGTTCCCGCAGGTATGGGGCAATGGTTACAGCGTGGTGCAGGCGCTGCTGATCGCGCCGCCGGGGGTGCTGCTGCTGGGGGCGATCCTGGTGTGCAAACTGTTGGCGATCCTCGCCAGCAGCGGGTCGGGCGCGCCGGGCGGGGTCTTCACCCCGACGCTGTTCGTCGGTGCCGCGCTCGGTTCGATCATCGGTCAGCTGTTTGGCCTGTGGCCGGGCATGGATACGGCGGTGCCGCTGCTGCTGGCGCTGACCGGCATGGCTACCCTGTTGGCCGCCACCACCCATGCGCCGATCATGGCGGCGCTGATGGTGTTTGAAATGACCGGCGAGTACGCCCTGCTGCCCGGCATTCTGCTCTCGTGCGTGATCGCCACCACCGTGTCGCGCGGCCTGCGGCCAGTGTCGGTGTATCACTCGGCGCCGCCGCCCAAACGCGAGGCTTAAAACTCGCCCTGCTGCAGGATGTTCCTGAACTGCGGGCACTGCAGGTGCTCGGGTTCAGGGCAATCGACCATGTGGCGCAGCCCGTCACGCACCTGCATCAGGCGCTGGATATGGCGATCCAGCTCATCCGCCCGCGCCGCCAGCAGCCCGCGATCGAGCGCTATCTTGCCCCGTTCGTCAAACAAGGCGCTCATCTCGTCCAGCGTAAAACCGGCCACGCGCGCCAGCGCGATCAGCCGCAGTTGGTCAAGCACACCGGCGGCGTATTGGCGACGCAAACCGTGGCGGCCTATCGACGCGATCAGCCCTTTCTTCTCGTAATGCCGCAGCGCGGAAGGCGCGATCCCGCTCAGGCGCGCCACCGCGCCGATATCCAGTTCTTTTGCCATTGACTTGAAGCCGACTTTAAGTTGCACACTGTGCGCACATTATCACGTCACTGAGCCAAGGACACCCCTATGACCCCCGATCTGTTAGTGCGCATCCTGTTAACCGGCGTTGGCGCCACCTTCTGCATGGATCTGTGGGCGCTGCTGCTGAAGCGGCGCTTCGGCCTCCCTTCCCTCGATTATGCGCTGGTGGGCCGCTGGTTTCTCGGCATGTTTGATGGCCGCTGGTTTCACGCTACCATCGTTACGGCGCCGCCGCGCCGGGGGGAAAGAGAAATCGGCTGGATATTGCACTATGCCATCGGCATCGCGTTTGCCTTTATCCCGCTCGGTTTGGCAGGCATCGGATGGTATGCGGCGCCGACGCCGCTCATCGCGCTGTTGAGCGGCTGGCTGAGCCTGGCGGCGCCGTTTCTGGTAATGCAGCCCGCGCTGGGCTTTGGCGTGGCGGCGGCGAAAACCGCCCACCCGCGAAAAGCGCGGCTCCTCAGCCTGCTCACCCACACGGTGTATGGATTGGGCCTGCTGATCGCCGCCCGGCTGTTGGCGACGCTGTGCGCCTGAGCGGGCTTACAGCAGCGTGGAAATATCGAGGTAGTGCGCCAGTTCGCGCTGCTCCGCGCGCGGCAGGTATGGAATTTCACCCAGCAGCGGCGCGGGAATGCGCTGCTGCAGCGCCGCGATGGTTTCGGCATAGTGCGCCAACCCCGGGTTGATGCGGTTGGCCACCCAGCCCAACAGCGGCAGGCCGTCGTTGATGATCGACTGCGCGGTCAGCAGCGCGTGGCTGACGCAGCCCAGCTTGATGCCCACCACCAGCACCACCGGCAGCTGTTCCTGCACCACCCACTCGGCGTAAGGCCGCAGATCGTTCATCAGCACCCGCCAACCACCGCTGCCTTCCACCACCACCGTGTCGGCTTTGGCGGACAGATCCCGCAGACCGCTGCTCATCACGCCATAGTTGATGTCCTCGGTCGCATGCGCGTGAAACACCTCATCCAGGCAGGTGATGGGATTGATCTCCTCGTAGGACAGCGGCAGGGTTGACGATGCTTGCAATACCAAAGCGTCTTTATTGCGGATGCCCTCGCTGGTTTCCTGGCAGCGTGCGGCGATCGGCTTGTAGCCGGCCACCGAACGGCCTTCGGCGGCCAGCGCCTGCATCAACCCGCGGGAAACCACGGTTTTACCGACGTCGGTATCCGTGCCTGTCACAAATAAACGCTTCAACATGAATAAAATGCCCCAGAATGCCCCGTTAACAATGTGTCGCCGCACCGGCGGCGAAGAAGTCTTTCGGAAAAATTCTAGGGGATGCTGCCACGTAGGGGCTTGAGGTAGCTCAATCTTTTGCGGGATTAATAAGAAGTTCTGATGTTAGCCCTGCAGCAGCTGCACCAGCAATGAACCGTTGTACAGCGCCTCTTTCACCAGCGCCGCGCCGGGCATGGTGCCCTGATTGAAGAACTGCGTGGATTCGACCTTGACCTGCTCGCTGTAGGCCGGCAGCGCCTGCTGGCGAATGCAGGAGGCGATGGCCGGGTGCAGGATCTCCGCCGCGCGGTTGAGCGGCGAGCCCACCAGGATCTTCTGCGGATTGAACAGGTTGACCATGATTGCCAGAATGCGCCCCACGCTGTGCCCAACGCCGAGAATGATGTCCCGCGCCAGCTGATCGCCCGCCAGCGCGGCGTCGCACAGCGATTCGACGGTCAGCGGCGCGCCGTGCAGGCTGGAGCTCATCGAGCCGCTCAGCCGCTGCTGGGCGATCTCCAGCATGTTTTCGATGCTGGCCACGGTTTCGAGACAGCCGTGGTTGCCGCAATAGCAACGTTTGCCGTAAGGATCAACCTGGGTGTGGCCGATCTCCACCACGCTGTGGCTGCCGGCGTGCAGCACATGGCCGCCGGTGATCACCCCGGCGCCGACGTTGTGGTCGATCACCACCTGAATGACGTTCTGGCTGCCGCGCGAGGCGCCGTACAGCGCTTCGGCCATAGTCCAGGCGCTGATGTCGTGCTGCAGGTAAACCGGCAGGCCGGTGCGGGTTTCCAGCGCCGGGCCGAGCGGCATCTCCAGCACGTCGTAAAACGGCATGCGGTGCACCACGCCGGACTGCACGTCGATCATGCCCGGCAACGTGATGGCGATCGCCGTCAGCCGTTCCAGCTTGCTTTGGTGGCGGATAAAGAACTGATCGACTTCGGTCAGGATGCGTTTCAGCAGCGGTTCGGGATGTTCGGCCGCCAGCGGCAGCAGCTCCTCGACCACCAGTTTGCTACTGAGATCGCGCAGCGCCAGCGTGATGCTGCCGCGGCTGATGCGGGCGGACAGGTAGTGCCAGGCCTCGGTATCCAGCACCAGCCCCACCGCCGGGCGGCCCCGGCTGCCGATTTCCTGGTACTCGGTTTCCTTGACCAGATGGGCTTCCAGCAGTTCGCGCACGATCTTGGTGATACTGGCGGGCGCCAGCTGCGCGCGTTTTGACAGTTCGATGCGCGAAATCGGGCCCAGTTGATCGATTAGCCGATAAACCGCCCCCGCATTGGTCTGTTTGATTTGATCGATATGCCCAGGCTGCCCAACCGCAATCACAAACCTGCTCCTACTATTTTTCGCGCTTCTAAATAAAGACTAGGGGTTATGGTGGGGCTTTTGTCATACAGCGTCAACTATTTGATTCGTTATGTGATTTGCTGCACAAATTCCTCGCGATTTCAGCGTGAATTGATTTTTATTTGCCCAAGCTCAACGTCATTTCAGCATCAACGCCATCAGCGCCTGCGCGGCGGCGGTCAGCGGCCGCCGACGGTGGTGCACCAGCCACACTTCGGTGGTGGCATCCGGCTCCGCCAGCGGCAAATAGCGCACTCCGTCCACCCGCACCCGGGCGAAAGAAGCCGGTAAAATCGACACCCCCAACCCGGCGGAAACCAGCCCGATGATGGTCATCGCTTCCCCCACTTCCTGGGTGATATACGGCGTAATGCCGGCCTTGCCGAGCAGCAGCAGAATTTCGTCGTACAGCGCGGTGCCCACTTCGCGCGAAAAGAACACGAACGGCTCCTGCGCCAGATGTTGGAAACGCAGCGCGCCGCCGGGCGTTTCCGCCAGCGGATGCCCTTCCGGCACCACCGCCACCAGCGGTTCGCGCAGCAGCAGCTGATAGTGGAGCGCCTCCGGCAGCCGCGTGTTGCGCATCACCCCCAGATCCAGCTCACCGTTCAACAGCGGTTCGATCTGCTGTTTGGTGTTGATTTCGCGCATTTTGATATGCACCTGCGGAGACTGCTGACGAAAGGCGCGCAGGCTGCGCGACACCACGCCGATAAAGGGCGCGGAAGAGGTAAAGCCGATGGTCATTTCCCCCAGCTCGCCGCGATCCAGACGCGCCGCCTTTTCCGCCGCGCGCCCGACCTGATCGAGGACCTGATAGGCTTCTTTGAGGAACATCTCTCCGGCCTGGGTCAAACTGACGTTGCGGTTGTTGCGCGCCAGCAGCCGCGCGCCGACCATCTCTTCCAGCGCCTGGATTTGCTGGCTGAGCGGCGGCTGGGAGATCCGCAGCCGTTCGGCGGCGCGGCCAAAATGCAGCTCCTCCGCCACGGCGATAAAGTAACGCAGGTGTCTCAATTCGATATTCATATTTAAAACGTCTTAGTTTGAATTATTAATATATTAGACAAAAAATTCGCCGCTCCCTATCATTTTGTTATCTGTAAAGTGTCTGTTTATCTCCCCGAAGTTCGGTAAGGAAACGCTGTGACAACCCCTGTGCGTTCTGCGGCCGCGATGCCGTCGACGCTGGCCGCCAACGATGACGCGGCCGCTGCGCCAAAAGTAAAACGCTCCACCCTCAACAACAAACTCCCCTATATCGAACGCGGCACGCCGCAGTTTATGCGCGTGACGCTGGCGCTGTTTTCCGCCGGGCTGGCGACCTTCGCGCTGCTCTACTGCGTGCAGCCGATCCTGCCGGTGCTGTCGCAAGATTTCGGCGTATCGCCGGCGGAAAGCAGCCTGTCGCTTTCGGTCTCTACCGGCCTGCTGGCGATCGGCCTGATGTTCACCGGGCCGCTGTCCGACGCCATCGGCCGCAAGTCGGTGATGGTGGTGGCGCTGCTGCTGGCGGCGGTCTGCACGCTGATCTGCGCCTTTATGACCAGCTGGCACGGCATCTTGCTGATGCGCGCGCTGATCGGCCTGTCGCTGAGCGGCGTGGCGGCGGTCGGCATGACCTATCTCAGCGAAGAGATCCATCCCAGCTTCGTCGCCTTCTCGATGGGGCTGTACATCAGCGGCAACTCAATCGGCGGCATGAGCGGCCGCCTGGTGACCGGGGTGTTGACCGACTTCTTCTCCTGGCGCGTATCGCTCGGGGTCATCGGCCTGTTCGCCCTCGCCGCCGCCTGCATGTTCTGGCGCATCCTGCCCGCCTCGCGGCATTTTCGCGCCAGCTCGCTGCGCCCGCGCACCCTGCTGATCAACTTCAAGCTGCATTGGCACGATAAGGGCCTGCCGCTGCTGTTCGCGGAAGGTTTCCTGCTGATGGGCAGCTTCGTCACCCTGTTCAACTACATCGGCTATCGCCTGCTGGCGGATCCTTACCACCTGAGCCAGGCGATTGTCGGCCTGCTGTCGGTGGTATACCTCACCGGCTCCTACAGCTCACCCAAGGCCGGCGCGCTCACCTCGCGCTTCGGGCGCGGCCCGGTGCTGCTGGCCTCGATCGTGATTATGCTGATCGGGATTCTGATTACCGCGCTGCCGCAGGTGCCGGCGATCTTTATCGGCATGATGCTGTTCACCGCCGGTTTCTTCGCCGCTCACTCGGTGGCCAGCAGTTGGATCGGCCGCCGCGCGCGCCGCGCCAAAGGCCAGGCGTCGTCGCTGTATCTGTTCTGCTATTACGTTGGATCCAGCGTGGCCGGCACCCTCGGCGGCGTGTTCTGGCACAGCTTCGGCTGGAATGGCGTGGCGGCGTTCATCAGCCTGATGCTGCTGCTGGCGCTGCTGGTGGTGCATTACCTGAAACGCCTGCCGGAAGCGGCCCGTGTCTGAAAAGAAAAAGCCGCGGTGGTTTGCCGCGGCTCGTCATGCCAGTGCCTGAGATTATTGACCGGTTTTCCAGCGGGTGCGCAGGTACTCCACCGCCTGGTCCGTTTGCGGCTCAGTCAGATAACGCTGCCTGAACAGGATGGTTCCTCCCATCCCCGGCAGGCTCTCGTTGAGATCCAGCTGCCTTTTCAGCTCGGGGACGCCGCCGTCGACGGTCCAGGCCGGTTCGCTGGCCGCAGGCGTACCCACTTTATACAGCGCCACCCCGGCATAGAGCCGGACCGGCGTGCCCTTCACCACCTCTGCCCACCAGTTGGCCAGCACGTCGTAGCGGACAATTTCACGATCAAAAGGCCAATACAGCTGCGGTGCGATATAGTCGAGCAGCCCCAGTTTTACCCACTGGCGCGTATCGGCATAGGCCGTATCGTACGATGGCGCCCCGGCCCGCGTCGCCGAGCCGGCAGGATCGTCTGCCTTGTTTCGCCATACGCCCGCCGGGCTGACGCCAAACGCCACCGCGGGCTTCAATGCTTTGACGGTGGCTGAAACCTGTTTTATCAATTGCAGCGTGTTGTCCCTGCGCCAGGCGGCTTTGTCTGCAAATCCTTTCCCGTATGCGCGAAACGTCTTTTCATCATCCAGCGGCGATTGCGGCGTTTCGTAATAGAAATAATCGTCAAACTGAATGCCGTCGACCTCATAGTTTTTGACTATTTCAGCCACCACGCCGGTGATCCAGTTGCGCACGTCGGGCAGACCGGGATCGAGCACGAAGCGCTCGTTGGCGGTACGAATCCAGTCGGGATGCAGCGCATAGACGCTGGCCGGCGGCGACTGCAGCGTATGATTGAGTGCGTCAATCGTTTGTGGGCGGGTATTCATAGAAACCCGATAGGGATTCAGCCAGGCATGCACTTTGATGCCGCGCCGGTGCGCTTCTTGCAGCATAAAGGCCAGCGGATCGTAACCCGGATCCTGGCCCACGGTGCCGGTCAAGACTTCTGACCAGGGCAAGATGTTTGAGCGCCACAGGGCCGTGCCGTCCGGTTTAACCTGAAAATACACCGCGTTAATCCCGGCTTTCATCATTTCGTCCAGCGCGTCCGTCAGCCCCTGTTTCTGCAGGCGAACCCGCTCTTGCGCGGTTTCCGCTTTCAGGGAGGCCGCCGGCGGCCAGTCCAGGCCAATGACCGTGGCCAGCCAGATGCCCCGCATCGGTGTTATCGGCGGTGTCGGTTGCGGGGGCTTCTCCGGTTCGGGCGGCTTGGCGCATCCGCCTACGCCCAGCATGGCGGCCATCAACAGCCATCCGCCTAATTTTGTTGCGCCTGTCGGCATTTTGGTTCTCCTTCCGTGAGTGACGGTTATCCCATTTCATTGCGTGCAGAGCAAGAAACTGCCCGCTTTCTCAACGCTACCAAACTGCCGGCGTCGCCCCGTTCAGACGACGCCGGTGTCCTTATCCCATTACCAGCTCAGCCCCGTTCCGCGCGGGAACGCCACCTTGCCCGTATTGGTTTCCACATCGTAGTCATGCCAGGTGTTGACCGGCAATTTGCCCTGCGGTGTGATGTTGCCCGTCAGCACCTGCGCCAAAGAGACCATCGAAGGGCCACGCCACACGCCGCTGTCATACCCGTAGTAGGAATAGGTGGCGACGGCCGCCTCCACGTCTGCGGCATAGTTCACGATATCGTAAGGGGCGCGCAGTGAGAGGTGAACCCGTTTTTTCCCCTGCTCGGCGGCGTATTTCAACCAGCCCGGATAAGGGCTGCTGTCATTACCCGCCCCGGTTGCGGAGGTAACGACCCCATCCTGTTCAGCCGGCGTAAAGCGGGTTGAGAGGGTTCCGAGCAGGAACACGTCACAGCCGGCAATATGTTCCCTGACCTGGGCGTCGCTCAGCTCCGTTTCCTTCGCGGCAACGACGTTCTGATACCCCTCCTGCGCCATCACGCGCGCAATGCCGTTGGCCTGCTCGCCCCATGGGGTCAGAATAAAGTAGCGCAGCGCCTTGTCCTTTAACGGCAACAGGCTGTGGCGATTGATAACCACGGTAATGGAACGATCGGCGATGCGTTTTTCCAGCTTGTGCGCTGAGGACGCAACGTCGTTGGAACAAGGTTTCTCGCTATGCCCCATCAGGCCATGGCGTAATTTCAGGTGCAAAATTCGCTCGACCGAGGCATCGATATCAACCTCGCTGAGATGCCCCGTTTTCACCCTGTCCGCAAGGTACCGGATCAGATCCGGCAGCAGGCTCGCCTGGGCCGGCGAGGCGATGCTGACAGGCATCAGGGCAATATCCACCCCGGCGGCAAAGACGTTTTCAGCCGCCGCTTGCTGGCTGAAATGCTCGGCAATCGCGCCCATATCCAGCGCATCTGAAATCGTTACGCCCGCATACCCCAATTCATTGCGCAGGATCTGGGTTTGGATTTCATGTGACATGGTGGCCGGCACCGTGATTTTTTCACCGCTGCGGGTATCGATCTGGCGGTTATCCAATGCCGGATACTGAATATGCGCGGTCATCACCATGTCCGGCGCCGCACAGCGATCGATGGCCTGCTTGTAAGGGGCGATATCGATGGCAAAGGCCTCTTCCCGCGTGCGATCGACGCGCGGCAGGCCGGTGTGCGAGTCGGTGGAGGTGCTGCCATGGCCGGGGAAGTGTTTATACGCGGTGATCAGCCCCTCTTGTTTCATGCCCGCCACCATTTTCTCTGCCAGACGAGAAACGGTGTTCTTATCATCGCTGAAGGCGCGGACGTTAATCACCGGGTTGAACGGGTTGGTGTTGACATCCACGACCGGGGCAAAGTTGGTATTGATATGCAACGCGCGCATATCCTGAGCCATCAGCTTGCCCTGTTCAACGGCGAGCTGTTCATCCGCGCCCCCTTCAATCGCCGCCGCCAGCGCCATATTGCCGGGGAATGAGGCATAGTCGCCGCGCGGCAGCCGGAAAACGTTACCGCCTTCGTTATCCGTGCCAATAAACAAACGAATGCCCGCGTGGGTTTTCATCGCGGCATACCAGGCCGTCAACGTGTTGATCTGCTGCTTGTCTTTCAGATTATTGGCGAACAGGATCACCCCACCCACGTGGTTATCGGCGATCAGCTTGCCAATGGCTTCATCGGGGACGGTCATATCCTGATTGCTGCTACCGTTCCGATCCCAGTAGCGAAAATCCAGCATGATTTTTTGCCCGATCTTCTCTTCCAGCGTCATGTTTTTGACTTTCTGTTTAATATCCACAGTGAACCTCCGTTTAAAGCACCCGTTAATGACAGAAGAAAAGATAACCCCAAGGGCTCATAGCGTCCTGCCATTCTGTTTGTTCCAGCGTTTGGACAACGGCGATCGGAAAATGGATTAAACAAAACACAAACAAACAGGAGAAGATCCATCAATGAATCAAAACACTACGCATATCGGGTGTATTACGTGCCCTGGCGTAGCGGCCGCTATGGCGCATTTTCCGCTGGTAAGCCGGGTGGCCGGTGAAGCTGCTTACGGCGCAGGGGCCGATGTTGTCCCCAACCCGTCACTCTTATATAGTATGTTGTAACTAATATAGGAGCGTGCGATGAGCAGATACGATGTGATTGGCCGGATGAACGCCTGCTTTACCGAGCTGGAGCAGGCGCTCGGCGCGCTGCAGCAGCAGATCGCCCCGCTGCGGTTGCTGGCGGCGCGGGTGTTCAGCCTGCCGGAGGTTGAAAAAGGTCAGGAGCATCAGACTATCTCGCATATCGCGGTCGAACAGCATGTGGGGCAAGCGGCGCGCGATCTGGCGCTGGAGCATTATCAGCGGCTGTTCATCCACCATAACCGGGAGAATGTCAGCAGCAAGGCCGCCGTGCGCCTGCCCGGCGTCCTCTGTCTGGCGGTGGAGCAGCCGGAGTATCAGGCGCTGCAAACGCAGCTGGCGCTGATCAACCGCCTGAAGGGCGAACTGGAACAGATTATCACCGTCGATTCCGGCCTGGCGCCGGAGCAGCGTTTCGAGTTCGTGCACACCCATCTGCACGGGCTGATTACCCTCAGCGCCTATCGCACCCTCACCGCCCTGACCAATCCCGACTCCGTGCGCTTCGGCTGGGCCAACAAGCACATCATCAAAAACGTCAAGCGGGACGACATCCTGGCGCAGTTGGAGAAAAGCCAGAAAGCCGGCCGCGCAGTGCCGCCGCACAGCCGTGAACAGTGGGCTGCCCTGGTCAGCCGCGAGATAGACGACGTCAGCCGCCTGCCGCAGCACGCGACGCTGAAAATCAAGCGGCCGGTCAAAGTGCAGCCAATCGCCCGGGTGTGGTATCAGCAGCAGCAAAAACAGGTGCAACACCCCTGCCCGCTGCCGCTGATCGCCCTGTGTCAGGCCGAGAGCGGCGCCACTGTGCCGAAGATTGGCGAGCTGCTCAACTACGACGTCGACGCGGTGAAACACCGCTACAAACCCGACGCCCGACCGCTGCGGCTGCTGGTGCCGCGTCTGCATCTGTATACCGACGACGCTACTCGCTGAGGGCATACACCCGCAGGCGATGGCCGTCCGGATCTCGCGCCACGAAGGTGTAACCGAACTCCATCTCGGTCGGCGTTTGCTCAATCGGCAGCCCGAGTTCGCGCCACTGGTTATAGCGCGTTTCGACCTCTTGCGGATCCTGGCACAAAAAGCCCAGTTCACCGCCGCCGCCGGTCAGGGTCGCCGCAGGTTTTACCCCCTGTTTGGCCCACATCCCCAGCTTGAACCCGTTGTTGAGCACGAACAGGGCGAAGCCGGGGGAAAGCTCTACCGGCGCCTGTCCCAGCAAACGTTGATAAAAGGCGGCGCTGTTCAGCGGGTTGTCGACGTAAAGCAGGGTCATGCTGGGAAGGGTCATCGGTCTGTCCTCTGGGTGATGGGAACCGGCCGGTTCCCGATAGGCACAGACTAAGGGGTGCGACTGACAGTTTATGGCAGCAGCGTGCCGCTATTGCTCCGCAATGCCCTCGCTGAGGCGCCACTCTTTCAGCAGCCGCCGCCGGCCGCGCGGATAGCGCTGTTCCAACGGCGTAGCGGCCTGAATGCGATCGAGGCGAAAATGGCGAAACGCCTGGCGCAGCTCGCACCAGGCGACCAGCATCTGGAATTGTTCGAAAAAGCCCAGCGCAAAGGGCCACAGCTGGCGTTCGCTGCGCTGCCCCGCCAGATCGAGATAGTCGATATGCAGCTTGCGCTCGCGGCGGATGGTGTCACGGATCAGCACTCGCATCTCATCCGCCACCGGCGGCGCCTGAACCGGCGCGATCAACAGCGTGTTGGCCTCCAGCTCCTCCCGCAGCGCCGGCGGCAGCACGTCGGCGATCTTGGCGAGCGCCTGGCCCGCCGCGCTCGCCAGCTGGCTGTCGCCGCGGCGGCTGACCCAGCGCATCCCCAGCACCAGCGCTTCTGTCTCTGCCTGCGAGAACATCAGCGGCGGCAGCATAAATCCGGGACGCAGCACATAGCCGACGCCCGCCTCGCCGACGATCTCCGCCCCCTGCTGCTGCAGCGTAGCGATATCGCGGTACAGCGTGCGCATGCTGATGCCCAGCGTTTGCGCCAGCGCATGGCCCGCCACCGGATAACGGTGGCTGCGCAGCAGCTGCATCAGATCGAGTAAACGTTGTGTGCGCGACATCTTGATTTCTCCATAAAAAAGGGGCTTACCTCAGTAAGCCCCCGGTTGCCTCACAGATCAATCATTTCTGCATGCTGCCGACCATCGCTTCCGGCCGCACCCACTCGTCGAACTGCGCGTCGGTCAGGTAGCCGAGCTTCAGCGCCGCGGCTTTCAGCGTCAGCCCCTCCTTGTGCGCTTTCTTGGCGATTTCCGCCGCCTTGTCGTAGCCGATGTGGGTATTGAGCGCCGTCACCAGCATCAGCGATTCGTTCAGCAGCTGGGTGATGCGATCGCGGTTCGGTTCGATGCCCACCGCGCAGTGCTCGTTGAAGCCCTGCATGCCGTCGGCCAGCAGGCGAATCGACTGCAGGTAGTTGTGGATCACCATCGGGCGGAATACGTTCAGCTCAAAGTTGCCGGAAGCGCCGCCGATGTTCACCGCCACGTCATTGCCCAGCACCTGGGCGCACAGCATGGTCATCGCCTCGCACTGGGTCGGGTTGACCTTGCCCGGCATGATGGAGCTGCCCGGTTCGTTCTCCGGGATCGAAATCTCGCCGATGCCGCAGCGCGGGCCGGACGCCAGCCAGCGCACGTCGTTGGCGATCTTCATCAGCGAAGCCGCCAGCCCTTTCAGCGCGCCATGCCCTTGTACCAGCGCGTCGCAGGTCGCCAGCGCTTCGAACTTGTTCGGAGCGGTGACGAACGGCTGATGGGTCAATTCCGCCAGCGCTTTAGCGACGCGCACCGCGTACTCCGGGTGGGTGTTCAAGCCGGTGCCGACCGCCGTGCCGCCCAGCGCCAGCTCGGCGATGTGCGGGATACTGTCTTCGATGTGCTTCAGGTTGTGCGCCAGCATCGCCGCCCAGCCGGAGATCTCCTGCCCCAGGGTCAGCGGCGTGGCGTCCTGCAGGTGGGTGCGGCCGATTTTGACGATGTCGCGATAGGCTTCGGCCTTGTCGCTCAGCGTCTTGTGCAGCACTTTCAGCTCGGGGATCAGGTGCTCGCGCAGTGCAATCACCGCCGCCACGTGCATCGCGGTGGGAAACACGTCGTTGGAGCTCTGGCTTTTATTGACGTCGTCGTTCGGGTGCACCTTGCGCTCTTCACCGCGCACGCCGCCCAGCAGCTCGCTGGCGCGGTTGGCCAACACTTCATTCATGTTCATGTTGGTCTGGGTGCCGGAACCGGTTTGCCAAATGGACAGCGGAAACTGGTCGGCATGGCTGTCCGCCAGCACTTCGTCGGCGGCGTTGATGATGGCGGCGCCCCGTTCGGCCGGCAGCAGCCCCAGATCCACGTTCACCTGCGCAGCGGCGCGCTTGGTCAACGCCAGCGCGTGGATCAGCGCGGTCGGCATCTTTTCGGAGGAAATGCGGAAATGCGCCAACGAACGCTGGGTCTGCGCGCCCCACAGCTTGTCGGCCGGTACTTCGATGGGGCCCATAGAGTCTTTTTCGATACGAACGCCTGCCATCATTATCTCCTTAGCATAATTCCTAAAATTGTAGGGTTAGGCCGACGCGCTACCCCTCGTCGGCACGCACTCCCAGTATAGTGACATAATAACTATTCGCATTAAGAGAGTTATCTCACAGCACGTTTCATCTCTTTTACCCATTAACGACGCGGTTATTTTCCGCCGGTTAATCCGTGGCGAAATAAACGGCCGGTAATGCGCCCGGAGAATAAAAGCGTGGGTAGCATTAACGCGGATGACGCGAATTAAAATTATTGATGCGCTGTGCCTGTAAATGATTGAGTTCATCGATACGTTGCTGCTGCAGATGATTGATCTCGTCGTAGGCGTCCTGCCGTTCATTATGCCGATAGGCCCCGGTCGCCACCGCGCCGGCGGTGAGTGCCAACGGATGCGCCACGGGCGCGATCGCAGCGGGAGCCGCGACCGGCGCGGGTGCAACGACGATCGGCACCGGCGCAATCACCACGGCACGCGGCGCGGCGTAAGGATAGGTGACAATCACCGCCGCCTGGGCAGCGCCGGTGCAAAGCCCCAACAGCAACAACAGTTTTTTCATGCAACAAACCTCTTGTTTCGTTAAATCGACTCGTTAGCCGTTACGGTAAAGGGGTCTGGCGCGCCGGTTTAAGCTCGGCGTGTGATCGCCCGGCGCTGTGCAAACATAATAATAAGGGAATGGCTCAGACGGTAAAAAATAAATTCAGCCGACATATTTTGACATGCTGGAAAATAAATAATGACGCAGGATAACCGGGCTATCGGCAATAATCCCGCGGTTCCAAAGAATAATCGATCGGCGGGTTTTCCGGGCCACCTTGAGGCCCGCGCGCCAATTGAGGCGCCGATCGTTATCACGCTATACTTTGGCCCCGTTGCCGGGCGCGGCGTTATCCGGCGTTATGTTGATCGCGCCCATGATTTTTCCTGCCGACGCGGGGGTATGATGGTTGTCGGCACAGATTCAATTAACCGTATAAAATCAGTAAATTATTGTCACCCGGTACGACAATGACGCTAAGGATGTTTATCGACATGCAAAAAATGACCAACGCGGTACAAAATTACGCCTGGGGCAGCCACGATGCGCTGACCCGCCTTTACGGCATCGCCAACCCGGATAATCAGCCGATGGCCGAACTGTGGATGGGCGCCCATCCCAAGAGCCCTTCCCGCGTGCCGGGCGACGACGGCGAACTGCGTTCGCTGCGCGATCTGATCGATGAAGACCAGCCAAAACAGCTGGGCGCCGACGTCGCCAGCCGCTTTGGCGAGTTGCCGTTCCTGTTTAAAGTACTCTGCGCCGATCAACCGCTGTCGATTCAGGTCCACCCGAGCAAAGCGGCGGCCGAGATCGGCTTCGCGAAAGAGAACGCCGCCGGCATCCCGCTGAGCGCCGCTGAGCGCAACTATAAAGATCCCAACCACAAGCCCGAACTGGTGTTTGCCCTGACGCCGTTCCTGGCGATGAACGGCTTTCGCGAACTGGCCGATATCGTTTCCCTGCTGCAGCCGATTGCCGGCGCACACCACGACATCGCCGCCTTCCTGCAACAGCCGGACACCGCGCATCTCGCTACCCTGTTCGCCAGCCTGTTGACCATGAGCGGCGAACAAAAGTCGCTGGCGCTCGGCGTGCTGAAAGCCGCGCTCAACAACCAGCAGGGGGAACCCTGGGATACCGTGCGCTTTATCGCCGGTTTCTACCCGGACGACAGCGGCCTGTTCTCACCGCTGCTGCTGAACGTGGTGCAGCTCGCGCCGGGCGAAGCGATGTTCCTGTATGCCGAAACGCCGCACGCTTACCTGAAAGGCGTGGCGCTGGAGGTGATGGCCAACTCGGATAACGTGCTGCGCGCGGGCCTGACGCCGAAATTCATCGACGTGCCTGAGCTGCTGGCTAATCTGCAGTTCCGCCCGCAGCCGGCGTCCGGCCTGCTGACCCAGCCGGAGCAACGTGACAACGCGCTGTTCTTCCCGATCCCGGTGGAGGATTTCGCCTTCTCGCTGCACGATTTGACCGCCGCACCGCAGGCGCTGGCGCAGCGAAGCGCCGCCATCGTATTCTGCGTCACCGGCGAAGCGACGCTGGAAAAATCCGGGCAACGTCTGACGCTCAAACCGGGCGAATCCTGCTTTATCGGGGCTTTCGAATCCCCGGTCAACGTCAGCGGCAGTGGCCGCATCGCCAGGGTTTATAACCAGCTGGCCTAACCGTTGATAAATTTCAGCAAATTGCTTGCTGAAAGCGAGAGCTACCCCCACAATTAAACGCCTGCGGGCGTTGTTTGTCGGCCCCTATTTGCCCCTCCCGCGCAACGGAGGGTGATAAGAAAAAAGGATGAAACAGAGCTATGAAAAAATCGTTAGTCGCTGTCAGCGTCATTGTGGTTCTTGGCGCAGCATGGACCGGGGCATCCTGGTACACCGGGAAACTGATCGAGCAGCACATGGGCGAAGTCGTCGACAACGCCAACGGCCAGCTGAAAGCCTACCTGCCGAAAGCCGGCGTCAAGCTGAGCTATGAAAATTACCAGCGCGGTCTGTTCAGCAGTAAAGTGCGTTATGTGCTGCGTTCCGACGGCACGGATACCAGTGAAAACGCGGCGCTGAAAGCCGGTGAAGAAGTGGCGTTCCTGGAAACTATCGATCACGGCCCGTTCCCCTTCGCCCAGCTGAAAAAATTCAATCTGCTGCCGAGCATGGCGTCGGTGCATACCGAGCTGGAAAATACCCCGGCGGTGAAGGGCCTGTTTGACACCACCAAAGGCAAATCGCTGTTTACCGCCGATTCGCGCATCTCTTACAGCGGGGACACCTCGTCTGCCATCGACATCATCCCGCTGGACTACCAAAAAGATAAGTCTTCACTGAAATTCAGCGGCGCCACTATTAACGCCGACGTGTCCAGCGATCTGAAAAAATTCGTGCTGGACGCCAATAGCGACAATATCGTGTTCGCCAGCCCGAACGAATTCGGTCAAAACGAGCAGATCACCTTCCAGGGCTTCAACCTGAAGGGCAACAGTAACGAGAGCAAGTTCGGCGTGAAGCTCGGCGATCAGACGATGACGCTGAAGCAGTTCAAACTGACGATCGACGGTAAAGATACCGTGGCGCTGGACGGTTTCAACCTGGTGAGCAAGTTCGGCGAACAAGGCAGCAGCAACATCGGCGGCCAGATCGACTACACCATGGACGCGCTCAAGGTGCAGGGCAACGACTTCGGCGCCGGCAAGCTGGCGCTGAAAATCGACAACGTCGACGGCAAAGCGCTGAAAGACTTCGCCGACAGCTACAACCGCCAGACCATGGCGCTGCTGCAACAGGGCGAGAACCTGGATCCGGCCGTGTATGAGCAGCAAAACGCCGAACTGCTGCAAAAGAACCTGCCGCTGCTGCTGAAAGGCAACCCGAGCCTCAGCATCGCACCGCTGAGCTGGAAAAACAGCAAGGGCGAGAGCACCTTCACGCTGGATCTGGCGCTGACCGATCCGAGCAAGGCCGCCTCCCCGGCACCATCGCCGGATCAACTGATCGCGCAGGCGGTTAAAAAACTGGATATCAATCTGACCATTCCGGAAACGATGGCCACCGAAGTGACCGCGAAAACCGCGCTGTTACAGGGTTACAATGAGGAAGACGCGCAGAAACTGGCGCAGCAGCAAGTACAGGGCCTGGCGGCCATGGGCCAGATGTTCAAGCTGACCACCCAGAAAGACGGCGTGATCGCGAGCACATTCCACTATGCCGACAACCAGGTTGACCTCAACGGCAACAAGATGTCGCTGCAGGAGTTCATCGGTCAGTTCGCCATGTTGGGCGCCCCGGCGGAAGACGGTGAACCTGCGCAGGAAGCGGAACCCGCTCCGGCACCGGCGCAGTAATCGCCTGAAAGTCTGATCAAGGGCCCCCGAGGGGCCCTTTTTATTTACCCATTCCCGCTGCGTAAACCGCATCGCGGACCTGCTGCGGATAGCGGCCGCACATGCCTTCAAACGCGGTGTTGGTCAGTATCACCACGCTCAGCTGCGCCTGTGGATCAAAGAACCAGCTGTGGCCGTAAACCCCGCCCCAGGTCAGCGTGCCGGCATGCTGCGGCGTCTGTGCCGCTTCTGCGTCCATCAGCAGCGCCCCGCCAAAACCGAATCCCCAGCCCGGCCCTTGCGTTTGCGCCTGCGCGCCCACGTGCGGGCTGCGCAGCAACGCCACCGTGTCCGGCAGCAAAATGCCCTGCCCGCCGCTGCGTAATGCCTCCACCAGCCGCAGCACATCGTCGGCATCGCCGACCATGCCCGCGCCGCCGGAAGGATAAGCCCCGGCGTTGAGCGCCCGCATCGGTGAAAACAACACCTCGCCCCCCGCCATCTCCTCCGGCAGCGCCACCCGCAGGCCTTCACGCATGCGCTGCGGCCCTTGCGGGGTGTTGTAATACGGCGTCGCCAGGTTCGCGGCGTCCGTCGCATGGAACGCGGTATTGCCGAGCCCCAGCGGCTGCGCCACCCATTCGACAAACAGCTGCGGCAGCGGCATGCCCGTCACCCGTTCCAGCACCGCGCCAAGCACGTCGATCGCCAGCGAATAGTTGAAGCGCTCCCCCGGCGTCGACAGCAACGGCGCCTTCGCCAGCAGCCGCAGGTTTTGCTCCAGCGTCAGCGTCGACAGCTCCACGCCGTCCTGGATCCCCAACTGATGATAAACGCCCGCCGGCGGTTGGTTCAGCCGGTAGTCCAGCCCCGCGGTATGGCTCAGCAAATGACGAATCTTGATCGTCGGGCGCCAGCCGTCGGCGAGCGCCGGGGTAAACCACGGCAGCCAGTCGCTGACCGCGTCGTCCAGGCTCAGCTTGCCCTGCTCTATCAGCCGCAGCGCCGCCAGCGTGGTATAGGGTTTGGAGACCGACGACAGCCGGAACTGCGTTTCTCGCCGCATCGGCCGCTGCGCTTCGCGATCGGCATAGCCGGCCGCCCCGGCGTAGCAAATCTCGCCCTGCCGCGCCACCAGCACTACGCTACCCACGATGCGCCCTTCGGCCATCGCCTGTTGATCGATCGCCGCGATCTGTTCTGTTAACGCCCGTTGTTCTGCCGACATGATTTTCATCTCTCTGATGGAAAGTAAAATCAGTCTAAAACGTTCGCCATAAATTAAAATAAGGCATAATTTAATGAATCATTAAGCACAGGTTATTGATAGATGAGTTCACTCCTGCAGCTGTTGCCCTATTTCGAAGCCGTCGCACGCCTGGGCAACTTTACCCGCGCGGCCAGCCAGCTCGGGGTCACGCCGCCGGCGGTGTCGCAAAACATTCAGGCGCTGGAGAATCAGCTGGGAGTGCGGTTATTTCACCGCACCAGCCGCTCGGTGCGCCTCAGCGACGAGGGCCGGTTGTTCTATCAGAAAGTGTCGCCGGCGATGAGCCAGATCGACGTGGCGGCGGACGACGTGCGCGCCCTGGGCGCACAGCCGGCGGGCCTGCTGCGCATCACGCTGCCGCAGCTGGCCGCCTCGCTGCTGGTGATGCCGCACCTGGCGGAATTTCAACGGCGCTATCCCGAGGTGCAGCTGGAGCTGTTTACCGAAGACCGCTTTTCCGATCTGGTGCTGGGCAGTTTCGATGCCGGCATTCGCATGCACGCCATGCTGCAAAAAGACATGATCGCCGTGCCGATCGACAACGGCCAGCGCCGGGTGCTGGTCGCCTCGCCCGACTATCTGGCGCGCTGCGGCGTTCCGGCCACGCCGGACGATCTGCCTGCTCACCACTGCCTGCGCTACCGTTTCCCCGGCAGCGGCAAACTGGAACCCTGGTATTTTAGCCTGGGCGACGATGAACGCGCGCTGGACGTCAGCGGCAGTTTGATTTTTAACGAAGATCGGCTGATCAAAGATGCCGCGTTGGCGGGCCTGGGTATCGCACAGCGTTTTCAGGGCACGGTGTTGCAGGAGCTGACGCAGGGGCAACTGGTGGAAGTGCTGCCGGGTTACGCCAGCGAAGCGTCGGGGTTTTTCATCTACTTTCCCGCCGGCAGGCATCTGCCGCTCAAGCTGCGTGCCTTTATCGATTTCATGCGCGAGCAACGTGAACGGCAGCATCAATGGTAGGGGCGCCTCGCCGGCGCCCCTGACCGTCAGCGCTTCTCCAGCGCCTGGATGATGTGGTAAGCCGCCTCGACGCGATCGTCGTTCGGGAACCACTTGTTGGCCAGCATCACCACGGCGATATTTTTCGCCGGGATAAATACCGCATAGGTGGAGAAACCACCGGTGGAGCCGGTTTTGTTATACCAGCCGGCACGCAATTCCGGCTGCGGCGGCGTGATGGCGGTGGCCGGCGTGCCGTTCATGATCATCCCGGCATTGTTGCCTTCGATCAAACGCGACAGTTTCACCGGATACGGGTAGTTCTCCCACATCAGATCCTGCGTGAACGCGCCCGCCTTGTAATAACCGACGTGCGTCGCGGCCAGCGCGTCGCGCCACGGCTGCGCCACCTTCACCTGCTGCAGGTTGGCGTCCAGATAGCGAATCAGATCGCGGGCGTTGGACTTGATGCCGTAAGACTCGGCGTCCAGCGGGCCGGGATTGACCCGCACCGGCTTATCGTCCTTGCTGTAACCCTGCGCATAGTTGGCCATCTGCGCCGCCGGCACCTGAACATAGGTGTGGCTCATGCCCAACGCCGGCAGCATCCCTTGTTCCATCGCCTGGATAAACGGCTGGTCGAGGCTCTTGGCGGCGATCATGCCCAGCATGCCGATGCCGAGGTTGGAATAGACGCGGTAGCTGCCCGCCGGGTGCTTCGGCTGCCAGGCCCGGTAGTACGCCATCAGTTGGGCGTTGTCGGTCACGTCGTCCGGCACGAACAGCGGCAGGCCGGAGGTATGCGTCGCCAGATTCAGCAGGCTAACGCCGTCGAAGGCGCTGCCGCGCAGCTCGGGCAGGTAGCGGCTGGCCGGGTCTTTGAACGACAGCTTGCCCTGCTGCTGCGCATAGACCGCCAGCGTCGCGGTGAAGGTTTTGCTCAGCGAGCCTACCTCGAACAGCGTCTGCTCGGTGATCGGTTTGCCGGTCTGCTTCGAGGCGACGCCATACGGGTAAATCTGCTGTTTGCCGTCGACCGACACGGCGATCGCCATGCCCGGCACACCGTATTTTTTCATCAGCGGCTGAATAACGGCGTCGATATCCTGCTGCTGCGCGGCCTGTGCGGTCGGCAGGATCAGTGCGGCGATCAGCGCGGCCGCCAGGCGGTTCATTTTCGTCATGATAGAAGCTCTTAGGTTGCAGGGCATCGGCCGCGGCCAAAAGTTTTTATTGGCGTTATATACGGCGCTTTCCCTGATTGATGATGTCATTCCTTTACGGCTGCCTTGACACTCTGAGCAGCCGCGCCAAATATCGGATTTTGCCGCCGGGTTGACAAGCGATAATAATTTCAGCCAGCATAAAGAAAAACTTATGGCTATCGACAATGCGTAATCGACTTCCCCTCAACGCCCTGCGGGCGTTCGAATCCTCCGCTCGTCACCTGAACTTCACCCGCGCCGGCCTTGAGCTGCGCGTCACCCAGGCCGCCGTCAGCCAGCAGGTGCGCATGCTGGAAGAACAGCTGGGCATTCAGCTGTTCCGCCGCCTGCCGCGCGGGCTGGATCTGACCGAAGAGGGCCAGGCGCTGCTGCCGGTATTGAGCGACGCCTTCGACCGCATCGAAGCGGTGCTGCAGCAGTTCGAAGGCGGGCATTTCCACGAGGTGCTGACGGTGGCAGTGGTCGGCACCTTCGCCGTCGGCTGGCTGATGCCGCGGCTGGCGGCGTTCCGCACGGCGCACCCGTTTATCGATCTGCGGGTGCTGACCCACAACAATCTGGTCAATCTGTCGGCCGACGGTATGGATTTCGCCATCCGCTTCGGCGAAGGGCTCTGGCCCGCCACCTGCAATATCAAGCTGTTCGACGCGCCGCTGACGGTGCTCTGCCCGCCGGCGGTCGCCGCGCGCCTGCGCACGCCGCAGGATCTGCAGTACGAGCAGTTGATGCGCACCTACCGCAAGGATGAATGGGAGCGCTGGTTCGCGGCGGCACAGGTGACGCCGTGGCGGATCAACGGCCCGGTGTTCGACTCGTCGAGGCTGATGGTGGAAGGTGCGATCCAGTGCGACGGCGTGGCGCTGGCGCCGGTCAGCATGTTCCGCCGCGAACTGGCCGCCGGCGCGCTGCAGCGGCCGTTCGCCGCCGAGGCCGCGCTCGGTGCCTATTGGCTGACCCATTTGAAATCGCGGGATCTGACGCCGGCGATGAAAACCTTTATCGGCTGGATCCGCCGGGAGGCGGAAGAGGAACAGCGGCAGGGCTAGGCGGAACCGCGCCGGATCAGCGTCGGCGGCAGAATGACGTTCTGCGCCGGCAGGTCGGCGTCACCGATGCGCTGCAGCAGGCGCGTGGCGGCGCTGCGCCCCACTTCCCGCGCCGAGCTGGAGACGAAGGTCAGCGGTGGCTCGGTCAGTTCGGCCTCCGGCACGTCGCCGAAGCCGATCAGCGCCACCTGCCGCCCGTAGTAGGCGTCTACCCCGTCCGAGCCGATGCTGCGGCCGCTGCGCGCCAGGCCAAAATAGGCGCCGAGCGCCACCGACGCCTTGTGGCAGACGATGGCGGTAATGTTCGGGTAGTGGCGCAGCAGTTGCTCCGCCGCTTCCGCCGCCTGGCGCTGCCGGCAATCGCACTCGACGATCCATTCGCTGCGAAACGGCAGGCCGTACTGTACCAGCGTGGCGCAAAAACCGCCCAGCCGCTCGGCGCGCGTCAATGAGTCGCTCTGGCCGCCGAGATAGGCGATTTGGCTGTGGCCGCGCTTGATCAAAAATTCGGTGGCCAGCTTGGCGGCCTGCATGTTGTCCGGCCGCACCACGTCCACGCCATCGAGACCGCTGGAGCGCGCCACGCAGACCAGCGGTACGCCCTGCTCGGCCGCCTTCTCCTTCAGCCCCGCCGCCGCGCGAATGCCGCCCGCCAGAACGATGCCGTCGACGCCCTGCGCCAGCAGCGCGTCAAACGCCCGCTGCAGGCCCTGGCCGTCGCGCCCGCTCTGCGTCAAAAACAGCAGCTTGTCGTGTGCCTCCAGCGCTTCGCTCAGCCCGGCGGTCATTTCGGCATAGAAGGGTTCGCAGATGTCGCGCAGAATAAGGCCAATCACTCCGGACTCTCCGCCGCGCAGCGTCGCCGCCTGGCGATTACGCACATAGCCCAGCCGCTCTATCGCCTGATTGACCTTCTCGACGGTGGTTGGCGAAATGCGCCCCTTGCCGCTCAACACCAGGGAAACCGTGGTGACCGACACGCCCGCCTGCTGTGCCACATCGGTGATGGTGATCTTTTTGATGCTCATAGTCTCTGCGAACCCGTTCCTGGGCAACCCGCTGTAATGATCAAGGGTATACCGAATCCGTTAGCTCAGTAAAACGTTTTACTGCCTGCCGCATTGTCGCCAAAAACCGGGCGGCAGATTTGTGATTGGCGGCGCATTTTTGCTAGGTAAAACGTTTTATCTTCTTTTTACCTAATCAGAAGTCCCCTTTTTGCTCGTCTTTTCGCCAGGAGAAGTCGGTTATGTCAGCAGCCAACAAACCAAAAATCACCCTCTGGGAGTTCTTCCAGAGCCTGGGCAAAACCTTCATGTTGCCCGTCGCCTTACTCTCTTTCTGCGGCATCATGCTGGGGATCGGCAGCTCGCTGAGCAGCCGCGACGTGATCACCCTGATGCCGTTTATCGGCCACCCGATCTTCCAGCTGATCTTTACCTGGATGAGCAAGGTAGGCTCCTTCGCCTTCAGCTTCCTGCCGGTGATGTTCGCCATCGCCATTCCGCTGGGCATGGCGCGCGAAAACAAGGGCGTCGCCGCCTTCTCCGGCTTCGTCGGCTTCGCCGTGCTGAATTTGGGCACCAATTTCTACCTGACCGCCGCCGGCGTGCTGCCCACCGGCGATCCGCTGGTGCTGAAAGCCAACAATATCCAGAACATTCTCGGCATTCAGTCGATCGATACCGGCATCCTCGGCGCAGTGATCGTCGGCATCATCGTCTATCGCCTGCATGAACGTTTCCACACTATCCGCCTGCCGGACGCGCTGGCGTTCTTCGGCGGCACGCGCTTCGTGCCGATCGTCACCACCGTGGTGCTGGGCCTGTGCGGCCTGGTGATCCCGCTGATCTGGCCGTGGTTCGCCGCCGGCATCACCGGGCTGGGCTGGGTGATCAACAGCGCCGGCGCCTTTGGCCCGATGCTGTTCGGCACCGGCGAACGCTTGCTGCTGCCGTTTGGCCTGCAGCACATTCTGGTGGCGCTGATCCGCTTTACCGAGGCGGGCGGCACGATGGAGGTGTGCGGCCACAGCGTCAGCGGCGCCCTGACCATCTTCCAGGCGCAGCTCTCCTGCCCGACCACCACCGGCTTCGCCGAGAGCGCCACCCGCTTCCTGTCGCAGGGTAAAATGCCGGCGTTCCTCGGCGGGCTGCCGGGCGCGGCGCTGGCGATGTACCACTGCGCCAAACCGGAAAACCGCCATAAAATCAAAGGGCTGTTGATTTCCGGCGTGGTGGCCTGCGTGGTCGGCGGCACCACCGAGCCGATCGAGTTCCTGTTCCTGTTCGTCGCGCCGTTCCTCTACCTGATCCACGCGCTGCTCACCGGGTTGGGCTTTACCGTGATGGCGCTGCTGGGCGTGACCATCGGCAATACCGACGGCAATATCATCGACTTCGTGGTGTTCGGCATTCTGCACGGCACCGCCACCAAGTGGTATCTGGTGCCGGTGGTGGCCGCCGTCTGGTTTGTCGGCTATTACGCCATTTTCCGCTTCGCCATCCAGCGCTTTAACATCAAAACGCCGGGCCGCGAAAGCGACAGCGCCGTCAGCCAGAGCGCGCCGGCCGGCGCGGTGGGCAAATCCGGCTACAACGTGCCGGCGATTTTGGCGGCGCTCGGCGGCCCGGACAACGTCATCACGCTGGACAACTGCATCACCCGCCTGCGCCTGTCGGTCAACGACATGAGCCGGGTGGACGACGCGGCGCTGAAGGCCAACCGCGCCATCGGCGTGGTGCATCTCAACGACCATAATTTGCAGGTGGTGATCGGCCCGCAGGTGCAATCGGTGAAGGATGAATTAGACTCACTGATAGCCACGGCGCAACCTGCCGCGGCGCTGCAGGGAGCCACCCATGTTTGATTTCTCCACCCCGATCGACCGCCACGGCACCTGGTGCACCCAGTGGGACTATATCGCCGATCGTTTCGGCAGCGCCGATCTGCTGCCGTTCACCATCTCCGATATGGATTTCGCCACCGCGCCGTGCATTCTCGAGGCGCTGCAACAGCGCCTGCAGCACGGCGTGCTGGGCTACAGCCGCTGGCAGCATGAGGATTTTCTCGGCGCGCTGCGCCACTGGTACCAGCAACGTTTCAACACCGCCATCGACACCGCAACGGCGGTGTACGGCCCTTCCGTTATCTACATGGCGGCGCAGCTGATCCGCCAATGGTCCGTGCCGGGCGACTATGTGGTGACCCATACCCCGGCCTACGACGCCTTCTACAAGGTGATCCTCGCCAACCAACGCCAGCTGTTGGCCTGCCCGCTGCAAAAAGCCGGCGACGACTGGCGCTGCGACATGGCGCACCTTGAGGCGTTGCTGGCGCGGCCGCAAACCAAGATCCTGCTGCTGTGCAGCCCGCATAATCCCACCGGCAAGGTGTGGCGCCGCGACGAGCTGCAGCAGATGGCCGAACTGTGCGAGCGCCACGACGTGCGCGTCATCAGCGATGAGATCCACATGGACATGGTCTGGGGGGAACGCCGCCATACGCCGTGGAGCCAGGTGGCGACCGGCGCCTGGGCCCTGCTGACCTCTGGCTCCAAGAGTTTCAATATCCCGGCGCTGACCGGCGCCTACGGCTTCATCAGCGACGACGCCAGCCGCGAAGCCTACTTCCAGCAGCTCAAAGCCCGCGACGGCCTCTCCTCGCCGGCGGTGCTGGCGGTGGCCGCGCACGTGGCCGCCTACCGCCACGGCGAACCCTGGTTGGATTCCCTGCGCGACTATCTGCAGGATAATCTGACCTACGTCGCCGAGCGGCTGGAGCAGGCGTTTCCCGCGCTGGGCTGGCGCCCGCCGCAGGCCACCTACCTGGCCTGGATCGATCTGCGGCCGCTGGCCGTAGACGATCGGGCGCTGCAGCAGGTGCTGATCGAGCGTGAAAAGGTGGCGATCATGCCGGGCTTTACTTACGGCGAGGAAGGCCGCGGGTTCCTGCGCCTCAACGTCGGCTGCCCGCGCAGCAAGCTGGAGGCCGGCATGGACAAGCTGATCGCCGGATTGAGGTTGGTGCTGGGCGACCAATAGCGCGAGGGGGCGAGCCTCTGCCCGCCCCTCAATTATCCCTGAACAGGCGGGATCTCCTCCAGGCGGCGATAGACCGTCAGGCCCCACTCGTTGGCCAGCCGCACATCGTTATCGGCCCCCGCAGACGCTCCTTCGATGCGATACACCGCCTGACACTGCGCAATCAACCGATCGGCCACCGGGTAGAGAAACGCCTCGCTCACCGCATCGCCAACCTGAGTAGAACCCGCCGCTGCCGCCAAAGGCAGCGCCAGCCACTCGCCGATCACCGGCACGTGCCCCCGCTGGTAAACCGCAAGCGCCGCCTGTTCCAGGCGCGCCAGATTGGCGCCGATACGCTGCGGATCGCCATCGGTGCCGCTGCGGTAGGGGCCGGCGATCAAGATTTGTTGGGCTTTCATCGTTCTTCCTCCAACGTCCGGTTCAAGGCGACAAACTGCAGCAGCATGATGGTCTTGGCGTCAACGATCGTGCCCTGGCGAACCGCCTGCAGGGCTTGCGCCAGCGGTAGCTCGAGCACCTCCAGATCTTCCCCCTCCGCCGCCACCCCACCGCCCTCGTTGATACGGTCGCTCGCCTGATATTCGCCGATGAAAAAGTGCAGCTTCTCGGTGACCGAGCCGGGGCTCATGTAGGCTTCGAACACCTTCTCCACGTTCTGCACGAAATAGCCGGTTTCCTCTTCCGCTTCGGCGCGGATGCGCGCCTCCGGCGATGCGTTGTCCAGCAACCCGGCGGCGGCCTCAATCAACATGCCGTCATGGCCGTTGACGAACACCGGAAAGCGGAACTGGCGCGTCAGGACCACCGTTTGCGCCTGCCGGTTGAACAGCAAAATCACCGCGCCGTCGCCGCGATCGTAGGTCTCACGGCTTTGTCGCTGCCAAACGCCGTCGCGCCGCAGAAAATCAAAGGTGGTTTTTTTCAGCAGGTACCAGTCATCGGACAACACCCGGGTTTCGACAATGCGAACCCTGTCTTTGGTGGCTATCATCGGTTTACTCCGCCATAGGAAGGAAATTGATACTATCGTGCAGTTTCGTGTATGATCAAGGCATTTCGTGCAAAGCAATTTTGAGAGGAAAATGGCCATGTTGACCAGCCAGCGCAAGAAGATCATCCTGGAAAAACTGGCCCAGGACGGCCAGGTGTTGGCCAAGCAGCTCAGCGAAATGTTTGGGTTGTCGGAAGACACTGTCCGGCGCGATCTGCGCGAACTGGACGCTGAGGGATTGCTGCAGCGGGTGCATGGCGGTGCCCTGCCGGTTTCCTCTGCCATTGCCAGCTTCGCCGAGCGCAATCAGTTGGAATCCGGCGCCAAACGCGCGATCGCCAAAGCGGCGGCGGCGATGATCGCCCCCGGCCAGGTAGCGATCATCGACGGCGGCACCACCTCTGCAGAACTGGTCAGGCAACTGCCGCTCAACCTGAACGCCACCATCGTCACCCACAGCCCCAGCGTCGCCGTAGGCCTGGCCGCTCACCCCACGGTGGAGGTGATCCTGATCGGCGGCCGGCTTTACAAGCATTCGATCGTCAGCGTTGGCGCCGCCGCGGTGGAAGCGATGTCGCATATTCGCGCCGATATCTATTTTATGGGCGTGACCGGCGTGCACCCCACCGCGGGGCTGAGCACCGGCGATCTGGAAGAGGCCTACATCAAGCGGGCGCTGGCGGCCCGCGCGGCGGAAACCGTGGTGCTGGCTTCCGCCGCCAAGCTTAACGCCGCCTCGCAGTATGCGATCGGCGATATTACGCTGGCGCATACCATCATCGTTGAACGCGCCACCGACGACGCATTGACCGCGCCGTTGCAGCAGGCGGGCGTCAGCGTGTTGAAAGCCTGATTCACGACGATAATGCGATACACCTCGCATTATTTGTGATTCAAGTCACTTTTTTATGCAACGAGATGGCAATTTTCATTCATTTGTTTTTATACTGTTCTGCACTTTACCTACGATAAATTAGCGAGTGCCCAGCATGATCGATCCCCGCCTACCGCTTACCGACATTCACCGCCATCTCGACGGCAATATCCGCGCGCAGACCATTCTCGACCTCGGTCGCCAGTTCAACCTCGCCCTGCCGGCCAACGATTTGGAGAGCCTGCGCCCGCACGTGCAGATCACCCACGCCGAACCGGATCTGGTCAGCTTCCTGCAGAAACTGGACTGGGGCGTAGCGGTGCTGGGCGATCTGGACGCCTGCCGCCGCGTGGCCTATGAAAACGTCGAAGACGCCGCCAACGCCGGCCTGCACTACGCCGAGCTGCGTTTTTCCCCTTACTACATGGCGATGAAGCACCAGCTGCCGGTCGCCGGCGTGGTGGAAGCGGTGATCGACGGGATCCGTTCGGGCTGCCGCGATCGCGACATCGACATTCGCCTGATCGGCATCATGAGCCGCACCTTTGGCGAGGCCGCCTGTCTGCAGGAATTGGAAGGGTTGCTGGCGCACCGCGACGGCATTACCGCGCTGGATTTGGCGGGCGATGAGCTGGGCTTCCCCGGCAGCCTGTTCCTCAGCCACTTCAACCGCGCGCGCGACGCCGGTCTGCGCATCACCGTGCACGCGGGCGAAGCCGCCGGCCCGGAAAGCATCTGGCAGGCGATCCGCGAACTGGGCGCCGAGCGTATCGGCCACGGAGTCAAAGCGGTCGAAGATCCGGCGCTGATGGACTTCCTGGCGGAACACGGCATCGGCATCGAGTCCTGCCTGACCTCCAACATCCAGACCAGCACCGTGCCGTCACTGGCGCAGCATCCGCTGGCCACCTTCCTGCGCCACGGCGTGCTGGCATCGATCAACACCGACGATCCGGCGGTTCAGGGTATCGAGATCGAGCACGAATATCGCGTCGCCGCGCCGCAGGCCGGGCTGACGCCGGAGGAAATCCGCACCGCGCAGGAAAACGGCCTGAAGCTGGCCTTCCTCAGCGAGCAGGAAAAGCAGGCGCTGCGCGCCAAAGTTCAGGGTTAAATTTCCCCAAGGCGCCAAACGGCGCCTTCTTCTCACCTCCCGTTTTCATCCGCCTGCTCGTCTTTCTCGCTGTTTTCACCCCATAACTCTGCTGCAAGAGAGGAATTCCGTATGTATGACACACTACGCCGCATCGTGCTGACCGGCGGCCCGGGTTCGGGCAAAAGCACGCTCATCGACGTTCTGCATCGCCGCGGTTACCCGCATTCGCAGGAGGCGGGCCGGGCGATTATTCAGGATCAGGTGAGTATCGGGGGCAATGCGCTGCCATGGGGCGATCGCCAGGCTTTCGCCGAGCGGATGCTGGATTGGGAGCTGCGCTCATGGCGGGAAGCGACGGGCGCAACAGGCTGGTTCTTCGATCGCGGTTTGCCGGATATCGCCGGTTACCTGACGCTGTGCGGGTTGCCGATCCCCGCCCCCTTAACGGCGGCGATCGACGCTTTTCGCTATGCCGATACCGTGTTCATCGCCCCGCCGTGGCGAGCGATCTACGCGCAGGACAGCGAGAGAAAACAGTCTTTCGCCGAAGCCGAGCAGACCTACCAAGCGATGGTGGCCGTCTACCGCCGATCGGGCTATCGGCTGCAGGAGCTGCCGCGCGCCTCACCCGACGAGCGCGCCGACTTTCTGCTCGACGCGCTGAGCTGCGGTTAGCGGCCTATTTAGCCACCAGCGCCTCCGCCTCGGCCCGCTGTTTGGCGGTTTTACGCGCATAGCGTTGCGCCAGCACCGCGCACACCATCAGCTGCACCTGGTGGAAAATCATCAGCGGCAGCACCATGGCACCCACCGCCGCGGCCGGAAACAGCACGTTGGCCATCGGGATGCCATTCGCCAAGCTCTTTTTCGAGCCGCAGAAAACGATGGTGATCTCATCGGCGGTGTTGAAGCCCAGCCAGCGCGCTGCGTAGGTGTTGATCACCAGCACCACCGTCAGCAGCACCAGCGACATCACCAGGATGGTCAGCAGCGACCAGCCGTCGATACGGTGCCAAATGCCTTCCACCACCGCCGCGCTAAACGCGGTATACACCACCAGCAGGATCGACGAACGGTCGGTCAGGTTGATCAGTTTGCGATGGCGGTCGATCCACTTGCCGATCAGCGGCCGCGCCAGGTGACCGACCACAAATGGCACCATCAATTGCAGAATGATCGAACCGATGGCATGCAGCACGTCGGTATTGCCGCCCTGGGTGTGCATCAACGCGCCCACCAGCAGCGGCGACAGAAACACGCCGAGAATGCTCGACGCCGAGGCGCTGCAGATCGCCGCCGCCACGTTGCCGCCCGCCGCCGAGGTAAAGGCGATGGCCGATTGCACCGTGGCCGGCAGCGCGCACAGATAGAGGAAGCCGAGATAGACCGTCGGCGTCATGATGCCCGGCACCAGCAGGTTCATCGCCAGGCCGAGCAGCGGGAACAGTGCAAAGGTGCTGAGGAACACCAGCAGATGCAGCTTCCAGTGGCTCATGCCGGCGACGATCGCCTCGCGCGACAGCTTGGCGCCGTGCATAAAGAACAGCAGCGCGATGGCGGCGGTGGTCAGGTGCTCAAAGAAGGTTTTCCAGATGCCTTCGCAGGGGAACAGCGAGGCGATGATCACCACCAAAATCAGGACCAGCAAAAATTTATCAATGCGCAAACGCTGCAACCAGGACATGAAACGGATTTCCTTGCACGTAAAGTCGTAAAAAGGCCCGACGTGGCGCCGGGCACAGAAAAATGAACGGGATCAGACCACCGGCAGCGCCTGCTGCAGCCGGGCCGATTCCAGCCCCAGTTCGATCAATGCCATTACCGCGATGGCGTCGGCGGCCGGCACTGGGTTTTCGCCTAAGCCGGCGATGGCGTCGCGCACCGCGGCGTAATAAGCCGGGTAATTGCCGGGAATATTGAGCAGCGGTTGCTCCGCCAGCAGATCACCACGTGACAACGTCACCACGCCGTCGCGCATGTCATAACCCCAGTCGGCCTGAGGCAGACGCTCACCGGCCTTCAGCCGGTCTTCCTGCGGGTCCAGGCCGTATTTGATATAGCTGCCGCGGGTGCCGTGCACCACGTAGCGCGGGCTCTCTGCCGCTACCAGCATGCTGGCGTGCAGTACCACGCGGCGATCGCCATAGCTCAGCAGCGCGTGGAAATAGTCCACCGCCTGCGCCCCCGGCCGCAGCTCCCCCAGATCGACGAACAGGCGGTCGGGCTTGCCGAAGAGTTGCAGCGCCTGATCGAGCAAATGCGGCCCCAAATCGAACCAGATACCGCTGCCGACGCCGCCTTGTTCGCGCCAGCGCTGGCGCACCTGCGGCCGGTAGCGATCGAAATGCGACTCGAAATAGACCACCTCGCCCAGCGCGCCCTCATTCAGCAGCGCTTTCAGAGTAAGGAAGTCGCTGTCCCAGCGGCGGTTGTGGAATACCGACAGCAGCAAACCGCTCTGCTGCGCCTGCTGTTGCAGCACCTGCGCTTGTGACAATGTCACGGTAAACGGTTTATCCACCACCACGTGCTTGCCGGCGGCCAGCGCCTGCTGTGCCAGCGGGAAATGGGTATCGTTGGGGGTAGGAATCACGATCAGATCGAGGGCCGGATCGGCGAACAGCGCCTGCGCATCACCCACCACCGCCATCGACGGCCAGTCGGCGTGCACTTTGCCGGCATCGCTGCTGGCGACGGCGGCCAACTCCAGCCCCGGCGTACCGGCGATCAGCGGCGCATGAAAGGTTTTGCCGGCGTAGCCGTAACCGACCAGCCCGACACGAATTTTCTCAGCCATGGGATTTCCTCTTGCAGGCTCACGACAGACCCTTTCGATTTGACACCATGCGGCCGGATGGAACAAGAAGTAAATGAGATGTTAATTTGAAGCGGGCTCGATACGGCGTCGAGTAGCCAAACGTGCGGCCACGCGCCGCGATGCCAAGCTATCCGGTTGATAGAGATGACGAAGCCGGTATTACCCGCTAAGCTATGCCGCCTGTGATCCCCGTTTCAATCAGGAAGCCTTTATGTCTCAAGCTGAATACTCTCGTATCGGCGGTTGGTTGCTGGCCCCGCTGGCCTATCTGATCGTCACCCTGCTCAGCGCCAGTTTGATGCTGCTCCTGTACGCCATGGCGATCTTTATGCCCGAGTCGCGCGACTACCTGCTGACCAACGCCCAGGCGTTTACCCTGCAATGGTACTTTTCGGTGCTGACCACGCTCTTGATGTGGTGCTTTACCCTGTGGCTGGTGCTTTTGTTTTGCCGGCGGTCGCAGCGCTTCCCCAAGCTGTTCTTGCTGTGGCTGCTGATCACGGTGATCCTGGCGGTGAAAGCCTTTGCCTTCGCGCCGGTGCCGGATGAAGTGGCGGTACGCAGCCTTGGCTGGCCGCTGCTGATGGCGGCGCTGCTGGTGCCTTACATCAAGCGCTCGCAGCGGGTCAAAGGGACCTTTACCGAACGTTAAAGGCGGTTGCAGCACGTTTTATTGGGTAATTTGTGTAAATTTTCACCAAAAAAGGCAATACCCCTGCGATTCATATGTTGTCGTCCGGCCGCCGATTCCCGATAATAGGCGGCTTTTATTTTTTTAGGCATCGCAATGACCGAATACCTGCTCCTGTTTGTCGGCACCGTACTGGTGAACAACTTCGTTCTGGTGAAGTTTCTTGGCCTGTGCCCGTTCCTCGGCGTTTCCAAAAAGCTGGAAAGCGCCATCGGCATGGGAATGGCCACCACCTTCGTCATGACGCTGGCCTCCGTCAGCGCCTGGGTGATCAACACCTTTATTCTGGTTCCGCTGGATCTGGTGTACCTGCGCACGCTCTCCTTCATTCTGGTGATCGCCGTGGTGGTGCAGTTCACCGAGATGGTGGTGCGCAAAACCAGCCCGGCGCTCTACCGCCTGCTGGGGATCTTCCTGCCGCTGATCACCACCAACTGCGCGGTGCTTGGCGTGGCGTTGCTTAACGTCAACCTCGGCTACAACTTCCTGCAGTCCGCCGTTTACGGCTTCAGCGCCGCCGCCGGTTTCTCGTTGGTCATGGTGCTGTTCGCCGCCATTCGCGAACGTCTGGCGGTCGCCGACGTGCCGGCGCCGTTCCGCGGCTCCTCGATCGCGCTGATCACCGCCGGGCTGATGTCGCTGGCCTTTATGGGCTTTACCGGGCTGGTGAAATTCTAATGACTGCGTTGTGGATAGCTATCGCGGCTTTAAGCGCGCTCGGACTGCTGTTCGGACTGGTGCTGGGCTACGCCGCGCGCCGTTTTGAAGTGGAAGAGGATCCAGTCGCCGAGCAGGTCGACGCGATCCTGCCGCAGAGCCAGTGCGGCCAGTGCGGCTACCCCGGTTGCCGCCCCTACGCCGAGGCGGTGGCCAACGGCGAGATGATCAACAAATGCGCGCCGGGCGGCGAACAGGTGATGCTGAAGCTGGCGGAGCTGCTCAACGTCGAGCCGCAGCCGCTGGGCAGCGAAGCCGCCGCCGAGCCGGAGCGTAAAGTGGCCTATATCGACGAGGCCAACTGCATCGGTTGCACCAAGTGCATTCAGGCCTGCCCGGTGGACGCCATCGTCGGCGCCACCCGCGCCATGCACACCGTCATTACCGATCTCTGTACCGGCTGCGATCTGTGCGTCGCCCCTTGCCCTACCGACTGTATTGAAATGAGACCGGTCGCCACCACCACTGCCAACTGGAAGTGGGACATGAAGACGATCCCGGTGCAAGTGATCCACGTGGAGCAACATGCTTAATCTGTTCGCCGCCTTTAAAAAAGACCGGATCTGGGATTTCGACGGCGGGATCCATCCACCGGAAATGAAAACGCAGTCCAGCGGTGCGCCGCTGCGTGTCGCTCCCCTGCCCAAGACCTTTATCATTCCGCTGCAGCAGCATCTGGGGCCGGAAGGCGAGCTGTGCGTCAACGCCGGCGATCGGGTGTTGAAAGGCCAGCCGCTGACCGTCGGCCGTGGCCGCACCGTGCCGGTACACGCCCCGACCTCGGGCACCGTCAGCGCCATCACGCCGCACATCACCGCTCACCCTTCCGGGCTGACGGAACTGTGCGTGATTATCGAGGCTGACGGGGAAGACCGCTGGTGCGAGCGCGACCCGGTGGCGGACTACCGTCAAGCGCCCGCCGCGGAGCTGGTTCAACGTATTCATCAGGCCGGCATCGCCGGTCTGGGCGGCGCCGGTTTCCCGACCGCCAGCAAGCTGCAGGGCGGCATGAGCGGCGTGGAAACGCTGATCCTCAACGCCGCCGAGTGCGAGCCTTACATCACCGCCGACGATCGCCTGATGCAGGAACATGCCGACCAGATCATTGAAGGCACGCAGATCCTGCAACACATTCTGCAGCCCAAGGTCACGCTGATCGGCATCGAAGACAACAAACCAGAAGCGATCGCGGCGCTGAAACAGGCGCTGCGCGGCCAGCCCGGCATTGGGCTGCGCGTTATCCCCACCAAATACCCGTCCGGCGGCGCCAAGCAGCTGACCAAGATCCTCACCGGCAAGGAAGTGCCGCACGGCAAGCACTCCTCTGCTATCGGCGTATTGATGCAAAACGTCGGCACCGCCTTCGCCATCAAACGAGCGATCGTCGACGGTGAACCGCTGATTGAGCGTGTGGTGACCCTGACCGGCGACGCTATCGAGCGCCCGGGCAACCTGTGGGCGCGCATCGGCACGCCGGTGCAGCACCTGCTAGACTTCGCCGGTTTCCGCCCGCAGGCGCAGCAGATGGTGGTCATGGGCGGCCCACTGATGGGCTTCACCCTGCCCGCGTTGAATGTGCCGATCGTCAAGATCAGCAACTGCATTCTGGCACCGACGGTCGATGAAATGACGCCGCAGGAACCGGAGCAGTCCTGCATCCGCTGCGGCCTGTGCGTAGACGCTTGCCCTGCCGGGCTGCTGCCGCAGCAGCTGTATTGGTTCAGCCGCGGACAAGAGCACGACAAGGCGCGCAACCATAACCTGTTTGACTGCATCGAATGCGGCGCCTGCGCGTTCGTTTGCCCCAGCAACATCCCGCTGGTGCAGTACTACCGTCAGGAAAAGGCCGAGATCAAGGCTATCGATCTGGAGGCGGCGCGTACCACCGAGGCCAAGGCGCGTTACGAAGCCAAGCTCGCGCGCCTGGAGCGCGAGAAGCTGGCGCGCGAAGAGCGGCATAAAAAGGCCGCCGTTAAACTGACCGACGACGATCAGGGCGCGGTGCAGGCCGCGCTGGCGCGCGTGCGCAGCAAAAATTCCGAAGCGGCGGTCACGCCGGTCAACGGCCAGCAGCCGGATAACAGCGAGATGATCGCCGCCCGCGAAGCGCGTAAAGCGCAGGCGCGCGAACGCCGAGCCCAGTTGGCGGCCGAGGCGGAAACAGAGGCATCATCGGCAACGTCTGGCGACGACGCGCGCAAAGCCGCCGTGGCCGCGGCGCTGGCCCGCGTGAAAGCGCGCAAGGAAGCGCCGGCCGCAGACAGCACTGCTCCGGCAGCAGCAGAGAACGATCCACGTAAGGCGGCGGTCGCTGCCGCCCTGGCGCGCGTCAAAGCCAAAAAGGCAGAGCAGCAGGCGGATGCCCCTGCACCGGCGGAAACGACGCCGACAACCGCCGAGGAAGACCCGCGCAAGGCCGCGGTGGCGGCGGCTATCGCCCGCGCCAAAGCCAAAAAGGCAGAGCAGCAGGCGGACGCCCCTGCACCGGCGGAAACGGTGCCAGCAACCGCCGAGGAAGATCCGCGCAAGGCCGCGGTCGCTGCCGCTCTGGCGCGTGTCAAAGCCAAGAAAGCGGCGCAGCAGGCCGATGCCCCTGCACCGGCGGAAACGGCGCCGGCAACCGCCGAGGAAGACCCGCGTAAAGCAGCGGTGGCGGCGGCCATCGCCCGCGCCAAAGCCAAAAAAGCCGCCAGGGAATCGCTGGCGGCGGAAACGGAAGACAAATGATGACAGCGGCGCCTGGCTGTCGCCGGGCGCCGTTTAATCGATAGAAATCAGGTAGGTGTAATCCACTTCAATCTGGCGCAGTTTGGATTCCGGATTCCACTCTTTGGTTTGAATGATCTCCATTTCCATACTGCCGCGCACCTCATCCTTCAGCCCTGGCATCACATGCGACATCAGGTAGCCGAAAAACTGCAAACACTCTTTCGCCGAACCCTTATGGTTGATAGAGATAAACTCGCGGCTCGGCAGATGGAAGGTGTCTATCTGATGGTTGGAAAGAATATCTTTTTTGTGTTCAGGATCGACCGCCATCACCAGCGTGGATGAGAGCTCGTCGCCCTCCCCGACATGGGGAGAGTAGATGCTGTAAATCCGCCGACAGTCGACGTGCAGCCCCTTGAAGAAGTCGTTGAAAATCTCGTCCTTCATCGCCATGCAGGAAGAGTACTCCAGCTCCTGCTCGGAGGCGAAATCCAGCCGGCGCGTGAAGCCGACCAACTGCATCTCGGGCAGCATCAGCCGCTTCACTTCCGGGTAATAACCGGCGCCGTAGCTGGCTTCAAAGTTAAAGCGCGGCATCAGGTTTTTCACGTCCCAGTGCTCCATCGAGCGGTAGCGATTGGGCGTGGTGCCGAAACGCTGCTTGAACATGCGGGTAAAGGTCTGCTGAGAGTCGAAGCCCAGCTCATCGGAAATGTCGATGATCGAGCGACGAGTAATGCGCAGCGCCACCGCGGCGCGCGTCAGGATGCGCGAACGGATATAGGTGGCGAGTTGAATGCCGGTAATACGCTTGAATTTACGCTGCAGATGCCACTTGGAATAGCCCGAAATACGCGCGACTTCATCCAGGTTTGGCCGTTTCTCCAGATGTATCTCCACCCACTCAATTAACTCTTCAATAAAAAAAATGTCTTCATTTGTCATTATTATGGATTCACTGACTCAATAATGTTCGCGATAGTAACCTACACAGATTATGTGAAAGTTGTTATTTTGTGCGGAAATCTGGAGAAAAATGATATCTCATTCAGATGCTTAACCCATTTCCCGCGGTCGATGGCGGCACAAGTTCCACTGACAATTCCTCACGTTAGCCCATTTCTTGGCCAAAAAAAAATCAAATCGCGCTGCCCCGATCGCCGGATGTGCGGAAAGCCGAATACCCCTATCATTAAGGCGTATTACCCTCGCATCGAATCAGGTAGAATGCTCGGCTATCATTTTTGCCGCGCCTTTAGAACGGCGCATCGAAACTGCCGCAGGCGCGGCGCAGAAGGTATCGTTACTTTATGAAGTTCAGGCCGGTATCACCCACAGCCGCCAAAGGCTTACACATCGCCAGCTCGCCTTTCACCCACAACCAGCAAAGCACCAGCCGCATCATGCTGTGGGTCATGTTGGCGTGCATTCCCGGCATCGCGGCGCAGATTTGGTTCTTCGGCTACGGCGTATTGATTCAGGTGGCGCTGGCGGCGATCGTCGCGCTGGCGGCGGAAGGCGCGGTTCTCAAGCTGCGCAAGCTGCCGGTGCGCAGCCGGCTGGCGGATAACTCCGCCCTGCTGACCGCGCTGCTGCTCGGCATCAGCCTGCCGCCGCTGGCACCCTGGTGGATGATCGTCATCGGCACCTTGTTTGCCATCGTCATCGCCAAGCAGCTGTACGGCGGCCTCGGGCAGAACCCGTTCAACCCGGCGATGGTCGGTTACGTGGTGCTGCTGATCTCCTTCCCGGTACAGATGACCAGCTGGCTGCCGCCGGATGAGCTGCGCGCCACCGCGCTGCCTCTCCACGACACGCTGCTGGCCATTTTCAGCGGCCATACCTCGCAAGGCGCGACGCTGCACGAACTGCAGATGGGCGTGGACGGCATCAGCCAGGCCACGCCGCTCGACGGTTTCAAAACCGGCCTGCGCAGCGGCCACAGCGTGGAACAGGTGCTGCAGCAGCCACTGTTCGGCGGCGCCCTGGCCGGCATCGGCTGGCAGTGGGTCAACCTCGGCTTCCTGGCCGGCGGCCTGTTTATGCTGGCGCGCCGCCTGATCCATTGGCAGATCCCTTTCAGCATGTTGGCCGCCATCGCCTTCTGTTCCGGCCTGGCCTGGTGGCTCGATCCGGCGCATCAGGCGTCGCCGCTGATCCACCTGTTCTCCGGAGCCAGCATGCTGGGCGCGTTTTTTATCGCTACCGATCCGGTCAGCGCGTCCACTACGCCGAAAGGCCGTTTGATCTACGGCGCGCTGATCGGCGTGCTGGTGTGGCTGATCCGCGTCTATGGCGGTTACCCTGACGGCGTGGCCTTCGCCGTGCTGCTCGCCAACATTACCGTCCCGTTAATCGACCACTACACGCAGCCGCGCGTGTACGGCCATCGCTAAGGAGCCGCCATGCTGAATTCCATGAGAAAGCACGGCACCACGCTGGCGGTGTTCGCGGCGGTCACCACCGGTCTGACTGCCGTCGTCTATACCCTGACGAAAAGCACCATCGCCCATCAGGCGGCGCTGCAGCAAAAAGCGCTGCTCGATCAGGTGGTGCCGCCGGAAAACTACGACAACATCATGCAGAACGAATGCTTCCTGGTCAGCGATCCGGCGCTGGGAGACGATGCGCCGCACCGCTTGTACCTGGCGCGCAAAAACGGGCAACCGACCGCCGCCGCGCTGGAAACCACCGCGCCGGACGGCTACTCCGGCGCCATCAAGCTGCTGGTCGGCGCCGATTTCAACGGCACGGTGCTCGGCACCCGGGTGATTGAACACCACGAAACCCCGGGGCTGGGGGACAAAATCGAACTGCGCATTTCCGACTGGATTTCCTTCTTCAGCGGCAAGAAAATCGAAGGCCCGGACGATAAGCGCTGGGCGGTGAAGAAAGACGGCGGCATGTTCGACCAGTTCACCGGTGCCACCATCACCCCGCGGGCGGTGGTCAATGCGGTGCGCCGCACGGCGTTGTATATGGAAACGCTGCCGCCTAAACTTGAAAGCTTACCTGCGTGTGGAGCCAGCGAATGAGTGAAGCCAAAGAATTGATCGTCCAGGGGCTGTGGAAAAACAACTCCGCCCTGGTGCAGCTGTTGGGCATGTGTCCGCTGCTGGCGGTGACCTCCACCGTCACCAACGCACTCGGCCTGGGGCTGGCCACCACCCTGGTGCTGACGCTGACCAACGCCTCCATCTCCGCGGTGCGCCGCTGGGTGCCGAGCGAGGTGCGCATTCCTATCTACGTGATGATCATCGCCGCGGTGGTGAGCATCGTGCAGATGCTGATCAACGCCTATGCCTTCGGTCTGTATCAGTCGCTCGGCATCTTTATTCCTTTGATCGTGACCAACTGCATCGTGGTGGGCCGCGCCGAAGCGGTGGCCGCCAAGAAGCCGGTCGGCCTCTCGGCGCTGGACGGCATGGCCATCGGCCTCGGCGCCACCGGCGTGATGGTGACGCTGGGCTCGATGCGCGAACTGTTGGGCAACGGCACGCTGTTCGACGGCGCCGATCAGCTGCTGGGCGGCTGGGCCAAGTCGCTGCGCATCGAAGTGGTGCATTTCGACAGCCCGTTCCTGCTGGCGATGCTGCCGCCGGGCGCCTTTATCGGCCTGGGGCTGCTGCTGGCGGTCAAATATCTGATCGACGAAAAAATGAAGGCGCGCAAAGCCCGCGCCGTGGCGGTGGAACCGCTGCTGGAACAAGGACGTGCTGAGAAGGCCTGATGAACAAGCAGAAGCGACTGGAAATTCTGACCCGGCTGCGCGACAACAATCCGCACCCGACCACCGAGCTGGTGTATACCACGCCGTTTGAACTGCTGATTGCGGTGCTGCTGTCTGCACAGGCCACCGACGTGAGCGTCAACAAGGCGACCGCCAAGCTTTATCCGGTCGCCAACACCCCCGTCGCCATGCTGGCGCTGGGGGTTGATGGCGTCAAGGAGTACATCAAGACCATCGGCCTGTTCAACAGCAAGGCCGAAAACGTGATCAAAACCTGCCGCATGCTGCTGGAGCTGCACGGCGGCGACGTGCCGGAAGACCGTGCCGCGCTGGAAGCGCTGCCGGGCGTCGGCCGCAAGACCGCCAACGTGGTGCTCAACACCGCCTTCGGCTGGGCGACCATCGCCGTCGACACCCACATCTTCCGGGTGTGCAACCGCACCCACTTCGCGCCGGGCAAGAACGTCGATCAGGTGGAAGAGAAGCTGTTGAAGGTGGTCCCTGCCGAATTCAAGGTCGATTGCCACCACTGGCTGATCCTGCACGGGCGCTATACCTGCATCGCGCGTAAACCGCGCTGTGGCTCCTGCATTATCGAAGACCTGTGCGAGTATAAAGAAAAGGTTTATCCGGAGTCCTGAGTTTGTGGGGTTCGGCAAACCGTACCCCACCGCGCCCTTTCCCCCGCCAACGCCTCTTTTTTATCGGAAATGTGATATCGCGCAGCAGTAACCCCGGCGTTATCGAGGTTTTCAGTGAAAAACTCAGTGCCGTGTTATTTTCAAGCGGAAAATTAGTCGAAAATTGCGGTGAACGTCACGCTTTCGGGATCACAAGGCGTTCACAAATGCCAGCCCCGTTTTCCTAAATTTCTATAATTTTACAAAACGCGCCACATACACAACATTCCAACGGATTAATAACCGTACATACACTGATGCGCTAAAAAATAGCAATTCAGCAGAATATATCCCTGTTTAAAATCCGTATAGCTTTTAATCAAAACAAAAAATCGGCAAACCATTAAAACCCGAAAGTTAATACTGCATAACATTTGCAACATCGCGGCATAATCCTGTGGGCGTTAAATGTAACCGAATATGACAAACTGCTTGCCACGTTGACAAAGATAGTGAACATTAACCGCCGTCCCCATCCTATAACAACGCAAAAGGATGCCGTTCCGCATCAACTTTTGTACTTTCCCGTCCTCCACAGACGGGCTGCGAAAAAACAGAGGTACCAGTGTCAACAGCAAACAACCAACACCCGGAGAGCGTGAGCCTTAACGCGTTCAAACAACCGAAAGCGTTCTATCTGATCTTCTCGATCGAACTGTGGGAACGTTTCGGCTATTACGGCCTGCAGGGCATCATGGCGGTTTATCTGGTCAAGATGCTCGGCATGAGCGAAGCCGACTCCATCACCCTGTTCTCTTCCTTCAGCGCCCTGGTATACGGCTTCGTCGCCATCGGCGGCTGGCTGGGCGACAAGGTGCTGGGCGCCAAACGCGTGATCGTGCTCGGCGCACTGGTGCTGGCCGTCGGTTACGCCATGGTAGCCTACTCCGGCCACGACATCTTCTGGGTCTACATGGGCATGGCGACCATCGCCGTGGGCAGCGGCCTGTTCAAGGCCAACCCGTCCTCCCTGCTGTCCACCTGCTATGAGAAAGACGATCCGCGTCTCGATGGCGCCTTCACCATGTACTACATGTCGGTGAATATCGGTTCCTTCTTCTCCATGTTGGCTACCCCGTGGCTGGCGGCCAAATACGGCTGGAGCGTGGCGTTCTCCCTGAGCGTGGTCGGCATGCTGATCACCCTGGTCAACTTTATGATGTGCCACAAGTGGGTGAAGAAAAACGGCTCCAAGCCTGACTTCAAGCCGCTGCATCTGCCGAAGCTGCTGATGGTGCTGGTCGGCATCGTGGCGCTGGTCGCCATTTCCAGCTGGCTGCTGCACAACCAGGTGATCGCGCGCTGGGCGCTGGCCCTGGTTTCCGCCGGCATCGTTCTGGTGTTCGCTAAGGAAACCTTTGCGCTGCACGGCGCCGCACGCCGCAAGATGATCGTCGCCTTCCTGTTGATGCTGGAAGCGGTGGTGTTCTTCGTGCTGTACAGCCAGATGCCAACCTCGCTGAACTTCTTCGCCATCCATAACGTGGAACACAGCATCTTCGGCGTCGCCTTCGAGCCGGAGCAGTATCAGGCGCTGAACCCGTTCTGGATCATGCTCGCCAGCCCGATTCTGGCCGCGCTGTATAACAAAATGGGCGATCGCCTGCCGATGCCGCACAAGTTCGCTTTCGGCATGATCCTGTGTTCCTGCGCCTTCCTGGTGCTGCCATGGGGCGCCAGCTTCGCCAACGAACAGGGCATCGTGTCGGTCAACTGGCTGATCCTGAGCTACGCGCTGCAGAGCATCGGCGAGCTGATGATTTCCGGCCTGGGTCTGGCGATGGTGGCGCAGCTGGTGCCGCAGCGTCTGATGGGCTTCATCATGGGGTCCTGGTTCCTGACCACCGCCGCCGCCGCGCTGATCGCCGGTAAGGTTGCCGGTCTGACCGCAGTCCCAAGCGACATCAACGACGCGCACGCTTCGCTGGCCATCTACAGCCATGTGTTTATGCAGATCGGCATCGTCACCGCCGTCATCGCTATCCTGATGATGCTGACCGCGCCGAAACTGTACCGCATGACGCTGGACACCACCGAAGACGCCAATCAGAAAGCGCAGGAAGCCACCGCTGCTCGCTGATCGCCGGCAGATTGAGACGTAAATAAAAACACCGGAGTTAACGCCCCGGTGTTTTTTTATGCCCGCAAGAAAAAGGCTTACGCTGACTTGGGCTTGCCGTTCAGGTTGGCCCACATGAATTCGCTTACCAGCGCGCTGTGGAACGCCGCCTGCTGCTTGTCGGCGGCGGCGCTGTGCCCGCCTTCGGTATTTTCATAGAAATAGACCTGCTGATACCCCATCGCCTGCATGCGCGCCGCCATTTTGCGGGCATGGGCCGGGTTGACCCGATCGTCGCTGGTGGCGGTATAGAACAGCACCGGCGGATAGGCCGTCTGCGCCTGAATGTTGTGGTACGGCGAGAAGGTCTTGATGTAGGCCCACTCCTCCGGCTTGCTCGGGTCACCGTATTCGGCGATCCACGACGCGCCGGCGGAAAGCTGCGTATAGCGCTGCATGTCCAGCAGCGGCACTTCGCAGACGATGCAGCCGAACAGCTGCGGATACAGCGTCAACATATTCCCCACCAACAGGCCGCCGTTGCTGCCGCCGCGCGCACCCAGATGCGGCGCCGAGGTCACCTTGCGAGCGATGAGATCTTCGGCCACGGCGGCGAAATCCTCGTAGGCGCGATGGCGGTTCTGCTTGAGCGCCGCCTGGTGCCAGGCCGGGCCGTATTCGCCGCCGCCGCGGATGTTGGCCACCACGTACACCCCGCCGCGCTCCAACCAGGCCGGCGCCTTGCCGCCGAGATAGCCCGGCAGCAGCGGCACTTCAAACCCGCCGTAGCCATACAGCAGCGTCGGCGTGCTGCCGTCCGGTTTGAGATCTTTGGCGGCTATCTGGAAATACGGTACGCGGGTGCCGTCCTTGGAACGCGCAAAATGCTGGCTCACCTGGTAGCCTGACGCGTCAAAATCCTGCGGCGCCTGTTTCAGCAGCGTCGCCTCACCGCCGACGAGGTTGCCCATATACAGCGAGGTCGGCTGCAGGAACCCGCTGACGGTCAGGAAATAGGCATTGCTCTCTTCGTCGATGCCGCCGGCGGAAAGGGTGCTGATGGCGCCGGGATTGCCCAACGGGCGACGTTGCCAGCTGCCGCCCTGCGGCGTCAGCACTTCCAGCCGGTTGACCACGTTATCCATGATGCTGAGGATCAGATGATCGCGGGTGCCGCTGTAGCCACTCAGCGCCTGCTCCGCCGTCGGGGTAAACAGCAGCTGCAGCTCGCGCTTGCCCGCCAGATAGTCATCGAAGTTGGCCGCCAGCAGCGCGCCGGACGGATAACGCTTGCCGCCCACCTCCCAGTCGCTGCTCGGTTTGATCAGCAGCCATTCCCGATGCGTGTCCAGCTCTGCGTCGGCCGGGATATCGATTTTTTTCTGCCGGCCGTCCTGAGTCAGCAAGAAATAGTCGCGGCGATAGAAGTCCAGGCTACGACCGACGAAATCGCGCTCAAAGCCCGGCGTGCGATCGTGATAGGCGAAGACCGCCATGTCCTCGGGCTGCGCTTCGTACAGCGTTTCGGCGGCGCTCAGCGGCGTGCCGCGCCGCCAGCGTTTGGCGATGCGCGCGTAGCCGGACTGGGTCATCGATCCGGGGCCGAAATCGGTGGCGATGAACAGCGTGTCCCGATCGACCCAGGAGACCCGGCTTTTCGCCACCGGCACGTTGAAGCCGTCCTTGACGAAGCGTTTGGCCACCAGATCGAATTCGCGGATTTCGGTGGCGTCACCGCCGTCCGGCGACAGCTGCATCAGGCAATAGCGGTATTCCGGCGCCAGCGGTTGCGAGCCCTGATAGACCCAATCCTTGCCTTCCGCCTTACCCAACGCATCGATATCCAGCACCGTCTCCCAGGCCGGTTTGGCCTTGCGGTACTCGTCCAGCGTGGTGCGCCGCAGCAAGCCGCGCGGGTTGGCCTGATCCTGCCAGAAGTTGTAATAGTACTCGCCGCGCTTGCTCACCCACGGGATTTGGGTGTCTTTATTGAGGATATCCAACACCTCGCGCTCAATGCGCTGAAAGTCTTCGCCCTGGCCGAAACGCGCCACGGTACGCTGATTTTCCTGCTGCACCCATTGCAGCGCTTTTTTACCCTGCAGCTCTTCCAGCCACAGGAATTCATCGCCGGCGGCCGCGCCGCCTTCCGCCGCCATCGCCAGGCGGATACTGTTGGGTAATGAAGTCATCGCGAATACGGCTCCTGCGGTTTGCGCACTGAGTTTAATGAACTGACGTCGATTGGTGACCGGCAAAATCAAGCTCCTTTTGAGTCGGCTGCAACGCCGCCCCGTCGTGGGCGACAGCCTGTGAAATAAGAGTCATTTTCAACAAGGTAGGCGTTTGGCGGCGCGGAGTCAAAGTCCACGGCCGCCGCGTTGAGTCAGGATTGAGGATAGTGGATCAGATCGTGAATACGCACCGTTTGTGAACTGGCGTTGCGGTAAGCGTGCGGCCGATCGGCCTGAAAGCGCATCGCCTCGCCGGCGGCCAGGCTGTGCCATTCGCCGTCTATCGCCAACTCCAACCGGCCGCTGATCACGATGACATGCTCGATCACGCCCGGCTCATGGGGCGACGACTCGCTGAGCGCGCCCGGCGCAAGATCGATGACGAACATATCGAAACCCAGTTGGCGATCGTAGGGAAACAGCGGCACCACGCGCATGTCGGCGTTGTCCTGATCGTACACCGGCAGATCGCCGTAGCGGTGCAGCGTCGCCTGCTGCTGCGCGGGGGAGGCTTCGAGAAAAGCGGAGAACGCCACGTTGAAACCGGTGGCGATCTTCCACAGCGTCGCCACCGTCGGGCTGGATTCGCCGCGTTCGATCTGCCCGAGCATCGCCTTGCTGACGCCGGTGTATTCCGCCGCCTGCGTCAGGCTCCAACCGCGCTGTGCGCGCAGCGTGCGAAGGGTGTGTGCCAAATGGCCGGCAAGTTCCTGCATCCAGTTCTCCTCTGCGTGTCGAGCCCGATTATACCCGCTTGTGCGCTATAGCGCACGGTGCTATGCTGATTTCTCATCGTGCGCTATAACGCACAACCACCGATTGGAGCTTCTCATGCGCCCAACCCTCTCCCTGCGCCATCTGACCCTGCCCGCCGTCATGGCCGGCTTTGTCGCCGTTCTGGTGGGTTACACCAGCTCTGCCGCGATCATTTTCCAGGCCGCCGCCGCCGCGGGCGCCACACCGGCGCAGATCGGCGGCTGGCTGAGCGCGCTGGGGATCGCGATGGGCGTCACCTCGCTGGGACTGTCGCTTTACTACCGTACCCCGATCCTTACCGCCTGGTCGACGCCCGGCGCGGCGCTGCTGGTCACCAGCCTGCCCGGCACGCCGATCAACGAGGCGATCGGCGTGTTTATCTTCGCTTCCGGTCTGATCCTGCTGTGCGGCGTCACCGGACTGTTCGCCCGCCTGATGGACTACATTCCGCAGGCGATTTCCGCCGCGATGCTGGCGGGGATCCTGCTGCGTTTCGGTCTGGACGCCTTCGCTTCGCTGCAGCTCAATTTCCCTCTGAGCGCCGGCATGGGGCTGGCCTATCTGCTCAGCCGCCGTTATCAACCGCGCTACGCCATCGTGCTGACGCTGGCGGCCGGGCTGGCGATCGCCGCGCTGCAGGGCAATATCCAGCTGACACAGCATGCGCCGGCGTTCGCCATGCCGGAATTTATCGCGCCGCACTTCAGCTGGCCGACGCTGCTGGGCATCGGTGTACCCTTCTTCGTGGTGACCATGGCTTCGCAGAACGCTCCCGGCATCGCCACGCTGCAGGCGGCGGGCTACCGCGTGCCTACGTCACCGCTGATCGCCTGGTCGGCGCTGACCGCGTTGCTGCTGGCGCCGTTCGGCGGCTTCTCGGTGTGCATCGCCGCGATCACCGCCGCCATCTGCATGGGGCCGGACGTGCATCCCGATCCGCAGCGGCGCTATATGGGCGCGGTGGCCGCCGGCGTTTTCTACCTGCTGGCCGGGCTGTTCGGCGGCGCCATCGGCCTGCTGTTCAGCGCGTTACCGGTCGCCCTGATCCACACCATCGCCGGGCTGGCGCTGCTCGGCACCATCGGCGGCAGCCTGCAGCGCGCGCTGCATGATGAGAATCAGCGCGACGCAGCGCTGATCGCCTTCCTCATCACCGCCTCCGGCGTCACATTACTGGGCATCGGTTCGGCCTTCTGGGGCATTGTCGGCGGCGCCATCGCCCATCTGCTGTTGTCGCTGCCGCGGCGAGGAACGGCAGCATAAAATACCAAACGCACGCCGCGCATTGACAAGCTCGGCGGCGACGCTTTCACTTGGTGGGCACACTGCGATTCCCGCACGAGGCCCACATGAAAGAAAAGGAACAATGGTCCCAGGTCGATCGCTATATCGCAGACAGCCTGGTAGAACAGGATGATGCCCTGTTGCAGGCGCTGGCGACCAACGCCGCCGCCGGGCTGCCGGCACATGATGTGGCGCCGAATCAGGGCAAACTGCTGCAGCTGTTCGCCCGCATGGTGAACGCCAAACGCATTTTGGAAATCGGCACGTTGGGCGGCTACAGCACCATCTGGCTGGCACGCGCGCTACCGGCGGATGGCAAATTGATCACGCTGGAAGCGGATGAAAGCCACGCCGCCGTTGCCCGCCAGAATATCACTCGCGCAGGTCTCGACGGCCTGGTTGAGCTGCGCGTCGGCCCCGCCATGACCCACCTGCCGACGCTGCACACCCAGACCCCCTTTGATCTCATCTTCATCGACGCCGACAAACCCAGCAACCCCGATTACCTGCGTTGGGCGCTTAAACTCGCGCGCCCAGGCACGGTGATTATCGGTGACAACGTGGTGCGCGATGGCGCAGTTACCGACGCCGCCAGTGCGGATGCCCGTGTACAAGGCATACGCGAGTTCTTCACGATAATGGCTCAGGAACCCCGCTTAACCGCCACCGCCTTGCAAACCGTAGGCAGCAAGGGCTGGGACGGATTTTCTCTGGCTATCGTCAATTTTTAAGTGACAACGTCACCAAGGAAGCCTATGACTGAGAAAGCCGCGCTGTTAGCTCAGCGCTTGATACGCAATGTCGAACGGGTAGATAAGCAACACGATCGGCGACCGCCGCTGTATGACAGCGTCGGCGCTCGCCTCGGCACCGGCACCGCCGCCGACAAGCTGGGCGCCTCCTTCGATTGCGTGGCGCCGGGCATGCGTTCCTGCCCCTACCATTTTCACTACGCTCAGGAGGAAATGTTCATCATTCTGGAAGGCAGCGGTACGCTGCGAGTGGCCGGAGAAATGCTGCCGATCGTCAGCGGGGATGTCATCTTCATTCCGCCGGGCCCGGAATACCCGCACCAGATCATCAACACCTCGGATGCGCCGCTGAAGTACCTGTCCGTCAGCACGCGCGAGCAGCCTGAGCTGGTGATGTACCCGGATTCCGGCAAATACCAGGCGATGGCGCGCAGCGCAGACGGCGAGCAGGTGCGCTACCTGCAGCGCCCTTCAACCTCGCTCGATTACTGGCAGGATGAACCCTGAATCGCCGTCCGGCAGCGGGAGATCCAATGCGCGCGCCGCCAGCTCGGCCACGCGGAAGTCGATATCCGCCGCCTGGCCGTCTTCCATAAACCAGGCGGCGGAGAGCCCCGACCAGGCCAGGATCCATTGCAGCAAGCGCCGGCGCTCCAGCCCGGCCAAGCGACAGACCTGTTCCACGCGCCGCTGGAAAATGGCCGGATCGGTGGCGATGCCGTAGTTGGGATTACAGAAGATATTGGCGTAATCGAAGCCCCGTTCGCCGAACAAGCGCTTGGGATCGATCGCCAGCCAGCCGCGTTCGCCGAAGTCCAGCACGTTGTCATGGTGGATATCGCCGTGCAGCACGCTCTCTTCTCGCGGGCTGCTCAGCAGCTCAGCCGCCGTCGTGGCGCTGAGACGCAGCATGCCGCCGTGCGCCTGCGCCGCCGGCCACAGCGAGCTGAACCACTCCTGCAGCGGGATCAGCTCGGGCAACGGCGCGGCACGCGGCGCATGCAAGGCGGCGATCGCCCGGCACAGGATCTGCGTGGCCTGCTCATCGTCGCCGTCACGCACCATCTGCGACAACGAGCCTTCACCCTGCGCGCGCTCCAGCAGAATGCCGTCGTCGTGCCACGCCAGCACCTGCGCGGCGCCTTCTCCGCGCCACCAGCACATCAGCTGGCCGCCGAAGCGCTCTTCCTGCTCCCGGGCGATCTTCAACATAGCCGCCTCGCCCCGGTAACGCACCGGCATCAGCAGACTGCTGTGGGTTTCGAAGGCTTTGCCGTCCTGTTCCAGTTGCCAGCGTTGCAGGTAGGGAGTAAAAAGCGGGTTCATCGTCTCATGCGTCCTTGTGGCCGATCTGCGCCGCACTGTCACATTCGCGTGAGAGACGACGTATAAAATAAAGAGGGATGATACTCTCAAATATCATCGGTGTGCGGCGTCTGGCCGCCGTTTCCTCAGTATCCTAACCAAGTTTGTCGATTTTATTAACCGGTCTTGCGCGGGGTTTGATCATGACATCATTAAAACGCACGAATTATCCGCAGTTGCCCACGCCGGGCGGCCCCTATGTGCATGCGGTGCGCCACGGCGATCGCCTGTACGTGTCGGGATTGACGGCCTTCGCCACCGACGCGCAAGGCTTGAGCGCGCCGGAACAGACGCAGGAGATCCTCGAACAGCTGGCGACCATCGCCGCCAGCGAAGGCGTGAATCTCAAGGCATTGATTAAAATCAGCGTGTTCCTGACCGACATTGCCGATCTGGCGGGCGTGCGCCCGGTGCTGTTTGACTATTTCGATGGCGCGCTGCCGGCCTGTTCATTGGTAGCGGTCAGCGCGTTGTTCTCACCGCAGGTGTGCGTAGAGATAGAGGCGGTGATGGCGTTGCAATAATGCGCGGCTAGAGCGCGCCCTCATCCGGCACGCAGGGGCCGATCTTGAACCAGGCTTTGGCGATCTGCCCCTGTTCCACTTCGTAGATGGCGATGACATCCATTTTGCCGCGCCCCTGCGGGAAGTTGCGCGTCACCACTTCCTGATCGACCACCATGTTCCCCACCGCCATGCGTTTTATCCGTTCACCGTACAGACTCGGCTCCTGGAAACGCACCAGATGCCGTTCGCGGATCGCCGCCTTGCCGCTGGCCAGCAGCGTGTCGGGATGCTCGTAATACTGCGCGTCGTCCGCCCAGCAGGCCATGAAGGCGTCGATGTCGCGGGCGTTATAGGCGTCAAGCTGTTGTTGAACCACATCCTGCGGGCGTGCCGTTTTATCGTTCATCACATCCTCCTGCCGAAGTTAACCGCCGCATGTATCGAACCCATCACGTTAACCGCCCAGTGCTGCAGCTTGATGACACGGCGAGAATTGAATAAAAACCCAAAAATAGCGAATAAATAACCTATCACGCCCAATGGACAATTCAAGCACCCGCGCACAAATTTTCTGCGCCGCGCCAGGGGCGGTGAAAACCGCATGGCACCGCGCGTTAATCTTTGCGGCGGCGAGGGAAATTCTGCTAATTTAGCGTGAACAGCCTGATGATAACGAAACGCTATGCAGCAAAAACCGGTGTTGGACGAAGCCAGACAGTTAAAGCGACTCAACGCCGCCACGCGGCGTCAATCCCATATGTATAAATGGATCGCGCTGATTGCGGCGCTGGATGCGCTGCTGGTGTTTTGGTATGACCGGGATATGCGCAACGTCACCTTCTCGGGAGCGGTTGCGCTGGTGTGCGGCTATCTGTGGATCCGCGATCGCAACAAGGCCCGGGGTTACCGGCGCGAGTTCGACCGCAAATTCGGCAAGCGCAGCGGCGATTAAGGCTGCATCGCCTCCAGCACTTTAGCGCTGTCGACAATCTGCACGAACTTCACGATTTTGCCGGCGCGCAGCGTATAAATATGCGCAAAAGAGGCGCTGAAGGATTTGCCGGTGGCCCGGTAGGTGCCGTGATAAAAACCTTGCGCGATCACATTGTCGCCGGCGTCGTAAAAGTGGTCGACATCGGCGCGGTAACCTTGCCATTCGCTGCCCAGGCGCTGATGCACGTTCTTGATGATATTTTCCGGGCCGATATAGGTACCGGCGTAGGGGAAACCGGCGGCTTCGGTCCACTCGGCATCGGGGGCCAGCGCCGCCAGCAGATTACGGCCGTTTTCTTCGGAACTGCCTTCATAGGTTGCGCGCACTATCTCAAGAGGGGTTGGCATGTCTCTTCTCCAATGGCTGATGAGGATATTCCGGCCATCCCCGCGGACACAGGCTCTCACCAAGCGGAGACGGCGGAATGCGGCTATTCTAGGTTGCTTGTTTCGCTGCAAAAACCGCAGTTATGACAATAGTGGGTTGCACTTTAGTAAACAATAGCCGTTTTGCTGTCATTCTCCCGGCATCCGGCGCGGCTATGCTGATTGACCGATTTCCCCCAACAGGAGCTGAACGTGTCTTTACCTTCGCTGACGCAAGAGCTGTTACAACCTTTCTCACCCTACCAGGCGCTGGCGCAAACGCTGCTGCCGCTCACCCTCGAGTCGGACGACGGTTCGCATGACGTCGCACATCTGCACCGGGTCTGGAAGAACTGCCGCCGGATCAGCAAGCTGGAAGGCGGCGACCGGCGCATTCTCTGTGCGGCGGTGCTGCTGCACGACGCCGTCGCGGTGGAAAAAAACTCGCCGCAGCGCCATCTGGCCTCGCGCATGGCGGCGGAGCAAGCCACGTTGACGCTGACCCGGCTGGAATGGGCGCCGGCGGATATCGCGGCGGTGGCTCACGCCATCGAAGCGCACAGTTTTTCCGCCGGCATCCCCCCGCAAACGCTGGAGGCGAAGATCCTGCAGGATGCCGATCGCCTCGACGCCATCGGCCTCATCGGCGTGGCGCGCTGCTTCTATATCGGCGGCCGCATGCGCAGTGCGCTGTACGATGCCGCCGACCCGCGGGCCGAACATCGTCAATACGACGACAAACGTTTCAGCCTGGATCACTTCGAAACCAAGCTGTTTAAACTGCAAGACGGCTTCCAGACCGCCGCCGGGCGGCACATGGCCGAACTGCGCACCGAACGCATGCGGCGCTTTGTCGACGATCTGCTGGAAGAGGTGTAATGCCGGCTTACCGGGCATTTTCGTTATGCCTATAACATTTTCGGTCACATAACGCCGCTAAACTGTAAGTCAACTTCACCGAACGGGCGACACAGATGAAAAAGTTGACGTTGAAAGAGATGACGGAAAGCGAACAGCGGGAAGTGAAAACCGAACTGGACAAGGCGCGCAAAAGCCATGGCAGGCCGCTGACCAACGCCGAACAGCACAAGGTCAAGGATGAAGTGGTGGCGCGCATCATGGCCGCCAGAGCGAAGCTCGCCAAGGCGGAGCGTGCAGAACGCAAGGCCAACCGCTACCGGCCGAGCGGCGACACCTTCAGTTGGTCCGCCACCATCGGCTCCCGCCCGCCGCGCTGAGCCGGCCAAACCCTCCCCGCCGCTGCGGGGATTTTTATTTATTAGCCAAACTCATTCCCGCCGACGAATCATGAATAACAATGTTATCAATCTGTTGTAAATTGACAGCCTGATGAAGACTATTCATTATCACCCCACTTCCCCTTTTCGCGAGACCGCCATGGCCTACCCACGCAACGCTGACATGCTGATGACGCCCGCGTTGCCTATTGGCGGTTTGGCGGCGGTAAAATCAAAGAAACAGACGCTCATTTGACCGGGGCGAGCTGTCCCGTCGGATGAGCTGACTGGATGGCACGCAACGCCCCGCCTTCAATTTTCTCATCTGGCTTCTCTGTCGGTCACACAGAAGGAATATTTTATGGCCTCATTTTCGGGTATTTGGGTGGCGATGGTTACCCCTTTCAATCACGATGCCGTCGATCTGCCGGCGGTGAAACGCCTGGCGCGGCACCTGCTCGACGCCGGCATCGAGGGCCTGGTGGTCTGCGGCTCTACCGGTGAAGCCGCCGCGCTGAGCAAAGAAGAACAGCTGGCGGTGCTCGACGCCGTGCTGGACGTGGCGCCCGCCCATCAGGTGGTGATGGGCCTGTCCGGCAATAACATGGGCGCCACGCTGCAAATGCAGCAGGCTATTCAGCTGCGCGACATCGCCGGCGTGCTGATCCCGGCGCCTTACTACATCCGCCCTTCGCAATGCGGCCTGATCGACTATTTCACCCAGCTGGCCGACGCCTCAACCGTGCCGGTGATCCTGTACAACATTCCGCAACGCACCGGCATCGCCATGGAGCTGGCCACGCTGCGCCGGCTCGCACGCCACCCGCGCATCGCCGCCATCAAGGACTGCGGCGGCAACCCTGACGCCACCATGGCGCTGATCGCCGACGGCGAGATCGATGTGATGACCGGGGAAGACAATCTGATCCTCACCACGCTGTGCCTCGGCGGCACCGGCGCCATTTCCGCCGCGGCCCATGTTCACCCGGAACGCTTCGTTCAGCTGACGCAGCAGGTCGCCGCCGGCGATCTGGCCGCGGCGCGCAGCAACTTCTATGAGCTGCTGCCGATGATCCACCAGATGTTCAGCTTCCCCAATCCGGCGCCGGTCAAGACGGTGCTGGCCCAGCAGGGGCTTATCGCCAACGAGCTGCGCTCGCCGATGCAGGTGGCACCGCAGGCGCTGCAGCAGCAGATCGCCGCAACGCTGGCGCAGCTGCAGCCCGCCGAGGCGATCATCGGTTAAATTTGTTAGCTAAGCCGCTGTAATTTTGGCGCTATGGGACTACGATGAGAGGTTAAGCATGCCCGTCATTCGTCATCAACAAGGAGCTTCCGATGAAACTGTTCTATAAAGCCGGCGCCTGTTCGCTGTCCCCGCATATCGTGCTGCGTGAGGCAGGGCTGGATTTTACGGCGGAGAAGGTCGACCTGGCGCAGAAGAAAACCGAGAGCGGCGCCGATTACCTCACCATCAACCCCAAGGGACAGGTACCGGCGCTGCAGCTGGATGACGGCAGCCTGCTGACCGAGGGCGTGGCGATCGTGCAATACCTGGCGGATCGCGTGCCGGACCGCAACCTGATCCCGGCGGCGGGCACCCTGTCGCGCTACCACGCGATCGAATGGCTGAACTACATCGCCACCGAGCTGCACAAAGGATTCAGCCCGCTGTTCAACCCGAAAACGCCCGAGGAATATAAAACCATCGCGCGCGCCAAGCTGGAGCAGCAGTTCAGCTATCTGGATTCGGTGCTGGCGAAGCAGCATTTCCTGTTGGGAAGCCGTTTCAGCGTGGCTGACGCCTACCTGTTCACCGTGTTGCGTTGGGCGTTTGCCCTGCAGTTCGACGTGCGCAAGCACGCCCATCTGGCGGCCTGGCTCGATCGCGTTGCGGCGCGCCCGGCGGTAGATGCGACGCTGAACGCCGAAGGATTGAAGTAAACATCGGGCCCCGGCGACTGTCGCCGGGGCCGAATGCCACTTACAGTTTGACCGCTTTGAACTCGCTGCGCGGCTGCACGATCCGATCCTGCGCCGCCACCACCTGCAGTTCGTACTCGCCCATCTCCTGCGTAGTCAGCATCACCTCATACACGGCGGCGGTGACGTGCTCCAGCGCTTTATCCAGCGCCTCGCCCTTCAGCAGATCCACCAGCAGCAGACCGCTGGTCAAATCGCCGACGCCGACCGGCTGACGCGCGCCGAAGTCCACCAGCGGCCGGCTGATGTGCCAGGCCTCGTCCGCCGTCACCAGCAGCATTTCGAAGCAGTCGGCGTGATAGCCGGCGCGGGCCAGGTGCTTGACCAGCACCAGCCGCGGCCCTTTGGCGATCAGGACGCGGGCGGCCTGCACCGCATCGGCCACGTTGGCGACGGCCATCTGGCTCAGCATCTCCAACTCCAGCAGGTTCGGCGCCATCATGTCGCTGCACGGCAGCGCCTGGCGGCAGTGAAACTCGGCCACGCCCGGCGCCACGATGCAGCCTTTTTCCGGATGCCCCATCACCGGATCGCAGAAATACCAGGCATTCGGGTTCGCCTGCTTAACCTGACGCACGATCTCCAGAATATGGTCGCCCTGCTCCGGCGAACCGATATAGCCACTCAACACCGCATCACAACGTTTCAGCTGATCGATATTGGCGATGCCCTGCGCGATCTCGGTCAGGTGGCTGGCCGGCATGACGCAGCCGGTCCACTGGCCGTATTGCGTATGGTTGGAGAACTGCACCGTGTTCAGCGGCCAGACGTTGACGCCCATGCGGCGCATGGGAAACTCCGCCGCACTGTTGCCGGCGTGACCAAACACCACGTGCGACTGGATAGAAAGAATGTTTTTCATCGGAACAACTGACCTCGCCATGCCGTGTGCATCAGCCCGCGGCGAAATGATAATGGGTGCACAACGCGAAAACGTCATGCCGGCGCTGTTAAAAACAAGAAATGAGAGGAATTTTTATGCTTTCGACGGCGGCATATTGTAGCGAAAAGTCCGATTTAAAAAAAGCCGAGAACCGGCCGACAAGGCAGTAGCAGCTAGAAAAATCAGGCCATCGTCAGACTGGCCTAACATTGCATTTCGACCCTCATGAACTGTAATTGTCTATTCATCCACTATCACTTCAACGTAGCCAGAGGATATATTTCATGAGCTTACTGACACTTCAATTGGGAAAGAAGGCCGATGCCAATACCTTGACTTATTTAGCCAAACAGCTTGAGAAAAGTGCTTATAGTCAAAGTGAGACAGGTGCCTTCGCCGACGCGGCCGCTCTCGATACCTTTAGCCGTTCGCTCGCCAGCGGGGCACCTTCCTTCGAGCAGTTGAAGATGCTGGCCAGCGCCCGCCATTTCCAGCGGGCTGACAACGACGAAAAAATCTACGCTTCGCTGTATCACGAAAATCTGAGTCAGGCCCTCTCCCTGGCCTTGCTACAGAACGCCGGCAACGATCGATATCAAACCAGCATCGAGTCATTCTGCAAGAGGATGCTCCCACTCAACGGCGCTCGTGAGCCTCATTCGACGGATGTCGCCGCCTATCAACTCAAGATCGCTCAACCGCTGAATTACACGCCTATCGCCGAATTGTCGCTCTCCGCCGACGGCATATTGAGTGGCTCGGTGAACACCGGCAGTCAACATCCGTTGAGTCCGGAGGAATTGGCCGCTCTGACGCACGTCTTTCTTAATGTGAATGCCTCGGCTGCCGTTGATTTCAGCCATTCGCCCCAGTTGAAAGAGGTGACCTTGCAGGGGAATGCGCCAACCGATACCACCGCGCTGAACTCACTAAAAAATAAGGGGTTCGCTTTGCGGCTTAATCTGGACGATAACCCTTACTTCAAAACGATAGACAAGATTACATTTGGTACCGAACGAAATGTGGTGATGATCTCCGATAAGTTCGATCTCGCCAATGCCAAAATGGAAATTCTTTTTGGCACCGGTGGTGCCAGTCTGTTTTGGAGTGGCAATGGCGTGAATCATAGCGCCAATATTGTCAGCACGACGTTCACCGCACAGAACTATTTTGATGCGGAGGGCGTTATTTCCGCCAATCTGATCTTAAAGGATATCTATCTGACCACAACGGCAAGCGGTGGTATTGAAGGAATAATCAAAACCAATGTTAACCAGTTCCCATTCTTTCCTCAGATCGATCTGGCAGGTTATCGCGGTACCGGAAACATTTATCTGGATGGCAAATTGATCGCGACAGAAGGCGCCAACGTATTCGATTATGGCGTAATCAACCAAACAGCCAGTATTTATAACGACCGTTATGCAGACGTCACCCACTTACAGCAGGCGCCCCATGCTGTAAAAAGTGGTGACGGTTATTACTGGACGGGAAGTCAAGGGCTTATGCTTTCCGGTTTCGCCGATAATGTACATATCATCAATCTTCCCGTCTTCGACACGCTGCCTTTTCTCACCATCAACGGCGATGCCGGTGCGCAGAGCAAGCTTCACCTGGAACTGGCGCCGGTTACGCCTCCCTCGACGGTATTTGGCCCTTGGGGGGTAAGCATCGGAAATAGCGCCATCGAACGGCTGGACGCAGGAACGCTCAGTTTCACCAGCCATTTCATTGGCACACGGCCGCAAGAAGAGCTGCGGCTGTATGCCAATGGTTCGAAACTCGCCTCGGTGGCGCTGGAAGGCGCCGGCAACAATATTTCCAAGCTCAACATCAGCGGAATAGGAAAGCTGGAAGTGACGGTAAAAGCTGGCTTTAGCGACAGCTTGAAACATATTGTTATTGAACCCATTTTCGATCCCATGAATGAAGGGATCCCGCGCGTTGAAACGGATCTGAAGCTGGATAAGGCCGGCAGCGGCGGCGGCGAGTTTTATAAACTGCTATCCGCACTGAACGACCCGAGCGCCTATGGCAGTATTATCGGCGCACTGGCCGGCGAACAGATCAACATCCAGTACACCAATACTCAGACCCTGACCATCAAAGGCAATACCACGCTGAATAACCTGGTGATGGCCAATCAATACGCGCACCACAACAAAATCAACGTTGAACAAAGCACGATCGATAGCATGGTCACGATTAACACTCTCACGCCGACCGACACGCTTACCGTTGGTGTTCAGGGCCAACAGTGGCTATTCGACAGCGAAAAATCCGGCAATATCGTGCTTTATGGCAGCCTGACGCAAATGGCCGACATCAATACCCTGTTTGATTCATTAACCGTCGCAGACGACAGCACGGCGCAAGATATCTTCGCTCAGGCGCTATCAAAAATAACCCATGGTGCCAGTGAAAATAATCTGCAAAGCGTAGGCGTGCTTAAGCTGGCAACCAATGCATACATTATCATTGATAATAATCACAATAAGCAATTTGACGCTGAGGACATTGTATTCTCCTTGGGAGATATAGATATTTATGAGATTACAGCAAACCTTCATTATCGAGCGCCGACTATTGATCTTGCCGGTACTCCCACCCCATCCGTCACAGAGCTAAGTTTGGTCTAACCCCCTGCGGGTGCGGTCGCCTCAAACGGCGGCCGCATTCTCGCAAGATACAGAATTTCCTTAGGCTCAACCGCATTGCAATCATGTGGATTTGGACTGTACTTGTTGATGCTTATTTTTTTTGTCAACCCAGGGGTTAACATGAGTTTATTATCGTCACAACAGGATGTAGCCATCCTTTTTTATGCCACACTCGGTAAAAAAGCCGATAGCGCTGCCTTGAACTTCTTTGCCCGTCAGCTGGAATCGGGGCAGTACAGCAGAGATCAGCTGGCCGAAAAATTCATCCAGTCCCAAGATGGACATCATCGCTACGACGGCCTGACAACGTCGCAAAAAATTCAATACATCTATAAAAATACGACAGGCGCGGATCCGGCGCCCGCAGTGCTGGCCACGCTGGTCGCGCAAGCCAATGCAGGAAAAACGCTGGGGCTGATTACCAAGGATCTTATCGCCGGCGTGAAGAGCTATATGGGTGATGCTACGGCACCGGTCGCACAGCAACAGCATTTGTTTGATATTATTGATACAACCTTACACCCCGCTTTGTCCCCCTATCCCGCGAATGCCGAAGCGGCAGCCGATATTCAAGCCCTGTTTTACATCGTAGGCAGCCTCGCGGTGGCGGGAGGCGTCAATTATTGGAGCCAGGTGCTGGCCACAGGAAAAGCCGACGCCAGCTATATCGCCGGCCGTTTCGTCGATACGCGCAGCGCGTTGACCACGTTAAGTAATGAAGACTTCGTCAAAACCGTCTATAAAAACACCTTCGGCGTTGATGCAGGCGCAAGCGAGCTCGCCAATTACGTTACCGGGTTGAATAATCACACCGAAACGCGAGGCGATGTCATCATGCGTCTGATCGCCGATATTCGCAACGACACAGCACATGCCGCAGCCAAACAGGCTTTTCTTAATGCTACCCATGTCTACGCTGCGGGTGAGATGGCGGCGGCCAACTATCAGGAAAGCGTGGCGCTTCTCTTTCTGCAACTGGGGAAAAAGGCCACGCTGGAATCAACCGGACTGGACAGTTACAGCAAATTCCTCGCCGCGGGGAACTCCGAGCTCGATCTGCTGACCATTCTGGCTAAATCCTCCCCCTTCAAAGATGCTGCAGACTTCGCCAGGATTTATCACGAACTGTATTACGGCCCGGCGCTGAGCGAACTGCAAAAACAGGCAATTTTGCTCAAAGCCGGCAATAATCCGCTGCAGGCGACGCTGAATATTTTGCATGCGTTCCGCAATGGGGAAGCGCCGCTGGAGGGCGGAGTCAGCCCAAGTCACGAGCAACTCGTCAATCTCGAAGACAAAATTGGCAGCGAGCTGGGATACCAGATCCGCGGCAACGTCACGATGTCGAATGCCGACGGCGCCCTCAACGGCAGCCTGAATACCGGTAAGCAACACGCGTTAAGCCATGCGGAAATCACCCAGCTGCGCGAGATCACCCTTAACGCCGAGATCGGCTCCGCGGTCGATCTCAGCTTTGCCAAATCGTTGCAAAAAGTCACGCTGCAGGGCGACTTCGCCACCAGTGAAGCAATGCTTCAATCGCTGAGAAACCTGAATGTCACCCTTTTTCTTAGCGAGGGCAACCTGCTGAACGCCCCCGACGGGATTAACTTTACCAACGTTAAGAACAGCACCGTCGTCGCCGACCGGCTCGATATGACGACGGCAGCCGCGCAAATCAATCTGGCCGCCGGGAAGCATCAGCTTGCCTGGCAAGGCAATGCCACCGCCGACAGCGGCAATAGGGTCAGCAGTGATTTCAAAGCGACGGCGCTTAATAGCGATCCCGAGACATCTTACTACAGTGTCTCAGCCAATTTTTTCACCAAGGTCGTCCACCTGACGGCCAGCGCCGGCGGCGGCTATGACGCTGAAATTACAAATAACGTTAATCAGTTCCTATACTTCAACTATGTAGATTTGACCCACTATCGCGGTACCGGAGAGATTTATCTTAACGGGCAGCGGGTCGCCACCGAAGGCAACAAGGTCTTTGACTTTGGGTTGTTCACGCAAGAAGCCACCGTCTCCCATCCGATTTACGGTAACATCAACTCGCTAAAACAAGGCGAAATGGCGCAACCCAATGCTTCGCAAAACGCTACGGGATCGGCTGGAGGGGTAATTACGGCCTACTCCGGAGATTTAACTCTGCTCAACGTCAGCAGCGGACAGTTTACCCTCGGCGGCGACTTGAGCGCGAAAAGCCGTATCCACATCAGCGATACGGCGCGTAGCGACAACAGTTTTAAATTGTTCTTTACCGATGCGGCTAGCCATACGGTAACCAACCTCAATATGGGTACTTTCAGCTTTACATCGAACCATAAAGAAACGCTCGAAATCCGTATGGGCAGCAATCTCGACATTGTGCAAAATCGCACGTTGACCCTGAGCGGCGGGGACAACTCGATTAGCACGTTGATGCTGAGCGGCTATATGTACACAGGCGATAAGCCGCTGGTGCTCAATCTGACCGTTGCCGCAGATTTTAGCGATAACCTGAAAACCATCATAGGCAGCGAATTTACCGATGAACGCCGTTATTACTCCGACATGAAGCTGTTCCTCGTCGCAGAAAAAGGCGGCACTGGCGGCGGCGCTTTCTACAACACGCTAAACACGCTGGCCAATAAAGACGATTTCGCCCATGTCATTGCCGAACTTGCCGGCGACCAGTTAACGGTCGACCGCACCGGATTGACCGTCTATAAAGCCGACGTTAAGGGCAACACGACGTTGGATAGCGCCGGTACGTTACATTTTACCGATAGCAAAATAGACAATATGGTCACGCTCAATACCGGCTATGCCAACAGCGTCATCTCCGTGGGAGAAACCGACAACCCATGGGTTTTCTCCAAAACAGGAGACAAGACCGCAACCTTGTACGGCAGCGCCACCACCCAAGCTGAGTTACAAAATGCGTTCAGTGGCCTGAATGCGACGGACAATGCCCAAGCGCTGTTCTCACAGGTACTGGCGAAAATAACGAACGGCGCCAGCACCAATAATCTGGCGGAAGTCGGATTGCTAAAGTTGGACAAATCGCTCTACGTCATCGTGGATAACAATCATAATCACAGCTTTGACGCCGATGATGTCGTGTTCTCGATCGGCAATCAGGATCCCTATCTGGCTGCCGTCTCTCTGCACTACCACTCGCCCGTCGTCACCGTGAACGGTGTTGCGGCCGAAAACTCGCTGCCGGAGGTGTTTGCCTAATCGTCATGCGCGCCATGCGATAAAAAAAGCCCGGGGATCCCCCCGGGCTTTTCATGTCATATAGGCTGACTGACGCTTACTGCCAATCCACCAGGCAATAATGTTTCTTGCCGCGGCGCAGCAGCGTGTAGCGGCCGAACAAACGGTCTGAATCGCTGAAGCGGTATTCGGCATCGGACTGCTTCTCGCCGTTGATGGTCACCGCGTTGGAACCGATCATGGTGCGCGCCTGGCCGCGTGACGGCACCAGCTCGGCATTCACCAGCGCCTGCTGCAGATCGGCGTCGTGGTCCAGTTTGATGGTCGGCATGCCGTCCTGCGCCAGCTGGGCGAAGTCCGCTTCGGTCATGTCGTGCAGTGCACCGGAGAACAGGCTCTGGGTGATGCGCTTGGCGGCCGCCAGGCCTTCCGCACCGTGCACCATGCCGGTCACTTCTTCCGCCAGCACGTACTGGGCGCGTGGCGCCTTACCGCTGTTCTTGTCTTCTTCCTCCAGCGCGTTGATGTCTTCCAGGCTCATGAAGGTGAAGAACTTCAGGAAGCGGTAGACGTCGGCATCGGCGGTGTTGATCCAGAACTGATAGAACTTGTACGGGCTGGTTTTTTCCGGCGCCAGCCAGACCGCGCCGCCCTCGGTTTTACCGAACTTGGTGCCGTCTGCTTTGGTGATCAACGGCACGGTCAGGCCGAACACCTGCTTCTGGTGCTGACGACGCGTCAGATCGATACCCGAGGTGATGTTGCCCCACTGATCGGAACCGCCGATCTGCAGCTCCACCTGGTGGCGGTTGTACAGCTCGGAGAAATCGTAGCCCTGCAGCAGATTATAGGAGAACTCGGTGAAGGAGATACCGGAGTCGTCGCGGTTCAGGCGCTGCTTGACCGCTTCCTTGTTGATCATCTGGTTGACGGAGAAGTGCTTGCCGATGTCACGCAGGAAGGTCAGCACGTTCATGCCGCCGAACCAGTCGTAGTTGTTGGCCGCGATGGCGCTGTTGCTGCCGCAGTCGAAATCGAGGAACGGAGAAACCTGCTTGCGGATCTTCTCGACCCACTCGTTCACCGTATCGGTGGTGTTCAGCTTGCGCTCCGCCGCTTTGAAGCTCGGATCGCCGATGAGGCCGGTGGCGCCGCCCACCAACGCGACCGGCTTGTGGCCGGCCAGTTGGAAGCGCTTCAGGCACAACAGAGGAACCAGATGGCCCAAATGCAAGCTGTCAGCGGTCGGATCGAAACCGCAATACAGTGCAATTGGCCCTTGCGCCAGTCGCTCCGCTAACGCTTCCTCATCCGTAACCTGGGCAACGAGGCCCCGCTCTTGCAGTTGTTTAATCAAGTTGCTGCTTGCCATCAATGACTCCATGTATAAACGAATGCACCTTTGCCGGTACACGGCCTTTCGCCCAGTGGCGAAATAAAAAATTCAGGGTAGCGCATAGAATAAAGCGCCGGCGGCGTCAGCACCAGCGCTTAGAGGGGATTTTCCGTCTTCAGGGTGCCAGTCGGTCAATTTTCCAGTCATTCCCGTCCCGCTGATACAGGAAACGGTCATGCAGGCGATGGGCGCCGCCCTGCCAGAACTCGACGGAGTCGAATTTCACGCGGAATCCGCCCCAGAAACTCGGCAACGGCACCTCGCCCTGCTGGAACTTCTGCTTCAGCTCGAGGAATTTGCTTTCCAGCACGCCACGCGCGGAAATGCGCGACGACTGCTGCGATACCCAGGCGCCGATCTGGCTGTCTTTCGGGCGACTGTTGAAATACTTCAGCACGTCGAGGGTCGACAGACGCTCCACCTGGCCGAGGAAAATCACCTGGCGATCGAGCATGTGCCAGGGGAACAGCAGGCTGATGTGCGGGTTGTGCGCCAGCTGCTGCGCCTTGCGGCTGCCGAGGTTGGTGTAGAACACCAGCCCCTGCTCATCGAAATGCTTCAGCAGCACGATGCGTTGATAAGGCTGGCCGTGTTCGTCGACGGTCGCGACGCACATGGCGGTGGGATCGGCCAGGCGCGCGTCGCAGGCCTGTTTCAACCAACGCTCGAACAGTTCGAGCGGATTGGCGGTCAGATCGTTGCGGCGCAGGCCGCCTCGGGTGTATTCACGGCGCAGGTCCGCAACATCAAACTCATTCTTTTCAATCATCTGGGTTATCGACCAACTGAAAAATCCGTCGTTACATTCTGCGCCTGCGGCGTCAGGAACTCAATCGCTCCGACGCCGCCGCCGACCTTCACTCCGTCAACACGCAGTCGCTCATGACTACCTTGCCGTTGCGCTCAAGATAGGCGTTACGGTCTTTCGACCAAAAAGTGTATTTGCCGTCGCTGTATTTGGCACCGGTCAGCGCCAGCACCTGCTTGAGATGCAGCTGCTCGCCATCCATCAGCAGGCTGACTTCGCTCGCCTTGCCATCGAGCGCCACCGTCAGCGGCGTAGTGCCGCACTGGTAGTGCATCGTCTGGCTGCTTTGCGGCAGGATGTAGCTGCAGCCGGACAGCGCCAGCGCGCCGGCGACGAAAATGACTTTTTTCATGCTGTTGCTCCTTAGAAAAATCCTTCACAGGCTATCCTAACAGAGCTAACGGGCCCCCAATGGCAAAACCGGATAAATCCCACCCAACACCGTTTCACGGCTGGCGCCGGTCACTGAAGGCAGGTTGCCGGGCTGGCCGGACAGCGTGCGAAACGCCAGCCAGGCGAAGGCCAGCGCTTCCATATCGTCGCCGCTGACGCCGAAATCGTCGGTCAGCCCAACCTCCGTACCCGGCAGCAGCGCCGACAGGCGCGCCATCAGCAGCGTGTTGCGCGCCCCGCCGCCGCACACCAACAGACGCTCGCACCCACCGGCCAGCAGCACCTGTTCGCTGATGCTGACGGCGGTCAGCTCCGTGAGCGTGGCCTGCACGTCGACCGGTGCCATCGCCGGCAATCCGGCCAACTGCCGCTCCAGCCAGGCGATATTGAAATACTCGCGGCCGGTGCTTTTCGGCGCCGGCAGCGCGAAGTACGGATCCGCCAGCATCTGCTGCAACAGCGGTAAACAAACCCGCCCCTGCATGGCCCAGTCACCGTCCTGATCGTAAGGCTGCGCGCGGTGGCGCCACACCCAGGCGTCCATCAGCATGTTGCCCGGCCCGGTATCGAAACCGCGCACCGGCGTACCGGGCAACAGCAGAGAAAGGTTGGCGATGCCGCCGACGTTCAGCACCATGCGCCGCTCGACGGGATGCCCCAGCAGCGCCTGATGAAACGCCGGCACCAGCGGCGCGCCCTGCCCGCCGTAGGCCATGTCGCGCCGGCGGAAATCGCCGACGGTGGTGATATTGGTCAGCGCGGCGATGCGGTTGTTATCGCCGAGCTGCATCGAGAAACGCGCGTCGCCTTCCGGTTCGTGCCACACCGTCTGGCCGTGGCAACCGATGGCGGTGATCTGCTCGGCGTCGATGCCGGTTTGCTTCAGCAAGCCGAGCACCGCCTCGCCGAACAGCGTGCCCAGTTGAGCGTCCAACCGGCCGACGGCCGCCAACGTGGTCTGCTGCCCCTGGCACATGCCCAGAATCTCTTTTTTCAGCGCCATCGGCATCGGATGGCTATAGCTGGCCTGCTGCGCCACCATGCGATCGTCGATCGCGGCCAATACCACATCGATTCCGTCCAGACTGGTGCCGGACATGACGCCTATATAGCGGCCTGACTTCATAGCAACATCCTCTAACCCGCGCGGTAAGCAAATTTTATCCTGACAAATAAACCAGAATTGCCGGATTAACGCCATGAATTATGATGCTTTTTTTACAGGCCGTGAGCCAAACACCACCTCCCGGCGCCGCTGTGGCACATGTTATGTGTTAAACCGTGCCATAACAGGCAACGGAATGTCGCCAAGGCTGTCATAAAGGTAAACCGCGGTTTATTATTGGTTGAACAGAGAAAAGTTAAGCTGCGTGCAGCGATGGAGCATGGCGGTGTGTCAACTTTCAGCCATACTTTGTCTATCATTTTCACTGAATCTTGCCTGGAGAGCATTGCCAGGTTATGGACTACTACCATCAGGAGTTTTGTATGATCAAGCGTCTTCTCGTCGTTGCCGTTGCCGCCGTTACGCTGGCCGGCTGTGCCAATGAATCCATGTCCGGCGATGTCTACTCGTCCTCGCAGGCCAAGCAGGTGCAGAACGTCACCTACGGGACGCTGGTTTCCGTGCGTCCGGTTAAAATCCAGGGCGGCGAAGGCTCCAACGCCTTGGGGATGATCGGCGGCGCGGTGATTGGCGGCCTGTTGGGCAACACCGTAGGCGGCGGCACCGGCCGTACGCTGGCTACCGCAGCGGGCGCCATCGCCGGCGGCGCGGCGGGCAACAGCATCGGTGAAGTGGCCGGCCGTACCTCAGGCTACGAGCTGGAAATCAAAACCGACCAGAAAGAGAACATCGTGGTGGTACAGAAAGCGGGCGACACCAAGTTCAGCCCAGGCCAGCGCGTGCGCATGGCGCGCATGGGCGACACCATCACCGTCTCTCCGCTGTAAGTCAGTCGGCGGCACACGGCAAACCGGAGGCAATCGCCTCCGGTTTTATTTCTGATGCTGTGAAACTGTAATCGTAGAAAAATAAGAATATTATTATTTGTTCTGCAGTTCGGTGATATTTTGTTCTAACTTGCCAATCAGCCCTACCAACAGATGCACTTCGTCGGCGGTAATGCCGCTTAAAATCTCACTGCGTGTCGACGTGATCACACTGTCCACTTCCCTGATGATCGGATCGGCCGCGTCGGTCAGCTTGATGCGCTTCGCGCGGCGATCGTTGGCACAGGTGTGACGCGTGATCAGCCCTTTCTCCTCCAGTTGGTCCAGCGTACGAACCAGTGACGGCTGCTCGATACCGATCGCTTTGGCCAGCTGGATTTGCGACTGCTCCGGCGGCAAACGATTGATATTGTGCAAAGTGACCCAGTGCGTTTGGGTCAGCTCCAACGGCTTGAGCCGATGATCGATGAGCGCGCGCCAAACACGAACTAATCGTGCTAAATCTGAACCTAATGTTGACTCCACTTCCCCCTCCTTATAATTAGCATGCTAACATTACCTCCCAGAGTTTAGACTATTTTGGGTAACTCACATTAAAAACACAAATGTATATAATGTATATTGTGGAAATAGCCACTATTTTTAGCCGCTATTGTTTAATCGTTATGCAAATATTCAACATATTCACCCTTAGGGATTGTTAATGTGAATACATCATGGTTACACACCTCATCCCCCTTACCCGATTTGGTCCTGGGGGCATCGCTTTATTTTCCACCTATATTTAAAGCTTTTTTACTAGGACTGGTCTTATGGCTGCTGATTCATCAGGTGCTGAGGGACTGGATGTATTCCGGTGAAATCTGGCATCCCATGTTGATGGACCTGTCCATTTTCGTTCTGACCGTCAGCGGTTCCTTATGGATTTTAGCGAGTTGGTAACCCATGCAGCATAAAACATTAAAATACTTCTCAACGGTGATCGTCTGCGCCATTGCCGTCTGCGCCGGTTGGTGGCTCTGGAATTATTATATGCAATCCCCATGGACCCGTGATGGAAAAGTGCGCGCCGAACTCGTCAATATCACCCCTGAAGTCTCTGGAAGATTAGAGAAAATAAGCGCGAATGACAATCAGTTCGTACCTGCGGGAAGTCTGATTTTTACCCTCGACCCGGTGCCCTACCAGATTGCGCTGGACAATGCCGAGGCCGCGGTGGCAAAAGCGCAATCCGATCTGGCCAAAGCGGACCACGAGGCAGCCCGCCGTCGCGGTTTGCCACGTAACGTTATTTCCGCTGAAGATTTGGACGAGTCGAATTTAGCCGCTCAGGCAATGAAAGCCGCCTATAAAGCCGCCCAGGCCAACCTGGAACAGGCCAAATGGAATTTGAGCAAAACCAAAATTTATGCGCCAACCGACGGTTATATCACCAACCTGCAAGCGCGAGTCGGAAACTACGCCAACGCCGGTACGCCGCTGGTGGCGTTGGTGGATGTGCATTCGTTTTATGTGCTCGGTTATTTCGAAGAAACCAAGCTGAAGCATATAAAAGAAGGCAATAAAGCGGACATCGTTTTATATAACGGCAACACGCCGCTGCAGGGGGAAGTAGAGAGCATCGGCCGCGCCATTTACGATCAGAGCGTCGACAGCAGCAACGATCTATTAATGGACGTTAAGCCTAATGTTCCTTGGGTGCGTTTGGCTCAGCGCGTGCCGGTACGGATAAAATTGCTCAACGTGCCCGCCGATTTGACGCTGGTCGCCGGCACCACCTGCACCATTTCGATTCATCAGCGGAACTAAAGTGTGAACCTGCCTTTTCTGGAATGGAGCCGTACCCCCTGGGGTAAGGCGACCGGCGGCCAATGGCGCTATGCGCTGCGCAACTCGCTGGCGATGTGTCTCGCGCTGTGGGTGGCGTTCGTGCTCGAGCTCGACGAACCCTATTGGGCGCTCACCTCCGCGGCGGTGGTGAGTTTCCCCACCGTCGGCGGCGTGATCAGCAAAAGCATCGGCCGCATCTTCGGCAGCCTGATGGGGGCCGCCGCGTCGGTGGCGATCGCCGGCCACTGCCTGAACGATCCCTGGCTGTTTACGCTGTTCATCGCCGCCTGGATCGGGCTGTGCACCTATATCTCCAACCATTACCAAAACAACGTTTCTTACGCGTTCGCGCTGGCGGGCTATACCGCCGCCATCATCGCCTTCGGCACGGTCAACGTCACCGATACCCAGCAGATCTTCGACATCGCGCAGGCGCGGGTTTGCGAAGTGATCACCGGTATTCTGTGCGGCGGGTTGATGATGATGATCCTGCCCAGCACCTCGGACGGCGAAGCGCTGCTGACCTCGCTGCGGCGCATGCAGCTACGCCTGCTGGAGCACGCCGCCATGCTGTGGCAGCCGGAGATCACCGCACAGATGCGCACCTCGCACGAGGGGGTCATCGGCCAGATCCTGACCATGAACCTGCTGCGCATTCAGGCATTCTGGAGCCACTACCGGCTGCGGCGGCAAAACAACCTGCTCAACTACCTGCTGCACCAGCAGCTGCGCATCACCAGCGTCATTTCCAGCCTGCGCCGCATGCTGCTGAACTGGCCGGATCGCCCCGCCAATCTGATGCCGGTGCTGACACAATTGCTGGACGAGCTGCGCGATCCCGCCACCGATAAATACCGTTTGGCGCGCCTGCTCCAGCAGATCGCGCCGCAAGATGCTGCGGACTACCGCCATCGCGCTTTCTGGCTGCGGCTGCGCGATTTCTGTTGGCTTTACCTGCGCTGCAACCGCTGGCTGCAGCGGTTGGAGAGCGCCACGGCGGTCAGCGATCTCCAGCCGCCGCGCGTCACCTCGCTGGCGCGCCATACCGACAGCTACGAAGCCGCTTATAACGGCCTGCGCACCTTTTTATGCATCGTGATCGGCTGCGCCTACTGGATCAACACGCAGTGGGACGCCGGCAGCGCGGCGCTGACGCTCACCGCCATCAGCTGCGTGCTCTACTCCTCGACGCCTTCGCCGATCAACAGCGTCAGCACCTTGCTCAAGGCGGTGCTGCTGCTCTCGGTCGCCTGCTTTGTGGTGAAATTCGGTTTGATGATCCAGATTGACGACTTCTGGGTGTTCTGCGCCTTCCTGTTCCCGATCCTGGTGACCATGCAGATGCTCAAGCTGCAGAATCCACCTTATGCCGCGCTCTGGGGGCAGCTGATCGTCTTTATGGGATCGTTCCTGACCGTCAGCAATCCGCCGAGCTATGACTACCAGTCCTTCATCAATGACAACATCGGTAAAATCGTCGGCGTACTGCTGGCCGGGTTGGCGTTTCAGATCCTGCGCCCCAGTTCGGACAAGCGCAAAAGCCGCCGCATTATCCGCGCGCTGCGGCGCGATTTTATCGATCAACTGAGCAAACGACCGCAGCAGAGCGAAAGCCAGTTCGAATCGCTGATCTATCATCGCATCAGCCAGCTCAATCAGAGTCAGGATCAGGAGGCTCGCACCTGGCTGCTGCGCTGGGGCGTGGTGCTGCTCAACTGCAGCCATATCGTCTGGCAGTTGCGCGACTGGCAGACCCGTTCCGATCCGCTGTCGGCGGTGCGCGACGTCTGCATCCACTGCCTGCGCGGCATCATGACGGAGAAAGGCGTGCAGCACAGTTCGCTGGACGCCACGCTGCAGGAGCTGCTGCGCATGAGCAACGCGCTGGCGCACCACCCGGAACAGGCGGCACGCGATTTGGCCGGTCTGATTTGGCGACTCTACTGCTCGCTGCAGCAGTTGCAGCAGGCGATGGGCCAGCCCGCTACCGCGCCGGCCGTTAGCGGCGGGTGATCACTTGATCACCCCGCAGGCGAAACGCTCACCGCCTCCGCCGAGCGGCAGTGGGTGATCCGAGTGGTTATCGCCGCCGGCGTGCACCATCAGTGCCTTGCCCTCAATTTCACTGATTTTTTTCAGCCGCGGCGCCAATACCGGATAGTTCGCCATGCCGTCGGCGGTCACAGAGAGGGCCGGTAAATCGCCCAGATGCCCGTCGGCATACGGCCCGAGGTGCTTCCCGGTCTTTTGCGGATCAAAATGCCCGCCGGCCGCCAGCGCCGCCACCGCTTTGCCGTCCTTCATCCCCGGCTCGCAGCTGCCTTTTTCATGCACGTGGAAGCCATGTACCCCGGCCGGCAACGCTTTCAGGCTCGGCGTGAACAGCAAGCCGTACGGCGTTTCGCTGATGACCACCTTGCCGATATCCTGACCGATCCCCTGCCCGGTCACCAGGTGCATCTCGACGTCGGTTGTCGCCGCCTGAGCCGCGCCACACGCCATCAGGCCAAGTGCTGCATACCAATAACGTTTCATCAATCAGTCTCCTTAATGTCTCTGCTGAGCTTTCAGTATAGGAGAGCCGGCGCAGGCACTGTTAACCAACGCACAATCTCGCCAATTTGATTCGCACACCTAATATTTAGGGCTAATACTATTTCTACCGATGTTGGTCCTCTGACCAGCTGTCGTTCGGCTAACGTTGTTTCCCTGTTTCCACCGCCGACGCATGAGAGTTCACTCCCCGGCCAGGCGGCATAATTCATAAGGAACTGATATGGGCATCTTTAGCTATAAGGATTTGGACGAAAACGCGTCGAAAGCGCTGTTTTCCGACGCCTTGGCCATCTCTACCTACGCTTACCACAATATCGATAACGGCTTCGACGAAGGCTACCACCAGACCGGTTTCGGGCTGGGCCTGCCGCTGACGCTGATCACCGCGCTCATCGGCAGCACCCAATCGCAGGGCGGCCTGCCCGGCCTTCCCTGGAACCCCGATTCCGAACAGGCCGCGCAGGAGGCGGTGAACAATGCCGGCTGGTCGGTCATCAGCGCCGCGCAGCTGGGTTACGCCGGCAGAACCGATGCACGCGGCACCTACTACGGCGAGACCGCCGGTTACACCACCGCTCAGGCCGAGGTGCTGGGCAAATATGACAGCGAAGGCAATCTCACCGCCATTGGCATCTCATTTCGCGGTACCAGCGGCCCACGCGAGTCGCTGATCGGCGATACCATCGGCGATGTGATTAACGATCTGCTGGCCGGTTTCGGGCCGAAAGGCTACGCTGACGGCTACGCGCTGAACGCCTTCGGCAATCTGCTGGGCGACGTGGCGAAGTTCGCGCAGGCGCACGGGCTGAGCGGCGAGGACGTGGTGGTCAGCGGCCACAGCCTCGGCGGGCTGGCGGTCAACAGCATGGCGGCGCAGAGCGACGCCAACTGGGGCGGCTTCTACGCTCAGTCCAACTATGTTGCCTTCGCCTCGCCGACCCAGTACGAAGCCGGCGGCAAGGTGATCAACATCGGCTACGAAAACGATCCGGTGTTTCGTGCGCTCGATGGCACCTCGCTAACCCTGCCGTCACTGGGCGTCCACGATGCGCCGCACGCCTCCGCCACCAACAATATCGTCAACTTCAACGACCATTACGCGTCGGACGCCTGGAACCTGCTGCCGTTTTCCATTCTCAACATTCCGACCTGGCTGTCGCACCTGCCGTTCTTCTATCAGGACGGGCTGATGCGGGTGCTGAACTCCGAGTTTTATTCGCTGACCGACAAGGACTCGACCATCATTGTCTCCAACCTGTCGAACGTGACGCGCGGCAATACCTGGGTGGAAGACCTGAACCGCAACGCGGAGACGCACAGCGGGCCGACGTTTATCATCGGCAGTGACGGCAATGATTTGATCAAGGGCGGCAAAGGCAACGATTATCTCGAGGGCCGCGACGGCGACGATATCTTCCGCGATGCCGGCGGCTACAACCTGATCGCCGGCGGCAAAGGCCACAATACCTTCGATACCCAACAGGCGCTGAAGAACACCGAGGTCGCCTACGATGGCAATACGCTTTACCTGCGCGACGCCAAAGGCGGCATTACGCTGGCGGACGACATCAGCACCCTGCGCAGCAAAGAAACCTCCTGGTTGATTTTCAACAAAGAGGTGGATCATCAGGTGACCGCGGCCGGATTAAAATCGGATTCGGGCCTCAAAGCCTATGCCGCTGCCACCACCGGCGGCGACGGCGATGACGTCCTGCAGGCTCGCAGCCACGACGCCTGGCTGTTCGGCAACGCCGGCAACGACACGCTGATCGGCCATGCCGGCGGCAACCTGACCTTTGTCGGCGGCAGCGGCGATGACATCCTGAAGGGCGTCGGCAACGGCAATACCTTCCTGTTCAGCGGCAATTTTGGCCGCGATCAGCTGTATGGCTTCAACGCCACCGATAAACTGGTGTTTATCGGCACCGAAGGCGCCAGCGGAAATATCCGCGAGTACGCCACGCAGCAAAACGACGATCTGGTGCTGGCCTTCGGCCACAGCCAGGTCACGCTGATCGGCGTCTCGCTCGATCACTTCAACACCGATCAGGTGGTGTTAGCCTAAGGATCGGCGTAAAAAAAGCCGGGCGCTTTCGCCGCCCGGCTTTCCTCTTTTTTGCTCCGCCTTAAGGCACGTCATACCCCAGCGCCGCCTTGCGAATGCGGAACCACTGCTGGCGGTTCAGTACCAGCTTCTGCGCCTTCAGCGCCGAGCGCACCCGCTCAATCTTGCCGGAGCCGATAATCGGCAGCGGCGACGACGGCAGGCGCATCACCCAGGCGTACACCACCTGCTCGATGGTGTCGGCGCCGATCTCTTGCGCCACCCGCTGCAGCTCGTCGCGCAGCGGCTGGAACTCGGCGTCGTTGAATAGGCGCCCGCCCCCCAGGCAGGACCAGGCCATCGGCTTGATGCGCAGTTGCTGGCACTGGTCGAGCGTGCCGTCGAGAATGGCCGGCTGGTGAATCGGCGAGATCTCCACCTGGTTGGTCGCCAGCGTGAACGGCAGGCGCGACTGCAATAGCTGGAACTGCGCGGGCGTAAAGTTGGAAACGCCGAAATGTCGCACCTTGCCGCTTTTATGCAGCGCGACGAAGGCTTCGGCCACGTCGTCGGCATCCATCAACGGATCCGGCCGGTGGATCAGCAGCAGATCGAGGTAGTCGGTATGCAGATGGCGCAGCGATTGTTCCGCGCTCTGTACGATATGGTCGCGGTCGGTGATGTAATGGCCGATCGGGTTGCCGGGCTTGGCGGTGGTGGCGATGCCGCACTTGGTCACCAGCTCCAGCGACTGGCGCAGCGCCGGCTTCAGGCGCAGCGCGTCGCCGAACGCCTGTTCGCAGGCATAGCCACCGTAGATATCCGCGTGGTCGGCGGTGGTGACGCCCAGTTCAACATGCTGTTCGATGAACGTCAGCAGCTGCTGCGGCGACATGCCCCATTCCATCAACCGCCAGTAACCGCAAATCATGCGGGAAAATTCAGGCCCCTGCGGCGCGAGACGTATACGTTCTACCATTGCGAAAACCTCATGACATTAGTTGTCAGCCAGCATACACAAGCCGGTGAGGCACAGGGAAGCGGTAAGCCACACGAACGTGCGGCAGATCAGGAAAGGTTAAAACAGCGACGGCTGTTCCGGCAGCGGCTCGTCGGGCGCTTTATTGGCGCGTTGCAGGCGCAGGAAGCGTTGACGGCACAGGCGCAGCACCTCGCGCTTCTGCGCGTCGCTCATGCTCATCCAGCCGAAGCGCTCCTCGCGGCTGCGCAGGCAGCCACGGCAGAATCCGCGGTCGTCGGCCTGACAAATGCCGCGACACGGGCTGGGGATGTCGAAAAATTCAAGCTGCTGCGCCACGGGGCCTCCTGCTTTCTCTTGCTAATTGAAGACGCCATCGCCGCCGCTGGCAAGTCCCTTTTCGCCATTGCGGCGAAAATAGTCGCGCAAATAACGCAGCGCCTGGCGGCTTTTCTCCGGCACGTTGCGCTCGAGCGTCAGCGCGTGCAGCCGCAGCGGTGCCGGCCGCCACTCCGGCAACAGCAGCAACAGCTCACCGCGCTGAAGCTCGTCGCCAATTTCATACAGTGGCTGAATGGAAATGCCCAGCCCGGCGCGGGTAAAGGCGCGCATCACATTCATGCTCTCGCTGACGATCTGCCCTTCCGCCAGCCGCAGCTTAACCTGCTGGCCGGACTGGTGCAGCAGATCCAGATGCGCCCCGCTGTAGCCGCTGGAGATCCAGCGGTGCTGCACCAAATCCTGCGGTTTTTCCGGCACCCCATGCTGGCTGAGATAACGCGGCGCGGCGCACAGCACCATCGGCCACGCCGTCAGCGGATGCGCGATCATATTGGCGTCCGCCAGTTGACGGTTGGCCCGCAGCGCGATGTCGACCCGCTGCTCTATCATATCGACGATGCGATCGTCCGCCAGCACCCGCAGCGTCAGCTTGGGGTGCGCCTGCAACAGCGGCGCCAACGCCTCCGCCAGCGATCGGCCGCCGATGCCGACCGGGGTGGCGATGCGCAGCTCGCCCACCAGCGTATCCCGCAGCTCCGCCAGCCGCTGCTCCGCCTGCTGCGCCTGCTGCAGCATCGCCTCACAGCCGGGATAGAACGCCGCTCCGGCCTCGGTCAGCGCCAGACGGCGGGTGGAACGGTGCAGCAGCGGCACCCCGAGCGCCTTCTCCAGCGAACGCATGTGCTGGCTGACCGCCGACGGCGTCATGCCCAGCCGCCGCGCCGCGCCGGCCAGCGATCCCTCCGCCACCACGGTGGCGAACACCGCCATTCGATTGAGTTTATCCATGATTATGAAGTTTTACTTAATCAAGAAAGCATGAATATGGCACTAATCACGGCTATTGTTAAGGACTAAAGTAGATACCACGCAGCAGGCACATCGGCCTGCCTCACGATACTGAACCTATCCCCCGAAGGAGCATACAGATGAAAGTAGCCATTATTGGAGCAACCGGTTTTGTTGGCCGCCGCGTGGTGGATGAAGCGCTGGCTCGCGGCATTCAGGTGACGGCGATCGCCCGCCAGAAAAAAGAGTTGCCGGAGCACGCCAATCTGACCGTCGCACTGGGCGACGTTGCCGATACCGCCTGGCTGGCGGGGCAATTGCGCGGTCAGGATGCGGTGATCAGCGCCTACAACCCCGGCTGGGGCGAAGACAACCTGTATGAGAAAACCACCCGCGGCGCCCAACAGATCCTCACCGCGGTCGAACAGGCCGGCGTCAAGCGCCTGCTGGTGGTCGGCGGCGCCGGCAGCCTGGAAGTAGCGCCGGGCGTTGAACTGGTGGATACGCCGCAGTTCCCGGACAATATCCGCCCCGGCGCGCAGGCGGTGCGCGATCTGCGCAACACACTGCGCAACGAATCGGCGCTCGACTGGACCTATCTCTCGCCGGCTGCCCTGCTGGAGCCGGGCAAACGCACCGGCCAGTTCCGCCTCGGCACCACACAACTGCTGATGAACGGCGAAGCGCCGGCCAGCATTTCGGTGGAAGACCTGGCGGTCGCCATCGTTGATGAGATTGAAAAACCTCAATTTATTCGCGCGCAATTCACCGCTGCCTACTAAACCGTCCCACCGCCAGGCCGCCCGGCCTGGCGGTTTTCGCGTATTCTCCGCCGCCAGTATTCTGAATTTCTAAGGTTTTCTTAAGTTTCATCCGGTAGATTTCAAGGCATTATCTACTTTCAGGATCCCGATTTGGCAATGTGGTTACGTCAACGCTTACAGTGCAACAGCCTCGGTTTTACCCTCGCCACCGCCCTGTTCTTCACTCTGTTTCAGAACGCGTTATTCCTGCATCGCGCCTGGTCGTATATCACCTTCGATAGCGTCCACAGCGTGATTTTCGCCGCCAGCATGCCGGTGGTGATCTTCTGTGCGCTGAATATCATCTTCAGCGTGTTGACTGTGCCCTACCTGCGCAAGCCGCTGATCATCTTTTTCTTGCTCGGCAGCGCCGCAGCCAACTATTTCATGTTCAGCTATGGTGTAGTGATCGACGGCAACATGATGCAAAACGCCTTCGAGACCAATCCTCAGGAGGCGACGGCGCTGCTGACGCCGCGTATGGGATTATGGCTGGCACTGCTTGGCATTCTGCCAGCGGTGGCGGTCTGCTTCACCCAAATTCGCCAGACTCGCCCCTGGTGGTACATGGTCGGGCTGCGCGCCGCCAACGTCATGCTGTCGTTGGTGGTGATCCTGATCGTCGCCGCGTTGTTTTACAAAGACTACGCTTCGCTGATCCGCAACAATAAAAGCGTGGTGAAGATGTTGACGCCTTCCAACTTCGTGGCCGGCACCATCAAGTTTACCGAACAGCGTTATTTCACCCGCAATCTGCCGTTGGTAAAAATCGGTGAAGACGCGCGCAAAGGGCCGCTGATCGCCGGGCAGGTCAAGAAAACGCTGGTGATCCTGGTGGTGGGAGAAACCGCCCGCGCCGAAAACTTCTCCCTCGGGGGCTATGAACGCGAAACCAACCCGCGCCTGAAGCAGGATGACGTGGTCTACTTCAAGAACGCCAGCTCCTGCGGCACCGAAACGGCGATCTCCGTGCCCTGCATGTTCTCCAACATGCCGCGCAAGGAATACGACGCGACTCAGGCAACGCATCAGGAAGGCATGCTCGACGTGCTGGCGCATGCCGGCGTCAGCGTGCTGTGGCGCGATAACGACGGCGGCTGCAAAGGCGCCTGCGACCGGGTACCGCACATCGATATGACCAAGCTGAAACTGCCGCAGGACTGTGACGGCGAGGTTTGCATGGACAACGTGCTGCTGTACAAGCTGAACGACTATATCAATAGTCTGAAAGACGACGGCGTGATCGTGCTGCACCAGATGGGTAGCCACGGTCCGGCTTACTACCGCCGCAGCACCCCGGCGTTCCAGGCGTTTACGCCGACCTGCAACAGCAATCAGATCCAGGATTGCAGCCATGAACAGCTGGTGAACACCTATGACAACTCCATCCTGTATACCGACGCGATGCTCGATGCCACCATCAAGCTGCTGCGGCAGTATGACGACCGGTTCAATACCGCGCTGGTCTATTTGTCCGATCACGGCGAATCGCTGGGGGAAAACGGCATGTATCTGCACGGCACGCCTTATGTCTTCGCGCCGAGCCAACAAACGCACGTGCCTTTCCTGATGTGGATGTCGGCCGACTATCAGCGCAACTTCGGCGTCGATCGCCAGTGCCTGAACGCGCTGGCAGAAAAGGACGACGTGTCGCAGGACAACCTGTTCCATACCCTGCTGGGTATGCTGAACGTGCAGAGCCGCGAATATCAATCCCAGCTGGATATCCTGCAGCGTTGCCGCAACGCGGCGTAAGCGCTTAACTTCCGCGTGCCGCTGGGGCACAATAGTTTGCAGACCACCGGCGTTTTGTGCGCCGGTTTTTTTATTCCCATTGACCTAGACCAATCGGTCTATTATGCTCGGCACCATGATGACCAAATCAACGCATTGCAACGTGGACACACGTGAACATCTGCTCGCCACCGGCGAAACCCTCAGCCTGCGCCTGGGCTTTACCGGCATGGGGCTGAGCGAACTGCTGGCCACTGCGGGCGTGCCGAAAGGCTCGTTCTACCACTATTTTCGCTCGAAGGAAGCCTTCGGCGAAGCGATGCTGCAACGCTATTTCGCCCATTATGATGCAGAAATGCAGGCGCTGTTTGCCGACAGACGCGGCGATGCCCGCCACCAGCTGCTCGGCTATTACGCTCAGGCCATCAGCTACCACTGCCGCAGCGAATGCCACAACGCCTGCCTGGCGGTGAAGCTTTCCGCCGAGGTGAGCGATCTGTCTGAACCGATGCGCCATGCGCTGGAAACGGGCACCGCTCGCGTGATCGGCCACCTGCAGGAGGCCATCGAGCGCGGTATCGCCGAGGGCTCGCTGTCGGTGGCCATGAGCCCGGCAGCGACCGCAGAGACGCTGTACTCACTGTGGCTCGGCGCTTCGCTGCGCGCCAAGATCCGCCACTCGCTGGCGCCGTTGACCAGCGCGCTGGAAAGCATCGAGTTGCTGCTGCGCCCGCCGCAACCGTAACGGTAACAATTTCTTTTTATTGAAAAATGCAGTTCGTGGTTTTTTATCGCCCATTACTAGACGACCGGTCTATTAAATACAGGATGCACTATGAAGACTGAAAAATTGCTCTCTCCGCTGAAGGTTGGCGCCATCACCCTGCCCAACCGCGTGTTTATGGCTCCACTGACGCGTCTGCGCAGCATCGAGCCGGGCGACATTCCTACGCCGCTGATGGCGGAATATTACGCACAGCGCGCCGGCGCCGGCCTGATCGTGACCGAAGCGACCCAGGTTTCCTTCCAGGCGAAAGGCTACGCCGGCGCACCGGGGTTGCATACCCCGGAGCAGATCGCCGCATGGAAAAACATCACGCAGGCAGTGCATGATAAAAACGGCCATATCGCCGTACAGCTGTGGCACGTAGGCCGCATCTCCCACGCCAGCCTGCAGCCGGGCGGGCAAGCGCCGGTCGCGCCTTCGGCAATCAACGCCGAAACCCGCACCACCGTGCGTGATGAAACCGGCGCCTGGGTGCGCGTACCGACCTCCACGCCGCGTGCGCTGGAAACCAGCGAGATCCCGGGCATCGTCAACGATTTCCGCCAGGCGACCGCCAACGCGCGGGAAGCCGGCTTCGACTTCATCGAACTGCATGCGGCCCACGGCTATCTGCTGCACCAGTTCATGTCACCCGCTTCCAACCAACGTACCGATCAATACGGCGGCAGCATCGAGAATCGCACTCGCCTGACGCTGGAAGTGGTCGACGCGGCGGTCGCCGAATGGGGTTCCGAGCACATCGGTATTCGTATCTCACCGCTGGGGCCGTTCAATGGGCTGGACAACGGTGAAGATCAGGAAGACGCGGCGCTGTATCTGGTGGAAGAGCTGAATAAGCGCAACATCGCCTACCTGCACATCTCCGAACCGGACTGGGCCGGCGGCAAACCGTATTCCGACGCCTTCCGCGACTCGGTGCGCGCCCACTTTAAAGGGGTGATCGTCGGCGCCGGCGCCTACACCGCCGAAAAAGCCGAAGCGTTGATCGAAAAAGGCTTCATCGACGCGGTGGCCTTCGGCCGCAGCTACATCGCCAACCCGGATCTGGTCGAGCGCTTCCGCCAGCATGCGCCGCTGAACGAGCCTAAGCCGGAAAGCTTCTACGGCGGCGGCGCCGAAGGCTATACCGACTATCCGTTTCTGGCGAAGTAACCTGTCCTGACCCCAACGGCCACACAACCGCATGGCCGTTTTTTTATGCGCCGCACGCAAAAAAGCCCGCACGGGGCGGGCCGGTGTTCCCTGGTGTTGTGCTCTACTGCCGTTCAATTTTTACACGCTTGCCGTCGAAATAGATAATTGATTGTGCAGATCAATTACTCTGTATCGATCGGTACGCTCGATCAATATTTAGACATCACCGTCGCGAGCCCCATAAGTGACATTGTCACTCATTCGTTACGTTGAATTCCCTTGCGGGACAAGGCTATACTCGCTTGTGCTTCAATCCACCCGCCGTCTGCCACGGCACTGTCAATTCAGAGGAATTATGCGCTTACTCCATACCATGATCCGCGTCGGTGACCTGCAACGCGCCATCGACTTCTACACCAAGGTATTAGGCATGCGCCTGCTGCGCACCAGCGAAAACCCAGAGTACAAATATTCGCTGGCTTTCGTCGGCTATACGGAAGAGAGCGAAGGCGCGGTTATCGAACTGACCTATAACTGGGGCACCGACAGCTACGACATGGGCACCGCCTTCGGCCACCTGGCGCTGGGCGTGGACGACGTTGCCGCCACCTGCGACAGCATCCGCCGCGCAGGCGGCAAGGTCACCCGCGAAGCCGGCCCGGTGAAAGGCGGCACCACGGTCATCGCCTTCGTCGAAGATCCGGACGGCTACAAAATCGAGCTGATCGAAAACAAACACGCCGGTCAGGGCCTCGGCCACTAAGCCTCCCCTTCAGGGCGCGCTGCGCCCTGCTGATTCTCCGCGCGATAGCGCCTGCAACCGGGCGCAAAATTTGCCATAATGCGCGCTGCATTCGATGAAGATAAGAAACTGATGGCCGAAAAAAGTGATCTTAACGCCCTGAGTGGTCGTTTTCGTGGGTTTTATCCCGTAGTAATAGATGTTGAAACCGCCGGCTTCAACGCCAATACCGATGCGTTGCTGGAGATCGCCGCCGTCACGCTGAAAATGGATGAAGATGGCTGGCTGCAGCGGGACGAGACCCTGCACTTCCACGTGGAGCCTTTCGAGGGCGCCAACCTGCAGCCGGAAGCGCTGGCGTTTAACGGCATCGATCCGCACAATCCGCTGCGCGGCGCGGTCAGCGAATATGACGCGCTGCACGCCATTTTCAAAGCGGTGCGCAAAGGGCTCAAGGATCGCGGTTGCAACCGGGCCATTATCGTGGCGCACAACGCCAACTTCGATCACAGCTTCCTGATGGCCGCAGCAGAACGCGCCGGCCTGAAGCGCAACCCGTTCCATCCGTTCGCCACCTTCGACACCGCTGCGCTCAGCGGCCTGGTACTGGGCCAAACGGTGTTGGCGAAAGCCTGTATCGCCGCCGGTATGCCGTTCGACAGCAGCCAGGCGCACTCTGCGCTGTACGACACCGAGCAAACTGCCCTGCTGTTTTGCGAGCTGGTTAACCGCTGGAAACGTCTCGGCGGCTGGCCGCTGCCGGTCGGCGATCTCGCCGAGTAAGCCCAACAAAAAAGGCGGCCCAGTTTGCACTGGCGCCGCCCGTTACGCGATAACCGCAAGCCTGCCGATTAAGACTGCTGGTCTTCCTGCGCTTTATACTTTTCTGCCGTTTCTTTGATCAGCTGCTGCAGTTCGCCGCGCTGATACATCTCGATGATGATATCGCAACCGCCGACCAGCTCACCGTCTACCCACAGCTGCGGGAACGTCGGCCAGTTGGCGTATTTTGGCAGCTCGGCGCGAATGTCCGGGTTTTGCAGAATGTCCACGTAGGCGAAACGTTCGCCGCAGGCGGACAGCGCTTGCACAGCCTGTGCGGAGAAGCCGCAGCTCGGCAGCTTTGGCGAACCTTTCATGTACAGCAGAATCGGGTTTTCAGCGATCTGATGCTGAATTTTTTCAAGTGTCGTCGTCATTTATTGCTTCCTCAAGCCACATTTCATGGCTACAACATGCATCACGCGGGCTATTGTAGCGGCTGGAACAGTCGCAAGAAAACGCCATCTTTTGCAAGGATATTCGCCCGCTACCGATCGCGTTTCACCGGCCACGTCATTCCGGTCAAAACATACGTTGAGAATAACATTTTTAATCCGACCATTTCACTAATATATTGCTTGGCGATGACGGCGGGGATTAATTATATCCACAGCCACCCGGCGGTGCTTTTTTATACACCAACGGACTGATTTTGAACCAAAAAAAATGTCATTAACGTTTTCTCACAATATGGATTATTATTTATGAGTTCTTCGCTGTTTTATATGGCGAAATTCGGGAATACTGTAACTCTTTCGATATCCGCTTCGGGGCCAAGGTTGGTGACGTCGACATGCGTTTAATTCTTACGCTCTTTGCGCTGCTGTTTACGCAGCTCTTCTTCAATTTGGCGCACGCTGCGCCACAGGCGCGTGTTGCCGCCGAGCAGCGTAAAAGCCATGCTAATGAAGCGCGGCCCGATGACCGCAGAAAAAAGAAAGCGGACAAAGCCGCTAAAAAAGCCAAAGTGACGGCCCCTGCGAAAAAAACCAGGGCCGCCAAGACGAAAAGCGAGAAAAGCGCGAAAAAGATCGCCAGCGCCAAACCCAAGGCCAAAGCGCAGAAAACCGCCAAGATTAAAGTCACCCCGCCGAAAAAGGGCTATAAAAAAGGCTATGGTCGCCACCGCGAAGCCGGTATGGCCACCGCCAAACTGGCGCGTGACGAAAAACCGTTAAAACTCAGCCCGGCGCACAAAAAACGCTACCAGCATGCCAAGCAGACCGCGATGGCCAAGCTGATGGGGCAGATGGGCAAACCTTACCGCTGGGGCGGCAGTTCGCCGCGCACCGGCTTCGACTGCAGCGGCCTTATCTATTACGCCTATAAAGACGTGGTGAAAATCAAAATGCCGCGCACCGCCAACGAAATGTATCACCTGCGCGACGCGGCGCCGATCAAGAAAAGCGAGCTGGAAAGCGGCGATCTGGTGTTCTTCCGCATCAACAACCGCGGCGTGGCGGACCATGTTGGCGTCTACCTCGGCAACGGCAAATTCATCCAGTCGCCGCGCACCGGCGAAGAGATCCGCATCAGCCAGCTCGACAACGACTATTGGCAGAACCACTACATCGGCGCACGCCGCGTAGTAACGCCGAAAACTATCCGTTAATTCCCTGCTCTGCGCGGTTGCGGTCCCGGTCGCAACCGCCTGCTCAAGCTCTCGCCCATCGCACCACCCCACGCGCATTTCTCGCTTTTCTTCCTGTTTTTTATGATGAAAATTGTTAAGATTGAAAGACCACAATAAAAAACGGCCCATATGACTCTCGCCCCGGCGGAAAGCGAATGGCGCTGTAAAGGAGGAAGCAATGTCGTTTGAATTACCTGCATTACCGTATGAGAAAAACGCGCTCGAGCCGCACATCTCCGCTGAGACCCTGGAATACCACTACGGCAAACACCACAATACCTACGTGGTTAACCTGAACAACCTGGTGAAAGGCAGCGAGTTCGAGGGCAAATCGCTCGAAGAGATCATCAAGACCTCTAACGGCGGCGTCTTCAACAATGCCGCGCAGGTGTGGAACCACACCTTCTACTGGCACTGCCTGTCGCCACAGGGCGGCGGTGAACCGCAGGGCGAACTGGCGGCGGCGATCGTCAAATCCTTCGGCTCCTTCGCTGCGTTCAAAGAGCAGTTCACCGATGCCGCAGTGAAAAACTTCGGCGCCGGCTGGACCTGGCTGGTGAAAAAACCAGACGGCGCGCTGGCGATCGTCAACACCTCCAACGCGGCCACCCCGCTGACCGGTGAAGACAAACCGCTGCTGACCGTTGACGTGTGGGAACACGCGTATTACATCGATTACCGCAATGCGCGTCCAAAATACCTGGAAAACTTCTGGGCGTTGGTCAACTGGACCTTCGCCGCGGAAAACCTGGCGTAAGCGCAGGTTCTGAGGTGATGAGGCGCAGCCAGGCTGCGCCTTTTTTATAACCGGGGGTAAATCAGTTCAACGCGGCAACGAAGCTGAAAGCGATAATGACCGCTAACGCGCAGACGGTGGTGAACAGCGACATCTTCAATTCGGTATCCATGACAACTCCTTTAAAATGGGCTTTCCTAAGGATAAAAGGCGCACAATTAGTACGTCAAATCATTTTCCCACAGTTCGCCGACAAAATCTTGTTATCATTTCCCGGTTTATAATCTCGATTACCTCTTCCACTTTTGTTCAATATGCGACAAAATTCGCAGTTCACAACTGCGTACCGGCATCCATGCCCCTCCTGATTAAGCGCTGAAGACTTCAACACACTAAAAACTCAGTTTTCGCTTCTCTGGAGAAGGATCTACGTAGGCAAACGATTAACATCACACTTACATGCTGTAAACATGTGAGTTCAGGAGTCATTCCTTACATGGCAACGATTAAAGATGTGGCCAAACGCGCGGGCGTTTCCACCACCACCGTTTCCCACGTCATCAATAAGACTCGTTTCGTCGCCGAAGAGACCAAAGCGGCCGTGTGGGCCGCCATCAAAGAACTGCACTACTCGCCGAGCGCCGTGGCGCGCAGCCTGAAAGTCAATCACACCAAGTCGATCGGCCTGCTGGCCACCTCGAGCGAAGCGCCCTACTTTGCCGAAGTGATCGAGGCGGTGGAAAACAGCTGCTACAGCAAGGGCTACACCCTGATCCTGTGCAACTCACACAATAATCTGGATAAGCAGCGCGCCTATCTGGCGATGCTGGCGCAAAAACGCGTCGACGGCCTGCTGGTCATGTGCTCCGAGTACCCCGATCAGCTGCTGGGCATGCTGGAAGACTACCGTAATATCCCGATGGTGGTGATGGACTGGGGCGCTGCGCGCGGCGACTTCACCGATACCATCATCGATAACGCGTTCGAAGGCGGCTATCTGGCCGGCCGTTACCTGATCGAGCGCGGCCACCGCGATATCGGCGCCATTCCGGGCCAGCTGTCGCGCAACACCGGCGGCGGCCGTCATCAGGGCTTTATGAAGGCGCTGCAGGAAGCGCATATCGACATCCGCGAAGAGTGGATCGTCCAGGGTGACTTTGAGCCGGAGTCCGGCTACAAGGCGATGCACCAAATCCTGTCGCAAAAACAGCGGCCGACCGCGGTATTCTGCGGCGGCGACATCATGGCGATGGGCGCCATCTGCGCGGCCGACGAGCTGGGGCTGCGGGTGCCACAGGATATTTCTGTGATCGGCTATGACAACGTGCGCAACGCCCGCTACTTCACCCCGGCGCTGACTACCATTCACCAGCCGAAAGAGCGTCTGGGCGAAATGGCCTTCACCATGCTGCTGGATCGCATTATCAGCAAACGCGAAGAGTCGCAGGTGATCGAAGTGCATCCGAAGCTGATCGAACGCCGCTCGGTCGCCGACGGCCCGTTCATCGACTACCGCCGCTAATCCCCCGCGCCGGAAGCCTGCGCGGCTTCCGGTTCCACCTCGCTCAGCCACTCCTGATTCAGCGTTTCCCCATCGCCCAGATACGCCAGCAGCCAGCTCATCGCCGGTGACGGTTTATCCTGCTGCCAGGTCAGGCAGCAAGGGCTGGCAGGAAACGGCTGCTGCAGCTGCAACGCCTTCAACTCACCGCGCTGCACCCGCGGCAGCGCCCGATGCGCCGGCATCATGCCGACGCACAGCCCGGCGCACAAACAGTCGAGCGCCGAAGTCCAGTCCGGCACCACCAGCCGCCGCTGGTTATCCAGCGTCCAGGTGACGCGCTTGGGCAGATTGCGCGAGGTGTCCTCCAGGCAAAGCGAAGGGTACGGCCGCAGCTGATCGTCATTCAGCGGCCCCGTCAACTGCGCCAGCGGATGTTGCGGGCTGACCACGCACAGCCAGTTCATATAACCCATGTCGCGGAAGGCGAAACCGCCGCCGACCGGCACCGCACGGGTGGCGCCGATCGCCATATCCGCCCTGCCGTCCACCAAGGCATCCCACACGCCGTTGAACACCTCGGGTTGCAGCATCAATTCGACGTCGGGGAAATGACGGTAGAAATCCAACACCAGCTGACGGCTGCGCTGCGGTTTGACGATGATGTCGACCGCGATATTCAGCTGGCCGCGCCATCCGTTGGCCACCTGCTGACAGTGGCGGCGGGTGTCGAGCATTTTTTTGATAACAACTCGCGCATCCTTGATAAACAGCGCGCCGGCCGGCGTCAACTCCACGTCGCGGTGGCGCCGCTCAAACAGCGGCACCGCCAGCCATTGCTCCAGCTGCCGTACGGTATAGCTCACCGCCGACGGCACCCGGTGCAGCTCCTGCGCCGCCGCGCTGAAACTGCCGGTACGCGCCACTGCGTCGACCACTTCAAGAGAATATTCAGACCACATCGCTTTGCCTTCAATTTTTTTAACAGCACTTTGCAAATATTACCGTTTCACAAGCAGAGATCCAGCCGGATACACTGGCCGGCGCTAAAAACCTGCGACACTAAAATATTAACGAGAAATACCATGCGAAATTCCTTTGGCTTTATGTTCTACCTCGCCGGCCTGAGCATGCTGGGTTATCTGGCGACCGATATGTACCTCCCCGCCTTCGGCGCCATGCGGGAGGAACTGCAAATTTCCGCCGGCGCGGTGAGCGCCAGCCTGAGCATCTTCCTGGCCGGCTTCGCCTTCGCGCAGCTGCTGTGGGGGCCGCTCTCCGACCGTCTGGGCCGCAAACCGGTATTATTGATCGGCCTGACGCTGTTCGGCCTCGGCTGCCTGGGCATGCTGTGGGTAGAGAACGCCGTGCAGCTCTGGATCCTGCGCTTTATTCAGGCCGTCGGCGTCTGTTCCGCCGCCGCCATCTGGCAAGCGCTGGTGGTCGACCGCTATCGCGAAGGCCAGGCCAATCGCGTATTCGCCACCATCATGCCGCTGGTCGCGCTGTCTCCGGCGCTGGCGCCGCTGCTGGGCGCCTGGCTGTTGAACCACGCCAGCTGGCGTGCAATCTTCGCCGTGCTGCTGGCCATCACCGTACTGTTGCTGCTGCCGACGCTGATGCTCAAAGAGCGTGCCAAAACGCAGCCCACCGCCGAGGCGCCAAAAAACGGCGTCAGCTTCTGGCGACTGTTGAAATCCCCGGTGTTCAGCGGCAACGTCGCCATGTACGCCGCCTGCTCGGCAGGCTTCTTCGCCTGGCTGACCGGCTCGCCGTTCATCCTCGGTGATATGGGCTATGGCCCGAGCGACATCGGTCTGAGCTATGTGCCGCAGACGCTGGCTTTCCTGCTGGGGGGCTATGGCTGCCGTGCCGCGCTGAAGCGCATCAATGGCAAAACCCTGCTGCCGTGGCTGCTGGTAGCTTATGGTGTCAGCATGGTGGCGCTGTATCTGGTGGCGACCCTGACCGCACCGACGCTCACCACGCTGCTGATCCCGTTCTGCGTGATGGCGCTGGTCAACGGCGCCGGCTATCCGATCATGGTGGCTAATGCGCTGATGCCGTTCCCGGAAAGCAGCGGCAAGGCCGCCGCGCTGCAAAATACGCTGCAGCTGGGGCTGTGCTTTGTGGCGAGCATGCTGGTGTCGGCGTTCATTGCCCAGCCGCTGTTGGCGACGGTGACGGTAATGGTATCGACGGTGATCCTGGCCGCGCTGGGGTATTTCCTGCAGCGGGGAAAAGCAGTTGACGCGCAGCAAAAGGCGCAGCGGGAACATGCTAACTCAGCGTCATAATTACCAAGTTTAATAATCACTTAAAGAATATGCGTGCCGAGTGCGATTTACAGTTGAGTCAACGTCTCGGCACGCCTATACTCAAAAACAACCTTGTAAAGTAACACCTTATAATCTCTATATCTCAATTAGCACTTGTGTACGCGCTTTGCGTCACACTCTTTTTTTAAGGATGCGTTTATCCCGCGCCGTTCGCGCCGGGTCGTTTCTTTAAATTTCCTCTGTTCATAGTCGGATATCAGACGCCGCGGGCCTATTTTCCGCCGGTAAACGTATGCACCCGCAGAAATTGTCTAAGCTGTTTCCTAACGGGTCATCAGTCAGAAGAAGGTGATGGAGAAGCTATGAGTTCATCGTGTATAGAAGATCTGAGCATCCAGGACAATCAGTGGTACCGTATCGCGCACGAAATGCTCGGTCTGGCCGGCATTGAAATCAACGGATCGCGCCCTTTCGATATTCAGGTTAAAAATCCCGATTTCTTTAAACGCGTCCTGCAGCAAGGGTCGCTGGGCCTGGGCGAAAGCTACATGGACGGTTGGTGGGAGTGCGAACGGCTGGATATGTTCTTCCAGCGCGTGGTCAGCGCCGGGCTGGAGAAGAAACTCCCCCACCACCTGAAAGATACCCTGCGTATCGCCGCCGCGCGCCTGACCAACCTGCAATCGAAAAAGCGCGCCTGGATCGTCGGCAAAGAACATTACGATCTCGGCAACGATCTGTTTACCCTGATGCTCGATCCTTACATGCAATATTCCTGCGGCTACTGGAAAGACGCCACCACGCTGGAGGAAGCGCAGGAAGCGAAGCTGCGGATGATCTGCGAAAAACTGCAGCTGCAGCCAGGTATGCGCCTGCTGGACATCGGCTGCGGCTGGGGCGGTCTTTCCGCCTATGCGGCGAAGCATTACGGCGTGTCAGTGGTCGGCGTAACCATTTCTGCCGAACAGCAGAAGCTGGCTCAGGCGCGCTGCGCCGGGCTGGATGTGCAGATCCTGCTGCAGGATTACCGCGATCTGCATCAGCAGTTCGACCGCATCGTGTCCGTCGGTATGTTCGAGCACGTCGGGCCGAAAAACTACCGCACCTATTTCAACGTGGTAGAGCGCAATCTGGCGCCGCACGGCCTGTTCCTGCTGCACACCATCGGCTCCAACAAAACCGACATGAACGTCGATCCGTGGATCAACAAGTACATTTTCCCGAACGGCTGCCTGCCTTCAGTGAGCCATATCGCCGAAGCCAGCGAGGGCCATTTCGTGATGGAAGACTGGCACAACATCGGTGCCGACTACGATCGCACGCTGATGGCCTGGTTCGAACGCTTCAAACAGGCGTGGCCACAGCTTGCCCCGCGCTATTCCGAACGCTTCGAGCGGATGTTCAGCTACTACCTGAACGCCTGCGCCGGCGCCTTCCGGGCGCGCGATCTGCAGCTGTGGCAGGTGGTGTTCAGCCCGAAAGGCGTTGAAGGCGGCATTCGCGTCGCGCGCTGAACGTTTCCCCCAATGAAAAAGCCCCGGCAACATCATCGCCGGGGCTTTTTTTTGCTCTTTCGGACCCTGCGGGTTAACCGCAGTAAACGCGAATGATTTTATCGTTGCTATCGCCGAGGAAGTTCAGGCGGCGCAGGTTGAAATCCATGGTGACGGCAGAGTTGTACGGAATGGCGCGCACCTTGGCGTCGATCCGCACGCCTTCCAGCGAGGTCATCGGCTTACCGACGAAGTTTTGATACTGCGAAGCACCGCAGGTATCGTCCGCATCGGCCATTTGCGCGCCGGCGCCCTGCTCAGGTGAGCTGCTGCAGGCGCTCAGCGCCAGCAACGCGGTTAACAACAACGTTTTCCCATAAAACTTCACGCGTTTCTCCTCTCTGCTTATGATTCGATACCGGCGGCAACGCCGGAATCGCTGTCAGTCTTTGTGCGCCGGCGCCATCGCCGCCGCCAGCGTCGCTTCCCGGTTGGCCAGCACGCGCTCGACGGTGTCCACCACCGCCTGCGTTTGCGGATCGATTTCGATGTTCACCTTGTCACCCAGGCGTTTCTTACCCAGCGTGGTGCGATCCAGCGTTTCCGGGATCAGGTGCACACAGAAACGGTTATTCACCACTTCGCCGATGGTCAGGCTAATGCCGTCGATGCCGATGAAACCTTTGTGCAGCACATATTTCATCAATTCCGCATTCGGCATGCGCAGCCATACCTGGCGATTATTTTCCGAGGTATAAATCTTGGCCACTTCCGCCGTGCAGATAATATGGCCGGACATCAAATGGCCGCCAATTTCGTCATTGAACTTTGCCGCGCGCTCGATATTGACGATGTCGCCCAGCGCCAGGTCGCCGAGGTTGGTCAGGCGCAACGTTTCCTTGATCAAATCGAAGCTGACGCGGTTGCCTTCCACCGCGGTCACGGTCAGGCAGCAGCCGTTATGGGCCACCGACGCGCCCAGCTCCAGCCCCGGCAACAGCTCGGCAGGCATCTCGATCACGTGGGTGCGGAAATTGGGTTTCTCATCAATGGCGACCAGCGGCGCGGTGCCTTGTACGATACCGGTGAACATATGTGCCTCTTCTTGCTAAATAGGTTAAAACGCTCCCGGCAGTTTGCCCCAGTTGGCGCTGAAAACCAAATCCGCGTAGGCAAAAAACGCGGGCCTGCGCATTTAATAACTATTTATCTGCGGCGTTTGCTTAACGACGCCGAGCAGGTACAATCTTTTTGACAAAATTCCGCTATTTTAATTGTTGTCCTCTCGCGACAGCCCTCCCTCCCACATATATAAATAGAAAAGGTGTATGCGTGCAGAAGTACTTAATTGAAGCGCGTAGTTTATTGGCTCTCGCTATCCCGGTCATCATCGCGCAAATATCGCAAACCGCCATGGGCGTGGTGGATACCATCATGGCCGGCGCCTATAGCGCCACCGACATGGCGGCGGTTGCGGTCGGCACCTCCATCTGGCTGCCGGCCATCCTGTTCGGCCACGGCCTGCTGCTGGCGCTGACCCCGGTTATCGCCCAGCTTAACGGCGCCGGGCGGCGCGATCGCATCGCTCACCAGGTGCGTCAGGGTTTTTGGCTGGCTTCCGGCGTGTCGGTGCTGCTGATCGTGGTGCTGTATAACTGCAAGTTCGTCATCGACATGATGCACAACATCGATCCGCAGCTGGCGGATAAAGCCGTCGGTTATCTGCACGCCATCATGTGGGGAGCGCCGGGTTACCTGTTCTTCCAGGTGATGCGCAACCAGTGCGAAGGCCTGTCCAAAACCAAGCCCGGCATGGTGATCGGCTTCCTCGGTCTGCTGGTGAATATCCCGATCAACTACATCTTCATCTACGGCAAGTTCGGCATGCCGGAGCTGGGCGGCGTCGGCTGTGGCGTCGCCACCGGCAGCGTCTACTGGCTCATGTTCCTGATGATGCGCTGGTACGTGAAGCGCGCACCCTCGCAGCGCGACATCAAACGCCAAACCGGTGATCTCGGCCGCCCGGACTGGGCGGCGCTGAAGCGCCTGATCGGCATCGGCATGCCGGTGGCGCTGGCGCTGTTCTTCGAAGTCACCCTGTTCGCCGTGGTGGCTCTGCTGGTTTCGCCGCTGGGGATCGTTGCGGTCGCCGGCCACCAGATCGCGCTTAACTTCAGCGCGCTGATGTTCGTGCTGCCGCTGTCGCTGGGCGTCGGCGCCACCATCCGCGTCGGTTACCGTCTGGGGGAAGGTTCGGTCGAAGGCGCGCGCGTCGCCGCCTACTCCGCCATCGGCGTCGGCGTCACCATGGCCATCTGCACCGCGCTGTTTACCGCCACCTTGCGCGAACCGATCGCCCTGCTGTACAACGATAGCCCGGCGGTGGTGGCGATGGCTTCGCAGCTGATGCTGCTGGCGGCGCTGTACCAGATTTCGGATTCGGTCCAGGTGATCGGCAGCGGCGTGCTGCGTGGTTATAAAGATACCCGCGCGATCTTCTTCATCACCTTCATCGCTTATTGGGTGTTGGGCCTGCCGAGCGGCTATCTGCTGGCGTTAACCGACGTGGTGGTGCCGGCGATGGGGCCGAGCGGTTTCTGGATCGGCTTTATCATCGGCCTGACCTTCGCCGCCATCATGATGGCGCTGCGCATGCGCTGGCTGCAGAAACAGCCGACCGCCGTCATCCTGCAGCGATCCACGCGCTGAGCCCACGCCCGGCCGGTTTCCTCCCCGGCCGGGCCGCGGTTTGCAGAAAAAAACGCCGGACTGCGCATAACCTCAGCAATCGCGTGAAATACCGAATAAAATTGCGCTTTTCCCCTTGCCAGCACGCGGGTAGCTCGTTAATATTCGTCCCCGCTGTCAGCCATGACAGACAGGAAAAGATGCGTCCGTAGCTCAGTTGGTTAGAGCACCACCTTGACATGGTGGGGGTCGGTGGTTCGAGTCCACTCGGACGCACCAAATTCCTGAAGCAGTACAGTGCGTCCGTAGCTCAGTTGGTTAGAGCACCACCTTGACATGGTGGGGGTCGGTGGTTCGAGTCCACTCGGACGCACCAAATTTCAGAAACAGCCCAGTGCGTCCGTAGCTCAGTTGGTTAGAGCACCACCTTGACATGGTGGGGGTCGGTGGTTCGAGTCCACTCGGACGCACCATATTGCTGATTCACCTCACCCTGTCGCGTTATACTTCCCGTTGTATCGTCTCTGCCGACCGCCCGATTATGATGCCGTTCGCGCCGTGCTACCGCCACCAACCATCAGGAACGCCACATGACCAGCTTTACCGCCAAAACCGCCTTTTTACCGCTTGGCAATGGCCCTGCCCGTCGTGAAGGCGTGATGAGCGACGGTTCACCGGCGGCGGAAGTGCGTTTCGAGGCCGGCGACTTCGGCCAACTGCAAAAACCTCCACATCCAGTGCAAACCCGGGTGATCTCCGGTGAGTTCGAGTTTACCCTCGGCGGCGACACCCGGATGGTACGGGCCGGCGAGAGCCTGATATTGCCGGCCAACGTCGCCAGCGGTTGCTTCTGCCTGAGCGCCGGCGTGCTGCTGGAAATCCCCCAAACGCGCTAACCCATAGGTACAAAAAGGTTATTTGCGCAACAAGCAACCCACAACGCGTTGCATTTGCGCCACATTTAGCCCCGTTTTGCTATATCCGCCGCACCGCCGCGGTTTTTTATTTTGTTTCCCGCCGCTTAGCCTTTATAATGCGCAACGTCTATCAGTTGAATGGTTTCAGCCCTTGATCTGCGAAAACGCTATAACAACACGATCTGATCTTACCCCGTTGCGCAGCATCCCCGCGCCCCCGCGCGGGCTGAATTTTTCCGCCCCACTTCAACTGTCGTCACCTATCCTTAACTATGTTTTTCACCACCAGGCACGACCCAAATTCCCAACCGGCGTAAACCGCGCCGGTCAAATTCGTTTTTTTATCCATCACAACTTGTAGAAAACTCCGCCATGAAAAAGACCAAAATTGTTTGTACCATCGGTCCAAAAACCGAATCGGAAGAAATGCTGACCAACCTGCTCAATGCAGGCATGAACGTGATGCGTCTCAACTTCTCTCACGGCGACTATGAAGAGCACGGCAACCGCATCAAGAACATGCGCGCCGTGATGGCGAAAACCGGTATCAACGCCGGCATCCTGCTGGATACCAAAGGCCCGGAAATTCGCACCATGAAACTTGAAGGCGGTAAAGACGCCTCGCTGGTCGCCGGCCAAACCTTCACTTTCACCACCGACCAGAGCGTGATCGGCAACAGCGATCGCGTAGCGGTCACCTACGCCGGCTTCGCCGCCGACCTGAAGATCGGCAACACCGTGCTGGTTGACGACGGCCTGATCGGCATGGAAGTCACCAATGTGACCGAAAACGAAGTCATTTGTAAGGTGCTGAACAACGGCGACCTGGGCGAGAACAAGGGCGTCAACCTGCCGGGCGTTTCCATCCAACTGCCTGCGCTGGCCGAAAAAGACAAACGCGACCTGATCTTCGGCTGCGAACAAGGCGTCGACTTCGTGGCGGCGTCCTTCATCCGTAAACGCTCTGACGTGCTGGAGATCCGCGAACACCTGAAAGCCCACGGCGGCGAGCAGATTCAGATCATCTCCAAGATCGAAAACCAGGAAGGCCTGAATAACTTCGACGAGATCCTCGAAGCGTCCGACGGCATCATGGTTGCCCGTGGCGACTTGGGCGTCGAGATCCCGGTCGAAGAAGTGATCTTCGCCCAGAAGATGATGATCGAGAAATGCAACCGCGCGCGTAAAGTGGTGATCACCGCCACCCAGATGCTCGACTCCATGATCAAGAACCCACGCCCTACCCGCGCGGAAGCCGGCGACGTTGCCAACGCCATCCTGGACGGAACCGATGCCGTCATGCTGTCCGGCGAGAGCGCCAAGGGCAAATACCCGCTGGAAGCGGTCAACATCATGGCGACCATCTGCGAGCGTACCGATCGCGTGATGCCAAGCCGCATCGACGCCCAGAACGATCGTCGCAAGCTGCGCATCACCGAAGCGGTATGCCGCGGCGCGGTTGAAACCGCCGAGAAACTGGACGCGCCGCTGATCGTGGTCGCCACCAGCGGCGGCAAGTCGGCGAAATCCGTGCGTAAATACTTCCCGAACGCGGTGATCCTGGCGCTGACCACCAATGAAACTACCGCGCATCAGCTGGTGCTGAGCAAGGGCGTCATCCCGCAGATGGTCAAGGAAATCGCCTCTACCGACGACTTCTACCGCATCGGTAAAGAAGCCGCGCTGGCCAGCGGCCTGGCGCAGAAAGGCGACGTCGTGGTGATGGTTTCCGGCGCGCTGGTGCCGAGCGGCACCACCAACACGGCCTCGGTACACGTGCTGTAATATAAAACGTGACATAATTGCCTTGATCAAAACGCCGCTTTGCGGCGTTTTTTTTATCGGCAGTAAACTATTTTTCTCAAAACGCAACCGCGATCCGCTCATTATTTAGCTAATAAAGAATCGGAGTAGTCCCATGGAAGCCGGCTGTTTTCCCTCGTTTTTTTAACTAATTTGTAAAACCAGATGCAAGTTTGAGCGAACGATCAAAATAAAGCACCTCAACACTAAAAAATTATTCTCTTTCGAAAAAAGTTTGTGTAATACTTGTAACGCTACATGGAGATTAACTCAATCTAGAGGGTGTTATAATGAATCGTACTAAACTGGTACTGGGCGCGGTAATCCTGGGTTCCACTCTGCTGGCTGGCTGCTCTAGCAACGCTAAAATCGATCAACTGTCTTCTGACGTTCAGACTCTGAACGCTAAAGTTGATCAGCTGAGCAACGACGTGAACGCAATGCGTTCTGACGTTCAAGCTGCTAAAGACGACGCAGCACGCGCTAACCAGCGTCTGGACAACCAAGCTCACGCTTACAAAAAGTAAGTTAGCTTTGGTTATTGAAAACGGCGCACATTGTGCGCCGTTTTTTTTTGCCTGCTCATCGGCCCGGGGGTTCTCCTTCGGCAGACAAAAAAAGAGGCTCAGCACGCTGACCCCCTCTTCGACCGCTCAGTCCTGCAAACTCAGTTCACGGAACTGATTGGCGCTGCCTTGAATGGGCTCTTATTCGCCGCAGGCGCCGCTACAGGCGTCAAACTCACCGCCGACGGGCTCTCCCCTACATTGACCAGTACCGGCATGCCAGAACGGCGTACAACCGCGCTATCGAACACGGCGCGATCGGTCTGACCATCCGCAGCAAAGGCTTTCTCCGCTTTAGACAACGCAATCGGCATGGTCTGCGGATCGTCGCTTTCCACCCGCGACAGCGGCTGGTGTACTTCCACATAGCGTTTGCCGTCCGGCTCAACCGAAATCTTCACCGGATCGTTGATCACCTGTACCCGCGTACCGCGCGGCACCATATTAAACAGCGCTTCGATGTCCGTCGGACGCAGACGAATACAGCCGGAACTGACGCGCATGCCGATACCGAAGTTGGCGTTGGTGCCGTGGATCAGGTATTCACCGCGCCCCATCGCCAAACGCAGGGCGAACAACCCCATCGGGTTCTCAGGGCCGGCCGGCACCACCGCAGGCAGCGTCACGCCCTGGGACTGATAGCGTTTGCGGATGTTGGCGGTTGGCGTCCAGGTCGGGTTAGGGATCTTCTGGCTGACGGAGGTCACCTCCAGCGGCGTGTGCATCCCTGTCTGGCCGATACCGATCGGATAGACGATCACTTTATTCTCGCCTTTCGGGTAGTAGTAAAGGCGCAGCTCGGCCAGGTTGACGACGATCCCTTCACGCTTGGTGTCGGGCAGCAGCATTTGGGTCGGAATGGTCAGCACCGTACCCGGCTTGGGCAGGAACGGATCGGTGCCGGGGTTGGCTTCCAACATGCCCAGCAGGCCGATCTTGTAATCGGCGGCGATCGCCTCCAGCGGACGGCCGTCGTTTGGCACGGTATAAGTGGTGTTTTCACCGATCAGACGGCTGTCCGGCGGCGGCAGCGGATATTCGGTCGCACTGGCCGCCTGCGTGCCGGCCAATACGGTAGCGAAGACCATGCCCATTAAACTCAACGCACGTTTCATTATCATCCCTATATTTTTTATGACGGTTCGCCCCCAAGGCTAACGAGCGCCTGGCGGTGGGTAAATCAGACAATACCTGATTAATACTAGCAATGCTGGTATCAAAGGCAATAAGTCCTCTAAAAATCAACACGTTATAACGTAATCGCTGCCACTGATTGTCAACGAAACGTCAACAGGTAAGCTGCTGAAATATCACTGAATAGAGGGCGTTGTCCGGGGGAAAACTGCGGATTGTAAAGACTCATTGACAAAGCGAAGGTATCAATGAGCCTTGAGGATGCGGGCGTTATGGGTCAGGCCAGCTGCGCCGCTTTGCTGCGAATGGCGCGGATCATCGCCTCCAGCCCCTGTGAGCGTGAAGGCGTCAGATGTTGGCTGAGCGCCAGTTCGGCGAAAAACGGCCGCACGTCGAGTTCGACGATCTGCTGCGGCGTCAATTGACGATAAAGAATAAACACCACCGCCAGCAGCCCTTTGACGATCGCCGCGTCGCTGTCGCCGTGAAACTCCACCTGCCCCTGCTCATCTCTGCGCATCACGATCCACACCTGGCTCTGACAGCCGGAAATCAGGTTGCCGGCCTGCCGCTCGGCCTCGTCCAGCGGCGGCAATTTGGCGCCGAGTTCAATCACGTACAGGTATTTCTCCTCCCAGTTCAAACAGCGGGAGAAATTACGCACCAATTTATCTTTGTCCGGCAAATTCGCCATGGGGATCCTTTTGTACCGCCGGGGACGCGCCCCGGCCTAGCCTAATAGCTGATGAATGCGTTGCAGCCCGGCCACCAGCCGGTCCACCTCTTCGCGGGTATTATATAACGCCAGCGAAGCGCGGCACATGCTCGGCACCTGATAAAACGCCATCAGCGGCATGGCGCAGTGATGGCCGGTGCGAATGGCGATGCCGTACTGGTCGAGGAAGCTGCCGACGTCATAGGCATGGTGCTCCCCCAGGTTGAAGGCGATCACCCCGGCGCGATGCGCCGGACCATAGATTTTCAGCGTCGGCACCTGGCTCAGCGCCTCCAGCGCGTAGTGCATCAGCGACTGTTCATAATCGTGGATCGCATTCAGGCCCAGGGCTTCAACGTAATCGAACGCCGCCCCCAGCCCCATGATGCCGGCGGTGTTCGGCGAACCTGCCTCGAAGCGCCACGGCGGATCGGCAAAGGTGGTGCCCGCCGTCAGGCTTACCTGGCGAATCATCGAGCCGCCCCCTTCCCACGGCGGCATCTGCTGCAGCAGCGCCTGGCGGCCATACAGCATGCCGATGCCGGAAGGGCCGTACAGCTTGTGGCCGGAAAACACGTAAAAATCGCAGTCCAGCGCCTGGACATCGACGCGCTGGTGCATCACCGCCTGCGCGCCGTCCACCAGCACCGTCAAATTCGGCGCCAGGTCTCTGGCGCGGGCGATGATGTCGCGCACCGGGTTGACGGTGCCCAGCACGTTGGAGACCTCGGTCAGCGCCAGCAGTTTACAGGACGCATCGACCAGCTCCGGCAGCCGCGCCAGATCCAGCGTACCGTCCGGCAGTAGCGGCCACACCCGCAGCTGCAGCCCGCGCTCCTGCGCCAGCATCTGCCACGGCACGATGTTGGCGTGGTGCTCCATCTCGGTGATGAGAATCACATCGCCCGGCTGCAGCAGGTGGCGACCAAAGCTGTTGGCCACCAGATTGATACCTTCGGTGGTGCCCTTGACGAACACCATCTCTTCCGCCGAGGCGGCGTTGATAAAGCGCGCCGCCTGTTCCCGCACCGCTTCCATCTGCTGAGTCGCCTCGGCGCTCAGGGTGTGAATGCCGCGATGCACCGCCGCATAACCGTGGCGGTAGAACGCCAGCTCGCGGTCGATCACCGCCTGCGGTTTCTGCGCGCTGGCGGCGCTGTCGAGATAGGCCAGCGGTTGGCCGTTCACCTCACGCGCCAGCAGCGGGAAATCGCTGCGCACGCGTTCAATCGGATAACTCATGCAGCCTCCCCCGGCAGGCGCTGGGCGATGCGCGCCAGCACTCGTTCCCGGATGATGTCGTTGGCGATGCCTTCGGTCAGCTCGGCGGCGAAGGCAAAGATGATCATCTGCTGCGCCGCGTGTTTGTCGATGCCGCGCGACTGCAGATAGAACAGCTGCTCTTCATCGATGCGCCCCACGGTGGCGCCGTGGCTGCATTTGACGTCGTCGGCGTAGATCTCCAGCTGCGGCTTGGTATCCACTTCCGCCACCTTACCCAACAGCAGGTTATGATTGGTCATCTGGCCGTCGGTTTTGATCGCGTGCTTGGCCACTTTGATCATGCCGTTGAACACCGCCTTGCCGCGATCGCTGACCACGGTTTTATGCAGTTGACGGCTTTCGCAATATCCCTTGTTGTGCTCCAAATAGGTGCGGGTATCGCAAATCTCTTTGCCCACCGGCAGCACCAGGCTGTTGATCACCAGATTTGCGCCTTCGCCGTTCAGCTGCGCGCTGGTGTTATGCCGCGTCAGGCCGGCGCCCAGCAGGAAGCTGTCGCTTTTCACCCGCGCGTCGCGGCCGATAACCAGATCGTTGTGGGCAAAGTGGTAACTCGGTTGGCTCTCAAACGCCAGTTTGCAGTGCAACAGCCCGGCGTTGTCCGCCACGTTGGCGGTCAGGCGCGCGCCGGTGAAGTGCGCGGCCTCGCCCAGGCTGACATAGTGTTCAATCACTTCCGCCTCGGCCCCGCGCCCGATCTCCAGATGATGGCGGTGATGCACGGTGTTCACTTCCCCGGTGGCACCGCGTCCGCTGCTGATGTGCAGCAGGTACAGCGGGCGTGCAGGAGCCTTGCCGGCCGGCAAGCGAATCAGGCTGGTTTCCTGCGCCAGGCTTTCGGTCAGGTGCAGGAAAACCTCCGGCTGGATCGGCTCCGGCAGCGCCTGCGGCGTGCCGTAGGCGGTCAACTCGAACTGGTAGTCGCCCAGATCGCCATCGCTCATCGCGGCGCTGTAGCGGCCGTCGATAAACACCAGCCGGCAGGCATCAATGCCGAGCGCCAGCGCCTCGAGCTGCTCTGCGCTTACCAATGCGGGCTGCGGCTCGAGGAACTGCTGCTCCAGCAGGCTCTCCAGCGGCGTGTATTTCCAGTTCTCATGCTTGCGCGTCGGCCAGCCGAGGCGCAACGCCTGCTGCCAGTGGGCCAGCGCATGCGGCGAACGCTCGCCGCCGCGGCCTTCGAACAGGCGATACAACTGCTGCAGCGCGTTTGAATTACTGTTGGTCGGTAAGCCAGCCATAGCCCTGCTCCTCCAACTGTTTCACCAGCGAGAAATCGCCGGATTTAACGATGCGCCCCTGGGACAGCACGTGTACATAATCCGGTTTGATGTAGTCCAGAATGCGCTGATAGTGGGTCACGATGATAAAGGCGCGCTTGCCGTCCCGCAGCGAGTTGACGCCGTTCGCGACGATCTTGAGCGCGTCGATGTCCAGGCCGGAGTCGGTTTCATCGAGAATGCACAGATCCGGCTCCAGCGCCGCCATCTGCAGAATGTCGTTGCGCTTTTTCTCGCCGCCGGAGAAGCCGACGTTGACCGAACGGGTCAGCAGATCGGCCGGCATATCCAGCAGCGCGATTTTCTCTTCGATGAAATCGGCGAAGTCAAAACGATCCAGCGGCTCCTGCTCGCGGTATTTACGCACCGCGTTGACCGACGTCTGCAGGAAGAAGTGGTTGCTGACGCCGGGGATCTCCACCGGGTACTGGAAGGCCAGGAACACGCCTTCGCCGGCGCGATCTTCCGGATCCAGCTCCAGCAGATCCTTGCCCTTGAAGGTGACTTCCCCTTCGGTCACTTCGTACTCTTCACGCCCGGCCAGCGTGGCGGACAGCGTGCTCTTGCCCGAGCCGTTCGGCCCCATGATGGCGTGCACTTCGCCCGGTTTGATCTCCAGATCCAATCCCTTGAGGATCTCGTTGCCTTCCACGCTGACTTTCAAATTCTTGATGCTTAACATGCTGTGTCCTCAGATAGCGCCGGCGGCGCTAAAAATGCGGCGATTAACCCACGCTGTGTTCCAGGCTGATGGCCAGAAGTTTCTGCGCCTCAACGGCGAACTCCAGCGGCAGCTCGGAGAAAACGTCCTTGCAGAAACCGTTGACGATCATCGAAATGGCGTCATCCTCGCTGATGCCGCGCTGCAGGCAGTAGAACAGCTGGTCATCGCCGATCTTCGAGGTGGTGGCTTCGTGCTCCAGCTGAGCGCTGTTGTTGCGCGCTTCAACGTAAGGGAACGTGTGGGCACCGCTGTCCGGCCCGATCAGCATCGAGTCGCACTGGGTAAAGTTACGGGCGTTTTCCGCCCCCGGCAGGATTTTCACCAGGCCGCGATAGGTGTTCTCGCTGTGGCCGGCGGAGATGCCTTTGGCGATGATGGTCGACTTGGTGTTTTTGCCGATGTGGATCATCTTGGTGCCGGTGTCCGCCTGTTGATGGCCGCTGGTCAGCGCCACCGAGAAGAATTCACCGATCGAATTATCACCCTGCAGGATCACGCTCGGGTATTTCCAGGTGATGGCCGAGCCGGTTTCCGACTGGGTCCAGGACATTTTCGAGCCGGCGCCTTCGCACAGCGCGCGCTTGGTGACGAAGTTGAGGATGCCGCCCTTGCTCTCGCCGCCGGAGAACCAGTTTTGCACCGTCGAGTATTTCACTTCGGCGTCTTTATGCAGGATCACTTCCACCACCGCCGCGTGCAGCTGGTAGCTGTCGCGCACCGGGGCGGAGCAGCCTTCGATGTAGCTGACATAGCTGCCTTCGTCGGCGATCAGGATGGTGCGTTCGAACTGGCCGGTTTTCGCGGCGTTGATACGGAAATAGGTCGACAGCTCCATCGGGCAGCGCACGCCTTTCGGCACATAGACGAAGGTGCCGTCGGAGGCCACCGCGGCGTTCAGCGCGGCGAAGAAGTTATCGTTGGAGGGCACCACGCGCCCCAGGTACTGACGCACCAGATCCGGGTATTCCTGGATCGCTTCGCCGAACGAGCAGAAGATCACCCCGCTCTCCGCCAGTTTTTCACGGTAAGTGGTAGCGACCGAGACCGAGTCGAAGATGGCGTCCACCGCCACCTCGCTGCCCTCGCGCACCGGCACGCCGAGCTGATTGAACGCCAGCTCCACTTCGCTGGTCAGGTAATCTTTTTCCGTCGCCGCGCCCGGTTGCTGCTCGGCGCCGGGTTGCGAACCGCAGGCGTCGTCGCAGCTGCCGCAGGAGGGCGCCGAATAGTAACTGTAGTCCTGGTAGTTCAGGCGATCGTAATTGGCCTTCAGCCAGTGCGGCTCTTCCATCTGCAGCCAGGCGCGGTAGGCCTCGAGGCGGAATTCAAGCATCCACTCGGGTTCGTTGCGCTTGGCCGAGATGGCGCGCACCACCTCTTCGTTGATGCCTTTGGCCAACTCATCGGTTGCCAGCTGGGTGAAGAAACCTTCTTTGTAGCGACCTTCGCTGACCCAAGCCTGCACTTCATTAGGCATTTCTACATTGCTTCGTGTCATGTTGATTGCATCGCTCAAACGCCAAAGCTCTCGCCGCACCCGCAGGCATGCTGAGCTTTAGGGTTGTTGAATTTGAATATCTGATTCAGCCCTTCGCGGACGTAATCTACCGTGGTGCCATCGATGAACGGCATGGCTTTCAGCGGCACATAGAGTTTGGCGCCGTCGCGCTCAAACAGCAGATCTTCATCGGCGGGTTCGCGGGTCAGATCCAGCACATAGGCAAAGCCGGCGCAGCCGGATTGTTTCACCCCTAGCTGCAGCCCTTTCACCTGCGGATCCTGCTGCATCAGTTTCGTTATTTGTCGTACGGCGCTATCGCTGAGCGAAATGCCTTGCCAGACATTTTCATCCAGAGAAAAAGTGCCGACATTTTCCGTTTGCATAGGGTCTACCTCACACTCGTGTTTGGCCACAGCCAATCTGGGTTGCTTATATGTTAGTGATAACGATTATCACTTCAACCGTTTGTTTTGCGGGGGTATCCGCCGCGAGCGCGGTTTTTCGCTGCGGCGCGCGGCAAGCCAGCGGGACACCCGTGGCGGCTTGCGGCGTCTGGCGGCAAGGTGTGCATGCTATCCCTATGAATTCGTTATCTATCCTGCATCATCGTACCGCACTCCCCGGTGGCCCGTCAGCGTTACAGCGCCGCGGTACGTTGCCGATCTAAACATTCATAGAAAATACCTATTTCTGCATTCTGTCTGTCGTAAATGTGCGTTTATCGGCATTTCGTGGCGCAACGCAAGCGCGCACCCTCAGGTTAAAGTTTAGTCGCTCAGGATTAAGTTGGGTCGTCGGCGGCCTTTTACACCCCGCGCGATGAAAAAACGCCACGCCGGGGATTGATCGGCAACGCGGCAGTTTATATGATAATGATTATCATTCAATTGTAATTTGAGCGCGAAGCCAATGACTCTTTCGATCAACGCATGGTTGCTGGGCAAGATTGATGACTACAAATTCAGCGTGCGCGACGCCACGGTGGACTTTTACATGGCCGAAGCGGCGCTGCGGCGCCCGGAATGCAATATCGACCACCTGAAGCGGTATAACAGCGTCAGCCTCACCATGGCCAATCTGTGCCTGGAAAACGGCGACGATGACAGCTATCTGCACGCGCTCAGCAAGCTGCATAACCGGCTGATCGTCGAAATCAACAACCCGCAGCGCTGCCAGCTGTTTCGGGTGCAAAGCTACCACTTCGCCCGCCACACGCTGACGCTGATCTGCCAAAAATATGCAATGGAGGGCACCTGGGAGAAGGCGAACGCGTTTCAGAAGGACTTCGTCAAACGCGTGCCGTTTCAGCTGTAAGGCTAAAAGCTCCGCAGGCCGACGGCCTGCGGAAAGTGGCGGGGATCAGTCGATGACCGCCGTGGTCAGGCGCGAGGTGCAGCACAGCCGATCTCGCGCGTCGAAGATCTCGATTTGCCACACCTGATGGCGACGGCCGACGTGCAGTGCGCGGCACACCCCGCGCACCTGGCCATCGAATACCGCGCGCAGGTGGTTGGCGTTGATCTCCAGCCCCACCACTTTCTGCTCGCCTTCGCTGCACAGGTAACCGGCCATCGATCCCATCGATTCCGCCAGCACCACCGATGCCCCGCCGTGCAACAGCCCGAACGGCTGCCGGGTGCGGCCGTCGACCGGCATGGTGGCCTCGAGGAAATCTTCGCCCAGCTGGGTAAACTCGATGCCCACATGGCTGACCATGCAGCCGTCGCCAGCGCGGTTCAGCTGGTCCAGCGATGTTTCACGTTTCCACAATTTCACTCAATCATCTCCAGAAGTGCCTGTAATGGGTGGCGCACGCCATTGCCCTCGATGCGTTTCACCTGGCTGCGGCAGGAATAGCCGGTCGCCAGGCAGCGCTGCCGCGGCAAACGCTGCAGCGTCGGATGCCATGATAGCTCATAAATGCCGAGCGAGTTTTGCAGGTTCTTGGCTTCATGGCCGTAAGTGCCCGCCATGCCGCAACAGCCGACGCTGACGTTCTCCAGTTTGGCGCCGAAGCGGGCGAAGATCGCCGCCCACTGTTGGCCGCTGGCCGGCAGCGCGGTGGTTTCGGTGCAGTGGCCGAACAGATACCACGGCTCGCCGGTCGCCGGCTGTTCGGCGCGATCCGCGATCCGCTGTTGCAGCCATTCATGCACCAGTTGCACCTGGAAATCGCCGCGTTCGGCGCCGAGGATCTCGCGGTATTCGTCGCGGTAGCACAGCACCAGCGCCGGATCGACGCCCACCAGCGGCATATCGAGCTGCGCCACGCGGTTGAGGAAATCGGCGGTTTTTCGCGCGGTGCGGGCAAAGCGCGTTAGGAAACCTTTCACATGCTGCGCCTTGCCGTTTGGCGAGAACGGCAGCAGTACCGGTTTATAGCCAAGCTTTTCCACCAGCCGGACAAAGTCCGCCACCACTTTGGCGTCGTAATAACTGGTGAACGGATCCTGGACGATCAGCACGTGCTCTACGCGCTGCTCGGCGCTCAGCCCTTCCAGCTGTTCCAGCGTCAACGTGGTCGCGCGGTGGCCGGACAGCTGCTGGCGCAGCGTCGGGCTGGACAGCAGCGGCAGATCGACCATGCCGATGACGTTGCGGCTCATCTCCCGCAGCCACGGCTGGCGGAAGAAGAAGTTGAACACCTTCGGCGCGCGCGCCATCAACGGGGTATAGCTCTCTACGCCGGCGACCATGTAGTCGCTCACCGGACGCAAATAGCGAGTGTGATAAAGCTGCAGGAAGCGCGAACGGAATCCCGGCACATCAATCTTGATCGGGCACTGGGTGGAGCAGGCCTTGCAGGCCAGGCAGCCGGACATCGCCTCTTTCACTTCGTGCGAGAAGTCATACTCGCCCTTGCCGGCGTGCCAGCTGTTGCGGGTCTTTTCGATCAAACCGCGCAGGCTGACTCGCTGCTGCGGCAGCTGTTTCTCCAGCGCCAAAGGATCGACGCCCTGCTCGGCCAACAGACGCAGCCACTCGCGCACCAGCGTCGCCCGCCCTTTCGGTGAATGAATGCGGTTGCCGCTGATCTTCATCGACGGGCACATCGGGCTGCGCACGTCGAAGTTGAAGCACAGGCCGTTGCCGTTACACTCCAGCGCGCCGCGGAACGAGGTGCGCACCTCGACCGGGATCTGGCGATCAAAAGTGCCGCGTTTGACCGCGTCCACCTGCATCATCGGCGCATCCACCGCCAGCGGCGAACAGATCTTGCCCGGGTTCAGGCGGTTATCCGGATCGAACGCCGCCTTGATGCGGCGCAGCTCCTCATACAGCGTTTCCCCGAAGAATTCAGGGCTGTATTGCGCGCGGAAACCCTTGCCGTGCTCCCCCCACAGCAGGCCGCCGTATTTGGCGGTCAGCGCCACCACCTGATCGGAGATCTGCTTCATCAGCACCTCCTGCTGCGGGTCGCACATGTCGAGCGCCGGGCGCACGTGCAACACCCCGGCGTCGACGTGGCCGAACATGCCGTAGCTCAGATTGTGATCGTCGAGCAGTTGACGAAACTCGACGATATAGTCCGCCAGGTGTTGCGGCGGCACGCAGGTGTCCTCGGCGAACGGAATCGGCTTGGCGCGCCCTTTGGCGTTGCCCAGCAGCCCGACCGCCTTCTTGCGCATGTTGTAAATGCGTTCGATGCCCACCAGATCGCCGCAGATTTGGTAACCGATCACGCCGCCCTGCCGCTGCGCGATCAGTTCATCCAGCCGTTGGCACAGGGTTTCCATCTGGCCGTCGATCAGCGCCCGATCGTCGCCGGCGAACTCGACGATGTTCAGCCCGAGCATCTCTTTATCCGGCACGTCGGCGATCAGTTCGTTCACCGAGTGCCAAACGATGTCTTCACGCGCCAGGTTCAGCACCTTGGAATCGATGGTTTCCACCGACAGCGCCTTGGCTTCGACCATAAAGGGCGCATTGCGCAGCGCCGAGTCGAAGGAGTCATACTTCACGTTGACCAGGCGGCGCACTTTCGGCAGCGGCGTGATGTCCAGCCGCGCCTCGGTGATAAACGCCAGCGTGCCTTCTGCGCCGGTCAGGATGCGCGTCAGATCGAAGGTTTGCAGATCGTCGCTCAGCACGTGGCGCAGATCGTAACCGGTGAGAAAGCGGTTGAGCTTGGGGAATTTCTCCAGGATCAGCGCGCGCTGCTCGCGGCAGCGGTTGAGCACCGTGCGGTAGATGCGCCCTTCGGCGGTCTCTTCCAGAGCAATCGTTTCCGCCAGCGCCGTCGGCATGGCGCGGGTGTCGATCATCTCACCGCCCAGCAGCACCGCCCGCAGGCCCAACACGTGATCGGAGGTTTTGCCGTACACCAGCGAGCCCTGGCCGGAGGCGTCGGTGTTGATCATGCCGCCCAGCGTGGCGCGGTTGCTGGTGGACAGTTCCGGCGAGAAGAAGTAGCCGAACGGCCGCAGGTATTGATTCAGCTGATCCTTGATCACCCCCGCTTCGACTTTTACCCAGCCTTGTTCGACGTTGATCTCAAGAATGCGGTTCATATGGCGCGACATATCGACCACGATACCGGTATTGAGCGACTGGCCGTTGGTGCCGGTGCCGCCGCCGCGCGGGCTGAAGGTCAGCGTCTTGAATCGCTCTTCCCCGGCCAGACGGGCGATCAGCGCCACGTCGGCGGTGGAACGAGGGAACACCACCGCATCGGGCAACAGCTGATAGATGCTGTTGTCGGTGGCCATCGTCAGCCGGTCGGCATAGCTGGTGGCGGTATCGCCGTTGAATCCGTTTTGCTTCAGTGCTTCCAAAAAGTCGAGCACCCGTTGAACAAGGCCGGGCGCCTGAGAAATCTGTGGGATCATTCGCTTTTTTGACCCTGTCCGTCTATTTTTTATGCGCTGATGTACGCTGAATCGGGCCTTTAATTCAGACCCACCCTATTTTTTAGTGACACTAAAAACTAACATACTCGTTTAGTGAAGGCATTCACATTATTACCGCCCCGCGAGCGCCGCCACCGGCGGCCGACCGGCGGTGATAAACCGACCGACAGGCACCCCGATTCGCCGGTGCCAGGGATTTAATTGACAGGATGAGAAGCCACTGATGCCACTCCCGCAATCGCGTTACGACCTACCGCGAATTATTTTCGGCGTGCTGTTTATCGCCATCATGATCGTTGCCTGTTTTTGGGTGATCCAACCGTTTATTCTCGGCTTCGCCTGGGCGGGCATGGTGGTGATCGCCACCTGGCCGCTGCTGCTCAAGCTGCAAAAGCTGCTGTGGGGCCGCCGCTCGCTGGCGGTGTTGGTCATGACCCTGCTGCTGATCCTGCTGTTCATTCTGCCAATCTCCCTGCTGATCAGCAGCGTGGTGGATAACAGCGCGCCGCTGATCGCCTGGGCCAGTTCGCCGGGCAAGCTGCATATTCCCGATCTCGCCTGGCTACAGTCCGTGCCGATGATCGGCGACAGGCTCTATACCAGCTACCACACGCTGGTTAACGCCGGCGGCGCCGCGCTGCTGGCGAAGGTGCAACCGTACTTCGGCCAGACCGCCACCTGGTTCGTGGCGCAGGCGGCGCATATCGGCCGTCTGCTGCTGCACTGCGCGCTGATGCTGCTGTTCAGCGCCTTGTTGTATGCGCGCGGCGAGCAGGTGGCGCTGGGTATCCGTCACTTTGCGGTGCGCCTCGGCTCCAAACGCGGCGATGCGGCGGTGCTGCTGGGCGGCCAGGCGATCCGCGCCGTCGCGCTGGGCGTGGTGGTGACGGCGTTGGTGCAGTCGGTGCTGGGCGGCATCGGTCTGGCGGTGAGCGGCATTCCGGCCGCCACTCTGCTGACAATGCTGATCTTTATCTGCTGTGTGGCGCAATTGGGGCCGCTGTTGGTGCTGGTGCCGGCCATCATCTGGCTGTACTGGCACGGCGACACCACCTGGGGCACCGTGCTGCTGGTCTGGAGCTGCGTGGTAGCCACGCTGGATAACGTGCTGCGCCCGGTGCTGATCCGCATGGGCGCCGATCTGCCGCTGCTGCTGATCCTGTCCGGCGTTATCGGCGGTTTGCTGGCCTTCGGCATGATTGGCCTGTTCATCGGCCCGGTGGTATTGGCGGTATCTTATCGCCTGCTGACCGCCTGGATGGATGAAGCGCCGGAGCCGACCACCGCGCCGGAGCAAGTCATCGAAGATCTGGAAAAACGCTGATTCCCCTCTTCCGCCCGCATCGTCGGGCGGAATATTTCGCCCCGTCATTACTCCTACCTCATTCGAGTAATATCTCCGCCAAATATAATGCCGCCCTATATTGATTGAGGCTCGGCGAATGAAAGGTGCAATGTAAATCCCTGTTTGTTGCAAACGGCAAAAAGAGATAACTCCCGCAAATAAAATGTGATGCCGCTATCGATTAGGATGATTCTTAATGACTAGTCGCGTTCAAAAATCTAGTATTATGGCCATCTATTGCTTCAAATCACTGATTTTAAAGCAACCTTTCTGAACAATGTAATGCCATACATGTGAATTGCTGTGTGTAGTCTTTGCCCATCTCCTACGGTGGGCTTTTTTTTATTCTTTTTTCGTCGAATTGATTATTTTACGCGCCGTTATTTACATTCAGAAATAAAAAGGCCGCAGCGTTAACTGCGGCCCGACGTTAATGCCTCAGCGAGGCCGAGACATTATTTCTTTTTCGACAAATTGATCCAGGTCTGCACCACGGTGTCCGGATTGAGCGACAGGCTGTCGATGCCCTGCTCCATCAGCCACTCGGCGAAGTCTTCATGATCGGACGGGCCCTGGCCGCAGATGCCGACGTATTTGCCGTGGCGCTTGGCCGCCTGAATCGCCATCGACAGCAGCGCTTTCACCGCGTCGTTGCGTTCGTCGAACAGCTCCGATACCACGCCGGAATCGCGATCCAGCCCCAATGCCAGCTGGGTCATGTCGTTGGAACCGATAGAGAAGCCGTCGAAGTGCTCGAGGAACTGATCCGCCAACAGCGCATTGGACGGGATCTCGCACATCATGATCACTTTCAGCCCGTTTTCGCCGCGCTTCAGCCCCTGACGCGCCAGCTCGGCCACCACCGCTTCCGCCTGCGCCACGGTGCGCACGAACGGCACCATGATTTCGACGTTGGTCAGCCCCATTTCGTTACGCACGCGTTTCACCGCCTCGCACTCCAGCGCGAAACAATCGCGGAAGCTGTCGGCCACGTAACGGCCGGCGCCACGGAAGCCCAGCATCGGGTTCTCTTCGTGCGGTTCATACTTGTCGCCGCCCACCAGGTTGGCGTACTCGTTGGATTTGAAGTCGGACAGGCGCACGATCACGCGCTTCGGCCAGAAGGCGGCGCCCAGCGTCGCGATGCCCTCGGTCAGACGGCCGACGTAGAACTCGACCGGGTGATCGTAACCCTGCATCAACGCGCGAATTTCGTTTTGCAGCGCCGGCGTCTGCTGGTCGAACTCCAGCAGCGCGCGCGGGTGCACGCCGATCATGCGGTTAATGATAAATTCCAGCCGCGCCAGGCCCACGCCTTCGTTCGGCAAGCGTGCGAAGTCGAAGGCGCGATCCGGGTTGCCGACGTTCATCATGATCTTCAGCGGCAGATCCGGCAGCTCGGTCACTTCGGAGCTCTGCACGCTGAAGTCCAGCATATCGCTGTAAACGAAGCCGGTGTCGCCTTCCGCGCAGGAGACGGTGACTTTCTGGCCGTCTTTCAGCACGTCGGTGGCGTGGCCGCAGCCTACCACCGCCGGAATGCCCAGCTCACGGGCGATGATCGCCGCGTGACAGGTGCGCCCGCCGCGGTTGGTGACGATCGCGGCGGCTTTCTTCATGATCGGTTCCCAGTCCGGGTCGGTCATGTCGGTCACCAGCACGTCGCCCGGCAGGATGCGATCCATTTCGCTGATGTCGTGGATCACTTTCACCGGACCGGCACCAATACGGTGGCCGATGGCGCGGCCTTCCACCAGCACCGGGCTGGAGCCGTTCAGCTGGTAGCGCTCCATGGTCTGCTCGTTGGAGCGCACGGTCTCCGGGCGCGCCTGCACGATCAGCAGCTTGCCGGTATGGCCGTCTTTCGCCCACTCGATATCCATCGGGCGGCCGTAATGTTTTTCGATCAGGATCGCCTGCTGCGCCAGCGCCTGCACTTCGTCATCCGTCAGCGAGAAACGGCTGCGCTGCGCTTCCGGCACGTCTTCGATGCGCACCTGCTTGCCGTGATCCTGCGACGGTGCGTACACCATGCGGATCTTTTTCGAGCCCAGGTTGCGGCGCACGATCGCCGGCTTGCCGTTTTGCAGCGTCGGTTTGTGCACGTAGAACTCATCCGGGTTCACCGCGCCCTGCACCACCATTTCGCCCAGGCCGAAGGCGGAGGTGATGAATACCACCTGATCAAAGCCGGACTCGGTGTCGATGGTGAACATCACGCCCGAGGAGGCCAGATCGGAGCGCACCATGCGCTGTACGCCCGCCGACAGCGCCACGCCGCGGTGATCGTAGCCCTGGTGCACACGATAAGAGATGGCGCGGTCGTTGAACAGCGACGCGAACACGTGCTTGATCGCCACCATCACGGCGTCGATGCCCTGCACGTTGAGGAAGGTTTCCTGCTGGCCGGCAAAGGACGCGTCCGGCATGTCTTCCGCCGTGGCGGAGGAGCGCACCGCAAAAGAGGCTTCCGGTTCGCCGTCGGCGAGCTGTTGGTAAGCCTGATGAATTTCACGTTCGAACTCGGCGTGGAACGGCGTGTCGATCACCCATTGGCGGATCTGGGCGCCGGCCTTGGCCAGTTGTGCAACGTCGTCAACGTCGGTCTGATCCAGTAGCTGATAGATGCGCTGGTTAACACCGCTTTGTTCGAGGAAATCGTTAAACGCCTGTGCGGTGGTGGCAAAACCGTTTGGCACGGCCACGCCCAAATCGGAAAGATTGGTGATCATTTCACCGAGAGAGGCGTTTTTGCCGCCGACACGGTCAACGTCGTGCATGCCAAGCTGGTTGTACCAAAGCACATTACGCAAGTCTGGGCCATTGTTGGACATCGAGACAATCCTTATTGCTATCAGTAGGGTAAAGACGGATTTAATTCGCTTGCTTTACGGCGCCGCTAACACGGAACCGAATCAGACTAGCACACTGATCTGGGGAAAATGGAAAGGTGAATCGATCAACCCACTGAAGAAAGTGGTTTTTAAGAGAATGTCCTAACCGGCTGATTTGCATGGGAACCGTTCCCAATCGCACGAAAAGCTTAGTTCTCAACAAATTACGTTCTTTTTAAACTTCTGTTTCAATGACCACGCAAACGCTACCGTTTTTGGCGAAAATAGCGGCAAGTTTGCGTTTCGGTTCGAAAAGCGTCGCTGCGCTACGATTTTTATCGCCGGCAAAACGCGCTTTTCTTCACGCGCCGCCGCAACGCGCTTTACCGCCTCGCCGTCACAATTTTTCCCCTCGCCCCTTTACCGACGGATCGTCCGCGGCCCATGATATTGACAGTGATGACAGCAGGAACACCGTTTTCAGGTAAGGAGCCTCGGGTGGAAAGAAGCGTTTTTTATATTTCGGATGGTACGGCGATCACCGCCGAAGTGCTGGGGCACGCGGTGCTGTCGCAGTTCCCGGTCACGGCGACCACCTATACCTTGCCATTTGTCGAAACCGAGGCGCGCGCACGCGCAGTTCGCCAACAAATCGATGATATCTATAATGAAACCGGCGTGCGTCCGCTGGTGTTTTACTCCATCATCTCGCCGGAAGTGCGCGATGTGATCGTGCAGAGCCAGGGTTTCTGTCAGGATATCGTGCAGGCGCTGGTCGGCCCGCTGCAGGGTGAGCTGGAAGTGGAGCCGACGCCGGTGCCGAACCGTACCCACGGCCTGACCGCCAGCAACCTCGGCAAGTACGACGCACGCATTGCCGCCATCGACTATACCCTGGCGCATGACGACGGCATTTCGCTGCGCAACCTCGATCAGGCGCAGGTGATCCTGCTCGGCGTGTCGCGCTGCGGTAAAACCCCCACCAGCCTTTATTTGGCGATGCAGTTCGGCATCCGCGCCGCCAACTACCCGTTTATCGCCGACGATATGGACAATTTGCACCTGCCGGCCTCGCTGAAACCGTTTCAGCATAAATTATTCGGCCTGACCATCGATCCGGAGCGCCTGGCGGCGATCCGCGAAGAACGGCGTGAAAACAGCCGTTACGCTTCACTGCGCCAGTGCCGCATGGAGATCGCCGAGGTTGAGGCGCTGTTCCGCAAAAATCAGATCCGCTACCTCAATACCACCAACTATTCGGTCGAAGAAATCTCCACCAAAATCCTCGACATCCTCGGCATGAGCCGCCGCATGTTCTGATCTTTTCCTCGCGGGGCCGCCGTGCCCCGCCGCCTGCCGTTTATTTCAGCAACAGCTGATTTTTTTGTGCTTTTTTTCGCGGCTTTGATCAACAGAACACAATCTCTACGGTTGAATTCAGCGCTTTTTGCGTTATTGTGATCGCCATCACTTCCCGGCACTCCTGCCGCAGAGAAGAACAGTTTCCAGGGAACAACATGTACAAAACAGATGAACTGCGGACCGCGCGCATCGACAGCCTCGTCACGCCGCAAACGTTGGCGGACACGCTGCCGATCTCGGCGGCCATCGCCGATAACGTGACGGCGTCACGTAAACGCATTGAAAAAATTCTCACCGGTGAAGACCGCCGCCTGCTGGTGGTGATCGGCCCCTGCTCCATCCACGATCTCGACGCCGCCGTCGATTACGCCGGCCGGCTGAACGCCCTGCGCGAACGCTACCAGGATCGTCTGGAAATCGTGATGCGCACCTACTTCGAAAAACCGCGCACCGTCGTCGGCTGGAAAGGCCTGATCTCCGATCCGGCGCTGGACGGCACCTTCCAGGTCAACCGCGGCATCGAAATGGCGCGCCGCCTGCTGCTGGAAGTGAACCAGCTCGGCCTGCCGACCGCCACCGAGTTCCTGGACATGGTGGTCGGCCAATACATCGCCGATCTGATCAGCTGGGGCGCCATCGGCGCGCGCACCACCGAAAGCCAGATCCACCGTGAAATGGCCTCGGCGCTCTCCTGCCCGGTCGGCTTCAAAAACGGCACCGACGGCAACACCCGCATCGCCATCGACGCCATTCGCGCGGCGCGCGCCGGGCACATGTTCCTGTCTCCGGACAAACATGGCCAGATGACCATCTACCAGACCAGCGGCAATCCGTATGGCCACATCATCATGCGCGGCGGCAAAACGCCGAACTACCACGCCAGCGACATCGCCGCCGCTTGCGACAGCCTGCGCGAGTTCGATCTGCCGGAGCACCTGGTGATCGACTTCAGCCACGGCAACTGCCAGAAGATGCACCGCCGCCAGCTGGAAGTGGCCGACAACGTCTGCCAACAGATCCGCGCCGGCTCCGCCGCCATCACCGGCGTGATGGCGGAAAGTTTCCTGGTGGAAGGCACGCAGAAAATCGTCGCCGGCCAACCGCTGACCTATGGCCAGTCGATCACCGATCCTTGCCTGAGTTGGTCCGACAGCGAGCAGCTGCTGGCGATGCTGGCGGATGCGGTCGATAGCCGTTTCTGACGCACTAGAGGCCGGGGCCACTCCCCGGCTTTATCCCTCCCGCCCCGCTCATCTATACTGATTGCAACGCTTTAGCACCCGCCGAAAAGCACCTGGAGCCCCGGCATGATTCACTCTCTGTTATCCATTCCCTGCGTCACGCTGCAGGGCGAGCAAAAAACGCTGGGCGATTTCCCGGCGCGCGCTTATCTGGTGGTCAACACCGCCAGCAAGTGCGGCTTTACCCCGCAGTACCGCGGGCTGGAAAATTTGTGGCAATACTATCGCGAACGCGGCCTGGTGGTGCTCGGCTTCCCCTGCAACCAGTTTGGTTCTCAGGAGCCGGGCAGCCCGCTGGAGATCGCCAACTTTTGCAGCCTCAACTACGGCGTCAGTTTCCCGCTGTTCAGCAAGATAGACGTTAACGGCCCCGGCGCGCACCCGCTGTTCAATGAGCTGAAACGCCTGGCGCCCGGCATTCTGGGCAGCCGCCGTATCAAATGGAATTTCACCAAGTTCCTGCTCACCGCCGACGGCCAGCGCGTCACGCGCTTTGCGCCGATCACCAAACCCGAACGTCTGTTTGACCGCATCGAAACCCTGCTGAAGTAACGCCCCTTTTTTACGGGCCGAGTGCGCTCGGCCCGCCGCCGGATGTCCGTTCGACAAAAAGGTTCCATCGGTAAGAAAATTTTCCTTGATGTAACCTTTCCTTCACATGATAATGATTCTCAGTTTGATATTAATTACCATTTAATGGTCTGTTTTATAAGCACAATGATGATGGATACTGCCAACACGCCTACCCCCGCCGCCGCGGCCCCGACCGAGCACAGCGCAAACGCGCCGCCCAGCTACGACAGCGCACAGCTGCTCGGCGCCGACGGCATCGCGTTCATTACCCATCAGGGCCAGCGCTATCAGCTGCGGCAGACCAAAGCCGGGAAATTGATCCTGACCAAATAACCACAGAACCCTCAAACGCCAGCCACCCCGATCTTTTGATCCAGGCAGCCAGCAAATCTATTGATATGTTTTATTACATACGGAGAGTTGCACCATGCCTCTGACATTTTCCACCCGGCTGCGTTTTTCCGCTTTGAGTCTGGCGATTGCCTGTGCTCTGCCTACGGTGGCCTTGGCCCAAAACACCAGCACAACATCCTCTTCCAACGCGGCGCCGGCTAAAAAAGCCAAAGCCGCCGACGAGACCATGACCGTGGTCGCCACCGGCAACCAGCGCAGCAGCTTTGAAGCGCCGATGATGGTCACGGTCATCGAAGGCAACTCGCCGGAAAGCCAAACTGCAGGCACCGCCGCCGATATGCTGCGCCGCGTGCCGGGCATTACCGTCACGGGTTCCGGGCGCAGCAATGGGCAAGATCTCATGATGCGCGGTTACGACCGACGCGGCGTGCTGACGTTGGTTGACGGCATCCGCCAGGGGACCGATACAGGCCATATTAACGGCACATTTTTGGATCCTGCGTTAGTGAAACGCATTGAAATCGTGCGCGGCCCCTCCGCGTTGCTGTACGGCAGCGGCGCGTTGGGTGGCGTAGTGTCTTATGAGACCGTCGATGCCGCCGATCTGCTGCTGCCGGGCCACGATACCGGGTTCCGCGTCTACGGCACCGCCGGCACCGGCGATCACAGTCTGGGCATGGGCGCCAGCGCCTACGGCAAGACCGATAACCTCGACGGCCTGCTGTCGTTCGGCACTCGCGACGTCGGCGATCTTCGTCAGGGCAACGGCTTCGATGCGCCTAACGACGAAACCATCAGCAACGTGCTGGCCAAAGGCACCTGGAAGATCGACGATAGCCAGTCGCTGAGCGGCAACCTGCGTTACTACAACAACAGCGCCCAGGAGCCGAAAAACCCGCAAACTCCAGCCAGCTCCAGTGGAAACTTAATGACCGATCGTTCGACGATTCAACGCGACGCGGCACTGAGTTACAAACTGAAACCGGCCGGCCAAGATTGGCTGGATGCAGAAGCGAAAGTGTATTATTCAGACGTAAAAATTAACGCTCACGCCAGTGGCAGCGAAGATGAAGCACGCAAACAAACCACGAAAGGCGCCAAACTCGAAAACCGAACGCGCCTGTTTGCGGATACTTTCGCCTCTCACCTGCTGACCTACGGCACCGAGGCCTACAAACAGGAACAAACGCCGGGCGGCGCTACCGAAAGTTTCCCGCAAGCAAAAATCAATTTCGCTTCAGGCTGGCTGCAAGATGAAATCACGCTGCGCGATCTGCCTGTCACTCTGCTCGCCGGCACTCGCTATGACAATTACAAGGGCTCAAGCGACGGTTATGCCGATGTGGATGCGGACAAATGGTCCTCTCGCGGTGCGGTCAGCATTACGCCTACCGACTGGTTGATGCTGTTCGGCTCCTATTCTCAGGCGTTCCGCGCGCCGACGATGGGTGAGATGTACAACGACTCCAAGCATTTCTCAATTCCAATGGGGCCAACCACCATCACCAACTATTGGGTGCCTAACCCGAATTTGAAACCGGAAACCAACGAAACCCAAGAGTACGGGTTTGGCCTGCGTTTCGATGATTTGATGCTGGCCGATGATAGTCTGCAGTTCAAAGCCAGCTATTTCGATACCAAAGCCAAGGACTACATCACCACCGATGTCACGATGGAACTGGGACGCGGTCCGCGAGGTCCTTATTGCATCAGTTGCACCACATTCTCGACCAATATCGATCGCGCCAAAATCTGGGGATGGGACGCTACGCTCAGCTATAAAACACTGTGGTTCGGCTGGGATTTGGCTTATAACCGCACCCGTGGCAAAAATGAAGCGACCGGTGACTGGTTAAGCAGCATCAATCCAGACACTGTCACCAGCTCGCTGGACGTGCCGCTGGGCGAAACCGGTCTGTCCGCCGGCTGGGTCGCCACCTTCGCCGAACGCGCGACGCGCGTGGAGACCGGCACGGCCGAACAAGCCGGCTATGGCGTCAACGACTTCTATCTGAGCTACAAGGGCCGCGATCGTCTGCAGGGCATGACCACCACCGTGGTGCTGGGCAACGCCTTCGACAAAGAATATTACTCGCCGCAGGGCGTCCCGCAGGATGGCCGCAACGCCAAACTGCTGGTCAGCTACCAGTGGTAATCATTTGACTATCTGGCGGACACCCCGGTTGTCCGCCGTTCGCATTACAGCGCAGGAGAATCCCGCATGAGCAACACCCTATACGAACGCTACCAACAGGCCAAAATCGACCACCCCGGCAAATACGCCCGCGATCTGGCGGCGATCCTCGGCGTCAGCGAAGCGGAGCTGACGCACGCCCGCGTCGGCCACGACACCCGCCGCCTGCAGGCCGACGCGCGCACCCTGTTGACCGAGCTTGAGCAGGTCGGCGTCACCAAGTCCATCACCCGCAACAGCTATGCGGTGCATGAGCAGATGGGCCGCTACCGCAACCAGCACCTCAACGGCCACGCCGGGCTGATCCTCAACCCGCGCGAGCTGGATCTGCGCCTGTTCCTCAACCACTGGACCAGCGTCTTCGCCATGAGCGAAACCAACAAGCGCGGCGTGCGCCACAGCATTCAGTTCTTCGACCAACAGGGCGATGCGCTGCACAAGGTCTACACCACCGAAGAGACCGATCTGCCGGCCTGGATGGCACTGGTAGAGCGCCACCTGAGCGAAGAGAACCCGGCGCTGGCGCTGCAGCCCGCCGAGGCGAGCGCTGCGGATGAAACGGCGCAGGATCATGCCAAAATCGACGGTGAGTGGCGCGCGATGACCGACGTTCACCAGTTCTTCCAGCTGCTCAGCCGCAACAAGCTGACGCGCCAGCAGGCCTTCCGCGCCGTCGGCGACGATCTGGCCTATCAGGTGGACAACAGCGCGCTGTCGCAGCTGCTGGAAGCGGCGCAGCAGCAGCAAAACGAGATCATGATCTTCGTCGGCAACCGCGGCTGCGTGCAGATCTTCACCGGCCAGATTGAACGTTTGATGCCGCAGGAAGGCTGGATCAACGTGTTCAACCGCCGCTTCACGCTGCACCTGATCGAAGACGCCATCGCCGAAAGCTGGATCACCCGTAAACCGACCAAGGACGGCATCGTCACCAGCCTGGAGCTGTTCGCCGCCGACGGCACGCAGATCGCGCAGCTGTATGGCCAGCGTACCGAAGGCCAGCCGGAACAAACCCAGTGGCGCGAACAGGTTGCCGCGCTCGCCGCCAAGGACATCGCCGCATGAAATCTTCCTTGATCCGCCGCCTGGCGTTGATGATGACGCTGGCGCTGCCGCTCACTGCAGCGGCGGCGCAGCGCATCGTCTCGATCGGCGGTGACGTGACGGAAATCGCCTTCGCGCTCGGCGCCGGCGACGACGTGATCGCCCGCGACAGCACCAGTCTGCATCCGGAAGCGGTGAAAAAACTGCCGGACGTCGGCTATATGCGCCAACTGAATGCCGAAGGCATTTTGGCGCTGAAGCCGACGCTGGTGCTGACGACCGAGCTGGCACAGCCGGCGCTGGTGCTCAAACAGCTGGCGGACAGCGGCGTCAAAGTCGTCAGCGTGCCGGGTGACACCACCCTGCAGGCGGTGCCGCAGAAAATCGCTACGATCGCCGCCGCGCTGCAACGCGTTGAGCAAGGCAAACAGCTGAGCGAGCGCTATCAACAGCAGTTGGCGGCGGTCGATACCTCCCCGCTGCCGATCAAGGTGCTGTTCGTCATGAGCCACGGCGGCATTACGCCGATGGCTGCCGGGCAACACACCGCCGCCGACGCGGTGATCGCCGCCGCCGGCCTGAAAAACGCCATGCAGGGCTTTGACCGCTACCGTCCGCTGTCGCAGGAAGGCGTCATCGCCAGCGCGCCGGATCTGTTGCTGGTCACCACCGACGGCGTGCGCACCCTCGGCGGCGAACAGCAGCTGTGGGCGCTGCCGGGCCTGGCGTTGACGCCGGCGGGCAAGCAGCGCCGCGTGCTGATCGTCGATGACATGGCGCTGCTGGGCTTCGGTCTGGAAACGCCGGCGGCGCTGGCCAAACTGCGCCACGCGGCGGAGCAAAAGTAATGCGCTGTCGCACCTCGCCTCAGTTGGCCATCATCGGTCTGCTGGTGTTGCTGACGCTGCTGGCGCTGGTCGCCGCTAACCTGGGCGCGCTGACGCTGTCGTTTCGCACCCTGTGGCGCGAACCTTTCAGCGACGCCGCCTGGCACATCTGGTTGAACATCCGCCTGCCGCGCGTGCTGCTGGCGGTGGTGATCGGCTGCGCGCTGGCGGTGTCCGGCGCCGTGATGCAGGGGCTGTTCCGCAACCCGCTGGCAGACCCGAGCCTGCTGGGCATCAGCAGCGGCGGCGCGCTGTTTGTCGCCCTGTTCATCGTGATGCCGCTGGCGTTGCCGGTGACGATCGCGCTGTACGGCCATATGCTGGCGGCGTTCCTCGGCAGCCTGCTGGTGTCGCTATTGATCTACGGCATCAGCCGCAGCGGGCACGGCAATCTGTCGCGGCTGCTGCTGGCGGGCATCGCCATCAACGCCCTGTGCATGGCGGCCATCGGCGTGCTCTCCTACGTCAGCAGCGATCAACAGCTGCGCCAGTTCTCGCTGTGGATGATGGGCAGCCTCAGCCAGTCGCAGTGGCCGACCCTGGCGGTTTCCGCCTCGCTGATCCTGCCTGCGGCGCTGCTGACGCTGCTGCAGGCGCGCCGGCTGAACCTGTTGCAGCTGGGGGACGAAGAGGCCCACTACCTCGGGGTTAACGTCCAGCGCGCCAAACTGCAGCTGCTGTTGCTGAGTGCCCTGCTGATTGGCGCGGCGGTAGCGATGAGTGGCGTGATCGGCTTCGTCGGTCTGGTGGTGCCACATCTGGTGCGCATGCGTCTCGGCGGCGATCACCGCTGGCTGCTGCCCTGCTCCGCGCTGGGCGGCGCCTGCCTGTTGCTGGTCAGCGATACGCTGGCGCGCACGCTGGTGGCGCCGGCCGAAATGCCGGTGGGGTTGATGACCAGCCTGATCGGCGGTCCCTATTTCTTGTGGCTGGTGATGCGCCAGCGGGAGCGAGCCGGTGGATAACGCCGCCTGCCTGACAGCCCGGGAGCTGCGTTACAGCCTCGGTACGCGCCGGTTGATCAACGACGTTTCGCTCAGCCTTGCCGGCGGTGAAATGGTGGCGATTATCGGCCCTAACGGCGCCGGTAAATCGACGCTGCTGCGCTTGCTGACCGGCTATTTAACGCCGGACTGCGGCGAATGTCGGCTGCTTGACCGCCCGCTGGAACACTGGGCGCCGCAGCAGTTGGCCAAAGTCCGGGCCGTGATGCGCCAGTACAGCGATTTGGCGTTTCCATTCAGCGTGGAAGAAGTGGTCAGCATGGGGCGATCGCCGCACGGCAAACGCGACGAGCACCAGGCGATCCAACAGGTGATGGCGCAAACCGACTGCCTGGCGCTGGCGCAGCGCGACTACCGCCAACTGTCCGGCGGCGAACAGCAGCGGGTGCAGCTGGCGCGGGTGTTGGCGCAGCTGTGGCAACCGCAGCCGTCCCCCGCCTGGCTGTTCCTCGATGAACCGACCTCGGCGCTGGATCTGTATCACCAGCAGCATACCCTGCGCCTGCTGCGCTCGTTGACGCGCCAACAGCCACTGGGCGTCTGCTGCGTGCTGCACGACCTCAATCTGGCCGCGCTGTACGCCGATCGGATCCTGCTGTTGCATCAGGGGCGCCTGGTGGCGAGCGGCACGCCGCAGGACGTGTTGCAAACGGAGATCCTCACCCGCTGGTATCAGGCCGATCTCGGCGTGGTGCATCATCCCGAAGTGTCGCTGCCGCAGGTCTACCTGCGGCAATAACGTCAAGGGCGCCATTAAGCGCCCTTTCTTCATCTCAGCTGGAGCAGGAAATCTCCAGGTGCTTGCCCCAGTCCGGCGGCAGCGCGGCGAGATCGTCATACTCCGGCGCCTCGTCGAACGGCCGCAGCAGGGCCTGATGCAACCGCTGCAAACGGCCCACGTCGTCTTTCTCCGCGTCCTCAATCGCCTGCTGCGCCAGATAGTTGCGCAGGATCAGCCGCGGGTTCACCGCCTTCATCGCCCGTTGCCGCTCCGCATCGCTCACCTGCTCCTGCTGCAAACGCTGACGATACTGCTGATACCAGGCGTCGAACGCCCCGCGGTCGATAAACTCGTCACGCAGCGGCGACTGCGCCTGTTGCTGTTCGGTTTCACTCAACAGGCGGAACGTGCGGGTATAGTCCCGCCCTTCCTGCGCCATCAGGCTCAACAGACCGGTGAGCACGTCATTATCCTGCGCCGTCGGCGTGAAGAAGCCGAGTTTGGCGCGCATCTGTTCGCCGTAGGCGCGCATCAGCGCCGGCTCATACGCCGCCAGCGCCTGCTGCAACTGTTCGGTGGTCATCAGCCCAGACAGGGTTTGTGCCAGGCGATGCAGGTTCCACAGCGCCACCGCCGGCTGATTGTCGAAGGCGTAACGCCCCTGATGGTCGGAGTGGTTGCAGATATAGCCGGGCTGGTAGTCGTCAAGGAAGCCATAAGGGCCGTAATCGATGGTCACACCGAGAATCGACATGTTGTCGGTGTTCATCACGCCGTGGGCGAAACCGACGGTTTGCCAATGGGCGATCAGGCGCGCCGTGCGTTCGACCACGTCGGTAAACCACAACAGGTAGCGCTCGGTCTGATCCTGCAGCTGCGGCCAGTGACGGGCGATGACGAAATCCGCCAGCTGCCGCACCTGCTCCGGCTGTTTACGGTAATAAAAGTGTTCGAAGTGGCCGAAGCGCACATGGCTTTCCGCCACCCGCATCAGCATGGCGCCGCGCTCCGGCTGCTCGCGATATACCGGTTGTTGGCTAGTGACGATGGTCAACGCTCGGGTGGTGGGGATACCCAGATGGTGCAGCGCCTCGGAGGCCAGAAACTCGCGGATCACCGAACGCAGCACCGCGCGGCCATCCCCCATGCGCGAATACGGCGTCAGCCCGGCGCCCTTCAGGTGCCAATCGCGGTGGCTGCCATCCGGCATGACCTGCTCGCCCAGCAAAATGCCGCGGCCATCGCCCAGTTGCCCGGCCCAGACGCCAAACTGGTGGCCACTGTACACCTGTGCCAGCGGCTGCATGCCCGGTAGCAGCGTTTCTCCCGCCCAAATCGGGGTCTTATCCTGAGTAAACCAGCTTTCGTCCAGCCCCAGCTCGCGTGCCAGCGGCTCGCTGTGATACAGCAGGCGCGCATCCTTGAGCGGCGTCGGGTTCAAGGCGGTGTAGAAACCGGGTAATTGTTGGTAGTAAGCGTTATCGAATTGCGGCATAGGCCCTCCGTTTCAGCGTAGTGTAGAGCGTGTACGGGCGGATTAACACCGAAGGAATGCAGGGAGAACGCATCCGCCTGTCGTCAGGACGGATGCAGGGAATTTGGCGTTTCCGCCTGGCGGTGGAAACGCGGTTTAACGTCGGCTGACAAACGCAGTTATCAGCATAAAACGATGGCGAATAACGGCGACGGAATCACGGTAACCTCACCCCGCGCATTATTTACCTCATTGTGTGTAGTTTTTTATATCACTTCTTAATTATTGAACTCGCTGGGCATCGTCAGCAAAGCTTGCAGATTATCCACACCAACGCTGGGCCATAAAAAACCTTGCAGGCCTAAAACACCGGCGTATCTGAGTTTATTAAAGTACTCCTTTTTCTCTATTCCTCCGACGATCACGCCTTTACATAACAGGTTGATATTCTTTAACAACGAGTCTATGACCACGTCATACCCCTGATGGGTAAACAGCTGCCAGTAAAAATGCTTGTCTATCTTTACGTAGTCAAACAAACCATCGTACAGCGCGGTCAAAGTAGCCTTACCGGAACCGAAATCATCGAGCCACAGCGTAAACATTTCGCTTAATCGCCGCACGCTCGGGTTGTTCTTCCCGGCCGAAAGATTCGGAAAACTCTCACTCATTTCAAATGCAATAAAAGGATATTGCCCGATCCGTTGGCACAACGCCGAATCGGAAAGAATAAGCTCAACGATGGTTTCTTCGATATTGATGGTCAACTGCACGTTGTTACCGGTAAACCAAGCCGCATGCTGCTCCGCAAGTTTCAATTGCTCATTAAATAACTCAATCCTTTGTTCAGGCGTCAATAAATTAATCCCAATTTCGGCCGGCATGGCCAAATCACCATCGAGACTGTTGAAACGGCTCAACATTTCCACCGCCAGCAGCCCGCCCTCCATTGAGTAAACAGGTTGAAAAACATAGCTACTAATAAAGTCAGCTTCGAGTTGGATGTTCATTTTAATGCCACAGGATGAATGGCTAGCGTATCATCGTATATCAATATATTTTATCGATCAATCCTTCTGGGATTAATCGGAAATATCAATGTAAATACCCATGAAATATCATTTAATTGATAGATTAAAGCTATACGACAATCGTGAAAGGCGCAAAGAAAAGCAGCCTGACTTATGCCATCGCGGCCGCCAAACGCGTTATGTGAAAAGGTATTTGGCTTAAGTGGAATGGATTGGCCGCTAAATTTGACTTATCTCCTTTGTTTTATTTAAGAAAAATCTTAAATAAAGTAAAATAATCTTTCCTTCTTAACGCCGATTTTTCCCGCCGTTAACGACGACTGATTAAATTTAATAACGCATCAATTCCGCCCGTTATTCTCGGCATTGAAAACGTAGAAAAGTGCCCATCTTGATTTTCAGAAAATTTGCACTACGCCCCTGCTAAACGCCGATTTCAGCGATAAAAAAAGGGATGAGCACGCTCATCCCTTCATCATCTGGCCTCCGCTAACGGATCGTTTCGCTCAGCCATTGCCGCAACTCGGCTAATTCGGCCACCTGCTGAGGATACTCTTCCATCAGTCGGTCACAGCAGGCGGCGACGGGCTCACTGCGGTAGGCGCAGCCCACCAGCATGTCCGCCAACCGCTGCAGTGGAGCGGGATTAAGGCTGTCGGTGAACACCTGCGCGCGAACAATCGCTCCCTTCTCCACATCGAAGAACAGGCCTACGCCGCCCCAGACGAAACGCTCGTTAAGCAAGTGGCTGAACGCCGGCGCCTTGCCAAAATTCCATTCCCAACTGCTCTGTTTGGCAAACTGCGCGGCAAAATCGGGCAAATCGGGGAACACGTCCGGCGAAATGATCTCCGGCTCGGCCGTCTCGCCATAGTGGGCGAAGAAGGCCTGCACGATGGCGTCGCATACCTGTTCATGGCTGATGCCCGGCAAAAACTCCGCCAGATTGGCGACGCGCGAACGCACCGAGGTAATCCCCTTGGCCTGCAGCTTTTTGGGATCCGGATTGAGGTAGTCCGCCAACCGTTCCAGATCGGCGTTCAACAGCAGCGTGCCGTGATGGAAACCGCGATCCTGCGTTTCTCGATAGGCCGAGCCGGATATTTTGCGCGGCCCGTCGGCGGTTTCCATCACCAGATCGTTGCGCCCCGACGCGCCGGCCGTCACGCCCAGCTGGCGCAGCGCCTGCAGAATGATGTCGGTCGAGACGCTTTTGTCGTAACCCGGTTTGCCGGCCATAAAGGTGAAGCAGGTATTGCCCAGATCGTGAAATACCGCCCCGCCGCCGCTGCTGCGCCGCGCCAGCCGAATGCCGTCCTGCTCCATGCGCCGGGTATTGCACTCTTTCCAGGGGTTCTGCGACTGGCCAATCACCACCGTTTCGGCATTGCGCCACAGGAAGAGAATTTTTTGCGTGGTCATTTCGCGGAAGATGCACTCTTCCACCGCCAGGTTGAACCAGGGATCATAGGAGTCGGAGATCAGTAAACGCAGGCTGTTCATGGCAGGCACCGTTCAAAACACGAGATGCCGCCATGATACACCAAATCAACGGGTTAAGGCTAAATGCGTCGCGCCTGCCAGTACACCCGCTTCCAATAGACGTTATCGAGCGAGGAGCGGATCACCCCGCGGCTGGTCGACGCGTGGATAAATTGATCGTTGGTGTCGTAAATGCCGACGTGCAGGCCGTTCTCACCGCCGCCGGTTTTGAAAAACACCAGATCGCCCGGCATCAGCTCATCGCGTGAGACCTTGGTGCCCAGTGAGGTTTGTTCTTCGGTCGAACGCGGCAGTTGCATGTCGAAGCGATCGCGGAACGTGCGGTAAACAAAGCCGGAGCAATCCACGCCGCCGCGATCCAGGCCGCCGTAACGGTATGGCGTGCCGTACCACTGGCGCAGTTGTTCATTGAGTTGGGCCACCACCACGATAGAATCCGCCAGGCGGCCGCTGGGCGGCGGCGCATGGCTGCTGCAACCGGCGAGGATCAAACTGGCTAATAAAAACCACACACGCATCCGCATAATATCCCTTCATTGAACACGTTGCCGCATTATGCCATCCGGTACACCACCACACCGCCTGCGAGGCAAAGCCGGCACCACGTAAGGAGAGCGCTATTTGGCGTTAATTTATCTCCCGCACGGGGAAAAAGGCAAGCGCCATGAGGGAGATAATAGCAGGATCGCCGGTTTTGACCCTATTCCGGCGATTTTGTCTCGGATTTGCTGTTAATCAGCCACACGCCGAACAGAATAAACAGCGTCCCCAACGTTTTCAGCAGCGTAGCGGACTCGTTAAACCACGGCAGGATCACCGCCGCCAGATAGACCAGCGCGTAGCTGACGCTCAGCAGAGGATAAGCGCGGTTTAACGGCAGGTGGCGCAGCGCAAAGAACCAACACAGCATCGACAGCGCATAGCCGAAGATGCCGCCGCCCACCGCCAGCAGCGGTAGCCAGTAATTGCCGATCAATGCCAACGAGACATCGGCGAACGACATCAGCGGGATCTGCACCATGCCCCACTTCATCAGCAACTGCGCCAGCGTCACCAACAGAACGCTGGCGGCGCCCCAGGCATAGCCCTTCATGAATGCACGCTCATCAGCAGGATCCCCAGCATAATCGACGCCACGCCGCACCAGTGGCGAGCGGTCGTCGGCTCATGAAACAGCCAGCGCGCCGCCAGCGTCACCATCACGAAGTTCAGGCTGAGCATCGGGTAAGCCAGGCTGAGCGGCAGGCGTTGCAGCACATTAAGCCACACCGCCATGCCCAGCCCCAGCAGCAGCACCGCCAGCGCCAGCCAGCGCAGCGTCTGTTTCAGCCGCGCCTCGTCCGCCCGTTCCCAACAGTGCGCCGCCTGTTTCTGGCATAGCTGCCCACCACAGGTGAGCAGGCTGACCACTATCACCAACAGAAAACCGATCATGGTTGCTGTTTATACCACATCAGCACCAGGCGGTTCATGCGATCCACCTTGTCTGCGGCAGGCAGTTCCTGCGGCAACGCTTCGCCACGGGACAGCTGCAGCACCAGCGACACGTTCCCCTGCTTGCGCGCCTGCGCCAGCCACTGCGGGAAGTCAGCGTCGCTGATCAGGTGGCCCTTGGCGTCCGGATACTCCAGACCATAGGCCACCTCGCCTTTCTGGCTGTACATCAGCACGTCGCTGCGCTTCAGCTCCCAGGCCAGGCCGGCCGCGAGCCCGACGCTGTCGCTCAACACATAGCGGCTGTCGCTCAGTTCGGCCATCGTGGCGCGGGCGAAGTTTTGCGGCAGTTTGGAATCGGTCACCTGTTGCGGGATGGCGTAACCGATCACCAGGCACAGCAGCACCGGACAAGCCGCCGCCCAGCGCCATTGGCGGCCGTTATCGCGCACGGAAACCAGTGCGAACAGCAGCCAGCCGCCGAAGGCGATCAGGCCGAGCACCACCTTCGGCCACTCCTGCGGAGTAAACAGATGCGCTTTGGGCAGCAGACCGGAGCTCAACACCACCAGCGCCACGATGCCGATCAGACCGAACAGACCGTTCAGCCAGGCGTTGGCCTTGAACAGCCGAGCGCGCAGCGTGGCCGCGTAATCTTCCGCATAGGCGGTCATCAGCAGCGCCAACGGCGCCATACACGGCAGAATGTAGGTCGGCAGCTTGCCTTTAGCGATGCTGAAGAAGATCAGCGGCATCAGCGCCCAGCTCAGCAGGAAAAACAGCTCCGGGCGCTGCACGCGCTCGCGCCAGCCCTTGAGCAGCGCACCGGGTAGCAGCGCCAGCCAAGGCAGCACCGCCGCCAGCAGGACCGGCAGGTAATACCAGAACGGCGCCTTGTGCTGGGCATTATCTTCGGCGAAACGCTGAATATGCTCGACCCAGAAGAAATAATTCCAGAAGTCGGGTTCACGTTGCGCGATCGCCAGCGCCCACGGCAGGCTGAGCAGCGTAGCGGTCACGATCGCCAACGGGCCATAGCACAGCAGATCCTTGATGCGACGTTGCTGAATGACGATCGGGATCACCGCGATCACCGGCACCGCCAGCGCCAGGAAGCCCTTGGTCATAAAGCCCATGCCGCAGGCCAGGCCCAGCAGCGCGTAGGCGCCCAGCTTGCCTTTGACCGAGGTGGCTTTCAGCGTCAGGTAATAGCTGACCATCGCCGCCGCCAGCCACAGCGAGATCATCGGATCCAGCACGCTGTAGGTGCCGATGCTGAACACCAGTACCATCGACAGGAATATCAGTGCTGCCAGGCTGGCGCGGCGCGCATTGCGCCACATCAGCATCGCCAGCGCAAACACCAGCAGAGCGGTCATACCGGTGCTGAACACCGAGCCGAAGCGCACCGCAAAGTTGTTTTCGCCGAACAGCCACTGGCTGATGTTATTGAACCAGTAACCCGCCACCGGCTTTTCGAAGTAGCGCAGCCCCAGCAGGTGCGGCACAACCCAATCGCCGCGCTGCAGCATTTCACGGCTGATCTCGGCATAACGCGTCTCATCCGGCTGCCACAGCAGGCGGCCGTTAAGCGGGATCAGGTAAACCAGAGCAAAAAAAACGGCCAGCAGAATGGCCCAGGATCCTTTTAGCGCCTTCATGTAACGTCCTTCACATCGGTTTGACAGCCCAGCCAACCTTCGCGGCCGGGGAAAGGAGCGCGCTTGATGCGGCCCAACGGCAGTGACGCCAAATCTTGCGGTAACAGCGCGCTCAGCGGACAGAATTCGATGCCCTGCCGCTGTGCGCGTTGCAATAACTGTTCGAACATCGCCGCCTGCGACATGCCTTCCACTTCGGTGTGAATGGTGTACACCGGCACACCGCGATCGTTCTCGATGGCGCGCAGAATGTAGTCGTTGAAGTCGGCCATGCTGACTTCGCTACCGATCACTTCGTCGAAGGTCGGCAACGTCACCGGGATCTGTACCGTGCCGTGACGCCCGTCGCTCAGCACCGGACGGAACGGATGGGTGCCGCGGCAATCGCTGTTGTAATGGAAGCCGAAGCGTTGCTTGACCTCCAGCACGCGCGTATCGGCACGCCAGCCCGCCACGGCGGAGCATTTCACCGGCTGGCCGGTGCTGGCACTCAGGGCGTCGACGCCCCGCTGCACCTGTTCGGTCAGCTGGGCGTCGCTCCACTTGCCGACCTTGGCCTGCCACCCCTGGTGATCCCAGGCGTGCAGCCCGACTTCATGGCCGGCTTCGGCGGTGCGCTTCATCAGCGGCCCCAACGCGCGTGAAATGTTGCGCCCCGGCCAGGCGGTGCCGGCCAGCAGAATATCCAGGCCGTACAGCGAAGCGGCGTTCGAACGCAGCATTTTCCACAGAAATTTCGGACGCAAAAGGCGCCAAAGATGGCGCCCCATGTTGTCCGGTCCCACGCTGAAGAAGAAGCTGGCCTGAATGCCGTACTTGTCGAACAGGTCCAGCAACTGCGGCACCCCTTCACGGGTGCCGCTGAAGGTATCTACATCAACCCGCAGACCGACTTTCTTCATGCACCGTTCCCTTCCTGAACGGTAGTGCGCAGGAAGTAGTCCAGCGTATCGGCGACGGTTTGCTTCATCTCGATGGTCGGCTGCCAGCCCAGCAGGCGGTGAGCGTTCTTGATGCTCGGCGTGCGGTGCTCAACGTCCTGGTAACCTTTACCGTAGTAGCTGCTGCTCTCCACGTCCTTGAAGCCGGCAAACGGCGGGAAGCGGTCGCGCAACGGGTGGTTGTTGAAGCTTTCCAGCAGCATTTCCGCCAGCTCACGAATGCTCGCTTCGTTGGTCGGGTTGCCGATGTTGACGATCTGGCCGTCGCACAGGCCGTCGCGGTTCTCGATGATGCGGAACAGCGCTTCGATGCCGTCGTTGATGTCGGTGAAGCAACGTTTCTGCGCGCCGCCGTCCATCAGTTTGATCGGTGAACCCTCCACCAGGTTGAGGATCAGCTGGGTGATGGCACGGGAAGAGCCGATACGCGCAGCGTCCAGGTTATCCAGGCGCGGCCCCATCCAGTTGAACGGACGGAACAGCGTGAACTTCAGGCCTTCTTTGGCGCCGTAAGCCCAGATCACCCGATCCAGCAGCTGTTTGGAGACCGAGTAGATCCAGCGCTGTTTGTTGATTGGCCCGACGATCAGGCGCGAATGGTCTTCGTCGAACTCTTTGTCGTCGCACATGCCGTACACTTCGGAAGTAGACGGGAAGATGATGCGCTTGTTGTATTTCACGCAGTCGCGAACGATCTTCAGGTTCTCTTCGAAGTCCAGCTCGAACACGCGCAGCGGGTTACGGGTGTATTCGATCGGCGTCGCGATCGCCACCAGCGGCAGCACCACGTCGCATTTCTTGATGTGATACTCGATCCACTCGGAGTGGATGCTGATGTCACCTTCCACGAAGTGGAAACGCGGGTTATCGAGGAAGCGGCTGATGGCGTCAGAACCGATATCCAGGCCGTAGATGTCGTAGCGATCGTCGCGCAGCAGGCGCTCGGTCAGGTGGTTGCCGATGAAGCCGTTGACCCCGAGGATCAGCACGCGGGTGCGGCGCTTCATCACGGCATTCGGCTTGGCGGCCAGACGCACGTCGGTGACGATGCCCATTTCCTGCGCCAGTCGGCTGCCCTGCACGTACAGGCCGCTGTCGTTCTGACCGGCAACGATCTCCAGCGCGCCTTCGCCACAGGCGATGATCAGCGGCGAGGTGCTCAGTACGGTGCCCGGCTGCTTGTCGTGTTGGGTATCCAGCACGCGAGAGCGCCAGACGATCAGCTTGCGCTGACCGAGGTAGCTGAAGGCACCCGGGTACGGCTCGGTGACGGCGCGCACCAGGTTGTTGATCTCTTTGGCGGATTTGTGCCACAGGATCTCGCCGTCCGCCGGGGTGCGGCGACCGAAGTAGCTGGCCTGAGACTCATCCTGCCTGGTGAAGGTGGCGGTGCCGTTCTTCAGCTTCGGCAACTGCTCTTTCAACACGACCTGCGCGGCTTCCAGCACTTTTTTATGCAGCGTCAGTGCGGTGTCGTTGTCTGCGATGGTCACTTTCTGCTGACCGACAATGTCGCCGGCGTCCGGGCGTTTCACCATCTTGTGCAGCGTGGCGCCGGTTTCGGTTTCGCCGTTCACCAGCGCCCAGTTCACCGGCGCGCGGCCACGGTAGTGCGGTAGCAGCGAACCGTGCAGGTTGAAACCGCCCTGCGGCGCCAGCGACAAGATCTCGTCGCTCAGCATGTGACGGTAGTAGAACGAGAAGATCACGTCCGGCTGCAGTGCACGGATGCGGTCAACCCACAGCGGGTGGTTTACGTCTTCCGGCGCATAGACCGGCAGATCCAATTCGGCGCCCAAACGGGCCACGGAGGAGAAGAAATTGTTCTCACCAGGGTCGTCGGTGTGCGTGAATACGGCCTGCACGTCATAACCCGCCTCAGTCAGCGCTTTCAGACCTGCGCAGCCAATATCATGGTAAGCAAATACAATAGCTTTCATCATTCTTCTTCCTGAGTATTGTGGTCCTGCTGTGCACCGACCACTTTCTGAACAAAATAGCGAGGACGCGCGCGCACGTCGGTATAGATGCGGCCGATGTATTCACCCAGCAGCCCCATGCCGACAAACTGGGCGCCGATAAAGGTGAACAGGACGGCAAAAAGGGTGAACACGCCGCCGGCGGCCCATTCAGGGCCGAGCAGCAGACGCAGCGCAATCAGCACCAGCGCCAGCACAAACCCGGACAGCGCCACGATGCTACCGACCACGCTGAGCAAACGCAGCGGCGTGGTGGTCAGGCAGGTGATCAAGTCGTACATCAGGTTGATCAGCTTCATCAGGCTGTACTTGGAGTCGCCAAACTCGCGTTCGGCGTGACGCACGTCGATCTCGGTCGTGCGACGGGCGAAGGTGTTCGCCAGAATCGGGATAAAGGTGCTGCGCTCATGGCAGTGCAGCATCGCCTCAACGATATGACGACGGTAGGCGCGCAGCATGCAGCCGTAGTCTCCCATCGACTTGCCGGTGGCGCGTTGAATCATCATGTTGATCACGCGCGAAGCGCTTTTGCGGAACCAGGAGTCTTGACGGTTGGCACGCACGGTGCCCACCACGTCATAGCCCTCTTCCGCGACGCTGACCAACCGAGGGATCTCCTCCGGCGGGTTCTGCAGATCGGCGTCCAGCGTAATCACCAGATCGCCGGTCACCTGATTGAAACCGGCCATAATGGCCGAATGCTGGCCATAGTTGCGGTTCAGCAAGACGGCGATCACGTGGCTACCCGGCTTTTCCGCCGCCGCAGTCAGCATGTCGGCGGAGTTGTCGCTGCTGCCATCGTCGACGAGGATGATTTCATAAGGTTGAGATAACTGTTTACAGGCGGCAGTAGTCCGCTCCAGCAACGCCGGCAGGCTTTCCTGCTCGTTGTATACCGGGATAACTACCGACACTTTTTTAATCGGTTCAACGCGAGACACGTAAAGACTCCACAACAGAAGACAAGGCATTGACCACGCGATCCACGTCGGCGTCGGTCATGTCAGGGAATAACGGTAAGGTGCACAGCCGCGCCGAGTTCCATTCGGTATTCGGCAAAGAAAGCTGCGGATAACGCTCACGATAGAATTTCTGGGTGTGCGCGGCGCGGAAATGCAGCCCGGTGCCGACGCCAACCTCCTTCAGGCGCTCCATCAGCTGGTCGCGATCGATGCCGCAACGCTCAGGGTCGACACGGACCATAAACAGATGCCAGGCGTGATCGTGCGGGTAATCCGGCACGCCCAACGGTTGGAACGGCGAGCCTTCCAACGCGTTCAGGTAGCGCTGTGCCAGCGCCTTACGGCGCGCGTTCAGCTCAGCGAAGCGCGACAGTTGCACCACGGCGATCGCCGCGTGAATGTCGGACAGGTTGTACTTGTAACCCGGCTCCACCACTTCGGCCTGCGGTTTGCGGCCAAGCTGCTGGCGATCGAAGGCATCGACGGCCAGGCCATGGAACTTCAGGCAACGCAGGCGATCCGCCAGCGCATCGTCGTCGGTGGCGATCAGGCCGCCTTCGGCGCAGGTCACGTTTTTAATCGCATGGAAAGAGAAAATTGCCGTGCCGCGTGCGCCGACCCATTCTCCGTTGTAGCGCGTGCCGACCGCGTGGGCGGCGTCTTCGATCAGCGGCAGGCCATGGCGTTCGGCCACGGCGCGCAGCGCATCAATTTGCAGGGGAGCACCGGCGTAATGCACCGGAACAATCGCTTTGGTATTCGGAGTGATGGCAGCCTCGACATCGGCGGCGCTGACCATCAGCGTATCACGGTCAACGTCGATCATCACCGGCGTGGCGCCCAGCAGCTCGATCATGTTGAGGGTGGAGACCCAAGTTTGCGAAGGGGTGATGACTTCGTCGCCGGGGCCGATGCCGAGCGCCATCAACGTGATGTGCATGCCCGCGGTGGCGGAACTGACGGCGATGGCATGCTTGCAGCCGAAGGTGGAACAGAAGTCACTTTCCAGTTGCTGGTTTTGCGGCCCGGTAGTGATCCAACCGGAACGCAACACTTTCTCTACCGCAGCGATTTCTTCATCGCCGATGGCCGGACGAGAGAAAGGCAAAAATTGATCCATAGTTAACCCCAAACGTATCGAGCTGCTTTTGATGACACTGTAAATCCCCTTCGTTTAACGAATATTAAACGCCAGAGAAGAATCGTTTCCGTGGATTAACTGACAATGTAAGGCTGCAAGCTTAACTAAACCTTAAGACGAAACTTGTCATCAGTAGGAGAACTGATAGGTAGGCGCCGTCATCATTAATTTAAATTTATTATGAAAATCAATTTCTTATATTTATTAATAATTATTTACTTATTTTATTTTTGCCGAATCAAGCGTAGCACGTCATTGACGTTTTTCAAGAAAATCCACAAGAAAATGAGAGACAGCACAATAATAGCCGATGATTACCCGGCTATTTATATTCACTACGTTTAGTTTTCGTTTACGTTGCTCAACGCCGCCGCAATTTAAGCCGTGCGGGTCATGATCCAACGCTGGTTCCCCACCCATTGCAGGTGGAAATCCACTTCATAGATCTGCGACAGCAGCGCGGGCGCCATCACCTCACGGGTGATGCCCTGCGCGACCAGTTGCCCAGCGTGCAGCAACCAAACCCGATCGGCCTGCTGCAGGGTATGATTCAGATCGTGCGCGCACACCAGCGCACTGCGTCCACTTTGGCAGAATTCGCGCAGGAGGCGATCCAGCGCGACCTTTTGCGCCACATCCAGGCTGTTGGTCGGCTCATCCAGCAACAACAATCGGCTGTGCGGATTGACGCTGGGCCACACCTGCAGCAATACCGCCGCCAGCCGCACCCGTTGCCATTCTCCGCCGGATAGCTGCGTCAACATGCGTGACAGCTTATCCACCAGTTTCAACCGCTGGCACAGATAGAGAATGGCATGCTCCACCTCGGTTTGCGCCGCGCCGGCAGGCCGGTGCAACGCCAAATACTGAAACACCGGCATCAGCGACACCGGCGGCTGTTGCTGACTGAGATAACCGCGGCGGCGCGACAGCTCGCTCCCCGGATAATCGGCCAACGCGCGCCCGTCCAGGCGAACCTCGCCCAACCCCGGCAGCATGCCCGCCGCCCGCGCCAGCAAGGTACTCTTCCCTGCGCCATTTGGGCCGATCAGGTGAACCTGCAACCCGCCGTCAATCTGTGCCGAAAAAGGCGCCAGGCGCCCCGCCACCCCAACCTCAACGAGTTGCAGCATCCGTATTAACCTGCCAGCGCTTGTTTCACCGCCGCCACCAGCGCCGGATCCTCTGGCGTGGTGTCAGGCGAGAAGCGCTGGATCACCGTACCGTCGCGCGCGACAAGGAATTTCTCGAAGTTCCACAGAATATCGCCGGGGTGCTTCGGTGCGCGCCCTTTGCTGGTCATCCGCGCCAGGAACTCGCTGCCTTCCGGTGCGACAGCTTCCGGTTGTGCGGCAATCAACGCCTGATACAGCGGATGACGGCGCTCGCCGTTCACCTCAATCTTGGCGAACATCGGGAATTGCACGCCGAAGGTGCCGCGGCAAAACGCCAGGATCTCTTCGTTGCTGCCCGGCTCCTGGCCCAGAAACTCATTGGACGGGAACCCCAGAACTTCCAGCCCACGCTCGCGATAGGTTTCGTACAGCGCTTCCAGCCCTTCGTACTGCTTGGTCAGGCCGCACTCCGAAGCCACGTTGACCACCAGCAGCACCTTGCCCTGATAGGCGCCCAGCGTGGTCGGCTGATTTTCAATGGTTTGTAACGGCAGGTTGTCGATTGGCTTGCTCATCGGTTGTCATCCTTTGGTTTTTTAATCGCAGGTGAATGAAGAAAACTACCTTACGCCTTTTGTCCGGGTCAGTAACCAGATAAATAGCGGCGCCCCCAGCGTGGCGGTCACCACGCCGATCGGCAGTTCGGCCGCCAGTAGCGCAACGCGGGCGATCACATCGGCCACCAGCAACACCGCGGCCCCCGCCAGCGCGCAGGCCGGCAGCAGATAGCGCTGGTCGGTCAGGCCGGTGAGCCGCAAAATATGCGGGATCACCAGCCCGACGAAGCCGATCACCCCGGCGAGCGCCACGCTGACACCGACCAGCCAGCCGACCGCCAGCACCAGCAGATTGCGCCACAGATGCAGTGACAACCCAAGCTGGCGCGCCTGCACTTCGCCCAGCGCCATCAGGTTGAGCGCCCGCCCCTGGCCACACAGCCACAGCAGCACCGGCAGCAGCGCCAGCACCAGCCATTTTTGGCGCCAGTCAACTCCGCCGAAACCGCCCATCATCCAGTACATCAGCTGCCGCAAATCGAGACTGGTGCTGAAATAGACCGCCCAGGTCATCAGCGCGCTGCACACGATGCCCAGCGCCACGCCGACCAGCAACAGTCGCGCATTGGTCAGGCGTCGCCGGCGAGCAAAGCCCAGCAACAAGAAGGTCATCGCCAGCGCACCGGCTATCGCGGCGGCGCTCATCAGCGCCACCGGCAACAAACCGTGCCCCAACAGCACCGTCAGCACCAGCGCAACGCCGGCGCCGTTAGCGACGCCCAGCAGCCCGGGCTCCGCCAGCGGGTTTTCAAACAGCGCCTGCATCACCGCGCCCGCCACCGCCAGGGCGGCGCCGACCAGCATTACTGCCAGCGCGCGCGGCAAACGCAGTTGCCAAACGAACAGTTGCGCCCGATCGCTGAACCACTCTGACGGCCATATCCATTGATCGCCGGCGCAAAGGCTGAACAGCAACGCCACAACCACGCCCAGCGCCAACAGACTGAGCTGGCGTTTATCGCGATAGCGTTGATGTTGCAACAGTAAGGTGAAGGTACGGCTGGTTGGCATGGCGCGGCGATTCCCTGCCGGCCGCTGTCGTGGCCGGATAATTGACGTTTGAGTCGAATATTAGGGGGTTAACGCCGCAAGGGGAAGCCTTGCGTGGATGATGGCGCAGGAAAGCAGCGGCTGGCCTTACCCGTCATCACAACGGTGATGGCAAAACCAGCCGCCGATAAACTCGGGAATTAACGATGCGGGCCAGTGTTGCCCGGTGGATAAGGCTGGCCGCGGCCGTCATCACGGCGATCAGAGCCACCACGATCGTCATGACGGCGGTCGCGATTATCGCGATCGCCGTGGAACGGATTGCCGCTGCGTTCCGGCTCGCGATGCTCATAGCCTCGCGGCGGCGAAGGTTGCCAGCGTCCGCCGTCCCAGTACAAACCGCGCGCATTGCGCTCACCCAGACTGCGGCCCTGGTGCGCATGCCACCACTGCGGTGGACGCCAATCGTAGCCATCCCAGTAGTAGCCGCGACGGTCCTGATCCCCCAGATGCAGAGAAACGCCCGGCACGTTGATATCGACGGACACATCAGCCTGCGCCGCCAGCGGCAGCAACAGCGGAAAACACACCAGCAACAGGATCTTTTTCATTTGACCTTCTCACTCTATTTTTCTTGCTGCAGTGGTTATATCAGCGTGCTTATTTAACGACTATCTCGTCGATGCCTATTTTCAGATCGTTTTCGACGGCCTTACACAATCCCTACACTGTTTGCCGCCGCCTTTAATTATCATAACCACTGACAAGGTTTAACGAATAACTGACGTCTCTCAAGCCGCATGACAATTATAATTAAATGGATTCCCACTGGAGGGTAATAAGATGATTAAACGTATAGGTATGTTGCTGGCCGTTGTGGCCCTGGCCTCAAGCCTCAGCGCCTGCTGCTGGGGCCCGCACTGGGGCGGCGGCCACCGCGGCGACGGCCCAGGCCATTATTATGGCCGTTATTGAAATGACAAATAAGGCCACCCACCAAATAAGATAAGATATAAGAACATTCCGCAAATGAGATTAAATAAATTTACGCCGCAGTGCTTTAATGAGTAATTTTAATTCTCATATTGCCCACTAGGAATAAACTGAATTTTCCAAAAAAAAAGAAAAAGGCCGCGCAAGCGGCCTTTTTTGATGTCACGTCACTCACCCTTTCGGGCTGGCGTTTTCTACCCGACTTTTCAGCTTCTGCCCCGGACGGAAGGTCACCACGCGGCGCGCCGTAATCGGAATGTCTTCGCCGGTCTTCGGGTTACGCCCCGGACGTTGGTTCTTGTCACGCAGATCAAAGTTGCCAAAACCCGACAGTTTTACCTGTTCGCCATTCTCAAGGGCCCGACGGACCTCTTCAAAGAACAGTTCCACCAGGTCTTTGGCGTCCCGTTTGCTAAGCCCAAGCTTCTCAAACAGGTGTTCTGACATTTCAGCTTTAGTAAGCGCCATAGGTTCAATCCCTCAAGGATGCTTGGAATCGCTGTTTTAGAGCCTCTACGCATTTTGCAACGGTAGCGGCTATCTCCTCTTCTTCCAGTGTACGAGCGGTATCCTGCAATACCAGACTGATAGCCAGGCTCTTGTCACCTTCTGCCACGCCCTTGCCACGGTACACGTCAAACAAGTTTACGCCAACTACCTGATTTGCGCCAACTTTCTTACACTCGGCCAAAATATCTTCTGCGGGGACGTTTTCAGCCACCACAACGGCGATATCACGGCGGTTTGCCGGGAAGCGCGAAATCTCCCGCGCCTGAGGCACGGCGCGGCTCGCAAGCTTGTTCCACTCCAGTTCAAACACCACGGTGCGGCCGTTAAGATCCAGTTTACGTTCAAGTTCCGGGTGAACCACACCGATGAAACCTACGCGTTCGCCGTGCAAATAAATCGCCGCACTTTGCCCTGGATGCAGGGCCGGATTGGCTTCCGCCCGGAACTGAATTTCGGATAATTTACCGGTCAGCTCGAGGACAGACTCCAGATCCCCTTTTAAATCATAGAAGTCGACGGGCTTGCGCGCCAGATCCCAATGCTCATCGTGCGTATGGCCGGCGATCACGCCTGCCAGCATGACGTCCTGACGAATACCCAGATCTGCCGCACTATCAGGCACAAAGCGCAAGCCGCTTTCGAACAGGCGCAGACGCGTCTGCTGACGGTTCTGGTTATACACCACCGCAGACAGCAAACCGGTCCACAGCGACAAACGCATCGCCGACATTTCGACCGAAATCGGGCTCGGCAGGATCAGCGCTTCTTCATTCGGGTGCAGCAGCGCCTGCATTTTCGGATCGACGAAGCTGTAGGTGATCGCTTCCTGATAACCGTGATCGACCAGCATGGTCTTCACGCGCTTGAGCGTCAGATCGGCTTCGCGATGCTGGGTCATCACCAGATCGGCACGAACCGGCACATCCGGGATGTTGTCGTAGCCGTAAACGCGCGCCACCTCTTCCACCAGGTCCTCTTCGATCTCCATATCGAAACGCCAGCTCGGCGCGACCGCTTGCCAGTTGTCGCCCTGCTCGGTCACCTGGCAGCCCAGGCGGCGCAGAATGTCGCTAACCTGCTCACTCGGCACCACGTGGCCGATCAGGCGATCCAGCTTCTCGCGGCGCAGCGTGATGGTAGCGCGCTTCGGCAGTTCGTTTTCATGGGTCACGTCAATAATCGGGCCGGCCTGACCGCCGCAGATATCGAGCAGCAGACGCGTGGCGCGCTCCATCGCTTTGTACTGCAGCGACGGATCGACGCCGCGCTCATAGCGATGAGAAGCATCGGTGTGCAGGCCGTGACGGCGTGCGCGGCCGGTGATAGACAGCGGGCTGAAGAAGGCGCACTCCAGCAGCACGTCCTGAGTTTCCCCGTTGACGCCGGAATGCTCGCCGCCGAAGATACCGCCCATCGCCAATGCTTTTTGATGATCGGCGATCACTAAGGTGTCGGCGCTCAGTTTGGCTTCATTGCCGTCCAGCAGCGTCAGGGTTTCCCCTTCTTCCGCCATGCGCACCACGATGCCGCCGTCGATGCGGCTCAGATCGAAGGCGTGCATCGGCTGGCCAAGTTCCAGCAGCACATAGTTGGTGACGTCTACCACGGCATCGATAGAACGGATACCGCAACGACGCAGTTTTTCACGCATCCACAGCGGGCTTGGCGCCTTGACGTCGATGCCTTTCACCACGCGGCCCAGATAACGCGGGCACGCCTGCGGCGCGTCAACGCGGATCGGCAGCGTGGCGTCGATGGTGGCAGCCACCGGGCTCATGTCCGGCTCGGTCAGCGCAACCTGGTTCAGTACGCCCACGTCGCGCGCAACGCCGATGATGCCTAGGCAGTCGGCGCGGTTCGGGGTAACGCTGATCTCGATGGTGTTGTCGTCCAGTTTCAGATAGTCGCGGATGTCGGTGCCGATCGGCGCATCCAGCGGCAGCTCAATGATACCGTCATGATCGTCGGAAATGCCCAGCTCGGAGAACGAGCACAGCATGCCTTCCGAAGGTTCGCCGCGCAGCTTGGCGGCCTTGATTTTGAAATCGCCCGGCAGCACAGCGCCCACGGTGGCGACCGCCACTTTCAGACCTGTACGGCAGTTCGGCGCGCCGCAGACGATATCGAGCAGGCGATCGCCGCCTACGTTAACCTTGGTGACGCGCAGTTTGTCGGCGTTCGGGTGCTGGCCGCACTCGACCACCTCGCCCACGACGACGCCGTTAAACGCGCCGGCAACCGGATCCACGCCGTCCACTTCCAGACCGGCCATGGTGATTTGATCGGATAATGCTTCGCTGCTGATGGCCGGGTTTACCCACTCGCGCAACCAGAGTTCACTGAATTTCATGTGATATTCCCGCCTTACTTAAACTGTTTGAGGAAACGCAGATCGTTTTCGAAGAATGCGCGCAGATCAGTGACGCCGTAACGCAGCATCGTCAGGCGCTCCATGCCCATGCCGAAGGCGAAGCCGGAGTAAACTTCCGGATCGATGCCCACATTGCGCAGCACGTTCGGATGCACCATGCCGCAGCCCAGCACTTCCAGCCACTTGCCGTTCTTGCCCATCACGTCCACTTCAGCGGACGGCTCGGTGAACGGGAAATAGGACGGACGGAAACGAACCTGCAGGTCTTCTTCAAAGAAGTTGTTCAGGAAATCGTGCAGCGTGCCTTTCAGGTTGGTGAAGCTGATGTCTTTATCGACGATCAACCCTTCCATCTGGTGGAACATCGGGGTGTGAGTCTGATCGTAGTCGTTACGATAAACGCGGCCCGGCGCAATGATGCGGATCGGCGGCTGCTGGTTCTTCATGGTGCGGATCTGCACGCCGGAAGTCTGGGTGCGCAGCAGGCGCGTGGCGTCGAACCAGAAAGTATCGTGGTCGGCGCGCGCCGGGTGATGCCCTGGAATGTTCAGCGCGTCGAAGTTATGGTAATCGTCTTCAATCTCCGGGCCAGTGGCAACGGAGAAGCCCAGCTCGCCAAAGAAGGTTTCGATACGGTCGATGGTGCGGGTCACCGGGTGCAGGCCGCCGTTCTCCATGCGACGGCCCGGCAGGGACACGTCGATGGTTTCAGCCGCCAGGCGCGCATTCAGCGCAGCGCTTTCCAGCGCGTTCTTACGCGCGTTCAGAGCGTCTTGCACCTCTTGCTTGGCCTGGTTGATCACCGCGCCGGCCGCCGGACGGTCTTCCGCCGGTACGTCACGCAGAGACTGCATCTGCAAGGTGAAATGACCTTTCTTGCCAAAATATTCGACGCGCACCAAATCTAACGCGGCAACATCCTGGGCATCTTCTACGGCTGCCTTGGCATTGGCAACCAGCTCTGCGAGATGTGGCATTGCTTTCCTCTTCCTCTGGCCGGGATGGCCCTAAGTAATTGTTATCTATTATTCGAACACGCCTTTGAGCAATCTTCAAAGATTTTTCAATGCGCTGTCGGCCAGGTGACTCACCTGCGCGGCACAGGGCCGGCTGAGCGTCTGCCACCCTCGCCGCAGCAATGTGCAAGACGAGACGATGGCCAAAAACAAAAAAGCCTCCACGAGGGAGGCTTAGGCGCTACTTTTCGTTTCTTTTCTTACGCGCAAAGCCTCCTGAAGTCAGGCGCTAAAGTAAAAAAAGAAACGAAAAATAGCTGCGAGCATGATTGCGGTACCTTGTCGATGATTGTCCACCAGTGATATAGCGGTAGGCAATGAAAGTCAATATTTGTCGCTGAAAACAAAGATTAAAAGAGGGAGCAAGCTCCCTCTTCTACTGACTTACGCCAGAGCTGCTTTCGCTTTCTCAACCAGTGCGCCGAAGGCCACTTTGTCGAAGACTGCGATGTCAGCCAGGATCTTACGGTCAATTTCGATCGACGCTTTTTTCAAGCCGTTGATGAACTTGCTGTAAGACAGACCGTTCTGACGAGCAGCTGCGTTGATACGTGCAATCCACAGCTGACGGAACTGACGCTTACGTTGACGACGGTCACGGTAAGCGTACTGGCCTGCTTTGATTACTGCCTGGAAGGCAACACGATATACGCGCGAACGGGCACCGTAGTAGCCTTTCGCCTGCTTCATAATTTTCTTGTGACGTGCGCGTGCAATTACACCACGTTTTACGCGAGCCATATGCTCTCTCCTAAAGTCTTATTCTAAATTCAAAAAAAATGGCTTATGCGTACGGCAGGCACGCGGTAACCAGGACCAGATCGTTTTTAGACACCATGCCTTTCGGACGCAGGTGACGTTTACGCTTGGTTGCTTTTTTGGTCAGAATATGACGCAGGTTGGCATGTTTACGCTTAAAACCACCGCTGCCGGTTTTTTTGAAGCGCTTGGCTGCACCACGTACAGTTTTAATCTTTGGCATTTTAATTAAATCCACTTCGCATTGTTAAACAACGAATCAGTTGGGCGAATAAAACCCACACGGCGCAAGCGCCGCGCGGGTTCCATTACTTGTAAGCCTTACTGTTTCTTCTTAGGAGCGAGCACCATAATCATCTGGCGGCCTTCGATCTTCGTAGGGAAGGATTCGACCACTGCCAGATCCATATCTTCACACAGGTCTTTACGGACGCGGTTAAGCACTTCCATACCGATCTGCTGGTGCGCCATCTCACGCCCGCGGAAACGCAGGGTGATTTTGGCTTTATCGCCATCTTCCAGAAAGCGAATCAGGTTGCGTAGTTTGACCTGATAGTCGCCATCATCGGTGCCAGGACGGAATTTGATTTCCTTAACCTGGATAACTTTTTGCTTCTTCTTCTGTTCTTTCGTCGACTTGCTCTTCTCGTAGAGGAATTTGCCGTAATCCATGATTCGGCAAACTGGCGGTTCGGCATTTGGGCTGATTTCTACTAAATCAACGCCCGCTTCCTCAGCTTTTTCAAGAGCTTCATTCAGACTGACAATACCAATCTGCTCGCCATCGACGCCGGTTAGGCGAACTTCTTGCGCGCGAATTTCTCTGTTAATGCGATTAGGACGCGCCGGTTGAACTCGTTTTCCGCCTTTAATACTTTATTCCTCCAGTTGATGAAGACTACGGCTGCGAATCTCTTTCAGCAGCTTGTCTACGACTTCGTTTACGTCCAGGCTTCCCAGGTCTTTGCCACGGCGGGTACGAACGGCAACTTTGCCTGCTTCGACCTCTTTGTCACCGCACACCAACATGTAAGGGACTCGACGTAAAGTATGTTCGCGAATTTTAAAGCCAATCTTCTCATTTCTCAAGTCCGCTTTAACGCGAATGCCTGCATCCTGCAGTTTTTTGGTCAATTGCTGGACATAATCAGACTGGCTGTCGGTGATATTCATCACCACCACCTGCACCGGAGCGATCCAGGTCGGGTAGAACCCGGCGTATTCTTCGGTAAGGATACCGATGAAACGTTCCATGGAGCCCAAAATGGCGCGGTGAATCATTACCGGCACGACGCGATCGTTGTTTTCGCCAACATACGAAGCGCCCAAACGGCCCGGCAAGAAGAAATCGAGCTGCACGGTACCACATTGCCATGCGCGATCCAAACAATCATGCAGGGTAAATTCAATTTTCGGTCCGTAGAAGGCACCCTCACCCGGCTGATATTCAAACGGAATGCCGTTCTCGGTCAGCGCAGCGGCCAGGTCTTCTTCCGCACGGGTCCACATGTCGTCGGTGCCGATGCGTTTTTCCGGACGAGTCGACAGCTTGACGGCGATCTTGTCGAAACCGAAAGTGCCGTACACGTCATACACCATGCGGATGCATTCGTTCACTTCGGCGCGCACCTGCTCTTCGGTACAGAAGATGTGGGCGTCATCCTGCGTGAAGCCGCGCACGCGCATCAGGCCGTGCAGGGAACCCGATGGCTCGTTGCGGTGGCAGCTGCCGAATTCGCCCATGCGCAGCGGCAAATCGCGGTACGACTTCAGGCCCTGGTTGAAGATCTGCACGTGGCCCGGGCAGTTCATCGGCTTGATGCAGTATTCGCGGTTTTCCGACGCGGTGGTGAACATGGCGTCTTTGTAGTTTTCCCAGTGGCCGGTTTTTTCCCACAGCACGCGGTCCATCATGAACGGACCTTTCACTTCCTGGTACTGGTACTCTTTGAGCTTCATGCGCACGAAGGCTTCCAGCTCGCGGAAGATAGTCCAACCGTCGTTGTGCCAGAACACCATGCCTGGCGCTTCTTCCTGCATGTGATACAGGTCGAGCTGTTTGCCGATCTTGCGGTGATCGCGCTTGGCCGCTTCTTCCAGACGTTGCAGGTAGGCGTTCAGCTGCTTCTTGTCTGCCCAGGCGGTACCGTAGATACGCTGCAGCATTTTGTTTTTGCTGTCGCCGCGCCAGTAAGCGCCAGAGGTTTTCTGCAGCTTGAAATGGTGGCAGAAACGCATGTTCGGCACGTGCGGGCCGCGGCACATGTCGACGTATTCTTCGTGGTGATACAGGCCAGGACGATCGTCATGGCTGATGTTCTCATCCAGGATCGCCACTTTGTAGATTTCGCCGCGCTCAGCGAAGGTGTCACGGGCTTCTTGCCAGCTGACCTTCTTCTTGATGACGTCGTAATCCTTATCGGCCAACTCGTGCATCCGCTTTTCCAGCAGATCCAGGTCTTCCTGCGTCAGGGTGCGGTCGATATCCACGTCATAATAGAAACCGTTGTCGATCACCGGACCGATCGCCATTTTGGTATCCGGCCACAGCTGCTTGATCGCATGACCCAGCAGGTGCGCGCAGGAGTGGCGCATGATTTCCAGACCGTCTTCATCTTTGATGGTGATGATGGCCAGCTGCGCATCCGATTCGATCAGATCGCCGGCATCAACCAGCTCGCCGTTGACGCGGCCGGCGATGCAGGCTTTCGCCAGGCCAGGGCCGATATCGCGCGCGACATCCATCGGGGAAACGGGGTGGTCGAAATGACGCTGACTACCGTCAGGAAGAGTAATAACAGGCATTAATAATTCCTTATCTACAGTGGTGACCCACACGACAGATCACATGCAGTACGAAAATTGGGTTTTGGGTTTGGTCAGCCAGGTTTCAGATCTCGCCCACAATTGCCAGATTGAAACCTCACTGGGTATACAGAATGGAACGCATACCTTCTCAGCCGCATTCGGCTAAGCGAATAGTATCACTAAAATTGTTCCGGATAAATAAAGCGCCGCCCTCACGCTTTCGCGCCATCCGGCGCAAAAACGGTTTTCATGTAGCTCAGGGAGGCCAGCAGGCACAGGCCGTAGCCCAGCAGTTCGCAGCCCTCTTCCACCATGTTTTTCACTACCCGGTTATAGCCGTCCAACATCAGCGTTTGCCACAGCGCGCTCATGCCGAACAGGCGTGAAAACACCAGAATGCACAGCAGGCCCGCGCACATCATGCCGTAGCCGGGATGCGTCACGAAAGCGGCCAGGCCGCGCACCGTCGCCGCGATGTGCCTGGCGGCATGCCACAGGCAAACCAAGGCGACCGCCAGCGCGAACCACACCCAGGCGCCGTGCCACAGCGCATCGAAGGCGAAGTCCATCTCGCGGATCAACATGCAGAGAAAGAAGCCACCGACCAGCATCCAGGCGGAGCGTCGTTCAGCCTGTCGCCAGGCCGCGGCGAAAAAACCGCCGGCGATGGCGAACAGCAACAGTTCCTGCGCCGCTTCGGTCAGCGAGGTTTCATGCACGAAGTTATGCAGCCAGTGTACGTCGATAAACACCAGGCCGACCAAAGCCGCCAAAAAAGCGCCGTAGAACAGAAAGGCAACGGCCTTCCCCAGCAAAATATGCAGTTCTTGTTTCATAATCACACTCATTATTATTTACAGCGCATCTATGTTATCCACCTGTTCTCAGGGATCGTGGCAATTGATGCCTAATACCGTACACAGCGATAAAGGTGGTCATTAATCACGCCGCAAACAATAAAAACCCCGGCACATGGCCGGGGGGAAGCGCCAGTCTTTCCTGGCTGTCATTTCATCACCGTCAGTATTTCAGGCTCTCATCCCTCTATCATCGAGACGCGCAAACGAGCCTGGAAATTACGCCTGCGGAGATGATACGGTGACACGCCGGGCGTTGGTGTTAACGCCCCACAAACCTGCCAATGCACTGACCACTGCGCCAATCAACAATGCAAAGAATGACCACAGGGCAGCCCGAGACAATTCGTCCGCAGCCGCGGCAGCCTGTTCGCGCGCCTTCTGTTTCAGCTCAGCATACTCCTGTTTTGCCTGATTGATTTTTGCTTCGGCTTCATCCAAACGCTGATTAACCAGCTGCGCAGTTTTATTTTTGGCGTCGACCAAATTCTTCACAGTCTGGTCTACTTCCTGCGGCGTCATATTGGTATTTTCAACCAGAGCTTTTTTCAGTGTGTCTTGATCCACATCTTGCGAGATGGCCTCACCATGTTTTTTAAGCTTGTCGACCAGTTGCTTAATAATCGCATCGCTGTTGTCAGGCTGAAGTGCCAGAGCTTTTACTGCGTCTGCCAAATCAGTCTTGGCCGCATTCAACTGTTGCTGCATGAATTCAGGCTGCAATGACGGAATACCACTTTTTTTAAGCGCCGTAACCACATCACCATGCAGCTGTTCAGGTTCCAACGTGGTGTCTATACCCAACTTGTCAAACACCTTGCCACCCACGTCCGCTAACCCGGTTGCCCCTTTGCCAATCGCTGAACCGGCACCGGAGAGCAAGCTGCCAGAGGTCGAAGCGATAGCACCCAGCGCATTGCCGGTGGCCTTCACTGCAGACCCGACCAGCATCCCGCCCAGCACCGCCGCCACAATCAGTGACGTAGCCCATACCAGGAAGCCATGAATCAGGCCGTCATTAGCTGCCAAACGTCCGGCAATAAAAGCGCCGGCAGCCAAGCTAATAATGATTGAAACAGCGGACCAAATCACTACGGTGGTACCGGCTCCATTGATTGGATCGTCTGACGTCGGATCCACGATGGAAAATCCAAGGCTGGTGCCCAACGTCGACAGCAACAGTGAAACAGCCAATACGGTGATAACACCACCAATGACGCTGCCCCAGGAGATTTTTTTCGCCGCTACCCATTCTTTTGCCACTTCCATAGTAAAACTCCTTTTAAGCTTTTCGATTATAAAGAAATGCCACAAAGCCTTACCAGTATAGAAGTGTTTAATCTCTTAAGCGGTTAAATGGTAAAAACAGTTAAAAATAATTAATCATAATTACAGCACGGGCGTGCCTACTCTCGGCGACAACACGCTGACAGAGCGTCTTGGCATCACTATCCTTACGTTATTCACTGGTGAACAGGTCTTGAGCTCATAATATGAACCGGTTACTCGCAATCCTCGTCGTGCTATGCGCGGTATTAGCGACGTTGTATGGGCGGGTGCATTTTGGCTCGCGTTCAGTGCCGCGGGCGATTGCGGTCAATGAAGCGCCGCTGGGGTGTGAGGATGAACCGGAGCTCGCCGGCGAGTGCAACGGCGAAGATGAAACGCCGGCCGACGGTTAATTAACCTTACGAGCTATCCCCATTGCCGCCAGGCACGCGGCAGGCTAGGCTGTTCAGCTCATGGGCCGCCGCCTGGCGGCGCCTGGCGGCTTGAACGTTGCACAGGGAGTTTTTTATGACGGGTATTTTGCAGTTATTCCAGGCCATCGGACTGGGTTTGGTGCTGCTGTTGCCGCTGGCCAACCCGCTGACCACAGTGGCGTTGCTGCTCGGATTGTCCGGTAATATGACGCGCGAAGAGCGCAACCAGCAGTCGCTGATGGCCTCGGTTTATGTGTTCTGCATCATGACGGTGGCGTTTTACGCCGGGCAGGTGGTGATGAACACCTTCGGCATTTCGATCCCCGGCCTGCGCATCGCCGGTGGCCTGATCGTCGCCTTCATCGGTTTCCGCATGTTGTTCCCCCAGCAGAGCCCTGAAGAGGCGCCGGAGGTGGAGAGCAAGTCGCACGAGCTGCGGCACAAGACGTCAGCCAACATCGCCTTCGTGCCGCTGGCCATGCCAAGCACCGCCGGGCCGGGCACCATCGCGATGATCATCAGCTCGGCGTCGAGCGTCAAAGCGAACTCGCTGGGTTTTGAACCCTGGGTACTGGCGGTGGCGCCGGTCGCCATCTTCCTGACGGTCGCGGTGATCCTGTGGGGCTGCCTGCTCAGTTCCGGTGCCATCATGCGGTTGGTGGGGAAAAGCGGCATCGAGGCGATCTCGCGCCTGATGGGCTTCCTGCTGGTGTGCATGGGCGTGCAGTTCATCATCAACGGCGTGCTGGAGATCATCTCCACCTATACGCCGGCCGCCTGACCCTACAAAACGGGCGCGATCATCGCGCCCGTTGCCGTTATTTCCCCGCCGGCGCCTGCGCGCCCAAGATGCCCTTGCCTTCCGGCACTTCGGTAAAGCGGCTGAGGATCTCGCTGTAGGTCTTGGCCGGATCCAGATCCGGGAACTGCGCCGGATAGATAAACTTCGCCAGATACTCCAGCCCCACGATGTTGTACGGGTGGTTGTAGAAGTTATGGTAGATGCCGTAGAACCGCCCTTCCTTCACCGCCGACAGCTGCGCGAACCCCGGGCGCTGCTTCATGCGGTTGAACGCCTCATCCACCTGCTGCTGCGTGACGCCATAGCCGAACGGCACCGCGGCGTTGGTCTTGCTGGCCCACTGCGAGCCGGAAACGATGTAGGCATCCGGTTTCATGGCGATCACTTTTTCCAGCGCCACGTCGCCGGTCGCGCCCGGCAGCAGCGCAGAGCCGATGTTGCGCGCGCCGACCGCCTCTACCAGCGCCCCCCAACCGACGTGAGCATGGGTGAAGCAGCAGGATTCCAGCCCGTTCAGGCCGGCCTTGGCTTCGAAGAATACCAGCGGTTTGGGTTCCACCGCCTGCGTTTTGGCCAGAATGGCCTGATAATGCTGCTGATAATAATCGGTATATTGCCTGGCTTCGCTTTCGCGGTTGAGCGTTTCCCCCAGCAGCGTCACGCTTTTCGGCGTGTTTTCCACCGGCTTGAGCATGGTGTCGATAAACAGCACCGGCACATTCAAGGCCTTCAGCTTATCCAGCACGCCGGTTTGGCTCAACGAAGGCTTGGAACGCAGCTGGGCGATCATCAGATCGGGCCGCTTGGCGATCACGCTCTCCAGATTCACTTCACCTTTGTCGCTAAAGCCCATATCGATGATGTTTTTCGCCGCCGGCCATTTGCTCTGCAAGATAGTCCAGGTCGCCGCGTCGCTTTTCTTCAGCAGGTTGTTCCAGGCCACCAGCCGGCCGAACGGGTTGGCACGATCGAGCAGCGCCAGCGTGAGAATGTCGCGCCCGTCCTGCACCACGATGCGTTTCGGTTCTTGCTGGAGGGTGAGCGTCTGGCCGGAGGTGTCGGTCAGGGTCAACGGATAGGTGGTGGCCATCGCCGGAGAGGCTAGCACGGCGGCGCAAACCAGCGCCGGCAAAGTGATTCGACGGTGCACGAAAGACTCCTTAGTCATGAACACAATCAGGAAATACTAATGAGAATGGCTTGCATTATCAAAGATAATGCCCGGCAACCCGGCGATTAATTGCAAAGGGATGTGTAGAGAGAGGTTGAGAGGCGCGCCGGAGGCGGCGCGCCCAAGGGATCACACCAGGCCGTAGATCAGCGCCGACAGCGCAATCAGGCCCATCACCAGCACGAAGACGTTGCTCGCCGCGCGGTATTGACGCATCGCCGGTACCGCACGCACCGCGTACATCGGCAGAATGAACAGGATGGCGGCAATCAGCGGGCCGCTGATGGTTTCGATGATGTGCAGCGCGCTGGGGTTCCACACCGTCGCCGCCCAGGTGAGCAGGAACAGCGCCACCGCCGAAATGCGGTGCGTCATACGCGAGCTGAGCGGTTTGCCGACCGCGCGCGTGACGCCGTCGATCAGGCTGGTCGCCCCTTCCGTTACCCCCAGCGAGGTGCCGAGATAGGATTTAGCCATTGCCAGCATCGCCATCACCGGGCCGAGATAGGCGATCAGCGGGTTGGAAAACTTGTTGGCCAGGGTGGTCAGCACCGTGATGTTCTGATCTTTCGCCTGCTGCATGTCTTCATGGGACAGGCTCAGCACGCAGCTGAACACGAAAAACAGCACGGTCACGCAGATCAGCACATAGCTGTAGCGCATGATGCGCGCGCAGCGGCGTTCCGCCTTATCGCCATACAGGCTCTTCTGGGTCGAGGCGAAGGAAGAGATGATCGGCGCATGGCTGAAGGAGAACACCATCACCGGCACTGCCAGCCACAGCGAATGCCACAGCCCCGGCGTATCAAAGCGGGTGGCGGCCAGGCCATGAACGAAGTTGGCAGTATTCCAGCTCGGCATCAGGTACAGCGAAATGCCCATCAGGAACACCAGCAGCGGGAACACCAGCATGCCCATCGCCGCCACGATGCTGTCTTTGCCGCGCAGCAGCACCAGATTGAGCACCACCACCACCGCCAGGCTCAGCCAGATGCGCGGCAGCGGCGCCACGTGGAACTGGTGGATCAGGAAGCTGTCCAGCGCGTTGGTAATCGAAATGCTGTACACCAGCACGATCGGGAAGAACGCCATCAGATACAGCATCATGATGATTTTGCCGGCCAGCACGCCGAAGTGTTCCACCACCACATCGTGAATATTGCCGTCGCGGCTGGAGCCGGAAAGCACAAAGCGGCTGAGCGCGCGGTGCGGCAAATAGGTCAACGGGAAAGCGAACAGCGCCATCAACAGCAGCACCAGCGGGCCGTTCAAACCGGCGTTGATCGGCAAGAAAAGCGTACCGGCGCCCACCGCGGTGGCATAAAGGCCGAACATCCAGACGGTGTCGGTTTTGTTCCATTTGGCTGGCTGAGCGGTCGTCAGCGTGCCTGAATCGGGAGAAATCGTACTCATGAGACAGTCTACCTTAATCTGCGGCGCCAACGATTGCGCCTAACGGGATATCCTTCTCCGCGAACTTTTTAATAGTAATCAGTGAATTAAAGCGATATTTCATACTTACGCCTGATGGAAGGACGGCAAAGGATAATGAAAAATACCCTGCGGGTCTATGTTTTATCGGCCGAACGGACAATTTGCGAACAGAAAATGCTGAAAAAACCGGCGCAGGCAGGAAAAACTAAGGGCCCCTTGCGGAGCCCTTAAGCGGTTTACTTCTTCGCGTCCGGATGGTCCGGCACCTCGGCGCTGCCCATCTCCTTCTCGTCTCTGATCATCGAGCGGTCTTTACGCACGTCGGCCACGTCGGAGGCGCTCACCGGTTTGGCGCTGTTGCCCCAGCTGGTGCGGATGAAGTTCACCACGTCAGCCACCTGCTGATCGTTCAGACGCCAGCCGAACGGCGGCATGGTGATGTTGGACACTGCCCCCTGCACCGCCGGCGTAGTGTTGCCGGTCAGCACGATGTGGATCAGCGAGGTCGCGTCCTCGGTCTGCACTACCGGGTTGCCCTTCAGCGACGGGAAGGCGCGCTTGTAGCCCACGCCGTCGGTGCGGTGGCAGGCCGCGCAGTTATCGACATACAGCGCCGCGCCGGGCTTGCTGTCGTCGCCGCGCCACAGATCCTTGGCCACGCTGTCTTCGACCGGCGCCGCCTGCTGCTTGCCGTCTTTCGGCGGCAGCGATTTCAGGTAGCGTGCGATGGCGGTCAGATCGTCGTCGCTCAGGTATTGCAGGCTATGCTCCACCACGTCGCTCATGCCGCCAAACACGATCGCCTTATCGTTACGGCCGGTTTTCAGGAACTCGGTCAGCTCGGCTTCGCTCCAGCTGCCCAGGCCATCCTTGCGGTCGCTGCGCAGGCTGGAAGCCACCCAGCCGTCGATCGGCGCGTTGCTGCCGGACAGGTAATCGTCGCTTTCGCTGTTGCTCAGCGCTTTTTCCTGCATGGTGATGCTGCGCGGGGTATGGCAAGCGCCGCAGTGGCCCAGGCCTTCCACCAGATAACGGCCGCGCTCAATCACCGGATCGGCCTTGGCGTCAGCCACGAAGTCCGCCGGCGACGGCGCAAACATGCCGCGCCAGATGCTCAGCGGCCAACGCATCGACAGCGGCCACGGGATGTCGGAATCCTTGTTGGCCTGCTCCACCGGCTGCACGCCGTGCATGAAATAGGCATACATGGCGCGCATGTCGTCCTCTTTCACCAGCGCGAACGACGGGTACGGCATCGCCGGGTACAGGGTGCTGCCGTTTTTGGCTACGCCCTTACGCACTGCGTTGTCGAAATCCTCGAAGCTGTAATCGCCGATGCCGGTTTTCTTGTCCGGCGTGATGTTGGTCGAATAGATGGTGCCGATCGGCGTCTCCATCGCCAGACCGCCGGCGAAGGTTTTGCCGCTCTTGCCGTCGGTATGGCAGGCCACGCAGTCGCCGGCGCGCGCCAGGTATTCACCGCGCTTGATAAGCTCGCTGCTGACGGTGGCGTCCTGCGCCCAAACGGAAAAACTCACTGCACTGAGAACCAGTGCCGGTACAAATGCTTTCATCGTTCGCCGTCCTTATGCCTGCACCAATGGGCCTGGGTTTTTCAGATACTGCTCGCGAATAGCGCGGGCAGACCAGTAAGCCAATGCCGCCACGGTGCCGGTCGGGTTGTAGCCCAGCCCCTGCGGGAAGGCCGATGCGCCGATCGAGAACACGTTGTGTACGTCCCAGCTCTGCAGATAGCGGTTGACCGCGCTGGTCTTCGGATCTTCCCCCATTACCGCGCCGCCGTTCATGTGGGTGGTCTGGTAACTGGTGGTGTCGAAGTGGCTGTTGGCGTTTTTCGGGCTGCCGGCGATCAGTTTCGGGTTCATCGCCTTGGCGATCGGCGCCATCTTGTCGTACATGAACTGCGCCATCTTGATGTCGTTCTCCTGCCAGTCGAACGTCATGCGCAGCAGCGGCTGACCAAAGACGTTCTTGTAGTTGGGATCGAGATCCAGATAGTTGTTGCGGTACGACTGGTGCGCGCCGTGAGCGTCCATCGAAACGTGGTGGGTGTAGGCATCCGCCACCGCCGCTTTCCACTTGCTGCCCCAGGCCGGGGTGCCCGGGGGGGTCGGCAGGCCGGAGATCGGCTTGGTGCCCGCCTGGTTGACCCAGAACGGCGAACCGCCGACGAAGCCTTCTTTGGCATGGTCGAAGTTATCGGCGTTGAAGTCGTCCACGCCCACGCCGTTGCCGCCGGCGCCGATGAACGGGTTGGTGAACACGTCTTTATCGAAGAACGCCTTGATGGTGGTCATGTTCTGGTAGGCGAAGTTGCGCCCGACCACGCCTTCGCCGGTCACCGGATCGTAAGGCTTGCCGATGCCGGACAGCAGCATCAGGTGCACGTTGTGGAACTGGAACGCGCCCAGGATCACCAGATCGGCCGGCTGTTCAATCTCGCGGCCCTGCGCATCGACGTAGTTCACGCCGGTAGCGCGGGACTTGTCGTCGGTCAGATTGACCTTCAGCACGTTGGCGTTGGTGCGCAGCTCGAAGCGTTTCTCCATGCGCAGCGCCGGCAAGATGTTGACGTTCGGCGAAGCTTTGGAATACATGTAGCAGGCGTAGCCGCTGCAGAAACCGCAGAAGTTGCACGGGCCCATCTGCGCGCCGTACGGGTTGGTGTAAGAGTCCGAGGTGTTGGCGGACGGCAGGTTGTAAGGGTGATAACCCACTTCCAGCGCCGCTTTCTCGAACAGCTGGGCGGAGTAGGTATTTTTCTGCGCCGGCAGCGGGAAGTCGCTGGAGCGATCCGCCGCAAAGCGGTTGCCGCCCTTCTGCGCCACTTTCTGCCCCTTGATGGTCCAGGCGGTGCCGGAGGTGCCGAACACTTTCTCCGCTTTATCGAAGAACGGTTCCAGCTCGTCGTAGGTCACGCCGAAGTCCTGGATGGTCATGTCCTTCGGAATGAAGTTTTTGCCGTAGCGCTCTTCATAGTGGCTGCGCATGCGCAGTTCGATCGGATCGACGCGGAAATGCACGCCCGACCAGTGCAGGCCGGCGCCGCCGACGCCGGTGCCCGGCAGGAACGCCGCCAGCTGGCGGTAAGGCACCGCGGTCTGGCTGCTGTTGTGACGTATGGTGACGGTGCTTTTCGACAGATCCTGGAACAGCTTGCGGCGGATGTTATAGGTCAGCTCGTCGATCACCTGCGGATAAGACCCGTCCGGATAGGTGTCGCGCATCGGGCCGCGCTCCAGCGCCACCACGTTGAGGCCGGCCTCGGTCAGCTCTTTGGCCATGATCGCGCCCACCCAGCCGAAGCCGACGATCACCGCGTCTACTTTTTTCATTACCGTTGCCATGATTAGCCCCTCTCCCCACGAATCGAGACCGGCGGGAAGGGATAACGCTCCCCTCGCTCAACCCAGTCCATAAAATCGGCGCGCGCGCCCGGAAAATTAATCAGCTTCCAGCCCACCATGTCTTTGTTGCCGCCATGGATAGGATCGCTGAAGAAACCTTCGCGGGTGTTTTGCAGCAGATAGGAGAAGAACAGTTTCGACGGCAGCTGCTGGAACTCCGCCTCGCCGGACTCGAACTTTTGCAGCATGGCGTCTTGCTGCGCGCCATCCAGTTCGGCGAAAGGCTTGCCGGCGGTTTTCTTGCTGTAGGCGTCGGCGTCACTGATGCCGAGGTTGTAGATTTGCTTGGGCACCAGCGGCAGCTGATAGCCCATCTCCTTCGGCACATCGGGGTTGAACGGCCCCTGCATGTACCAGATGGAGCCGGTGGCGTACGGGGTATTCATCTGGCGATCGATAAACTCCGGCACGCCGGCTTCCAGTGCGCCGGGGCCGCGTTCGTCGGCCGGGATCAGGCGCGCGACGGCGGCCCTAACGAAGGCCCACTCTTCCGGGGTGAAAAAGGTCGGTTGGTAATCGTTCTGCGTTGTGGTGTTCGAGGCCGCGACCGCCGGTGTCGGCGCCGTCAGCGCGCCAACGCCGCTGCCACCAATTACCGCCGCAGGAATTAAGGTCATCGATTTCAACAAGAAATCGCGCCGCGAATTGTTGGTTTTATGATTCGACATGTCACATTCCATCCAAAGATAGTCACAACTATTTAACCGCAACCTTGCGATCGATACGGGTTTTTAAAATAATTTGTTACTTATTTGTATATTTATTGAAGGTCAGAATGCGTCCAAACGCAAAAATGTTACCGGTAACTTATTGAATGAACGTAAAGATTTATCCGCTAACGTAAATTTAACTTTTCGTGCGGTTTTTCCGATAAGCGGTGAGGAAATAACGAAAAATGAGAAGTAGGTCGCGCGCTGGAACGGCGTCGGAAACAAAATCGGCCGCGTTCAGCGGCCGATTCGACAAGGAAAAGGAAGAGGGTTACTGCGACATCGCCTGGTAGGCGGTGGTCACCTTCCACAAATAGCGCGGCGCCTGCGGCGCCGGGTGCTTTTTCTGGATGTGCTGATAAAACTCGTCCGGGCTCATCTGATTGATGCGATTCACCGCCACGCGCTTGTCCGAGGAGAAGGTGCGCAACATGGCGCCCGCCCCGTTCACGTACGAAACGATGGTGGCGTAACGCAGAGTCTGTGGGTTGTTGATCCCGGCTAGCTGCTGGCTTTGAAGAATATTGATATAGGCCGTTCCCAGATCAATATTGACCGCCGGATCCTTCAGCTCACGCGAGCTGGGTTGCCCGTTTCGTCCTTTCATGCGATAGGCGTCGCGGCCGGCGGTAGAAGCCTTAAGCTGCATCAATCCCACTGCGTTCGAGGTGCTGACCACGTTCGGGTTAAACCCGGACTCCACCTGAATAATCGCTTTAATCAGCGTTTCGTCAACGCCGTAGTTACTGGCGGCCTGACGAATATAATCGTTATAAGCAACCGGGGTGCCTGTGCGGTTTACCGGTGCCTGCGGAGGGGGTTTTAACCAACCGCCGCGCGTTGTGCCACTGCCTGAAATATTGCTTGCCGTTTGCGGGTCTTTGGCGCACCCCGACAAAAGCAAAATTGCCGTAAGGCAACTTATTTTTGTTTTCACAGAATCCCTCACTCCTTTCAATGAGTTGCGTAGCATATACAACTTGTAAGGACACCTGCAGTAATTTTTTGGGCTAATCTCAAGGTATCCATATACCAAGAGGTGATTTATGAGTCAATCTGCAACAAACTGCTTTGTGGTGACTTTTCGCTATCAGGAAGAAGGATTAACCGACCTGGCGAAGCTGACCGGGCAATTGACGCGCGAAGGTTTTGTCACGTCGGTGACAGACGAAAATGGCGTTCACCATGAGCTCGGCAGCAACAGTTTTGCGTTCATAACCGTTCTGGATCAAGAGGATGTACAGCGCCTGGCGCAGGGATTCGGGCAGTTGGCATTGGGAAAACAGCCGGAGGTGACGATATGCGCCTGTGAGGACTACCTTCAGCGGTTACATACTGATACATAAAATGCTATAACTCCCCGGACGGTATTATTTTTTCAGTTGGAGAAATACCCCGCCGGCGGTGGGCAAGTGACGCTTGACTTCGCTTCAATTGATATTGATAATCATTTTCATTTGAACCAGGAGACGTCATCATGCCATTGATAAGTTGCGCTTTTCGTCGCAGTCGCCCTTCCCGCGCTGCCACACTGTTACGCCCTTTCACGCTCGCCTGCCTGCTGCTCGGCGCCGCCTTGGTCAGCCAAAACGCGCTGGCGGAAAAAAAGCTGCGCGTGGTGACGACCTTTACCATCATTCAGGACATTGCCCAGAACGTGGCGGGTGATGCCGCCGTGGTGGAATCCATCACCAAGCCGGGCGCCGAGATCCACGACTATCAACCGACCCCGCGCGACATCGTCAAAGCACAGCACGCCGACCTGATCCTGTGGAACGGCATGAACCTGGAACGTTGGTTCCAGCGCTTCTTCGAGAACATCAAACAGGTGCCGGCGACGGTCGTGACCGAAGGCATCACCCCGCTGCCGATCCGCGAAGGGCCGTATAACGGCAACCCGAACCCACATGCCTGGATGTCGCCAAGCAACGCGCTGGTGTACATCGAGAACATTCGCAAAGCGCTGGTGGAGCACGATCCGGCCCATGCGGAAACCTATAACCGCAACGCCAAAGCCTACGCAGAGAAAATCGGCGCGCTGGACGCCCCGCTGCGCGAACGCCTGGCGCGCATTCCGGCCGCACAGCGTTGGCTGGTGACCAGCGAAGGCGCTTTCAGCTACCTGGCGCAGGATTATCAGTTGAAAGAGGTTTATCTGTGGCCGATCAACGCCGATGAGCAAGGTTCGCCGCAGCAGGTGCGCCGGGTGATCGACGCGGTGCGCGCCCACCATATTCCGGTGGTGTTCAGCGAGAGCACCATTTCCGACAAGCCGGCCAAGCAGGTGGCGAAAGAAACCGGCGCCAAATACGGCGGCGTGCTGTACGTGGATTCGCTGTCCACCCGCAACGGCCCGGTGCCGACCTATATCGACCTGCTTAACACCACCGTGCAAACCATCGCCAAAGGATTCGATCAATGACCCATGAACCGTTTGTCCGCCCTGAATTGAACGTGGACGACGTCACCGTAACCTACAACAACGGACACACCGCCATTCACAACGCCAGCTTTACCCTGGGCGGCGGTTCGATCTGCGCGCTGGTCGGCGTCAACGGCAGCGGTAAATCAACGTTGTTCAAAAGCATCATGGGCCTGGTCAGGCCCACCGCCGGCCGGGTGTCGCTCAGCGACAAACCGGTGGCGGACGCGCTGAAAAAGAATCTGATCGCCTACGTGCCACAGACCGAAGACGTCGACTGGAACTTCCCGGTGCTGGTGGAAGACGTGGTGATGATGGGCCGCTACGGCAAGATGAATTTCCTGCGCATTCCATCGCGCGAGGATCGGTTGCGGGTCGACAAGGCGCTGGAGCGCGTCGGCCTGAGCGAGCTGCGCGGTCGGCAGATCGGCGAGCTGTCCGGCGGCCAGAAGAAGCGCGTGTTCCTGGCGCGTGCGCTGGCGCAACAGGGCACCGTGCTGCTGCTGGATGAACCGTTCACCGGCGTGGATGTGAAAACCGAGAATGCCATTATCGAGCTGCTGCGCGCATTGCGCGACGAGGGGCATTTGATTCTGGTCTCCACCCACAACCTCGGCAGCGTGCCGGAGTTTTGCGATCGGGTGATCCTCATCAACCGCACGGTGCTGGCCGCCGGCCCGACCGAGACCACCTTCACCCAGAGCAACCTGGAGCAGGCATTCGGCGGCGTGCTGCGCCATATCAACCTCTCCGGTCCGGATCTGCACGACGACAACGATCCGCGCACCGTTACGGTGTTGACCGACGATGAGCGCCCGGCGGTGTTTTACGGCCATACCAAGAGCGATCCGCCGGCCAACAGCCAGGCCAGGGAGAAACAATCCTGATGCTGGACCTTCTGCTGCAACCTTTCAGTTACAACTACATGGTGAAGGCCATCTGGGTCAGCGCCATCGTCGGCGCCGCCTGCGCGTTCCTGTCCGCCTATCTGATGCTGAAGGGATGGTCGTTGATGGGCGATGCGCTGTCGCACTCGGTGGTGCCCGGCGTGGCCGGCGCCTATGCCCTCGGCCTGCCCTACGCCGCCGGCGCCTTCTTCACCGGCATGTTGGCGGCGCTGGCGATGACGCTGGTGCGCCACATCACCCGGCTGCGTGAAGACGCCATCATCGGCTTTATTTTCTCCACCTTCTTCGCCGTCGGCCTGCTGATCGTGTCGCTCAACCCCACCTCGGTCAACGTACAGTCGATCATCTTCGGCAATATCCTCGGCATCGCCGACGAAGACGTGCTGCAGGTGGAAATCATCATCGGCGTTTCGCTGCTGATCCTGTGCCTGGTGTGGAAAGACCTGCTGGCGGTGTTCTTCGACGAAAGCCACGCGGTGTCGATCGGCCTGTCGCCGCTAAAGCTGAAGATCCTGTTCTTCACCCTGCTTAGCGCCTGCACCGTCGCCGCGCTGCAAACCGTCGGCGCCATTTTGGTGATCGCCATGGTGATCACGCCGGGCGCCACCGCCTACCTGCTGACCGATCGCTTCAGCCGGCTGGTGATCATCGCCATCATCATCGGTTCGCTGACCAGCGGCGTCGGCGCCTACCTGAGTTTCTTCCTCGACGGTGCCACCGGGGGCGTGATTGTCACCCTGCAAACGCTGGTGTTCCTGGCGGCGTTCTTCTTCGCGCCGAAACACGGCCTGCTGGCGTCCCGGCGCCGCGTGGCGCATTCGCAAACCGGAGGCCGCTGATGGACACCCTGTATCAATTGCTCAGCGACCCCTTCGCCTACCCGTTCATGCAGCGGGCGATCGTCGCCGCCATCGTCACCGGCGTAGTGTGCGCCGTGCTCTCCTGCTATCTGGTGCTCAAAGGCTGGTCGCTGATGGGCGACGCCATCTCGCACGCGGTGCTGCCCGGCATCGTGGTAGCGTTCGTGGTCGGCATCCCGCTGGCGATCGGCGCGTTCCTCTCCGGCATCTTTTGCGCGGTAGCCACCGGCTACCTGAAAGAGAACAGCCGGGTGAAAGAAGACACGGTGATGGGCATCGTCTTTTCCGGCATGTTCGCCTTCGGCCTGGTGCTGTTCTCGCGCATCGATACCGACCAGCACCTGAGCCACATTCTGTTCGGCAACATGCTGGGCATTACCGACGGCGAGCTGAAGCAAACCCTGCTGATCGCCGGCATCACCCTGGCGGTGGTGCTGCTCAAGCGTAAAGACTTCATGCTGTACTGCTTCGATCCGCATCATGCGCGGGTGATTGGCCTGCCGGTCAAGCTGCTGCACTACGGGCTGCTGTGCCTGCTGGCGATGACCATCGTCGCCTCGTTGCAGGCCGTGGGGGTGATCCTGGTGATCGCCATGCTGATCGCCCCCGGCATCATCGCCTTTATGCTGTGCCGCCGCTTCGACCGCATGCTGATGGTGGCGACGATAGTATCGGTGTTCTCCTGTGTGCTCGGCACCCTGATCAGCTTCCACATCGACGGCGCCACCGGGCCCTGCATCGTCATCGTGCAGGCCGTGCTGTTCGTTATCGCCTTGTTGTACAGCAAGCTGCGTCCGTTACAGCGTAACCAAAGCGCCCTCACCGGTGGTTAACTTACCGATGCGGCGATGCCCTCTGCTCGCCGCATCACCTTCCCCCGCTCATCGCGTCGTTGTCATCAAGTTGCAACCGGTATTGCGCTTAAATTAATCAATAGGGTATATACTTTGAGCTGGCGAGGCGCTGAAAAAATCGCCGCCTTTGACGCCGGCTGTGCGCCGCGTCGTGTTTTCACCACGGGAAAGACGCTAACCTAATGAATTATCAGGCAGCACAGAGGGGGAAATACCATGTGGCAAGCCGTTAGCCGTCTGTTAAGTGAACATCTTGGCAGCGCAGAGATACGCGAAAGGATTGAACTGCCCGGGGGCGACATTCACCCGGCGTGGCGCGTGAGTTACGGTGACAACGAGGTGTTCGTGAAATGCGACGCCCGTGAACAACTGCCGATATTCACCGCCGAGGCCGATCAGCTGGCGTTGCTGGCACGCAGCAAAAGCGTGCGGGTGCCGGAAGTGTACGGCGTCGGCAGCGATCGCGACTACAGCTTCCTGCTGCTGGAGTATCAGCAGTTGAAACCCCTCGACGCCCACGGCGCCTACTGTCTGGGCCAGCAGCTGGCGCACCTGCACCAGTGGAGCGAGCAACCGCAGTTCGGCCTCGACTTCGACAGCGATCTGACCACCACCCCGCAACCCAATGCCTGGCAGCGCCGCTGGTCGGAATTCTTCGCCGAGCAGCGCATCGGCTGGCAGCTGCAGCTGGCGGCCGAGAAAGGCATGACCTTCGGTGACATCGACGATATCGTCGATCGGGTATATCTGCGCTTGCAGCACCACCAGCCACAGCCTTCCCTGCTGCACGGCAACCTGTGGCCGGGCAACTGCGCGATGACCGCCCACGGGCCGATTCTGTTCGACCCGGCCAGCTACTGGGGCGACCGAGAGTGCGATTTGGCAATGCTGACGCTGTATCCGGAACTGCCGCCGCAGATCTACGACGGCTATCAGAGCGTGTGGCCGCTGGGTGCCGGGTTTATCGAGCGCCAGCCGCTGTATCAGCTGTACTACCTGCTCAACCGCAGCAACCTGTTCGGCGGCCAGCATCTGGTGGCTGCGCAACGCGCGGTGGAAGCGCTGTTGCAACCCGAGGCGTCGTAACGTTCCGGGGCGCCCCTCGGCGCCCCGTTCATGGCTCAGGCCGCGCCGGCCAATTGCCCCAACAGGCGGATCACGAACCAGGCGATCACCGCAATCACGATCGGCAGGATATACAGCGGGAAATACTGCAGGAAGATGGTGTGGTGCGGCAGCGTGATGCGCGCCTCCAGCTGCTGGCGCGTGTGTCCTTCGCTGCCCTTGGCCTGCTCCAGGATCATCTGGTCTTCCAACCCTTCGCGGATGAACTTGACCTGCCGCGACATGCGCGCGCCGGAAGCCTGCAGCGCCAGCCCGACGAAGATCAGTATGTAGATGATGATGAACATCAGATTGGCGCCGCTGAACAGGCTTTTATCCACGTCAGGCACCGGCGAGTTGTACCAGAAAAGATTCAGGAACGGCGTATTGAAACGCACCATGTCCACCATCACATGGACGAAATCCAGCATCACCGCGTTGATGCCCTTGGTTTTTTCACTGTGTTGATAGACAAAGCCCAGCACGGAAATCAGCGTCGACAGCAACGCCGGAATAAAAACCACCCATCCGAGAATGCGTTTCAAAATGGCGATACGCCCGGCCTGTTGATACGTCATGTGTTCCCCTTGTTAGCGACGTAACCGAATCGGCTAAGTCTACCTGCAGTTGGCGAAACTCGCCCACCGTTTTCTTCATTCCCGCTGTGCTACAAGCTTAGCCGAATTCGCCGAAATCAACTGCTTAACGACGTTCGCGCACTATCATTGAAGAGATAACGTTATCCGTTAAGTCAGAGGCCGTCATGATTCGACTGATTATCTTATTGCTGGGCGCGCAGGCGCTGCACGGCCAGCGCCGCCTGCTGGTGCTGTTCGGTTGGCTGTGGATAGCCGCAGGGGCGCTGATGCTGTTCGACATCCTGCAGGATGGCCGGTCCGTACTGGCGCTGGATGCGCTGGCGATCATCCTGGCGCTGGAGGGGCTGGTGGCGATATCCGCCGCGCTGGTGATCGGTTCTTCGGCCAGCCGGCCGGTGCTGCTTAAGGGGCTGGGCTTCGTGTTTATGGCCTTTTTAATGTTGGACGTGCCCGCAGACGATAACATCGTCGCCACCGTGGTGTTTGGCAGCGCGCTGCTGCTCGACGGCGCCGTGCGCATCGCCTCCTCCACGGTGATTCAACACAGCCGATGGAAAGCCGTGGCGCTGGCGGGCGGCGGCGAAATCCTGCTTTCGTTGATGATTTTTGTCGGCTGGCCGGCGCCGCATCGGATGACGGTGCCCTTTTGCCTCGGCGTGATGATGGTGCTTTCCGGCTGGGCTTTATTGCGCATCGCCCGGAGACTGACAAGCTTTTCTCTGAATCAGCACCCAACCCGGCAGCCACCGCACCCGGCGGATGAGGCTGCGCCGCTCACGGTGTATGTCTGGACACCGATTGGTGCGGCTAAAGATCCGCGCCGGCGTTACATCGTCGACCGATACATCGCGGCGGTCGACAACGGCGGCAATATCTCCACCGGTCATGCCGCCCTGGCGCTCGCGCCGGATGTGTATATCAGTCACTACCCGCTCAACGACATCAGCCATTCCGTTCAGGATTTCCGCCAGTTGTTGCATGCCGGCGAACAGAACAACGTCGACGGACGTTTCCTGCCCGACCTGTCGGGCGAGATCGCCGCCTGGTGCCCCCCGGACAAGAAAATTCAGTTCTATCGCTATAACCCGGCGGCGCTGCGCGCATTCTGGTTACGCTACCGCCAGGATGCGACTTACAACCTGACCCGGCGCAACTGCTCCACCACGGTCATCGGCGCGCTCGACAGTGCGCTGGAGGGCGTGCTGGGCGATAAACATCTGTGGCGCCGTTTTCTGTTACTGGTGCTGGATCCCAACCTGTGGATGCTGGCGGTACTGCGCAGCCGTGGCGAAAGCATGACCTGGACGCCGGGGTTGGTGCTGGACTATGCGCGCATGTTGCAACAGGTCACCGAGCGCCAACACCAACGCTGGTGGCTAAAGTTGCGCGAGATGTGGAATATCCTTCGCTTTGGCAAAAGCCAAACGCGCAGGCAAAGATTTTAGTCTCGCCACCGGCGATGATAGAGTATCGGGCACATTCACCCGCGCCGGCAGGAGTTAACCGTTAATGGCTTATTCGCAACGCATTGAAACCGCAATTTTTGATATGGACGGCTTGTTGATCGATTCGGAACCGCTGTGGCTGCAGGCCGAGCTGGATATCTTCGGCGCGCTGGGTCTGGATCTGTCCGATCGCCACAAACTGCCGGACACCCTGGGGCTGCGCATCGATCTGGTGGTGAAGATGTGGTACCAGGCAATGCCGTGGCAAGGGGTTTCGCTCGATGAGGTGTCGGCGCGGATTATCGAACGCGCCATCGAGCTGGTGCACGAGACGCGCCCGCTGCTGCCGGGCGTCCGCCAGGCGCTGGAGCTGTGCCGCGAGCAGGGGCTGAACATCGGCCTCGCCTCCGCCTCGCCGCTGCACATGCAACAGCAGGTGCTGAAGATGTTCGCTCTTGAAGGTTACTTCGATCAGCTGGTTTCCGCCGAATACCTGCCGTACAGCAAACCGCACCCAGAGGTCTATCTGATCGCCGCCGAACGTCTGGGCAGCGATCCGCTGCGCTGCATCACGCTGGAAGACTCCTTTAACGGCATGATCGCCACCAAGGCCGCGCGCATGCGTTCCATCGTGATCCCGGCCGCCGAATACCGCCACGATCCGCGCTGGGCGCTGGCGGACCACCAGCTGGAGACCCTGGAACAACTCACCCCCGCCCACTTTGCCTGACCTGCGGCGTCGACCACCGGCGCCCTGGCTTTGCGGCTCTACGGCATAAAAGGGATCCGTGCCGCAAAATAAACGAAACAGTGTTTCATTATTATTGAATTGGCATGCTGTTGTTATTATGCTGGGCGACAGGGAAAGCGACGGCCCGCGTAGCGTTGTCACTGCCACGCAGCGCTGTTCGCGGCCGCCGCTTCCTCCCGCCGCCGCACACTGAAAACCGCCTTCGCTTCTCTCCGTTCTGCACCGCCTATCGCCCGCTTTTTATTCTCACCCGTCAAAATCGATGATTTGTTACGCGTTGCCGTAACAAGCCGTTGTAAAACCGGGAAAAATAAACAATTGGTTACAGGGTAACTGCTTCCACTACTGGGAATTTTCCCATATACTGGATAAATTAACAGTTTACCAGCCGGAATCGCAACAGCATGACCGCGGAAGGACACCTTATATTCTCTGTCGCTTGCGCGATCTTCGCCAAGAAGGCGGAAGTGACGCCAGAGCTGGCTACCGGCGACTGGTGGCACATCATACCCGCCGCGCTGCTGACCTCGCTGCTGCCGGACATCGATCACCCCAAGTCGGTGTTGGGTCAGCGTCTGCGCTGGATTGCCCTGCCCATCGCCCGCGCCTTCGGCCACCGCGGTTTCACCCACAGCCTGCTGGCGATCGCCGGCGGCATGGCGCTGTTCCAGCTGGACGTGCCGCGCAGCTGGCCGATCCCGGCCGACGCGCTGCACGCCATGATCATCGGTTACTTCAGCCATCTGCTGGCCGATATGCTCACTCCCGCCGGCGTTCCGCTGCTGTGGCCATGCCGCTGGCGTTTTCGCCTGCCGCTGCTCAACTCGCAAAAAGGCAATCAGCTCGAGCGCGTGCTGTGTCTGTGCCTGGTGGCGTTTGCCATCTGCTGGCAAGGTGATTTCACCCTGCCGGTGCAATCCTATGTCGAGCAAATCAGAAATATCAGACTCTGATCACAAAAACCCGCTCAACCCATCACCTTCATGTATATAAAACGAACAAAAACACACAAAAAGCTATATCAAATTCCATTTGGATATAAGTAGGCCACTCGGCAAACTGTTACGATATTTACATCGCGACATACGTGATGCGTAGTCGTTTTTATAAGAAAGATTATTGGAGACATTGGGGATGAATCTTCCGCTCGTGATTAACGTGCTGGTGTTTGTCGCGCTCCTGTTGCTGTTGGCGCAAACCCGCCACAAGCAATGGAGCCTGGCGAAAAAAGTGCTGGTCGGCCTGGTGGTCGGCGTGGTGTTCGGCCTGGGCCTGCAGCTGGTGTACGGCGCCGACAACCCGGTACTGAAAGAATCCATCAGTTGGTTCAACATCGTCGGCAACGGCTATGTGCAGCTGCTGCAAATGATCGTCATGCCGCTGGTGTTCGCCTCGATCCTGAGCGCGGTGGCCAAGCTGCACAACGCCTCTTCTCTGGGCAAAATCAGCGTCCTGACTATCGGTACGCTGCTGTTCACCACGCTGATCTCGGCGCTGGTGGGCGTGCTGGTCACCAATCTGTTCGGCCTGACCGCCGAAGGCCTGGTGCAGGGTGCGCAGGAAAGCGCGCGCCTGACGGCGATCCAGACCAACTACGTGGGTAAACTGGCCGACCTGACCGTGCCGCAGATGGTGCTGTCGTTCATCCCGAAAAACCCGTTCGCCGATCTGACCGGGGCCAGCCCGACGTCGATCATTAGCGTGGTGATTTTCGCCACCTTCCTCGGCGTGGCATCGCTGCAGCTGCTGAAAGACGACAAGCCGAAAGGCGAGCGCGTACTGGTGGCTATCGACACCCTGCAGGCCTGGGTGATGAAGCTGGTGCGTCTGGTCATGAAGCTGACGCCGTATGGCGTGCTGGCGCTGATGACCAAAGTGGTCGCCGGTTCCAACATTCACGACATCGTCAAGCTCGGCAGCTTTGTGGTGGCCTCGTACATCGGCCTGGCCATCATGTTCGTGGTGCACGCTGTGTTGCTGGCCTTCACCGGCGTTAACCCGATGAAGTTCTTCCGCAAGGTGTGGCCGGTGATCACCTTCGCCTTCACCAGCCGCTCGAGCGCCGCCAGCATTCCATTGAACGTGGAAGCGCAGACCCGCCGCCTGGGCGTGCCGGAATCCATCGCCAGCTTCTCGGCGTCGTTCGGCGCCACCATCGGCCAGAACGGCTGTGCGGGCCTCTACCCGGCGATGCTGGCAGTAATGGTTGCGCCGACCGTCGGCATCAACCCGCTGGATCCGGTGTGGATCGCCACTCTGGTCGGCATCGTCACCATCAGCTCCGCCGGCGTGGCGGGCGTGGGCGGCGGCGCCACCTTCGCCGCGCTGATCGTGCTGCCGGCGATGGGCCTGCCGGTGACGCTGGTCGCGCTGCTGATCTCGGTCGAACCGCTGATCGACATGGGCCGTACCGCGCTGAACGTCAACGGCTCCATGGCGGCAGGCACCATCACCAGCCAGTTGATGAAGCAAACCGACAAAGCCGTGATGGACAGCGAAGACGAAGTCGAGTTGGCTCACCGTTAACGCCGTCTCAAAACGAAAAAACCGGGGATTATCCCCGGTTTTTTTATGCCCCCGCTTGGTCGTTACGGCCGCTCGCCGTTCGCCAGCCGCCGGTTGATGTCGGCAATCACGCCCGGCAAGTGCGCCAGCGTGTCTATCACATAGTGCGCGCCCGCCGCGTACAGCTTATCGGCGGCCGCCGTACGGCGCTGCGCTATCTCACTTTCCGCCATTTGGCGGTACTCCTGCCAGGTCGCGCCAAACTCGTTGCCGGACAGCGCCAATCCAACGCTCCACATCCCGGCGTTCAGCCCTTCATGAATGCCCGGCACCGCGTCGTCCACCTTCACGCAGTGCGCCACCGCATCGATGCCCAGCGCGATCGCGTTCTGCAACGCCATCCACGGCCCCGGCCGGCCACCGGCTGCGAGATCGTCAGTGGCGACCCAGTAATCTGGCGCGTAGCCGCGCTGCGCGGCGGCAGGCACCAGCACCTCCATCACCGCACGCGGATAACCGGAGCAGGAGCCGATTTTAATACCCTGCTCGCGCAGCCCGGCAATCACCTGCGGCACGCCCTCGATGGGATCGGCGAAGTCGATCACTTTGGCTATTTGCAGCGGCATAAACGCCTGATACAGCGCGTCGATGTCCTGATGGCTCATCGAACGACCCAGCTTCTGCCGCCAGCGCGCGTCGACCGCCGGCAGCTTGCCCAGCGCCTCGATGTGCTGCCATTTACCCAGCCCCATCGGAATGCGCGCCTCCGCCAGGCTGATGTCGATATCGAAGGTTTGCTTGAACGCCTCGACAAAAATCTGCGTCGGCGCAAAGGAACCGAAGTCCACCGTGGTGCCGGCCCAGTCGAGGATCACTGCGTTGATCTGTTTCATGGTCAATCCTTATTGATTCCAGTACATCGCCTGCCCGACGGCCGCCAGCAAACGTTCGATATCTTGCGGATAAATTTCCCCGATGTTGCCGATGCGGAAGCAGTCGCTCTGCGACACTTTGCCGGGATAGATCACAAACCCTTGCTGCTTCAGGCGCTGATAAAACTCGGCGAAGCGGTAAGTGTCGGCCTTTGGCGAATAGAACGCGGTGATGATCGGCGAATGCAACGCATCGTCCAGCAGAGTCTCAAAGCCCAGTTCGCGCATGCCCGCCACCAGCCGCCGCTGATTGGTCTGATAGCGGCGGTGGCGCGCGGCAATGCCGCCCTCTTTTTCCAGCTCTTTCAGCGCCTGCGCGAAGGCCAGCACGGTGTGGGTCGGCGACGTAAAGCGCCATTTGCCGGCCTGATCCTCCATACAGCGCCACTGGGCATACAGATCCAGCGACAGCGAGCGCGAACGGCCGGCACATTTCTCCAGCTCGCTGCGGCGGGCGATGACGAAAGCGAAACCCGGCACGCCCTGAATGCATTTGTTGGCGGAGCTGATCAGAAAATCGATGCCCAGCGCGTCCACATCCAGCGAGATGCCGCCGAAGCTGCTCATGGCGTCGACGATAAAGGTCTTGCCGTTGCGCGCCGCCAGGCCGGCGACCTTCTGCAGCGGGTTGAGCATGCCGGTGGTGGTTTCACAGTGCACCATGGCGATATGGCTGATGCGCGCATCGCTTTTCAGCACCGCCTCCATCGCCGCCACGTCCGGCTCATTGACCTCGCCGCAGTCGAAAGCGTGGTGGTCGATGTCCATCAGCCGCGCCATTTCGATCATTCGCGCCCCGTAGGCGCCGTTGTTGACGATCAGCAGCTTGTCCTGCGGGCCGATGACCGTGCCCAGCACGCCTTCCACCGCAAAACTGCCGCTGCCCTGCAGCAACACCGAGGTGTAACCGGCGGACGGCGTCGCCAGCGCCACCAACTGCTGGCGGATGCTCTGCACCACGCCCAGGTTGTAATCTTCATCCCAGGTGCAGCTGTCGAACAGCATCGCCTCTTTTACCGTTTTCGACGTGGTTAACGGGCCAGGGGTCAACAGCAGGTAGTTACGATCGGACATGTTATTCACCTATTTGGTCTATACCAGATTGCAGGCATTGTGGCGGCAAATTCCTTCCCCGGTCAAACGACAAAGCGCGGTGAAACAAAAAATTCATCTGGCTATGTATAATAAGCGCGTGCCGGAATGTCGGGCCGATGCCATAGCGAGATGAAATGAAAGAACATCAGGGCGATATGCCCCACTACCTGCAGATCAAGGATCAGCTTCAGGCGCGCATCACCCGCGGCGCGCTGCAGGCGGGCGACAAGCTGCCTTCGGAGCGCGAGCTGTGCGCCATCTTCTCCACCACCCGCGTTACCATTCGCGAGAGCCTGGCGCAGCTGGAGGCCACCGGCGCCATCTACCGCGCCGATCGTCGCGGCTGGTTCGTCACGCCGGAACGGCTGTGGCTGGATCCGACGCAGAACACCAACTTCCACCGCCTCTGCCAGGAGCAGGGCCGCACACCGCGTACCGCGCTGCTGTCCGGCGAAAAAACCACGGTGCCGCTCGACGTCATGCAGCCGCTGGCGCTCGAACCGTTCGATCAGGTGTATCTGCTACGCCGCGTGCGCTACGCCGACGGCCGCGCCATCTGCTATTGCGAAAACCACTGCCTGCCGCAGCGGGTGCCGGAACTGCTCAGCCACGATCTCAACGGCAGCCTGACCGAGGTCTATCAACAGCATTACGCGTTGATTTACAGCAACATGCATCTGTCGTTCTATCCGACGGCCCTGCCTTACCGCGCCGCCAACGCGCTCGGCGCCATGGTTGGCCTGCCTGCCTTGTTGCTGCGCCGGTTGAATTACGATCAGCACGGCCGCATTCTCGATTTCGATATCGAATACTGGCGCCACGACAGCCTGCGCATCGAAGTCGATACGCTTTAACCCTCTGCATGACGGGGCTGCGCCTACCGCCCCCTTTTCTCTCCCACGCCCAATCCCCGTTGCCGGTAAATATATTTTGCCGCTTTCATTTGTTTGTCATATTCGCCGATTAGCTTGGCCACATATCTGGTGTATACCAGTTTCGCATTAACCCGCAACAGTGAGGCTGAAGCTATGAAACTTTCTCGTCTGGTCGTGATGACCGCCATCGCACTCGGCGCCGCGCCGGCCTGGGCCGCCGACGCAGTGGTGACCGTCTACTCCGCCGATGGGTTGCACGACGGCGATCACAGCTGGTATCAAACCCAGTTCGACGCCTTCACTCAGGCAACCGGCATCAAGGTGCAGTACGTCGAAGGCGGTTCCGGCGCCATCGTCGAGCGGCTGTCGAAAGAGCGCAGCAACCCGCAGGCCGACGTGCTGGTGACGCTGCCGCCGTTCATCCAGCGCGCCGCCGCGGAAAAACTGCTGCAGGATTTCACCCCGCAGGATGCGGCGCAGATCGCCGACGCCCAGCCGCAGTTCGTGCCGCTGGTGAACAACTACCTGAGCTTCATCTATAACGCCAAGCTGTTGCCGCAGGCGCCCGCCAGCTATCAACAGCTGCTGGACGCGCAGTTCCGCAACAAGCTGCAGTACTCCACGCCGGGCCAGGCGGGTGACGGCACCGCGGTGATGCTGCAGGCGTTTCACAGCTTCGGCAGCAAAGACGCCGGTTTCGACTACCTCGGCAAACTGCAAAACAACAACGTCGGCCCTTCCGCTTCCACCGGCAAGCTGACCGCGCTGGTCAATAAAGGCGAGCTGCTGGTGGCCAACGGCGATCTGCAGATGAACCTGGCGCAGATGCGCAGCAACCCGAACGTGAAGGTGTTCTGGCCGGCCGGGCCGGACGGCAAGCGCAGCACGCTGGTGCTGCCTTACTATGTCGGCCTGGTGCAAGGCGCGCCGCAAAGCGCCAACGGCAAAAAGCTGATCGACTTCCTGCTGAGCAAAGAAGCCCAGAGCAGCGTCAGCGCCATTTCCTACGGCATGCCGGTGCGTAAGGACGTCACCCCGACCGACGATAACTTCAAGCAGTCGCAGGCGGCGCTGAAAGGCGTGGACATCTGGGCGCCGGACTGGAATCAGGTGGTGAGCAGCCTGTCCGCCGATATCTCCCGCTGGCACAAGGTGACCGAATGACGCTGACGATGCCTTCTACCCTCTCTTCCCGCGCCGAGGCGCGGGATAGCAGCCAGGACATCGCCGGGCCGTCGGGCATTCAGCTCGACCGCGTCAGCGTGTCGTATCGCGGCACCGAGGTGCTGAAACCCCTGACGCTCACCATCGCCCCCGGCGAAGTGCTGGCGCTGATCGGCCCCTCCGGTTCGGGCAAAACCACCGTGCTGCGGGCGATCGCCGGCTTCGTGCAGCCCTCCGCCGGGCGTATTGCCATCGGTGACGTCGATGTCACCGACGTGCCACCTTATGAGCGCGGCCTGGGCATGGTGGTACAGAACTACGCGCTGTTTCCGCATATGCGCGTCGAAGACAATGTGGCGTTCGGCCTGCGCGCGCAGGGCAAGCCGCGCGGCCTCACCGCCGAGCGCGTCGAAGAGGCGTTGGCCATCGTCGGCATGTCCGCCTACGCCAAGCGCTATCCCAGCCAGCTCTCCGGTGGCCAACAGCAGCGCGTGGCGATCGCCCGCGCCATCGCGGTGCGCCCCAAAGTCTTGCTGCTGGATGAACCGCTGTCGGCGCTGGACGCGCAAATTCGCCACAGCATGGTGGAAGAGATCGCCCGCCTGCACCGCGAACTGCCGGATCTGACCATCCTGTACGTCACCCACGATCAGGGCGAAGCGCTGACGCTGGCGGACAAGATTGGCATCATGCGCGACGGCCACCTGATCGCCCACGGCGAGACCCGCGCGCTGTACCATCATCCAACGAACCGTTTCGCCGCCGAGTTCCTCGGCCGCGCCAACCTGCTGCCGGCCACCGCGCTGGAGACCACTACCGGGCAAGGCATGACCACCGTCAGCTGCGCCGGCAAAGTGATCGGCTGCTTTACCTATGGTGCGCAACGCGGTTTCGACAAACTGCTGTGTATTCGGCCGCAGCATATTGCGCTCGATGCCGACGCCCAGCGCAGCAACTGCCTTATCGGTACGCTGCGCGATATTCACTGGCAGGGGGAATTGACGCACCTGCAGTTCGACGCGCAAGGCCATCCGCTGCGCGTGGTCACCACCCATCGCAACCGGATGCCCCAGATCGGCGAGCGCGTGCCGCTCTATTTCGCCCCCGACGACGCGGTACTGATCGAGGACTGACATGACCGACTCTACGCTTATTCGTCCGGCTCTGCGGCTGCGCTTGCCGCGCCGCCTGTGGATCCTGCTGCCGCTTCTGGTGCTGGCGACGCTGTTTTTCTATCCGCTGGCACTGATCGTCAAACAGGCGTTTACCGACGATCAGGGGCTGTTCAGCGCCGCCGCGCTGCAACAGGTGTTCGAATCCCGACGCTTTGTCGGCGCCCTGCTCAACACGCTGCAGATTGCGCTGCTGGCGACGCTGGGCTGCCTGGTACTCGGCACCCTGCTGTCCCTGCTGCTGGTGTTTACGCCGTTCCCCGGCAGCCGCCTGATCGCCCGGGTGATCGATACCTTTATCGCCATGCCGACCTTCCTGATCACGCTGGCCTTCACCTTTATCTACGGCTCCGCCGGCCTGCTGAACGGCACGCTGATGGCGGCCTTCGGTTTTACCCTGCCGCCGGTGGACTTTCTTTACTCCATTTGGGGCGTGATCCTGGCGGAAATCACCGTGTTTACGCCGCTGGTGATGCGCCCGCTGATGGCGGCGCTGGCGCAGATCGATCGCAGCCAGCTCGAGGCCGCCAGCATCCTCGGTGCCCGGCCGGGGCGCGTGGTGCGCCAGGTGATTTTGCCCGCCGCGCTGCCGGCCTTGCTGGCCGGCGGCAGCCTGTGTTTGCTGTTGACCACCAATGAATTCGGCATCGTGCTGTTTATCGGTGCCAAGGGCGTCACCACGCTGCCGATGATGGTCTACGCCAAAGCGATTCTGGAGTCGGATTACGCCGTCGCCTGCACGATCGCCGTCGTGAATATCGCGCTGTCGCTCGGGCTGTTCTCCCTTTACCGCTACGCCGCGGCGCGCGCCGGGCTGAGGAACTGACGATGTTGATTTGGTCTCGCACCGGCCGCACCCTGACCTGCACGCTGGCGGTCACGCTGTTCGCCCTGTTCTTCTGCCTGCCGCTGGCGGTGATCCTGATGTCCAGCCTGAGCGAACAGTGGAACGGCGTGCTGCCGAGCGGCTTCACCCTCGGCCATTTCCGCCAGGCCTTCAGCGGCGCCTCCTGGGACGCGCTGGTCGCCAGCCTGGCTATCGGTTTCAGCGCCAGCCTGTTCGCGCTGCTGTGTGGCACCTGGGCGGCGTTGGCGCTGCGCCACCATCAGGGGCGCGGCCAGCGCCTGCTGAGTACGCTGTTCTTCATACCCAGCGCGGTGCCTTCGGTGTCGATCGGTTTAGGGATGCTGGTGGCATTCAGCCAGGGGCCGCTGCAGATGAACGGCACCTTCCTGATCGTGCCCGTCACCCACTTCGTGCTGATTTCCGCCTTCACCTTCGGCAACGTGATGGCCGGGCTGACCCGGCTTTCGAGCGACTACGAAAACGTCGCCGCCAGCCTGGGCGCTTCGCCGTTGTTTCGCCTGCGTCACGTCACCCTGCCGATGATCGCTCCCTATATGATCTCCGCCTTCGCCCTCAGCCTGTCGCTGTCGATGGGTGAGCTGGGCGCGACCATGATGATCTACCCACCGAGCTGGGCGACGCTGCCGGTCACTATCTTCAGCCTGACCGATCGCGGCAGCATCGCCAACGGCGCGACGCTGACCATGATCCTGGTGGCGGCCACGTTGCTGCTGATGCTGATACTGGAGCGGATTGCGCAGCGGCTGACGCCGGGCGCAAAATAACAACAAGGCGCTGCCATGGCAGCGCCTTGTTCATCGAAGCGAAGGGTTAGAACGGGTAGTCGTAGTAGCCCTGCTGTTCACTGATGCGCCGGGCGGCGACGTGCAGCAGCGCCACATACTCCTCCCGCGCCGCTTCGGAAAAGCGCAGCGTCGGGAAAGAAATACTCAGCCCGGCGATCGCCACCCCGAACCGATCGAAGACCGGCACCGCGATGCAGCGGATCCCCGTCTCCTGTTCCTCGGCATCTTCGCCGTATCCCTGCTCACGCACCCGCGCCAGCACCGGCAACAGTTCGGCGGCGCTGGTCAGGGTATGCTCGGTGCTGCGGGTAAATTCAATCTGCGACAGGATCTGCGCCACCTCATCCCGTTCGCGCCAGGCCAGCAGCACTTTACCGATGGCGGTGCTGTGCAGCGGATTACGGCGGCCGATACGCGAATACATGCGCAGGTTGTACATTGCGTCAATCTTGTGGATATAGACGATACCGTCCTCGTCCAGTGCGCCGAGGTGGATGGTTTCGCGGGTGCGATTCGACAGCTCGCGCATCTGCACGTCGGCGCTGCGGATCAGATCGACATTCTGCAGCGATTTGGCGCCCAGTTCGAACAGCTTGAGCGTCAGCGCGTATTTTTCCGTCTCGCCTTCCTGCGAGACGTAGCCCAGCGCTTTCATGGTCTGCAGAAAACGGTAGACGGTGCTTTTGGACATCATCACCCGCTGGGACAGTTCGGTAATGCCAATTTCGCGCTCATCGCCGAGCGCCTGCAAAATGCCGAACACTTTCATCACGGATGAGACGGCATCCGGTTGCTTGTCTGAATCTGCGTTAGCCATGGTGAATACCCTACTTAACGGTTTTGTTTCAGGAAATTTAAACAAGGGTTTCAGTATAATCGGAACAGATCGCGGCGCGCAACGCGGCTGAACGCTAAGCGTTTGAAGCCAAATGGATAACCCCGGCCCGCTCACCGCCGTTTACAATTAAGCGGACAAGAGGCATGCAATCACGGGCGAATATGATTAGCATGATAATACTCCCCTGAATAAATACCGCTGAGACCCACATGCGTCCTTGTTCCGACGGCCTCCCCGTCCCGCAACGCTATGGGGCGATCCTCGCCATCGCCCTCGGCATTACCGTATCCGTGCTCGACGGCGCGATAGCCAACGTGGCGCTGCCCACCATCGCGCGCGATCTCAACGCCAGCCCGGCCAGCTCCATTTGGGTGGTTAACGCCTATCAGCTGGCGATCACCGTGTCTCTGCTGTCGCTGGCGTCGCTCGGCGATCTGATCGGCTATCGCCGCATCTATCAGGCCGGGTTGCTGGTGTTCAGCATTACCTCGCTGTTCTGCGCCCTGTCCGACTCGCTGCTTACGCTGACCATCGCCCGCGTGCTGCAAGGCTTTGGCGCCGCCGCCATCATGAGCGTCAACACCGCGCTGATCCGCATCATCTATCCGCAGCGTTTTCTCGGCCGCGGCATGGGCATCAACTCGCTGATCGTCGCCTGCTCCTCGGCGGCCGGGCCAACGGTGGCGGCGGCGATCCTGTCGGTCGCTTCCTGGCAGTGGCTGTTCGCCATCAACCTGCCGATCGGCCTCGTCGCGCTGCTGCTGGGGATGAAATTCCTGCCGGCCAGCGGCCAAAAAAGCGATAACCGCCGTTTCGATCCCACCAGCGCCGTGCTGAACGCGTTGACTTTCGGCCTGCTGATCACCGCCATCAGCGGCTTCGCCCAGGGCCAGAGCCTGGCGCTGATCTTCAGCGAGATCGCCGCGCTGCTGGCGATTGGCGCGGTGTTCGTGCGCCGCCAGCTGCGTCAGGAATTTCCGCTGCTGCCGGTCGACCTGCTGCGTATCCCCATTTTCGCCCTGTCGATGGGCACCTCAATCTGCTCGTTCGCCGCGCAAATGCTGGCGATGGTGTCGCTACCGTTCTTCCTGCAAAGCGCATTAGGCCGCGACGAAGTGGCGACCGGGCTGCTGCTGACGCCGTGGCCGCTGGCGATCGTGGTGATGGCGCCGATCGCCGGCCGGCTGGTAGAGCGTGTGCACGCCGGCCTGCTGGGCTGCATTGGGCTGGCGGTGTTCGCGCTCGGGCTGTTCTCGCTGGCGCTGCTGCCCGCGGATCCGTCGAATGGGGACATCATCTGGCGCATGGTGCTGTGCGGCGCCGGCTTCGGCCTGTTCCAGTCGCCCAACAATCACACCATCATCTCCGCCGCGCCGCGTAACCGCAGCGGCGGCGCCAGCGGCATGCTGGGCACCGCTCGCCTGCTGGGGCAAACCTCGGGGGCCGCGCTGGTGGCGCTGATGTTCAACCTGTTCCCCACCTCTGGCACCCACGCATCGCTGATCCTGGCCGGCGTGTTCGCCACTCTGGCGGCGGCGGTCAGCAGCCTGCGCATCACCCAATCGACGGCGCCAACGGCGCAGCCAAGCCGCGAGGTGAAATAGCGGACATAAAAAAACCCCGGCGAGCCGGGGTTTTTCCTTTCATTCAGCCGATTACTTCAGGTACTGGCCGGAACGCAACGCTTCGATACGCTTGTCGAGCGGCGGATGCGACATGAACAGCTCGCTGAAAGACTTGGATTTACCGTTGATGCAGAACGCCATCATGCTGCCCGCTTCCTGCGGTTCGTAGCTGGTTTTCAGGCGCTGCAAGGCGGCGATCATCTTCTCGCGGCCCACCAGTTTGGCAGAGCCGGCGTCGGCGTAGAACTCGCGGTGACGCGAGAACCACATGGTGATGATGCTTGCCAGGATGCCGAACACCAGTTCCAGCACCATCGACACCGCGAAGTAAATCATCGGGTTGCCGTTGCCTTCCCCTTCGCCATCACGGTTGCCCAGGAAGCCGGCGGCGACCTGCGCTATCAGGCGCGAAATGAAGATGACGAAGGTGTTCACGATGCCCTGAATCAGGGTCATGGTCACCATATCGCCGTTGGCGACGTGGCTGATTTCATGCGCGATGACCGCTTCCGCTTCGTCGCGGCTCATGCTCTGCAGCAGGCCGGTGCTGACGGCGACCAGCGAGGCGTCGCGGCGCGCGCCGGTGGCAAAGGCGTTGATGTCCGGCGCGTGGTAGATAGCGACCTGCGGCATGGCGATGCCCGCCTGCTGCGACTGACGGCGTACCGTTTCCAGCAGCCAGTTTTCGGTTTCGTTACGCGGTTGTTCAATCACTTCCCCGCCGACGGAGCGCAGCGCCATCCACTTGGACATCAGCAACGACACGAAAGCGCCGCCGAAGCCGAACAGACCGGCCATGATCATCAGGCCCTGAACGCTACTGGATTGGATTCCTGTCAGGCTGAGCACCAGCCCGAAAACCAACATCACCGCCAGGTTGGTGAGCAGGAACAGAGCTATACGCATCATAAAATGTTTACTTCCTCATAAATGTTAACAAAACGCTGTCTAAGATACCCTAGATCGTATGGGCATTCGTCACAGTTTCAAGAGTCGCGCGTCATTAACCTACTAAAAATACGAAACTTTACAAAAACGACATGCGACCGGGATTTGGCAAATTGTAAACGATTGTTGCGCAAGGCGGAGGGATTTCTCAGAAAAAATTCCTGGCCCACGCAAAATGACGTCGAGAAAAATTGCCCGCACACTTTTTATGGCCGCCAGGCTCTCACCGCCTTCGCTCACGCAGCGCTCGCCTCGCCTGACAGGAAAGTTTGAATCCCGCGATTAATTGTTACATTATAACATAACAATTAATCGTAAAGGGATGTCAATCATGTTACCTCGCCTCGTCTGTATGCTGACTGCGTGGCTGCTCTTTTGCCACGTCGCGCAAGCTGAAATCCACCTCACCGACGCAGAAGGACGCCAGGTCACCCTGGCCGCCCCCGCACAACGCGCCTATATCGGCTTTTACTACGAAGATTTTCTGGCGGTGAACGGCCCGGACAGTTTTCAACAGGTGGCCGCCTTCTCTAAAAGCGACTGGGCCTTGCGCACCAGCCAATGGCCGCGTTATCAGGCGGCTCTGCCACGGCTCGCTCAGCTGGTCGATGTCGGTTCGCTCTACAATCAGAGCTTTGACTTCGAACGCCTGCTGACCACGCGGCCAGACCTGCTGATCCTGGCGAAATGGCAGCTCGACGGCTTCGCCAACTACCTGCCGGTGCTGCAACAGCTCAACATTCCTTACATCGTCGTCGACTTCAACCAGGGTGCGGAAGTCAAACTTGCCAGCATTCGGGCCATGGGTCAGGCGATGGGCCACCCCGAGCGGGCAGAACGGCTGGCCAGCGAGTATCGGCAGAGCCTTGAAGAGACTCAGCGGCGTATTCGCGAGGCGCAGCTGCCGCCACCGACCGCTTATATCGAACTCGGCGACAAGGGGCCCGGCGAATACAGCAGCAGCTATGGCGCCTCCGTCTGGGGGCCGCTGTTACAGCTGGCCGGCGCCCGCAATATCGCCGCCGGCGTCGTCGGTAGCCCCGCGCCTTTACGCGCCGACTATGTACTGACCCAAAAGCCGGACGTCATTTTCCTCGCCGGCGGCGACTGGGAAAACATGCCAAACGCCGTACCGATGGGCTACGGCGCACAGGCTGCCCCCCTTCAGACACGCCTTGCTCAGTACGCCCGGCGTGCCGGTTGGCCGCAGCTGCCGGCGATAAAAAACCAGCGCCTCTATGCGCTCTACCATGGCGGCGCGCGCACGATTTACGATTTTATTTTTGTTCAGTATCTGGCAAAAGCCCTCTATCCGGCCGCGTTTGCCGACGTTGATCCCCCACGCAACCTGGCGCAGTTCTACCGCCAATACTTACCGATAGAGGCTGACGGCGTCTTCCTGCAACGCTGGCAAGGAGAGTAGCCGTGGCCCACACAGGACGTGCGTTTTTACAACGGCGCAGGCTGCGCCGCGGGCTATTGACGCTGGCGCTGCTCGGCGCGCTGCTGGCGGCCGCCGTCGTCGATCTGACCGTCGGCGCCGCGCACCTTAGCCTCTCGGATATCCTGCCCATGCTCTGGCCCGGCTCCGCGCCAGGCAACGAGCTGCATCAGGTGGTTTTCTGGTCGATTCGCTTGCCGATGACGCTCACCGCGTTGGTCGTCGGCGCCAGCCTGGCGCTGGCCGGTCTGTTGATGCAGACCGTGCTGGCCAACCCCCTCGCCAGCCCGTATACGCTGGGGATCTCGGCCGCAGCGGGATTTGGCGCGGCGCTGTCGATCATCACCGGATTCAGCCTGGGTGGCGCGCTGGCACTGGGCACGCCGCTGCTGGCTTCGCTGATGGCGCTGTTGGCCTGCGTGCCTATCTATCTGCTGGGACAGCGCCGCGGCATGACGCCGCAAATTTTGGTGCTGAGCGGCATCGTGGTGCTGTTCTTCTTTCAGTCGCTGCAATCCCTGCTGCTGTTTCTGGCCTCGCCGGAAGCCATGCAGCAAATCGTCTTCTGGCTGTTCGGCAGCCTGCTCAAAGCCAATATGCACGGCGTGGCGATCACCGGCGGCGTCCTGTTCTGCGCGCTGGTCGTCAGCCTGCGGCTGGCCTGGCGCCTGACCGCACTGTCCGCCGGCGAAGAACAGGCCCAGGGGCTGGGCATCAACGTCAGCACGCTGCGCAAGCTGGCCTTTCTGCTGGCGACCTTACTGACGGCCGCCTCGGTCTCGTTTGTCGGCACCATCGGGTTCGTCGGGCTGATTGCCCCGCATTTCGCCCGTTTTCTGGTGGGCGAGGATCAACGCTATCTGATCTGCATTTCCGCCCTTTGCGGCAGCCTGCTGCTGCTGTGCGCGTCGATCGTCGCCAAACTGGTGCTGCCGAACGGCGTAGTGCCCATCGGCATCGTTATCGCCTTAATCGGCGTGCCGGTGCTGTTCTACTTCGTCACCCGACAGGTTAAACGCCCATGACTCAACTGACCCTCACCGGCGTCGGCGTCACGCTGCATCGACGTCAGCTGTTAGCCGACGTTTCATTGGCCTGGCCGGAGGCAAAGCTCGGCGGCATCATCGGGCCCAACGGCGCCGGCAAATCGACGCTGCTCAAAGCGATCAATCGCATGCTGCCGCACAGCGGCGCTATCGCCTACCGCGAGCGCCCGCTCGATCCGAAAACCAGCCGCATCGCCTATGTGCCGCAGCTCAATCGCAGCGAGTCGGCGTTGACCGCGTTTGACATGGTGCTGCTGGGCAAGGTACGGCAGTTGGGGTGGCGCGTCAGCGCCGCACAGGCCGACGCGGTCGAACAGGCGCTGGCTGAATGCGGCATTTCCGCGCTTGCCGATCGCCCTTTCAACCGCCTCAGCGGCGGGCAGCGGCAGTTGGTGATGTTGGCGCAGGCCTTCGTCTCTCAGCCGCAGCTCATTTTACTCGACGAGCCCACCAGCGCGCTGGACATCCACCATCAGCTGCGCGTGCTCAATCAGATCGCCGACTACAGCCGGCGTCATCGCTGCATCACGCTGCTGGTGATCCACGATCTGGGGCTGGCACTGCGCTACTGCCATTCTCTCACCTTGCTCGAGCACGGACGCGTCATTTGCCACGGCGACACCCATCAGATGATGGGGCACCCGATGATGTCCCGCGTATTTGGCGTCGGTATCGAAAGCGGCATCAGCCCCCAAGGCTACCCCTTTCTGCTGCCGACACAGCTGTTACACGCACACGGAGAAACCCCATGTACACTCTGACCAAGGCGGACATGCTGGCGCAACTCGCCGGCTTGCAACAGGAAATACACCAGCTTCACCGTTCCGCCCGGCAAGATCGGCGCCATTTTTCCCTGCTGGAACGGCGCTTCAGCCGCCTGCAGGCGTTTAACGATCTGCCGCAGCTGCAGGCCTATCGCCGCAAGCTGGAAAACGATCGCTCGATAACGGCGCAAATCACCCAGCTGCGAGCGGTGGCCAATGCCGCCTTGTGCGATTACGAGAAGCATCGCGTCGCCACGCTCTGCCGGGAGCCGGCGCAGACCAACGCCTACCTGAACAGTTTCGATAGCGCCCTGCAGCTGGAGATCGCCGCCGCCGACATCAAGCCCGGCGAACGAGTGTTGCTGGTAGGCAGCGGCGCCTTGCCCACCACCGCGCTGGCGCTGGTCGCCAGGCTCTCCGCCACCGTCATTTGCTACGATTGCGACCCGGCGGCCCAGCGTTTTGCCCGCCGCCTCACGCGCCATCTGGGGCTGTCACGGCAAATCCCCTGCATCGATAAATTGAACGGCCTGACCGACCGCGACATCGATCACATCATCATCGCCTCTCTGGTGGCGGACAAGCAGACCTTGCTGACGCAGCTGCGGCCTTTACTGCCTCCGCGCGGCAAACTGCTGCTGCGCTACGGAAACGGCCTTAAGTCGATCTTCAACTGCCCTTATCACCATCTGGCTGCCCGTTCACCCTGGCGCGTCAGCGGTAAACCGGTTGCCACCCCGCTGTACGATCTCTTGATTTTGGAGTCTCATCGCCATGAATAACGCATTTCCTACCCTGATCCTCGGCGCCGGTCCGGCGGCGATCCAATTGGCTGCGGATATCCAGGCCGCGGCCGACACGCGCATCGGCCTGTACAATCGCCCCAGCGAGAAAGGACAACGCCTGAAGGCGTATCTGGCGCACACGCCCAGTCTGCATCTGGAAGGCGTCGGCAAGGCGCGGCAGACCCAGCGCGATGCGCAGGTGGCAGTAGACAGTTATTGCGACGATCTGTCGCTCATCGGCGGCGACTGGCAGCGGCTGATCCTCGCCGTGCCCGCCGATCGCTATTACGAGGTGCTGCGGCAGGTGCCGTGGGCTACCTTACCCCACCTGCGTTCGTTGATCCTGCTTTCCCCGTCCATCGGCTCCGGCCTGATGGTGCAAAACCTGCTGCAGGCGGCTGGCCAATCCCACGTCGGGATCATCAGTCTGTCCAGTTATTACGCCGACACCAAATATCAGGATGCGGCGCAGCCCTACCGCGCCTATACCAAGGCCTTCAAACAGCGGATCTATCTCGCGGCCCAAAGCCCGACGCCAAACTCCGCCGAACTCGACTGGATCGGCTCGGTGCTGGCGCGTCACGCTATCGACGCCCGGCGCTGCGACAGCCTGCTGGCCGCCGAGCGCTTCAGCATCACCAACTATGTTCATCCGCCGCTGGCGCTGGCCGACACCACGTTGCAGGCGATATTCCAGCCGCAGGCGCCGGTGCAATACCTGTATAAAACCTATCCCGAAGGGCCCCTCTGTCCCGAGGTTATCGCCGATATGCTCGAACTGTCGGAGGATTACAAAAGGCTGCTCAACCATCTCGGCGTCGAAGAGATCAACCTGCTGCGCTTTTTGAACGACGACAGCTACCCGGTTCCCTCCTGCATGGTCAGCCGCCGCTGGATTGACCATTTCCCGCAGCTCGCGCCGGCCGAACAACGCTATGCGCTGTTTACGCGCTATACCGCGCTGCTGGTCGATCCCTATTCCGAACCGGACGCGCTGGGTCGCTACTATGATTTTTCCGCCGTCAGGGTCGCCCGCGTCTTTCAGGATGCTCAAGGGCTGTGGTGCCTGCCGCGCGTGCCGCTGGAAGACGTGCGAAAACTCCGCACGCTGGTATTACTGGCGGAGCGGCTTGGCGTCGAGATGCCCACCGCCCGGCGCCTGTTGGCGCGCTTTCAGCAGGCGCTGCAGAGCTTCGTCACCCTGATCGGCGCCGAGCATTGCCATCATTCGTTGCTGGACGATACCTGCGACGAACAGGCGGCCATCACCTACCGTCAGTGGCGGGGGCAAGCATGAATCAGGGTGCGCTGCTGGCCATTTTCGCCTCGCTGATTTTCAGCGTCATGAATGCGCTGGTTAAAACCATCGCCGACGACATCCCCACCGGGGAAATCGTGTTCTTTCGCAGCTGCATCGGCTGCCTGCTGGTTCTGCTGCTGATGTATCGCCACGGCGTCGCCTTCAGCCGCGAGGACCGGCCGCTGCTGGTACTGCGAGGCACTATGGGTGGGCTGTATCTCATCTGTTATTTTTACAGCATCGCCCACCTCACGCTGGCCGACGCCAGCATGCTGGCCTACCTGTCGCCGTTTTTCTCCATTCTGCTTTCCTTGCTGGTGCTGCGTGAACGGATCAGCGCCAACACGGCATTTTGGCTGGCGCTGGTCATCATCGGCGCCGTGCTGCTGGTGCGGCCGTGGCATTTCTCAACGTATACCCTGGCGTCGCTGGTCGGCGTGATGAGCGCGGTGTTCGCCGCTATCGCCTATCTGTCGGTCAACAAGCTCAGCAAGCGCCACCACAACTACGAGATCGTGTTCTATTTCCTGTTTATCGCGACGCTGATCTCGCTGCCGCTGATGTGGAACGCCTTCGTCTGGCCCAACGTCTACCAGTTTGCCATCCTGCTCGCCATCGCCCTGGTATCGCTGTTGGGACAGGTTGTCTTAACCCAGGCCTTTTCCTCCGATAACCTGATCGTAATCTCGGTGGTGCGCTATATCGGCATCGTTTTCAATATTGCCTGGGGCTGGCTGTTCTGGCACGAAGTCCCGCTGTTGCTGTCGCTGATCGGCTGCCTGCTGGTGGTGGTTTCCTGCATCCGGCTCGGGCTGCGCCACCGCAAGAAAGCCGTCTGATCAATGCGTAACGCGGCCATAAAAAAACGCACCCGAGGGTGCGTTTTTCATCCTGCCGGACGCGGCCTTATTTGGCCGGCGTTGGCTGCTGAGCGGGCTGATCTTTTTCCAGATGAGCCAGGTCCAGCGCGATATGCACGGTTTCATCCAGGTACGGATCCGGTTCCTGGTAATCCTTCGGCAGATCGTCGAGCGATTTCAGCGGCTTCTTGCCCGCGCGTTCCAGGCGCTCGTTGATGCGTTTCAGACGGGTCGCATCATCATCGTGGTTCTCTTTCTCACGCACGGCCAGATTGAGGGACACGATGTTGCGTTTATCCTTTAGCGCCTTGTAATGCGCGATATCCTGCGCGATGTACTGGAACTCCGGATTCTGCGCGATGCGCTGCTGGTGATCTTTCAGCAGCTCCGGCTCGAACGGCGCCATATCACCGGTCTTGCTGTAGGTCGCCGCATTGATGCTGTCCCACGGCATGGCGTTGTCTTCAAACGCTTCGCCGGTTTCCGCCGGATCGACGCCGGTCGGCATCAGAATGTCCGGGGTCACCCCTTTACGCTGGGTGCTGCCGCCGTTGACGCGGTAGAACTTCTGAATGGTGTACTGCACCGACCCCAGCGCCGGCCACTCAGGGCGCAGCATCTGATCGTAGATGCGGTTCAGCGAACGGTACTGCTGCACGGTGCCTTTACCGAAGGTCGGCTCGCCGACGATCAGCGCGCGGCCGTAATCCTGCATCGCCGCCGCGAAGATCTCGGAGGCGGAGGCGCTGAAGCGATCGACCAGCACCACCAGCGGGCCTTTGTAGTAGGTCACGCCGTCGGTGTCGGCGTCTTCACGCACTTTGCCGTTGTTGTCGCGCACCTGCACCACCGGGCCGCTCGGAATGAACAGGCCGGACAGCGACACCGCTTCGGTCAGCGCGCCGCCGCCGTTGGTGCGCAGATCGATGATCACGCTCTTGACGTTTTGCTTGGCCATCTTCTGCAGCTGCACTTTCACGTCATCGGTCAGACCGACGTAGAATCCGGGGATGTCGAACACCGCCACCTTCTCTTTGCCGACGGTCTTGATGGTCATTTTCACCGCGCGGTCTTCCAGGCGGATGCGCTCGCGAGTCAAGGTGACCACGCGGGTTTTGGTGCCCTTGCCGGCCGGCAGGATCTCCAGGCGCACCTTGCTGCCTTTCGGCCCTTTAATCAACGACACCACGTCGTCCAGGCGCCAGCCGATCACGTCCACCATCGGTTTGCCGGCCTGGCCGACGCCGACGATGCGATCGCCCACGGTGATCGCCTTGCTCTTCGCCGCCGGGCCGCCCGGCACCATCGAGTTGATCAGGGTGTAGTCGTCATCCATCTGCAGCACCGCGCCGATACCTTCCAGCGACAGGCTCATCTCGGTGTTGAACTGCTCGGTGTTGCGCGGAGACAGGTAGTTGGTGTGCGGGTCGATTTCATGCGCAAAGGCATTCATCGCCAGCTGGAAGACGTCTTCGCTGTTGCTTTGCGTCAGGCGCTTGATGGCGAACTGATAGCGCTTGGTCAGCGTGTCGCGGATTTCTTTGTCGGTCTTGCCGGTCAGCTTGAGGTTCAGCTCGTCATAGGTGACTTTCGCATCCCACAGGCTATCCAGCTCGGCCTTGTCTTTCGGCCACGGCGCTTTGCTGCGGTCGAGATCGATAGTACCGTTGCCGGTGAAGTTCATCGGCTTGTCCAGCAACGACAACGCATAGGTGTAACGCTCAAAGCGGCGTTTCTGCGCCAGATTGAACAGCGCGTAGAAGGTGTCCAGCTTGCCGGTTTTCAGCTCTTCGCCAACCTGATTGCGTTTGCCGGCGAACTGCGCCACGTCGGAGGCCAGCAACACGTTATGGTTGTAGTCCAGCATGTTCAGGTAGCGATCGAAGATCTTGCCTGAGAACTCCGCGTCGAGGGCGAACTGGCGGTAATGAGAGCGAGTGAAGCGCGAGGTGACGCGCTCACTCACCGTAGCGTGCTGGGGTTCCTGTTGCAGTTGGGGCAGTTGACTAATGCGGATGTTGGCTGTTTCCGCACCGTAACTGACACCCGCCCACAGCAGCCCTGCAATCGCTGTTAATCTGACGAATTTGTTCATGCCTGGGTTGGCCTCCGTATCAGAACTGCAAGTGTTCTGCGCGCACAATCATCGCCAGACCGGAAGAGAGCTGCACACGTACGCCATCTTTAGCGATTTCGAGTACGGTAGCATCCATCGCGCTCTTGCCTGCTCTGACTTTGATTTCCTGGCCAATTTGCAGTTTAGAGATATCCGTGACTGGCGCATAACGCGGCTGGTTTTCCTCTTTTGCTGCACGAGGTTGACGAGCGGGCTGTGGGCGAGTTTGTGGGCGTGGCTTGCGGTTTTCCGGCGCGGCTCCGCCTTCACGGCGTGCAGCAGGCTTTTTACCGGCTGGGCGCGGACGGCGCGGAGCGGCATCGGCGGACTCACCGGCGGCTTCACGTTTTTTGGCGTTTTGTTCGGCACGCTGTGCCTGAACGCGCGCTTTGGCTTCTTCAAGCTGCTGGCGAGCATGATCGACATGCTGCTGTTCCAGTTCACCGCACGGATTGCCGTCCAGATCGACGCGCTGCGCGCCAACCTTGACGCCGTACAGGTAACGCCAGCTTGAGGTGTACAGGCGCAGGGCAGAACGCAATTGCGTTTTGCTGAGATTCTCTTCCCCCTGCACGCGCTCTACCAAATCCTGAAAAATACCGATTTTCAGCGGACGAGCTTCGCCTTCGGCGCTAAAGCAGAGCGGAAAACGCTCGGCAAGAAAAGCAATGACTTCTTTACTAGAGTTCAACTTAGGTTGATTTTCCATGAAATTTCCTGATTACAACGGTATTGCCAACAAGCCACAGGCATGAACAGGCGTCATTATAATGACGCCATCGGTAATTGCCACGTTAACCGTCGATCAACTTGCCGCCACAGTCACATATTTCGCACTGTCGCACTGTTCCAGTTGCTCACAAAGCCCCGCCACCACTGCTTTCAGGCCCGCTTCGTCCTGTTCGTCGAAGCGTTGATAAACCGTGCTGTCGATATCCAAAACGCCGATCGCTCGGCCGCCAACCGCCAGCGGCAGCACGATTTCCGCGTTGCTGGCCGCATCGCAGGCGATGTGACCCGGGAACGCATGCACGTCGCCGACGCGCTGCACGCGATTTTCCGCCACCGCCGTGCCGCACACGCCCTTGCCCACCGGGATGCGCACGCAGGCGATCTTGCCCTGGAACGGCCCCAGCACCAGCTGGTCGCCCTCCATCAGATAGAAACCGACCCAGTTCACGTCATCCAGACGCTCGTTGATCAACGCGCTGGCGTTGGACAGCGCCGCGATAAAGTTGGTCTCTCCGCCGAGCAACGCGCTCAGGTCACGTTTTAATTCCGCGTAGAATTGTTCTTTTGTCATGTGATAACCATTGAAACAGTGAAGATGGCCAGAAGCCCAAAGCTTAGGCCCTATAAAATAAGCATTAAATGCGTATAGCCACAAGGTTAATCATCTGTTGCTTCACAAAACCCTGTCGCTCGGGGTATGTTTGCCGCTCAGAATCCCGGTTTACCTCGTTTTACCGTCCGGCGCCCGATCGCCAGTGACGCGGCCGGTTTATTTTTCAGCTACGCTGACAGTTCCGGCGGGCTCAAGGGCAGCGACTTGTCAAAGATGAAAATACACGCGATCACCGCCCCCCTTTCCAAAGCGCGCCACCAGCGCTGCTGCGAATGCGACCTGCTGTTCGTGCTGCCGCCGCTCAGCGGCAACCAGGCTGCCTATTGCCCGCGTTGCAACGCCAAGGTGGTGAACGGCCGCGACTGGTCGATGACGCGCCTGACCGCCATGGCGATCGCCATGCTGCTGCTGATGCCGTTCGCTTTCACCGAACCGCTGATCAGCATCCGCCTGCTCGGCACGCGCATCGACGCCAGTTTGCTGGAAGGCATCTGGCAGATGAGCCGTCAGGGCGACCCGCTCACCGCCAGCATGGTGGCGTTCTGCACCCTCGGCGCCCCGCTGACGCTGGCGCTGTCGCTGCTGTACCTGCGCTTCGGCCACGCGCTCGGCATGAACCTGCGCCCGGTGCTGCTGATGCTGGAACGGCTGAAAGAGTGGGTGATGCTGGACATCTATCTGATCGGCATGGCGGTGGCGGCGATCAAGGTGCAGGATTACGCCGATATCCAGGCGGGCAGCGCGCTGATCGCTTACCTGTCGCTCACCCTGCTCAGCATCCTGACGCTGATCCACGTCAATCTGGAGCAGCTGTGGGAGCGTTACTACCCGCAGGAGCAGCCGGAAGGCCCGCCGGCGGCGCTGCATATTTGCCTGTCCTGTCACTATACCGGCTACCCCGACGCGCGCGGCCGCTGCCCGCGCTGCCACGTGCCGATGTGCCACCGCCAGCCTTACAGCCTGCAGAAAACCTGGGCGGCGCTGATCGCGGCGATGATCCTGCTGATACCGGCCAACCTGCTGCCGATTTCCATCATTTACGCCAACGGCGTGCGCCTCGAAGACACCATCTTCTCCGGCGTGGTCTCGCTGGCCACCTCCGGCAACGTGCCGATCGCCGCCATCGTGTTCATCGCCAGCGTGCTGGTGCCCTTTACCAAGGTAATCGTGCTGATCACGCTGCTGTTCAGCATTCACTTCAAAACCTCGCACAGCCTGAAGACGCGCATTCGTCTGCTGCGCCTGGTCACCTGGATCGGCCGCTGGTCGATGCTGGATCTGTTCGTTATCGCCTTGATGATGTCGCTGGTAAACCGCGACCAACTGTTATCTTTTACTATGGGACCGGCCGCGTTTTACTTTGGCTCGGCGGTCATTTTGACTATTCTTGCCGTTGAGTGGCTGGATAGCCGATTGATTTGGGATGCACATGCAACAGGAAACGCCGACTACACCGACTGAAGCGCGGGTCAAGAACAAGCGCCGCATTTCACCGTTCTGGTTACTGCCGTTCATCGCCCTGCTGATCGCCGGGTGGCTGGTCTATAACAATTTCCAGGAGCGCGGCACCACCGTCACCATCGATTTCCAATCGGCGGCGGGCATCGTCGCCGGCCGCACGCCGGTGCGCTACCAGGGCGTTGACGTCGGCACGGTGCAGAAGATCAGCCTGAGCAAAGATCTGCGCAGCATCGTGGTGGAAGCCAGCATCAAAAGCGATCTGGAAGACTCGCTGCGCGAAGGCACTCAGTTCTGGCTGGTGACGCCCAAAGCCTCGCTGGCCGGGGTCTCCGGGCTCGATGCGCTGGTCGGCGGCAACTATATCGGCATGATGCCCGGCAGCGGCAAGGCGCAAACCCACTTCGCCGCGCTCGATACCCAGCCGAAATACCGCCTGAACACCGGCGAGCTGATGATTCACCTGCACGCCGACGACCTGGGCTCGCTCAACAGCGGCTCACTGGTCTACTACCGTAAAATCCCGGTCGGCAAGGTGTACGACTACACCATCAGCGAAGGCAACAAGGGCGTGACCATCGACGTGCTGATCGATCGCCGCTTCGCCAACCTGGTGAAAAATAACAGCCGCTTCTGGAACGTCTCCGGCTTCAAGGGCGACTTCAGCCTGTCCGGCGCAACGGTACAGATGGAGAGCCTGGCGGCGCTGGTCAACGGCGCCATCGCCTTCGATTCGCCGGCCGATGGCCAGCAGGCCAAGGGTGACCAGAGCTATGCCCTGTACCCCGATCTGGCCCACAGCCAGCGCGGCGTCAATATCCTGCTGGATCTGCCGAGCGGCAACAGCCTGAGTGAAAACCGTACGCCGTTGATGTACCAGGGGCTGCAGGTCGGCACCCTGACCAAGCTGACGTTGCAGCAGGACAGCAAAGTGGTCGGTGAACTGACCATCGATCCTTCGGTAGTCGATCTGATGCGCAGCGGCACCCGCATCGTGATGCGCAGCCCGCGCATCAGCCTCAACGACGCCAAACTCAGCCAGCTGCTGACCGGCACCACGCTGGAGCTGATACCGGGCGAAGGCGAGCCGCAGCAGCGCTTCAACGTGCTGGACAGCAGTGAAACGCTGTTGCAACAGCCTGGCGTGTTGACCGTCACGCTGAATGCGCCGCAAAGCTACGGCATCGACGTAGGGCAACCGCTGGTGGTGCACGGCGTGAAAGTCGGCCAGATCCTGAGCCGCACCCTGACCGCCGGCGGCGTGGTGTTCACCGCCGCCATCGACGCCCAATATCGCGGCCTGCTGCACAAAGACAGCAAATTCGTGGTCAACAGCCGCCTCGATGTCAAGCTGGGCATCGACGGTATGGAAGTGCTCGGCGCCAGCGCCCAGGAGTGGGTAGACGGCGGCGTGCGCATTATTCCCGGCAGCAAGGGGGAGCCGGGCGGCCAATACCCGCTGTACGCCAACAGCGAAAAAGCCGAGGAAGGCATCGTCGGCAACGCGCCGGCCACCACCCTGACCCTCAGCGCCACCAGCCTGCCGGACGTGCAGGCCGGCTCGGTAGTGCTATACCGCAAATTCCAGGTAGGCGAGATCGTCAACGTTCGGCCGAAGGCCAACGAGTTTGAGGTGGACGTTTACATCAGCCCGGAATACCGCAAGTTGCTGACGCGCGAAAGCATCTTCTGGGCCGAAGGCGGCGCCAAGGTGCAGCTCAACGGCAGCGGCCTGACGGTGCAGGCTTCGCCGCTTAACCGCGCGCTGAAAGGCGCCATCAGCTTCGACAACCTGCAGGGCGTAACGCTTAACAAGGGCGCCAACCGCGTGCTGTACGCCAGCGAAACCGCCGCCCGCGCGGTGGGCAGCCAAATCACGTTGAAAACCTACGACGCCAGCAAGCTGTCGGCGGGCATGCCGCTGCGCTACCTCGGCATCGACGTCGGCCAGGTGGAGTCGCTGCAGCTGGCGCCGGAACGCAACGAAGTGTTGGCCAAAGCGGTGCTGTATCCGGAATACGTGCAGACCTTCGCGCGCCTGGGTAGCCGCTTCTCGATCGTTTCGCCGGAGATCTCCGCCGCCGGCGTCAGCAACCTCGATACCCTGCTCCAGCCTTATATCAACGTGGAGCCGGGGCGCGGCCGCGAGCTGCGCACCTTCGAACTGCAGCAGGCCAGCATCACCGACTCGCGCTATCTCGACGGCCTGAGCGTGGTGCTCGACGCCGCCGAAACCGGCTCGCTGCAGATCGGCACGCCGGTGTTGTTCCGCGGCGTAGAGGTCGGCACCATCACCGGCTTCTACCTTGGCGCCATGTCCGACCGGGTGCACGTCGCGCTGCGCATCAGCAAGAAGTATCAACACCTGGTACGCAACAACAGCGTGTTCTGGCTGGCTTCGGGGTACAACCTGCAGTTCGGCCTGACCGGCGGCGTGATCAAGAGCGGCACCTTCCAGCAGTTCATCCGCGGCGGTATCGCCTTCGCCACGCCGCCGACCATTCCGCTGGCACCGAAAGCCACGCCGAACAAACACTTCCTGCTGAATCCGGAAGAGCCGAAGGACTGGAAAACCTGGGGCACCGCCATTCCGCGCGATTAAATTTCGCGTTTTCCTCAGGGCCTGGCCATGCCGGGCCCTGTTTTTTTCCGCTTTGTGATAAACTCTCGCCCTTGTCTTTATTGCACCCTGAGAGTTCGCCCCGTGGCCAAATCCACCGCCGTTTTTCTGCCCCCCGCTTTCCTTGACGCCACCCGCGCCATCATGCCCGCCGAGCTGGCGATGGACGATTTTATCGCCGCCTGCCAGCGCCCGCTGCGCCGCAGCCTGCGCGTCAACACGCTGAAAATCAGCGTCGCCGACTTCCTGGCGCTAGTGCAGGATTACGACTGGCGACTGGAGCCCATTCCCTGGTGCGCGGAAGGGTTCTGGATCGAGCGCGACGATGAAGAACTGCGCCTGGGCAGCGCCGCCGAACACCTGAGCGGCCTGTTCTACATTCAGGAGGCCAGTTCTATGCTGCCGGTCAGTGCGCTGTTCGCGGGCGGCGCGGCACCGAATCGGGTGCTGGACGTGGCGGCGGCGCCGGGCTCCAAAACCACCCAGATCGCCGCGTTGATGGGCAACCAGGGCGGCATCGTCGCCAACGAATACTCCGCCAGCCGGGTGAAAGTGCTGCACGCCAATATCAGCCGCTGTGGCGTGAAGAACACCGCGCTGACCCACTTTGACGGCCGGGTGTTCGGCGCCGCGCTGCCAGAGAGCTTCGACGCCATTCTGCTCGACGCCCCCTGCTCCGGCGAAGGCGTGGTACGCAAAGATCCGGACGCCATGAGCAACTGGTCGCCGGACAGCGTCGCCGAGATCGCCGCCACCCAGCGCGAGCTGATCGACAGCGCGTTTCATGCGCTGGCGCCGGGCGGCGTGATGGTGTACTCCACCTGCACGCTCAATGCGCAGGAAAACCAGCAGGTGGTGCACTGGCTGCTGGATACCTATGGCGACGCGGTCAGCGTCGAGCCGCTGGGTGCGCTGTTCCCCGGCGCCGACAAGGCGCTGACCGCCGAAGGCTTTCTGCACGTCTTCCCGCAGATTTACGACAGCGAAGGATTTTTCGTCGCCCGCCTGCGCAAACAGCGCGCCGTGGCACCGTTGGCGAAGCCGACTTACAAGGTGGGTAAATTCCCGTTCAGCCCGCTGTCCGGCAAAGAGGCGGCGCTGGTCGCCCAAGCCGCCGCCGCATCCGGCTTAACCTGGGGCGATGACAGCCGGCTGTGGGAGCGCGACAAGGAACTCTGGCTGTTCCCGGCCGAGCTGGAACCGCTGTTCGGCAAGGTGCGCTTCTCACGTATCGGCCTCAAGCTGGCGGAACGTTTCCCGAAAGGTTTCCGCTGGCAACACGAAGCGGCGATCGCCCTCGCGGGCACCGGCGGCAAAACGCATTTCGAGTTGGACGCCGCGCTGGCGCAGGAGTGGTATCACGGCCGCGATCTCTACCCGGAGCAGCCGCCGGCCGGCGATGAATGCATCGTCACCTACCAGGGCCAGCCGCTGGGCATCGCCAAGCGCATCGGCAGCCGCATCAAGAACAACCTGCCGCGCGAGCTGGTGCGCGATGGCGCGCTGGACTTCCACCTGTAAACAATATCGCGCCGGGGAATGAAGCTCCCCGGCGATAAAATAACGCTAATAATATTCCCATCGCCGTTCGTTATTATTCTAATCATTTCACTTTATCGGTATACCTCGCCCACAAGCCCCGTCAGCCGTGGGGTGAGAATAAAAAGTTTCTCGCTTTCATCAAGACAATTCCCGATTCTTATTCTATTAATTAAAGTGCAGCTAAATGAATACGTTCAACCCACCTCTGGGTGGCGTCTTTGCGGGCTTTCTCTCATACGGCAAGGAATATAAGATGAAAAAAACTCTGATGGCATTGACCTCGGTAGCAACCCTGCTGTGCGCCAACGGCGCGGCTAACGCAGCAGGCACCATTCAAGGCACGTTAGGCGTGACGCTGACCATCGGCGCCGGTTGCGTCGTGGGGGGCGGCAACAGCAGCGGTTCCGTCAACGACTTCGGCTCCATCAGCTTCGGCACTTACTCTTCACTGGCCAACATTATCGACGCCAGCGCCACCGGCGCAGGGGGGGCCGGTACGCTGTCATTGACCTGCACCACCGGCACAGACTACACGGTGGCGCTGGACAACGGGCTCCACGTTACTTCAGGCACCCAACGCCGCATGGCCAGCACCGCAGGCGCATTCATCAGCTATAACCTTTACCAGGATGCCGCACGCACCACCTCCTGGGGCAGCGGCGCCAACGCGCTGACCGGCACCGGTACCGGCGCCGCCGTTCCGCTGATCGTGTATGGCCGCGTACCGGCGGCCGGTTCCACCCCGGCGGCGGACACCTATAACGATACCGTCACGATGACGGTCACCTGGTAACGGTGCGGCGCGCGCTTTGCTGCTGCGGATTATGGGCGTGCAGCCTGTTGGCGCAGGCCGACAGCAAAACGGCGACCCTTGGCGTCAGCGCGACCTTGCTCAGCGCTTGTGAAGCCGGCAGCAGCTCAGGCGGCAACGTCAGCTTCGGCACACTGAATTTCGGCACGCTGTATTTTCTCAGCACCGCAACCAGCGTCGCCGGGCAGCAAAACGCCGGCGCCATTCGGGTGAAATGCACCAACGGCACCAGCTACAGCGTTCTGCTGGGCGGCGGGCAAAGCGGCAATACCGCTGCCCGCTACCTGCAAAGCGCGGCCGGCCAACGGGTGAATTACAACCTGTACACCAACGCCGCCCACAGCACCATTTGGGATAATCTGACGGGCGTGTCACAAACCGCCAACGGTTCGGACAACTGGCTGCCGGTCTATGGCATGATTCCGGCGCAGTCCACGCCCCCGACAGGCAGCTACACCGATACGGTACAGGTCACGATCAATTGGTAATGACGATGCGCGCTCCAATTTGCGGTTTGCTGTTTTGCCTGTCGCTTTCGCCGGCCCAAAGCGATACCGGCGTCAACGACTTGACCAAAAGCCAGCCGTTCACCGTCAATGCAACCGTGGTAAAAGGCTGCGTATTAGGCAGCGGCGTCAGTGACGTGACCACCTTCGGTACCCTGAACTTCGGCCAACTGTCCTCGCTGAGCAACGCAGTCAGCGTCGTCTCCAGCAGCGGCGCCGGCTCGGTGCTGTTTCGCTGCAACCCGGGGCTGAGCGTTACGCTGGCCCTCGGCGTCGGCAATCATGTGACCGGATCCATCGCCGGCGGCAGAAAATTACAAAACGCCGTCACGTCGGAAACGCTGCTGTATCAACTTTATCAAGACAGCAACTACGCCACCCTTTGGGGAGATGGCGCCAACGGCGGCGCGGCGCAGACCGTCGCAGCCACCGGCAGCACGCAAGAAATCAAGGTTTACGCCCGTCTGTTTTCGACCAGTACCCTGCCCACCAGTGGCGTTTACAGCGATACGGTCTTGTTGACGGTCACTTATTAAGTTTTTTGCAATAAGGATTGAGTTATGCGCATACCCTTCCGTCTGCCGTTAACGGCAGCCTTGCTTCTGGCAAGCCAGCAGCACGCCCTGGCCGCGGCTTCCATTCTCATCTGGCCGATCGATCCGGTGATTGAAGATCAACAGCAGGCCACCGCGCTGTGGCTGGAAAATCGCGACAGCAAACCGGTCTATATGCAAATTCGCGTGTTGGGTTGGCAGCAAACCGCCGGCAAAGACGATTACAGCAACCAAAGCGACGTGATCGCCAGCCCGCCGGTGGCGTCGATCGCGCCAGGCAAACGCCAGCTGATACGCCTGATCAAACAGTCGGCCCCGGCGGCGGGACAGGAGCGCGCCTACCGCATTTTGGTCGATGAAGTGCCGGTGAAAGAACAATCATCGGATGCCGCCCCCGGCGGTGCGGAGATGGGGCTGAAATTCCAGATGCGCTACTCGGTGCCGCTGTTCGTCAGCGGCAAGGGCATTTGGACCAAGCAGGACAGCGAAAAACCGCGCGATTACGCGACCGCCAGCCAACCCCGACTCAGCTATCGTCTACAGCAGCAAAGCAGCGAACGCTGGCTGGAGGTGCGAAATCAAGGCGCTGTGCATGCCCGTATTTCGAAAGTGACGCTGCAAGGCCGCAGCCTGAATCTCGGCCTGATGGGATACGTGCTGCCCGGTTCGCAGATGCGCTTCGCCTTGCCGCCCGCCGGCGGTTTCAGCAGCGGCAAGCTGATGGCCACGGTCAATGACAACAAACAGCCCGTAGCCATTCCGTCTTATTGAGGCCCAGGTGCAGCCGACAGGGAGGCTATCGACGCGGCGCTTCAGCCTTAGGCCGCTGGCGTTTGCCATGCTGAGCATGGCGGCCGGCGGCTGGCTGCCGTTTGCGCTCGGTGACGATCTGCCGCCGCCGCCCCGCGCCGTCAGCATGCCGGACACCACGCTGTATCTGGAGCCGGTCGTCAACGGGCGCCAAACCGGCAACGTCGTGCCCGTCAACTACCGCGGCGGCCATTACTACATGACGCCCCGGCAACTGCTCGATGCCGGGCTGCCGGTAGCGGATAAACAGGCGAAAGAAATCGCCGTCGATCGGCTGGAGAAGGTGGATGTCAGCTACAGCGGCGAGAACCAGCAGTTGCTGATCAACGTGCCCAACGACTGGTTGCCGCAGCAAACCATCGGCGCCCATTCACCGTTGCAGCGCTTGCCGGCGCAAAGCAGCCTGGGTTTGCTGTTCAACTACGACATCTATGCCAGCCAAAGCAACGGCAATGGCCGGCCGGGCTACCTATCGGCGTGGAGCGAGCAGCGGTTGTTCGACGGGTTCGGCGTCATCGCCAACACTGGCATCTACCGCAGCGGGTTTAACGGCGGGCCAAACGACGATGGCGGCCGCTATATTCGGTACGACAGCTACTGGCGTTTCAACGATGACCAGCGGATGCTGAGTGTGATCGCCGGAGACCTTACCACCGGCTCGCTCCCCTGGAGCAGCGCCGTGCGCATCGGCGGCTTGCAATTGGCGCGCAATTTCGCGGTGCGCCCGGATCTTATCACCTACCCGCTGCCACAGTTTTCCGGCCAGGCGGCATTGCCCAGCAGCGTCGATTTATACATCAACAGCTATAAAAACAGCACCACCAACATCAATCCCGGGCCATTCACCCTCAACAGCGTGCCCTACATTAACGGCGCGGGTCAGGCCACCGTCGTCACCACCGACGCCCTCGGCCGCCAGGTCAGTACCACGGTACCGTTCTACGTGGCCAGTAACCTGCTGCAGACCGGCATGAGCGATTTCAGCATTTCCACCGGCTTGCTGCGGCGCAACTACGGGTTGAATTCTGCCGATTACGGGCAATGGGTAGGCAGCGCCAGCTTACGTTACGGCGTCACTGATTGGTTAACCCTGGAAGGACGCGCCGAAGGCGCCGCCGAATTGGCAGTCGGCGGCGGCGGCGCCGACATTCGCGTCGGGCAATGGGGGGTTCTCAACGCGTCCTACAGCGTCAGCCAGGCGGGCGACGAGGCGTTTAACGGCGGCCGGCCGATACAATCCCCCACCTATTACGACCCGCTGACCGGCAGACCGTTGCAACAGCCGGATCCCCAGCCCGTCTATCGCTACACCGGCAATCACGGCGATCAGAGCAGTTTTGGCTACACCTACAGCAACCAACGTTTCAGCCTCAACGCGCAACGCATTCTGCGCAGCGCCGATTTTGGCGACATTTCCGTGTATAAAAGCGACTACCGTCTGAGCCGTCGCACCGATCAGTTAACCGGCAGCGTCAGCCTGGGCCGGCTCGGCAGCCTCGGCGCCGGTTATTTTGACGTTCGCGACGCCATTGCCCAACGAACCCGCCTGGTGAACCTGTCCTACAGTGTGTCGCTTTGGCGCAACAGCAGCCTGTACGCCTCGCTGAACCGGGAAATCGGCAGCTGCGGTTACAGCGCCCAACTGCAGCTCACCATTCCGTTCGACAGTTGGGGCACCGCCAGCCTCAGCGCCGCGCGCGACAGCAACAACCGCTGGAGCGAACGCGTCAGCTACAGCCGCGCCGCGCCGACCGATGGCGGTTTCGGCTGGAATCTGGCCTACGCCAACAACCCGAGCGGCGGCGATTACCGCCAGGCGGATCTGACCTGGCGCACCCGCAGGCTCGAAGCCCGAGCGGGCGTATACGGCACCCGCGATGAGACCAACCACTGGGGAGAAATCAGCGGTTCGCTGGTGGCGATGAACGGCGGCGTGTACGCCACCAACACCATCAACGACGCCTTTGCGCTGGTGTCCACGCAAGGATACGCCGACATTCCGGTAAGCTATGAGAACCAGCCGATCGGCAGGACCGATGCCCAGGGCTATTTACTGGTGCCGACCGTCACCTCTTACTACCATGCGAAATTCCAGATTGATCCGCTCAGCCTACCCGCCGACGTCGCGCTGCCGACGGTGGAGAAAACCGTCGCCATTCGCGATCACAGCGGTTTTCTGGTTGAGTTCCCTATTCAACCCATCTCTGCCGCCGACGTCGAACTGGTTGACAAGCAAGGCAAACCGTTGGCCAACGGCAGCCAGGTGGCGGTGGTTGGCGGCAATCAACAGAGCTATGTGGGTTGGGATGGCATGACCTATATCGACCCGGTGCAACAACACAATCGCCTGAGCGTGATCCCGGCCGACGGCGGCCCGCCGTGCCAGGCGGAATTCAGCCTGGCTAAGCCTCAGGGCATCCAGCGCGTCGGCCCGGTTGTCTGCCGCTAATTCAACGACGGAGAGTCACTATGTTTCGGGGATTGAAAGCCTTATTGTTAACCCTCTTGCTGCTGATCTGTCAGCGCGCATTCGCCGACTGCGCCACCACCAACGGCACCGTCACCTTACCGGGGAGCAGCTCTTTCGTGGTCTACAACGGGCAGATTAACGCCCAGGGCACTGCCGGCCTCAATTGCACCGGGCTCGGGCTCAGTTTGCTCACGCAAAACACCGTTACGGTCAAGATCGCCTCCACCACCAATAATATGGCGGTCGCCAACACCGACGGTTCCGGCGATAAAATCGCTTACCTGATCTATCCCGACGCCAACTACCAATATCCCTACAGCATCGGCCAAACCATCGACTACAGCTCGCTGAACCTGCTGTCGCTGATCCTGATTTCCTCCAACGTCAACTTTCCGCTGTATATCAAAACCACCGCCGGCGCCAACGTGCGCGCAGGCACCTATACCGACAGCATCAACCTGATCTGGAACTACCATATCTGTGGCCTGGGCCTGATCGGGCTGTGCATCTGGTGGGACGGTGTGAACCAGGCCAGCACCGTCACCGTCACCGTGGCGATCACCAAAGACTGCCTGATCGGCACCGCCCCCAACGTCAACTTTGGCAGCATGGCGTTGGTCGGGCAGTTCAATCCTGTCAATCAGAGCATCACCCTGACCTGCACCAAAACCGAGGGATACAACACCTATTTCACCAACGGCAATAACCCGGTCACCGGTTGGCGGCGGATGAAAAGCGGCACCAGCAATTTCATGCAGTACCAGATTTACTTGCCTAATACGACGACCGTTTGGGATAGCACCAACAAACAGAGCGGCGCCGGCACCGGGCTGGCGCAAAGCATCCCGTATAAGGCGGCGGTCAATGCGGCGCAGACGGAAGTGGCGGTCGGCAGCTATCAAGACAACCTCAGTTTTGTGGTGGAGTACTAGACACGGTGCTTCGCCGTCGTGGAAATTGTTTCCAAAATGTAATTTTTATGTGGCATTTTTTGCTCACTTGGCTATGCTCATACCGATGGCCTTACTGGTCCAACCTCCTACCACACCATTGAGCAAGGAGTTCCCATGAGCAAAACCGTCGTAAAAATTGGCAGCTTCGAGGTCGATGACGCGCATCTTCACGCCGGCGCCGATCGTGCCGGCACCCTGAGCATTCCCTGCAAGTCCGATCCGGATCTGTGCATGCAACTGGACGGCTGGGATGAACACACCAGCATTCCGGCGATCCTCGACGGCAAACAGTCGCTGCTGTACAAGCAGCACTACGACCGGCAGTCGGACGCCTGGGTGATGCGGCTGGCATGAAAATGCATCAGAACTGCTGACGACGCGCTGTTTTCATCGGAAACAGCGCGTTTTTTTATGCGATGGCGATGCCGCGGCCGGCAAAGAAAGGGGCGAAGCGGTTGAGCGGCAGCTGTACCCGTTCGCGCGTCGCCGGGCTGTCGCCCGAAGGGTTGTGAAAGGTCACGCTTTGCGTATCGGCGGCGGTGATCAGCACCAGATGCCCACCCCGCTGCGGCGGCAGGCTCTCGGGCCGGCGAATGGAGGGATGCACCGAGGCGATAAAGTAGCGGTATTCGCTAAGCAGCGCCGGCACGTCAGCGGCCTCCAGCCCCACCTTCACCTCCGCTTGCAGCGCAAACTGTTCGCGCACGTACTCGACGAACGGCGCGTAAATCAGCCCTTTGATCCGTTCCCCCTCGCGCACATAGGCGCCGTAAGGCAGGCTGCGCCGCGCCAGCTCAAGCAGCGGCGGCGCTTCGCCGTCGCGGTGGCCCAGCACCATTTTCAGGCAGGCCATGCCGCACACGTGGTTGGCCCACTCGACGTACTCCGCCCGATCGCGGGCGCCGCTGCGCGCCCAATGCTCGTCTTGCGCCAGCGTCATGCGGCCGGCGATCAGTTCGGCGGCCAGCTCCGGGCTTGCCCACTGGCATTCGTAGGGAACGGCGCGCATCCGTTTAGAACTTGTCGACGACGTTGAAATTCATCAGCACCAGCGTCATGTCCGGCGAGAACAGATCGTACTCTTCGAAGAAGCGCTGCAGCTCTTTGCGCCAATGCGCCAGCGAACGATCGCCCTCGCCTTCGGCAAAGGCGTGCGCTTCATCGACCTGATCGTACGTTTTCATTTCCACCGCGGTCAGTTCAACCGCGCAGACCGGTTCACCCTTGCCGTCCACCACCAGGAACAGATCGCCGGCCTGCGGGATCCCTTCGCCGTCCAGGTTGGAACAGGTGGCCGTTTTGGTGCCATTGAGGATCAATTGCACCACTTCATCGGCCTGCTGCTCGGTATCGCCGAACGCCCAGCGCTCAAGGTGCTCGTATTTCTGTGGAATTGCCGTCGCCATGATTATACCTTTAGAAAAAATGCATCAATGCAGACAGGATAGTACAACGTATTGCCGGCCGTCTGCATCCGTCGCAAGCGCGACTGCGCGTTCCGCCACCGCCGCCTTTACGCGTTTTTACCGTTCTTCGCTGTGCCTGCCGCGCTGCCGGGCGCATACTGTGGACATTATTCACCCAATGGCAACCGCCAGGCGGCAACATGCGGCAAAACGACATCGATGCTGACGATACCTTCAGCGATTTACTCAACGGCGTCGCCCTGGTGACGCTTTTCCTCATCGCTCTCGTCGGCGGGTGGTACTTCAGTTAAGGGGGCAACGTGGCAACAAAACGCATGGGCAACAAACTCAGTAAAATGGTGGTGGTGTTGCTGCTGATCTGCCTGGCGTTGCTGCTGTTGCGTTGGGCGGCGATCGCCTTCGGTTAATCTCGCGAAACGACGCCGGCCAAGCGCCGGCGCCCTGTTCACCGCCGCCGCGGCGCGGTCGGCTCCAGTAGCTCCCGCAAATAGGCCAAACGCGCCTCTCCCTGCGGTAACCACCGGCGGCACAGCCAATGCTGCGCTTCACCCGTGCGGCTCAGGCGGTAGTACTCCGCCAAGGTTTCGACCCAGTTCATGATGTTTTCTCCTGCTTTTCGACACCGCAAGTATTGAGCGTAAAAACCAGAAGAAATACTGATGGCTTGTTTTTTATGCTTCCTGTTTTAGGCAGCCGGTAGCGAAGCCGCAGTTCAGCTGCTACATTGGGCAAAAATCAACCAACCGAGGTAGGCCATGACGTTCTCGGAACAGGAGATTAAACCGGTATGGGATGAGGTCGCACGCCTGATCGGCGACGGCGTGATGCAGCTGCGCCATCGTGGCGAAGCGCTGTCGGTGGAAACGCTGGAAAAACATCTGGCGCGGCAATTGGCGGACAGCAACGATATCGAACGGCGCATCCTGCTCGGCGCCGCCATCAACATGCTGAAAGGCGGTAAATGAATCGCCAACCGAAAAGGTTGGCGATCCGACAGAAGCCCGAGGTATGCAAGCCCGGCCTTCTGCGCGCTACTATGTCACGCTAATATGACGTAATTAATAGGAATTGTCGGGTTTTTACCCCAAACGCCCTATTTTTGTTGCCTGCATTACGCCAGCACGAAATCGCCGGCATCCAGCGGCTGCCCCACCACTTTCACCAGGAAATCGCTGCCGCCAAAGGCGCCGCCCAGGTTGATCGCCACGTCGCTGACGTGATTTTGCGCGTCATAGCTCAGCATCGCTTCACCCGCCTTGCCGCTGAACTGATCGACGAAGCGAATGCCGTCGGCGCTTCCGGTGTTGAACAGCGTCAGATCAATCTTGTCTTCACCGCGCACGAAGTCGCGGATCCAATCCGGCGCCGCCGCCGTCGATTCATCCGCCGCGAAATAGACGAAGGTGTCCTTGCCGGCGCCGCCCCACAGCTGATCCGCCCCTTTACCGCCGTACAGCACATCATCGCCCGCGCCGCCCTTGAGCACGTTATCGGCGGCGTTGCCCACCAGCACATCGTTGCCCGATCCGCCGATGGCGTTTTCAATCGTCACGCCCGCGGCGATAGACACGTTGCCTTTCAGGCCGCCAACGTCCGAAAACGCTTTTTCATTCAGGTTGATGCGCTGATTCTGGCCGAAGCCGGAGAAGTCGAAGGTGTCGTTACCGCCGGCATCCCAGGCGGTGAAGACAATCTTGTCCTGCGCGCCGGTGGCGGTGAGGAAGTCGCGATCGGTATTGGAATTGAAACCGTAGATCGTATCGCCGGTGCGGGTGTTCATGTTGGCGCCGTAGAAGTGCTGGATCGCCGTGATGTCGTTGAGCAGCGGCCCGGAAGAGTAAGCGCCTTTAAAGTCCTGCCCGGTGTTGCTTTCACTGAAATAGCTCATCACGCTGTGGGCGCGGCTGTCCTCGAAATAGGTTGCGTCCTTGCCGTAGGTGATGCTGACGCCCGGCGCGGCGTTATAGTCGCCCGGATGCTGCAGCCCCAGCGCATGGCCGATTTCATGGGTGAAGGTCTGGCGGCCGTACTCGTTCTCATGGATCTGGTTGTTGACGAAGGTGTGGTTCTTGGCGTTATACCAGGTTTGCCCGGCAACCGAAGGCGAGGTGTCCGGGTTATACGCAAAGGCATAGGAGCCGCGCGAGCTGTAGTCGAACAGGCCGAATTTAATATTGGCGGCGGCGGTGTTGCTGGTTTCGGTAAAGGTGATATTGGCCACGTCGGACCATGACTGCAACGACAGTTTGGCCTGCTCACGCTGTTCGGCATTGAAGCTGCTGAAGCCGCTGATGCCCATGCTCGACATGTTGCTCGGCGCCTTTTCCCAGAAGCTGAAGGTCAGGGAGACCGGCGTGTCGGTCACGCCCTTGTCGTGCCAACTGCGATCGCCGCGCACCAGCTCCAGGCCGGCGTTTTCGAACGTTTTCGACGGGTGAAGCACGGTAATGGTGTCGTCTTCATCGGGTTTATAAGCGCCCAACAAGGCTAATACGCCTTCGGCCTTAACGGAAGCATTGCTTGATGACATAACCTTATCTCCATATTCGTCAATTCAATCGGGGGGATGCCCCAACTGGCGGATTGCCTGAACGGCAGCGGCCCGGTGTTGAATCAATACGGGGATATCGGTAATGCGGTGGCGCCTTCCCTCGGCACTCTGAATGAGAACGATAATCCCTTAAGAGAAAAGAATAGACACATTTTCGCCGAGTACAGAATTTTCTTAGATAAAGTACGGCTATGCATTTGCACCATACGAATGATTTTCAAGGTAATCATCAGCATTATCACGATAAGCGGAAAAAACGCATAAAAAAACCGGGGCAATCCAACCCCGGCTATCCATAAGAAATTCTGGACTCAGACTAACCAACCGAGCAGCAGCGTCGCGCCGATGACCGTGGATGCGCCGCCGATGCGCGTGGCGATTTGGGCGAACGGCATCAGCCCCATGCGGTTCGACGCCGACAGGATCGCCACGTCACCGGTGCCGCCCAGGCCGCTGTGACAACAGGTGACGATCGCCGCTTCCACCGGGAACATCTTCAGGTAAGGCGCAATCAGGAAACTGACCAGCCCCATCGACAGCACCACCGCGCCGCAGACCACCACATAACCGACCGAAAACACCGCCACCACGCTTTCCAGCGGCACGTACAGCATGCCCAGACCGATCATCAACGGCCACACCAGCGCGGTGGAGACGAACTTGTAGAAACTGTGCGCGCCGGTTTCCATCGAAGCCGGGATCACCCGGCAGTACTTGCACAGCACCGCAAACAGGATCATCAGCACCGGGCCGGGAATATGCACGATGTGTTCGAACAGGCCGCCGACGATAAAGAAGGCGCAGATCACCAGCAGCCCGCCGCCCATCAGTTGGAAATCGACGTTGCCACTTTGCTCCTTGATGGCGAACATCGCGTTCTCCTGCGCCGAGCGGATCAGCATGCCGTCGCCGCTCAGTGCCTTGCGCTGCATGCCGATGCGAGCCAGCACCCCTGCGGTCACGATGGCGAAGATATTGCCCAGCACCGCCGCCGGCGCCAGCTGCGCAACGTAGACGTCCGGCGTTGCTCCCAGGATCGCCGAATAGGCCAGCGACAGCGGTAAAATCCCCTCGCCGATGCCGCCGCCGATGATTGGCACGATGATGAAGAAGAAGGTGTGATAGAAGGTAAAACCGAACAGCTTGCCCACCAGCAGCCCGGTGATCACCGCCGTCACCGTACCGACCACCAAGGGCACGAACATGCGAATCATCCCCTGGATCAGGATCACCCGGTTCATGCCGAGAATGCTGCCGACCACCAGACTGGCGATGACGAAATACAGCAGGTTGGCGTCTTTCATCAGCAAATGGACGGTGCCCATGACGTTAGGCTGGAAGACATTGAAATAGACCAGCACCGACGGCACCATCAAGCACAGAATGGCCGGCCCGCCGATATCGCGCAGCACGGGAATGCTTTTTCCCAACTGCGCCAGCGCAAAGCCCAGCGTCATTATCACCGCCAGGCCGCCGATCATATTCTTCGGCAGGAAGTTGGCATAGGCGGAAATCGCCACGATCGCGCAAATCGTGATAAACAACGCGATCGGTACCGCACCGATATCTATTTGACGAAGTTGATTAATTAATCCTGAGGATTCGGACGATGCCGTATTTTTATCACAGGCCAGTTCTGCATTTATCTGTTTCATTATTCACCCTGCTGACAAGCGTACAGTACGGTTAGATTCACCTGGCGCAACGATCCTGCCATAGCCAAGCAAAAACAAATGATTACGAAAAACCCTATTGTGGATTTCGCTTTTTCTAATAAGAAATAAAACAGTAGACAGCTCTGACGATATGATAAAAAATAAAAATGCAAAACTAAATTACGCCGGCGGAATTTAATATTGTGACCCTCCGCCAAGGTTAGTTTTAATTAATTATCGTCAGCATTTTGTAATTAAAGTAATCGGGTTTAAATTCGCTGCTATGCTATAGGAGGGCGAAAAAGCCCCCTGCTTTATTAATAAAGAACCGGAAACGCATTAGCTGAATCCGGTCAGCTTGATCCGAACCTTAATCCTGCGCGCGGCACCGCACGGGAAAGAGGCATAATATGACTCATAAGGAAGTAGAATATGTCTTCACGCGCTGTTACCCCACAAACCCTCGCTCGCTACGGCATTCATCAGGCCGCCGACGTCGTCTATAACCCCAGCTATGAATTACTGTTCGCCGAAGAGACCCGCGCCGACCTGCCGCCGCTGGAACGCGGCACCCTCACCCAGTTGGGTGCGGTCAACGTCGCGACCGGTGAATTCACCGGCCGTTCGCCGAAGGACAAATACATCGTGCGCGACGACACCACGCGCGATACCGTCTGGTGGTCGGACAACGGCACCGGCAAAAATGACAACCAGCCGCTCTCCCCGGAAGTCTGGCAGCATCTGAAGACGTTGGTGGGCAACCAGCTCTCCGGCAAGCGTTTGTTCGTAGTGGACGCGTTCTGCGGCGCCAACGCCGACACGCGCCTGAAAGTGCGCTTCATCACCGAGGTGGCCTGGCAGGCGCACTTCGTGAAAAACATGTTTATCCGCCCAAGCGACGCCGAACTGGCGGACTTCGAGCCGGACTTCGTGGTGATGAACGGCGCCAAATGCACCAACCCTGACTGGCAGCAGCAAGGGCTGCATTCGGAGAACTTCGTTGCCTTCAACCTGACGGAACGCATGCAGCTGATCGGCGGCACCTGGTACGGCGGCGAGATGAAGAAAGGCCTGTTCTCGATCATGAACTACCTGCTGCCGCTGAAGGGCATCGCCTCGATGCACTGCTCGGCCAACGTCGGTGAGCAAGGCGACGTGGCGGTGTTCTTCGGCCTGTCCGGCACCGGCAAAACCACCCTCTCCACCGATCCGAAGCGCCAGCTGATCGGCGATGACGAGCACGGCTGGGACGACGACGGCGTGTTCAACTTCGAAGGCGGCTGCTACGCCAAGACCATCAAGCTGTCGCCGCAGGCGGAGCCGGAAATCTATCAGGCGATCCGCCGCGATGCGCTGCTGGAAAACGTCACCGTGCTGGCCGACGGCAGCATCGACTTCGACGACGCCAGCAAGACCGAGAACACCCGCGTCTCTTACCCGATTTATCACATCGAGAACATCGTCAAACCGGTGTCCAAAGCCGGCCATGCGCGCAAGATCATCTTCCTGACCGCCGACGCCTTCGGCGTACTGCCACCGGTATCGCGCCTGACGCCTGAGCAGACCCAGTACCACTTCCTGTCCGGTTTCACCGCCAAGCTGGCCGGCACCGAGCGCGGCATCACCGCGCCGACGCCGACCTTCTCCGCCTGCTTCGGCGCCGCGTTCCTGACGCTGCACCCGACGCAGTACGCCGAAGTGCTGGTGAAACGCATGGAGGCCGCCGGCGCCCAGGCTTATCTGGTCAACACCGGCTGGAACGGCAGCGGCAAACGTATTTCGATCAAGGATACGCGCGGCATTATCGATGCCATTCTGAATGGCGACATTGAGCAGGCCGAGACCTTCACGCTGCCAATCTTCGGGCTGGACGTGCCGACCGCGCTGCCGGGGGTCGATCCGTCGATTCTCGATCCGCGCAAAACCTACGCCGACGAATCGCTGTGGCAGGAGAAGGCGCAGGATCTGGCACAGCGCTTTATCGATAACTTCGCCAAATATACCGTCACCCCGGCGGGCGAAAAACTGGTGAACGCCGGGCCTAAACTGTAAAACAACCAGGGCGCCGCGGCGCCCTTCATACCTGTCTGCAAGGGCTGAACCCTCGGCCCTTGTCTCACGCCGCCGACGGCACGAAAACGCCGCGAAAACGCATGTTGCCAGAGGCGAGCCGCTCATAAGCCTCCGTGGCTTGATCCAGCGTGAAAGTCTCGATCATCGGCTTCACTTTGCCTCTCGCCGCCAGGTTCAGCACTTCACTCAGGTATTGCTGCCCGCCATGGGTGGAACCGATCACCCGCTGACGCATCATATGGAACGGCACACCTTCGGAAGAGATCGCGAACGGTTTGCTGAAGTCCAGCCCACACAGCACGACGCGGCCATCGACCCGCAAGCCACTCATCGCCTCCTGTGCGGAGTCGAAGTCATTGGTGGTCACCAACAGAATGTCCGCGCCGCCGCTCTCCCGCAGCGCCTGGCCGGAAACGAAGATGCGATCGGCGCCCAGTTGCTTCGCCAGCGCATGTTTGTCCGGTGAGTGGGTGATCGCCACCGTGTCGAAACCACAGGCTTTGGAGAGCTGCAACGCGACGTGCCCCAGCCCGCCGATGCCCAACACCGCGACAGTTTCATGCGGTTGCGGCGCAGCATCACGCAGCCCGCTCCAGGTGGTGTAGCCTGCGCACATCATCGGTGCGGCATCGGTGTAGGACAACCCATCCGGCAATAACACCGTACCTTCGGCGGCGATGGCGATATATTCGGCGTGACCGCCCTGGGCAGAAAAACCGGTGGTGCGCGGCGCCGGGCAGTTCATCGCCGTTTGCCCGGTCAGCGGCCGGCTCTCGCGGCAATACGGGCAACGGCCGCAGGACGATTGTACCCAAGTGGTGCCGACGCGATCGCCAATCTGCCGCGTATGCACGCCGGCGCCCACCTCAATGACTTCCCCCACCACTTCATGACCGGGCGTTTGCGGGTAAATATCGCCGCCATATCCTTGCGTCGCCCATACGTCGGTATAGCACATGCCCGAGGCGTGCACTTTGACCAGAACCTGACCCGGCTCTGCACGGGGCATCGGCACCAGCTTAACTTCCCAGGGCCGGTTGGCGCCGGTCATAACCACCGCTTTCATCTTCTTTTCCATCATCAACGCCTCGCTGCATTGTGGCGCCCGGCGATTGCCCGGCGTCTCCTCATGAGCGTAAGGCAGGCTCTACGCCACAACAATGCAGGCAAAGCTCACTGTAGAGATGAATGCGGCTCACTAATTGGCGCAGTCAAAAGCAGAACTCGCACGCATCAGGACTGCGCCGCGCGCAAATACCCGATCAACGCCTTCAGCGCGCCTGAAACGTGGCGATGGCCGGAGTAGTAGAGGCACAATCCCGGATAAGCCGGACACCATGCGTCCAGCGCACGCTCCAGACGCCCGTCGTGCAGCGCTTCAAGCGCCAAATGCTCAGGCACGAAAGCGATACCGATACCGTCAATGGCGGCGTCCACCATCAGCGGCTGATCGGTCAGCGTCAGCGAACCGGTCACGCCGATCGACTCGCTCACGCCATCGCGTTCGAATTCCCAGCGGTAAATCGTGCCGCTGTCGAAGCGAAAGCGGATGCAGTTATGGTGCAGCAGATCCTGTGGCGTTGCCGGGCGGCCGCGGGCGGCGAAATAGCCGGGCGCGGCAATGACGACGAAACGCACTGGCGGGCTGACGCGCATCGCGATCATGTCCTGCGGCACGGCTTCCGCCAGCCGGATGCCGGCATCAAACCCCTCGGCGACGATATCACTCAGCTTCCCGTCGCAGACGATGTCCAGATGGATATGGGGGTGTTCGCGCAGGAAACCGGCCAGCAACGGACGCAACACCAGCCTGACCGCGCCTTCGCTGGCATTGATGCGCACCGTGCCGCTGGGCGTGGCGCGCCATTCATCCACTTCGTGCAACGCTTGCGAAATGGACGACAGCGCCGGACGCAGCTGTTCCGCCAGGCGCTCACCCGCTTCGGTCGGCGCCACGCTCCGCGTGGTGCGGTTGAGCAGCCTGACGCCGAGCCGTCGCTCCAGAGCCTTTATCGAGTGGCTGACCGCCGACGGCGTCACTTCCAGTTCCACCGCCGCCGCGTGAAAGCTGCGATGGGTGGCGACGGCCAGAAAAACGGTCAAGGCGAACAGATCGCCCTGTTTGAACGGGTAAGCAGCATTCATGGGGGCATCGCAAAACAGTGACATAAATTGAACAATTAACATGCCACAGATGAATGCGGCTCACAATGCGGCGCAATCCGCGTTTTCCCCGCGCAGCAAACCCGGCATGACCAGCGCCACCGCCGCCGCGATGCGCTCGTCGATCGCGCTGCCCGGCGGCAACATCCCCAGCGTCATCTGCCGCAGCGGTTCGGCGATGGCCATCGCCAACAGCAGGTCGCTGGTTTGCGGCCAGTCGCACTCACGCAGCCACCCGCACTGCTGCTGGCGCCATAGCCAGTCCGCCACCGTCGCCCGGCCGCGCTGAATGCCGTTGCGCTGGTAGCTGTCCAACAGCGCCTCACGCCCCGGAAACTCACTTTGCAGCAGCCGGAACATGCCCACAGCTTCGGCGCTCAGCACCTGCTGCGCGATGGCCTGCAGCCCCTTTTCCAACAGCGGCGCCACCGCCGCCTGCTGCCCGGCATTCTGGGCGAAGGCCGGCTGAAACGCCTCGGTCCAACCGCTTACCGCCTGCGCCACCAGCTCGTCGCGGTTGGCGGCAAAGCGATACAGGGTTTTTTTAGCCACCCCGGCGCGTTTCGCCACCGCATCCACCGTTGCTGCGGCATAGCCGCCGTCGAGCAACAGCGCCAACGTCGCCTGAACCAGCGCCGCGCGCAGCGCCGTTTCCGGCGTGGCCGGCCGGCCGCGAGCGCGCAGCGGTTCTTCATTCGGGTTCGCCATATTTATTCCTCACAAGCGTTGACAGACACAGCATAGCGGCATAGCTTTATTTAGGAAACACAATTCGTTTCCAAAATAAAAAAGGAACCCATTATGACACATCCTTCCCTGCTGGCGCCGTGGGGCGTTAACGATATCAACGAGTTGCTCAGGCCCGAACCGCTGCGGCTGGAGATGGGGCTGAGCCGCAGCGCCGACGGCCTGCTGACCGTGGCGGTTCGTACCGACCTGCACGGCTGCAAAGGGCGCATGCTGGACTGGTGGTTCACCTTCTTCGAAACGACTCAGCATATCAACTGGTGGCACCCGCACGATCACGTCGAACACCGCGGCTGGGATCGCCACTGGAAAAAGGGGGAAAGCTACATCGGCGCCAGCATCGAGGCGGTCGAATGGCTGGCGGAGCTGCCGCCGGTCGCGGCGCGCCTCAAGTTTCACGCCGCCGAGGACTTCTTCTCACCGCAGCCGCTGCGCCAGGCACGCGACGCGCAGGCGCTTTCCGCCGCCGTTTGCGCGCGCATCGGCTTCGGTGACCAGGTGGCGCTGGATGACAACGGCGATCCCTGCGACGGCGAGATGCTGCACCTGGTGCGCGACACGCCCTATGGCTGCGTGCTGCGCAGCCGCTTCCTGCTGGGCAAAGCCTGCGCCAACGCCCACGACGAGCTGCCGGACGACATCGGCTTTAACCTGATGCGCCACTGCTACAACGAGTTCAGCTATCTGGCGCAGTTCCTGCCGTCGCTGTACTACGCCGAAAACGGCCGCGAACCGGCGCCGTTGCTCTGGTAATACGTCAGCGGGGACCTGTTAATTTTTCGCGATGCCGCTATAGTGATTTTCATCGCCATTCCCGCGTTTATGACGGAGAACTCATGGAAACCCCCTGCTATAGCGGCGGCTGCCTGTGCGGGCATATTCGCTTTCAGGCGCACGGCCTGCCTGGCAATCCGCACAGCTGTTCCTGCGATTTTTGCCGCCGCCACTCCGGCGCGCCGACGCTCTGTTGGGTCGAATTTCCGCGTCAGGCCATCGAGTGGAACGGCCCGGGCGGCATACCCACACTCTACCGTTCTTCACCCTATTCCAGCCGCGCCTTTTGCCCGCGCTGCGGCAGCACGCTGGGGGCGATCGACGACGAGCCGACGGTGGCGCTGGCCACCGGCAGCTTCGATCGGGCCGATCTGCCGGAGCTGTGCCCGACCTCACATGCGTTCGCCGATGTTTGCCCCGAATGGTGGCGTATCGACGGCATGCGCTGAACGCCTCACAGTTCCCGCTGAAATCAATTGATTGTTTTGTCGTATAAATTTAGAACTGACGAACAATAATTCAAAAGTATGGGAACGGGGATGAATCAACAGACTCTCGACGCGCGCCGCTCGCGTCAGGCGTTGCTGGCCGGCTCGGTCGGCAACTTTATCGAATGGTATGAGTTCGGGGTGTACGGGTTCCTGGCCACCGTTATCGCCGCCAATTTTTTCACGCTGCAGGGTGAAAACGAAATCACCAGCCTGCTCCTCACCTACGCCGCCTTCGCGCTGGCGTTTTTCTGTCGGCCGATCGGCGCGGTGATCTTCGGCCGCATCGGCGTTCGCATCGGCCGTCGCCCGACGCTGATTGCGGTTCTACTGTTGATGACGCTGGCCACCGCGCTGATCGGCGTCATGCCAACCTATGCCTCGATCGGCGTCGCCGCCCCGCTGCTGCTGACGCTGCTGCGCATGTTTCAGGGGCTGTTCGCCGGCGGCGAATTCGGCGGCGCCGTGTCGCTGATGACCGAGTTCGCCCCGAAGGGCAAGCGTGGGCTGTTCGGCGCCTGGCAGTCGCTGACCGTCGCGCTCGGCCTGCTGGCCGGCGCTGGGCTGGTGGCGCTGCTGGCCGCGCTGCTCAGCGCGCAGCAGCTGCATGACTGGGGCTGGCGCATTCCTTTCCTGCTGGCGCTGCCGATGGGCGCCGTGGCGCTGTGGCTGCGGCTCAAACTCGAAGAAACGCCCACGTTCACCCAGGCGCAGCAACATGCGGAACACGCCGCCCCGCCGCCGGAAGCGAAGCTGGGCGGCGTGGTGAAAACCATTCTGATCGGCATCGGCCGCATGATGGGCTGGTCGGCCGCCGGCTATACCTTCCTGGTGGTGATGCCTTCCTATTTGCAAACTTCATTGCACGCCACCTTCCAGCAGGCGCTGGTGGCGACGGTGCTGGCCAACGTCGGCTTCGCCCTGACCATTCTGCCGGCGGGCATCATCAGCGACAAACTGGGGCGTAAAACGGTGATGCTGACGGCAGTGGCGGCGGTGATCCTGTTCACCTTCCCGCTGCTGCACCTGTTGCAGGATGCGCAGAGTTCACTGTGGGCCAAAGGGCTGGCGGTCATGATCGCCGGCGCCGTAGTCGGCCTGCTGGCCGGCCCCGGCCCGGCGATGCTGGCGGAGATGTTCCCGACCCGGGTGCGCTATACCGGCTTGGGGCTGGCTTACTCGCTGTCCAATGCGGTGTTTTCCGGCTCGGCCGGGCTGATTATCACCGGCCTCATCAAACAGACCGGTAATATCGACATTCCCGCCTACTACGTGGTCGCCACCTCGGTGGTCAGCCTGTTTGCGCTGATGACGCTGCGCCGCGACGACCATCTGCGCTCGCTGAACGAACGTTAATCCTCGGGGGGCGCATCGCCCCCTTGCCAACGCGTGATTTTGATCACAAGATACAAATGTTAACGTTAACTTTTGTGATTAACATCGCACGCGTGATATCTGCCAGCTTCCTCCCCTTTCAAGTTAACGTTAACAATAGAGCTAACTTCACTCACCGGGGCCCTACCCATGAACCGCGAAACTAAAAAATATTACGTGCTGCTCAGCGGCCTGCTGTTCTTCTTTTTCTTCACCTGGTCTTCCAGCTTTTCGCTGATCTCGCTGTGGCTGAATCAGAAGATCGGCCTGAAAGGCGCGGAGACCGGCCTGATCTTCTCCGCTATCTCGTTGGTGGCGCTGTGCGCCCAGCCGCTGTACGGGTTTATTCAGGACAAACTTGGGCTGCGCAAGCACCTGCTGCAGTTTCTCGGCGTGATGCTGCTGCTGACCGGCCCGTTCTTTATCTACGTTTACGCCCCGCTGCTGGCCAGCAGCCTGCCGCTCGGCGCGCTGGTCGGCGGCGTATTTATCGGCGCCACCTTCTTCGCCGGCATCGGCGCGCTGGAATCTTATACCGAGCGAGTCAGCCGCATTAGCGGTTTCGAATTCGGCCGCGCCCGCATGTGGGGATCGCTCGGCTGGGCCAGCGCCACCTTTTTGGCCGGTTTTATCTTCAATATCGATCCGAACATCAATTTCTGGCTGGCCTCCGCCGCCGCCGTGGTATTCCTGTTGCTGCTCAGCCAGGTGCGCGAGCTGAAGCCGAATGCCATGGCCGGTCTGGCGTTCGGCAAACCGGAAAATCTGCGGCTGCAGGACGCGCTGGCGCTGCTGCGTATGCCGGGCTTCTGGGCGCTGGTGGTGTTTGTGCTCGGTATCAGCGTGTACAACGTTTTCGATCAGCAATTTTCGGTCTACTTCGCCTCGCAGTTCGCTTCTCGCGAACAGGGTAACGAGATGTACGGCTTCCTCAACTCGCTGCAGGTCTTCCTCGAAGCCGGCGGCATGTTCCTGGCGCCGCTGCTGGTGAACCGCATCGGCGCCAAACAGGGGTTGCTGCTGGCCGGTGGGGTGATGGCGCTGCGCATGTTCGGCTCAGGTTTGGTCAGCGGCGCATTGATGATCTCCGCCATGAAACTGCTGCACGCCGTAGAGTTGCCGATCCTGCTGATCGCTATCTTCAAATACATCGCCAGCCGCTTCGACAGTCGCCTCTCCTCAACGCTTTATCTGGTGGGCTTTCAGTTCATCACCCAGGTGATGGCCAGCTTCCTGTCGCCGCTGGCGGGCTACGGTTATGACCGCATCGGCTTTGCCGACACCTATCTGCTGATGGGGTGCGCGGTCGCCGCCACGACGCTTGTCTCCTGTTTCCTGCTGCGCGGCGAACGTTCCGCCAGAGCAGCCCCCCTTCAATCCGCCATTAAATCAAGTGAGTCTGTCCAATGAACACTGCCTTAGCTCAAGCCGACCATGCGGTCGAAGCCCTGCGCGCAGAGCGCCGAGACGCATACTACCCACAGTTCCATCTCGCGCCGCCCGCCGGCTGGATCAACGATCCTAACGGCCTGATCTGTATTGACGGCGTCTATCATGCCTTCTTCCAGCATCACCCCTACAGCGAACACTGGGGGCCCATGCACTGGGGACACGCGACCAGCCGCGATCTGATCCGCTGGCAGCACCAGCCCATCGCCCTGGCGCCCGATGCGCCCTATGACAAAGACGGTTGCTTTTCCGGCTGCGCCGTGGACGACAACGGCGTGCTGACACTGATTTACACCGGTCACGTGTGGCTGGGCGAGCCCGGCGACGACAGCCAGGTGCGGGAAGTGCAATGTCTCGCCACCAGCGAAGACGGCATACGCTTCGTCAAGCACGGGCCGGTGCTGGCCGCGCCGGACGGCATTCAGCATTTCCGCGATCCGAAAGTCTGGCGCGAGAACGGCGAATGGTGGCTGGTGGTCGGTGCCAAAGAAAACGGCCTGGGCCAGGTGCGCCTGTACCGTTCTGCAGACCTGCGCGCCTGGCGCTTCGATCGGGTGCTGGCCGGTGCGCAGGCGGCGCATCAAGGGTATATGTGGGAATGCCCGGATTTCTTCCCGCTGGGGGAACAACACCTGTTGCTGTTTTCGCCGCAGGGGCTGGCGGCACAGGGCTACCGCTACCGCAATCGCTTCCAGAGCGGCTATCTGCTCGGCCACTGGCGGCCTGACAGCGACTTCAGGGTGACCCAACCCTTCTGCGAGCTGGATGCCGGCCACGATTTCTATGCGCCGCAGACCTTCACCGCCGCCGACGGCCGTCGGCTGCTGTTTGCCTGGATGGATATGTGGGAATCCCCAATGCCCAGCAAAGCGCACCGTTGGGCGGGCGCCCTCACCCTGCCGCGTGAGCTGACGCTGGCCGCCGACGGCAGCGTCCGCATGAACCCGGCGCGTGAACTGGCGGCGCTGCGCCGAGAATCGCACACGTTTTTGGCACAGACGCTGACCAATCAACATCTGCCGCTGGCGGACGACGTGCAGGAACTCACCCTGACGTTGAGACCGGCCGACAACGACGCCGAGCGCTACGGGCTGGCCATCGGGAGTGCGGCGCGGCTGTTCGTCGACAATCAGGCACACCGACTGGTGCTGGAACGTTTTCATGACAACCCCGCCCTGTGCACCTGCCGCAGCGTGCCGCTGCCAGAAGGTGACACCCTGTCACTACGGATCTTCATTGACCGCTCATCGCTGGAGATCTTCGTCAATCAGGGGCAGGCCTGCCTGACCAGCCGCATCTATCCGACGGCGGGCGAGCGCCACCTCAGCCTGTTCGCCGAAGGCGGCCGGGCAAAGTTCGAACCCATCACGGGATGGCGGTTGGCAAGCCTCTGGGGATAATGGGCATGAGCACCGGGCGCGCAGCAACGCACCCGGTGCGCTTACAGCGAGCCACGCTCCAACAGCGGGCAAGGCACTTTCACCGTCTCACGCTGCTCCCGCTGCTCAATCACATGCAGCGCCGCAAGGCGGCCCAGCTCGTAATGCGGCAGCTGCACCGTCGTCAATGCCGGCAGGAACAGCTCACCGGTGCCGACCATATTGTCGTAACCCAGTACCGCCACCTGTTGCGGTATCCGCCATCCTTGCGCCAGCAATACCTGATACACCAGAAAGGCTATCCGATCGTTCCCGCACACCACGACATCGCAATCGCGCCGTCCTGCAGAGAAATGCCGCTCCAGCAACGTGACGCAGTCGCGATAGCTTTGATCGCCGCCGCTCAGATCGAGATGATACTGCCGCAGCTGTTCAACATCGCGCCCCGCTTCGCGCCAGGCGCGTTCCAGACCGCGACGGCGCAGGCCTGCCGCCAGCGTATCCGCCGGTAAATGAATGCACAGTGGCGCGCGATAGCCTTTGGCGATCAGCGTGCGCGTGGCGTCATACTGCCCTTGCTCGTCATCAGGAATGTAGCTGGCGATCGAATGTGCCGGGCTGACGCAGTTAGCCAGCACCAGCTTTTTGTCCAGCAGTTTGGCCGGTAATGTCACCTCGCGCAGCCCCATCGTGGTGAATATCACCCCATCCGGTCGATGCGCCAGCAGCAGATCGACGGTCTGTTCGGCGTTGTCGTCGGCGAACAGGTTGACGACGAAGCTGTTCCAGCCTCGCTCGCGCGCGGTTTTCTCAATCGACAGGATCATTTCCACCGAGAACGGCGTCGTGGCGGTGTCCAGCGCCAGCACGCCGAGCGTCTGCACGCGATTTCCGTCACCGCGAATACGCCGCGCCGACAGATCCGGCACGTAGTCCAACTGGTCGATAGCCTGTTTGACGCGGCGGTAGGTTTCCGGCCGCAGCTTGCCGGGTTCATTGATGGCGCGGGACACCGTCATCAACGAGACTCCGGCAAGTTTTGCGACGTCTTTCAGCGAAGCCATGCGCCCTTCTTTATGATGATTAATGGGAAAAAGTGAATAATCCCATAACCGGGCGCAGGACTCTACTCTACGTTAGCAGGCTGTGATGTTCGCCCACAGGAGAGCGCCGTCGGCCGTCAGCGGCGCCACTTCACCGCCCGCCGTCTGCCCCGCCCACCAGACGCCCTCGCGCGCCCGCAGTTCGCCACCCCCCGGCAGCGACCAGACCCCGCTCAGCACATACAGCACGCCCGCCTGGTGGGGTGGCAGGGTGACGGGCGACGTGCTGCGCCGCACCTCGGCCGCCTGCCGGCCACGGCGCGTCATGATGTTGAAATCCTGACTGGCGCCGCCCAGCAGCGTCGCTTCCAGCGCCACGTCGCCGGAAAAGGCGAACGGTTCCCCGACGCGAGCCAATTGATGGTCGATATGCCCGGCGCTGAACAGCCTCACGCCGTCGCCTTCCAGCAAAGTGATCGAGCGGTCGATGCCCGTAAAGGCAGAAAACGGCCCGTCCTGCGCGATGGTAGCGATGCTGGCGCGCCAGTCAAAATCCTGCGCACCCGGCGGCCAGCTGACGATTTCACGGGTTTCCCCACCGCCGTTGCGCCACGGGCTGACCGGCAGCGCGGCGAAGCTAAAACGGGTCAGGCTCATTACGCCTCCTGCTGAAAGGTTTTCAGCACCTGCAGGAACTCGGCGCTGCTCTGCTGCTGCTGCGCGTGCCGCCCCTGCTCGATCACCTGCCGGCCGCCGACGAACACGTCGCGAATTTGCTCTTTGCCGCCGGCGAACAGCCAGCGGTTGAGGATCGAGGCGTTCGGCGCCGCCGCCAGATACGGATCGTCGCCGTCCAGCACCAGCCAGTCGGCGCGATAGCCGCTCTGCAACCGGCCGATCGGCGCGCCGCACGCCTGCGCGCCGCCCTGCAGCGCCTGCAGGTACAGCACATCACCCACCGCTGACTGTTCCGGCGTCGTCAGACGGTTGCGGCGCTGATCGCGCAGCCGCTGGCCGTATTCGAACCAGCGCAGCTCTTCCACCACGTTGAGCGAAACGTGGCTGTCGGAACCGATGCCCCAGCGCCCCAGCTGCTGCAGGTAGGCATCGCCGGGGAAAATGCCGTCGCCGAGGTTAGCTTCGGTGGTCAGGCACAGACCGGCCACCGCGCGGCTGCGCGCCAGCGCTTCCAACTCATCGCGATCCAGGTGGGTGGCATGCACCAGACACCAGCGCTGATCGACCGGCAGATGGTCATACAGCCAGGCTACCGGGCGCTGCCCGCTCCACGCCAGGCAGTCGTTCACCTCTTTTTGCTGCTCGGCGATGTGAATATGCACCGGCAAGGTGCGATCCGACGCGGCCAAAATCTGCTGCATCTGGCCCAGCTCCACCGCACGCAGCGAATGGAAGCACAGCCCCTGATTCTGCAACGGACGATCCGCCAGCTGGCGGGCAATCACCTGCTGCTGGTGCAGATAGCTTTCGGTATCCTGGATAAAACGCTTCTGCCCCGGCTGCGCCGGCTGCGCGCCGAAACCGGCGTAGCTGTACAGCACCGGCAGCATCGTCATGCCGATGCCGGCCTGATGCGCGGCCTCGCTGAGGCGGCCGGTCATTTCACCGCGATCGGCGTAAGGTTTGCCGTCGGCGTCGTGATGCAGGTAGTGGAATTCGGCCACCTGGGTGTATCCGCCCTTGAGCATTTCGATATACAGTTGACGGGCGACCACCTCCACCTGCTCCGGCGTCAGACGCTGCACCAGGCGGTACATCAGATCGCGCCAGGTCCAGAAGCTGTCCTGCGGGTTGCCCGCCACTTCCGCCAGCCCGGCCATCGCGCGCTGGAAAGCGTGGGAATGCAGGTTCGGCATGCCCGGCACCGCGTCGCCGTGCAGCCGGATGCAGCCTTGCGGTTCAGCGTCGGCGGTAACTTGAGTCAGATAACCTTGCGCATCGACGTCCAGCCGGACGTTATGCGCCCAGCCCTCAGGGAGCAAAGCGCGTGGGGCAAAATAAGCAGGCATGGCAGTATTCCACTGTTGGTGTAACGGCGAATGAGGCGCGGCGATGGCGCGCATTCAGGAATTTTTGGCGGTCGCCGGCAAGTTTCTGGCGCGACGGCCACTAGTTGTATATACATATACATACGCCGACATCAACAGTAAACTGGTGTTATTATTTTTTTATTTGACGAGGTTAACGTCGTGGCTGAACAACAGACCGTGTTACAACTGGCGGCTGCAATGAGCGATGCCCCCGCCCCGATCTACCAACGGGTCAAACAGGCGATCGTGAATCAAATTCGTGCGGGGCATTGGCAACCGCATCAGCGCGTGCCCTCCGAAAGTGAACTGGTGGCGGAACTGGGCGTCAGCCGCATGACCATCAACCGCGCGCTGCGCGAGCTGACCAGCGAAGGTTTTTTGATTCGCATGCAGGGCGTCGGCACCTTCGTCGCCGAAGCCAAAGCGCATACCGCGCTGCTGGAAGTGCACAACATCGCCGATGAGATCGCCGCGCGCGGCCATCGTCACAGCAGCAAGATCCTCGAGCTGAAGGCCCGTGCGGCCAGCGAGGAAGAAGCGACGGCGCTGGGCATTCACCCCGGCCAACGGCTGTTCTATTCGCAGATCGTGCATTACGAAAACGATGTGCCGGTGCAGGTGGAAGACCGCTGCGTCAACCCGCTGGTGGCGCCGGATTACCTGAAGCAGGATTTCGACCGCGTCACGCCTTACACCTACCTGACGCAGGCTGCGCCGCTGACCGCCGGCGAACACATCGTCGAAGCGGTGATCCCCACCCGGCGTGAGCGCGAGCTGCTGCAGCTGGAAGACCACGAACCCGGTCTGCTGATCCATCGCCGCACCTGGTCCGGCAAAACCGTGGTGACCTCGGCCCGGTTGCTGTACCCCGGCAGCCGTTATCAACTGTTCGGCCGCTTCACCAGCGAAGTCTGATCCCCGGCGGGCGCGCCCTGCGCCCGCATCTCCGCTGTCGATCACATCCTGATAACAAAATCTCTCCCGCCTCTTGTGACATCCCGGTGAATGCGTTAGGTTGTTTTTAATTGTATATACAACCATGTGGGAGCTGCGGCTCCGGCGGAGGAAAGCAATGACGTCTGAGATTCACTGTGACAGCCTGTGGCACGGCGCCGATATCGTCACCATGCGCGACGGCAACTATCACACCCTGACCGACGGCGCGATCGCCGTGCGCGACGGCAAGATCGTCTGGATTGGCGAGCATGCGGCGCTGCCGCCCGGCCTGATCGCGGACGAAACGGTGAAATTCGACGGCGGCATCATCACCCCCGGCTTTGTTGACTGCCACACGCACCTGGTGTTCGGCGGCAACCGCAGCGGCGAGTTCGAACAGCGGCTGAACGGCGTGAGCTACGCCGACATCGCCGCGCAGGGCGGCGGCATCATTTCCACCGTGAAAGCCACCCGCGAGGCCGACGAAGCGCTGCTGCTGGAGCAGGCGCTGTTCCGCCTGCGGCCGCTGCTGGCGGAAGGCGTCACCTGCGTGGAGATCAAATCCGGTTATGGCCTCAGCCCGGAGAGCGAACTGAAGATGCTGCGGGTGGCGCGCAAGTTGGGCGAGCTGCTGCCAGTCGAGGTGAAAACCACCTGTCTGGCGGCCCATGCGCTGCCGCCGGAATACGCCAACCGCGCCGACGACTACATCAATCTGGTCTGCGATACCATCATTCCGCAGGCCGCCGCCGCCGGGCTGGCGGATGCGGTTGACGCCTTCTGCGAACATCTGGCGTTCTCGCCGGCGCAGGTGGAACGGGTCTTCGCCGCCGCCGAGGCCGCCGGGCTGCCGGTTAAGCTGCACGCCGAGCAGCTCTCAGCCCTCGGCGGCAGCACGCTGGCGGCGCGCCATCACGCGCTCTCCGCCGACCATCTCGAATACGCCACCGAACAAGATGCCCGCGCCATGGGCAATGCCGGCACCGTGGCGGTGCTGCTGCCCGGCGCCTATTACCTGCTGCGCGAAACCCAGTGCCCGCCGGTAGAGCTGTTCCGCAAGCACCGCGTGGCGATGGCGATCGCCAGCGACGCCAACCCCGGCACCTCGCCGGCGCTGTCGCTGCGCCTGATGATCAACATGGCCTGCACGCTGTTCCGCCTGACGCCGGAAGAAGCGCTGGCGGGCGTTACCACCCACGCCGCCAAAGCGCTGGGGCTGCAACACAGCCACGGCACGCTGGAAACCGGCAAGGTGGCGGACTTCGTTCACTGGCCGCTGTCGCTGCCGGCGGAACTGGCTTATTGGTTGGGCGGCCAGCTGCCCTGTACGGTGATTTTCCGAGGAGAAGTACGTCAATGACCATTCGCGATCCTTTTAGCTTCCAGACCGGCAGCCTGCCGCTGCTGATCAGCATCCCACACGCCGGCACGCAACTGACGCCGGCGGTCGAGGCCGGGCTGACCGACGACGCCCGCCCGCTACCCGATACCGACTGGCACATTCCGCAGCTGTACGACTTCGCACGGGCGATGGGTGCCAGCGTGCTGGTCGGCAACTATTCGCGCTTCGTCATCGATCTGAACCGCCCGGCGGACGACAAGCCGCTGTACACCACCGCCACCACCGGCCTGTATCCCGACGTGCTGTTCGACGGCCGTCCAAGCTTCCTGCCGGGCAAAGCGCCGACGGACGCAGAACGCGCCGGCTATCTGCAGCAAATTTGGCAACCTTATCATCAGCAGCTGCAGGACGAACTGGCACGCCTCAAAGCGCGGCACGGCTATGCGCTGCTGTTCGACGCGCACTCCATCGCCTCGGTGATCCCGCGGCTGTTCGACGGCCAGCTGCCGGATCTCAATCTCGGCACCAACGGCGGCGAAAGCTGCGCCCAGGCGCTGAGCGATCGGCTGGTCGCCTGTTGCGAGCAACAACAGCAGTACACCCACGTGCTGAACGGCCGCTTCAAGGGCGGTTACATCACCCGCGCCTACGGGCAACCACAGCAGCAACAGCATGCGATCCAGCTTGAGCTGGCGCAGGTGAACTACATGTCCGAACAGTATCCTTACGCGTTCGAACCGCAGCGCGCCGCCTCGCTGCAGCGACTGCTCAAGCAGATGATTGAAGGCCTGTTGGACAGCGCGGCCAAACTCAACTGATCCCCTCTGCAGGCGCCGCCCGGCGCCTGTTTCTCTCCCTGCCTTTAACCGCAACGTCAGCCGCAATCTGCGCGCTATATCAAAGTTTCGCGTGATTCCCCACTGACTGGTCTAAACAGCGCACAAAACAGCGGCCGACGAAAAACGCACTGCGCCACAATCAGCCGAAAAGCCCGCGTTCATCGTCAGCGCCGGGCGGCGTGTGGCCGAGCTGGCCCGTTTCGAACCATCACTCTGGAGGCCCTATGTCTGTAACACCGTTAAACTGGCGCGCTGCCGGCGCCCTCGCCGAACAATTGCTGGCCGGCTGGCAACAGCGTGGCGAACCCGGCGGCGCCATCACCCTGTTTGACGCCGAACAACTCCGCGCCACCGCCTGCGCCGGCCTGGCCGATCTGGCGCAGAATACCCCCTTCACCGTCGACAGCGTGGTGCGCTACGCCTCCGTAACCAAACATATCTTCGCCGCGCTGGCGCTGAACACCACCGGCCGCGCCATTCGGCTCGATCAGCGCCTGGGCGAACTGCTGCCCGCCCTGCAGCCTGCGCTGGCGGACGTCACCGTCGGCCAGGCGCTGGACATGACCGGCGGCCTGCCCGACGTGCGCGAAACGCTCGGCTTGCTCGGCATCCCGCTGCACGCCGTCAGCGAGGCACAGCCGGTCATGCAGTTTGTCGAAGGGCTGGAGAAGTTGAACTACGAAGCCGGCAGCGAAGTCGCCTACAGCAATACCGGCTATCGGCTGCTGGAGGCCGCGCTGCGCAGCAAAGGGTATGATTTCGATCAACTGGTACAACGGCACATTGCCCGGCCGCTGCAGGTACAGATGCAAGCGCCGGAAAGCTGGTTCGACGTGGTGCCGGGGTTGGTGCCGGGTTACTGGCGTGCGCCGCAGGGCTGGCAACACGCCAGCGCCGGCCTGCATCTTTCCGCCTCCGGCAGCCTGACCGGCAGCCTCCACGCCCTCACCCGCTGGCTGCAAACGCTGCTGGCCGACGAGGGCCCCGGCCAGGGCGTGCTGGCGCAACTCGGCGCCCCGCGCCGCCTCAATCAGGGCCAGCTCAGCGCCTATGGCCTGGGGCTGGCGCAAACCCCGCTGGGCCGCCGCCGCTTGCTCGGCCACGGCGGTTCCCACGCCGGTTACAAAACCTATTTCCTGCTGGCGCCCGATCGCCAGGTCGGCGTCGCGCTGGTGGCCAACCGCGAAGACTGCGACAGTTTCGGTATAGCTTTGCAGGTGATAGCGGCGCTGCTGGGCGAACCCCTGCCGCAGCGCAGCACGGCGATCCCAGACGGCCTTTACGCCGCGCTGGCCGAACCACACTGGTTGGAGGTCAAAGACGGCAACCTGGCCTATTTGGGCAGCGGTGAACCGCTGTATCAGGGCGAGGACGGCTACGCAGTGTCGCTGTCCGCCCATATGCCAATCAAATTGAAGTGGACCGGCGAAGCGGTCGAGGGCGAAGTCGGGCATGTGGCGCGCCGTTTTGTGCCGGTCACGGCCAACGGCGACTGCCTGAAGCATGTGCAGGGGCTGTGGTATCACCCGCACTATCGCACCGCCTTTGAAATTCGTGGCGATCGGGTGCATATCGGCGTCGGCCCGGCGGCGCAGACCGGCAGGCTCAGCCCGCTCGGCCAGGGCCGCATGCTGGTGGAGTGCCAGGACGGCCCGTGGTTAAAACGCTTTTGCCTCTATTTCCGCGGTTACAACGTGGATCTCATCGCCAACCGTAGCCGGATGCTGACCTTCCGCCGCAGCACCGTCGGCCGCGACTGACGCTCAGCGTGCGCTGCCGGTTTTGACCGCCAGCAGCGCATCCGCCAGCCGCCGTTTGTCGGCGGCGCTGAGATTCACCTGATCCACGGACGCCATAAACGCCGCCCGATCCGCCTCGCCAAGCGGACCGGCGCGCAGTCGCTCCGCCAGCCGTTGCAATATCTGGCTGCTCAACCGCGCAATCTGCGGGCGCACCTGCGCCAACGGCCGCGGCTGCCAGCCGGGTTCCGGGCTCGCCAGCCAGTCGGCGCGATAGCGGTACTGAATCGCCTTGGCGGCGTTCATCTGCGCGGCGATAAAAGGCCGCACCGACGCCGGCTCCAACCCCAAACGCCCCGCCTCCGCCTGCGCGCTGGCCAACACCTTCACCTCCTGCGCCAGGTCTTCGATCGGCAAATGCTGCTGCGCCTTGTAACCGGCAACGTCTTTCATCAACGACAGCCGTTGGTTCACCAGTTCGCCGATGGCGGCGGCGCCGCCCGCCAACGCGGGAAAACTGGTCAAACAGCAGGCTATCAATAACGCCCTGAACATGGCGCCTCCCTTATGATGCAGTGAAAACGTAAGGCCCAAAGTTCACCACGTCCGCCCCGCGCTGGCAAATAAAAAGGCCCCGCCGCAGCGAGGCCCGATAACGCTCGACAAACCTTAGTCGAAAACGCCGTTGATGACGGAGGCAACAATTGCGGTGCTGAGCGCGACCAGCACCAGATCGTCGCCGGCGATACGCCACTCATAACCCGGGTACTGCGGCAGATCACGCAGCATCGAGTAAGGCACCACTTTTTTGGCGATGCCCGGTGGCAACGGCTTACCGCGCGCCAGATTCTTGGCGATGCCCGGTGGCAGCGAGCTGTAGCCGGTCAGACCGGAGTTGCGCGCCAGCGAACGGGCGCGGTCGCGCGAGAGGCTGACGGAAACCAGATTATCGTCGTTTCTATAGCCGCCTTTATCTTTATTGCCTTTGTTGCCGTTGTTGCCATGGTTACCGCTATTGCCGTGATTGCCGCTGTTGCCATGGCCATTACCGTTGCCGCCTTTGTCAGCCAGGGCCGGGGCGGATGACAACCCCAGCGACGCGATCAGCGCCAACACCGTGAGGGTCGTACGACGTTTGTTCATGTTGTGTATTCCAGCGTGGGGGACTCTGTTGACTATAGCGGGCCTTTCCCGGAAGAAGTATAAGGAAAACTCCGAGATAACAGTGTGGTTTGACGGCAGTCGCGCCAATAGCTTGTTTTAACGCAACACGCCTCGAGAATGCCGAAACTTACCTCAGATTTTTCTTGAAGAAAAATAAGCCTTACGCTAGCGTGGGAGGGTAACAAAAAAGAGTTAGCATGCTCTTTTTCGTCGCACCTCAAATCTTATTCTTATCATCCATAATGATAATAGCGAATACTTCCCGCCTCTCCGTGCGGGATTCTTTTTCCCGCCGCCGTCGCCCTAATAGGGGGCTTTATGTTGAGATTTAGTTGCCGATAATTTACATTCGCTGTCTGAGAAACCTCAACCTCCCGCGGTGGCCAGGCTGGCAACGGGTGGGCGTTCAGGAGCAAAAGACGTGCAAATGACCCTCATGGAATACATCACTCGGCACTTTAATGGCGATCTTCATCGTTACGCGCAGTCGGAAGGCGTTAGCCGTGAACAAATCATTAGTTGGATAAATAATGAATGTCACGTGATCAAAGGCAGGCTGTTTATGCCGGTGAAACATCTCCCGGTCGAACAAGCCCAGTGATGACGAAAAAAAACCCCGCCTGGCGGGGTTTTCTGTTTCTGATAGCACGGAAAATCAGAAGTTATAGCCGACCACGAGGTAATAACCCCAACCGGTAGACTTGATCGGGCCCTGCGGGGTGCCGATATCCGCGCCGTCCTGCCACTGGCCGCCGTTATGGAAATAACGCGCCACGAAAGAATAGTGCCAGTGATCGTAGTTCAGCGCCAAAATATGGCTGGAGGCGATCGAGTTGCCGGTACGCACCTGTTTGCCGGTGCCGTCAACCCAATGGCTGTCCTTGCCCAGATCGGAACCGAAGTCGAAGTTGGTGAAGCCGATGTAGCTCAGGTTGCCGCCCCACACCTGGGTCAGCGGCACGAAGTATTTCACCTTGAAGCGGTAACCGTCCCAGCTGTTCTCGTTGGCAGCCTGGTAGTTTTCCCACTGGTATTTGGCATAGATGTTCATCGACAGGCTCATCGGCAGGCCGGTGTCGATATCGGTGCCCAGACCCATGTACCAGGTGTTTTGACGGCCGTCGGCGTTGTGGCCCAGATCATAGATGTAGTTGTTGGCGAAGTACCACTCTTTGAACGGCCCGAAGCTGAGATCGGTGCCGGTCAGCTTGTCGATGGAGAAGCGCGGTTCAATCTCCATAAACAGCGGGGAGCCTTTGTCCCAGATGCCGCGATCCGGGGTGTTGCCCACGCCGAAGAACTTCGGCACGTCAACGTAACCATAGAAATCGAACCAGTCTTTCTTGGCGAAGGCTTCGTATTCGAGATACACGTCGTTATTCAGCTGCGGCCCGAAGCGAGTGTGGTAGCTGCCCACCACGTTGACGCTCTGGTGCCACCAGTCGGAGACATATTGACTGTCTTTGCTATCAGCCATTGATGATGCACTGTAAGACGCTGCGAGCAGTACACCTGCTGCGAGAGCTATTTTTTTCATTTTATTACCACATGCTTAAAGGGCCATTTCCTGCCCGTTTAGAAAAGATGACAATGAGTCTGCCGACACCTGGCGTTGCCTTCACACAGAAACTCGGATGACGCGCGCATTATAGAAACCACTGACTGTAAGAATCTGTGATCCAGTTACGCATTTCGCGAATAGGTAATCGATTGCGTTCACATTTGTCAAATTATGTTTCATTCAAATTCACATTCGCTGTGATTTTTGTCATGCACATCGATTTTTAGCGCAATTTTTAAGCCAACTGTCATCAAGGTGTCACCGGCTCGCCATCGTGTTGTGGAAAAGAAAAAGCCGACGCATGAACGTCGGCCTTCATCAAAATCAACAGAAAATACGCAAAGCGAAATCAGTTCACCGCCGGCACCGCCTTGGCGATGTTTTCCTGGCGGAACACCACCTCTTCGCCGTTTTTGACCTCCCAGCTGGCGACCGGAATATCGGTCTTGGGCGCCGCCGCAACGACCGAACCATAAATCAGCTTGTCGTCGCGGCGCAAAATATAAACGTCGAGCTGATATTCATGCCGTAGATTCGCCGTGGTCAGGCGCACGGTATCGCCGCGCTCATAGTGATGCACGTCGATTTCGGGTTGTTGAATAAATTGAATGTCGCTTCTCATCGTCGTCGTTCCTTCAGGCAACATGGCTAGTTAAATTCTAGTTCAACATTGCGCCGACGGCGGATAATTTCCGTTAATTTCCGCGAGTTGCCCGCCAGCAGATCAACGAGCCGAGGGTAACCATCGCTACGCCCTGCCAGAAATTGGCGGTCAGCGAGGTGTGCAACACCAGCGCGGCGAACACCGCCGACAACACCGGAGTGAAATAAGAGACGGTGGCCAGCAGCGTCATGTTGCCGTGCAGAATGCCGACGTTCCAGGCGGCATACCCCGCCCCCATCGCCACCCCGGCGCACAGCAGCGTCACGGTCACGCCGGCGCTGAATTGCATGCCGCTTTCCGCGCTGAAGGCATATTTAAGCCACAGCGCCAGCGCGGTCAGCACGATGAACAGCACCACACCGTTGCTGCCCTGGGCGATCTTCTTGGTCAGGTTGCAGTACAGTGCCCAGATCACCGCGCCGCTGAAGGCCAGCCCGTAGCTGAGCGGATTGCTACGCACGTTGGCCAGCATCTGCGCCGGTGACCAGCCGCCCTCACCGCTCATGATCCAGCCGATGCCGAACAGAGACAGCAGCAGCCCCGGCAGCAACCACCATTTCGCCTTTTGGCCGTTGAGCGCCAGCGCCATCAGCACGGTGAAACAGGGCCACAGGTAGTTGATCATGCCCACTTCTATCGCCTGCAGGCGGGTATTGGCGTAGCCGAGCGACAGCGACAGGCAGATCTCGTAGCTGACGAACAGCAGGCTGCCGACGATGAGATAAGGCCGCGGAAAACTGCGCCATTTCGGCACGCCGAGCGCCACCAGCAAAAACACCGCGCTGACGCTGTAGATCATCGCCGCACCGCCGATTGGCCCCAGCCCTTCGCTGACGCTGCGGATCAGGCCGACGACGCTGCTCCACAGCACAATGGCCAACAAACCGAACAGCGTGGCGCGGGTACGCGAGGGCAAAGCGGGCATAAGGCGGGTCCAATGGGTTATTTTTTATCAGGTTTTTCACTCTACTGCCGCACGCGCCAAAAAGAAAGGCGGGAAACTCCCGCCTGTGAATTTATTGCTGCGGCTGCCGCTCGAGCTGCGGCGGCGGCTGGCGAAAACGCCGGGTCAGCCAGGCCAAATAGCCAAAGCCCAGCGTCGCCCAGATAAGCCCCATGGTCAACGAGCTCTTCTCCAGGTTCAGCCACAGCACCCCCACCGTCAGCGCCCCCACCAGCGGCAGGAACAGGAAGTTGAAGCGATCCTTCCAGCTTTTGTTGCGCCCTTCGCGAATGAAGAAGTGGCTGATCACCGACAGGTTGACGAAGGTAAAGGCCACCAGCGCGCCGAAGTTGATCAGCGCAGTGGCGGTCACCAGATCGAACGACAGCGCAGACAGCGCCACCAGCCCGACCATCAGCACGTTGAGCGCCGGCGTGCGCCATTTAGGGTGGATGTAGCCGAAGAATTTCTCCGGGAACACGTTGTCGCGCCCCATTACGTACAGCAGGCGCGACACGCTGGCGTGCGACGCCAGGCCGGAGGCCAGCGTGTTGATGAAGGTCACGCACAGGAAGATCGACTGGAACAGCTTACCGCCGACGTACAGCGCGATCTCCGGCAGCGCGGCGTCGGGCTGGTGGAAGCGTTGAATCGACGGGAAAAACAGCTGAATGAAGAACGACACGCTGATAAAGATCACCCCGCCGTACAGCGCGGTCAGGAAGATGGCGCGCGGGATCACCTTGGCGGCGTCGGGCGTCTCTTCGCACAGCGTAGTCACCGCGTCAAAACCGAGGAACGAAAAGCACAGGATAGTCGCACCGGTAATGATAGGCAGCAGGTGCGCATTCTCGCTGAGGAACGGCCGCAGGCTCCACACCGTACCCATCCCCTCGCCGTTGTGCAGGCCGCGCACCACCAGGTAGATGAACACCAGAATGATCGCCACCTGCGCCAGTACGAACAGGGTATTGAAGTTGGCCACCAGATTGACGCTTTTCAGGTTGATGGCGGTAATCAGGATAACGAAGCCCACCACCCATACCCAGGGCGGCACTTCCGGGAACAGCGCGGTCAGGTAAATCTTCGCCAGCAGCGTATTGATCATCGGCAGGAACAGATAATCGAGCAGCGATGACCACCCCACCAGAAAACCGACGTGCGGGTTGATCGCCTTCTGCGCATAGGTATAGGCGGAGCCGGCGGTGGGAAACTGGCGCACCAGTTTGCCATAGCTGATGGCGGTGAACAGCACGCCGGCCAGTGCCAGCAGATAGGAGGTCGGCACATGGCCGTCGGTGAGGCCGGAGACGATGCCGAAGGTATCGAACACCGTCATCGGCGTCAGATAGGCCAGGCCCATCATCACCACCTGCCACAGCTTGAGGGATTTGCGCAGCTGCGGTTTGCCCGCCGGGCCGCCGTCGGTGGCTTTAATCGTCATGGCATTTCCCCTCTTGGTCCTCTGCTGTCAACCGTGCAACGTCATTCAGAGAGGCCGCGGGGAAACTGCTGCTCAGGCGGCGGGGAAAACGGGTTGAGGTCACTGTCGGGCGGCCGGCGACCGGCCCGTAGGCACTGCGGCACAGGCAAACGTCTGTGCATGGGAATGACTGAGTCATGGTTATTTCCTCGTCGGCGTCCTGTACGCCGTGATAGAAGAAATTCAGTACCGCAGCGCGCAGCCTCACCGGCCACAGGAGAGCCGATGAAATGCGCCGGGCGCGCGCGGTAGTCGCAGGGTGAGCGGGATCAGGCGTTTTTCAGCATCCACTCGATTTCGGTTTCGGTGATCAGGCGCTCGAACTGCACCAGTTCATCGGTTTTGCAGGCCAGATAGACGTGGCTGAAGCGTTCGCCCAGCAGTGCATTGAGCACCGGCTGATGTTCGAATTCGTACAGCGCGTCGCTCTGGCGGATCGGGAACGGCAGCCCGTCCTGCTCCAGCCCGTTGCCGGTCACCGGCTCAGGCAGCGGCAGCGCGGTTTCCAGGCCGTAGACGATGCCGGCCAGAATGGTCGCCATCACCAGATAAGGGTTGGCGTCGGCGCCCGCCACGCGGTACTCCACGCGGTGGTTATCGCGATCGCCGCAGGGAATGCGCAGCGCCACGGTGCGGTTGTTATGCCCCCAGGAGGCCTGGATCGGCACATACATGCCGGGCTGGAAGCGGCGATAGGCGTTGACGTTCGGCGCCAGCAGCGCCATCGAAGACGGCATCAGGGCGATCATGCCCGCCAGCGCCTGTTTCAGCAGCGCCGAGTCTTCGCCGTCGTCGTCGGCGAACACGTTGTTGCCCTGCGCGTTCAGCATGCTGATGTGCACGTGCATGCCGCTGCCGGCATGCTCCTCATACGGCTTGGCCATAAAGGTCGCCTGCATGTTGTGGTTCTCGGCCACCATGCGCACCAGCCGCTTCAGCGCCAGCGCGTGATCGCAGGCCTGCAGCACGTCGTCGGTATGGTGCAGGTTGACCTCGAACTGCCCCGGCGACGCCTCCGCCACCGCGCCGTCCGCCGGAATGCCCTGCAAACGCGCCAGTTCGTCGATCTCGCTCAGCACATCGGCGAAATGGTTCAGGTTATCGACGGAATACACCTGGCTTTGGGTGTTGCGCTCTTGCGTGCCCGGCGCGCACGGCGGCTGCAGATAGCCCTCCGCGTCGCGTTGACGATCGATGAGATAGAACTCCAACTCTACCGCTACCACGGGGGAAAGCCCGCGCTGACGCAAACGCTGCCACACTCGGTTCAGCACATTGCGCGGTTCAACGTCAAAGGGAGTGCCATCTTCATCCAGCATGGTGAGCAGCACCTGCGCAATATATTGCGGGTCCGCCGCCGACGGCGTCAGCGTGCCCGGCACCGGCACGCATACGTGATCCGGCTCACCCAGCTCCTGCCCCAACCCGGCCTCTTCGACGACGTTGCCGAGAATATCCATCGCAAATACCGACGCCGGGAAGTAACACCCCTTCTCCAGCTTATTCAGGCCGCCGACCGGGATGCGTTTGCCGCGGAAGCTGCCGTTCAGATCGGTCAACAGTACGTCGACATGTTGGGTTAACGGATAACGTTCCAGGTACTTCTTCACTTCGCGCTGGAACGCGCTACTTCGTCTCTCTTCACTGTGCTGAACAAAGTTTTCCACTTCTACGATGTTGGTCTGCATGGTTCACCCGCCGTTTGTGTTTTGCTGTCGTCGATGTTTATTGATCGTCTTGTTCAATATAATGCCCACAAATGAAACGTAGATGAAACAAATTTGTTTTGCAAGTGTTACTTTTGGTTTGAATATTGCCCAATCGACTGCTAGATTTATAGAATATTGAACGAAATCGGCGGTGGAGAAGCTTATCGTTCATAATTTCGAACGTACCAAGGGGACAGCATGGACAATATATTTAACAGACCAGTCATCGGCGTCGTCATGTGCAGGTATAGGTTAAACGGGCACCTCACACAGACCTTGCAAGAAAAGTACCTGAATGCCGTTATCACCGCCGGCGGCTTGCCGATCGCCCTGCCGCACGCGCTGGCGGAGCCGGAAGTGCTGGCGGAACTGCTGCCGCGCCTCGACGGCGTTTTGCTGCCGGGCAGCCCCAGTAATGTGCAGCCGCACCTTTATGGTGAAAACGGCGATGAGCCTGACGCCGATCCTGGCCGAGACGCGTTGAGCCTGGCGCTGATCCGCCAGGCGTTCGACAGGCGCATTCCCCTTTTCGCCATTTGCCGCGGCATGCAGGAGATGGTGGTCGCCACCCAAGGTACCCTGCATCGCCGCCTGTACGAACTGCCCGAGCTGCTGGAGCATCGTGAAGATCACGATCTGCCGCTGGAACAGCAATACGCCCCCGCCCACGAAGTCATCGTTCAGGAAGGGGGGCTGCTTTCGCAACTGATACCGGATTGCAACAGATTCTGGGTGAACTCGCTGCACGGCCAGGGCGCCAAAACCCTGGGCGCGAGCGTTCGCATCGAGGCGCACGCCGCCGACGGGCTGGTGGAGGCGATCAGCGTGCGCGATCAGCCCTTCGCGCTCGGCGTGCAGTGGCACCCGGAGTGGAACAGCGACGAGTACGCCCTGTCACGCCTGTTGTTTGATGGTTTCATCACCGCCTGTCGGAACTATCAAAAGGAAAAACGCCCATGAGCGACGTCAGCTTGGCACCGGGAAAACGTCTGTCGCAGATCCGTCAACAATTAGGGTTGTCGCAGCGCCGGGTCGCCGAACTGTCTGGGTTAACCCACAGCGCCATCAGCACTATCGAGCAGGACAAGGTCAGCCCGGCCATCAGCACGCTGCAAAAGTTGCTGACGGTGTACGGTCTGTCGCTGTCGGCGTTTTTCGCCGAGCCGGAAAAACCGACGGAGCCGCAGATCGTGATCGGCAGTGACGATCTGATCGAAATCGGCAGCCAGGGCGTTTCAATGAAGCTTATTCATAACGGCGACCCGAACCGCACGCTGGCGATGATGATCGAGACTTACGAACCGGGCACCACCACCGGCGAGCGCATCAAGCATCAGGGGGAAGAGATCGGCACGCTGCTGGAGGGTGAGGTGGTGCTGCAGGTCAACGGCCAGAGCTATCACCTGCTGGCCGGGCAAAGCTACGCTATCAATACCGGCATCCCCCACAGTTTCAGCAACACGTCGGCGCGCATTTGCCGGATTATCAGCGCCCATACGCCGACGACATTCTGATCAACGGAGCCAGGCATGAACTTTCACCATTTGCAGTATTGGCAACAACGGGCGCAGGCCCTGAAGATTGAGCACCAGCTGTTTATCGACGGCCGCTACCAGCCGGCCGCCGCGGGGAAACGTTTCGCCGTGGAAGATCCCGCCGGGCGCCGTGAGCTGGCGCAGGTCGCACGCGGCGACGCCACCGACATCGATCGGGCGGTCAGCGCGGCGCGCGCCGCCTTTGAGCGTGGCGACTGGGCGCAAACCGCCCCGACGCAGCGCAAGGCCACGCTGCTGCGCTTCGCTGAGCTGATGGAACAGCATCACGAAGAGCTGGCGCTGCTGGAAACGCTGGACACCGGCAAACCGATTCGCCACAGCCTGCGCGACGACGTGCCGGGCGCCATCCGCTGCATCCGCTGGTACGCCGAAGCGATCGATAAGGTCTACGGCGAAATCGCCCCCACCGGCCGCGAGGCGCTGGCGCTGATCGAGCGCGAACCGATCGGCGTGGTCGGCGCCATCGTGCCCTGGAACTTCCCGCTGCTGCTGGCCTGCTGGAAGCTCGGCCCGGCGCTGGCCGCCGGCAACAGCGTGGTGCTCAAACCCTCCGAAAAATCGCCGCTGAGCGCCATCCTGCTCGGCAAACTGGCGCAGCAGGCCGGGCTGCCGGACGGCGTGCTGAACGTGGTGCCCGGCTATGGCCACGACGCCGGCAAGGCGCTGGCGCTGCACCGCGACGTCGACGCCCTCACCTTCACCGGCTCCACGCTGGTGGCGAAGCAGCTGATGATTTACGCCGGCGAATCGAACATGAAACGCGTCTGGCTGGAGGCCGGCGGCAAGAGCGCCAATATCGTCTTCGCCGATTGCCCGGATCTGGATCAGGCCGCCCGCAGCGCCGCCGCCGGTATCTTCTATAATCAGGGGCAGGTGTGCATCGCCGGCACTCGCCTGCTGGTCGAAGCGAGTATTGAGCAAGAATTCCTGCAGGCGCTGCGCAAACACGCGGCGGCCTTCGTTCCCGGCGATCCGCTCGATCCCGACACGGTGATGGGCACGCTGATCGACAGCGGCCACTGCGAAAAAGTGGCCGGCTATATCGATCGGGGGCTGAGCCAGGGCGCCGCGCTGTTCCTCGACGGGCGCGACCATCCGCAGGGCGAGCACGCCGGCTACCTGGGACCAACCATCCTCACCCAGGTGAACAACGCCATGAGCGTGGCGCGCGATGAAATCTTCGGCCCGGTGCTGGTGGTGACCACCTTCGACGACGAGCAACAGGCGCTGCAGCTGGCCAACGACAGCGACTACGGCCTCGGTGCCGCGGTCTGGACTCGCGATCTGGCCCGTGCGCACCGCATGGCGCGCCAGCTGAAAGCCGGCACGGTGTTCGTCAACAACTACAACGACGGCGACATGACCGTACCCTTCGGCGGCTACAAGCAGAGCGGCAACGGCCGCGACAAATCGCTGCACGCGCTGGACAAGTTCACCGAATTGAAAACCACCTGGATCTCGCTGGAATAAGGGCTTATCTCATGACTGAACACGTAAAAAGCTACTATGCGGCCACGGCCAACGCACATCAGCCCTATCCGCAACTGAATGAATCTATCGAGTGCGACGTCTGCGTGATCGGCGGCGGCTATACCGGCCTCTCCTCCGCGCTGTTTCTGGTGGAAGCCGGCTATAACGTGGTGGTGCTGGAAGCGGCGCGTATCGGTTTCGGCGCCAGCGGCCGCAACGGCGGCCAGTTGGTCAACTCTTACAGCCGCGACATCGATGTGATTGAAGAGCGTTACGGCGCGGAAAGCGCCCGCCTGCTCGGCAGCATGATGTTTGAAGGCGCGGAGATCATCCGCAGCCGCATCAGCCGCTACGCCATCGACTGCGACTACCGCCCCGGCGGCATCTTCGCCGCGCTGAACAACAAGCAGTTCCATGCGCTGATCGAGCAAAAGCGCAACTGGGAACGCTACGGCAATACCCAGCTCGAGCTGCTCGATGCGGATCGGGTACGCCAGGAAGTTGCCAGCGATCGCTACGTCGGCGCGCTGCTCGATCACAGCGGCGGCCACATCCATCCGCTCAACCTGGCACTGGGCGAGGCCGAGGCGATTCGCCTGCAGGGCGGGCGCATCTTCGAACAATCGGCGGTGACGAACATCCGCCACGGCGAACCGGCGCTCATCAGCACCGCCAACGGCCAGGTGAAGGCGCGTTTCGTCATCGTCGCCGGCAACGCCTATCTGGGCGACAAGCTGGAGCCGCGGCTGGCCAAGCGCAGCATGCCGTGCGGCACCCAGGTGGTGACCACCGAGCCGCTGGCGCCGGAGATCGCGCAGGCGCTGATCCCGCAGAACTACTGCGTGGAAGACTGTAACTACCTGCTGGATTACTACCGCATCACCGCCGATCATCGCCTGCTGTACGGCGGCGGTGTGGTGTACGGCGCGCGCGATCCGGACGACATCGACAACCTGATCCGGCCAAAATTGCTGAAGACCTTCCCGCAGCTGAAAGGGGTGCGTATCGACTATCGCTGGACCGGCAACTTCCTGTTGACGCTGTCGCGCATGCCACAGTTCGGCCGGCTGGAGAATAACGTGTACTACATGCAGGGCTACAGCGGCCACGGCGTGACCTGTACCCATCTGGCGGGCAAGCTGATCGCCGAGCTGATGCGCGGCGACGCCGAACGCTTCGACGCCTTCGCCAAGCTGCCGCACCTGCCGTTCTTCGGCGGGCGCAATCTGCAGATCCCGTTCACCGCCATCGGCGCGGCCTACTACACGCTGCGCGACCGCATCGGCGTCTAAAACAGCAGGCCCGGTCATCCTGACCGGGCCTGTGCGTTAACGTTTAAACGATCTTCGGTTGGCCGTCCGAGGCGGTCGCCCCGCCATCGACCGGGATGTTGGCGCCATTGATAAAGCTGGCGTCGTCGCTGGCCAGGAACGCCATCACCGCCGCCACTTCTTCCGGCTCTGCCGCGCGGCCCAGCGCGATGCGCTCATTGAACTTGTCGCGGATCTCCTGCGGCCAACCATTGGTCATGTTGGTTTTCACCAGGCTCGGGCAGACCGAGTTGATGCGCACGCCGTCACCGCCGTGGTCCAACGCCATGGCGCGCGTCAGGTTGACCACCGCGCCTTTCGCCGCGCAGTAGTAGGCCGCGCCCCAGTCGCCGCCCAGGCCGGACACCGACGCGGTATTGACGATGCAGCCCTTGGTCTTCAGCAGGTGCGGCAAGGCGAATTTGGAGCAGAACACCACGCCGTCGATATCGACCCCGGCGATGCGGCGCCAATCGTCGACGCTGGTTTCCAGCACGCTGCCCGCCACGTGTACGCCGGCGTTGTTCAGCAGAACGTCGATGCGGCCCAGTTTTTCCGCCACCTCGTTCATCATTTTTTCAACCGCGACGTGATCGGACACGTCGATATGTACCGCCATCGCCCGGCCCTTCGGCAGCGAAGCGGCAACCTTATCTACCGCCTCTTTGGCCCAGTCGGCCAGCACCACGATGGCGCCCTCGGCGGAGAACCGCCGCGCCGCCGCTTCCCCCATGCCGTTGCCCGCACCGGTGATAACCACGACTTTATTGTCAAAACGCATGAGACCTCCTCCATGTGAACGTATTTATATAAGTCATACAAATCTCATTACCCCGAGGATAAGACGCTCCCCCTCTGAGAGCCAGTCAAAACGTGCGGTTTATTAACCAAAAGGAGGTATGTCAGTGATTTCAATGCGCTGGATTAACCTTTATCGGATTTTGGCCAACATATTGATGGATAAAATAAAATTACGGTGAGTCACTATTCGCCAGGCGGATTGTCAGCGGGCGAGACTATTGCAGGTGTGCGGTTATGGCCGTACAGAGATAAACGATGTGAATGAAAAACGGCAGCCGCCCGCAGGCGGCCGCGACTATTTTTTCTCGATGGGGACAACCAGCAGGTCGACGTTCAGTTCGTTGATCGCCTGACGTGCCGAAGAGACCAGCCGGCTCCAGACATCATGATGGTGGCCGAAGATCACCAGGTCGAACCCTTTTTCCTTCGCCACCCGGTTCAGTTCTTCCGTCAACGCGCCGCGGCTGACGATCACCTCTTCGACCGGATACGACGACTGCCCTTTGATCGCATTGAGCATATTCTTCACCCGCTCCGAAAAGGTGCGATCGGTGTAGTTGTAATCGCCCACGCCCAGATCGACGTAATAACCGGCGCGATGAATGTCGATATAGATCAGGGAAAGTTTGGCATTGAGCGCAGCGGCCAGTCTGGCGCCCTTGCCCAGCAGGAACTCGGCGTCTTCGCTGAGATCCGTGGCGACAACGATATGCCGGTAAGCCATGATGGCGGCCCTCCTCGTCAGATCCGTAAACAGGATGGCGCTCCTTGCCGCATGTTTCTTATGCATCTTTAGTTTAGCCCAGCGCGGGTTCGCTCGCCTGTGGCGCCGTCGTTCCATCTATGGAACGATGCATCCCGCCTTTGCGGTCTACCGAATTTTTCTCCCCTCCCTACACTGTGGGCAAGTGCTGAGTTTCAGCCTTATCAATCAAAGAAGATACCCACTGACCTCACGACGAGAAAAGGAAAAAACCATGAGCACTCCTGCCAACTTCAACGGCCAGCGTCCTGTTATTGATGCCAATGACGCGGTCATGCTCCTGATCGACCACCAGAGCGGCCTGTTCCAGACCGTCGCCGATATGCCGATGACTGAACTGCGCGCCCGCGCCGCCGCCCTGGCCAGCATCGCCACCCTCAGCAAACTGCCGGTGATCACCACCGCTTCAGTGCCGCAGGGCCCGAACGGCCCGCTGATCCCGGAAATCCATCAGAATGCGCCGCACGCGCAATACGTCGCCCGCAAAGGGGAAATCAACGCCTGGGACAACCCAGACTTCGTGGCGGCGGTCAAAGCCACCGGCCGCAAGACCCTGATCATCGCCGGCACCATCACCAGCGTCTGCATGGCCTTCCCCTCCATCAGCGCGGTGGCCGAAGGCTATAAAGTGTTCGCGGTGATCGACGCCTCCGGCACCTACTCGAAAATGGCGCAGGAAATCACCCTGGCGCGCGTGGTACAAGCCGGCGTGGTGCCGATCGACACCGCCGGCGTGGCCTCGGAGCTGCAGGGCAGCTGGAATCGCGCCGACGCTCAGCAGTGGGCCGAGGTCTACACCAAGATCTTCCCGGCCTATCAGTTGCTGATCGAGAGCTACCTCAAGGCGCAGGACGTGGTGAAAAACAACGAACGGCTGGACTCGCAGCGTTAAGATCGCGGGCATAAAAAACCCCGGCCAAGGCCGGGGCTATGAATCGCGTGCCGGTGACTTTCCCGGCTGTCATGTTATGGCGTAAGCGTCCATCCAACACTCCAACATTACGCAGCCTAAGCGCGACTTTTTCACAACAGAAAAATAGACTGAAACGCGGCGTTATTAATTCTGCGGCAATCTGTTTTTCTGTTGCCAATAATAGTTAATTATTGGAACGTCATCGAGGAATCGAACCCCAGTCCGCCAACGGATAATTTCGCTGCCGCTCTTCCTGCTGAGCTAATGACGTATTGGTAAAGACTCCGGGCGAACCCGGAGTTTATTCAGGCTGAGGACATTATTTCTTAACTGCTCCGGCTTAAACCCTCATCGCTGTCGTAAGAAATCGTACCTCGGCCGAAAATTATAACGCGACCACGTTGCCGGCAGAAGGGCCCTTCATGCCATTTTCGATAGTGAATTCAACCTGTTGGCCTTCGTCCAGCGTTTTGAAATCGTTGCTCTGGATAGCAGAGAAATGTACGAACACGTCTTTGCTGCCGTCTGCCGGGGTGATAAAGCCAAAGCCTTTACCTGCATCAAACCATTTTACCAAACCTGTCATTTTAGTAGACATAGAGATATTTCCTTTATATTTTTGCGACGCCATATGGCGATAGAGGTCTGTTTTTATTGGAAACTTATGGGGCACTAGAGAAGAAAATTCACGGAAGAAGAGGTATCTGAGGGATATCGCTAATACTGAGAACTGCTTTACTAAAACTGCTTTCATAAGGTCTGTACTACAAACCGATGACTCTATTTACACACGGCCGAGTTATTTAAGCAAGATATATTTTAAATTATATTCATATGGCTCATAAATTTATTATCGCAAAAGGCCGCTGATGCCTGTCGCTACGGGCGGGGTGAGACACAGCGAACAGCTGGACTCGCAGCGCTGATCGCCAAAGCTCACAGCACCGGGGCTGACTATGAAAGCGCAAACAGCCGCCGCTTCCGCGTTATGTTCTTCCCTTCACGCAAAACCGTTCTCTGCTATAAAAACGGAGAAAACCGCCTAATCGTCATGAAAAAAACATAAAAACTTAATAAATCAATCTGTTCTCGACACGGGTACATTATCGTTGCTACGATAATTATTTACATTTGCAGGAAATGACCTCAAGGAAGGCTATGATTGGCAAAAGAACACTGACGCTAGCTGCGCTGACACTCACTTTGGCAGGCTGCCAGCCGGTACCGCCAAACTATGTGGAAAACGCGAATGCCTTGATCGCCAAACAGATCAGCGCAATTAGCCTGCAAACTGCACAGTGCAAATTTGCCCAAGACGGGCACTATTGGATTTCGGCTTGCTCGTTGGGTACTGCGCACAACGCGCCCGTGTTCGCCCTGCTCGAACAGGAAGGCGTCATGCAGGCCAACGACAACCTGGCAATCGCCGTCGTGCCGCTCAACGAACAAGCTCGCTTCCTCTCACAGGATCCGCGCTTCACTATCCCGGTAATGCAACGCCGTATTCCCGTAGACGCGGATAAAACCTTCAATCGCTTATTTGCCCAACCATCGCCTTAAGCCCCCCCCTCAGCCAACGATTGCGATCCCCAGCCGCTCCAGCAACTGCGCGGCCTGGTGGCTGTCCATTTTGACGCCCTGCAGATCGGTGGTGCGTAAATCCAATTCGCCCAGTTCCGCGTTGCTCAAATCGCACTGGGTGACGTCGGCGGAGCGCCAGTCGAATCCGGAGAACTCGCCGCCGGACAGATCGGAGCCGCTGAAGCTGGCGCCGAGCACCTGTGCGCCGTGCCAGCGGTTTTCCCACAGCTCGCATTTCTCCAGCACCACCTTGGCGAAGTTGGCGTAGCTCAGGTTGCTTTTGGTGATATAGGCGCTGCAAAACCAGGTGCGGCTGGTGATCATGTTCATAAAACTGGCGCCGCGAAAATCGGCGCCCTGCGCGCGGCATTCGCGGATCTCCAGCCCCAGAGCGCTGGCATGACGGAAGTCGGCCATCGACAAATCGCAGCTTCTGAAGCTGGCGTCTTTGAGTATCGCGCGGCTGAAATTGCCGCCCTGTCGGCTGTCGCGATCGTAAAACTGGCAGCCGATAAACTCGGTGCCGGTCAGATCGGCGCCCGAAAAATCACACAGCATAAAGCTGCCGTTTTCAATCTTCTCGCCGGTAAAGCGGTTACGGTCAATCTTTTCACCCTTCAACATCAGACTCATCGCAGCGCACCTGTTTATTTATACAGTCAGTGCGGCATTTAATCCTATTCCGGCAGGGTTGGCAACCGTCACCGATCGGCGGGCCTCCGCTCTAACGCCACCTTGACGATGCTGAATGTCCTGACGCTCTCCGCCTGAGCGACGTCGGCAAACAAGTGGGGGTAACGGGAGTTGACGACCCACACTTCGCCATCGCGCAGCGCAGCGCCGGTTGGCCCATCCAATTCCGGCGGCGTGGCGACCGCCGCAATACGCGCGCTGGCCCAACCATCGGTCGAGGAGAGCAGCGTCACGTCGCCGGACATGCTCCCCTTTGCACCCGGAAAAGACTGTACGATCACCAATTCATGGCCATTTTTGAGCCGCAGCCCGTCCGGCCCTTTCAGCCGCTGCGGCAGCCTGATTTCACTTATCGCTGGCGCGTTATCCAGCGTTACCTTCCACAGCAGCCCGCGGGTGTAGTCCGCCGCAATCAGATAGCCATCCGGGTGATACACGATGCCGTTGAGATAAGGCCGTGTGCCCTGCGCAGCGGCGGGGGCGTCGGCCGGCATCAAACGCGCTGAGCGCACCAAAATCGACACCTGGCGCGTTGCCCGATCGATCTTGTAAATCTGCGGCTGGAAGCTGTCGGTCACATAGATATTGCCCTGCGCGTCGAGCGCCAGATCGTTGGCCAGCGTCGGACCCCGGCTTAATGATGAGAGATCGTACGTCTGCTGCAGCGCGCCGGTATCGAGATTGAACTCCAGCACCTGCGCCACGCGATTGCGCGTGCCGGGCGCAGAGCTGAGGGAGACGCCCACGTCTTCGTTGCACACCAGCACCCGGTTGCGATCGGCGTCCACCAGCATGCCGGAGGTAGTGATGAGCCCCTTACCGGTGGAAAACCGCCGATAGCGGCCATCCGGGTAGACCAGGCCAAGCTGCCCACCGCGCAGGGAGGAGACCAGGAACGCACCGGCGCGTGCATTCCAGGCGATGCCCTCAGGGTAAGCGCCGGCGGCATCCGGCGAGAATTCGATGCGCTGCGTGGCCTGCGCTTGCATGACGCCGCTGAGAAACAGCGCGACGCCGGCCAACGGGGTGACGCGTCGGCGCCACGGCAATAAGAAAGAAAAGAGGCTGAAACGGAACATGTGCATGACCCTGATGAGGACTCGGATCGCTAGAGTAGGATCGCGCCGCTCACGGCACCAGCCGGGAAAAAGGCAATGCGCCACTAAAAAAATCGCAGTAATCAGCGCAAAAAAAAACCGCCCGGTGCGGGCGGTTGAGGTGACGGCGAACCGTTACTTCAGGGCTTCCTGAATGGCGTCGGCCATCGGGCCGATGTGCTTTTCCGCCGCCTTCAACTGGAAGTCTACGCCGTTGCCGTCGTTGGTATCCGACAGCGTGGCCTTGATCAATTCCAGCGCCGCCTGCACCGCCACCAGCCGTTTGTGCTGTTCGTCCGTGACCGGTTCGGCGCCCATATTGGCCGGATAGTAATGTTCTAACATCGCGATCTCCTTTTGATGACGTTAACCTCTAACCTACCAGAAAACCGCGCATTTACTAAGGAAACCAGGCCCTGCGCGGCCGAGTGGCGATAAATTGCACTATACTGGGCAAACACTTTCCCCTGTAACAGGATCATCGCCATGTCATTCCAGGGAAGCTGCCACTGCGGTGCCGTCACCTTTACCGTGGACGCCGAACTGCCCACCGAAGCCCTCAGCTGCAACTGTTCGATCTGCCGCCGCAAAGGGCTGCTGCTGTCTTTCTTCCCCATCAGCGCATTCACGCTCAACAGCGGCCAGGACCAGCTCAGCACCTACACCTTCAATCACCACAAGATCCGCCATCAGTTCTGCCGAGTCTGCGGTGCCCAGCCCTTCGCCTACGGCACTGCGCCGGACGGCGGCGCGATGTGCGCCGTCAACCTGCGCTGCGTGCCTGACATTGCGCTGGATGCGTTGCAGATCCACAGTTACGACGGCGCCAGCGTCTGAGATCCCGCGTTTTCAGCGGTAGACGGAGAATTTCTTGGTCAGCGGCTTAAGCTGTTCGGCGTCGCCGTAGAGCGCCACCGCCACGAAATCCAGCTGTTCGTAAGGGGTGTTGGCGGTGTCGGCGATCTGCTGTTCGGCGGAGTGCGACAGCATGGTGGTGGTGAAGAAGTTGGACAACACGCCCTCTTCCTTGCACTTCAGAATCAGGTTGCTGAGCTGGCTGCTGTTCTTGGCCTGCAGGATAACGATCGGATAGTGGCTCATATTGGCGCTGACGCCGTCGAGGCTGCTCGGATAGTGGTGAAACTCGCGCTGCTCGATCAGATCGGTGATGCCCGCCGTCAGATGGCAGGAAGCGTTAAACAGCGTGGCCGGTTCGTGATTACGGTTGAGGATGATATAAAATTTTTTCTCGTTGTCGCTGTACATGCTCTTCTCCTTGAATAGGCAGCCAGTTTTACCCAACCGGCGCACGGTTTCAAGGCGCGATAAGGGGCCGCGTCCGGCCCCCGTAATCACGCTGCCGACTCAGACGGCGCCTTCACCCGGACCGAGCGGCTGCGCCACCTGATGCAGCACGGTGATGTTCTGCAAAAGCGTGCCGCCGTCGATCGGTTTCATCTGACCGTCGCGATCTTTATAGTGCGTCGGCTTGGCGCCGTGGAAGAACAGCCCGGCGTTGACCTGCACGCCCAGATAGCCTGCGCTGGCCGGCAGGCGCTGCACGTCGGTCCAGGGGTTGGAAACCGGCACGTACTGAAAGCCTTCGCTCGTCTTGGCGTACAGCGGGCGCAGCAGCGTAACAAAGGCCATCATCGGCGACAGCGCGTCTTTAAAGATCTGCACCGGCCGATCGACCGTCATCAGGAAGCCCTGCGGCTGCTCCTCAACCGTGTCGAGGCTCAGGCTGCTGCTGATATCATCACCCCGGCCGCCATAGCTCCATTCAATGGCCGGCGCTCCACTCTCGTTCATCATCTCTGACATACACTGCTCCTTATAAAATGAATACAACACGCCTGCTGCGTGCCGGAACAGTAAACCGCTGCGGGGGGACCCGCGTCCACGCCGGGCGGCACGCTGGCGAACCAAACAACGAAGGCGCGCAATCAATAAAGCTCGAAATGAATAATTTCTCCGCGTGATAGCGCAGCATTTGAACGACCTCAGCCATTGCAAGAGCACATAGTGATGGCGTTACCGCCACTGGAGAGTGTTATGACCACGATTAAACCGGACGCCATCGACCGCGTCTTTCCTGCCGCTACGCCCTGGTTAGCCGTCGTCAACGTGCTGTTCGCCGGCATCGCCGCGGCGCTGCACGTGGGTAAGGCCACCATCGCGCTGCCTGCGCTGCAGGCCGAGTTCGGCCGTTCGCTTGAGGTGCTGAGCTGGGTCATCTCGGCTTTTCCTTTCGTCGGGGTGTTCGGCGGTATCGCCGCCGGGCTGTTGGTGCGCCGCTGGGGCGACCGGCGCCTGCTGGCAGTAGGGTTACTGATCATCAGCGCCGCCAGCTTCACCGGCGCCACGCTGCACGACTTCAGCGGATTGATCGTCAGCCGCTTTATCGAAGGCCTCGGCTTCGTGATCGTGGTGGTCGCCTCGCCGGCGGTGCTGAACCGCATCGTCGCCCCGGCGCAGCGCAGCCTGGTGTTCGGCATCTGGAGCACCTTCATGCCGGCGGGCATCGCCATTTCACTGTTTTTCGGCCCCCATCTCGCCGACTGGCAACAAAGTTGGCAGGCCGGTGCGGCGTTGACGCTATTGGCCGCCGTGCTGCTGCCGCTGACCACGTCCCGCCGTGCCACCGAGGCGCACGTTCCGCCGTTACAGCTGCGGCAAGCGCTGGGCGCGATGCTGCGGGCGCGCCGGCCGCTGTTGCTGGCGTTGATGTTCACCACTTACAACCTGCAGTTTTTCTCGGTGATGACCTTCCTGCCGATCTTCCTGATGCAACGCATCGGCCTGTCGCTGGCGGCCGCCGGCGGCATCAGCGCGGCGGCGGTGGCGGCGAACATCATCGGTAACCTCGCCGCCGGGCTCTTGCTGTCGCGCGGTCTGCGGGCCGGGAGCCTGCTCGCGGCCACCAGCCTGGTTATCGGCATCTTCGGCATCGGCATTTTCCTGCCGATGACGCCCAACGACCTGCTGATCCCCTTGTGTTTCCTGTTCTGCGCCATTGCCGGCATGCTGCCCGCCACCATTCTGGCCGCCACGCCGGCGGCGACGCCGGAACCGACGCTGCTGCCGCTGAGCCTGGGGCTGGTGATGCAGGGGAACTATCTCGGCCAGGTGATCGGCCCGGTCGCGCTGAGCGCCATCGTGGCCGCGGCCGGTTGGGCTGCTCCGGCCTGGCTGGTGCTGGCGGCGGCCCTGTTGGGGGCGCTGTTGGCGCTGGCTTTTCTCAGCCGGCGGCATAATGCGGGGTGATAAGCAGAAAGGTCGTTCTGTTTGTTATAAGCGGTGCTGAATTTTCCCTGGTGCAGGTGCCTGCCTATCGCGAAGGATATGGCCAGTGATGATCAAGGCCCGATAATGACAAGGCGCCGGTGGCCGCGAAATACACCAGCAGGCCGGCAAAGGCGATCAGTAGCGTTTTCTCGATGACGCCGAGTCGTTTGTGTTCAGTCATTTGCATACTCCTTCGTGATATCGGGCGAACGGCCGCCCTCATCAACACTAGGAAAGCCTGGCGCAGGCGGCAAGCGCGGCTCACAAAATGAAACACAATCGATAAATTTTGTTAATTATTTAGCCCTCTTTCTTTTCTCACGCCGCCGCCTGTTCACCGTGCGGCGCACGCCTTGCCCTTAATAACCCTATGGAATACGCCACTAAAAATCCCCTACCGGTTAAGCAAAGGTGATGATAGTGTTGTTTTCATTCAGTTCATCTATGCTGAAAATTCATCTTTTGAGGGACGACTATGATGTCTAAAGGCATTTCCAAGGGATTCTTTATTCTGATCCTGTTTATCGTTACCGCTGCCTTTCTTGACGTGCTGGGGCCTTACTACTCCTCGGTGCTATGGGCGATTATTCTGGCGGTGATTTTCCATCCGGTGAAAAAGAAGCTGAAGCAGTACGTCGGCGAACGCAACGGCGTGGTGTCGCTGCTGACGGTGGCGCTGATCTGCCTGATCGTGTTCACGCCGTTGGCGATCATCGCCTCGTCGCTGGCGATGGAATTCAACGTGATCTACACCAAACTGCAGACCAACAACAGCCAATTGCCGACCATGCTGGCGGACTTTATGCGCCACCTGCCCGGTTGGGCGCAGCGCTTCCTGGCGGAGCATAACCTCAACAGCGCCGCCGAGATACAGAAGCAGCTTTCTGACGTGGCGCTCAAGGGCGGGCAATACCTGGCGGGCAGCGTCTTCCTGATCGGCAAGGGCACTTTCAACTTCGTCGTCGGCTTCGGCGTGATGCTCTACCTGCTGTTCTTCCTGCTGAAAGACGGCCCCTACCTGGTGAACCTGGCGCTCGAAGCGCTGCCGCTCTCCCAGCACGTGAAGCACCACCTGTTCGTGAAGTTCGCCGCAGTCTCCCGCGCCACCGTCAAGGGCACGGTGGTGGTCGCCGTGGTGCAAGGCGCGCTCGGCGGGCTGGCGTTTTACTTTACCGGCATCGACGGCAGCCTGCTGTGGGGCGCGCTGATGGCGTTCCTGTCGATCATCCCGGCCGTGGGCTCCGCCATCATCTGGGTGCCGGCGGTGATCTACTTCTTCGCCACCGGCATGCTGTGGAAAGCCATTTTCCTGGTGGTGTTCTTCGTGGTGGTGATCGGCCTGGTGGACAACATCCTGCGCCCGCTGCTGGTGGGCAAAGACACCAAAATGCCGGACTACCTGATCCTGATCTCCACCCTGGGCGGCATGGAGATCTACGGCATCAACGGCTTCGTCATCGGCCCCTTGATCGCCGCGCTGTTCATCGCCTGCTGGAACATCCTGTCCGGCCGCGACAGCGAGGAAAACATCGAAGAGATCGACGAAGCGTTTATCGAGGAAGGCAAAAACCATCCCGACGCGGCGGAGTAACCCTCCCGCAGCAAATCACGCAGGGGCCCCAATTGGGCCCTTTTTTTGTCTGTGGTATCCTTGCCCGGCTCACAAGGAAGAACGGGTTTCGTTATGCTTATTTTTTACGCCACGCTGGCTATCGCTTTCACTCTGCTGTGCCTGCTAGCCTTTATCTATTGCGCTTACCAGCTGTCGAAGCACGGCGACGTCAAGTTTTTGGCCTCGCTTTCGGTGCTGGTCTTCGCGCTGCTGGCCTTCTATGCCGCTTATGGTTACGTCAGCACCTGGCTGCAACAGCAGGCGGTCGATGTCCGATTGTATTAGCGCAGCGGGATGAAAAAGACCTGCTCCGGGTCGCCGTCATCGAGATTGTCAATCTGACCGCTGGCGACAAACCCGGCGTTCAGCAGCAGCCGCTGCATCGCCAGGTTGGAGCGATTGGTGGAGGTGAACAGCTTCGGGTGCCGACAGTGGGATTTCAACGCCGCAATCAGCGCCATCCCGACGCCCCGGCGGCGATAGCGTTCGCCGACCATCAGCATCTCGATAAAGCCGCAGCCGAAAAAGTGATAGTGCAGCACGCCGTAGCCCATCGCCATGCCCTGTTCCTCGGCAAGATAACAGATATCCTGCCCGCACCAGGCGCGGATCTGCGCCGCGCGCTGTGGCTCGTATTCGGCAACGCTGTCGAGGGCGATCAGGGCTGCGGCATCGGTTTCAGTGGCAAGACGAACAGGCATGTTTACCCCCTCATGCTTATGGGTGGCGGCGACACCGCTTCAACGAAACGGCAACCGAAGCGGGATAATTTTTACATCCCCGCCGAATTTTGTAATCCTATTATAGAGTTACTAAAACACACGCCAAGGAAGGAAAGCATTTCCCGATGAGAATACCGCAAATCTCCGCCGCCCTGCTGTGTACCCTGCTGCTGACGGGCTGCCAGTTCCACAAAACCGTGTTCCCGCCGCCGTATATCGGCACCCCGCAAGAGATCAGCACCTACGAAGTGAAAGGGCTGACGTTCGTCACCACCGTCACCTTCAGCGGTCTGTTCGCCGAAGACCTGGTGCGCGAATACGCACAGAAACATCACTACCGCTATTACGTGGTAACGATGCGCAGCAACGGTTTTAAAGATCGAGCCGAGCGCGTGAGCGCGATGATGTATCGGTAGGAGCGCCGGCCCTGATTTGCAAACCTGCATCAGGGCTCTACTTCAAAACCCCATCTCGTTCGATGCCGCCGCAGGTAAGCTCTGTTCTTTTCAGACAACCCACTAATGTTGGCGTCCAACGCGATCCTTAGCTCGCCTAACAAACCGCTCATCGTCCGTGAATACAGCAAACGTCCGTCATCGGCAAAACTGATCATGCCGCGATCGAACAGCTTGTCCAGATTGGGGATTAACGGCAGACCATTGTGCGGATCCACTTTTTCTTCTGAGGTCGCAATCGACCAGGCAACGATGTGAGAGGCAATGAGAATAGACGGCTCCGCAATCCCCGTGACGGCGCACCGGTTTCCCCACCGCTTAAACATTTTATCGCGATAGGGGCCATGCCCAATCCGCGCCTGAATCACCGTGGCTTGCTCACCACCGATCTCTTTGGTGATTTCGACGGTATCCGCATGGAAGTTGATAGAGAGATTTTCCGAGATAAAACTGGCGATCAACGCGGCTGCCGGTGCGGGGATCTCGCACATATAGTTTTCGGTGCATCCGCCTGTCTTATTAAAAACGCGCGGAAGGCAAGTCGGGTTGTGTATGCGTATGAACGCTTGATTAAAAAGGGAAACATCAATAGGTAGTTCAAGACGCGTCAGTTCCAAATCGACTTGGGTACCCGCAATATGCCGCGGTCCCGCGACCCGATGCTCAGGCCGCGGTGCGGAGTAAGCATCGCGTACCGCTGTCGCCACGCCGATAATCTTCCTACCCTTGTGGCAAAAAATCAGGTCACCCTCTTTGACTTTTTTGACCGTTTCCCACCCGGCAGGCTTAAACATGTTCCCAGTCTTATTTATTCCATATTGCGGCGCCCACAGGAATTCGCCCTTCAAAACTTCTGCGACGCTGCCACCGATGTTGACCCAGAAAAAACGCATTGCCACTCTTTTATAATCAGGGGTTTTAAGGGTTATCGTCACCATTCATCAATGGCTTTAGTGATTTTCACCCATTAACGCAGGGTGACGGCAATAAAAAATCCCGGCCTTGACCGGGATAGCGTTGCACAGAAACAGCGTTGCTTATTTACTGAGGGCGAAATTCCAACGTGCTGCTTTTGACCGCTTCGTAAACCGCAGCTGTTGGCGGTTTAGGCAGACGCGCATTGACGATTGCATTGATCGCGGCCTGGCAAAGTTCAGGTTCCCCTTGATCAACCCGAACGCTGATCAGCAGACCATCCGGCGCCAGCTTGATGCTCAATGTACAACTTCTGCCTGAGTAGGCTTCAGCATCTTTCAAATGGCTTTGAATCGCGGCCTGCAACTGGGCGATATAGCGTTCTTTCTCTTTTCCCGGCGCCGGTGTCTTTGGGTCGCCAAGGTTGGCGAAAAGATCATCGACCTCTTTATTCGTCGTATCGTTTTGGCTGGGGGCAGTACTCTTGGCACACCCCGTTAACGTCAGCGCGGTCATCGCCGCCAATAGTATCGCGATGCCGGTTTTGTAGCCTGAATGCGTTATTTTCATATCCTTGTCCTTTTGGATGATTATCAGCCGAATCAACGTTGTATTCGAAAAAATCCCCGGTGAATACTTATACAGAATTAACGCCAAACCACCAGAGACATTGTTAGTATCAAGCATCGGCATGCGGAGTATCTTGGGCCGATGGTGACATGAAGCCATAGCGCACTCACCGGGCAGTACGTCTGCGAACCCTGACCTATTGATAACTTTGTTATCCGAACGATCAATCACCCCATCAATAAATTAAGAAATTCTTAATTTTTTATCGCATTAAAAGCGTTTCAACGCTAACAACCTGGAGATTCTGCCTATACTTACTTTCCTGCTATTAAATTCATTTAAGTAACCAGGATGGTAAGTATGAAAAGTAAACGACTCTTTGCCGCGCTTCTTACTGCGACTACGGTGATGTTCATAGCGGGCTGCGCTTCCAATCAGGCGATCAAAACAACGGATGGCAAGACCATTGTCACCGACGGCAAGCCTCAGGTCGATAAAGATACCGGGTTAGTCTCCTATCGAAATGCAGAAACGGGCAAAACGGAACAGATCAATCGAGACCAGATTGCAAATATGAGTGAGTTGGATAACTAAAAGGAGCTACAAATGAAAAAAACGCTTGTTCTTCCCGCGATCGCCCTGGTTGCCATCGCCGCACTGTCAGGCTGCACACGCACCAGCTACGCCATCCATACCCACGACGGTCGAACGCTCATCAGTGACGGCAAGCCGAAAGAAACCGCTGCCGGGTTGATCGGTTATACCGACGCCAATGGCGTTAAACAGCAAATCAACAAAACGGAAGTCAAAGAGGTTTCAGAGATCCCTCATTAAGGTTCCGATAGCCTTAGCCAGCTAAAACCAAGGGAGCCAATGGCTCCCTTTCTACTCAAAAAACCGGCGTACTTGCCTGCATTTAACGATAATGCCGATAAACACCTGACATTTCAGCAGACAACGCTCTCAGGTTTGCCATACGGATCTCTCCTTTCCCTGCATCAAACAGCTATAATCCAAAAAGTGGAGTTTTTTGATAACGATAAGGAGGGAGTATGTATAAAACTATTTTGGTTCCCGTGGATATTACCGAGCCGGAATTAACACAGCAGGTCATCCCGCATGTCAACGCGCTCGCCAGGCTCGAAGACTCCCACGTCCATTTCCTGGCGGTGATCCCGTCGCGCGCCACCTACGCCGCTTTCGGCTTTGCCGCCACAGCGGCGATAGAAACTAAAGACGAAACCATTGCGCTAGCGACCGAGGGGCTGGCAAAAGCGGCAAAAGAATTCAGCGTGCCTGAAGATAGAGTGACCACGCACGTTGCCGTCGGCGATCCTAAAGATCAGATCCTGGAACTCGCTGATGCGCTTAACGCGGAGATTATCGTGATGGGTTCCAACCGCCCTTCTGCGATCACTTACCTCCTCGGCTCCAATGCCACCGCCGTCGTCCGCCACGCCAATTGCCCGGTGCTGGTCGTGCGTGAATCGGCTAACGCCGCTCGCTGAGCCTGTCCGATATCTCACTCGCATTTGAACAATAAAAAAACGGGAGCCCTAAGGCTCCCGTTCTCATTCAAGCGCTAAACACCCTTACATGTGTTTAACGATAGCGTCGCCAAACTCTGAACATTTCAGCAACTTAGCGCCTTCCATCAGGCGTTCGAAGTCATAGGTCACGGTCTTGGCAGCGATGGCGCCTTCCATGCCCTTAACAATCAGGTCAGCCGCTTCGAACCAGCCCATGTGGCGCAGCATCATCTCTGCGGACAGGATGATGGAGCCTGGATTCACCTTGTCCTGGCCGGCGTACTTCGGCGCGGTGCCGTGAGTCGCTTCGAACAGCGCGCAGTCGGAGCCGATGTTGGCGCCCGGTGCGATGCCGATACCGCCGACCTGAGCCGCCAGGGCGTCAGAGATGTAGTCGCCGTTCAGGTTCATACAGGCGATCACGTCGTATTCCGCCGGGCGCAGCAGGATCTGCTGAAGGAAGGCGTCGGCGATCACGTCTTTAACCACGATCTCTTTGCCGGTGTTCGGGTTTTTGATCTTCAGCCATGGGCCGCCGTCGATCAGCTCGCCGCCGAACTCTTCGCGCGCCAGCTCATAGCCCCAATCCTTGAAGGCACCTTCGGTGAACTTCATGATGTTGCCTTTGTGAACCAGGGTCACAGAGTCACGGTCGTTGGTGATGGCGTATTCGATCGCCGCACGCACCAGACGCTTGGTCCCTTCTTCGGAGCATGGCTTCACGCCGATACCGCACTGCTCTGGGAAGCGGATTTTCTTCACGCCCATTTCGTCGCGCAGGAATTTGATCACTTTGTCCGCTTCGGCGGAGCCGGCTTTCCACTCGATGCCGGCGTAGATGTCTTCGGCGTTTTCGCGGAAGATCACCATGTCGGTCAGCTCAGGCTGTTTCACCGGGCTTGGGGTGCCCTGGTAGTAACGCACCGGGCGCAGGCACACGTACAGGTCCAGCTGCTGGCGCAGGGCCACGTTCAGAGAACGAATGCCGCCGCCGACCGGGGTGGTCAGGGGGCCTTTGATGGCGACGCGGTAGTCGCGGATCAGGTCCAGCGTTTCGTCCGGCAGCCACACGTCTTTACCGTAAACGTGGGTGGATTTTTCGCCGGTGTAGATTTCCATCCAGGAGATTTTACGTTCGCCGTGGTAAGCCTTTTTAACGGCCGCATCAACCACGTGGATCATGGCAGGAGTCACGTCAACGCCGATGCCGTCGCCTTCGATGAACGGGATGATCGGGTTATGAGGAACAACCAGTTTACCCTGGGCGTCAACCGTGATTTTTTTACCTTCTGCCGGAACAACTACTTTGCTTTCCATCAACCTCTCCTTCAAGCGCAATTTTGTTAATGCTTTGTAAGATGCGTGTAGATACTACTTGAATATTCGGTCCGCGCCAATCCGAAACGGATTCGGTTATAATGCGCTTATCATCCGTAATCTCAACTGTTATGAAAAAATTCTCTGTTAGAAATAACAAAGTTAAACGATTCAGCAAGCCGAATGCCGCCAAACCCGCCGCGCCGAAAGGGCCGCGCCGCATTGTGTTATTCAACAAGCCCTTCGACGTGTTGCCGCAGTTCACCGACGAAGCCGGCCGCGCCACGCTGAAAGAGTACATCCCCTTCCCCGACGTTTACGCCGCTGGGCGCCTGGATCGCGACAGCGAAGGGCTGCTGGTGCTGACCAACGACGGCCGGCTGCAGGCGCAGCTCACCCAGCCGGGCAAGCGCACCGGCAAAATCTATTATGTGCAGGTCGAAGGCGCGCCGCAGGAGAGCGATCTGGCGCCATTGCGCAGCGGCGTCACGCTGAAAGACGGCCCCACGCTGCCCGCCGGAGTGGAGTTGGTGGCCGAACCGCAGTGGCTGTGGCCGCGCAACCCGCCGATCCGCGAACGTAAATCCATCCCCACCCGCTGGCTGAAAATCACCCTGTATGAAGGGCGAAACCGCCAGGTGCGTCGCATGACGGCGCATATCGGGTTCCCTACCCTGCGCCTGATTCGCTACAGTATGGGTAATCTTTCGCTGGGTTCACTGCAACCCGGTGAATGGAAAATCATCGATTCCCTGTAGACCGATAACTGATGGAGGCGCCATGAAGAACACACTGACCGCGCTGCTGTTCACCGCACTGGCGGCCCCGCTCGCCGCCCAGGCCGCCAGCTTCGACTGCACCAAGGCGGCAAGCCGCGATGAGCGCGCCATCTGCGCCAACCGCACGCTGAACGATCTGGACGTGCAAATGGCCACCAAGTACCAATTCCTGCGCGGCCTGTTCGCCATGGGCGCGCGCGGCGCGATGCAGGACAGCCAGCAGGACTGGCTGACAAAACGCCAGCAGTGCGGCACCGATACCACCTGCCTGCTGCAAAGCTACCGCACCCGCATCGCCGAGCTGGACGACATCTACCGGCGCATCGACAAACCGCTGTAAGGAGAGCGCATGTTCAAACCGCACGTCACCGTGGCCTGCGTGGTGCACGCCGCCGACAAATTTTTAATTGTCGAAGAGACCATCAACGGCAAAGCGCTGTGGAACCAGCCGGCCGGCCACCTGGAGGCCGACGAGACGCTGGTGCAGGCCGCCGAGCGCGAGCTGTGGGAAGAGACCGGCATCCGCGCCACGCCGCAGGCGTTCCTGCGCCTGCACCAGTGGATCGCGCCGGACCGCACGCCGTTCCTGCGTTTTTGCTTCGTTATCGAGCTGGAACAGCCGCTGCCGACCGAGCCGCACGACAACGACATCGATCGCTGCCTGTGGCTGAGCGCCGACGAGATTTTGCAGGCGCCCAACCTGCGTTCCGCGCTGGTGGCGGAGAGCATTCGCAGCTACCAGCAGCCGGAGCGCTACCCGCTGTCGCTGGTCGGCAGCTTCGCCTGGCCGTTTTAAGGGCGCCGGGCAGCACAAGATGAACAGTGCGCCGGCGCGGCCAACGTGGTAAAATCCTGCGCTTGTTTTTATCAGCACGGTTCGTGTTCAAGTTCGTGAGATCCCCATGTCAGACAACAGCCAGAAAAAAGTAATCGTCGGTATGTCCGGCGGCGTCGACTCTTCCGTTACCGCCTATCTGTTACAGCAACAGGGCTATCAGGTCGCTGGGCTGTTCATGAAGAACTGGGAAGAAGACGACGACGAAGAGTACTGCTCCGCCGCGACCGATCTGGCCGACGCGCAAGCGGTCTGCGACAAGCTGGGCATCGAACTGCACACGGTGAACTTTGCGGCAGAATACTGGGACAACGTGTTTGAGCTGTTCCTGGAAGAGTACAAGGCCGGCCGCACGCCGAACCCGGACATCCTGTGCAATAAAGAAATCAAATTCAAAGCCTTCCTGGAGTTCGCTGCCGAGGATCTGGGGGCCGATTTTATCGCCACCGGCCACTACGTGCGCCGCCAGGACGTGGACGGCAAGAGCCGCCTGCTGCGCGGCGTCGACGGCAACAAAGATCAGAGCTACTTCCTCTACACCCTGAGCCACGAGCAGGTGGCGCAGAGCCTGTTCCCGGTCGGCGAGCTTGAAAAACCGGAGGTGCGCCGCATCGCCGAGCAGCTGGAGCTGGTCACCGCCAAGAAGAAAGATTCTACCGGCATCTGCTTTATCGGCGAGCGCAAGTTCCGCGACTTCCTCGGCCGTTACCTGCCGGCGCAGCCGGGCCCGATCGTCAGCGTCGACGGCCAGACCGTCGGCGAACACCAGGGCCTGATGTATCACACCCTGGGCCAGCGTAAAGGGCTGGGCATCGGCGGCATGAAAGACAGCAGCGAAGATCCGTGGTACGTGGTGGATAAAGACGTGGCCAACAACGTGCTGGTGGTTGCGCAGGGGCACGATCACCCGCGCCTGATGTCCGTCGGCCTTATCGCGCAGCAGCTGCACTGGGTGGATCGCCTGCCGCTGAGCGGCCCGCTCCACTGCACGGTGAAGACCCGCTATCGCCAGCAGGACATCCCTTGCACCGTGACCCCGCTCGACGATGAACGCATCGAAGTGCGTTTCGACGAGCCGGTCTCCGCCGTCACCCCAGGCCAGTCGGCGGTGTTCTACCAGGGCGAAATCTGCCTCGGCGGCGGCATCATCGAACAGCGCCTGGCGTAATTCGCCTGCCGCCCAAGAAAAACGCTGCGTTTATCGCAGCGTTTTTTTTATTCAAAATTCCACCTGCGCACCCAGTTCAATGACTCGGTTTGGCGGGATTTCGAACAGATCGGGCGCGCGCAGCGCGTTGCGCTGCAACAGTTGGAACACCTTGCCGCGTACGCGCAGATACCAGGGCCGCTTGCCCAGCACCAGCGTATCGCGCGACATGAAGAACGAGGTCTCGTTCATGGTGAAGCTCATCCCCTCCAGGCCGCAGCGGTAAAGGATGTCCGTCACGTTGGGCGTCTCGCGCCAGCCGTAGCTCGCCACCACCCGCCAAAAGCTCGCCGACAGCTGTTCGATCGCCACCCGCTGCACGTTGTGCACGTACGGCATGTCGGTGGTGACGATGGTCAGCAGCACCACGCGTTCATGCAGCACCTTGTTGTGCTTCAGGTTGTGCAACAACACCAGCGGCACCGCGTGCGGCGTGCGTTCCATAAACACCGCGGTGCCCGGCACCCGCTTCGGCGGCGCCTTCTCCAGCGACTCGATCAGCGCGCTCAGCCCTTCCTGATTATCGCGCAACCGGCGGATCAGGCGCGAACGCTCGGTCTTCCAGGTCAACATGATCAGCAGAATGGTCAGCCCGAGCGCCACCGGCAGCCAGCCGCCGGTCGCCAGCTTGATCAGGTTGGCGCCGAACAGCGGTACGTCGATGCACAGCATGACAACCAGCATCAGTCCGCCCAGCGCGCGCGGCCAGCCCCAGTTTTTGACCGCCACGATGCTCAGCAAAATCGACGACAGCAGCATGGTGCCGGTCACCACGATGCCGTAAGCCGAGGCCAGGTTGCTGGAGTGTTTGAAACTGATAATCACGATTAGCACCGCCGCGAACAGCAGCCAGTTCACTACCGGAATGTAGATCTGCCCAGACTCCTGATCGGAGGTATAGATGATGCGCATCGGCGGCAGGTAGCCCAGCCGCACCGCCTGCCGCGTCAACGAGAACACGCCCGAGATCACCGCCTGCGAGGCGATCACCGTCGCCAGCGTGGCGATCACCAGCAGCGGGATCAGCGCCCAGGTCGGCGCCAGCAGGAAGAACGGGTTGTTGATCGCCGCCGGATTGGCCAGCAGCAGCGCCCCCTGGCCGAAATAGTTCAGCACCAGCGCCGGCGCCACCAGCGTAAACCACGCCAGACGGATCGGTTTTTTACCGAAGTGGCCCATATCGGCGTACAACGCTTCGGCGCCGGTGACCGACAGTACCACCATGCCCAGCGCAAAAAACGACACTGCCTTGTATTCGAAGAAGAAATTCACCGCCCAGTAAGGGTTCAGCGCCCGCAGCACGCCGGGATGATGCAGAATCCCGCCGATACCCAGCAGCGCGAGCGTCAGAAACCAGATAACCATCGCCGGGGCGAACAGTTTACCGACGCTGCCGGTGCCGCGTTTTTGGATCGCAAACAGCGCGGTCAGCACCAACAGCGACAGCGGTACGATAAAGCTGTCCAGCTCTGGGGCGATAATCTGCAGCCCCTCGATGGCCGAGAGCACCGAAATGGCCGGGGTGATCACCCCGTCGCCGTAAAAGAAGCTGCCGCCCACCAGCCCGATCAGTACCGCCGCCGGCACCCAGCGCGCATCCAGCTTGCGGATCGCCAGCGACATCAGCGTCAGGATCCCTCCCTCGCCGTCGTTGTCGGCGCGCATCACGAAACAAATGTATTTAATGGACACCACCAGCGTCAGCAGCCAGAAAATCAGCGACAAAAAGCCGTAAATCGAGGCCGGCGTCAGGGTGATACCTTCCTCCGCCGTCAGGCATTCGCGCAGGGTGTACAGCGGGCTGGTGCCAATATCGCCGTACACTACGCCGATGGCCGCCAGCGTCACCGCCGGCAGTGGCTGCTTGTTTTTTACGTGCATATTAAGGTCTTTATTTGAGGGCTCACGTTGGCAGTATAGATGCAGCTGCCGCACTTTATTTGCCGCCGCAACAATAAGTTCGCGTCGCCACGCCGGCGATTTTCGCCGCCTATTTGCGCAGTTCTGCACCGCACGGCGCCTCCGCCTCGTCACGGGCGTATTAGACGCTGGGTTTACCCTCGATTTTGTGGCATGATCCGCGGCATTCGTTGTCATCGTTGTTACAGCCACGCCCGTTCGTTAACGTTCGCGGCCGCCGCCGTTACCCCTGCGATACACACAACCTTATGCAGTAAGCCATGTACCGTTCACAGCGTTTACAGGAGTAATCGTGGCGAAGAATTATTATGACATCACGCTGGCCATGGCGGGTATCAGCCAGGCGGCGCGTTTGGTTCAGCAGCTGGCCCATGAAGGGCAATGCAACCGCGAAGCCTTTCAGACCTCGCTGAAAAGCCTGCTGCAGATGGACCCACCCTCCACGCTGGCGGTGTTCGGCGGTGAAGAACGCAACTTAATGGTCGGCCTCGAAACCCTGATGGGCGTGCTTAACGCCAACAACAAAGGGCCGGGCGCGGAACTGACCCGCTACACCATCAGCCTGATGGTGCTGGAGCGCAAGCTCAACGCCAACAAACAGGCGATGAACACGCTCGGTGAACGCCTCAGCCAGCTAGAACGCCAGCTGGCGCACTTCGATCTTGAGTCGGACACCATCATCAGCGCGCTGGCCGGCATTTACGTCGACGTGGTCAGCCCGCTCGGGCCGCGCATTCAGGTGACCGGCTCGCCGGCTATCTTGCAGAACCCGCAGGTGCAGGCCAAGGTTCGCGCCACGCTGTTGGCCGGCATTCGCGCCGCCGTGCTGTGGCAACAGGTCGGCGGCAGCCGCCTGCAGTTAATGTTTTCCCGTAATCGTCTGTTCAAACAGGCGCAAAATATCGTTGCTCATTGTTAACCGATCCCAGGAGTTGCTACCGATGGAATTATCCTCACTGACCGCCGTTTCCCCCGTTGATGGACGCTACGGTGATAAAGTCAGCGCACTGCGCCCCATTTTCAGCGAATACGGTCTGCTGAAATTCCGCGTACAGGTTGAAGTACGTTGGCTGCAAAAACTGGCGGCCTGCGCAGAAATCAAGGAAGTTCCCGCTTTTGACGCCGACGCAAACGCTTTCCTCGACAAAATCGTCGCGGAATTCAATGAAGAAGACGCTCAGCGCATCAAAACCATCGAGCGCACCACCAACCACGACGTGAAAGCGGTCGAGTATTTCCTGAAGGAAAAAGTGGCGGCGGTGCCTGCGCTGCACGCGGTATCCGAGTTCATCCACTTCGCCTGCACCTCCGAAGACATCAACAACCTGTCGCACGCGCTGATGCTGCAAAGCGCCCGTCAGGACGTGGTATTGCCTTACTGGCGCAAGATCATCGACGCGCTGAAAGGGCTGGCGCTGGAATACCGCGATATTCCACTGCTGTCACGCACCCACGGCCAGCCGGCGACCCCGTCGACCGTCGGCAAAGAGTTCGCCAACGTGGCTTACCGCATGGAGCGCCAGTACCGCCAGCTGGAGCGCGTGGAGATCATGGGTAAAATCAACGGCGCGGTAGGCAACTACAACGCCCACATCGTCGCTTACCCGGAAGTGGACTGGCACCCGTTCAGCGAGGCATTCGTGACCTCGCTCGGCATCACCTGGAACCCGTACACCACCCAGATCGAACCGCATGACTACATCGCCGAGCTGTTCGACTGCGTTGCGCGTTTCAACACCATCCTGATCGACTTCGACCGCGATATCTGGGGCTACATCGCCCTGAACCACTTCAAGCAGAAGACCATCGCCGGCGAAATCGGTTCTTCCACCATGCCGCACAAGGTCAACCCGATCGACTTCGAAAACTCCGAAGGCAATCTGGGCCTGGCCAACGCCGTGCTGGGCCACCTGGCGGGCAAACTGCCGGTGTCCCGCTGGCAGCGCGACCTGACCGATTCCACCGTGCTGCGTAACCTGGGCGTAGGCCTGGGTTATGCGCTGATCGCCTATCAGGCCACCCTGAAAGGCATCAGCAAGCTGGAAGTGAACCAGGCGCACCTGCTGGACGAACTGGATCACAACTGGGAAGTGCTGGCAGAGCCGATCCAGACCGTGATGCGCCGCTACGGCATCGAGAAGCCTTACGAGAAGCTGAAAGAGCTGACCCGCGGCAAGCGCGTGGACGCCGCCGGCATGCAGGCATTCATCGATGGCCTGGCGCTGCCGGAAGAAGAGAAAATCCGTCTGAAGGCGATGACCCCGGCCAACTACATCGGCCGTGCCACCACCATGGTCGACGAGCTGAAGTAAGCGCTTTTGCCTGACAACGACAAGGCGGCCCTCGGGCCGCCTTTTTCTTTGCTATTCGCCGCGCAACACCTGCAGTCGGGCTATCTGCCGCCCCTGCGCATCAAAGTTGTCCGCGCTCAGCCAGCGCGCCAGCGCCTGCCGCACCGCCGGCCAGCGATCGGCGGTGATGGCGAACCAGTCGGTATCCCGGCTGCGCCCCTTGACGATCACCGCAAAGCGGAAATTGCCCTCGTAGCGAAAACCGAAGCGCAGCGCGGCCTGGCGGGACGGCGCGTTATGGCTGTCGCACTTCCACTCGCAGCGGCGGTAACCCAGCGAGTCGAAGGCATAGCGCAGCAGCAGCGCGATGGCTTCGGTGGCGCTGGAGCGCTGTTTCATCAACGGCGACCAGCTGACGTGGCCGATCTCCAGCACGCCGTTGGCCTCGTCGATGCGCATCAGCGCCACCGTGCCCACCGGCGCGTCGCTGGCGGCGTCGAACACCGTCAGATTAACCAGCGCCGGGTTGGCCTGCAGCGTCTCCAGATGTTGCAGCATCGCCGCCGGCGTATCGGGCCGTTCGATAGACAGATAGGTCCAGTCGCGGCCGTCCGGCGCCAGTTGAAACGCCTCGAACAGCGCGGCGTAATCCCGCTGCGGCTCGAGCGGCGCCAGCGAACAGAAACGCCCGCCGAGCGTCGCGCCGCCCGGGCGGCGAGCCGGCTGCCAATCCGGCATCGGTTCCCCGATCGGCTGACCATAACGATTCATTGCCATAAACGCCCTCCTGCGATTAACGGGAATAAACGATAAACGAGCTTCTTCTGCCGATTTTGTCGTACAGCGAGCGCGCCGGCGCGTTGTACTCCTGGGTCATCCAGTAGACCCGATCGCTGCCGCGCGTCTCTGCCAATCGGTACGCCTGTTCGAACAGCTTTTCCGACACCTTGTGGCCGCGCGCCTGCGGCGACACATAGAGATCTTCGATATAACAATAGCCGACCGCGCTCCAGGTGGACGGGTGGAACACCAGGTTCATCAGCCCGAGCAGCCGGCCCTCGGCATCCTCCGCCACCAGCCCGTACACCTGTTCATCCTGCCCCAGGCGTTCGAAGGTGCGATCGGTCACCTGCGGCGCCACGTCGGCGCGGTAAAAATCGAGATAGCCCTGCCACAGCGCCAGCCATTGCGCTTTGTCGTCGCCATTGATTCTGCGGATAGTCACTTCAGGGTTGGATAGGTTCATAGCGCCTCACGGAGTAAGATATTATTTCCATTAGGGAAATAATCGGATAGCGGCAGAATACACCGCGCGGCGGCGGCGCAATACGGACCAATTCAAAACGCAGAGCAGACCAATTTTAACCGTCGCTTGCCACCGGCAGCGCGCTGAACACCTGCGCCAGCGTCGCGATAAAGCGCACGATCTCATCCGGCGTATAGGCCGAGAAGCCGAGCACCAACGCCCCGCGCCGCGGCGTGCCGGTGTAGAAGTCCGCCAGGCCGTACAGCCGAATCCCCCGTTCGGCGGCCGCCGCCACCAGCCGCCGCTCCATCGCCGCATCCGCCAACGGGCAAACCAGCTGCAGCCCGCCCTGCGGCAGCGCCGGGCGCGTCCAGGCTGCCAGGTGACGATGTACCGCGTCGTACAGCGCGTCCAGCCGCGCCTTGTACAGCGTGCGCATATTGCGCAGATGCTCGGCGTAGCCGCCCTCGTGCAGGAAATGGAACAGCGTCATCTGCGCCAGCGCCGACGTGTAGCCGTCCTGAAGCTGCCTGGCGGCGACCAATGGCCGCACCAACTGCGGCGGCGCGATCATGAAGCCGATGCGCAGCCCCGGAAACAGCGTCTTGCTGAAGGAGCCGAGGTACAGCGTGCGCCCGCCGCCGTCCAACCCCTGCAGCGCCGCCTTGGTTTGCCGGTCGTAGTTGAACTCGGCGTCGTAGTCGTCTTCGATGATCCAGGCTCGCTGCCGCTGCGCCCACTGCAACAGCGCCAGCCGCCGATCGAGGCTCAGCGAATACCCCAGCGGATAGTGATGGGACGGCGTGATATAAACGCCCCGCCCGCCGCCCGAGGCCTGCATCAGCTGCCCGACATCCAACCCCTGCTCGTCGATGCCGATCGGCCGCGCCTGCAGCCCCGCCGACTGCACCAGCTTTTTCGCCCCCTGGTAACCCGGCTCTTCGACGAACACCGCATCGCCGGGATCGAACAGCACCTGGGTACACAGCGCCAGCGCCTGCTGAGAGCTGGTCACCACGATCACCTGCTCCGCCGTCGCCTTGACGCCCCGCTCCCGCTGCAGATAGTGCGCGATCTCCGCGCGCAGCTCCGGCAACCCTTGCGGATCGGCATACCCCAACAGCCGCTCGCCGTGCCGCCGCAGCGCCTGTTTCTCCCGCTGCAGCCATTGCTCGATGGGAAACGCCCGCAGATCCGCCAGCGAAGGCGTCAGCGAAGCCTGGCGGCTGGTGTGCGGCGTATGGCTGACCGCCAGCAGCGCCCGGCCGCGGTCGCTCAGCTCGCGCTCCGCCAGCCGCGCCTCTTGCCCCGTCGCCGTCGCCAGCAGTTCGCGGCCGAGCAGCGTGTCGCAGCGATAGCGCACAAAGCTGCCGCGCCCCACCGTTCGGCTGATGAACCCTTCCGCCTCCAGCCGAGCGTAGGTCTGTTCCACCGTGTCGCGCGCCACCGCCAGCCGGGCCGCCAACGCACGGCTTGGCGGCAGCTTCGTCCGCCAGGGCAGTTCTCCGGCGGCAATCAGCTGCAACAGGGCCTGATGCAGCGCCGAACGCCGTGTCAGGCCTTGCCGGCGCTGCTGCGCGAAGGCGGCCAGGATCGCCGCGTCGTCCGCGTGTCGTGGGGTGTCGCTCATGGGGGATATTTCTCCTGGCTCTGGGGGCCGACGCACTACTCTACCTCATTTCCTCCCAGCGGCGGTGGCAGTTGCGCTGCCCGGCGAAATCCCCTTAAATAAGCCATCGCAATGCGGCTACAGGACTTCCGTCGGCTATGAGCAAGGAGACCAACCAGCGTCTGCTGGTCAAACTGCAGCAGGATCTGGCCAGCGCGGGCGCGATGCCGCTGTATTTGCGCTTCAACGCCTCGGTGCGCCAGGCTATCGATCAAGGATTGCTGAATGCGGGGGATTTTTTGCCCAGCGAGCGCCTGTTCACCGAACGCCTCGGCATCTCACGCATCACGGTGCGCAAAGCGCTGGCCTGCCTCGAGCAGGACGGCATCATCGGCCGTTCGCGCGGCTACGGCACCTTTATTCAACCGCAACGGCCCGAGCCGAAGCTGTTCTATTCATTGGCGGACGTCAAAGGATTCTCGCGCGAGGTGATACAGCAAGGGCGCCGACCGGACACGCAGTGGATCAGCCGCGAACGGATACCCGCCGGCGCTGAACTGGCTGAAAAGCTCCAGCTGGCGGCCGGAACGCCGATCTACCAATTCAAACGCATTCACTTGATCGATCGGCGGCCAATGTCGGTGGCGGTGTCCTACGTGGTGGTGACGGCAATTGCCAACGTCGACGAGATCGGCATTTCGCTGTACGACTACTTCCGCCGCAATAAGGTCGAGATGGGATCGCTGCGCAGCCAGGTCAGCGCGGCGATGGCCGACGACGATATCCGCCAGGCGCTGCGGCTCTCGGAGCCGATGCCGCTGTTGATCGTGCGCCAGACGCTGTTCGACCACCATAAAAAGCCGATCGAATACAGCGAAAGCTTCTGCCGCAGCGACATGTACGAATTTACCAGCGAAAGCTGATCCGTTGCGTCACGCGGTCGCTTACGCCTCGCCCTGTCGGCGGCGGCGAAAACGCGCGAACGCCTGAACGTAAGCCTCGATATCCAGCGGATTCACCCGTTTTAACTCCGCCAGCAATCCGGGTTCGATCGCTTCTGCGCCGTGCAGCGCGCCGCAAATCGCGGTGGCCATCGCGCCGATGGTGTCGGTGTCGCCGCCCAGGTTGGCGCACAGCACGGCGCACCGGGTAGGGTCGGTTTGCGCCAGCTGCACCATCGCCAGCGCCGCAGGTACCGACTCGATGGTGCTCACCCCAGCGCCGATCAGCTGATACACCCGTTCGGAGGCCTGCTCGGTGTCGGTGGCTTCATCCACCACCTGAAACGCCAGTTCGATGCGCGCCGCCAGCGAAGGGCTGAACGTCGTCTCCTGCCGGCGCTGGGCATACTCCGCCACCTCCGGCAACGCCAGGCGAATCGAGGCCCAGTCCGCCCCTTCCACCGCCCGCGCGACGGCCCAGGCGATCGCCACGGCACCGGCGACGGCGATGTCGGATTTGTGCGTCGGGCTGGAAGCCAGCCACACCTGCTGGCAGAAATCCTCCAGCGGCGCGGAAGGCAGTACGCAGCCCAAAGGCGAAATGCGCATCGCCGCACCGTTGGTGATGCCGTTGTTTTCCAACTCGGCAATCGGCGTGCCCGCTTTCTGCTCGCTCAGCGCCAGTTTGGAACTGGGGCCGAGAATGTTCTTGTTGAAGGCATCAAAACCGTCCACCCAGCGGATCACGTTGCGGGCAATCAGTTCCGGCACCACCTCGCCTTCCGCTTCCAACAGCGCATCGGCCAGTGCCAATGCCATCGCGGTATCGTCGGTATATTGCCCGGCCTTGAAGTAGCAGGCGGCGGTGTTCTCCGCCGGCCCATCGAGAAAGCCGTCTATCCAGCCGAAGTGGCGCTTAACCCGCTCGCGCGGCCACAGCTCGGAAGGCATGCCGAGCGCGTCGCCCAGCATCTGTCCGTAAAGTGCGCCCGCTATGCGTTCTGCCTGGGTTAACTGCTTCATCCGTCACTCCTGAGAAAATATGCCGATGCCTCAATAATACCTTATTAGTACCTTTAAAGCTTATCAAGTGCCCCGGTTCACACTTTCCTTTCACGGCAATGCCCGGCGCGTTTAAGTTGCGTTTAACGTTGCCCCGTCGCTGTTTATCCGACGTTTATCAGAACTTGTCGATAATGTCGGCGAACAAATTGATAACGCTTATTTTAATACATTGCTTCGGCTCTCTTGCGGGCCGAGCGGGTTATACCTACCATAGCCTCAGCACTTTTTGTCAAAATGGTTCAGGTGGCCGCGTTATCCCCTGACACGCCGCAGAGCGTGTTCCCTTTTATCGCGTGGGTGACAGGACGTTCACCCGCACAGTCACAGGAGTTCGCCATGCGAGTACTGGTTGTTGAAGATAATGGTTTGCTGCGCCACCACCTTTCCGTTCAGATGCGCGAGATGGGCCATCAGGTCGACGCGGCTGAAGACGCCAAGGAAGCCGATTACTTCCTGCAGGAACACGCGCCGGATATCGCCATCGTCGATCTCGGCCTGCCGGGTGAAGACGGCCTGAGCCTGATCCGCCGCTGGCGCGCGCACCAGACCAAGCTGCCGATCCTGGTGCTGACCGCCCGCGAAAGCTGGCAGGACAAAGTGGCGGTGCTGGAAGCCGGCGCCGACGACTATGTCACCAAGCCGTTCCACCTGGAAGAAGTGATCGCCCGTATGCAGGCGCTGATGCGCCGCAATAGCGGCCTGGCTTCGCAGGTGATCGTGCTGCCGCCGTTCCAGATCGATCTGTCGCGCCGCGAACTGAGCGTTAACGATCGGCAAATCAAGCTGACCGCTTTTGAATACACCATCATCGAAACCCTGATCCGCAACGCCGGCAAGGTGGTGAGCAAGGATTCGTTGATGCTGCAGCTCTACCCGGACGCCGAACTGCGTGAAAGCCACACCATCGACGTGCTGATGGGCCGCTTGCGTAAAAAAGTGCAGGCGGAATACCCACATGAAGTGATCACCACGGTACGTGGCCAGGGCTATCGTTTTGACGCGAAGTGAACATGATGTTCAACAAGAATAAAAAACCGTTTTCGCTGCGCGCCCGCTTCCTGATGGCGACCGCCGGGGTGATCCTGGCGCTGTCGCTCTCTTACGGTTTGGTGGCGGTCGTCGGCTACATCGTCAGCTTCGACAAGACCGCCTTCCGCCTGCTGCGAGGCGAGAGCAACCTGTTCTTCAGCCTGGCGCAGTGGAAAGACAACAAGCTCACCATCGCCATTCCCCCCGATATCGATCTCAACTTCCCCACGCTGGTGTTTATCTATGACGATAAAGGCAACCTGCTGTGGAGCCAGCGCAAAGTGCCGGAGCTGGAGAAGTTGATCAACAAGGAATGGCTGGAAGAGGCCGGCTTTTACGAAATCGACACCGACACCCGCATCAGTAGTGAAGTGCTGGGGGACAACCCCAAAGCGCAAAACCAGCTGAAAGATTACGACGATACCGATCAGAACGCGCTGACCCACTCGGTGGCGGTCAACACCTATGCCGCCACGCCTCGGCTGCCGGCGCTGACCATCGTGGTGGTTGACAGCATTCCACAGGAGCTGCAGCGATCCGACGTAGTGTGGGAGTGGTTCAGCTACGTGCTGTTGGCCAACCTGCTGCTGGTGGTGCCGCTGCTGTGGCTGGCGGCCTACTGGAGCCTGCGGCCGATCAAGGCGCTGGTCACTCAGGTGGGCGAGCTGGAGAACGGCGAGCGCGATCAGCTCGACGAAAATCCGCCCAGCGAGCTGCGCGGGCTGGTGCGCAATCTGAACATTCTGGTGCGCAACGAGCGCCAGCGTTACACCAAGTATCGCACCACCCTGTCGGATCTGACCCACAGCCTGAAAACGCCGCTGGCCGTGCTGCAAAGCACCCTGCGCTCGCTGCGCAGCGGCAAACAGACCACCATCGAAGAAGCCGAGCCAATCATGCTGGATCAGATCGGCCGCATCTCGCAGCAGATCGGTTACTACCTGCACCGGGCCAGCATCAACTCCGGCCAGACGGTGTTGACGCGCGAGATCCACTCGGTGCCGGCGCTGCTCGACAGCCTGGTGGTGGCGCTGAACAAGGTTTACCAGCGTAAAGGGGTGGCGATCACGCTGGACATCTCACCGGAGGTGACCTTTATGGGCGAGAAGAACGACTTTATGGAAGTGATGGGCAACGTGTTGGAAAACGCCTGCAAATACTGCCTGGAGTTCGTGGAAATCACCTCGCTGCACTCCGAGAAAAACCTCACCATCGTCATCGACGACGACGGCCCGGGGATCCCGGAAAGCAAGCGCCAGCTGATTTTCCAGCGCGGCCAGCGGGTGGATACCCTGCGCCCCGGCCAGGGCCTCGGCCTGTCGGTGGCGGCGGAGATCATCGAGCAGTACGACGGCGAAATCGTCATCAGCGACAGCCCGCTCGGCGGCGCGCGCATGCAGGTCACCTTCGCCCGCCAGCACGACACCCACCACAACGAGTAAATTATGCCTCTTCGGCCCCGATCCACGGGGCCAAACTTCCGTTATAATCGCACACAGGCTCACTCCTCTCTCCTGGAATAGAACATGGATTATCAATTAGACCTGGACTGGAACGATTTTTTGCAACGTTATTGGCAAAAGCGTCCGGTGATTCTCAAGCGCGGCTTCAAAAACTTTATCGATCCGATCTCCCCGGATGAGCTGGCCGGGCTGGCGATGGAAAATGAAGTGGACAGCCGCCTGGTCAGCCACCAGGACGGCCGTTGGCAGGTTGCGCACGGCCCCTTCGAGAGCTTCGACCACCTGAGCGAAAACAACTGGTCGCTGCTGGTGCAGGCGGTGGACCACTGGCATGAGCCTTCCGCGGCGCTGATGCGCCCATTCCGCCAGCTGCCGGACTGGCGGATGGATGACCTGATGATCTCCTTCTCGGTACCGGGCGGTGGCGTCGGCCCGCATCTCGATCAGTACGACGTGTTCATCATTCAGGGCACCGGCCGCCGCCGCTGGCGCGTCGGGGAAAAAACGCCGCTGAAACAGCACTGCCCGCATCCGGATCTGCTGCAGGTGGAGCCGTTCGACGCCATCATCGACGAAGAGATGGAACCGGGCGACATTCTCTACATTCCGCCGGGCTTCCCGCACGAAGGCTACGCGCTGGAAAACGCGCTCAACTACTCGGTGGGCTTCCGCGCGCCGAACGGCCGCGAGCTGGTGAGCGGCTTCGCCGATTACGTGCTGGCGCGCGAGCTGGGCAGCAAGCGCTACGGCGATCCGGACGTTAAACTGCGCGAACACCCGGCGGAGATCCTGCCGCAGGAAGTGGACGCCTTACGGCAGATGATGCTGGATCTGGTGCAACAGCCGGAACACTTCCAGCACTGGTTCGGCGAGTTCATCTCCCAGTCGCGCCACGAGCTGGATCTGGCGCCGCCGGAGCCACCGTATCAGGCCGGGGAAATCTACGAGCTGCTGCAACAGGGCGAAGCGCTGCAGCGCCTGGGCGGGTTGCGGGTGCTGCGCGTCGGCGATCGCTGCTTCGTCAACGGCGAGCTGATCGACACCGACCAGCTGCAGGCCGCAGACGCCCTGTGCCAGCACTTCAGCGTCGACGCCGCCCTGCTCGGCGACGCGGTGGACGATCCGTCGTTCCTGGCGCTGCTGACCGCGCTGGTCAACAGCGGGTATTGGTACTTTAACGACTGATTGCCGTCACACGAAAAAGCCACCCTGCCGGGTGGCTTTTTTTATGCCTGCCGCGCCTGCGCGCGATGATCCGCCAGTTCCCCCGCCGCCATGCCCGCCTGCTCCGCCGCCGCGCCAATCTGCCGCCAGATATTGGCATCGATCGGGATGCCCTGCTCCAGCCGCGCCGCGCGGTTGGCCTCTTCCCACTCTCCCGGGACGACGATCGGCTGTTCGCCGCTCGGCGGCGAAGCTTTCACCCAGCCGATAAAGGCTTCGGCTTCGGCCTGCATTTGCGGGGCGTCGAAGGCCTGAGGATCGAGGATCAGGGTCGTCATACAGTTGAAGATGGCGTCGCTGTCGGCTTTCAGCGTGGCGTCGTGGGTGGTGCGGCCGCCGGAGAGCGCGCCGCCGAGGATTTCGCACATCGCCGCCAGCGCATAGCCTTTGTGCAAGCCGAACGGCAGCAGCGAACCGAACGGCGCTTCATGCATCACCTTCGGTTCGGTGGTCGGCTGCCCGTGTTCGTCGATCAGATAGCCCGGCGCCACCGACAGCCCTTTGTTATAGGCCACCCGGGTCTTGCCGAAGGCGATGCCGCTGGTGGCAAAATCCAACAGCAGCGGCGTGCGGCCCGGCCGCGGGAAAATGGCGCAGAACGGGTTGGTGCCGAAGCGGCGATCGCTGCCGCCGAACGGCGCCACCATCGGATCGCCCACCACGTTGACGAAGTGAATCGAAATGAAACCGGCGCGAGCGCACTGCTCCGCCCAATGGCCGATACGGCCGATATGGTGCGCGTTGTGCAGCGCCACCGCCGCCAGGCCCAGCTTGCCGGCGCGTTCAATGCCCAGCGCCATTGCTTCGCTGGCCACCACCTGACCGAAACCGCGCGCACCGTCGAGCGTCAGCACCGCGCCGGCGTCGCGCACCACCTCAGCATGCTGATTGAGCTGCAATTGCCCCTGCGCCAACGACGCCATGTAGCTGGGGATCATGCCGACGCCGTGCGAGTCGTGCCCGGCCAGATTGGCCTGCACCAGATGATCGGCCACCAGCTCGGCTTCACGCGCCGTGCTGCCGGCCTGGCGCCAAATCGCCTGAACGAACTGCGCCAAATGCGGGCTGGCGATACGGTATTCGGTGCTCATCATGCGGTCCTTATGCGTGGGGAATAGGCTTCCACACTATGAGCAACGCCTTGTTACGGCAAGCGATTATGCCGATCGCAAGCGTCCCGTTTACCGCGCCCGCTCGGCGGCCAGCGCCGCGATGCGCATGATCACCGCCACCGCTTGCTCCATGCCTTCCAAGGTCACGAATTCGTGCTTGCCGTGGTAGTTGTAGCCGCCGGTGAACAGGTTCGGGCACGGCAGGCCGCGGAACGACAGCTGCGCGCCGTCGGTGCCGCCGCGGATCGGTTTCATCACCGGTTCGATATCGCAGTCGCGCATCGCCTGCTGCGCCAGCGCGATCACATGCGGGTGCTCCGCCACCTGTTCGCGCATGTTGTAATAGCTGTCTTCGATGCTCACTTCGATATAGCAATCGCGCGGCAAGCCTTTGCCGACCTCGCGGGCGATGTCCACCATCTTGCGCTTACGCGCTTCAAACCCCTCGCGCTCGAAGTCGCGCAGGATATAGTGCATTTCGGCGCGCTCTACGCTGCCCTTGATGCTGCTGAGGTGATAAAAGCCCTGGTAGCCTTCGGTGGTCTCCGGCGCTTCGTCCGCCGGCAGCGCCTGATGAATGCGGGTGGCCAGCGACAGCGCGTTGACCATCACGCCCTTGGCGCTGCCGGGGTGCACGCTGTTGCCGAGGATTTTGATCGTCACCGAGGCGGCGTTGAAGTTCTCGCACTCCAGCTCACCGACGCCGCCGCCGTCCACGGTGTAAGCCCATTCGGCATTGAAGGCCGCCACGTCGAATAGCTGTGCCCCCTTGCCCACCTCCTCGTCCGGGGTGAAGGCCACGCGGATGTCACCGTGCGGGATTTTGCGCGCGCGCAGGCGCACCATGGCGGTGAGGATCTCGGCGATGCCGGCCTTGTCGTCGGCGCCCAGCAGCGTTTTGCCGTCGGTGGTGATCAGGGTCTGCCCCAACATCTGGTGCAGGATCGGGAACATCACCGGCGACAGCACCTCATCGCCGATGCCCAGAGCGATGTCGCCGCCGCGATAGTTCTCGACGATCTGCGGATTGACGTTTTTGCCGCTGAAATCCGGCGAGGTATCCAGATGGGCGATGAAACCGACCGCCGGCACCGGCCAGGCGACGTTGCCCGGCCAGGTGCCCATCACGCAGCCGTGTTCGCTGAGCGACACCCGCTCGAAGCCGAGCGCGATCATTTCCTGCTGCAACGCGCGCGCCAGCTTCAACTGCCCGTCGGTGCTCGGCACATGCTTTACGTTCGCTTTGGACTGGGTGTCGAAAGAGACGTAGTTGAAAAAGCGGTCAAGTAATTTGTCCATGGTAGCGGCCCCTCAGAATATCGCGTTTCATTATGCGGAACCGATCAGGATCAAATATTGCGTCAGGTCATTTTTAACCAGAATTCGCCAATATCATTAATCTTTGTGATGATTTCTGAGGGAAATAACACTGTCATCACAGGGTCATTTGTCGCTATCATGATGAAAAACGCGGCATCTGGGCCGGATCGGCTTTCAATTCCGGCATTCAGCGTCTATCATGCGCGCTCGAAAAATTTCCATTGGCGCAACTGGTTTGAGCTTCATTTGATCAGCGGGCATTCCGCAAGCTCCGGCAGTCTTTTCCAGTTGCGGTTCTATCTGCATTAGCCCACGGGATAGAGTAATACGATAAATGACTGAGACATCCTCTCTGACTCCCCTTGTTGAACTGCATGCCCTGAGCAAAGCGTTCGATGGCAAAACCATCATTGCCGATCTCGAACTGGCGATTAACCATGGCGAATTCCTCACCATTCTCGGCCCCTCCGGCTGTGGCAAAACCACGGTGCTGCGCCTGATTGCCGGTCTTGAAGATGCCGATCGGGGCCGCATCGTGCTCGACGGCCAGGACATCACCGCCATTCCGGCCGAACATCGCCACGTCAACACCGTGTTTCAGAGCTATGCCCTGTTTCCGCACATGTCGGTGTTCGACAACGTCGCCTTTGGCCTGCGCATGCAAAAGGTGCCGGCGGCAGAACTGACGCCGCGCGTCGAAGAGGCGCTGCGCATGGTGCAGCTGGATGCGTTCGCCCAGCGGCGGCCGGGACAGCTCTCCGGCGGCCAACAGCAGCGCGTGGCCATCGCCCGCGCAGTGGTCAACAAGCCGAAGGTGTTGCTGCTGGACGAATCGCTGTCGGCGCTGGACTACAAGCTGCGCAAACAGATGCAGAACGAGCTGAAGGCGCTGCAGCGCAAGCTGGGCATCACCTTCGTGTTCGTCACCCACGATCAGGAAGAAGCGCTGACCATGTCGGATCGCATCGTGGTGATGCGCGAAGGCCGCATCGAGCAGGACGGCACGCCGCGTGAAATCTACGAAGAGCCGAAGAACCTGTTCGTCGCCAGCTTTATCGGTGAGATCAACATCTTCGACGCGGTGGTCTTGCAGCGCCTCGATCCGCAGCGGGTGCGCGCCAACGTCGAAGGCCGCGAGTGCGACATCTATGCCGATCTGCCGGTTGAGCCGGGCCAAAAACTGAAGGTGCTGCTGCGTCCGGAGGATCTGCGGGTAGAAGAAGTGAACGACAGCGCGCAGCACGACGGGCTGATCGGCTACGTGCGCGAGCGCAACTACAAAGGCATGACGCTGGAGTCGGTGGTTGAGCTGGAGAGCGGTAAAACGGTGATGGTCAGCGAGTTCTTCAATGAAGACGATCCGGACGTCGACCACTCGCTCAACCAGAAGATGGCGGTGACCTGGGTTGAAAGCTGGGAGGTGGTGCTGGCCGATGAAGAAATCGCGTAAAGTCTTCCAGAATGTGGTGATCGTCGGCGTCGTCGCCTGGCTGCTGCTGTTCGTGTTCATGCCGAACCTGATGATCATCGCCACCAGCTTCCTGACCCGCGACGACGCCAACCTGGTGCAGATGGTGTTCACGCTGGACAACTACCGGCGCTTGTTCGACCCCTTGTACGCCCAGGTGCTGCTGCACTCGCTGAACATGGCGCTGATCGCCACCCTGTGCTGCCTGGCGATCGGCTATCCGTTCGCCTTTATCCTGGCGCGCTTGCCGCAGAAGATGCGGCCACTGCTGCTGTTTCTGCTGATCGTGCCCTTCTGGACCAACTCGCTGATCCGCATCTACGGCCTGAAGCTGTTTCTCAGCACCCGCGGCTATCTCAACGACGCGCTGCTGTGGATCGGCGTCATCGACAAGCCGGTGCGCATCATGTACACCTCGGAAGCGGTGATCCTCGGCCTGGTGTATATCCTGCTGCCGTTTATGGTAATGCCGCTCTACTCCAGCATCGAAAAGCTCGATAAGTCCTGCCTGGAGGCGGCGCGCGATCTCGGCGCCAGCAAGCTGCAGACCTTTATCCGCATCATCGTGCCGCTGACCATGCCGGGCATTATCGCCGGCTGCCTGCTGGTGGTGCTGCCGGCGATGGGGCTGTTCTTCGTCGCCGATCTGATGGGCGGCGCCAAGAATCTGCTGATCGGCAACGTGATTAAAAGCCAGTTCCTCAATATCCGCGACTGGCCGTTCGGCGCGGCCACCAGCATCTGCCTGACGCTGGTGATGGGGCTGTTGCTGCTGGTCTATTACCGGGCCGCCCGCCTGCTGAACAAGAAGGAGGATCTGGCATGATCGGACGTCTGCTGCGCGGCGGCTTTATGACGCTGGTATACGCCTATCTGTATATCCCGATCGTCATCCTGATCGTCAACTCCTTCAACGCCTCGCGCTTCGGCATCAGTTGGCAAGGAGCCACCACCAAGTGGTACAGCACGCTGCTCAACAACGACAGCCTGCTGCAGGCCGCCGGCCATTCGCTGACCATGGCGGTGCTCTCCGCCACCTTCGCCACGCTGATCGGCTCGCTGACCGCGGTGGCGCTGTACCGCTACCGCTTCCGCGGCAAGCCGTTCGTCGGCGGCATGCTGTTCGTGGTGATGATGTCGCCGGATATCGTGATGGCCATCTCGCTGCTGGTGCTGTTCATGTTGCTGGGCATTTCGCTCGGCTTCTGGTCGCTGCTGTTCTCGCACATCACCTTCTGCCTGCCGTTCGTGGTAGTGACCGTCTACGCGCGCCTGAAAGGGTTCGACGTGAAGATGCTGGAAGCCGCACGCGATCTCGGCGCAAGCGAGTTCACCATTCTGCGCAAGATCATTTTGCCGCTAGCGATGCCGGCGGTGGCGGCCGGCTGGCTGTTGAGCTTCACCCTGTCGATGGACGACGTGGTCGTCTCCTCCTTCGTCACCGGGCCGAGCTACGAGATTTTGCCGCTGAAGATCTATTCGATGGTGAAAGTCGGCGTCTCGCCGGAGGTCAACGCGCTGGCCACCATTTTGCTGCTGCTGTCGCTGGTGCTGGTGATCGCCAGCCAGTGGGTGATGCGCGATCGCTCGCCCAAGGCCGAATAACCCTTCCCGCCGGGCGCTGCGGCGCCCGGTTGTGATCCCCTTCACAACCGGCACCGGTTGTCATCTGCTGACCATCGGTGCCTATTTCCGCCCCGCCGATTGCAGCGGCGAAAACTTCCCCCTATAACTGAATCCAGGCAAGGTGCCTTATTTTTTCTCGCTTCCAGGGAGTTTATTCAGCAACGTCGTCATCCATTAAAATATAAAAAGGAACTGCCATGAAAGGTATTATCGATAATATCTTAAGCAAGCTGCAGCTTTTCTCCAAAGCCATGATGGGGCCGATATTTTTCCTGCCGGTAATCGGTCTGATTCTGGCGCTCAGTTCTATTCTCACCAATGCCACATTAATCAATGAACATTCTGCCATCTTCACTATCGGTAAAATGATCGGCGATACCTTCTGGCCGTTATTCGGCAATCTCGGGCTGATTTTCTGCATCGGCATTACCTACGGCCTGGCCAAAGACAAAAAAAGCGAAGCGGCGCTGGTCGCGGTGATGTGCTTTATCATGTTCCTCGGCGCCAATTCGTCTTATCTGCAGCTCAGCGGCCACGTCGCGGCCAAGATCAACGGCGAATATTACGGCACCGGGCAGACGGAACTGCTGGGCTTTACCGTGGTGGATATGGGCATTTTCCTCGGTCTTATCCTCGGCGTCACCCTCGCCTGGGTGCACAACCGCCTGTGCAACGTCGAACTCAACGGCGTGTTCTCGGTCTATGGCGGCGCCAAGCTGGTGCTGATCGCCATGACGCCGATCATCATGCTGTACGCCGTCGCCTTCAGCTACCTGTGGCCGGCCATCTCGCAGGGCCTGATCGCGCTGACCGGCTTTATGAAAAGCTCCGGCTCGCTTGGGGTATTCGTCTACGGTTTCTTCGAGAAATTCCTCATCCCCACCGGGCTACACCACTTTATCTGGTCGCCGTTCCAGCTCACCAGCATCGGTGGTTCAATCGTGCAGGACGGCCAGACCGTCTCCGGCTCGCAGGCGATTTTCCTGGCCTATATGCGCGACCCGAGCATCTCGCCGCTGATGAACGAGGCGCTGCGCTTCTCGCAGCAAGGGATGGTAACCATCTTCGGCCTGTCGGGTGCGGCATTGGCTTTCTATCACACCGCCAAACCGGAAAAGAAAATGCTGGCCAAGGCGATTCTGATCCCGGCCATCACCACCTCGATCCTGGTCGGCATCACCGAACCGATAGAGTTCACCTTCCTGTTTATCTCTCCGCTGCTGTGGGTGATCCACGCCGTGTTGACCGCGCTGTCGCAGGTGGCCTGCAACCTGTTCCAGGTGCGCCCCTGGGGCGCCAGCGGGCTGGTCGAGTTCCTGGCCTACAACCTGCCGCTGCCGGTTTCCCTCACCCGCTGGCCGCTGTATGTGGTCATCGGCCTGGTGCAGTTTGCGGTGTATTACCTGGTGTTCAAAACGCTGGTGCTGAAGCTCAATCTGAAAACGCCGGGCCGTGAAGATGACCAGGACGTCAAACTCTATTCCAAACAGGATTACCGAAACCGCAAAAATACCCCGGACGAGCCGAGCGGCATCATTATTCGCGCGCTGGGCGGCAAGGAAAACATTATTTCCGTCGATAACTGCTTTACCCGGCTGCGGGTGGAATTAAAGGATATGGCGCGGGTGGATGAAGCCGCGTTGAAAAGCACCGGCGCCAAAGGCGTGGTCAAGAATCGCCGTGAGGTGCAGGTGATTTACGGCGTCACGGTCGGCAAGGTCAAAAATCAGGTAGAAAAATATTTGGCGGCACTCTAACGCTTTATTAATGGGAGATATCGAATGAAATTAACCGTTCTCGGCGGCGGCGGCGTGCGTTCCCCGTTCCTCGCCAAATCCATCGCCTATAACGCCCATCGCATCGGCATTACCGAAGTGGTGTTTATGGATACCGATGAGCGCCATCTGGCGGTCTACGGCGCCCTGGCGCAGGGCGTGTTCCAGCGCATTCGCGGCGACATTGCTTTCAGCCTCAGCAGCGATCCGCGCCAGGCGCTGCAAGGCGCCGACTATATCATCACCACCCTGCGCATCGGCGGCGAGGAAGGCCGCATCCATGACGAGCGCATCGCGCTCAATCATCAGCTGCTCGGGCAAGAAACCACCGGCGCCGGCGGCTTCGCCATGGCGATGCGTTCGATCCCGGCAATCCTCGACTATTGCCGCCTGATCGAGCAGCTTTCATCGCCGGACGCGGTCCTGTTCAACTTCACCAATCCTTCCGGCATGGTGACCGAGGCGATCATCAAATCCGGCTTCCAGCGCCGGGTCTACGGCATCTGCGACGCCCTCAGCGAGTTCATCTGCGAACTGGCCGAGCTGCTGGACTGCCGCGAAGACCAACTGAGCGTCGACTGCTTCGGCCTCAACCATCTTTCCTGGTTCCGCAATGCGCGCGTCAACGGCGAGCCGGTCACGGAACGGTTGCTGGCGGATCCGCGCCTGTATCGCGAAACCTGCATGAAATACTTCTCGCCGGAGCTGGTGGCGCTGTCGGACAACCTGATGCCCAACGAGTATCTCTACTATTACTACTACCGTGAGCAGGCGATCGCCGCCATCGTCGAAGGCGGCGAGACCCGCGGCGAACAAATCGCGGCAATCAATCGCCAAATGCTGTCGGCGTTGGGCGAGCTGGACATCCCCCGTCAGCTGGAACACGCCTTCTCGGTCTACTTCAGCCATTACCTGCAGCGCGAAAACTCCTACATGCAGCGTGAGTCCAACCAGGGCAAGGTGAAAACGCGTGAGATGCTGACGCTGCAACAGTTTATCGAACAGCCGGACAGCGGCGGCTATGCCGGGGTGGCGATCGACATTCTGGAGGCGGTCAACAGCGGCCGGCAAAAACGCGTGGTGGTATCGATGCAAAACCGCGACACGCTCGATTTTCTGCACCCGGAAGACGTGATCGAAATCAGCTGCGAATTGAGCAGCGCCGGCATTCAGCCGGTCAAAATGCGCGATATTCCCGACACCCAGAAAAACCTGATTTCGCAGGTGAAAGAGTACGAACGCCTGGCAGTGGCGGCGATCCTGACCGGCAACCGCCAACTGGCCATCAAGGCGCTGATGGTGCACCCGCTGGTCAACTCCTACTCGCTGGCGAAAACGCTGGTGGAGGAGTACCTGCAGGCCCACCGTCAGTATGCCGGGCACTGGCGCTAAGCGATGCGGCGCGGCCGTCAGCGGCCGCGTCGTTCAAACCAGGCGGTGATCACATTCTCGAATCCCAACAGACAGTGGCCGAAAAACGGGTTGGGGTAGTAGATATCGTGATCGTATTTTTGCCGGTCCTCAAACAGAAAGGTCATGTCGGCCTGCTGCGCCAGCGGGCTGTCGCCGTCGCCGCAGAAGGCCGCCAGCAGAATGTGGTTACGCTTCACCGCCTCGCCCCAGCTCAGCGCAGAGCCGCTGTTGCCCGACTTTGAAATCACGATCACCATATCGAAGCGAAAGCGCGTCTCACGGTCAAGAATGTCGAAATCCGGCCACAGCGACAGGTAACTGTCTACGCCCAGCGTCATAAACTTGTTGTACATATACTGCGCCACCAGCTGCGAAAAACCGCTGCCGTGGATCAGGATCTTGCCGCTGTCGAGCAGATCGAGAAACTGCGCCTGCTGGGCCGGCGGTGCCGCCGACGTAGCGCGTTCCGCCTGGTAGGCCGGCGCCATCGTCAGGTTGAACTTGATGAAGTAGACCAGTTCGAGATAGCCGCGAAAGCCCAGCTTTTTGGCCAGCCGCACCAGCGTTGAGGGGGAACTGTAGCAGCGTGCGGACACCGCGCGGATGCCGTCGTCGATGCAGGCGTCCGGATTGTCGAGAATACAGTGCAAAATCGTCAGATCCGTCTTGCTGAGCTCCGCCTGGCTGAAGACCTGTTTGAAATTCATCGCCGCCCTCGTTATTCGCCAAAATTATTGTTTCGCACGCGCTTCACCGCCTGTCCAGCGCGAGACAATCAAATTGTGATGCGCTTTAAGCCGCCAAATCCCTTGATTTGCCAGCGGGATAACCGCCTTTACCCACCCCGCCCCGGCCCCTATAATGGCCCCTTTCTGGGGTATGGCGCGGCCGCCAAACGGCTTGCCCATACGGATTCGGCTCACTACTGCTGAAGGATACGCTGCATGAAAAAGTGGTCACATCTGCTCGCAGCCGGGATGATGGCGCTGAGTTTTTGCTCTGCAAACGCCTCTGACGGCAAAACGCTGTACTTCTATAACTGGACTGAATACGTCCCGCCGGGGCTGCTGGAGCAGTTCACCAAGGAAACCGGCATCAAGGTGATCTATTCCACCTATGAATCCAACGAAAGCATGTACGCCAAGCTGAAGACCTACAAAGACGGCGCGTACGATCTGGTGGTGCCTTCCACTTACTTCATCGCCAAGATGAGCAAGGAAGGCATGCTGCAAAAAATCGACAAGAGCAAGCTCAGCCACTTCAAGGATCTCGATCCTACCCTGCTGAACAAGCCGTTCGATCCTGACAACGACTATTCCATTCCTTACATCTGGGGCGCTACCGCCATCGGCGTCAACAGCGACGCGCAGGATCCCTCTACCGTTACCGCCTGGGCCGATCTGTGGCAGCCGCAGTACAAAGGCCGCCTGCTGCTGACCGACGACGCGCGCGAAGTGTTCCAGATGGCGTTGCTCAAGCTGGGCTACTCCGGCAACACCACCGACCCGAAAGAGATCGAAGCCGCCTATCACGAACTGCAGAAATTGATGCCGAACGTGCTGGCCTTCAACTCCGACAACCCGGGCAACCCGTTTATGGAAGGGGAAGTCAACGTCGGTATGGTGTGGAACGGTTCGGCCTTCGTGGCGCGCCAGGCCGGCACGCCGCTGGAGATCGTCTGGCCGAAGGAAGGCGGGATCTTCTGGATGGACAGCCTGGCCATTCCGGCCAACGCACGTAACGTCGAGGGGGCGCTGAAGCTGATAGACTTCCTGCTGCGGCCGGAAATCGCGGTGCAGGTGGCGGAAACCATCGGTTACCCGACGCCGAACCTGGCGGCGAAGAAGCTGCTGTCGCCGGAGATCGCCAACGATAAGTCACTCTACCCGGATAAGGCGGTGATTGAGCACGGCGAGTGGCAAAACGACGTCGGCGACGCCAGCACGCTGTACGAAAGCTACTTCCAAAAGCTGAAAGCCGGGCGCTAACACGCCCCGCCATCCGATCAGGGCGTGCAGTGCGCCCTGATGCCTTTCTCAGGGCCTGTCGGCCCGCGCCACCTTGCCCACCAGGAACTTGTGCACAAAACGCGGCACCACTTCGCTGGCCAGGCCGTAGTGTTTCTCGTCGAACTGGCTCTCCACCTGGCTCGGCTCCAGGTTCAGCTCCATGGCATAGGCGCCGCCCAGCCGCGCCTCATGCACGAAGCCGGCCGCCGGATAGACGTGGCCGGAGGTGCCGATGGCGACGAAGAAATCGGCCTTGCTCAGCGCCTGATAAATATCGTCAATGCCCAGCGGCATCTCGCCGAACCACACCACGTGCGGCCGCAGCGGCGCCGGGAACTGGCAGCAGTGGCAACGGTCGTCAACGCTGAGATCGCCGGGCCATTCGAACACCTGGCCCGACTGGGTGCAGCGCACCTTCAGCAATTCGCCGTGCATATGCAGCACCCGCTTGCTGCCGGCGCGCTCATGCAGGTTATCGATGTTTTGCGTGACCAGCAGGAAGTTGTCCCCCAGCCACTCTTCCAGGTCCGCCAGCGCACGGTGCGCGGCGTTCGGGGCGATCTCTTCCGTCTGCAGTTGGCGGCGGCGTTCGTTGTAAAACGCCTGCACCAGCGCCGGATCGCGCTGAAAACCTTCCGGCGTGGCGACGTCCTCCACCCGGTGCTCTTCCCATAGCCCATCCGCGGCGCGGAAGGTGCGAATGCCCGACTCGGCCGAAATGCCGGCCCCGGTCAACACCACCACAAACGGCTTTTTCAGCTCGGCCGCCGCCATGGTGTCACGGTGAAAAATGCGTGAACGAAAGCGCTGATGCAGCACATGCTTACTCTTGCGAAACTGACACAGCCGATGGCGAGTGTGCATTAACTCTCTCCTTACTTTTCCCTGTTTACCCTTCTTACTGGACGTTGCGGCGTTGTTGGCTGCATACATTTCCCCCAGTCACTTACTCGAGTAAGCTCCTGGCGTGAATGCCATTGCCGCCTAGCCTCAACGCCCATTACTTTGGGCGACCAAATTGAGGAACGCTGCGCCGCGCACGCCGCCGGCGTCGCCATAGCGCGCCTTCTCGATGCGCGGCAGCCGGGCCACCCGCAGCAGGTGCGCCGGCAGCCGCTGCGGCAACGCCTGGTAAATGGCGTCGAAGTTCGACAGCCCGCCGCCGATCACCACCAGGTGAGGATCCAGCACCGTCAGCAGGTTGCCAAGGCAGATCGCCAGCACGTCCATAAAGCGGTCGACGTGAGCCACCGCCTGCGGCTCACCCGCCTGATAATGCGCAATGATCTCAGTGGCAGGCAAGTGCCGGCCATAGAAATGGGCGTACATCCATTCGAAACCGCGGCCCGATATGTAATTTTCAATGCAACCCTGATGGCCGCACCCGCAGGCAACGCGAGGCACATCACGCCCCAGCACCTCGAGCGCGTCCACCGGCAGGCGCAAATGGCCGAACTCGCCGGCGATATAGTTGCGCCCAGGCACCGTCTTGCCGTCGACGATCAGCCCGCCGCCAACGCCGGTGCCGAGGATGATGCCCAGCACCGTCGGGTAGCGGCGAAACTCGTCGTCCCAGGCCTCCGACAGCGCAAAGCAGTTGGCGTCGTTATCGACCCGCACCTCGCGCCCGATCAGCGCCGCCAGATCGCGCGGCAGCGGTCGCCCCATCGCCGCCGGCACGTTGGCGGTAAACAGCGTGCCGTCATCGTCGTTGGGCAGGCCCGGGATGCCGATGCCGACGCTGCCGCGCCGGCCGCAAAACGCATCCGCCTCAAGGGTCAGATCGCACAGCGTGGCCAGCAGCTGCCGGTAGTCTTCACGCGGCGTCGGCACCCGCTTTTGCCAAATGCGCTGCAGGTTATCGTCGAATACCCCCAGCTCAATCTTGGTGCCGCCCATATCGAAACCGTAGTACATAACCCATCCCCAGGCTAAAAAAACGGGGCGGCATCGCTGCCTCCCCGTGGGTTTTATTGTCCGCTCAGCACCCGCGCCGGATCGATGCGGCTGGCGCGCCTGGCCGGATACCAACTGGCCAACAGGCTCAGCACGATGGCGGTCGCCAACACGATCAGCACATCCAGCCAGTGCAGCTCGGAAGGCAGGAAATCGATAAAGTAGATATCGCCCGACAGGAAGGAGTGGCCGACCAGTTTTTCGATACCCCGGATGATGTTGGTCAGCTGCAGCGAGGCGATCACCCCGATCACCACGCCGCTCAGGCTGCCCAGCAGCCCGGCCAGCAGCCCATACCAGATGAAGATGGCGCGAATAAAGCCGTCTTTGGCGCCCAGGGTGCGCAGCACCGCGATGTCGGCGCTTTTGTCTTTCACCGCCATCACCAGCGTGGAGACAATGTTGAAGCAGGCTACGCCGATCACCAGCACCATAGCCAGGTACATGATGGCGCGGATCATCTGGATGTCGCGGTACATATAGCCGTACTTGCCAATCCAGCTTTTGATGTAGATATAAGAATTGGTCACTTCGCCGGCGTCACGCACCAGCTTGTTGGCGGCGAACACATCGTTCATCTTGAGCGCGATGCCCGTGACGCTGTCACCCATGTCGAGATACTGCTGCGCGTCGGCCAGCGGCACCAGCGCCAGGCTGTGATCGAGTTGGCCGCTGAGCTGCAAAATGCCGGTCACGTGCAGACGGATGCGCTTCGGCTGCAACAGCTTCATTTCCGGGTCGCTGTTGGGGATCATCACCGTCACGTAGGCGCCCTGCTTGACGCCCAGCGCGTCGGCCACGCCCTTGCCGAGGATCACCTGCTGCTCGCCGGGCTTGAAGTTAGCCCAGGCGTCGCCCTGCACATACTGCGGCAGCGCGCTCAGCCGACTTTCCTGCTGCGGATCAACGCCTTTGACTTCCACCGCGCGCAGCTGCGCGCCGTTCTCCATCAGGCCGGTAAAGTTGATGTACGGCGCGGCGGCCACAATGCCCGGCACCTTTTCCACCCGCTGCAGAATCGACGGCCAGCCGCTGAACGGCTGATTGACCGGTTCGAGTTCGCCGTGCGGCACCACCGCCAGAATGCGGTTCTTCAGCTCGCGCTCAAAGCCGTTCATCGCGCTCAGGCCGACGATCAGCACCGCCACCCCCAGCGCGATGCCGATGGTGGAGATGACCGAGATCAGCGACACCATGCCGCCGCGTTTACGGCCGCGGCTGAAACGCAGGGCCGTCAGGAAGGACAGTGAGGCTCCCGCCATTACTCGGCCCCCATCAGGGTCAGCTGCGCCTGCAGGTGGCCGTCGGCCATTTCCAACTGGCGGCTCAGGCGCTTGGCCAACTGCAGATCGTGCGTCACCACCAGGAACGCGGTGCCCTGACGCACGTTCAGCTCGCCCAGCAGATCGAAGATGCTGTCCGCGGTGCGTTTGTCCAGGTTACCGGTCGGTTCGTCCGCCAGCACCAGCGCCGGATTGTTGACCAGCGCACGCGCGATCGCCACGCGCTGACGCTCGCCGCCGGAGAGCTCGGACGGGCGGTGCTTGCTGCGTTTTTCCAGCCCGACCGCCGCCAGCATCTCCCGCGCCTTCTCCTGCGCCTGCGCCGGTTTGGCGCCGCCGATCAGCAGCGGCATGGCGGCGTTTTCCAGCGCGGTGAAGTCCGGCAGCAGATGGTGGAACTGATAGATGAAGCCCAGCTGGCGGTTGCGCAGCTCGGCCTTGGCCGCCGAAGACATGGCGTTCAGCGATTCGCCCTTGAAGATCACCTCGCCGGAGGTCGGTGAGTCCAGTCCGCCCAGCAGGTGCAACAGGGTGCTCTTGCCGGAACCCGAGCTGCCGACGATCGCCATCATCTCGCCCTGCTGCATGGCAAAGCTGACATTGCGCAGCACGTCGGTGTGCAGATTGCCTTCCTGATAGGTCTTGCACAGGTTGTCACACTGCAGCAAAAGATGGTTACTCATAACGTAAAGCCTCAGCGGGTTGTACGGCGGCAGCGCGCCATGAAGGATAAAGCGTGGACAACAGGGAAACCGCCATCGCCACCACGGCGATGATCGTCACCTGCAGCGGATCGACCGCCACCGGCAGCGAAGCGCCGTCGATCAAGGCGCCGAGGATCGGCATCAGGTTATTCAGGTTGGTGGCCAGCAGCACGCCGAGCAGCGTGCCGAGCAGCGAACCGATGATGCCGGCGCTGGCGCCCTGCACCATAAACACTGACATGATCTGGCGGCGAGTCAGCCCCTGGGTCTGCAGAATGGCGACCTCGCCCTGCTTCTCCATCACCAGCAGGCCGAGCGAGGTAATGATGTTAAACGCCGCCACCGCCACGATCAGGCTGAGCAGCAGCCCCATCATGTTCTTCTCCATGCGCACCGCCTGGAACAGCTCGCCCTTGCGATCGCGCCAGTCTTTCCAGACAGTGCCCGCCGGCAACGGCCGTTGGCTGAGGGTATCGACCGTCAGAGGCTGTTGCAGGAACAGGCGCCAGCCGGTGATGTTGCCGGCCGGGTAGCGCATCAGGCGCGAAGCGTCCTGTTGGTTGACCAGCAGCTGATAGCCATCCACCTCGCTGTTGGCGTGGAAGGTGCCGATGAGGGTGAACAGGCGCTGGCTGGGGATGCGGCCCATCGGCGTGAACTGGCTGGCGCTCGGCACCATCACGCGCAGCGAATCGCCGCGCTTGACGCCGAGTTGCCCCGCCAGCTGTTCGCCGATAATGATGTTGTATTGGCCCGGCTGCAGTTGTTGCTGCTTGACGTTGACCAGATACGGGGTCAGCGGATCGGCTTCGTCGGGATTGACGCCGAGCATCACCCCGACCGCCACGCTGCGGGCGCTTTGCAGCACCACGTCACCGGTGGTCAGCGGTGCGACGCGCGTGACGCCCTGCAGCTTCTGCACCTCGGAGGCCGGCAGTTGCTGCGGGTTGACCGATCCTTGCGGACTGGTGACCAACGCCTGCGGCATCAGGCCGAGGATGTTGTTCTCCAGATCCTTCTCGAATCCGTTCATCACCGACAGTACGGTGACCAACGCCATCACCCCCAGCGTAATGCCGATGGTGGAAAGCCAGGAAACAAACCGCCCGAAGCGGTCTGAGGCTCGCCCGCGCATGTAGCGCAGGCCAATGAATAACGCGACAGGTTGATACATGAAATCCGTTTGATAGCCGTGGCTTAAGCAAAGTGATCATGGATAATAAAGGCTCTCCCTCGTTTAGGGAACACCCGGCGGCCTTTTATTGCGCCGGGCGGCCCCTCATCCGGCGTCTCGCTTGAGCAGGTTATAGACCGACACCCGCGAGATGCCGAGCGCTTCGGCCACCATGGTGGCCGCGCCGCGCAGTTGCAAATACCCTTGCTGCTTCAGCTGTTGCACCACCTGAAACCGCTGTTCGGAAGACAAAGCGCGCGGCTGGGTGGCATGCGACGCGGCGAACGCGTTGATCGCCGCGGCGATGTCCGACAGCGAGCGTGCACTCTCCGCCGCCTGCGGCGCGGCGCTTTGCACCACCGCCGTCAGCTGCTGCAGGATAGCGGTGACGCTGTTGAAGATAGACACATCCAGATTGAGGCAAATTGCCGCCACAAAGCGGCCCTGGCTATTGCGCAGGCCGATCGAGGTGCTCTTGGCCGGGCGCCCGTCCGGAAACACGCTGGCGTAGTTCTGCACCACGTCTGGAAACTCCGGCGACGCGATGCGCTCCAGCCCCATTTCCGTCGCGGCGTCGCCGATGCGGCGGTTGGATAGATTGTTGGCGATGGCGACAATGGCGCGATCGGGCTGGGTCAGATCGTGCAGCACCACTTCGCAACCGGGCGCGAACATCACGCCCAACGCCTGAACAATTTTTTCCGCTTCGCGCAGCAACAGCGCATTTTCCTGCCTGAGATCGCTCATTAAGTTAACCATTTGACAATAACTTTACAAAGAGTAAATTAAAAATCCACACCAAGCAATGTATCGTCCATCACTTACCTGTGCGAGGTCGCCATGAGTTCAGTCCCACGCTGCATCACCGCCACCGATATTGCCACCGCCGCCGACGTTATCGCCGGGCATGCCCTGCGCACGCCGGTCATGACTTCGCGCCAGGCCGACCAGATCGCCGGCGCGCAGCTGTTCTTCAAGTGCGAGAATTTTCAGCGCATCGGCGCCTTCAAATTTCGCGGCGCCTATAACGCCATCGCACAACTCAGCGCAGAGCAGCGTCGGGCCGGGGTAATCGCCTTTTCATCCGGCAACCACGCACAGGCGATGGCGCTGGCGGCGCGCGAATTGGGCGTTAGCGCCACCATCGTAATGCCCCATGACGCCCCTGCGGCCAAGCTGGCGGCGACGCGCGGCTACGGCGCCAACGTGGTCATCTATCAGCGCCACAGCGAAGATCGTGAAGAAATCACCCGACGCCTGGCCGCAGAGCGGGGCCTGACGCTGGTGCCACCGTACGATTATCCGCAGGTGATCGCCGGCCAGGGCACCGCCGCCAAGGAGCTGTTTGAAGAGACCGGGCCATTGGATCTGCTGTTGGTGTGCACCGGCGGCGGCGGCCTGCTGGCCGGCAGCGCGGTAGCGGCGCATCACTGGTCGCCGGGCTGCCGCGTGTTCGGCGTCGAGCCCGAAGCCGGCAACGACGTTCAGCAAGCCTTTCAGCGCGGTGAACCGGTGCACATCCCGGTGCCGAAAACCATTGCCGACGGCGCGCAGACCCAACAGGTCGGGCAGCTGACCTTCCCGATCATTCAGGCCTATGTCGAAGGCATTCTGACGGTCAGCGACGCCCAGCTGTGTCGGCAAATGCGCTTCTTTATGGAGCGGATGAAAATGGTGGTTGAGCCGACCGGCTGCCTGGCGGCCGCGGCGGCGATGAACGGCCTGCTCGATCTGCACGGTAAAAAGGTCGGCGTTATCGTCAGCGGCGGCAACCTTGACGTCGACAAGATTGCGCACTATCTCGCCCTGGCCGGCGAAAATTAACGCGGCGCATCGGTTAAATAACAGGCGGAACATCAGGGTATAGCGCTTTTTGCTGTGTCAGTTTGGCGGCCGCTGGGCTACTATAAACAGCATAAAGGCGCTGGGTTATCCGTGCCGGAACGCCCTCTAACACATTGATTAAAGATACCTGAATGAGCACTTCCGATAGCCGTAACCGTTCCTCATCCCCCCGTTATTCTCTGCCCGATCGCGCGGGCGATCTGCGCCAGCTGGGGCAGCTGACCGGCGCGGCCTGCGCCGTGGAGTGCGCCGAGATCGTCGAACGCCATCCTGGCCCGGTGATGCTGATCGCGCCGGACATGCAAAACGCCCTGCGGCTGCGCGACGAGATCCAGCAGTTCACCGACCAGATGGTGACCACGCTGTCCGACTGGGAAACCCTGCCGTACGACAGCTTCTCGCCGCATCAGGAAATCATCTCGGATCGCTTGTCGAGCCTGTATCACCTGCCGACCATGGCGCGCGGCGTGATTATTCTGCCGGTCAACACCCTGATGCAGCGCGTCTGCCCGCACGAGTTCCTGCACGGCCACGCGCTGGTGATGAAGAAAGGCCAGCGCCTGTCGCGCGACAAGCTGCGCGCGCAGCTGGAACAGGCCGGTTACCGCAGCGTCGATCAGGTGATGGAGCACGGCGAATTCGCCACCCGCGGCGCGTTGCTCGATCTTTACCCGATGGGCAGCGATGAGCCTTACCGCATCGACTTCTTCGATGACGAAATCGACAGCCTGCGCATCTTCGACGTCGATACCCAGCGCACGCTGAGCGAAGTCGAGGCCATCAATCTGTTGCCGGCCCACGAGTTCCCCACCGACAAAAACGCCATCGAGCTGTTTCGCAGCCAGTGGCGCGAGCAGTTTGAGGTGCGCCGCGACGCCGAGCACATCTATCAGCAGGTCAGCAAAAGCGCCTGGCCAGCCGGCATCGAATACTGGCAGCCGCTGTTCTTCAGCCAGCCGCTGCCGCCGCTGTTCAGCTACCTGCCGGCCAATACGCTGATCGTCAACACCGGCGATCTGGAGGGCGCCGCCGAGCGCTTCTGGCAGGACGTCAACCAGCGTTACGAAAGCCGCCGCGTCGATCCGATGCGCCCGCTGCTGGCGCCGGATACGCTGTGGCTGCGCGTCGACGCGCTGTTCGGCGAGCTGAAGGCCTGGCCGCGCATCGCGCTGAAAACCGATGAGCTGCCGGCCAAGGCCGGCAATACCAATCTGGACTACCATGCCCTGCCCGATCTGGCGGTGCAAGCGCAGCATAAATCCCCGCTGGATAACCTACGGCGCTTTATCGAAGGCTTCGACGGCAGCGTGATTTTCTCCGTCGAGAGCGAGGGGCGGCGTGAAACGCTGCAGGATCTGCTCGGCCGCATCAAGCTGGCGCCGGCGCTGATTCAGCGCCTCGATCAGGCGGAAACGGCGGGCCGTTACATGATGGTCGGCGCCGCCGAACACGGCTTCCTCGACGGCCTGCGCCAGCGGGCGCTGATCTGCGAAAGCGATCTGCTCGGCGAGCGCGTCAGCCGCCGCCGGCAGGACAACCGGCGCACCATCAATACCGATACCCTGATCCGCAACCTGGCGGAGCTGCATCCCGGCCAGCCGGTGGTGCATCTGGAGCACGGCGTCGGCCGCTACGTCGGCCTGACCACGCTGGAGGCCGGCGGTATCAAGGCCGAGTACCTGATCCTCTCCTACGCCGGTGAAGACAAGCTGTACGTGCCGGTTTCTTCGCTGCATCTGATCAGCCGCTACGCCGGCGGCGCGGACGAAAACGCCCCGCTGCACAAGCTGGGCGGCGACGCCTGGACGCGCGCGCGGCAGAAAGCGGCCGAGCGCGTGCGCGACGTGGCGGCGGAGCTGCTGGATATCTACGCCCAGCGCGCCGCCAAGGCCGGTTTCGCCTTCAAACACAATCGCGAACAGTATCAGCTGTTCTGCCAGAGCTTCCCGTTCGAAACCACGCCGGATCAGGAACAGGCGATCAACGCGGTGCTGAGCGACATGTGCCAGCCGCTGGCGATGGACCGCCTGGTGTGCGGCGACGTCGGCTTCGGCAAAACCGAAGTGGCGATGCGCGCCGCCTTCCTGGCGGTGGAAAACGGCAAGCAGGTGGCGGTGCTGGTGCCGACTACCCTGCTGGCGCAGCAGCACTTCGACAATTTCCGCGACCGCTTCGCCACCTGGCCTATCCGCATCGAGATGATGTCGCGCTTCCGCAGCGCCAAAGAGCAGCAGCAGGTGCTGGACGACGCGGCCGAAGGCAAGGTAGACATCATCATCGGTACCCACAAGCTGTTGCAGAGCGATCTGCGCTGGAAAGACCTGGGGCTGCTGATCGTCGATGAAGAACACCGCTTCGGCGTGCGCCACAAGGAGCGCATCAAGGCGATGCGCGCCGACGTCGATATCCTGACGCTGACCGCCACGCCTATCCCGCGGACCCTGAACATGGCGATGAGCGGCATGCGCGATCTGTCGATCATCGCCACCCCGCCGGCACGCCGCCTGGCGGTGAAAACCTTCGTGCGCGAATACGACAGCCTGGTGGTGCGCGAAGCGATCCTGCGCGAAGTGTTGCGCGGCGGCCAGGTTTACTACCTCTATAACGACGTGGAAAACATCGAGAAAGCGGCGCAGCGCCTGGCTGAGTTGGTGCCGGAAGCGCGCATCGCCATCGGCCACGGCCAGATGCGCGAACGCGATCTGGAACGGGTGATGAACGATTTCCACCACCAGCGCTTCAACGTGCTGGTGTGCACCACCATCATCGAGACCGGCATCGATATCCCCAGCGCCAACACCATCATCATCGAGCGCGCCGATCGCTTCGGCCTGGCGCAGCTGCACCAGTTGCGCGGCCGCGTCGGGCGTTCGCACCACCAGGCTTACGCCTATCTGCTGACGCCGAACCCGAAAGCCATGGGCACCGACGCTCATAAACGGCTCGAAGCCATCGCATCGCTGGAAGATCTCGGCGCCGGTTTCGCGCTGGCGACCCACGATCTCGAGATCCGCGGCGCCGGCGAACTGCTGGGCGAAGACCAGAGCGGCCAGATGACCACCGTCGGTTTCTCGCTCTACATGGAGCTGTTGGAAAGCGCCGTCGATGCGTTGAAAAACGGCCGCGAACCGTCGCTGGAAGATCTCACCAGCAGCCAGACCGAGGTGGAACTGCGCATGCCGGCGCTGCTGCCGGAAGATTTCATTCCCGACGTCAATACCCGTCTGTCGCTGTACAAGCGTATCGCCAGCGCGAAGAGCGACGGCGAGCTGGACGAGCTGAAAGTCGAGCTGATCGACCGCTTCGGCCAGTTGCCGGACGCGGCGCGCAACCTGTTGCAGTGCGCGGCGCTGCGCCTGCATGCACAGAAGCTGGGCATCAAACGCATCGAGAGCAACGAGCGCGGCGGCTTTATCGAGTTCGGCGACAACAACCGCGTCGATCCCGGTTATCTGATCGGGCTGTTGCAGGGCAATCCGCAGGTTTACCGCCTGGACGGCCCGAGCAAGCTGAAGTTCACGCTCGATTTGGCCGATCGCCAGAAACGCCTGACGTTCACCGAAGAGTTGCTGGACGCCTTCCGCGAACACACGCTGGCGGCCTGAGCCAACGCCTCCCGCCGGCACGGTGGGAGGCGGCTTATTCGCGCGGGAAACCGGCGCCCAGCGGCGCCAGCTGCATCACGCGGCTGGTCACCACCCGATTTTTGCCGCTGCGCTTCGCCTCATACAACGCTTCGTCGGTCATGGCGATCGCCTTGTCCAGCGTCATGCCGGGCAGATACAGCGACACGCCGATGGACAGCGTGATGTGCGCTTCATCGTGGGCGTTCAGCAAGAACGTCGAACTCGCCACCGCGCTGCGAATGCGTTCCGCCACCCCGCCGATGACCTGCGGATCGTAGCTGGCGGTGATCACCATAAATTCCTCGCCGCCGTAACGCCCGACAAAGTCCTCGTTGCGCACGCTGTTTTGCAACAGCCGGCCGACGCTGGCCAGCAGCACGTCGCCGGCCGGATGGCCGTAGGTGTCGTTGATCTTTTTGAAGTCATCCAAATCGAGGATCATCAGCCCGCACGGGCGGCGTTCGGCGCGCTGCAGCATCAGGTGATAATCGACGCTGGCGCGGTTGTTGATATGGGTCAGGCTGTCGGTGGTGGCGCGGGCGCGCATCGCGAAATAAGCGTAGATATGGTGCTCTTTGAAATTCAGCGCATGGTAGCAAATCGCCAGGCAGAGTGCGGAAGCCGCCTGGTACAGCAACACGTCCAGCCACAGCCCGCTCATGTCCACCAGCAGCCACACCACAACGATGCGATACAGCGCGATAGCGCCGATCGTCAGATAAAACACCTGATGGGATTTCTTCAGCCACACGCGCGACAGCAGCAGCGGCGCGACAATCGAGGCGATAAACAGGTTATCGACGGTGAAGCCGCCGGTCAGCGCCATGGCGAACAGAAAGCTCACCAGCCCGCTGACGCCGCCGCCGAAGAACGTCACCAGTATCATCGGGATCATCGCAAAGCTGTAGTGCACCTTATCGGTCAGCTCCAGTCGGTCCTGGCTTAGATAGAGCACCGCCACCCCGGCCAGCAGGCCAAAAACAACGCGCTTCCACCGTGCGGATTGGTAAGAAAAAGGGGCATTCTTGCTGAGAACGAAATAGCTTATCGACAGCGTGGCATAGGTGATGCAGGCGTCGCTGTAAAGGGTGGAAATGGACGCAATGTAAGTCATAAATAGTCAGCGCGCTCCTCGGGATCGCCAGGGGTTGATGTGCAGACGTTGAATAACGCATCCCTGTCGTCTCCGCTTAGGCGGCGGCTATTTTACACAGTCTATTAATAGAGTAGCAGTTCTATCTTATCGCCAAGCCGTCTATCTCACGATGCGCGCTTCAGGCTACTCTGTGCTTTGTGTTATCGGGGGAGAACCGCATGAATATCGACGATGAACTGCAGGCGCTCAGCGAACAGGAAGCGACGCTGGCCTTTACCCATTTTGACGCTGCCACCGCCTGGGAGCTGGGCGCGGCGCTGAAAACCGCCGCCGAGCGGCGCGGCCTGAGTATCGCCATCGAGATCCAACTGGCCGGGCAAACGCTGTTTTATTACGCCATGCCGGGCGCCACGCCGGACATTGCCGACTGGGTGCGGCGCAAGCGCAATTTGGTGAACCATTTTCACAAAAGTTCTTACGCCATCGGCCTGCGTCTGCAGCAGCGGCAAACGTCGCTGGAGGAACGCTACGGGCTGAGCGTGCGCGACTATTCGGTGCACGGCGGCGCCTTCCCGCTCACCCTGAGCGGCCTCGGCTGTGTCGGCAGCATCAGCATTTCCGGCGCGCCGCAGAAGGACGATCACCAGCTGCTGGTGAGTACTTTAGCGAACTTTCTCGGCTTATCTCTGCCCGAACTCCACTAGCCGTTAAAACCTCGGTTATTCCTTTCCTTTTCAGCCGCAGAATCTGCGGCTGACTTATCTATTATCGGTATTTAGCGCCAAACAAAAGGGCGACTCTCTGATTTCCTGCGCCAAATTGACACAGGTCTGGTAATCCGCCGAACAAAAGGCGTATGGTATCTGTCACGTGACAAGACGGACCTCATCGGGCCCGCCATTCCTTTCACTTTTGAAGATTTGGTATGCACCGTAGATGAAAACGCATGAAATAAACAGAATTCGCCCCTTCAGCGCGCTGATAGACGCCTGCTGGCGGGAACCTTATAGCCTTGCGCGGTTGCTGAAAGACGCTATCGCCGGGGTGACGGTTGGTATTATCGCCATCCCGCTGGCGATGGCGCTGGCGATCGCCAGCGGCGTGCCGCCGCAGTATGGCCTGTACACCGCCGCCATCGCCGGCATCGTCATCGCCGTCAGCGGCGGCTCGCGCTACAGCGTCTCCGGCCCCACCGCCGCCTTCGTGGTGATCCTCTATCCGGTTTCGCAGCAGTTCGGCCTGGCCGGCCTGCTGGTCGCCACGCTGATTTCCGGGGTGTTTCTGCTGCTGATGGGGCTAGCGCGCTTTGGCCGGCTGATCGAGTACATTCCGCTGCCGGTGACGCTCGGCTTTACCTCCGGTATCGCCATCACCATCGCCACCATGCAGATCAAGGACTTCTTCGGCCTGCAGCTGGCGCACACGCCGGAAAATTACGTCGGCAAGCTGTACGCCCTGCTGCAGGCGCTGCCAACGCTGGATTTCGGCGATACCCTGATCGGCACGGTGACACTCCTGATCCTGATCTTCTGGCCCAAGCTCGGCCTGCGGGTGCCTGGCCACCTGCCGGCGCTGCTGGCGGGTACCGCGCTGATGGGGCTGCTGGCGCTGTTTGACCACCCGGTGGCAACCATCGGCTCGCGCTTCAGCTACCTGCTGGCCGACGGCAGCAGCGGCCAGGGCATTCCGCCGATCCTGCCGCAGCTGCTGCTGCCCTGGGATCTGCCGGGCGGCGGTGGGCAGCCGTTCACACTGAGTTGGCAAACCGTCTCCGCCCTGTTACCGGCGGCGTTTTCGATGGCAATGCTCGGCGCGATCGAATCGCTGCTGTGCGCCGTGGTGCTCGACGGCATGACCGGCAAGAAGCACAACTCGAACAGCGAACTGATCGGCCAGGGCGCGGGCAACATCATCGCGCCCTTCTTCGGCGGCATTACCGCCACCGCCGCGATTGCCCGTTCGGCGGCCAACGTGCGCGCCGGCGCCACCTCGCCGGTGTCCGCCATTATCCACGCGCTGCTGGTGCTGCTGGCGCTGCTGGTATTGGCGCCGTGGCTCTCTTACCTGCCGCTGGCGGCGATGGCAGCGCTGCTGCTGATGGTCGCCTGGAACATGAGCGAGGCGCACAAGGTGATTTACCTGCTGCGCCGGGCGCCGAAGGACGACATTCTGGTGCTGCTGCTGTGCATGTCGCTGACGGTGCTGTTCGATATGGTGATCGCCATTACCGTGGGTATCGTGCTGGCATCGCTGCTGTTTATGCGCCGTATCGCCCGTATGACAAAGCTGAGTGAACTGAGCGCCGACGGCGGCCGCCTGGTGCTGCGGGTGAACGGCCCGCTGTTCTTCGCCGCCGCCGAGCGCATCTTTACCGAACTGCTGGCGCGCAGCGAAGGCTACCGCACGATCGTGCTGCAATGGGATGCGGTGCCGGTGCTCGACGCCGGCGGCCTGAGCGCCCTGCGGCGCTTTATCGAGGTGCTGCCGGCGGACAAAAAGCTGATGATCACCGACGTGCCATTCCAGCCGCTGAAAACCCTGGCGCGCGCGCGGGTGCAGCCGATCGAGGGCCGCCTGCAGTTCTACCCGACGCTGCCGGAAGCGCTGGCGGCCACCGACGCCTAAACGTAAAAAAGCCCGACGAATCGGGCTTTTTTATGGCGATGATCGCTTAGTTGCTGGTATCCAGCTCCGGGAAGCTCTTCACCAGGTCGTCGATGGCTTTCATCTGCGCCAGGAACGGCTCCAGCTTGTCCAACGGCAGCGCGGACGGGCCGTCGCACTTGGCGTTCTTCGGATCCGGGTGCGCTTCGAGGAACAGGCCGGCCAGGCCGACCGCCATGCCGGCGCGCGCCAGCTCGGCCACCTGAGCGCGGCGGCCGCCGGACGCGGCGCCGAACGGGTCGCGGGTCTGCAGCGCGTGGGTCACGTCGAAGATCACCGGATGGCCGCCGGTCACGTTCTTCATCACGTTGATGCCCAGCATGTCGACCACCAGGTTGTCATAGCCAAAGTTGCTGCCGCGATCGCACAGGATCACCTGGTCGTTGCCGCCCTCTTTGAACTTGTCGACGATGTTGCCCATCTGCCCCGGGCTGACGAACTGCGGCTTCTTGACGTTGATCACCGCGCCGGTTTTCGCCATCGCTTCCACCAGATCGGTCTGACGCGCCAGGAAGGCCGGCAGCTGGATCACGTCAACCACTTCGGAAACCGGCTGCGCCTGCGCCGCTTCATGCACGTCGGTGATGATTTTCACGCCGAAGGTTTTTTTCAGCTCTTCAAAGATCTTCATCCCTTCTTCCAGGCCCGGACCGCGGTACGAGTGGATGGAAGAACGGTTGGCTTTGTCGAAAGAGGCTTTGAATACGTAAGGAATGCCCAGTTTTTGCGTCACGGTGACGTAGTGCTCGCAGATGCTCATCGCCAGATCGCGCGATTCCAGCACGTTCATACCGCCAAACAGCACAAACGGCAGATCGTTTGCTACGTCGATATCGCCAATGCTAACCACTTTCTGTTTCATGCTTTCGCCTTTGTTAAGGTTGTAACCGTCGCCTTGCAAACTGCACGGAGTCATTGAATTAATGCAGCGTCACCTGTTTCGGCTCAATCGAGTGGATCTGTACTTTGATCACTTCGCTGACCGGGTCTTCAGGACACTGCTCGACAAAATAGTTGAGGTCGGAAATCGCGATATGGTTGCACTCCAGCTGGGCGTAAATCAGCCCGCGGTCGCGGATCTCGTACGGGTCTTCCGGATCGAAGCACAGCACCGTTTCGCTGGTGCGCAGCGCCATTTCCAGCTGTTTTTCTTCCATCAGGGCGGCCTTCAGCGTATCGAGCATCTTACGCACCACCATGATGTTCTCCGACTCATCGAGGTCGTCGTCTTCCAGCTCGGCGCCCAGCCCCAGATTGCCCTTAATCCACACTTCCAGCTGGTGTTCGCTCAGAGTTTCGCCGTTCAGCGGGTTGATCAACCACAGCTCTTCGTCCAGCCAGTCGGCGCGCAGGATCAGCTGAGTGGGGAAAATCACCGGCAACAGCGGCAGATCCAGCGCGTTGGCGATGTGCAGGAAAATGGTGCCCAGCGAGACCGGCGTGCCCTGCCGCCCTTCCAGCACCTTGTCCAGCCAGATGGCGTCCGACAGGCGGTAAACGCCGCTGGCGCCGCCGAATCCCCAGGTCTTGTAGAACAGCTCGATGAGCGCATCCAGTTGCTGCTCCTGAGTGATATCGACCGGCACCGCCGCGCGCGCTTCGTCTACCAGTTGTTGCAGCTTGCGCTCCACATCGGCAGCGGGAAAATCGCGCCGCACCGACTGCGACACCAGGATCACCCCTTCGCTCAGCGGCGAGGCGTTAAATTCAAAATCAGCAATGCTACTCATAGGTATCCCATCAGAAACGGTATTTTCGTCGTGGCAAGTTTAATTATCAGATACAGACAGCCCAACGCCAGCACGAACGCCACGGTTCGCAGCCGCTGACTTTTGGTCTTCTTGCCCAATGCGACGTAGCCAAGCAGGATATAGATAATAACGCCAAACAGCTTCTCGGTCAGCCATGAGTCCATACCCAGCAGCGGATAAAACCCGAACGTCACCACCAGCGCGATGCCGCTGACGAACAGCAGCGTGTCGTTCAGGTGCGGCGCTACCTTGACCCAGCGGCGGCCCATGATCGGCGAGCGGCGCCACTGCCAGTAGAAACGCAGCACAAACAAGGTAATACTGATGGCGACCGTCAGCAAATGGAAATGTTTCAACGCGGTGTATGCAGTCATGATGCTCCCTTAAATGGCTCGGGCGTCGTTATTATGAGAGGCGCTTATCCCGGCCATTGGCCGAGCGTCACGCGGTCGTTGTCGCCGTAATCGCGGTGGGTGGCGACAGCGGAAAATCCGGCGGCCTGCAGCAGCGCGCGCACGCTCTCGCCCTGCTGCCAGCCATGTTCCAACAGCAGCCAGCCCTGGGGCTGCAAATGATGCGGCGCCTGGCGCACGATGGCGGCCAGATCCGCCAACCCATGATCGGCGGCGACCAGCGCGCTGCCCGGCTCGAAGCGCACGTCACCCTGCGACAAATGCGGATCGGCGGCGTCGATATAGGGCGGATTGCTGGCGATCAGCGCGAAGCGTTGCCCCGCCACCGGCGCAAACCAGCTGCCCTGTAAAAATCGGACGTTGTCGATATTCAGCTTGTGCGCATTGTGCTGCGCCAGCGCGACCGCCTCCGGCTGCACATCGACGCCGATCGCCGAACAATCCGGGCGCTCGCTGGCCAGCGCCAGCGCGATGGCGCCGGTGCCGGTGCCGAGATCGAGGAAGTGGCAGGGTTGCGCCGGCAGACGCGCCAGCGCCAGTTCCACCAGGCATTCGGTATCAGGACGTGGGATCAGCGTTGCGGGCGAGACCGACAGCGGCAGCGACCAAAACTCGCGCTCGCCTACCAGATAGGCCACCGGCTCACCGCGTTCGCGGCGCGCCAGCAGCGTCTCCAACTGCTGTTGCTGCGGTGGCGTCAGCAGGGTTTCCCCGAACGCCATCAGGAAAGTTCTGGCCTTGCCGGTCACGAAACCCAACAGGATTTCCGCGTCGCGCCGGGCGCTGTCGCTGTGGGTCAAACGCGCGGCGGCGGCTTTCAGCCAGTGTTGATAGTCCATCACTCTTGCTCGGCGGACAGCGCAGCCAGCTGATCGGCCTGATACTCCTGCACGATCGGCTGGATCAGCATGTCCAGTTTTCCTTCCATCACCTCGTCCAAACGGTAGAGCGTCAGGTTGATGCGGTGGTCGGTCACCCGCCCCTGCGGGAAGTTGTAGGTGCGGTTACGGTCGGAACGGTCGCCGCTGCCCAGCAGGTTACGGCGAGTGGACGCCTCGGCCTGCTGGCGTTTGGCCATCTCGGCGGCGCGAATGCGCGCGCCCAGCACCGACATCGCCTTGGCTTTGTTTTTGTGCTGTGAACGTTCGTCCTGGCACTCCACCACGATGCCGGTCGGCAGGTGGGTGATGCGGATCGCCGAGTCGGTGGTGTTAACGTGCTGGCCGCCGGCGCCGGAGGAGCGGAAAGTGTCGATTTTCAGATCGCCCGGGTTGATGTCCGGCAGCTCGGCTTCCGGCACTTCCGGCATCACCGCCACGGTACAAGCGGAGGTGTGGATGCGCCCCTGGGATTCGGTTTCCGGCACGCGCTGCACGCGGTGGCCGCCGGATTCAAACTTCAGCTGACCGTACACGCCGTCGCCGGAGACTTTGGCGATCACTTCTTTAAAGCCGCCGTGCTCGCCTTCGTTGGCGCTCATCACCTCGACGCGCCAGCGGCGGCTTTCCGCATAGCGGCTGTACATGCGGAACAGATCGCCGGCGAAGATCGCCGCCTCATCGCCGCCGGTGCCGGCGCGCACTTCGAGGAAGCAGCTGCGCTCATCGTCCGGATCTTTCGGCAGCAGCAACACCTGCAGCTGCTGCTCCAGCTCTTCGCTGGCCGCCCGCGCCTGTTTCAGCTCGTCCTGCGCCATCTCGCGCATTTCCGGATCGTCCAGCATCATTTCCGCCGTCTCCAGATCCTCCTGCACCTGACGCCATTCCAGGAAGCAGCGGCTGACGTCGGTCAGCTGCGCGTATTCTCGCGACAGCGCGCGGAACCGGTCTTGGTCGGCGATAACGCCGGCATCGCCGAGCAGCGCCTGCACTTCTTCATGGCGCTCTTGTAACGCTTCCAGTTTGGCAACAATAGAAGGCTTCATGCGTGGTAATAAACCCTGTTAATAGAGAAAACTAATGCTGATCCAGCCCGAGGCTGTCGCGTAATAACTGCAACCGCTCCACGTCGCCGTCGCCGGCGGCCTGCTGGAGGGATTTGGTGGGGGCATGAATAAGACGGTTGGTCAGTTTATGGGCCAGCTCGTGAATAACCTGCTCCACGTTGGCGCCCTGCGCGATGGCGGCCAGCGCTTTGGCCTCCATCTCTGCGCGAATTTGGTCGGCCTGCGAACGGTAGTCGCGGATGGTTTCCACCGCGCCCTGCGAGCGCAGCCAGGCCATGAAGTTGGTACTTTCCTGCTGCACGATCGACTCCGCCTGCACCGCCGCCGCTTTGCGCTGCGCCAGATTGCTTTGAATGATGGCGTGCAGATCGTCCACGCTGTACAGATAGGCGTTGGCCAGTTTGCCGACCTCCGGCTCGATGTCGCGCGGTACGGCGATATCCACCAGCAGCATCGGCTGGTTGCGGCGCGCCTTCAGCGCGCGCTCCACCATCCCCTTGCCGATGATCGGCAGCGGGCTGGCGGTGGAACTGATGATGATGTCGGCGTCCGCCAGGCGTTCGTCGATCTCCGGCAGGGTGATCACTTCCGCGCCGACCTCGTCCGCCAGCAGCTGTGCGCGCTCGCGGGTGCGGTTGGCGATGATCATGTGCCGCACTTTGTGTTCGCGCAGGTGACGCGCCACCAGCTCGATGGTTTCACCGGCGCCCACCAGCAAGACGTTGAGATCGGCCAGCGATTCGAAGATCTGGCGCGCCAGGGTACAGGCGGCGAAGGCCACGGAGACCGCGCTGGCGCCGATGTCGGTTTCGGTACGCACGCGCTTGGCGACGGAGAAGGATTTCTGGAACAGCCGCTCCAGCTCGCCGGACAGCGACTGGCCGCGTTGCGACTCGGCGAAGGCCTTTTTCACCTGACCGAGGATCTGCGGTTCGCCCAGCACCAATGAGTCCAACCCGCTGGCCACCCGCATCAGATGGCTGACCGCGTCGTTGCCCTGATGCCAGTAAAGGCTTTTCCTCACCTCTTCCGGGCGCAGGTTGTGGTAGGCGCACAGCCAGGCGACCAGCTGTTCGTGCATGTGTTCCTGCTGCTCTACGCTGAGGTACAGCTCGGTGCGGTTGCAGGTGGACAACACGACGCCGCCCTGCACCAACGGTTGTTGGAGCAAGCTGGTCAGCGCCTCATCGATGGACTCTGGCGAGAAGGTCACCCTTTCACGCAGAGAAACCGGAGCGGTTTTGTGATTTATACCTAACGCCAGCAGGGTCATTGCTTCGAGTAATACTTATCTTGGTACGGGTTCTCGTTGAACGGCATTCTACTTGATGCGCGGGATCAATAAAAGTAACAACCGCATCTTCCGTTCAATCGCTGTCATAGATGACATCAATTAATGAATAAGCAATAAATACAGCAGGATAAATAGTCATGGGGTAGGTCGATTGCTTAAATTTTAGCGCAGTTTGCGATAACGCGCACGCTATTCGGCGGACACAACGGCGGTGTTTGCGCAACTCCGGCACCGCTTATCGGGCGCGCCTCCCCCGCCTTCAGGCGATTGTGTTACGCTTAATGGCGACCCCGACGCGCGTGCCGGGTTGGCATTGCGCCTGTAAAAGCGGCAAGATTCAACGCGATGCAGCAAAAAATTGACGCGCCGCCGCCGCCCCGTTAGCGTGAGCGCTGAATCCGGGTTTCGTCGCGCATGCCCGCAAGGACAAAAGGACAAGAGAAAGTTATGCCAATACGCAAAGTTAGTTTGCTCCGTCTGATCCCGCTGGCCAGCCTGGTGCTGGCCGCCTGTACCACCACCAAGCCAACCGGCCCGGCCACCAGCCCGACCTCACCGCAGTGGCGCGCCCATGAGCAGGCGGTACAGCAGCTCAGCACCTATCAGACCCGCGGCTCCTTCGCCTACTTGTCTGATCAGAAAAAAGTCTACGCCCGCTTCTTCTGGCAGCAGTTCTCGCCGGAGCGCTACCGTCTGCTGTTGACCAACCCGCTGGGCAGCACGGAAATGGATCTCAACGTGCAGAAAAACGTGGTGCAGTTGACCGACAACCAGGGCAAACGCTACGTCAGCGACAACCCGGAAGAGATGATCCGCAAGCTGACCGGCATGGCGATCCCGCTGAACAACCTGCGCCAGTGGATGCTCGGCCTGCCGGGCGAAGCCAGCGATTTTGCGCTGGATGACCAATATCGCCTGAGCAAGCTGACCTACCAGCAAGGTGGCCAGACCTGGAAAGTGGATTACCAGGGCTACAGCAACGAGGTGCAGCCGACGCTGCCGAACCGCCTGGAGCTGCAGCAGGGCGACCAGCGCATCAAGCTGAAAATGGACAACTGGACGCTCAAATGATCCGCCAGTGGCCCTCCCCCGCGAAACTCAATCTGTTTCTGTACATCACCGGCCGTCGTGAAGACGGCTATCACCTGCTGCAGACGCTGTTCCAGTTTTTGGACTACGGCGACACCCTGACCATTGACCCGCGCCAGGACGACCGCATTCATCTGCTGACGCCGGTCGACGGCGTGCCGGACGAGCAGAACCTGATCGTGCGCGCCGCCCGCTTGCTGCAGCGCTATTGCGATGAACGCGGCCTGCAGACCGCACCACGCGGCGCCGACATCAGCATCGACAAGCGCCTGCCGATGGGCGGCGGCTTGGGCGGCGGGTCCTCCAACGCCGCCACCGTGCTGGTGGCGCTCAACGAACTGTGGCGCTGCGGTCTTGGCGACGACCAACTGGCCGAGCTGGGGCTCAGCCTCGGCGCCGATGTGCCGGTGTTCGTGCGCGGCCACGCCGCTTTCGCCGAAGGCATCGGCGAGCGCCTGCAACCGGCCGAGCCGCAGGAAAAGTGGTATCTGGTGGCGCATCCCGGCGTCGGCATCCCGACGCCGGTTATCTTCGGCGACCCCGAATTGAAAAGAGACACCCCGGTTCGCTCCTTAAGTGAGCTGTTGCAGGCACCGTACGCAAATGATTGCGAACCGATCGCAAGAAAACGTTTTCGCGAGGTTGAACAGCTTCTTTCATGGCTGTTAGAATACGCCCCGTCACGCCTGACTGGCACAGGTGCTTGTGTGTTTGCTGAATTCGACACAGAAATCGCCGCCCGTCAGGTGTTAAATCAAGCCCCGGAGTGGTTGTGTGGTTTTGTAGCGCGCGGCGTTAACGTCTCCCCACTACATCGCATTCGTTCCGGGCGGTTTGAGTCGTAGCTCAACGTTTCGCTGCGCAGGGTCATGCACACCTGGCCCTGTTATCCCTGCGCTGCCTGCGGTCTCAATTTTAGTTTTACATACCCGTATGTATATTGCGCCGGCGTCGCCGACTGCCCCTTGGCGATGTCGTATGACAATATCTTCTCTGGACGCAAGCCTGAGGTTCTTCTCGTGCCTGATATGAAGCTTTTTGCTGGTAACGCCACCCCGGAACTAGCACAACGTATTGCCAACCGTTTGTACACCAGCCTTGGTGACGCCGCTGTAGGTCGTTTTAGCGACGGCGAAGTGAGCGTGCAAATCAACGAAAATGTACGCGGCGGTGATATTTTCATCATCCAGTCCACCTGTGCCCCGACCAACGACAACCTGATGGAACTGGTTGTGATGGTCGACGCCCTGCGTCGCGCCTCCGCAGGTCGTATTACCGCCGTTATCCCTTACTTCGGCTATGCCCGCCAGGATCGCCGCGTGCGTTCCGCGCGTGTGCCAATCACCGCCAAGGTGGTTGCCGATTTCCTCTCCAGCGTAGGGGTTGACCGCGTTCTGACGGTGGATCTGCATGCTGAGCAGATTCAAGGCTTCTTCGACGTACCGGTAGACAACGTGTTCGGCAGCCCGATCCTGCTGGAAGACATGCTGCAGCAGAACCTGGAAAACCCGATCGTGGTTTCCCCGGACATCGGCGGCGTAGTGCGTGCCCGCGCCATCGCCAAACTGCTGAACGACACCGACATGGCCATCATCGACAAACGCCGCCCGCGCGCGAACGTGTCTCAGGTGATGCACATCATCGGTGACGTGGCAGGCCGCGACTGCGTGCTGGTCGACGACATGATCGACACCGGCGGTACCTTGTGTAAAGCGGCTGAAGCGTTGAAAGAACGCGGTGCCAAGCGCGTATTCGCCTACGCGACGCACCCGATCTTCTCCGGCAACGCCGTGGACAACATCAAGAACTCGGTGATTGATGAAGTGATCGTCTGCGACACCATTCCGCTGTCGCCGGAAATCAAGGCACTGAAAAACGTTCGCACTCTGACCCTGTCCGGCATGCTGGCTGAAGCCATCCGCCGTATCAGCAACGAAGAGTCGATCTCTGCGATGTTCGAGCATTGATTCGTCGTCTTTCCGGTGCGGCGCCCACCGTGCCGGAAAGATAGCGAGCCCGACAGCAGAAAAAGAAAAACCCGTTGGTGCGTGAGCAACAACGGGTTTTCTACTCGTAGTCCAACATGACCTCAAACCTTAATGCACGGCAGATATTCCCTTGCCCTGCTCTCGCTTCCCTTCTGATTTTTTAATCAATGCGACGAACGATGTTGGTCGTTGCGGCACCGTTTATCAAAGTGTTTTACCCACCAGTAGCGATCCGCTACCTGCTCGCGGCCGCCGATACGCGCGCCCACCAGCCACAACAGCGCGCCGACGAAGATACTCATGATGGCGCCGTGGGCGAAAAATTGCGGTAAATTGAACTGGGATACTTCAGCAATAATGGAGTATCCGACGCCGCCGATCATCACGACCAGCCCCAGCCCCATAAAAAAGTTGCCCATTCTGTCCGCGCTTCTACGTTTCATATGCCACCTCCATGATTGCCATGTGCCAACCGGGATAACGCTGCAACTTGTTAACCCACTTTGATAAGTTAAGTATAGTCCTTGTGGCGGCAAGGGGATTGCGGAGGCGATCACAAATGGTAAAGAATTATTGACACTTCTTAACACGCCGCTGAAAATTAGCGGACAAATTGAATTATTCAGCTAATGAATCATTCGTCTTTCTTACCGAGAGCGACGGCGGAGATCGGATTTTGTCATTCGCCGCCCCGGCAGGTAAACTAACGCCCTTTCCATTACCCTGATCATAGCGAATCTCCCAGTGAGCAGTATTAAATTGATAGTCGGCCTGGCCAACCCGGGCGCGGAATACGCCCAGACGCGCCACAACGCCGGCGCCTGGTACGTCGATCTGCTGGCCCAGCGCCACAATCAGCAGCTGAAAGAAGAGAGCAAGTTCTTCGGCTACACCGCCCGCTTGAACCTGGCGGGCAACGACGTGCGCCTGCTGGTGCCGACCACCTTCATGAACCTGAGCGGCAAAGCGGTGCTGGCGATGGCCAACTTCTACCGCATCGAACCGAACGAGATCCTGGTGGCGCACGACGAGCTGGATCTGCCACCCGGCGTGGCCAAAATCAAGCTCGGCGGCGGCAACGGCGGCCACAACGGCCTGAAGGACATCCAGAACAAGTTCGGCAACAACCCCAACTTCTACCGCCTGCGCATCGGCATCGGCCATCCGGGCGACAAGAACAAGGTGGTGGGCTTCGTGCTCGGCAAGCCGCCGGCCGGCGAGCAGAAGATGATTGACGAAGCGATCGACGAGTCGCTGCGCTGCACCGAGATGCTGATGAAGGACGGGCTGGAAAAAACCGTTCAGCGCCTGCACAGCTTCAAGGCGCAGGCCTGAACCTTGCCGCAGCGGGCGTCCTGCCCGCTGCCGGCTTCTAGCCGCGCGGGTTAAAGGTCTCCTCGCTCACGCGGCGGTCATCGGCGGCGAAGCCCTCTTCCGCCACGTAATACTGCGGATCGTCCAGCTCATGGCTGCAGAACGGCCCGGCGCGTTTGAGCAAGCGCACGCAGTCACCACTCAGGTGGCGCAGCCGAATGCTTTTTCCCGCCGCCAGGTAACGTGCCGTCAGCTTATCGATCGCCTCTACGCCGCTGGAATCCATCACCCGGGTACCGGCAAAATCCAGCACCACATTCTGCGCATCGCTCTGCGGATCGAACAGTTCGGCGAAAGCAGCGGTAGAGCCGAAGAACAGTGGGCCATCGAGCTGATACACCGCCACGTCGCCCGTCACCTGCCGCTGGCGCACGCGGATGCGCGCCTGCTGCCAGGCGAACACCAGCGCCGAGATAATCACCCCGCTGATCACCGCCACTGCCAGATCGGTAAAAATGGTGATCAGCGTGACGGCGATCATCACCAGCGCGTCCGCCTTCGGCATGCGGCGCAAACGGCGCAGCGAGCTCCACTCGAAGGTGTTGTAACACACCACCAGCATCACCCCGGCCAGCGCCGCCACCGGCAGCAGGCCGATATAGCGCGACAGGCTGACCACGAACAGAATCAACAGAATGGCGCCCACCGTGCCGGAAATGCGCCCGCGCCCGCCCGAGGTGAAGTTGATGATCGACTGGCCGATCATCGCGCAGCCGGCGAAGCAGCCGAACAGGCCGCATACCGCATTACCAGCGCCCTGCGCGATGCTCTCGCGGTTGCCGTTCCCCTTCTTGCCGCCCATTTCATCCAGCACCGTCATGGTCAGCAGCGATTCAATCAAACCGACCAGGGCGATCACCACCGCATAGGGTAGCACTACCCGCACCATCTCCAGGGTGAACGGCGCCGTCGGCAGGCTGAAGTGCGGCAGCGCGCCGGAAATGTCTGCCAGATCGCCCACCCGCAGCGTGTGCAGATTGAGGCCGATCGCCAACGCCGAAACCACCAGCAGCGCCGCCAGCGAAGACGGAATGGCCTTGGTCAGGCGCGGGAACAGCACCACCACCGCAATCGCCAACGCCACCAGGCCGTACATCAGCGGCCCCTGCCCGGCAATCATCTTCAGCTGCGCCAGCATAATGACGATCGCCAGACCGTTAACGAAGCCGTGGATCGCCGGCAGCGGCACCAGACGAATGAACTTGCCCAGCCGGAAGGCGCCAATCAGGATTTGAATCGCCCCAGCGAACAGCGTGGCCCACAGCACGTAGCCCATGCCGTACTGCGCCGCCAGGCTCATCAGCACCACCACAATGGAGCCGGCGGCGCCGGAAACCATGCCCGGCTTGCCGCCAAACAGCGCCGTGACCAGGCCGATGATAAACGCGGTATGTAAACCGACGATCGGCGAAAGACCGGCGACCAGCGAAAAGCCGACCGCCTCGGGGATCATCGAAACCGCCACCACAAAGCCCGCCAGGGCTTCATTTTTAACGTCCGCGATCCTGACGTTACTCAGGTTAAACATGCATTATTCACTTATGACAGATGACATCATCTCCCCGCGTAGCGGGTATGGGGTACCGCAAGGCGCGGCAGACTGCAGGCGGGCACAACTCAGGGTGGCGTAGGCAAGAAATACATCCGGCGCGTTTCCTGTCGGTTAATCGTAACGGCCAGTATGGGTAAATGTGATCCAAATCTCAAATAAAAACCGGTCGCGGGCGCTGGGCTCGCCCCGGCCAAACAAGTCTGATCGAGATAAACGCCCATTACGTGTATAATGGCGGCATTATTTTGCCCTTTATGCAGTCGATTAAACCTAACCGGCTGATAGTTAAGATATTTAAGGTGATTACAACATGGGATTCAAATGCGGTATCGTCGGCCTGCCTAACGTAGGCAAATCCACCCTGTTCAACGCGTTGACCAAAGCGGGCATTGAAGCAGCCAACTTCCCGTTCTGCACCATTGAACCGAACACCGGTGTGGTGCCGATGCCCGATCCGCGTCTGGATAAGCTGGCCGAGATCGTCAAGCCGCAGCGCATTCTGCCAACCACCATGGAATTCGTCGACATCGCCGGCCTGGTGAAAGGCGCGTCCAAGGGTGAAGGCCTGGGCAACCAGTTCCTGACCAACATCCGCGAAACCGAAGCCATCGGCCACGTGGTGCGCTGCTTCGAAAACGACAACATCATTCACGTCAACAACAAGGTCGATCCGGCCGAAGACATCGACGTCATCAACACCGAGCTGGCGCTGTCTGACCTGGACACCTGTGAGCGCGCCATCCACCGCGTGCAGAAGAAAGCCAAAGGCGGCGACAAAGACGCCAAGGCCGAGCTGGCGGCGCTGGAGAAATGCCTGCCGCACCTGGAAAACGCCGGCATGCTGCGCGCGCTGGATCTGACTGCAGAAGACAAAGCGGCGATCAAATACCTGAGCTTCCTGACCCTGAAGCCGACCATGTACATCGCCAACGTTAACGAAGACGGCTTCGAGAACAACCCGTACCTGGACACCGTGCGTAAAATCGCCGATGCCGAAGGCTCCGTGGTAGTTGCCGTGTGCGCCGCCGTGGAATCCGATATCGCCGAGCTGGAAGACGAAGAGCGCGACGAGTTCATGGCCGAGCTGGGCCTGGAAGAGCCGGGCCTGAACCGCGTGATCCGCGCCGGTTATGAGCTGCTGAACCTGCAGACCTACTTCACCGCCGGCGTGAAAGAAGTACGCGCCTGGACCATCCCGGTCGGCGCCACCGCCCCGCAGGCGGCCGGCAAGATCCACACCGACTTCGAGAAAGGCTTTATCCGCGCGCAAACCATCGCCTTCGACGACTTCATCACCTACAAGGGTGAACAAGGCGCCAAAGAAGCCGGCAAAATGCGCTCAGAAGGTAAAGACTACATCGTCAAAGACGGCGACGTGATGAACTTCTTGTTCAACGTCTAATCCCTTCCCCGCAGCGTTTCTCTCGGCTGCCGGAAACGGAAAAATCCACGCTTCGGCGTGGATTTTTTTGTCTCTCGATTCTGCGTGTTAGCGCTCTGGATAAGAATCTAATGTTAAAAGTGCAACGTACTGAACGTTACGATGAGCAACGGACAGTTTTATTCAGTAGGCCCCTCATCCAGAATGATTAAATTTTCTGCTATTCAATACTTGAATTTCTGTATTAAGATGACTTCACAATCTTTGGTTAATTAGTGAGTTAGATAAGGATTCTAGCGATGCCTCTACCTGACCGAATGAGACCCACAAAAGTCAGTAGCAAAAAGATCAATGAGCTGGCAAACAAAGCTAAGCAGATACTTTCAAGAATTGACGAAGGTTTTGACGAACAAGATTCCGTTTTAGAAGCAATGATAGTCGAATGGAACAGCCAGGTTGCATGCCCCTATGCGTTTTCAGATTTCAGAGATTTCTCCTCCTGGACCAGTGCCAGGGAGTTCACCCGCATGGCTTTCAATCTGGAAAAATTCTATGCGGATTTTACCTGGGATGAATTGGTTCAAACACTTCGCTGTGTGTCTGATGCCAAAAGTAAGGAATCCGAACAAAATTTCGCTCTTGCACTGCTTGAGAAAAATTTTGATGGCAATCCATCAGACCTCATTTTTTGGCCGGATGAATGGTTCCAGGATCCTGATATGTTCCATGTTGACCTGACAACCGAAGAGATTGCCGGCTATTTAATGGCCCGCTCTGGCAGGTATTTAGCTGATGCGCCTGAAATAGAGTTAAAGTATCCGATCCCATGATCAATGCTTAAAGAACGGTACTGGCCTCTTTTCCAATCTGAACGCTCAATATTAGATGTTTGTGCGGCTTAAAGCGGCCTAATCCTAAAGGCTTTCCATATAGTTGAATGCGTTCATCAGCTCTTCTTCAGTTAACGGTGATTCCAGATTTGAGCCTGACTCTTTCTCAACTTTTATTAGAAGCTCACTGCGAGTCATTCCCTATCGGTTCGCCACATGGTTAGCACAACTGCGCGCGTGAGACGCTCTCTGTGCCAGCGGCATTGCCGTATTCAACACTTTTTTCCTCGCTGATGAATGAGACATGGCTTCTCCCTGCAAGCGACATTTTTATCCATTCTAACACTTCCGAAAAACAGCCTCTTGGAGGCTGCCTTTCAATTTCTTTCGGCAGATACAGTACGCATTATTTCATAGTCCACAAGCGTTTACCGTTGCTCATTATGTCCATTTCTCGCGGTTATCCCCCTCCCACACCGAAGGCCGGTTCTCGCTGCGCCATTTCTCCCCCGCCGTCGTTCCCGGCGCCGGGGGCTTCAAGCCTTCGATAGTCCACAGCGAGAACGGCGTTTCGTCCACGTGCAGCTCCCAGCGCAACCCGCGCGCGGCAAAGTAGGGTTGCAGGATGCGGGTGCAGGCCGCCAGGAATTGCTGCTGCTCTGCGTCGTTGTCCATGGCGCGCGCAATATGGTCGATGGTCACCCGCACGAAATCATCGGCCGGTTCGCCGCCGAGATAGGCCGAACCTGGCGGCAGCGCGTGGAAGAACACGTTGACGTAAAAGCGCGGCAAAAAGTCCTGGTACAGGGCAGTGACCTTCTGCGCAAGCGCGCGTTTATCGGCGGCGCTGAAAGCCGGTTCAGGGTGGTAAATCTGCCACAGTGGCATCGCGTTATCTCCTCGGTAAAGCTGCGGGGTATCGACAATCGTTATGGCCGGCAGCCTGAGTCAAACAAAACTCCAATAATAAGAGTAATAACTCCAATCATTGAAGTGATCAAGCCGAGGCGATAAAATTATCCGCATTAGGGCGGCAAACGGAGGCAAGGCAACGTGAAAGCAAAAGGTTTTGAGGGCATGACGTGTTCGGTGGCCCACGTGCTGTCGGCATTGGGCGATCGCTGGGGCGCGATTCTCATGCGCGATCTGTTGCTGGGGCTCTCGCGCTATGACGATCTGCGCCAATCGACCGGCATCACCAACAACACGTTGGCCGATCGGCTCAAGGCGCTGGAAGGCAGCGGCCTTATCGAAAAGCGGCAATACCAGACCCGCCCCGATCGCTACGAGTATCTGCCGACGGAGAAGGGAAAAGATCTCGGGCTGCTGGTGATGGCGATGATCCAGATTGGCGACAAATGGAACCTGTCCGAGCTGGCCGGGCCGCCGCTGCGCGTGGTTGACCGCGCGACCGGCCACCCCGCCACCCTGCGCGTGATCGATGCCGTGACCGGCGAACCGCTGCCGCCGCAAAACCTGGCGCTGGCCGCCGGGCCCGGCGCCGATGAGATCACGCGATGGCGGCTGGCCGTCGGCAAAACCCGCTAACGGCGCGCTACAACAGCGCAATCATCTTCAGCAGTTCAACCCGATTGCGGATGCCGAACTTTTTGCCGGCGTTATTGAGGTGCGAATAAACGGTTTTCGGGTGCAGGTTAAGCCGCCGCGCGGTCAGGCGGATATCTTCGGTGCGGGCGGTTTCACACAGCACCGCTGCCTCGCCAGGCGTGATTGCCGCCGCCCGCTGCCGGTTCACCACGTGCCGTTCGCTCGTCTCCTGGCGGGCCAGCGTTGCGCAGGTCTCTCGCACCACCTGCAGCGCTTCCCGTTTGTGCAAAATCGCATCCGGCTGCGCCGCAGCGATAAACGCCAGGATCAGCGGTGAACTCTTATCGATGAAGAACAGTAACCGGACGTCTTTATATTCACTGCGTGAATATTTAATGAATTTTAAATACGCCTCGAACCGGTAAATCTCCTGGGGAAACTCCATAATAATTAAATCAGGCGCCGGGCTTATATTTTTAATGATATTCATATTGGGTGAGGATAAGGTTATCACCCCGCCGCCCAATAATGTTTTCATGCCCAGCCGGCACAGCGGTGAACCGTCGATATAAATCACTCTCACTTTAATTCTCCTTATCAGCATGGACGCATGCTTCCACACCTCAGGCGGCTTGTCGCTGCTCTTTTTTGGGGTAATTCGCCTGCAAAGCACACCGATATAAAACATCTTGATAACATGTTTTTCAAATAATCACGCAACCGTCAGCACGTTGATTAATACGCAAAAAAGGCATGAATGTTTCAAATTATTTCAATCTCAAAAACTGGCAATCCAATAAAATCGCAACGCAATGATATAGATCTATTTTCTATTTTGTATGATATAAGCACAAATGAAAAAAAATGTAACAGCAGGCCTTCTCGTCTTATTGCCTTATTCAAAACATCTATAGGGAAAATTCTTAGTTTGTTAGGATGAAAATCCATGTTTGCCGACGCGTTTAAAAAACAATTGCGCAACATGATTAACCCACAACCGCACGTCAGTAATTTATTACTGTCAGGAAAGCTTTTCTCTAAAGTAAATTAAAGGGCATTTCACATGAATGTTAAATTAGTCGCATTATCCATGCTGGCTCTCTCCGGCGCCTGTGCGGCCGCTTCGTCCAATACGGTGCAATTTAAAGGCGAAGTCAGTACGCAAACCTGCTCGGTGAATATTAACGGCAACCAATCCAACCCGGTCGTTCTGCTGCCGACCGTCGCCGCCAGCAAACTCGCCACCAAAGGCGCCACCGCCGGCGACACCACCTTCACCGTCAACGTGACCGGCTGCGCGGCCGCAACCAGCGATACGGCGATCAAAACCGTGCTGGCGGGCAACAACCCAACCACCAACGGCAACCTGGGCAACGCGGGCGATGCGGCCAAAGTGTCCATTCAACTGCTGGACAGCGACGCCACCACGCCGCTGTCGTTCGCCAGCGGTTCGACCGTCACCACGTCGGCAATGACGCTGGCCAAAGACGCCACCTCCACCTCGCAGAACCTGGTGGCCCGCTACTACGCGGAAGACACCGGCGTGGCGGCCGGTTCGGTGATCGCCACCGCACAGTTCGCCATTAGCTACAAATAAGCCGGCGTCAGGCGCCATACCTGTTGATGCCAGCGCCGCCCTTCGCCGGGCGGCGCTGAATGACTCGCCCCCTTTATCGGTTCACGTTTATGCCGCAGATAACCCGCTCCGCCCGCCGATGGGCCGCCCTGTCGCTTTGCCTGATGAGTTTTGCCGCTACCCACGCGTCGGCCAGCGTGACGCTGCTCGGCAACCGCGTGATTTACCCCGCCGAGGCGCGGGAAAAAACGCTGCAGTTCACCAACGACGACGGCACCCCGGCGCTGATGCAGATCTGGCTCGACATCAATAACCCCAAATCCACGCCGGAAAACGCCGATGCGCCCTTTGTCGCCTCGCCGCAAATCTTCCGCATGAATCCGCACAGCGGGCAGATGGTGCGGCTGTCGTTCGTCGGCCAGCCGCTGCCGCGCGATCGCGAATCGCTGTTCTACCTCAACTTCCTGCAGGTGCCCGCCGTGCGCCAGACGGACAGCGACAAGAACAAACTGCTGCTGGTGGTCACCAATCGGCTGAAGGTGTTCTATCGCCCCGCCGGGTTGGCCGGCGACGCCAACCACGTCATCGATCGGCTCAGCCTGCGCCAGGCCGGTAACGCGCTGCGCGTCGACAACCCGACCGGCTACTACGCCAACGTCAGCCAGGCCGCGATCCTGAGCGGCGCGAAGCGCATCACCATCCCGCAGGCGGATCTGATCCCGCCGTTTTCGCAGGCCAGTTGGCCGGTGAACGGGGAGGTGCGGCAGGTCGCACTGCGCGTAATCAATGACTATGGGGTGGAAATCTCACGCACCCTGAACGTCGCGCGCTGACACCAGACAGGGAGGTTTTCATGTTCGATGTCCGCAAAGCGACGCCGTTGCCCGCGCGCTGGTGTTGCGCACTGCTGGCGCTGCCGCTGGGCTGCGCCGCCGCCGACGGCTATACCTTCGATCCCGCGCTGCTGCGCGGCAGCGTACTGAGCAACAGCGCGCTGAGCCAGTTCAACCAACAGGACGCCGTTGCTCCCGGCAGCTATCAGATCGATCTGTACCTCAACGGCCAGTTTCTCGAGCGTGACCAAATTCGCTTCGTGCGCGCAGGCAAGCAGGTACTGCCCTGTTTCGATCGGCCGCAGCTGACGCGCTTCGGGCTGAAAAATCCGCCGGCGGCCGCCGAAGCGGAATGCCTGCTGCCCGGTCGGGATCTCAAGGACATCGCGGTGAACGCGGACATTTCGCGGCTGCGGCTGGATCTGAGCATTCCGCAGGCGCTGTTGAACGGCCAGCCGCGCGGCAGCGTCAATCCCGCCAGCCTGGACAGCGGCGAATCGATGGCCTTCGTCAATTACAACCTCAACCAGTACCACGTCAGCTACCGACAGGGGCAAACCCGCGATCTCGACTCGACCTACGCCAACCTGAACGGCGGGTTCAACCTCGGGCTATGGCGCTACCGCCAGCAGTCCAGCTACCGCTACGATCGGGAGTTCGGCGGCCACCTGGACACCAGCCGCCGCTACGTCCAGCGCGCAATTTTGCCCTGGCGCAGCGAAATGCTGTTGGGCGAAGGCTTTACCGACGGGCACTTCTTCTCCGGCCTGGGCTTTCGCGGTATTCAGCTCAGTTCGGACGACCGCATGCTGCCGGATTCGCAGCGCGGCTATGCGCCGGTGGTACGCGGCGTGGCGAAAAGCAACGCGCGCGTGACGGTGCTGCAGGGCAAAAGCACGCTGTATGAAACCACCGTCGCGCCGGGGCCGTTCGCCATCAACGATCTGTACGCCACCAACTACGCCGGCGATCTCACCGTGGTGGTGACGGAAGCCGACGGCAGCGTCAGTACCTTCACCGTGCCGTTCGCCGCGGTGCCGGAATCCATCCGCCCCGGTCAGTCGCGCTACTCCGCGATCGTCGGCCGTTCCCGCTACGTCGGCGACAACGATCTGTTCAGCGAAGTGACCTGGCAGCACGGCCTGACCAACGCCCTGACCTTCAACCTCGGCAACCAGCTGGCGGACGGTTATCAGGCGATGATGCTGGGCGGCGTGTACAGCAGCTGGCTGGGCGCCTTCGGCATGGATACCACCTATTCCCACGCCAGCCTGCCGGACGGCGGCGCCTCCGGTTGGATGCTGCACCTCTCTTACAGCCGAACCTTCAGCCCGACGGACACCACCTTATCCATCGCCGGCTACCGCTACTCCACCGAAGGCTTTCGCGATCTCAGCGACGTGCTCGGCGTGCGGCGCGCCGCCGTCACCGGCCAAAACTGGCAGTCCGACTCCTACCGCCAGCGTTCGCGCTTCGAAGTCGCCGTCAATCAGGGGATGGGGGTGTTCGGCAGCCTGACGATGTCCGGCTCGACTCAGGACTACCGCGATCAGCGCGGCCGCGACAATCAGCTCCAGCTGGGCTGGGGAAAAACCTTCGGCAACGGCGTGGCGCTTAACCTCTCCGTCACCCGTACCCGCAGCCTGGGCTACAGCAACGGCGACTACCGCGGCTACGGGCCGCTGGATAACGTCTACAGCGCACCGCTGGCGCAGAGCGCGCAGACCGTCACCGCCCTGTCGCTGAGCTTCCCGCTCGGCCGTTCGTCATCCGCCCCCAGCGTCTCGCTGTTGGCCAACCACAGCCAGGGCCAGGGTGGCAACTATCAGGCTGCGCTGTCGGGCAGCGTCGGCGACGAACAGCCGGTCAGCTACGGCCTGAACTTCACCACCGATGACGATCGCCAACAAAGCATCTGGGGCGGCAACCTGCAAACCCGCCTGCCTTACGCCAACGTCACCGGCTCGTTCTCCACCGCGCGCCAGTACCGACAAGGCTCCCTGTCGTTGCAGGGGGCGGTGGTGGCGCACCGCGGCGGCGTGACATTAGGGCCGTATGTCGGCGATACCTTCGCCCTGATCGAGGCGCCCGGCGCCAGCGGCGCACGGGTGATGGACGGCCAGGGCGCGCGCGTCGATCGCTTCGGCTACGCCCTGGCGCCGTCGCTGGTGCCCTATCACTACAACACCGTCGCGCTGAATCCCGAGGGCATGAACGACAAAGCGGAACTGGAAGACGGCCAGCGGCGCGTCGCTCCTTATGCCGGCGCCACGGTGCGTCTGCACTTCAACACCGTGCGCGGCCAGGCGCTGCTGATCACCGCGCAGCGGTCCGATAACGCGCCGATCCCGATGGGCGCCAACGTGTTGGACAACGCGGGCAACAGCGTAGGCATGGTCGGCCAGGCCAATCAGGTGTATCTGCGCAGCGATAAGCGCGCCGGGGAACTGACGCTGAACTGGGGCGACGCCCCCGGCCAGCAGTGCACGCTGCATTACCGCCTGTCTGCCGGGGAAAACGGCCCGATTCAACGGCTCAGCGCCCCGTGCCGCTAGCCCGTTAAACTTATTTTCAGGAGAGACGATGAAACGCATTTTTTACCCGATCGCCGCCCTAGCGCTGCTCGCCCTGTCGCTGTTCGGCGCGCCCGCCGCGCTGGCGCAATGCACCCGGGTCGCCCCCTGGATCGATTCCGGTTGCGATCCCTGCGGGGTGGGCACGGCGCTGGGCCGGGTTAACCTGACCAGTACTTACCTGCAGCCCGTCGGCACGCCGCTCGGCACCAGCGTGTTCGACTTCACCTCCGGCACACGCTATCCGGATCCCAATAAGGTGCTGTATGAATGCGACGCCGGCGACGCGGGGCAGATCTATGAAGTCTTCGCCACCAACGGCGACGATCGCGTCGGCGGCTATTACGATCTGGGCGCCCAGGATGGCAACCCCAACTACTACGCCACCTACTTCCCCTACGTCGGCATCCGCCTGACCCATCTGGATTCCGGCAAGGTTTTTACCCGCTACTGGCAGTCGGCGCCGATTACCCGCTACGCCACCGTCGGCAGCAAAATTCAGATCCGGGTGAAAGACTTCAGCGCCATCCGTGCCGATTTGATCCGCATCAGCTCGCTGCCGGGCGCGGGCGCCAGCAACTACTGCGGCTACAGCGCCGGCAACCCGCTGGTGGGCATGGCCTCGACCACCGGCAATTCGAACTATACCTGCACGCAGCCGAACGGCTATGTCACCTTTCAGGGGCCCGGCATCGCCTCGGATCCTATCGGCAGCGACTCCGCCACCAACTACGCCACCTGGGGCACCGGGCGCTGGAACGCGATGGGCATGGGCACCGCACCCATCTCCTCCTTGACCTATACCGCCACCTGCGTGGCGCGCAACGTCACGCCGCTGGTGATCCTGCCGACCATTTCCGTCAGCCAGTTGACCGCCGGGCAAACCTCACAGGCGCAGTTCACCATCAATATCGAATGCGACAACGCCGCCGTGTCCGGCGTCAGCAGTAACAATACCGCCCTCGGCCTGCAGGTACCGTATGAAAGCTATGTCGCGGCGCAGCAGCTCGGACTGGTCAGCGCCAACGGCGGCGTGAGCTACCTGCTCTCCAGCGGCTACGGCACCGACAGCAGCGTCGCCACCGGCGTGGGCATCGCACTCGCCAACGCCGGCAACGGCGCACCGATGAACTTCGTCGGCTGGGCGCGCTGCAGCGCCGGGCAATGCCCGCAGGGCAACGACGCCGGCTGGTACCCGGTGCTCAACGGCGCCAGCGGCGGCGGCAGCACTGCGGCGGGGTTTACCCACTACACCACCCAGCTCACCGCCACGCTCGCCCGGCTGCCCGGGCAAACCGTCACCGCCGGCAAAGTGGACGCCAGGGCCTACGTCTGGGTTAAGGTGCAATAATGATGAGAAAGAAATATCTGACAATGGGATGCGCCCTGCTGCTGGCGCTGGCGGCCATGGGCGCACAGGCGGGCATCATCGCCTCCGCCACCCGGGTGATTTTCCGCGAGGGCGACACGGAAAAAACCCTGATGTTGCTCAACACCAACGACTATCCGATCGTGGCGCAAACCTGGGTCGATAACGGCGACGTCAATGCCGCCCCCGAACTGTCGCGCGCGCCGTTTGTCACCCTGCCCAGCGTATTCGCCCTGCCGCCTTCGGCGCTGAAAGGGCTGCGGATCCTGTTTGCCGGCGCGGCCCTACCCACCGACAGGGAGTCGGTGTTCTGGCTTAACCTGTATGAGATCCCGCCCAGCCAGCCGACCACGCCGCCGCTGGCGTCGCGCGTGACGCTGGCGATGAACACGCAGATGAAAATCTTCTACCGCCCCAAAGCGCTAAAGGGAAACGCCGAAAACGCGGCCGAGGCCGTCTCGTTCTCGCTGCAAAAATCGCCGGGCGGCTATCTGCTGCGCTGCCACAACCGGTCGGCGTTTTATCTCTCCTTCGCCCGCATAAGCATACACATAGGAAAACGTGATTACCCGGTGCGGCAAGAAAGCGACATGATGACCGCGCCGTTCAGCATGCGAGATTATCACCTCGACGGCGTTGCGGCGCCGACACTCCCTTCACAGATCACCGTTCAGGCCACCCTCATCAACGACCAGGGCCAACAGATCGTCAAGTCATACACAGCAAACCCATAACGATAAAAAGCAGCACATTTTTTAAGTACAGGAAATAGGGAAAAATGAGTCTAAGCAGATTCCAGCTACAGTTTCACCTGGAGAAACAGGCCAACAACATCAGGCAGTCACCGGGATTTCACGCCGCCATCGTCAAACACGGGGAGTTGTTGAAAGAGACCTACAAGAAGCATCCGCTGTTTTACAAAATCATCTTCAGAAACAGTCGGTTCATCATTTGTTCCACCATCCTGTCCATTTACTACCACCAGCCCGCCGCCGGGCTGAAAGACATCAAAGCCTTTTTTAAAGGAAAGAACATGATCAGCGAGAACTCCCTGGACTCCTTTCTGTTCTTTTTGCGGGTCGGCCGCCGGCTGGAGGTCAAACCCTGCGAACATGACAAACGCCAGCTGCGCTATAAGCCTACGCCGCACGCGCTGGCGGAAACCCAGGCGCTGATCGCCTCCATGGCGCGGCCCTATCAGGCGCTGGCGCCACAGATGCCCATCGCGGCGCTGCTGGCGGCGCCCGACTTTCTGCCCACCTTTTTCGCCGCCTACGGGCAGCTGATGCTCAAGGAGATCTACCTGATCGATCTGGTGCCGCAATCCGGACTGTTTATCAGCAAGGACGCCGGCCACATGGTGCTGCTGATGCTGCATATCGAAAGCATCCGGCAGGACTCCCCCTTTCTGCTGCTCTCCTCGGCGAAAATCGCCAAGTCGTGCTCCGTCTCACGCGCGCACGTAAATCGCATCCTGCAGGCGGCGGAAAAATCGGGCCTGCTGACCACCACCAATAACGTGGTGATCGAACTCAACAGCTCGTTCTTTATCATGGCAGAGCGCTATTTCAGCCTCTATTTCGCGATGGTCGAATTCGGGCTTGAACGGGTTTGGCACACGCCGCAGGCCGCCGAGCCCCGCTGAGCCGTTTTACCGCTCCCGCAATACCTTATCGATCAACCCCCAGGCCGCCGCTTCGTCGGCGGTCATAAAGCGATCGCGATCCAACGCCTGCTCTACCGCTTCATCACTCAGGCCGCAATGTTGGGCGTACAGCCGGATCACCCGGTCTTTGGTGCGCTTCATCTCTTCGGCGTGGATCAAAATGTCGGAGGCCTGCCCCTGAAAGCCGCCCAGTGGCTGGTGCACATGCAGGCTGGCGTTGGGCAGCGCCATGCGGTGCCCCGGCTCGCCGGCCATCAGCAGGAACGATCCCATCGAACGCGCGGTGCCCATGCACAGCGTATGCACCGGCGCACGCAGGTACTGCATGGTGTCGTAAATCGCCAGCCCGCTGGTGATCGCCCCGCCCGGCGAGTTGATGTACAGATGGATCGGTTTTTCCGGGTTTTCCGCCTCCAGAAACAGCAGTTGGGCGCACAGCATTTCGGCCACGTCGTCATTGACTTCGCCGTTGAGGAACACGATCCGATCGCGCAGTAGGCGCGAATAAATATCAAAGGAACGTTCTCCCCGGCTGGTCTGTTCCACCACCATTGGGACGAGCATCATCTTCTCACGCATCGGTGAACTCCTGGGTTGGCAACAAAGGGAAGTGTGTTTAACGCGTCAGGCGGCGCGCATCACCGTCGTCGGGCCGTCGTTGGCGGCGTCAAGCTGGTGAATAATCCGCAGCAGGCTGCCGCCGCCGGCATCCGGCACAATCTGCAGCGTCACCACGCTTTCGAGGAACGGCGGTTGGTCGTCGCGCAGGCGATAGCTCACCGCCTCGCCCGGCGTGGTGGCCAGCGGCTCAGCCTGCGCCAGGTCGCCCGTCGGCAGCCACTGCTCGCGCAGCTCGGGAATGCTGAGCGCCCGCCACACTTTTTCCGGCGGCGCATCGAGCGAATATTCCAACACCAGCCGATCGTGCGGCGGCGGCTCAGCCCGTTTGTTCATTGATCCATGTCCTTCAGTAAGGTTTGCAGCGCGTCGATGCGCGCCGGCCACCAGGCGCGGTACTTCGCCAACCACAGGGCGATCTGCGTCAGCCCGTCCGGGTCGACCTGATAATTGACGCAGCGCCCCTGCTTCGCCTCGCGCACCAGCCCGGCATTGCGCAGCACCGCCAGGTGTTGCGACATTGCCGACTGGCTGATGGGCAGCCCTTCGCGCAGCGCGCTGGCGTTCATGCTGCCGGCGGCGAGTTTGTCGAAGATGGTGCGGCGGGTCGGATCGGCCAACGCCTTGAAGATGTCATTTTCGTTCATATAAACACATTAGTATTCACTTATGTATTATGCAAACGCAGACGTGGATTTTTTACACAAGCGAGACTCCGCGCCGGAGCGCGGAGCCGATAGAGGAGAGATTACAGCGGCTTATTGCAAGCGGGCGTGGTCAGCGCGGGTTGCCCGGCCGGCGCCCCTTCCTGCGCTTCCAGCGCGAGGCGCGCCAGCGGCATGTCTTCGTGGTAGCGCGCCTCGGCGTTCAGGGTCTTCGAGTAGCGGTTGTACTTCCACCAGGCGTATCCCAAGAACACCACCAACCCGCCGACGTTATAGAACACGATGGTCATGATGCTGGCGCCGGTCGGGAACGTCGAGGCGAAGAAACCGACGGTGAAGATGGCGATCAGCACGCTGACGATGGCGATGCCCTGCAGGCGCGAGCCCATTTTGAAATCGCGCGCCACCCGGTCGTACTTCAGCCGCAGATTCAGGTAGGCCAACATGATGAACAGCGGCGGCAGCATCGAGGCGGCGGCGGTCATGTTGATCAGCGTGTTCATCAAGTCCTGCACGCTGCTGGAACCCAACGTCGGGATCAGCATCAGCGGGATAACGATGAAAAACTGGATCCAGGCGGCGCGCGTCGGCACGCCGTGCCGGTTCAGGCGAATGGTTTTTTCGCCGAAAATGCCCTTCGGGATCTCGGTGAAGAAAATCTTCACCGGCGCCGCCGTCCACATCAGCAGCGAGCCAAACATGGCGGTGAAGGAAACGATGCCGACGAAGCGGTTCATCAGCACCGTCGGCAGGCCGAAGTGCGCCGACAGGCCTTCGAACACCTGTACCGTACCGCCGGTAAAGTGTAGATCGGTGCGGTGCACGAAGACGTTAATCAGCAGCGAAGACACCGAATACAGCACGCCGATGAACAGCCCGGAAACGATGATCACCTTCACGAAGGCGCGGCTGCCGCCTTTCACATCGTTCACGTACACCGCCACGGACTCCGCCCCGCCCGCCGCCTGGAAGATCCAGGCGGTAATGCCGAGGAACGCCCAGTTGAAGTTCGGCGTCATCGCCTGCACGTTGATCGGGTCGGCCGGCTCGATGCCGCCCAGCACCGCCGCGCCCGCCAGAACGATGTAGGAAAACGTCAGTAGCAGCATCAGCGACGAGGTCACCGAGGTCATCGGCCCCAGCAGTTTTGCGCCGCTGTTGGAGATGTAGGTCGAGAAGGCGAACAGGAAGATGCTGATGATCGCCGTGGTCAGCGGCGTAAACACGTAGTCATAGCCCAGGAACGCGTAAGAAGCGTAGGCAATGACGCGCGGCAGCAGCGCGGTGAAAAAGAACAGGTTTACGAACCAATAGGTGTAGGCGGTGATAAACGCCCAGCGCCCGCCGAGCGCGCTTTTCACCCAGGCATAAACGCCGGCCTCGGAGTTGCGGTTGAGCGAGACGAATTCGGCGATGATCAGACAAAAGGGAATGAAGTAAATGATCGTCGCCACCAGGAACACCGGCGACGAGGCGACCCCGAGCTGAATATTGTTGTTAATCACGTTGTTGAAACTGAACACTGCCGCAAACGTCATCGACAGCAGGCCAAACTTGCCGATGGTGTTTCTGTTCGACGCAGCCATAGAGATTCTCCGAATGGTGTAGGGGACTTCGGTTTGTTGTTATCGATCGGCGAGCGCGCTATTTATTGACGAAATAGCTGTCTTCCACCGTCACTTTTAAAATGACTTTTTTTACCTTGCCGCTTTCTGCGAAGCGGTGAGCCTGGTGGTTTTCGAAGATCACCACGTTGCCTTTGCCGACCCGGCGACTCTCGCCTTCGCCGCTGAAAAACTCGCGGTCGGTTTCGTCCTGATAGGGCGCCACCGTCGTTAGCGCCCGTTTGTCGGCGACCTCGACGGTCTCTTCCCCGTCGAGGTAATAGTGCACATCGAAGTAACGGCGGTTGCCCTCCAGCCAGCCGTGCTGGCGGCCGGCGCCGACGCTCAGCCTATACGTCAGCGAGTCGCCGATCGAATGGCACACGTTTGGGCTGATGCGCTCGACATTGGCGATCGCTTCCATGCAGCGCAGCCACTTCTTGCCGCTGTGATAAATGCGCTGGAACTCCGCCAGGGATTCGAGAATGATCATGCGTTTTCCTCCGCAGACTGCGGGTGATGATGAGCGGGCGCGAAGTCATAACCGGCGAGCGCGGCGCCCTGCGTTTGCCGCCCGTCGAACGGCACCAGCGTGAAGCCGTAGCTGAACGGCGCCAGATAGACCCGGTGGGTATCCAGCACTTCGGAGCCCCAGGAGTTGGAGCCGAGACCGAGGATCTGGTCGTCCAGGTTCAGCGTCAGGCAGTCGCTCGGCTCCAGCTCGTTAATGTGTTGGGCCTGGTGCAGCATCTCGGCGCTGTAAGGCCACAGGCTGAAATTGATCGGCCGCCGCGGCTGGATGAAGATCCCCTTGCCCGCCGCGTCCTGCAGGCTCAGCCAGCGCACGTCCTGCCGGTTGCCGTTGTCCTGCGGGAACGGATAGTGTTCGAACAGCGCCTCGGCGCGCTGCCGGTAGTGGCCGATGAGGTTGGCCCGGCAGCTGTCGCGGTAGTTCTCGCCCGGCCCGCGGCCGTAGTATTCCACCTGCTCGAAGCGGCGACTGATGCCGAAATCGAGACCGATTTTCGGGATAATCTGCCGGAAATCGCCGTAAGGCTCACCGGACAGATCCAGGCTGACGTAGCCCTGCGGGGAGATGCGCCAGCGGTAGGTGCAGCGCATGCCGAAGTCGAACACCGGCGGCGCAATCAGGCTGTGCACCTCGAGCAGCAGATCTTCGCCCTGCCATTGCCGGCTGAGGCGGCGGAAGTGCTGCTGCATGATGGGGAAATGTTGTGGCAGCCAAATCCCCTCATATTCCTGTTTATGGTTATCGATTATCGGTTTGAAGAAGGTGATGCGCGGCGCGCGCCCCACCATTTCTTCATCGTCTACCCGCCACGACAGCAGTTCGCCGCTCAGCAGCGAGAACGCCAGCTGGAACCGGCCGCCGCTGACGAGCAGCTGATGATTTTCCTCGCGGCATTGCAGCGCCGGCGCATCGGCCAGCGGTGCAGCCGGTCGCCGCGTCGCCGCCTGGCGCAGATGCTGGTAATGCCCCAGCCGCTGGCCACTCTCGCTGTAGCGGGTGGCGCTGTCCTTATGCACCGCTACGTCGATCAGCGTTTCCCCCTGCCCCAGCGCCAACACCGGCAGATGCATGTCTTCGCTCTCGCCCGGCTGCAGATGCGGCAGCTTGAATTCGTAACTTGCCACCTGGCGGCCGTCGGTCTTGACGCTGACCTTCAGCGTGATGTCCGCCAGCGAGCTGAACCAATAGCGGTTTTTCACCCGCAGCACGTCACCCGCGCCCTCTTCCGCCGTCACCTCCACCGGGCACAGCACCTGCTGGTATTCCCGCAGGCCGGGGCCGGGGCGCTGGTCCGGATAGATCAGGCCGTCCATGCAGAAGTTGTAGTTGTTCGGGTAGTCGCCGTAATCGCCGCCGTACTGGTAGCGCTCGCGCCCCTGCTCGTCGTGGCTCAGCAGGCCGTGATCGCACCATTCCCAGATATAGTGCCCCTGCAAACTGGCGTGGCGGTTGAACACCGACTGGTATTCGAACAGCCCGCCGGGGCCATTGCCCATCGCGTGGGCGTACTCGCACAGGATGCGCGGTTTGGGGTGCGGGTATTCGCCGAAGGCGTTCATCATCGCCACGCGGGAATACATGGTGCTGATCACGTCGGTCACTTCGGCGTCGCGATCTTCTTCATAGTGGATCAGACGGGTCGGATCGAGCGCCTTGCAGCGCCGGGCCATGGCGCGAATGTTGCAGCCGTAGCCGGACTCGTTGCCCAGCGACCAGATGATGATCGACGGGTGGTTTTTCTGTGCCGCCACGTGGCGCTCGATGCGCTCGACGTAGGCCTGCTCCCAGCGCGGATCGTCGGTGATGCGGCTCAGATCGCCGACGTTGGCGAAGCCGTGGCTTTCCAGATCGGTCTCCGCCATCACGAACAGGCCATAGAGATCGCACAGCTCGTAAAAGCGCGGATCGTTGGGGTAATGGGCGGTGCGCACCGAGTTGATGTTGTGCTGCTTCATCAGCACGATATCGCGCTCCACCCGCGCCATATCGACGGCGCGCCCTTTGCGGTGATCGTGATCGTGGCGGTTAACGCCGTGCAGCTTGAGGTAGTGCCCGTTGACGTACATCAGCCCGTCGCGCACCGCGATCTCGCGGAAACCCACCCGCTGCGGCACCACGCCCAGCAGGTTGCCGGCGCCGTCATACAGGCTGAGCAACAGCTGATACAGATAGGGATTTTCCGCATTCCACTGCTGCGGGCGGCTGACCGGCAGTTCGAAACGGCAGCTCAGCGCCTGCTCGATGTGCAGATCGTCGCGCCACTGCTCCGCCACGCAGCGATTGCCGTCGAACAGCTGCGCCTGCAGGCGGCAGCCCTCGGCGGCCTGCACACCGAGATGGCGCAGCTCGGCATCGATCGCCAACTGCGCGTCGCAATAGCGCTCATCAAAGGTGGTGACCAGCGTCAGGTCGTGAAGGTGAGTGGCGCTCTGGCCGATCAGATAGACGTCGCGGAAGATGCCGGCCATCCACCACATGTCCTGATCTTCGATGTAGGTGGAATCGGCCCACTGCATCACCCGCACCGACAGCAGGTTCTCGCCCTGCCGCACATAGGGGCTGATGTCGAACTCGGCGCACAGCCGGCTGCCCTTGCTGAAGCCGACATAGTCGCCGTTAACGTACACCTCGAAGTAGGTTTCCACGCCGTCGAATTTGATCAGCACCTGCTGATCTTGCCAGCCGGCGTCGAGCGTAAAGGGGCGTTGATAGGCGCCGGTGGGGTTGTTGGTCGGCACGTAAGGCACGTCGATCGGGAACGGGAAGCCCTCGTCGGTGTACTGCAGGTGGCCGTGCCCTTCCAACTGCCACATGCCCGGCACCGCCATATCGCCCCAGTCGTTCATCGGCTCCCGGTAAAACGCCGCCGGCACCTGCGCCGGGTGCTCGAAGAAGCGAAAACGCCAGCGGCCGCTCAGCAGTTGGAAGCGCCGGCTGGCGTTACGATCGAAGCTCAGCGCCTGCCCGACGTCCGCGTAGCTGAAGAAGCTCGCGCGCGGCGCCAACCGGTGCTCCGACTGTTTTTCAATGTTTTCCCAATTATTCACGTCACGTCTCCCGACACCTGTGCAATGCGGAAACGATAGTAAATATTTAGTAAAAACTACAGTTGATATTTACCAAATGACGACAGGATCACAATAAATCTCAAATGCCTTTTTTTATCATGACGTTAATTTTGGGCGCCAACGCAACGCCCCGCCGAGGCGGGGGTCGGTCAGGCGACGGTGGTGTCGCGCAGCTGCAGCGAGCTGGGAACGAAGATCGACAGCGGGACGGTGCGCTCATCGCGCAGGCGCTCCACCAGCAGGTTGACGGCCTGTGCGCCCATGGTTTCCGAAGGGATGCGCACCGTGGACAAGGCGGGGAAAATAAAGCGGGCGGTGGGAATGTCGTTGACGCTGATCAGCGCGATCTGCCCCGGCACCTGAATGCCGTGTTCGTGCAGCGCGCGCAGCACGCCGATCGCGATCGAATCGGTCGCCACCAGCAGCGCCGGCGGATAGCCATTCTTGCTCTGCAACATCGCTTTGGCGCACTGGTAGCCCGACTGGCTGCTGAAATCGCCGTGGTAAATGTCCTGCGCTCGCACCACGTTTTGCTGCCGGCCATACTCGACGAACGCCTGCTCGCGCTGGTCGATACCGGCCGGATCGTCGCGCCCGCCGATAAAGCCGATGCGCTGATAGCCGCGGCCGATGAAGTAGTCGATCACCTTGCGGCTGATTTTGTACAGGTCAACATTGACGCAGTCGAACCGCTCATCCTCCACCACGCCGTCGATGAATACGACCGGCGTTTCCTGCTGCCTGAGCTGCTCATACAGCGCGGGCTGTGGCCGGCCGATCACCAGCAGGCCGTCGGCCGCCGGCAGCGCCTTGTCGCCGTTGAAGTCGTAGCCGGCGCTCAGCGCCACGCCCAGCTTTTCGCACTGCGTTTCGATGCCGTAGCGCATCGCCAGGTAATAGGGATCGTTGATCTCCACGCCCTGCGTATAGGTGAACAGCGCGGCGAAATGCAGGCGTTGCCCGCTTTGCCGTTTGGAAGGTGCAACCTTGTATTCGAGGCGCTCCGCCGCTTCCAGGATCTTCTGGCGGGTTTGCGCCTTCACGCTCAGGGTGGGGTCGTCATTCAACACGCGCGAAACGGTGGCGACGGACACATTAGCGGCTTCAGCAATTTCCTTCAGTGTGGCCATAGAGTCCCAATGCACAGACGAAAAACGGTAGCTTAAACGGATAGCGCCGCGGCGTACAGCGCCGCCCGCCTCCTCTCCTTGCCAGACCGGGCCAGAGCACGCTCATGCCAGCCGTTGCCGGGCGCCTGCAGCGAAAGATACTCATTTCACTCGCTGTGATCAAGTTAACGATTTACTGATTAAAGCATATTTTTTACTAAATATTTTACTAATATACCTGCCGTTTACCGCCCCGTGAAGGCGGACTTTTTCTCTTCTCCCAGGGATCCGGGAGCGACCTCGCGTGAGCCGCCGCTCGGCTGACGTTCCGATCCACCCAACATCAGGCCTATGCCCCATGAAACCACTAAGCCATCACGCCCTGTTGCCCTTGCTGCTGCTCGTTAACGCGCCTGCCTGGGCGGCGCAGGAACCGGTGACCCCGGCGGAGCGCAATCAGCTCCCACCGCCGCCGCTACCCGATAGCGCCGCGACCGCCCTGCGTTTTTACGGCGAGCTCGGCATCGGCGGCAGCGTCTATTTTAACGGCGAACATCAGCATCAATACAGCGACGGCACCTATATCGAAGGTGGCCTGGAGATCAAGCGGGGCCACTGGTTCGGGCTGATTTACGGCGAAGGCTGGACTGTGCAGGCGGACAGCCAGGGCCACGCCTGGACGCCGGGCCACAGCTGGGGCGGCTTCGAGGGTGGGTTGAACCGCTTTTACGGCGGTTACCGCACCGACGACGGCACCGAGATGATGCTCAGCGTACGCAACGATTCGTCGCTCGACGATCTGCAATGGTGGGGCGACTTCACGCCGGAGTATGGCTACATGATCCCCAATACCCGCGATCTCAGCTACGCCGCCAAGCTGCAAAACCTGACCGGGCGCTTTCGCTACAGCGTGACGGCGGCGCCGGAAAGCCGCATCGACGAGAGCAAGGCGCTGCTGCACTTCGGTAAATACGACCGCTATTCCGACAAGTATACCTATCGGGCGATGGTCAACGGCTACACCCAGTACGACCTGCAGGACAATCTGACGCTGCTGAACGGCCTGGAAGTGACCGACGGCCTGGGGGAGCTGTTTCTGTTGGGGCTGCGCGGCAAGCACCTGGCCGGCCGCGTCTGGCACCACACCGGCAAAGGCGACAGCGGCGGCCATCCCGGCAGCGAATCGGGCCTGATGCTCAGCGCGATGACGGAAACCGCCAAAGGGCTGTATCTCTCCACCGCCTACAGCTACGCCCGCCACCGGTTTGATCGCGCGGCGGATACCGCCACCTCATACGCCCAGTTCGGCGTCTGGTACGAATACGCCGGCGGCAAACTGGCCACCGCGCTGGACAGCAAATTCTTCATGCGCAACGACAGCACCGGCGCCAGCAACTCGGTGTTTCTGATGCAATATTTCTATTGGTAACCGTTGAGGCTTCTACGATGAATATGACTCCCCTGACACCGCTGGCCACTGCCCTCACCCTCGCGTTGGCGCTGACGGGCTGTGCGCCGAAAACGCCCGACGCCGACGCCCCGTTGGTGGAGCGCTATAAAAACGTCATCGACCGCCGCGGCGCGCCGCACTTTATGCTCGATTACGATTTCGACGATCACCAGCGCTTCAATCCGTTCTTCGATCTCGGCGCCTGGCACGGCCACCTGTTGCCGAGCGGGCCGGAAGGCATGGGCGGTTTCCCCGGCCCGGCGCTGCTGACCGAAGAGTACATCAACTTTATGGCCAACAATTTCGATCGGCTCAGCGTCTATCGAGACGGTAAACCGGTGCATTTCACCATGACGGCCTACAGCCTGCCCGGCGCCCTGGTGCAGCGGCTCAGCGCGCCAGGCGTGACCGTCAACCTGACGCTGCGCTTCGCCGCTGCGCGCACCTCGCTGCTGGAAACCCAAATCCTGACCGACACGCCGCTGGAGCTGGTGTGGGACGGTGAATTGCTGGAGCGCTACGCGGCCAAAGAGCAAAAACCGCAGCCGCCGGCGACCCTCGAGCAGGCGTTTCCGGACTACACGCGCCGCATTGTGCCGACGGCTGACGGCCTGCGCGTCACCTTCGGCAAGGTGCGCGCGCCGTCGCAGCTGATGACCTCCGGCCAGTCCGAGTATCAGATCCACAAATCACTGCCGCAGCGCACCACGGTCGACGGCCACCGCTTCCGCGCCACGGCGCGCATCGCCGGTTCCACCACCCTGTACACCACCTACTCGCACCTGCTCACCGTCGAAGAAGCGCAGCGCGAACAGCGCGCTATCGCCGATATCCTCGCTCACCCGCAGCGCTATATGGCCGCGTCGGCCCAGCGCTGGGAACGCTATCTCGCCACTGGGCTCAGCAACCCGCACGCCACGCCGGAACAAACCCGCGTGGCGGTCAAAGCGATGGAAACGCTGAACGGCAACTGGCGCGGCGCAGCCGGGGCGATGAAGTTCGACTCGGTCACCCCGTCGGTGACCGGGCGCTGGTTCTCCGGCAACCAAACCTGGCCGTGGGACACCTGGAAACAGGCCTACGCCATGGCGCACTTCAACCCGGACGTGGCCAAGGACAACATTCGCGCAGTGTTCGCCTTCCAGATCCGGCCGGGCGACGCCCTGCGCCCGTGGGACGCCGGTTTTCTGCCCGACCTTATCGCCTACAACCCCAGCCCGGAGCGCGGCGGCGACGGCGGCAACTGGAACGAGCGCAACACCAAGCCGAGCCTGGCGGCCTGGGCGGTGATGGAGGTGTATCGCGTCACCGACGATAAGGGCTGGCTGGCGGAGATGTACCCGAAGCTGGTGGCCTACCATGACTGGTGGCTGCGCAACCGCGATCACAACGGCAACGGCGTGCCGGAGTACGGCGCCACCCGTGACAAAGCGCACAATACCCCCGACGGGCGCATGTTGTTTACCGTCAAACGCGGGCAGCGCGAGCAAACGCTGGCCGGCCTCGACAATTACGATCGCATCGTGCGCGAGGGGCAGTACGACAGCATCGAGATCCCGGCGCAGACCGCCGCCTCCTGGGAGTCGGGCCGCGACGATGCGGCGGTATTCGGCTTTATCGATCCGGATCAATTGGCGCGCTACGTGGCACAGGGCGGCAAACGCGAAGACTGGCAGGTTCAATTCGCCGAAAACCGTGCGCCGGACGGCACGCTGCTCGGCTATTCGTTGCTGCAGGAGTCGGTGGATCAGGCCAGCTATATGTACAGCGACAACCGCTACCTGGCGGAGATGGCCGATATTCTGGGCCGCGGCGCCGAAGCCGCCGCCTTCCGCGCCAAAGCCGACCGGCTGGCGGCCTACATCAACACCTGCATGTTCGACAAGCAAAGCGGCTTCTTCTATGACACCCGCATCGAAAGCCGGCCGTTGGCCAACGGCTGCGCCGGCAAACCAATCGTCGAACGCGGCAAAGGGCCGGAAGGCTGGTCGCCGCTGTTCAACGGCGCCGCCAGCCAGCCGCACGCCGATGCGGTGGTCAGGGTGATGAAGGATCCGCGCGAGTTCAATACCTACGTGCCGCTCGGCACCGCGGCGCTGACCAATCCGGCGTTCGGTGCGGACATCTACTGGCGCGGCCGCGTGTGGGTCGATCAGCTGTATTTCGGCCTCAAGGGCATGGAGCGCTACGGCTATCGCGACGATGCGGTGGCGATGGCGCAGGCCTTCTTCCGCCACGCCGACGGCCTGGTCGCCGACGGGCCGATCCGCGAGAACTACAACCCGCTCACCGGCAAGCAGCAAGGCGCGCCGAACTTCTCCTGGAGCGCGGCGCACCTGTACATGCTGTATAACGACTTCTTCACGCAATAAGCCGCAGCGGCCACCGCCATCGTTGCCCGGCGGTGGCCCGCGTTTATGAACGGATCGGGATCACCAGCACGTCGATATTCAGCTGGTTGATAGCATTGCGGGTGGAAGAAAACAGGTTGCTCCACAGATCGTGGTGATGGCCGAACACCAGCAGATCGATGTTCTTATCCACGACTGCCGTACGCAGTTCATCGACGAAGCCGCCGCGCCCGATAATCACTTCCGCGATCGGGTAATTGACGTTTTGCGTGGTGGGCTCCAGCTCTTTGCGGATCTTCTCTTCGAACGGCACGCCGTTATCGCTGCGCTCCGAAAAGCCGATCGCCGCGTGGTAGGTGTCGTAGTGAACGTCCACATAGATCAGCGAGAGTTTGGCCTGCAGCGCCTCCGCCAGCAGGGCCCCCTTTTCGACCAGCCGTTTGCCGTCATCGCTCAGATCGGTGGCGATGACAATATGGTGGTAACACATAGCGCCTCCTGTCATGGACTCGGTAGAGCCGAGGCTCCGATATCACGCCGGGGTCATATCGTTATGGTTAATTTTAGTTCAGAAATCGCACGTATGACGGGTGGCAAAGCGGTGGGAAAGCCCCGTTGCCGGGGCTGAAGGCAAAATTACTTCTCGCGCTGCGCCTCAAACCAGACGTTGCACAGCGACAGGATCAGCGTATTGGCGTCTTTCACCAGCACGTTATCGCCGGGCACCCCATCGGTGCCCTGATCGGTGATGCCTTTGATGGCGGTATCCGCGTGCTGAATGGCCACGCGTTCGACCGACGGCGTGCTGATGCCCAGCATCGGGAAATCGATGTAGGAGCTGCTGCCGGAATTGTCCTCGACAAACTCCTGCGCTTCTACGGTGCTGACGGTAGCCCCTTCGCTTTTCAGCGCCGTGCCGTTCCAGCTGAACGCATCCGCTTTGTAGCTGATTTTGCCGCCGATCAGGCTCTGCGCCTGCTGTTGATCCCAGCAGCCGGTGGTCTGGGTCGGCACAATTTTACTGACGCGCCAGTTGCCCAGCAGCTGTTTGGGGATCGGCCCGGTATCGCTCTCCGCCGCCCGAACCTGAGTCGCCGAGACGCAGGCCAACACCACCAGCGGCAGCAGCGCCTTGCTCCAAGTGTTCAATCGCATTGTCTTTTCCTTCGTTTCAGTACCCAGTCTGCCCTCGCGGGCCAACGGCTATCATAATAAGCCCGCCGATTCGCCGTCAAAACAATCCGCATCGCGCCAGGCGGCGGCCGCTCATAGCTAATCGCTATGAGTCATAGTGAATCAGTATTTTGTTTTAGCCCAGCGATTACCTACAGTCACTGCCACTATTCTGCCCGCCAAAATTAGCAGGCAATGTTGACAAGGACCCTGGGAAAATGACATTTACGCTGAAAAACCTCACCCTGGCGCTGGCCGCCGCCGGCACGCTGCTGCTGACCGCCTGCGGCCCAACCGCACAGGACGATCACCACATCAAGGTCGGCATCAGCGCCGGCATCGATCAGTCGCTGTGGGCAGTGGTGCAGAAGGTCGCCAAGCAGAAATACGATCTGGACGTGGAGGTGGTGACCTTCAACGACTACGTGCTGCCGAACGAAGCGCTGAACAACGGCGATCTGGACATCAACGCCTTCCAGCACAAGCCGTATCTGGACAAACAGATGCAGGAGCGCGGCTACAAACTGGCGGCGGTAGGCAACACCTTCGTCTACCCGATCGCCGGCTATTCGAAGAAGATAACCGCACTCAGCCAGCTGCCGGACGGCGCGCAGGTGGCGGTGCCGAACGATCCGACCAACTTGGGCCGCTCGCTGCTGCTGTTGCAAAAACAGGGGCTGATCACCCTGAAAGACGGCGTCGGCCTGCTGCCGACCGCGCTGGACATCGTCGGCAACCCGAAAAAGCTGAAGATCGTCGAGATTGAAGCGCCGCAGCTGCCGCGCGCATTGGACGACCAACAGGTGACGCTGGCGATCATCAACACCAACTATTCCAGCCAGATCGGCCTGTCGCCGGCCAAGGACGGGCTGTTTGTCGAAGACAAAAACTCGCCGTACGTCAACATCTTCGCCAGCCGCATCGACAACAAAGACAGCGAGAAAGTGAAGGATCTGGTCAAGGCCTATCAGACCGACGAAGTGGCGGCCAGCGCCGCCGACATCTACAAGGGCGACGCCGTTAAAGGCTGGTAACCCTCCCCCGCATGCCCGTGGCGCCCGGCCACGGGCGATGGCAACCTCAGCCGCGCTGGATGGATACGCCGCCGTCCACCAGCATCGCGGTGCCGGTGACGAATGAGGAAGCGTCAGTCGCCAAATACAGCGCCGCCTGCGCGATCTCCTCCGGCATCGCCAGCCGCTTCAGCGCGTGCAGGTCGGCCACCTGTGCCAAGGCTTCCGGGGTATTGCTCATCTGCCGGCCCATCGCCGTATCGGTGCCGCCCGGCAGCAGCGCGTTCACCCGAATGCCGCGCCCGCCGAACTCCACCGCCAGCGCCTGCGTCAGGCCGATCAGCCCCGACTTGCCGGCCGCATAGGCCGCCGTACCGGGAAACGCCGCGGTGTGGCCGACGAAGGTGGAGGTGAAAATCACCGAGCCCGCGCCGCGCGCCAGCATGGCGGGGATTTGATATTTGGCGCCGTAGTAGGCGCTGGACAGGTTGGTTTCCAACACGTCGCGCCACGCTGAGGCACTCAACGCCAGCGACGGTCCCAGCGGCCCCAGCGTGCCGGCATTGTTGAAGGCGATATCCAGCCCGCCGAACTCATCGACCGCCGTCGCCGTCAGCCGTTCGGCGAAGGCTTCGTCACGGACGTCGCCCGCCACCGCAAGCGCCCGGCCGCCCTCGCGCCGAATGTCTTCCACCAGCTCCGCCAACAGCCGCTCGCGCCGCGCGCCCAACACCAGCGCAGCTCCCTGGCGGGCGAACAGCAGCGCCGCTGCTTTGCCTATCCCCGAACTGGCGCCGCCGATCACCGCCACCTTGCCGTTTAATGCGTTCATCGCTCATCCTCACGCGGTTTAAAGATCCTCAGTGTGAGGCAAGATTCGGCGCCACGCTGGCCGCAAGCGGACATCTAACTGACGCCAATAAAAAAGGCGCTGCAAGCAGCGCCCCGACAACGCGGATCTGACGGTTAACTCACGGCCTGGCCGCATACTTCTGCATCGTGGCCGGTGTCACCAGCTCGAACGGGATCCAGTAATACGGCTCGAGCTTTTCACCGTTGATCATACGCTGCGCCACATCGACCGAGGCCTTGCCCTGGCCGACCGCGTCCTGGAACACCGTGACCTGCATCTTGCCGGAGGCCAGCGCCTTGAGGCCGTCCGGCGTAGCGTCGATGCCGCCGATCAGCACTTTCTTGTCCGCCTTGCCCGCCTGCTGCAGCGCCATGATTGCGCCGATCGCCATCTCGTCGTTGTTGGCGGTGACGATGTCGATCGCTTCGCCGTTGGTCAGCCAGTTCATCATCAGATCCATGCCTTCACTGCGTGAATAGTTGGCGCTCTGCTTCTGCACCACCTTCATTTTCGGGTACTTGCTCACCACCTGCTCCACGTCTTTGGTGCGCTGCAGCGCGCCGGCGTCGGTCAGGTTGCCGATCATCACCGCCACGTTGCCCTGATAGCCGGCCAGCCGTGCCAGCTCTTCCATCTGCAGCGTGCCGGATTCCCGCTCGTCGGAGCCGACGAACACCACGCCCTGCGGCAGTTTGGCGTCGCCCGGCGTGCGGTTCACGTACACCAGCGGCACGCCGGCGGCCTGCACCATTTTGGTCATCACCGGCGTGCTGGCCGAGTTGACCGGATCGACGATAATCGCGTCCACCCCGGCGCTGATAAAGCTCTGCACCTGATCGGTCTGGCGGCCGACGTCGCCGCGCGCATCCTCAAACTGCACGGTGATGCCGCGCGCCTTGGCCTCCTTGTCGATCGCCTGGCGGATGATGGTGAGGAAGTTCTGGTCGAAATAGGCCATCGACACGCCGATGGTTTGCGCCCATGCCGGGGTAGACGCGCACAGCGCCACCGCCAGCCACAACCCTTTCAGGTAATTCATGATGTGTCCCCCGGTAAAAAAACGCCGCCGGCCAACCCTGGCGCCGGCGGCAATTCACGGCAATCAGTGTTTTTTACGGTTGCGCCGCATGTCGATCGACACGGCGGCGACGATAATCACGCCTTTGATGATGTCCTGAATGTAAGAATCGACGCCGATAAAGGTGAAGCCGCTTTTGATCAGGCCGAGGATCACCGCGCCGATCAGCGTGCCGGTGATGCGCCCGACGCCGCCCATCAGGCTGCTGCCGCCGATCACCGCCGCGGCGATGGCGTCCAGCTCGTAGGACATCCCCATGCTCGACTGGCCGCTGCTGACGCGCGCCGCCAGCACCACGCCCGCCAACCCCGCCAGGCCGCCGGCGATGGTGTAAACCGTCACCAGGTACTTATTGACGTTGATGCCGGAAACCCGCGCCGAGGTCATGTTGCCGCCGATGGCGTAGATGTATTTGCCGTAGCGGGTGTGCTTGAGTGCGATATGGAAGATCACCGCAATCACCAGGAAGATGATCACCGGCATCGCGCCCTGGCCGATTGACGTGAAGCCGTCCGACAGGAAGCTGACCGGGTTGCCCTTGGTGTAGTACTGCGCCAGGCCGCGCGCCGACACCATCATCCCCAGCGTAGCGATAAACGGCGGAATGCCGGTGCGGGTGATCAGGAAGCCGTTGATAAAGCCGCAGACGATGCCCACCCCGATCCCCGCGCCGATCGGGATCGCCGCCGGCAGATCGAGCAGCCCCGGATACATCGGCGAGATGCTGTCCGAGGTCTGCGCCAGGCTGGCCGCCACTACCGCAGTCAGCGCAATCAGCGAGCCGGAGGAGAGATCGATGCCGGTGGTGATGATCACCTGGGTGACGCCCACCGCGATGATGCCGATGATCGCCACCTGCAGCACGATCAGCAGCAGGCGGTTCGGGTTCAGCAGGAATGACTGATCGCGCATGTACCAGCCGAGGATTTCGAAGATCAGCGCGATGCCGATCATCACGATGAAGATGCCGGTATCCTTCGGCATTTTGCCGCTCAGCCCGGAGAACAGCGTTCCCTTGCCCGTTGAATCGGCGGAGAGCGGCTTCTCAATCTTTACGTTACTCATGGTGTTCACCCTTCGTTATTCTGAGGCCAGCGCCAGGATCTTCTCCTGGTCCGCGTCGTCTTTGTCCAAAATGCCGGTGATGCGGCCGCCGTGCATCACCATCACCCGATCGCTCATGCCGAGGATCTCCGGCAGCTCGGAGGAGACCAGAATGATGGCGACGCCGCGGTTGGCCAGCTCGCTGATCAGGCGGTAGATTTCCGCTTTCGCCCCCACGTCGATGCCGCGCGTCGGTTCGTCGAGGATCAGGATTTTCGGCTGCGCCAGCAGCCAGCGCGCGATCAAGACCTTCTGCTGGTTGCCGCCGCTGAGGTTATTGATGATCTGATCCATAGTCGGCGTTTTGATGTTGAGCTTTTTAATCTGATCCATGCAGTCTTTGGCCATCTGCACGTGGCTGACGAAACCGTTCTTGCCGATGTATTCCGACAGGTTGACGATGCTCATGTTCTCGACCACCGACAACACCAGAAACAGACCGGATTTCTTGCGGTCTTCGGTGAGAAACGCCAACCCGCTTTCGATCGCCTTCGCCGGGGAATCCACCTTCACCGCCTGGCCTTCGATAAAGATCTCGCCGCCGTCCGCCGGGTGCATGCCGAACAGGCTTTCCATCACTTCACTGCGCCCGGCGCCCACCAGCCCGGCGACGCCGAGGATCTCGCCGCGCTTGACGCTGAATGACACGTCGTGGAACCAGCCGCTGCGGCGCAACCCCGCCACCCGCAGCACTTCCTCGCCGATATTGTTGTTGAATTTGGGGAACATCTGCGTCAGTTCGCGCCCCACCATCATGGTGATCAGCGACTGTTTGGTCAGGTTTTCGGTTTTGTCGCAGGCGATGAAGGTGCCGTCGCGGAAAATGCTCACTTCGTCGGTGATGGCGAAGATCTCATCCATCTTGTGGCTGATATAGATGATGCCTTTGCCCTGCTCGCGCAGCTCGCGAATGATGGCGAACAGGTGCACCACTTCGCCTTCGGTCAGCGCCGAGGTCGGTTCATCCATGATCAGCACGTCGGCGTTGTAGGATACCGCCTTGGCGATCTCCACCATCTGTTGGTTGGCGATGCTCAGCTCACCCACCAGCGTCTCCGGCTGCAGTTTGATGTTCAGCCGCGCCAGCAGTTCGCGGGTCTGTTCGTTCAGCTGTTCGTGGTTAACGAACCCCAGCCGCGCCGGCTCGCGCCCCAGCCAGATGTTTTCCGCCACCGTCATGTAGGGCACCAGGTTCAGCTCCTGGTGGATCATGGAAATGCCCGAATGCAGCGCCTGCAGCGTGTCGCTGAAGGTGACCGGCCGGCCTTTGATTTTGATCGAGCCTTCGTCCGGGTGGTAGATGCCGATCAGGCATTTCATCAGCGTCGATTTGCCCGCGCCGTTTTCCCCCATCAGCGCGTGCACGCTGCCGGGTTTGATTTTAATCGAGACCTTATCCAGCGCTTTGACACCGGGGAACTGCTTGCTGATGCCTTCGGCCTCAAGAACATAAGGGTACATACCGCTTACCTCCGCACTGACCCACGTTTTCCGCCGCGCTCGCCCCACACCGGCGCCCGCGGCGGGCTTCACGGCTTATTTCTTGTTTTTATCGGCGAATTGCTGGTAATTGGCCTGGGTGATCAGTTGGTAAGGGATCAGCACGTTGCTCTCCACTTTCTCGCCTTTCACCAGTTGAACGGCGGTCTGCACCGCGCCTTCGCCCTGGCCTTTGGCGTCCTGGAATACGCTCAGCGCCAGATCGCCCTTCTTGATGAACTCCAGCGCGTCCGGCGTGCCGTCAACGCCGGCCACCAGCACGCCGGATTTCTTGGCCTGCTTCAGCGCCAAAATAGCGCCGATGGCCATTTCGTCGTTGTTGGAGGCGATGGCGTCGATCTGCTGGCCGGACAAAATCCAGTCGGTGGTAACGTCCACCGCCTCTTTGCGGAAGAACTTGGCGGTTTGCTTGTCGACTATTTTGATGCCGGGATAGTTGGCCGCCACCTCTTCCACACCGCGGGTGCGGTCGCGCGTGGCTTCACTCGACAGCTCGCCCATCAGGATCATTACGTTGCCCTTGCCGTTCATCAGCTTGGCCAGCGCCTCCATCTGCAGCTTGCCGGCCAGCTTGGAGTCGGAGCCGACGTAGGCCATGCCGGCCGGCAGCGCCACTTCCGGCTTGCGGTTGACGAACACCAGCGGGATCTTGGCCTTCTCGGCCAGCTTAATCATCGGCTTGACGCCCTGGGTATCCACCGGATTCAGGATGATGGCGTCGACACCCTGGCTGACGAAGTTTTCGATTTGTTGAATTTGCTGCGCGATGTCGCCCTTGGCGTCTTCGAACTGGCCGCTGACGTTGCCGTCGGCCTTCATTTTGTTTTGCATCGACTGGCGCAGAATGGTGAGGAAGTTGTCATCGAAGTAAGCCATGGAAACGCCGATCTTGATGTCTTTCGCCAACACGCTGGCCGGCAGCATACACATCAGTACCGAGGCGGCGATCAGTTTCTTCAGCTTCATGTTCGTTACCCTTTAATCGTTAGAATGAAGAGGTCTGTTGGTTGACAGCTAATGAAAAATATTTTTTACATTCAAACAACATTACGGTCGGTGTTATCCCTTTGATACGGCGAATTTACCGTGTAATCGCCGTATTAAGGCCGTAGAAAAAATGGTGATCGATATCTCAAAACAGATTAAAAACAAACAATTGAAATAAACCCCTGGCACAGAAAACGGCGTCCTCACCGTTTTATTAAATGTTTATTTCATAATTTAGATTATTGAAACTTTTTAACCCAAACAAGCGAAACATGCATTTTGGAATGGCTTATTAACAAAAACATGACACGGATCTAACAAATGAAATGAAAGCCGCCGGCGAGCGTTCCCCTTTCGTGCGCCGGCAAAAACTGCGAGCGGCCACGCAGTTTGCGGTTTCCGCGTTTCCCGACCATCCTTACTCGGCAATAATGGACATATCCCTATCTCAGGAGGACCTGACATGCAGCTCAGCAGTAAGGTGCGGATGAACCGCCTGTTCAACAACGGCAAGTGCCTGGACGTGGCGATCGATCACGGCATCGCCAACGAACCGGATTTCTTAATCGGTCTGGAAGATATCGAACGGGTGATGGGCAACCTGATCGCCGCGCGCCCAGACGCCATTCAGGTCAACTACGGCCAGGCGGATCTGCTGCAGCGCGCGCCGCAGCGCGAAAAACCGGCGCTGGTGATGCGTACCGACGTCGGCAACGCCTATAACGCCGCGCGCCACCGCGAAATGTGGGCGGTGCTGCACAACCCGGAGGCGCCGATCCTCGCAGCGCTGCAAATGGACGCCGCCGCGGTGGTGGTCAATCTGTATATGATCCCGGATGAGCCCGGCATTTTCCGCCAGTGCGTGGAGAACATCGGCCGCCTGCGCCACGCCTGCGACCAATACGCCATGCCGCTGATGATCGAACCGCTGGTGATGGCCCCGGCCGGCCAGGGCGCCGCCTACGGTTCGCTGGGGGACGTGGAGAAGATCGTGCCGCTGGTGCGGCTGGCGCGCGAACTGGGCGCCGACATCATCAAGGCCGACCCGACCGAACGGGTGGAAGACTTCCACCGCGTGGTGGAAGCGGCGCGCTGCCCGACGCTGGTGCGCGGCGGCGGCAAGGGGGAACTGGGGCCGGTGCTGGAGAAATCCGCCGCGCTGATGGCCCAGGGTGCCTCCGGCATGGTCTACGGCCGCAACGTCTATCAACACAGCAATCCGTCGCAGGTAGTGCGCGCGTTGATGGCAATCATCCATCAGGGCGCCAGCGGCCAACAGGCGCTGGAGATCTACCACCAGCAGTGACCCGCTTTTGTAACTAAAATAACCCCTTGCTCCCCCGGCAGCATGCTATAACCTGCTGCCGGTAACTGCAGCTTGCCTCATTCCTCGCTAGAATACGCCGTGATATCGCCATTCGGAGAACCGCCATGCCAAAACAACGGGTGCCGCTCAAGCTGAGCACCTCCATCACGCTGATGGTGTCCGCCATCATCGCTTCGGTGCTGCTGGTGGTGTTCGCGCTGTTTTTCGTGCAGATGAGCCGCGAGGGGCAAGATCAGCTGCAGCAAAAAGCCATCGCCGTCGCCAATACGCTGGCACTCTCCAGCACCGTGGTCGACGGCCTGCAGCGGCGCGACCAAAGCGGCGCCATTCAGCGCTTCGCCGAGCAGGTGCGCCATCAAAACGAGCTGCTGTTCGTGGTGGTGGTGGATATGCAGGGCATCCGCTATTCGCACCCCAAACCCTGGCTGATCGGCAAACATTTTATCGGCGACGATCTGGCGCCCGCGCTGCAAGGCAACGTCAACAGCGCCATCAACCGCGGCACGCTGGCCCCGGCGCTGCGGGTGTTCGTGCCGGTGTATGACGCGCAGAAACAGCAAATCGGCGTGGTGGCGCTCGGCATCGCGCTGGACACCGTGCAGCGGGTGGTGGCGGAAAGCCGCTGGATCATCTATTGGACCATTGCCTTCGCCGCCCTGGTCGGCAGCCTGGGCACCTTCTTCCTGGTCTCCGCGCTCAAACGCATCATGCTGGGTTTCGAGCCTTACGAAATCTCCAACCTGTTCGAACAGCGCAACGCCATGCTGCAATCGATTAAAGAAGGTGTGATCGCGGTCGATAATGAATCCCGCATCACCATCGTCAACGACGAGGCCAAGCGCCTGCTGCGCCAGAGCGGCCCGGTGGAAAACCTGCTGCTGGAAGCCGCCAGCAAGCATTGGCCGGCGCAGCTGCATCTGGCGGAGGTGCTGGCCAGCGGCGAACCGCTGCGCGATCGGCAGATCAGCTTCAACGGCAGCGAACTGCTGACCAATACCGTGCCGGTGATCGTCAACGGCCAGGTGACCGGCGCCATCGCCACCTTCCGCGACAAGACTGAGGTCAGCCGCCTGCTGCAGCGCCTGAGTGGCATGGCGCACTACGCTGACGCGCTGCGGGTGCAGTCGCACGAATTTATGAACAAGCTGCACGTGATACTCGGCATGCTGCATATGAAGGCCTACCAGCAGTTGGAAAACTACATCATCAACACCGCGAGCAACTACCAGGAAGAGATCGGTGCGCTGCTGCGCAAGATCCACTCGCCGGAAGTGGCGGGCTTCTTCATCGGCAAGATCAGCCGCGCCCACGAAGCCGGCGTTGAGCTGACCATCGAGGAAACCAGCCTGCTGCCGGAAACCGACGACGCGGAAACCACGCACGTGCTGATCAGCGTGCTCGGCAACCTGATCGAAAACGCCATCGACGCCATCGACGGCGTTGAGGGGCACGAGATCGGCCTGAGCTTCCATCACCACGACGATCAATTACACTGTATCGTTAGCGACGACGGCCCCGGCATCGATCCGGCGATCGGCGCACGCATCTTCGAACACGGATTTTCCACCAAGGGAACGGGACGCGGCATCGGCCTGGCGCTGATCCGCAGCCATCTGGAGAAGCTGGGGGGCAGCATCGATTTCGAATCCGAACCGGATGAGCTGACCCAATTTTTCGTGCACCTTCCCTATCAGGCCAAGAGCAGAGCCCATGATTAACGTACTGATTGTCGACGACGACCCGATGGTGGCGGAGCTGAACAAATACTACCTGAGCCAGGTCGGCGGTTTTCACTGCCAGGCGACGGTCGCCACTCTGAGCCAGGCGCGTGCCCTGCTGGCCGACACCAGCGTCAGCATCGATCTGGTGTTGCTGGATATCTACATGCAGCAGGAGAACGGGCTGGATCTGCTGCCCGGCCTGCGCGAGCTGGGCGAGAAGACGGATGTGATCATCATCTCCTCCGCCAGCGACGTGAACACGGTGCAAAAGGCGCTGCACTACGGCGTGGTGGATTATCTGATCAAACCGTTCCAGTTCAGCCGCTTCAAGGAGGCGCTGAGCCACTACCGGCAGCAGTCGCAACTCTTGGCGCAGCGCGAGTTTTCGCAGGCCGACGTCGACAGCCTGCTGCGCCGCCAGCCCGGCGGCCAGGAGAGCAAAAAGCTGCCGAAGGGGCTGACCAGCATCACCCTGAGCACGGTGTGCGAGTGGATCGAACAGCAGCACGACAGCGAATTCTCCACCGACAACCTGGCCAACGCCATCGGCATTTCGCGGGTATCCTGCCGCAAGTACCTCATCTATCTGGCGGAGAGCGGCATTCTCGGCACCCGTATTCTGTACGGCGCCACCGGCCGCCCGGTCTATCTGTATCAGCTGAAACCGGACGCGATCGCCATGCTGAAAGAGCATTGCCGCCCGGCCTAAACGACGCCGGGCGCTGATGGCGCCCGGACGGTTAATGTTAGAAGCTGTGCATGTAACACTTCGCCTCGGGATGAGGATCTTTCGAGTGTCTCCGCAGGCAGCGCTGCTTTTTCTGCTGCTGCTCCAGGTTCCGCTGCTGCCGCTCGGCGGTCTCTGCCGCCTCGCGCTGCTGTTCCCATGCAATCGCCTGCTCGTTGGCCAGCGTCAGGTTATCGACATTCCACACCTTGTGGCGCAATGCTTCGCGCTTTTTCTGGTACTCCTCGGTGACCTTGCTGTCCTTCGGCGCCGCAGCATGGTATTCCAAATCTACCCGCGCCTGCGCGAAGCTGGTGCAACACAAGGCCGCGCCGGCCAACACTATCCTTTTCATCAATGACTCCTTTTACATCGTTTTACTCTGTGCGCACGCCGGCTCAGCAACCGTTCGGCGATGCCGCCGACTTTTCCTCTGAACGGGGCGCGCGCTGCCCGCCGGTGACGGGCGCTTTGCCGGGCTCGATACCGCACTCCGCCAGCCGCGCCAGCTCTTCCGCATCGCGCTCTGCCGGCGGCGCTTCCTCGCTCATTTCCTGCCGCAGATCCTGCGCCAGCGCTTTCAGCCGCTTTTGAAACAGCACCGGCGACACGCCTTCACATTGCCTGTCGTAGCGCGCCGCGCCGGCGCTTTGGCTTAACGGCAGCAACAGCAAGAGAAAGATCGCGGCCATGTCCTTCGCCATGGGCAACTCCTTTGATTACACCGAAATAAACCGGCGGTTCCCTATAAGGAAAACGAATTGTCTGCTAACGCAATGAATAGTCAGGCCACGGCAGAATAACGCAGGAAAGGTAAACCCTCCGACAATATCGGCAGAATGCGCACATTAATTTGGCTGAATATATTTAGCGGCTTAACGATCGAATATTTTTGACCCATCGAAGGTGCCGCCAATGCCGACATTTCCTTCGTGCAATACCGAGGAGGCGGACTCACCCGCCATGATGCGCTGCCGCTGCTCTCGCGTGGCAGGCTGCGGCTGAGACCAGTCTGGGGACGTCGACGTCGGCTGAATCGCGCTGCAAGCGCTCAACAACAATAACGGTACCGGTGCCCAAAAACGCCATGTCATCGTTTTCTCCTTAAAGGAAATAAAATACCCGCAGCCGGCAGCAAGGGTAAATAAAAAAATGACTTTCTTTAGTTTAATAACCGCCGTTATTTCACCATCCGACTGCCGATGTTAATCACCAGGTTCGTCTGTTAACCCAAAATAAACATTTTCGCTTAGCCACCCGATAATTCGCAGGCAATAAAAAAGGCCGGGCTAACCCGACCTTGTTTGACCGCTCGACGCGCTTAGACCAGCTCGATCACATCGAAGTTGGCTTCGCCGCTCAGATCGGCGTCGTAGTCAACGCCCTGCAGACCAAAGCCGAACAGGCGCAGGAATTCCGCCTTGTAGCCCTGGTAATCGGTCAGTTCGTTGATGTTGCTGTCGTTCAGCTGCTGCCAGATTTCACGGCAGGTTTCCTGCACGGCGTCGCGCAGTTCCCAGTCATCCAGACGCAGACGGTGTTTCTCGTCGGTGTCCGGCGCAGCGCCGCTGTACAGCTTGGTGGCGAACAGACGCTGGATCTGCTCGATGCAGCCTTCGTGAATGCCCTGCTCCTTCATGATCTTGAACACGATGGAGATATACAGCGGCATCACCGGAATGGCGGAGGAAGCCTGAGTCACCACCGACTTGAGCACCGCAACGTAAGCCGCGCCGCCTTTGGCCTGCAGTTTCTGGTTGATGGCGTGCGCCGCGCGATCCAGATCTTCTTTCGCCTTGCCCAGCGTACCGTGCCAGTAGATTGGCCAGGTCAGATCGGTACCGATGTAGGAGTAAGCGACAGACTGCGCGTTATCCGCCAGCACGCCCGCTTCGTCCAGCGCGTCCATCCACAGCTGCCAGTCCTGGCCGCCCATCACCTTCACGGTGTCGGCGATTTCTTGCTCGTTGGCCGGCTCGACCACGGCTTCAACCAGCACGTCTTTGTTGGTGTCCAGCGCGACGGATTTGTACGGCTCGCCGATCGGCTTCAGTGCGGAACGTACCACTTCGCCGGTTTCCGGCATCTTACGCACCGGCGAAGCCAGCGAGTAAACCACCAGGTCAACCTGACCCAGATCTTTTTTGATCAGATCGATCACGGTCTGACGGCACTCGTTGGAGAATGCGTCGCCGTTGATGCTTTTCGCGTACAGGCCTTCTTCTTTAGCTGCCTTGTCGAAACCGGCGGAGTTGTACCAACCGGCGGAACCGGTTTTGCCTTCGCTGCCAGGCTTCTCGAAAAATACGCCGATGGTGGCCGCACCGCTGCCGAAAGCGGCATTGATGCGCGAGGCCAGACCGTAACCGGTGGATGCACCAATGACCAGCACCTTTTTAGGCCCGTTTTTCAGTTCGCCGCGCGACTTAACGTAGGCGATTTGCTCACGGACGTTGGCTTCACAGCCTGCCGGGTGAGCGGTGGTGCAGATAAAACCACGAATTTTAGGTTTGATAATCATAGTAATTTTTTCTTGGTAGCTAAAAACCGAAGGACAATATACCTGATTTTCTCGATATACTTAAGAAAGTGCGAAAACAAGCGCAGTGAACAGACCAGTTTAGTCGAGGGATCAGGGTTGCCCAACTCCGCATCGTGATGCCTCCACGCGCCACGCTTCGCACCCTCAGCGCGTTCAAGCCTTCCCTCTTAAAATCAGCAAAAGTTGATCATGCTTCTGGCGTTGCGTTATGGTGTGGCTGTTTTTCGGTCGAAATCCAGGGAGGAACAAAGAAAAATGGATAATCCACTGTTACTAAAGGAACGTTTAAATACCTACTCGCAAACGATGGCTCGTCAACAAGGACGTATGCTTTTAGAACTCTCAGAGCGCGTTAATAGGAACTTTTTAAAAGATCGGACAGTCGGTAATGCCTTCAGACATGAGATGCACTGCTTTTGAATGATAAATTGCAAAAATGCCAACAAGTAGGTGAAGCGGCGAATATTGCAATGAGAGAAATGAAGCAAGAATATCAATCGCTTTCTTAGCAAGATCGCTTATTGCGAACTGACGCCGTGACACCTTATGCCGTAATGAGAAAGAAAGTCAGTCATGACGCCGTAGTGACCTACGTGTTAGCCGGCGTTGGCTTCCTCTCGGGAATAGCACAAATTTTACTCGGCGTGGGCTTGGATTGGACTGGCGTCGGAGCCATTCCAGGAACGTTACTTTTAATCAATGGCATCAATAATGTCTACGAAAACGGTTATACGCTGTTATTTGGCAAGAATACTATTGGTCCAGGCCGAATGATGTACCGTTCTGCGGCTTCAACGCTAGGCTATTCCCATTCAGCAGCAGACATGGCGTTAGGTGGCGTAGACTTACTGTTATCAGGCTATGGTTTACTAAAACTGTCGCTGAAACCAGAAGCCTGGCGATTATTTCGCTACATCAATACAGACTATATTCGCGGTTGGAGAAACATGGGAAGAACCAGCTTGATGCTTGAAGGTGGCGCAGATGTCTCAACCCTTAATTCCATTTATAAAGGCAGCCAGGAACAGTGATGGAACCAACTTTATATCATATTCTTTCTACTCTCGCTGCCGCGGCCTGTCTAGCCGTGAAATACGCCTTCAGACCGCCTCTGGGTTCCAAGGGTTATGTCGTTCTGGTTACGATATGTTTTTTAATCCTTTGCTGGCAATTTACCCTTTTTGCCAACGGCAACGCGATGTTTATTGCTGACTCTGAAACATGGACCAAAGAAAATTGGCCTCTACGCTACTGTGCGTTGGGGTTTGCTCTTTCACATGCCTTCGCCACTTTCGAATCCTCCAGAAGAAAGAAAAAAGACAAACTTTCCTGAAGTCGTCACCACCAAATGAAACGCCATTTGGTGGTGACAAGGTAGATCCATTACGCCTTGTTCTTTTCCAGCTGCTCAATCAGCGTATAACGCAGCGATGAGGCATCGGCCGGCACGTTCTCCACCGGGGTAACAAGCACTTTCAGCCGATACTGATAACCCGGTTCGAAGGTGAAACCCTCAATGCCGGTATAGAACAACTCCCACGGCTGCTGCGCGGAGCGGCGCACCTGCATGCACTTCATCGGGCCGACGCCCACGCAGTCCACCAGCGCGCTGTTCACCAGCAACACTTCCGTTTGGCCGCCTTTCTCGTTTGCGGGCTGATTCATCGAGGTTCCCTCCTGGCTGCAGCCGGCCAGCGCGGCCAACGCAACAAATAACAACGCTTTAATTTTCAATGTACTGCACCAATAGTCATGTAGGTCAGACGATCCTAACAAATTGGCCGGGTGAATTGAACCTTGCTGCGCGCCGCAGAAAGGCCATTCGTTGCAAAGGCCCGGGTGGCTCGCGTTACCCTCTCGTCGAGAACATCATTCACCATCACTCTCATAAGCCTGAAAAATACTTTTAAATAAATTCCCTGTTCTTATCCGAACCGGTAATTACCCCCACTGTTTTTTCTGTTAAAAACAGCTGGCTTGCGCAAGCTTTACGCCATTTAACCGTATCGATAAAGAGGGAATTTTATGCAAGAGATCGAGGCCAAATACTTCCACCTGATCGCCGGCGCCGGTAACTTTGCCGACAACCGCGGTAGCAGCGGACGCGTCAATAACAACGGCGGCAACAAGAACGGGGGCGGTAAATCGTCGGACGGCAATATGTACCAGAAACACACCTCCCCGGACTGCATTAACGGCATCATCACCGGCTCACTAGGGGGGCTTGGCGGTCTGGCGCTGGGCGCGCTTAACGGCGGCTGTTTCAAAGAGGCCAGCAAAGGTGGCGGCAACGTCGGCATGGGGCAAGGCGGCAACAAGAGCAACTGCAATAACAATAGCAACAAGGGTGGCAACACCTGCTCTCGCTAAGCGGTTTTAATTAATCAAAGCACCGGCTGAGTCTTTCCGTTCAGTCGGCGCTTTCAGCATTTCGGTGATAACAATGTTTAAACTGTTCCGTACCTTGTGCCTGCTACTCGGCTTTTGGATCGCCACCCTGCTGCTCAGCGGCGCCGGGGTTTCTTTTACCCACGGCTACGCCGCGCCTAAAAACCTGTCGCATTTCGTCATCTCGCTGGTGGTGGTCGGCGCCATCCTGCTGTGGACCCATAAATTGCTGCGGTTCTTTTTTGCCGAGAAATTTGAGAAGAAGCCGCGTTAAGCCGTGTTCTCACTTTGGTCTTCGCCCGCAATGATAAAACCGGCATCACGAATCGCCGCCTTCACCTGCCTGGCGTCCATCACCGCCGTTTTCACATAGCCAAAAAAGGCCACCCGCACGCCGGGCAAACGGATTGGCGTCGCCAGTTGGACACTGAGTTCGAGATTGCGCTGCGCCATCAGCTCAGCACGCGCCCGCCAAAACGCGGCGGGATCGGAAGGGGTTTCAGTCGCGGTTTCGAACAGCGACGCCAATTCGCTTAGCGCCTCCCACTCCGCCAACAGGGCGGCAACCACTTCAGGATTAGCTACCTGCCCCCAGTCAGAGGGTAAAACCCCCTCACGCCACGCATCGAGATAGCCGGGCAGCGCCCTCTTCAACCGACTCAACCGATCGTTCAAAACAGGTTTCCTTTTACAACGCCTAATACCTTGATATTCCCCATAATGCCACTTTCGTTTAACCGGTAATGGGAGCAATGACCGGAGCTTATCAGCGCCATAAATGACGTAATGACTTTTGGTGCGGCGAAATTAGCGATATGTGCGGGTGGGGAATAAGGATGGAGATCGGGTTGGTGGCTATGACTCGAAAAGAGGAGCGGGGATTGTTGGTGGTGCCTTAAATAGAATTTCCTTACAAATCAATCACACAAAAAAAGACCGAATACGAGTCTGATGTTTTTTTCTCATTTAGTATCAATTAGTTATTTTTCATTCAATTTTTTATGGCTATAAAATGGCCACCGAGAGCATGATGATACTTGTACTTTTTTCAGTTCCTACCATGCAAAAATCACTGAAATTTTATGATCAAATTTTCTGGTCGTCCCAATTGCTGATAATACATAGTTTCTACAATCCTAAAGTTTTCATTAACTAACAAAATAACATCATCAAAACCCTTATTAGTTTTGCTACTTATTTCTGATATTAGGTATTCATACCAATCATCTTCCATGGAGTAAATCTTCGAAGTGGTTCTCTTTATAATATCAAATCTATCTTTTCGCGTTATTAGTGATAATTGACTTTCAAAACCATCAAGTATATCATTTATATATGATAATTTCATTATAACACTAATAAGCGTTCGCCATGAAGTCGCCCCAAACCCTTTTTTAGATAGTTCCTTAAAGAAAAAAGCTAATTTTAATAAAATATTTAAAACAAATATTGATGATTTTTTTGAGTTAACAGGAAGAAAAGTTCCTATAACACTCAACGCCCCGCTAAATAATAATCCGTTTGCTACAGATGCATGTGAACCACACACAGAAGAGGTAGAGCACGCGCTCAATATAACAACGGGGGGGATTCTAGTTTTATTTTTTAGAAGCCAAGTATCAACTTTTTCATTCCCGATATTCAACCAACCATGAGATTCATTGCCTCCATCACCGCCATGGCAGTCAAAAATTAAAATCCATCCATCATAGTTATTTAATGATTCTATGACTTCACTCTCGCTATTCACATCAATAATTTCAATATCAAGTTCACACTCAGGTAGATTTACGATCTGTTTTTTTAGATCATCTCTAATAGGATCATTATCTCTGAAAGATCTCAATACAAGAACTTTTTGCAACTCATTTATAGTCACTTCAATTTGCGCCGGGTTACTAGCATTACTCAAAAGCGTATTCCCCGGAGTCGCATAAATCCTTGATATCTCATGACTAAACATCAATGGAACCCCATCAAAAGGCAACCATTCAATAGGTACATCACAGCACAATGTTAAAATTCTTGATTTTGAATTAACATAATCAATTATTTCATCACCTATAGAATCTTTCATAAGATGAATAATTTCTGAAAACTCACGTTTAAATAAATTAATTCCTTTTAAATCATCTCGCTTTGATAACGTCTCAAGATTCTTCATCTTTTTGGGATAAAAATTTATCGAATTTGGCAATCTAATTGCTGGACAATTGTTTGCTATTGACAAAAATGCTATGGCCAGCGTTGTATATCTTAGTTCAAATTTTCTTATCGCAAGAACATTACCTAACACTCTATCTTTAAAATATTCCGCAACACTACTAGGCTCTTCCTCTTGAAAGATCATGCCGGAATAATTTAAATTTCTTATTACATTTTTTTTAATAAACTCTTTCTTTTTCCTAGATGATAACTCACGATAAATTTTATTCCAAAAGCGATGTTCTGGATCATATAAATAACTAAATATAGATGGGGAATACAATATCAAATCAGACTGATTAGTAGATTTAGAGTTTGTTTGTTTTTCAAGAATCAAATCTGCAACCCTAACCATTTCATCTACATAATTTTTCCTTTCCAAACTTGGTTCTATTTCTTTTATGGACTTGAATTCATATCCACAGCTAACTAGTACTGCCTCGCCTGGTAACGTTATATTGTGACTTACCGCGTCTCCAACTATGTATTTATTTTCGTTTCTGAAATCCCTTCTATTTTTTTTGATTATTTCTAAAAATAACTCTTGATACTCACCGGTTTCACTAGAAACTTCAGTAAGTTTATTGAATAACTTATCATCAAATACATAAGCATTATTAATTTCCGCAGTTTTAAACTCACCACTATCGCCATCAGTCACCAATATCGGACTATATTTAAAATCTTTAACTAGACTTTTAATTTCATCTACAAACCCTTCCACACAAGTTATTATTGTAAAAGGCTGATCGAAATATTTCGCAAACTGCGAAAAAGAATCTATAGATAGTAAATATGAATTATTTGACCTCGCCAACGAACGGGCATCAAGCACTTCCGCTGGTGTCATAAATATCTCACAAACATCTCTAGGATATAATAAAGTTCTTGCAAGTGAATTAACATGCATCTCATCAAACAAAGGAAGAATATATCCTTGAAAAGGAGACTGCTGCTGAACATCATCAGCTTTTGGCATTATATAAACATTACAAATAGCTGTAAGTGAAAGTTGAAGCTTCATAAAAACCCTAAATACCCATTATTGTTTTAACTATTTCACCGTCACATTCAACATCGTCAACTAAACAGTCGAATTGAGAAGACTCACCAGTCACTTTTATTTTATTTCCGGGAATACGTGATACGGAATATACATCATGAATACCATCAATATTAAGTAACCATTTACCATTACCTATGGTATTTCTATCAAAAGCTATTAGCCAAGCATCATTGCCTCGCTCGACAAAACGTATAGACTTTTCGCCTTCAGGAATAAAGGACGGATCTGCTAGCCAACTACCAACATTTACTAACTTTCCAGATGAGATAGAAATTCGGGGTAAGGTTACAAAATTAGGCTCATATGACACAGCATCTGGATTACCAGGGTTACCCTGACCTGTCGCCAGCCATAATAACGACACGCCGGTATCTAACGCGCATGCAACAACCGCATCACCTGGGAAATACTCACGCCTAACCCATGTACTGATCGTTGCCGTTGATATGTCTAGGAAATCTCCAAGTTCCTTCTGCGTGCGGAACCCATATGCATCCAGCATACGCCGCAAAACAGGCTTGCCACCTGACGCTTGGATTTGCTCATAAAGGGCTCGACCAGACATTTTGGATTTGCCAACTTCAAAATTCGAATTCTCAAACTTCCCAGTCATTAGCCAACGTAAATCAGCACCAGTATCGAGCGCGCACTTAATTACTGCACTTCCGGGAACGCTGTTGCGCTGGACCCATGAGCTTACATTATTGGGAGGAACACCAAGGCTGCTGGCCAGCGCTCGCTGCGAAGTGACGCCATAGGATGAAACAAGGCGCTCAATAATGGCGGCTGAATCTTCTGATTTATCAGTCATATGTAAATTAGCCCACGCAAATGCATTTACACTGAACACAATTGCGATCTATAGTGAATACACACCACATGTAACACCGTAGAACACAAACCACTAACCGGAGATATTGCTTTATGTCTCATGATATTGCAAACCCCCAAGCCGCACCCGCCACGCCTTTTTCACCTACGCAGATTACAAACATGCTGCTGCCCGGTCTGAGCGGCGCAATTCTGGAAGCAGTGCAGCGCGCAGTTGCTATGCACACCTCTCCGACCATGTCCAAAGAGGACTTCATTGCCGTTAACGGCATCAGCGCATCCGTGCTTGAGAAGTGGATCGCCAACGGCGTTGTGCTGCTGGCGCCAACCCCTACCACCACCGTGAAGCAGAACCGAAAGAACCGGAAGACCGGTGAGATCGAAGAGGTCACGATGACCAAGCACGGTAACGCCCTGATCAACCTCGAAGCGTGGCGCGAGAAAAACCGCCAGGTTGCGATCAAATGCCGCTACATCCGCGGTTAATTCGATTATTCGAATTTTGAAGGGCTAAACCATGTTTGATTATCAAGTCTCTAAACAGGCGCACTTCGAAGAAGCCTGCCGCCGCTTCGCAACAAAACACAACATCAAGCAGTTGAGCGCTGATGCTGGCATGTCGGCGCAGGTACTGCGTAACAAGTTAAATCCAGACCAGCCGCACCGTCTGACGGTTGAGGAATTGCTGACGCTGACCGACCTCACCGAAGACCCGACGCTGATCGATGGGATGCTCGCGCAGCTGCACTGCCAGCCGTGCGTACCAATCAATGAGCTATCCAGCGGCAAGGTCGCGGCGTATGTGCTCAATGCCACCTCAGAAATCGGCAAGGTCGCTGCCGAGGCAGTTGCAGATGGTGCCATGACCGCCGCGCGCCGCGGTGCGATACGCGAAAGCGTCAATGCCGGCATTCGTTACATGACGCTGGCAGGCCTTGCCATTCAGTCCCGCATCCATGCCAACCCGACAATGGCCTCCACTGTTGATGCCATCACCGCCGTTGGCGCGTCACTGGGCATGAGCTGAGGTGAACATGATGCCAATTTCTATTGCTCCCCTGCTCAAGCAACAAAGCCAATCTCGCCACTTTGGCCACGGTTGGATCCAACTGCAGAACGGCCGGCGTTGGTGCCCGGCGCAAGACCAGAAAGAACTGCTGGCTCAACTGACCACCGCCCCGCGGGAGTCAATCGGCAGTAAGGCGGCAAAATGGCTTTTACTGAAACTACGCGAACTGTGCCGCTGACACCGGGCCAGCGGGCCGACGGTTTACAGCACATCGCCGAATTGCGCCGGGATGTTTTCAAGTGCGACAGCACCGCTGAAATAAATCGATTTTTGGCAGACGTGCGCGACGAAAGCGATCCACGAAACAAAGACAACATCCGGGCTCTGAGCGCCATTTTCTTTTTAGCTGGTATCAAGAAAGAGCGCCACGGGCTGGATTTCAATGAACTGACGAGTGAGGAGAAAAAAGCATTGGTCGATGCAATGAATAAATTCCGCGCAGTCGTGAGTTTATTCCCGAAGCATTTAAGCATGCCGAGAGAAATAACTTTTTAACCTGACCAGAAATTAATTGGCGTAAACCCGCCGGGCTTTTTATTACCTGAAGAAAGGAAAACCACCATGAGAAATATGCAAAAACTGCCTATCACCATCGGGATCGATCCAGCCGCCGGCGACGATGTTTCCGTTGTGCACCAAACCGCCTACCAGTTGGAAGAAATGCTGAAGCGCGCCCGCATGGATGAGCGTAAGAATCAGGCCGCGGTGATGTCCACCAAGCTGGAAAATCTGGCCAACTCCATCATCGCCAAGGATTTGAGCCTTCGCGATGCCGTGGAGCTGCTGCGCCACGAAGCCGAATTCATCCAAAACCAGGCGATGGAGCTGCATTAATGGCCGACGCAATGGACATTGAACAGGAACGCCAGCAGCTGATCCTGGACGCTCAAATCGAACAGGCGCGCCGGAAACCGGCCGCCCCTTCCGCCTTTCTCTGTGAAGAGTGCGACGCGCAGATCCCAGAGGCACGCCGCCTTGCCGTTCCTGGTACAGCCCGTTGCGCCAGCTGCCAGGAACTTCACGAAACAAAATCACGCCACTACCGGGGGTAGTTATGCTGAATTCCGCGTTGAAATGGGTGGGCGGAAAGCGCCGCATTATGGACACCCTGCGCCAACATCTACCAACCGCACCCGGCCGCCGCCTGGTGGAGCCGTTTGTGGGCTCCGCTACCGTTTTCCTAAACACCGACTTCGATTCCTATCTGCTGGCTGATATCAATGGCGACCTGATTAACTTCCATAACGTAGCCAAAGAGTACCCGGAAGAATTGATCGGGCTTGGCCAATTGATGTTTGCCAATCACAAGGGCCAGGAGGGCTATTTAGCAGTCCGTGCCAGTTTCAATCTCCGCATCGAAGTCAGCACTATCATGCGCGCGGCGAAGTTCCTCTATCTGAATCGCCACGGCTACAACGGCATGTGCCGTTATAACCGCCGCGGGGAATTCAATATCCCATTCGGCAAGGTGGACGCACCTTATTTCCCAGAGAAAGAGATTCGCGCTTTCGCCGAGAAAGCGAAAAACGCCGTTTTCCTCTGCTGTGACTTCACCGAAAGCATTGAAATGGCTGCGCCCGGCGATGTCATTTACTGCGATCCGCCGTACATGCCTAAGACGAAGACAACCGGCTTTACCGATTACCACACTGAAGGCTTTGGCGAACTGCATCAGTACAACCTGATGTACTCGCTGCGTGCCGCCGCCGCACGCGGTTGTCACGTTGTGGCCTCAAACAGCGATGTCGCCGAAGCACTGCAGTGTTATGGCGAGTTTGAGATCCACCACATCACCGCACCGCGTTCTGTGAGCTGCAAAAGTGATGGGCGCGGGCGTGTCGGAGAAATCATCGCAACGATGGGGGCCGCCGCATGCTGATCGGTTTTCTCTGCTGGCTTGTTGGCGCCTGCGCCGCTTTCTGCCTGCTTTGCTTCGGCATTAAAAGCGGGCACATCTACTGCGTCACTACGGCCGCCTGCGCCCTAATTCTGTCAGTCATTTGGCCTCTCACCGCCGCGCTGGTTCTCGGCGGATTCGTATACGGGCTGGCAATTTTCGTATTTGGCTATATCACCCGGAGTAAAGCCAATGAAAGGAATTGACTTATTCGCTGGACTCGGCGGCTCATCAACAGGCGCGCGTAAAGCGGGCGTAGACATTGTTTGGGCGGCTAATCACTGGCAAGCCGCTGTTAGCGCACACACGATGAACCACCCGGAAACAATTCACGCATGCCAAGACTTGCACCAAGCTAATTTCGCAGCCGTACTGGCTTTAGTGCCAAAGCTGGATCTTTTACTGGCATCACCATGTTGCCAAGGTCATAGCAAGGCGCGGGGCAAAGCCAACGGCAACCCACAGCACGACGCGAGCCGCTCAACTGCCTGGGCGGTGCCCGCCGCTGCCGAAGTATTACTACCTGAAGGAATCATCGTTGAGAACGTGCCTGAGTTTCTTCAATGGTCGCTATTCCCTGCATGGGAGTATGCGATGCAACGGCTTGGTTATTCTCTGGCGTCGCACATCGTGGACTGCGCAGACCTGGGAGTGCCTCAGAACCGCGTCCGTATGTTCATCATCTGTACCCGTAGCAAAAACCCACTGAAGCTGAATCTGCCGAAACTGCCGCATGTCTCTGCTGAATCATTCATTGATTTCGAAGCCGGGCGCTGGTCAGCGGTCAATAAACCAGGACGCGCGGCGGCGACACTCGACAGAGTTGCAAGTGGGCGCTCTCGATTCGGTGACCGGTTCCTAATTTCATATTACGGCAACACCAAATCAGGCCGCTCCCTGCAGCGTCCGATCGGCACTATCACGACGCGTGACCGCTGGGCAGTAGTTGACGGCGACCGCATGCGCATTCTGACCAAGGAAGAAAACATGCTGGCCATGTCATTCCCTGCCGACTACATCACACCGCCGTCACACAAGTTGACTGTTCATATGGCGGGGAATGCAGTTCCGCCAGAGGCGATGTATCAAATAATCAGCGCTCTCAAGTCGCAGGTATGAGCAATAGACACCGCGGCCGCCACGCCCCCACCCCGCCGCCGCCCTACCCGGGCAGCGGCGAGCCTGCTTTTGAATGGGCATATTCATGGAACGCACCGAGAAAAGGTGTCGGCTCGCCATTCGTCAGTGCGGAAGAACAGAAGAATCGGGATCGCATCAACACCGACCTCGCAGCTGCCTTTGAATACCTGAACAGCCAACCTAGCCTAGTAAAGCGCCAGGTTAACTCCCACTTCTTCAAACTTGAGCAATCTCAGGGGATCCAGCGAGCCCATGCGTACTTGACGCTTAATTTTGTTAAGCGCGCATTACCACGCTTGGAACTGGTCAATAAACAGTACCGGATATTAAAAATGACGGCGGACAACGCCAGGTATATGACGCGGTTTAATCACCTTGCTGATATGTCACGTAGTGATGTTGAGGCGCTGGCCGAGGATATAGCCGCATTTATCGCACAGGAGCTGGGGCTAGTCGCAGAGCAATGTTCCGGCTGCAGTGATTTGAAGGCAATGTGGTTGCTATACCGCCGTGCCGGGATCATCACTCGCGACTTTAGCCAACTGCCGCCGCTGTGGGAAAAGCTGAATAAACGCTTTTTCAGCGAAGAAGATGCCGGCCCTGCCGTATCCCGGATGTTGTCGCCGCAATGGTGGCTCAACCGTCTGCGCCGCACCTCTGCAGAATGGCGCGAGCACTTGAATATTGCGCTTGCCAACGTCAGTAAAAAAACCAACCCATACGCCAGCAAGACGGCGATCACCGAGTGGCGCGAGCAGAAGCGACGCACCCGCGAGTTTTTAAAGGGGATGGAGCTTGAAGACGAGGCCGGCAACCGTATAAGCCTGATCGATAAATATGATGGCAGCGTTGCGAATCCAGCGATCCGCCGCAGTGAATTGATGGTACGTATTCGCGGCTTCGAGAACATCTGTAACGATCTGGGCTACGTCGGCGAGTTCTACACCATAACGGCCCCATCAAAATTTCATGCCACCAACAAACACGGCCATCGCAATCGGAAATGGAACGGCGCCAGCCCGGCCGAGACGCAGGGTTATCTGAGGTCGGTCTGGTCAAAGATTCGCGCCAAACTCCACCGCGAAGATTTACGCATTTTCGGGATCAGGGTTGCCGAGCCTCACCACGACGGCACGCCACACTGGCACATGCTGATCTTCATGCAGCCTGAAGATGTTGGCCAGGTACGTGAAATAATGCGCGATTACGCCACGCAGGAAGATGCACGGGAATTGAGTTCTGCGAAGGCACGCAAAGCACGCTTCCATGCTGAAGAGATCGATCCTGACCAGGGCAGCGCCACCGGCTATGTTGCGAAATACATTTCGAAAAATATCGACGGCTATCAGTTGGATGGCGAACTGGACGACGAAAGCGGGAAGCCGCTCAAGGAGACCGCCGCCGCAGTGTCGGCCTGGGCCGCTCGATGGCGTGTTCGTCAGTTTCAATTCATTGGTGGCGCTCCGGTTACCGTATACCGCGAGCTGCGTCGGATGGCCGACCATGAGGCCGCGATTGGCCTTAGCGTAGAGTTTGCAGCAGTCCACGACGCCGCCGACGTCGGCAATTGGGCGGAATATATCAACGCCCAGGGTGGGCCTTTTGTTAAGCGTGACGATCTTGTTGTCCGCACCTATTACGAGGCAGCGGAAGAAACCAACGGATACGGCGAAGATGTGATCCGCGTGCGTGGTGTTTTCTCCCCGCCAGTTGGCCAGGACGTGCCAATCATCACCCGTGTAACCCAATGGAAAATTGTGCCGAAGAAAGCGCCGGTTTTGGGGGTTGACCTTCAGGGCGCGCCTGCGCCCTCTCGGAGTTCTGTCAATAACTGTACGGGGGATCCTGGTGGGAGTATGGCCCCACCGGATATAGGCGAAGCCGACCATGCCAACTGTGATATCGATTTTGGCGAGTTATCTGCCAAGGAACGGCGGAAGGTGCTGGCAAGAATCAGGGACAGAAACCCAAAAACAAGAATAAGCAGACCACAGGACGCCAATGTTCCAACCGGCGCAGCTGTCGCAATGGAGAAAATCCGGGGCCGAGTAGAAGAAATTGCCGGCATTCAGATCAGTGATTCTGAGTGCCAACTGTTGCCAAAGGCATGACGATGAAAATTGCCGGTAATCACTACTACGGCAACACCAGAGGTGATGTATTTACGGCGCGCCCCCCGGTTCGGGCAGGTGCCCTGATGCAGCGTTTCAATAGGTTGCGCCAAAAAGTTACCGGGCAAACCGGAGAGCGCGATCAACTGCTGAAACAGATGGAAAAAGAAGGCAATAAGCAGCGGGAAAAAATAGCGCAGGAGTTAAACGCCGCCGGCAGACAAAAGCCAGGCATTGAAGAGATTGACCGCCTGCTGCTTGGCGGAACAGTGAAGATTGGCGCTTTCTACTTCAAAGCCGGGACAGATGGCCGGCTTTATGGGCGTAGAAGGAAGTAACTTGGAGTCATGGTTATATTCGCAATTTTGCTGAAATTACATGCAATTGAAATAAATTCATTAACAAGATGTCTTGACGGGGCTCAGAAATACGCTCAATATAATACTGTACATATATACAGTACCATCAGGAGGCAGTGATGGAATCACTTGAAAAACAAAAACAAACTTTAACTCGCGTCAGGTTTATTGCAGAGCTTGCTCTTATCGCCCCCCGGCATGCTTCTGATCTAAAACTTGCACTAGGAATGATCATCGATCTATCCAGTGGAGTTCTACCGGACAAAGACTACGACGGTATTTTTTATAACGCAGACGAGGGCTAACTTATGGCACGCCGTGGCGAAGAGTCTTGGGCTTTTGAACTAGCCAGAAAAAGAGAACCAACCGGCAGATGGATTATTACGGTTGCAGATTTTTTAGGGAGTTGCAAGGGGTCGGCTTTGATTGGTCACCGAGCCAGGCGAACGAATACATAAAATTTTATCAGCCTACCTGGCGCCTCCAGGTTGAAGGCGATTATGGGCTTAACACCTACTACAAATACAATATGAACCAGTGATTCACCTGCCAGGGCTTGTGTATGTCTATGCTGCATGAATCCGCACGATCAAAAAAGGATCTAAATCAGCCGGGCGCACCAGTAATGGCGCGCCCTTCTGCTATACGGGCACCTGCATGAAAACCCATACAAAAAGCGGGCAGGCGTGGCGGGGCTACGATTGCGCGCCAAGCTGAAAAAGCTAACTGGTTGAAGCTGGATAGCAGATACTATAAATTATTGAGGTTATTATAAAAAATACTTAACAATGTTAATTATATAGGTGTCAATAATGGAAAGAATTGACTACAGCTCATGGCAAAGAATCAATTTATCAGTAGCTAATTTAAGACTGGATAGAGAAAACCCAAGGATTCCAGAGTATGCACCCAAAAAAAATACAAAAGATATATTAGATTATCTTTTTGAACATGAAAAAATAGAAAGGCTAGCAAAAAAAATTGTAGACAAAGGATTTATTAATCATGACCCAATCTATGTAATCAAAGAAAATGATAATTATGTTGTAGTTGAAGGTAATCGCCGGGTTTCTGCACTTAAATGTTTATTAGAGCCTGACTTAGCCCCATCAGCAAGAAGTCGTCGGGCGCTAGAAAGATTAAAGAACTCTTTAGGTGACGATTTAATAGAAAAAATAGAGGTTTATGTAGCCCCCTCAAGACGGGAGGTTCAAAATGTATTATTTGAACTTCACGCCGAAGGAAAACTGCAATGGAGCAGACAACAGAAAAACAAGTTTATATCTACTGCTGGTTACAGTAGTGGTGAATCTATAGAGGACATGGCCGATCGATTTAATGTGGCCGCAAGTGAAATACAAGACTCCGTACAAGAGTATTTTTTAGAAAGATACTTTACTAATTTAGCATTGCCAACTGACATTGAGGAAAAAGCTCTTAATTCAAGCTTTAGTATTTCAACAATGTCTCGATTGGTAAACTCAAAATTATTTTCGGATAAAACCGGATTCAGTATTCAAAATGGGAAATTAACAACCACCATCGATAAAACCACCTTCGATCATGTACTGAGGGAAATAGTTACTGATATTGCCAATAAAAAAATAAACTCAAGGAACCTGAATGATGGTAATCAAATAAATTCTTACTTAGAAGGAAAGTTCTCAACCGCGCCAACTCCTTCCAATAATGGAGCGGTAGATTTTCAACCACTAAATGAATATGCAGCCAACAATGGAGGGAACCCAAAGGATAAGGCTAATGCTGGTGACAAAAGGAAAAGAAAAGAAAGACTCATATCAATTGATAAACGATATGTAACAGGATTAAAAAAACTAGATATTCTGATTGAAGAAGGTCAAGGGTTATGGATTGACACGCATAAAACTGCTGGGGCTTTATTATTGAGGACAATATTAGAACTGTCAGTTGTTCGTGTATTTGAAATTCACAAATGCAAAGAACAATGTCTAAATCCAAATGGTAAAGTTAAGCAGCTTTCTGAAAATATGAAAGCATTGGTTAGAAGGGATGAGTGGTTCCCAAATAAAGCATACCTAGATGAGTTGAAAAGGTTCATAGCTAAGGACAACACTTATTGGAATTCATTAGAATCATTGAATCGATATGTACATGGTGAGTTTCTTCTTCCAGACAGAGATATGCTACGGCAAGTATGGATGATACTTGAACCGTTAGTTGAAATGAAAGTAAAGAATTAAATTTGAAGTATTTAACTTTAGGGCGTAATCAGCTATAATGCGCCCGTTTATAACTTTTGGATTATCTATATGCCTATCACACACTCTCCTTTACGTTATCCTGGTGGTAAAACCGCCATATTTGACATCGTATCAGGTATTGTGAATGAGAATGGCATGAGTAACGTAACCTATGCGGAGCCCTATGCCGGCGGGGCAGGGTTAGCACTATCCATGCTTTACTCTGGATTAGTGAATGAAATTTACCTGAATGATATAGATAGATCAATTTGGTCATTCTGGGATTCAGTTGTCAATAACACAGATGAGTTTATTGAAAAAATAATATCTACGCCTGTAACCATTGACGAATGGCATAATCAAAAAGACATCCAAAAAAACAAATTAAAATCCTCAGCTATCGATTTGGGGTTTTCTACGTTTTTTCTTAACAGAACTAATAGATCAGGGATAATCAAAGCTGGTGTTATTGGTGGCATATCCCAAAATGGCAATTATAAGCTTGGTTGCCGATATAATAAAAACAACCTAATCACAAAAATAAAGACCATATCCAGCATGAGGGATAAGATATCCGTATTTAATATGGATGCGAATGAATTTATAAACTCCGTCAGTAGTGATGAGAATGTTTTCTTATGCATTGATCCTCCATATTTTGTAAAAGGAGCATCACTGTACACAAATTTCTATGAGAAACATGATCATGAAATATTGCGCGATACAATATGCAATATAAGCAATTCTTGGATTCTCACTTACGATAACGCTAAGGAAATACAAGAGCTTTACGCTGAAAAGGAAATGTTTACGTTTAATTTGAATTATAGTGCTGGTGACAAAAAGAAAGGCGAGGAGATTTTAATAAAAAGTACAAATATCAAAATTCCAAACTCTATGATTGGGAGTAGAATTCATGCCATTTAATAGATAAGAATTAGCTTCATCGAAAATCCCCCTCACCTCATATCTAACTACTTTCACAGTTTGACTTGGTGTTTCATATGTTGGAAAAAATATCTAGTTTCTCAGCTTTTTTAATGCAAATACCTGGTGCGGTGTTGGTGATGATCATCATTGCATTATCTTTGATTTTGTTTCTACCCGAAGCAGCTGCGCAGACAATTTATGTTGATGGATTTAGAAAAGCGTATGGCGTTTACATCGGCCCGGTTTGGCTACTAACAATTGCATTCTGTGGTGGTCGCTTATATCACCACATAATTGAAAAACGGAAACAAGCGAAGCAGCTTATTCGGTTAAAGAAATCGCTCTCGGAATTAACACCAGAAGAAAAAGGATATCTGCTGCCATACATCATAAATGGAGAAAATTCTATCTACGTCGGCATTCAAGATGGAATCATGGCGGGGTTACAGAAAAAAGGAATTACCTACAGAGCATCGAACATGGGAGATCAAATGAATGGGTTTGCATTCAATCTTCAGTCTTGGGCTCGCCAACACCTAGTGGAAAATGAACACCTTCTTAATCATGCAGTGGGAAGACCAAAGACACCAAGGGAAAAGTACCGCGAACAGCGCAGGTTCTATTAAGGGGAAAGCCCTACGATCTTATGTAGGGCTTCGATTTTAAGATTCAGAACCCAATGCATAAGGCTCAAAAGTGACCACCTCTTCCCCCATCCAATCATTTAACTCCTGCATCCGCCGCTGCAGCGGTATCAACTCATTGCGAACAAACACCTCGCTCGCCTCCTTTACGTTGCCGAACCCGCCAGCGTTCTCCGGCACGATGCACATCAGTTGCGGCGGTACGCGGTGCGCGTGTAGCTGGTCATCACGGGTCACATTTTTTATATTCCAGAACTCATCCTTCGCTGCCACCTCGCTCAGCGGGATGATCTGAATGCCATCCTTCTTACCGTTCGGCGAATACATGAACAGGTTGCGGAAGTTACCAGGCCCGCGCGCACCTTTCATAGCGTTGCGGATATTATCCACATCAGTCTGGCTGGCGGCGGCGTCGCTCATGTACATGATGAAGCCAGCGTGACTGCCGTTCTGGTAATACTTGCGACGGAACAGGGTGGCGGATTCATTGAGCCATGCAGAATTAAGCGCCGACAGATATTCTGGCAAGCCATAGATCTCCTGGTTGATATCAGGCTCCAGCAGGTGAAACACGCTAGCGGTGTCGAATTGGTAAGGGTCAACGCCCAGGCCATACTGCACAAACCAGTAGGTATCCAGATCCACGCCACGGCGCGTATATTTCGCCAGGGAGGGTCTAAGTTCCATCGGGCCGCCGAGGCGGTTGGTCCGCAACTCCAGGTAGGCGTTGCCAAACACCAGGTAATCCTGCACGAAACGGCTGAAGGCCTGCTGGCTCAGCAGACGATGCGGCTTAAACGTACTGGTCAAAATATTGCGCTTCACATATAGCGGTGAGCTATGGTGAACCGTGGCGCGGAACGTCCTAGCCAAGCCATCGAAACTGATCGGCGGCTCATACCATTTATCCATGCGCACGCACTCGACGTAATCAAGCAGCTCCCGACGGTCGAGCACCGGGACGGGATCGCCAAAGGTGAATGCTTCAACCCCTGCCGCGCCGACAGCTTGTTTATGGGCGTGAACTGGCGGTAATGCGCGCTTTTTATGACACTTGCTCATTTAAAAAATCTCCACAATGTTGCTGTTGCCCGCCGTGACGCCTTCGAGCGGTTCATTGAACAGTGCATGCATAGTTGCCCACGCCAGATCGGCATGGCTGACTTCTTCGCTGCGGCTTGCTTCATACGTTGGCCGGCTACCGCTGGCGGTCATCGCCTTGCGGATAGCCATAAAGGATTGGGTGATGTCGGTGTGTCCGGCGTCATACTCCAGGCGCCGGTGTGTGATGATGTCTTTGGCTTTCAGCACTAGGGCGTTTTTCACCTCCGGGCGATAGACAAACTCCTGCACCGCAGGGAAAAACTGCTTCACAAGCTGATAGACGCCGTGGCCAACGCCAGTGGAGTCGATGCCGATGTATTGGACGTTGTAGCACTCGGTCAAAAGCTTGATGCTTTTCGCCTGAGCGGCAAAGTCCATACCGCGCCACTGGTGGCGCTCCAAAATGCGGAATTTCCCACCCGGCACCATCGGCGGCGCCACAACCACGCAACCAGCACTGTCACCTGACGCAGAGCCTTTGGCCGGGTCATAACCGATCCACACCGGGCGATACCCAAAAGGCCTGATGGCCAGCGCTTCGAAATCGTCCCACTGTTCCCAGCTATCGACCATGCACCCCTGCATTTCAGTGAGTGGGAACACCGACGCCATATCGTCGATAAACTCACACATCAGCAGGTTTTGATAATCCTCTGGGCCGTATTCAAGCCGCAGCTGATCCAAGTCAAACAGGTTGCATCCGCCGTTAACTGCATCTTCGACGGTGATGATTTGGCGATACTGGCCATCCGGGCAGAGAACGCCGCGCGCCAGGTTGGCATGGGTGAGATCGACATCAACCCGATCAGCCTTGGCGCGGCCTTTGTTGTACAGAGCGCCGGACCAGAATGGGTAGGCGCTATGGGTAAGGCTCGACGGCGTTGAAAAGTAGGTCTGGCGCCATTTCTTGTGCAGCGCCATGCCAGAGGCAACTTTGCGCAGCTCCTGGAAGCGAGGGATCCAAAAATATTCATCAAGGTACAGGTTGCCGTGATAACTCTGCGCGGTGCGGGCGTTGGTGCCAAGGAAGTAGAGACACGCGCCGTTGCCGAGGGTCATCGGGTCACCCTTCAACTCAACATCCACTTCGCGGGCAAACTCGATGATGTACTGCTTGAAAACGTGCGCCTGTGCCTTACTCGCCGACAGAAAGATTTGGTTTCGGCCTGTAGTAATGGCATCGATCAGGGCTTCGCGCGCAAAGTAGAAAGTCGCGCCTATTTGGCGGGACTTAAGCAGATTACGAATGCGGTGTTTGGCGCCGGCTTCAAACCAGTTGCGTTGATATTTGAACAGAGAATCATGGAAAATTTCGGTCAGTTTCTCCGTCTGTTCATCGCTGAAAACATTCTTCTCAGGCGCCTTGCGCGAGCCGCTGTTGCGGTTGGCCACGTTCGGGTTTAAGTCGGCCTCATTGCCGCCGCTATTGAATTTCCCGATCCTGGCAAGCCGCTCACCCTGGCGGGCGATCAGGTCGATTTCCTTGAAGTCTTTCCCTTCTTTGTGCTCCTTCATCACCAGCTGGCAATAGCGCGCTGTTATGGTAAGTTGCATTTGCTCAAGCGGGCCAATGCTCCCCCACTTGTCGCGTTTCTTCCAGCTGTGTACTGTTGCGGCCTTCTCTCCCAGCATTTCAGCAATGCGGGATATGCGTAACCCCTGAAAGTACAGGAACATCGCCTGTCTGCGGGGATCAAGATCGGTGTTGAGCGTCGTCGTTGTCATGGCGCCAGACTACCGACCGGCCGCGCCGCCATCCCTTCCCGGCCATTGTGCCAAACACCACACAATGCCCTTTCGTTGTCTCCCCTCCCTATTCGCCGCAACCATAAGCCTGACCGATTACCGACACTGACCGGAACAGACTAATGACACTTAAATCAAAGCGTTTTCGTATTGCCGTAGAGGGTGCGACAACCGACGGCCGCAACATTAGCCGCGAATGGCTGACGCAGATGGCCAAGAGCTACAACCCATCTGTTTATGGCGCGCGGGTAAATCTGGAACACATCAAGGGATATCACCCCGATAGCTCCTTCCGTCGCTTCGGTGATGTAACCGGCCTGACAGCGGAGGAAATTACCGAGGGTCCACTGGCCGGGAAGATGGCGCTTTATGGCGACATCGCACCAACCGCGGACCTGGTCGAAATGGTTAAGCAGGCGCAGAAGGTTTACACCTCGATCGAGGTAAACCCGAAATTTGCCGATACCGGCGAAGCCTACCTGATCGGCCTAGCCGTAACCGACGACCCGGCCAGCCTGGGTACCGAATACCTCGCGTTCAGTGCGTCCGCATCAGCAAACCCATTGGCTAACCGCAAGCAGCATAAAGACAACCTCTTTACCGCGGCAGAAGAAGCCCTGATCGAATTTGTGGAGCAGGAAGACCAAAGACCCGGCCTGCTGTCCCGCATCACGGCGATGTTCGCCAAGCGTAACGCCAATGACGACGCGCGCTTTTCTGACGTGAATCAGGCTGTGGAACTGGTCGCCGGCGAAGTACAGAGCCTCGGTGATAGCGTCGCCAAGCTCAACACCACTGCTGAAAAAGTGCCGGCGCTGGAAACCCAGATCACCGCACTGAGCAAGCAACTTAACGACCTGCAGACCAACCTGAGCAAGCAGGACCGCAATCCGAAGTTTCGCCCGTTAACACCTGGCGGCGGCGGTGAAAGCAACGGAGAAAAAACCGACTGCTAAACGCAGTGCCACGGCATACCCCATAGGGCATAGAAAACTGATTACGGAGAGTTACCGATTATGCGCAATGAAACGCGATTTAAATTTAACGCCTACCTGACCACGCTGGGTGAGCTGAACGGCGTAACCGTCGAGCTCAGCGCCAAGTTTGCGGTAGAGCCATCCGTGGCGCAGAAACTGGAGGATAAGATCCAGGAGAGTGCCGCATTCCTGCAACGGGTTAATATCGTTCAGGTTACTGAACAATCCGGGCAGCGCCTGGGCCTTGGCATCGGCTCCACTATCGCCAGCACCACGGACACCTCCACCAAAGAGCGCGAAACGACGGATCCGAGCGGTCTGGACTCCATCGAGTACAAATGCGAGCAAACCAACTTCGATACCTCGATCACCTACAGCAAATTGGACCTGTGGGCCAAGTTCCAGGATTTCCAGCTGCGTATCCGTAACGCCATCGTGTTACGCCAGGCGTTGGACCGCATCATGATCGGCTTTAACGGCCTGAAGCGCGAAAAAACCTCGAACCGAACCGCCAACCCGTTGCTGCAGGACGTTAACATTGGCTGGCTGCAGAAATACCGCGCCGACGCCCCAGCGCGCGTGATGGATAAAATCGTAGATGACGAAGGGGCTGTAGTTTCACCCATGATTCGCGTGGGTGAGAACGGCGACTTTGCCAACCTGGATGCCGTCGTGATGGATGCCGTGAACAACCTGATCGATCCGTGGTTCCAGGATGATACCGATCTGGTGGTGATTTGCGGCCGCGGCCTGCTGGCGGATAAATACTTCCCGTTGGTGAACCAGTCGCAGCCAAACACCGAAGCGCTGGCCGCTGATCTGATTATCAGCCAGAAACGCATGGGCGGCCTACAGGCTGTTCGCGCGCCCTTCTTCCCGGCCAACGCCATGCTGATTACCCGCTTGGATAACCTGTCCATCTACTGGCAGGAAGACACCCGCCGCCGTCTGATCATCGACAACCCGAAACGTGACCGCATCGAAAACTTCGAATCGGTCAACGAGGCCTATGTTGTTGAAGATTACGGCTGTGGTTGCCTGATCGAAAACATCAAACTCGGTAAGTTTGCGGCGCCAGCGCCGGAAGCACCGGCGGGCGAATAAGGGGCTCACTGATGGCCCTGAGTCCAGCGCAGCGCCATATGGTCTATGTGCAAGCAAAGGAGGCCGCCCGCCAGGGCGGCGCTCTGAGCCGCCATGCCAATGGCTATGAAATGATGCTCCTGAAAATTGAAGAAGACAGCCGCCGGCTGAAGCGGGTGCAGTCGCAGGAGAAAAAGGCCGAAGTTAAACGCGAAGTCCTGCCGCATTACACCCCCTGGGTGGCAGGAGTGCTGCAGACCGGAATGGGCGCGCAAGATGACGTGATCATGCATGTGATGGTCTGGCGCATCGACGCCGGCGATCACAATGGCGCCATCGACATCGCAGAGTATGCGCTCAAGCATGGCCTGGTCATGCCAAGCCGATATGCACGCCAAACCGCCTGTGCGGTGGCCGAAGAGATCGCGGACAGCGCCCTGAAAGCCTACGACGCTAAGCAGCCGGTAAATCTCTCCATCCTGACGCGCCTCATGGATCTGATTGAAGACCACGACATGCCAGATGAAGTGCGCGCCAAGCTGCACAAAGTCATGGGCTACGGATTGCGGGATAACGAACAGCCTGAGTTAGCGCTCAACCAGTTAAACCGCGCCTTCCAGTTGCATGAGCGGGTTGGTGTAAAAAAAGACATTGAACGACTCGAACGCGAGTTGAAGAAGGCCGAGAACGGCTAAACCGAACGTGCCCACGCGCGGGGCGGCACGGGCGTTGCGACAGGTTTTATACCGCATCAATACGCCCGTCCACCGCCCACCCATTGAGAGCCCTGCCCATGAAATTTGTAGCGCTAGGCCAGGCCGGCGAGGAAACACAGGTAATCAAGAACACGCAATTTTGGCCGGATGTCGATCTGTCCGATTTGCAGGAGTCCATCAGGACCGATGGCACATTCACCCCGCAGCGCCTGCGCCATGCAGCGCTGAATGCCATTGCGGAAGTGAATGGCGAATTAGCCTTGTGGCGAGAGGCGCAGCAGGTCGCCGGCTTTACCGCTTTGGAAAATGTGCCAGCAGAAGAGTTGGACGAAGAGAGCGTTTTGCTACAGCACTACAACCGCGCGGTGTACTGCATCACCAAGGCCAACCTCAACGAACGGTATCGCGATTTTGATGCCACCGGCGCCGGTGGAAAGCGCGCCGACGAAACGGACGAATCCATTGATGAGCTGTGGCGGGATGCTCGCTGGGCCATGCGTCTGATCCAGGGTGAAAAACACATGACTGTAGAGCTGATCTGATGGAAGTGTTAGCCCACCAAAACGATACCGTTGATGAGTTGTGCTGGCGCCACTATGGCCGCACCGCGGGGCTATCCGAAGTCGTCTTATTGGCCAACCCAGGACTGGCAGAAATCGGGCCATTTATTCCGCACGGCACGCCGGTAGAAATGCCGGACATTGCGCCGACCCCCACACAGCAAATTATTCAACTTTGGGATTGATGTCATGGGCGAACCAGTAACAAGCGGCACCACGTTATTCACGTTTAGCGGGATCACCCTTCTCTCCATCTTGTCTGGCGACGCCGCGCCAATTGTGCTTGGCGCCTTCGGTGGCGCATCGCTGTTCGTACTGGCGTCGCAGGAGCTGACGCTTAAGCGCCGCGGCGCGCTCTGGATCAGTAGCTTTATTGCCGGCTGTCTGTTCGCGCCGATGGCCGCCGCGCTGTTGAAGAGAGCCACCGGGCTGGATGTTGAGGTGAAGCTTGGCGCCGGCGCGTTCGTTGCTGCAGGCGTGGCCATCAAAATACTGCTGGTTGCGCTGCAGAAACTTGACGGGGATAGCCCGATTTTCCGCATATTCCGGGGGAAATAACCATGCACTGGATAACGTCGATCATCTGCTTGCTCATTGCCGGCCGCCTGCTGGCGTTCCAACGTCGAGGGGCAAAGCATAAGCCGTGGGCCAGCGGTGTTGCATACGTTGTGATCATGATTTGCGCCGCCGTGCCCATTTTTTCCGTGTTCGGCCGATTCCCGCAGTCGGGGGCGCTAACCGCCCTTTTAAGTTTCATGATCCTGATGGCGGTTACTCGCTCCCGCGGGAACATCATGGCGATAATTCCATCACCGCCCGCGGCAAAAGAGCGGGCGCCAGCCAAGCATAAAGCCAGGGGGAAAAATGGCCCGCATCGTCACCACTCCTAACATTAACGCCTATCTGGACACACTGCGATTCAGTGAAATTGGCGCCACACTTTTGGCAAGGTCGGACGACGGCTACAACGTGATCGTGACCGGCATCGACGGCAAGGCAGAAACCTTTTCCAGCTACCGAGATCACCCGTTCGCTGGCGGCCGTCCCGGCAAGGTGTTTAACAGTCGCGGGCAGCGCAGCACGGCATCAGGCGGCTACCAGTTTTTGATCAAGGACTGGGGTCATTACCGCGCCGCGCTGAAGCTGCCAGACTTTGGGCCAGTATCACAGGATAAGTGGGCAATCCAACTAATCCGCGAGCGCGGCGCTCTGGCTGACATCAACGCTGGCCGGATAGAGTCAGCGTTGAAAAAGTGCCGCAATATCTGGGCGAGCCTGCCGGGTGCCGGATATGGCCAGCCCGAGCACAAGCTTGAAACCCTGCTGAAAAAATACGTCAGTTATGGCGGGGCGCTGGCATGACCGCCGTCATTCCACGCAGTTGGTTGATCGTGGCCGCCATCGTCCTGGCGCTCGCCGCGGCGTTAGGGTGGAAAACTTGGCGATTAGGCACCTATGAAAAAGCCGTAAGCGATCAGCAAGTAACCATCAGGGCCCAGGGAAAAACCATCGAAGGGATGGCGGCGCAGTTATCAGCTAAAAATGCCGAGATGATAACCCTGGGCTTGATAGCCAGCAGTAACAACCGGGCGCAGGCCGAGTTGCGTCAGCAGATGACCAACACGGCCGCCCTTCTGTCACAACGTGAAAATCTGATTGCGGGGTTGTATCGTGAAAATGCAGAGCTTAAAGCCTGGGCTGATAGCCGCTTGCCTCCTGATGTTGTGCGCCTGCACGCCCGGCCGGCAATCACCGGAGGTGCGGCTTATCGCGTCTGGTTGTCCGAGGTTGATCGCCTGCCAGCTGCCAGCCAGTAACCCGCTCACAAACGGGGACCTGGAGCGGGAAAAGAATCGTGTAGAGGCGGCCTGGGCGATGTGTGCCGATCAGGTCGATACCATCATTCAATGCCAGGAAAAGAGCGATGAACAAGCCGGAATCACTGAGAAAAGCCCTCTCTGGCGGGATCGAATATCTGGGGAAAAACCCAGACAAACTGCACATTTTTGTTGATGAGGGTGCTGTTGTTTCCAGCCTGGCACCAACCATTTCATTCGAATACCAGTACACACTCAACCTGGTGATTACCGACTTTTCAGCAGACCAAAACCTGCTGAACGCAGTGATTTTGTATTGGCTTCGCCGCAACCAGCCGGACATCATGGCAAACCCAGACGGCAGAGATAAGGGCTTCACGTTTGAAGTGGATATTCTGAATAACACCACTTGTGACATCAGCATAAACCTGAAGCTAACAGAGCGCGTGATCGTGAAAGAGGCAGGCGGCCAAATGGTTGTAGAGGCCGTCCCTGAGCCGGAGCCACCTTACGCCGATCAGTGGGCGCCTAATGAGTGACTTTATTCAGATTGAAGACTGGCTGGCCGCCCTCGCCTCACAGCTAACCCCAGCGGCGAGGAAAAAGCTAACTCGCCAGTGGGCTAATGAATTGCGCCGCCGCCAGAGACTGCAAATCAGCCGGCAGCGCAACCCGGACGAAACCCCGTATGCCGAGCGAAAGCCGCAAGGCCGAAACAAAAAGGGGCGGATACGCCGGAAAATGTTCAGCAAGCTGCAGACCACTCGCTTTATGAAAACAGCAACCACGGCAGACGAGGCCGCAGTTTACTTTGCCGGCAGCGTTATGCGCATTGCACGCGTGCACCATTACGGCCTGCGTGACAAAGTGAGTAAGCGCGGTCCAACCGTGAAATACGACGCCCGCCAATTATTTGGGCTGAATGATCCAGCTATCACCGCCATCGGTGATATTCTGATAAATCATCTTAGTAATTAAGGCCGTTCAAGATAAAAACGGCCAGCTGTTTAAAATAACTTATTAAAATCCACGTCATACCCTGTTAGCTTCATTTCCTTTGCAATATCCATTTCCCAGTTCGTATCAGAAACATAGACAACCCCGCTAATATCGTTAGGTAGTTCCAAGCTATCACTAACTAGTGCGACAACATTTTCCCTACCAATTTTAGCCATTAAATACCCATGTTCAAAAATAACATTTTGTCTTGCCCTGGGGTTAAGCTCTCCAGCTTTAGCTTGTTCAGCCGTATTCCCAAAATCATCTGGGGTATAAAGAACAATAGCAAAGTCCACATCTGTATAATGCTCTATCTTTTCAATTATGGTTTTTCCACGACTGGCTTGCTCATGAAGAATTACCACTTCAAAACCTAACTTCTCTATAAACCTCGCCGTCCTCGTCTTTATTTCATTATCATGACCGTGAACAATAAATACCTTATTAAAGACTTTCCCCCGGGGCGAGTCACTGACATTTCCCGTAATGGTTTCCACCTGAGAGTCCCTCAGTTGTATTTCATCATTTTCAATATCAATAACTAACGACTCGATATATGAAGCAACGCGGTCCCCACCATTTTTCCAAAAATTCTGCCCCACTGTTTGATATCTATTATATGAATAAGCATGCATTGTAAAGGCACGATTACAATTAGCAGCCTCGAAGGGTATTTCTTTGTTGATGAAACTAATAAACGAGCGTTTAAATGCTTCAAAACGCTGATTACCAAACTCCCGCCCTCGCTGATCGTAAGCAAAAGTAACATCATCAGCTAATCGTGAGCGGAATTTTTTCAATTGTTCAATGAGTTCTTCTGGGGCCACTGATAGATCCTTGTTCAATATTGCAGAAATCAAAATTGTACCATGGCTGACACAAGCCATCGATGTGCATAATCAAAAAGTTAAATGGCAGGCTGTGCCAATGAACACACAACTATCCGAACTCCTGCGTCTGCTAACGAATCTGATCCGAATCGGAACCATTTCCGAGGTCGATACAGAGAACGGCCTATGCCGTGTGCAAACAGGCGGGCTTGAAACCGCACCTCTAAAATGGCTGACCATGCGCGCAGGTAGCGCCCGCACATGGTGGGCGCCGTCAGTCGGCGAGCAGGTGTTGATTTTGAGCATGGCCGGCGAGCTGACAACCGCCTTTGTTCTGCCAGCCATTTTTTCGGACGCCCACCCTGCCCCCTCGAATTCGGAGGGCGCCTTGGTTACGGAGTTCCCCGACGGCGCAAGGTTTGGTTATGACCCCGAAGCCGGCGCCCTGACCGTGGAGGGTGTGAAAACAGCAATATTTAAGGCGGCGACAGGGATCATATTGGAAACACCAAAAGTCACCTGCACTCAACTGCTGCAAACAGCACAGTTGTCAGTAACTGAGGGAGGGACGATGAAGGGCGATATCACCCACGCCGATGGCTACTTCACATCTAATGGCGTCGTTGTTGATGAGCATGCGCACAGTGGTGTGAAGAAAGGCGACGAAGAATCGGGAGGGCCGGTGAAATGATGTATCAGGGCATGAACACCATTAGCGGCCGAGCCGTCGAAGATATCGATCACATTCGTCAATCAATCAGCAAAATTTTGCTGACTCCAATCGGCAGCAGGATCACCCGGCGCCCGTTCGGCTCGCTGATGTCCGAGTTAATAGACCAGCCTCAAAACGACACAACAAGATTGCAGTTGATGGCCGCAGCATACAGCGCTATCAACCGCTGGGAGCCGCGCGTATCACTGACAGCCGTCACTGTGACCACGCAGATTGACGGCCAAATGATTGTGGACGTCTCCGGCAGCAGGAACGACACCACGGCGAGCATCAATATTTCAATTCCTTACGGGAGCGCATCATGAGCGTGATCGACCTTTCGCAGCTGCCGCCGCCCCAGGTAGTGGAAACCCTGAGCTCTGAAGACCTGCTTGAGGAAAGAAAGGCGCGCCTGCTTGAGCTCTATCCTGAAGAGCAGCGCGAGGCCATAGCACGCACTCTGGAGCTGGAATCTGAGCCGATCGTGATGCTGCTGCAGGAAAATGCCTATCGGGAAATGCTGTTACGCCAGCGCATCAACGAGGCTGCACAAGCCGTGATGGTGGCGTATGCCATCGGTAGCGACCTCGACCAGCTTGGCGCCAACAACAACACGCCGCGCCTGACAATTATCCCCGAAGACAGCGAAGCCATCCCGCCAGTTGAGGCTGTGATGGAGTCTGATGCAGATTTTCGCCAGCGCATCCCGACAGCATTCGAGGGAATGAGCGTCGCCGGACCAACCGGCGCCTATGAGTTCCACGCACTAAGCGCAGATGGAAAAGTTGCAGATGCATCGGCGATCAGCCCGGCGCCGGCGTTGGTCACTGTCACGATTCTTTCGCGCGAAGGGGATGGAACGGCCTCCCCCGAATTGCTGGCGAAAGTTGACGCTGCACTTAACGATCAGGCAGTTCGGCCCGTAGCTGATCGCCTCACGGTTCAATCTGCCAGCATCATCAACTATGGGATTGACGCCGTGCTTTATGTCTATCCGGGGCCAGCACAAGAACCAATCCTTGCCGACGCACAAAAGCGCCTGAATGCATATATCAACGAGCAGCGGCGCCTTGGGCGCGATATCCGCCTAACAGCAATCTATGCAGCGCTGCACACTCAGGGCGTACAGCGTGTAGAGCTACGCAATCCGCCTGCCGATGTGGTGTTGGACAAAACGCAGGCCGCTAACTGCACAGATGCCCGCATTGTAATTGGTGGATCGGATGAATAGCCTGCTGCCGCCAGGCTCCTCTGCGCTAGAGCGCCGAGCAGCGGAATCATGCGCTGCGGTTAGCGATCTGAATGTGCCTCTACGCGACCTGTGGAACCCGGACAAATGCCCGGTTGTTTTTCTGCCCTACCTTGCCTGGGCGTTTTCGGTCGATCGGTGGGATGAAAAATGGCCAGCAGCAGAAAAGCGCAAGGCCGTTAAAGATGCCTTTTACATTCACCGACGGAAAGGGACAGTTGCGGCAATTAATCGCGTGATCGAGAACATGGGGTACACCATGACGATCGAGGAATGGTGGGAGGTTGCCGACCCTGCCGGCACGTTTCGTTTAACGATTGACGTGATAGATATCGGGATCACAGAAGAAATTGTAAACGAGTTGGAGCGGCTAATTGGCGACGCGAAGCCAGTAAGCCGCCATATCTGGCAGCTAAGTTTGAGCGCCAGAACAAGGGGCCTGGTGTACTCCGCCGCCGTCATGCATGACGGCAATATTGTCACTATTTATCCCACCGATTACGAACCAGACGACAGCATCAAATATAACGGTGCTGTGGGTTTCAGCGGCGATTATCACTATTCCGGGAAATAATATGACGAAAATTACAGAAAGCGGACGCTGGGAAGATAGCGTTTATCAAATCCAACGCGGTGACAAAGTGCGCGGAGGACGCGATGGAGTTGCAAATATTCAGCCGCAGCAACTGGCTAACCGTACTCAATATTTAAAACAGGCAATCGAGGGTTACTCCATTGGCGAACAGCCTTTTGATAACAAGGAAAAGGCACAGGCAAAAATTAATGACAGAAGCCTTCCATTAAACTCACGTTTTTCTGTGCGTATCGAGAACGCCGACGCATGGGTTGCTGAATTCAAAAATATCGATGGTGTTGCCACGCCAACGGGACGGACTTTACCTTCTGGCGAGTTGGTTAAAAAAGTCACAGATTATTTTCACGTCAACGAAGCCATTAGCAATTTACTGATCGATATGGTTGATGATGATTATTTCTCGGTATGGCGGCTATTTGATAATGGGGCTTTTGGCACGATTAAAAGCCTGCTTTCACCGCAGGGAATTTTTCTTGATGACCTGAAAATAACTCACGTAGGGGAACGTGCCGGCATTATTTTCCAAGATGCCGATGATTTTATTGTTGAACTCGTCAGCCCTTCGGGAGATGTAGCCCCAAGAGCCCTGCAGGGGCACGGCGCGTTCTCAACTCTGACCACGCAAGATGCCTGGCTGAGACTTGAAGACGCCGACGGTTTCTTCAGAGATTACATCGATATCGACGGCAATCCTATCGGTACCGGCGGCAGCGTCAGCGAGTTCGATATAGTGGCACACGACGCGCAGAACAAGGCCTATTCCCAATCTGTGCGCGACCGCTACAACGCCGATATTCAGCGCCTGGTTTCCGCACTTAATCACTTGTTGATCTACAGCCAAAGCCTCGGTACGCAGCAAGAAGGACATCCGGCGCTCAGCGGCGAGCCGATCGACGGTTACGATAATCTGATGTTTGGCGACAGCGTCCGCCCGAAAAGCCGCACCGCGGCCGAGTTCGTACCGGTCGGTGAGGCCGCACTGAAGCCGCTAAAAGCTGTGGTGCAGTCGGGGGATGGCAGTACAGTTCTCACAGCCGCAGAAAGTAAAGCATTGGCCTTTAATGCAAGCAATGAAGGTGAAGGCGGTGCCGCCTTGGGCAATTTCCTTCGCAAACTGTGGCTGCAAAAAAACTGCCTGGAACGTGATCCGGCACGGCGATTTGTGGTGTCCAGCACCGGTGTGAATGGGCGCACCATCGAAGAACTATCAAAAGGAAGAAACCCTGAGTTGTACCAGCGCCCCCTTCAAGCAGTGAAGCAGGTTAAGGCCATCGCTGACCAAATGGGCGTCAGCTATGCCTTTGCGGCCATTATCTTCATCCAGGGCGAGTGGAACTACAACGGCACGCGCGGTGGCGTGCAAACAAAGGTCGGATACCGTGGAAAGCTGGACACACTGTTACTTGAACACATGACCAAAGACATGGCGCATGGTATTGCCGGGCAAAAATCCCCCCCAGCCATCTTTATGTACCAGACCGGCGGGGGTTATACCGTTGATACCTACGAGTTGGGGATCGGCATGGCACAATGGGAATTCTGCAAAGAAAACGCCAACGCCTATCTGGTGACGCCGGCTTATCCATTCCCCGATAAAGGTGGGCATTTAACGTCCAACGGCTACCGCTGGATGGATATGCAATTTGCCAAGGTGATGCATCGCGTTATCAACGAGGGCCAGGGCTGGGAGCCTCTCGGCCCTATCCGTATCGTGCGCATCGGCCGCGTGGTGTATGTGCTGTATCACGTCCCTAGCCCGCCGCTGCAATTCCGCCCGGCATATGTCGGCCGCGTACCGACGATATATGCCGATAAGGGATTCCGTATCACTGACAGCACCGATAGCACCGATAGCACCGTGCCGATTGAGTCAGTGGAAATTGCCGCCGACACTATTATAAAAATCACGCTGGCAGCGCTACCGGTAGGTGAGGCAAAACTCTGGTATGGCGATAAAGCAGCCCATAACGGTAACGGTAACGTTTTTGACAGTGACAATTTTGCATCACTGGCAAATTACGAGTATCGGGCGGGGAGCGGCCAATATGCGGATGAAAACATTCCTGAGCTAGTCGGCAAGCCCTATCCATTAAATAACGCATCGGTGCAATTCTGCATGCCGATTGAAATCGGAGAGTAATATTATGGTCATGGTCATTAAATCAAACGTTGCCGGCGCGTCTATTTCTAAACCGGACGGCTGGAATCCGCCATTCAGTACTGAAGGGCTGAAATATGCCAATATCTTTGGTCGCGGAAATTTGACGGCTAACCTCGCCCCCGGAGGCGCTCCAGCAGCCCCACACGGGAACCCCATTCAGAAAGGCGAGGCTTTCGAGTTTTCGACGAGTAATTACATCGATACCCGCGTGCCGACAAGCGAAAAGGCAACGCTGATTTCTATTGCGACCGCGCCTTCGACAGCGGCAAGCCGCTGCTTCCTAATTTCCAGCTTCAAAGGAAGCACTGATGCGGGTAAATCGCTGCTGATGCAAGGTGCTGCACCGCCCGCGATCTATGTCTACTCGCATTACAAAGGCACTGATGCGAACGGAAATCCCTTCAATAATGCCTACAGTTTGGGAATGAATACCAGAAGCACAGACCTCACCCCCGCTTTCTTCCATGGGCGTGATGTGGGCAAAGGGCTATTAATCGGAGATATGACCAACGACCAGGTCAAAACTGTTACCCCTGGCTGGCCTGTGGCGTCGTTCGCCAATCCAGCCCTCACATATCTTATTGGGCAGAGTTGGGCGGAAGGATCGGCCCCACATCTTAACTACGCCTCGCTGATTTATGACCGCGCGCTGAGTGATGACGAAATCGCGCAAATTTATCAGTACTTCCAAGGGTATTACAGCCGCCGCGGGATCACCATTTAATGAGCGGCAACGACCTGATTTAGGAGGGCTAAGCGTGAGCGAGAAAAAATACAGCGCAATGATCACCACCGCCGGCGCAGAGAAGCTGGCAAATGCTGCTGTTACAGGCACGCCGATAGCCATCAAGGAAATGGCCGTCGGCGACGGCGGTGGGCGTTTACCCCAGCCCAGCGCCGCCAACGCCGGGCTGATCGGTGAGCAGTATCGCGGTGAGCTGAATAAACTGGTGATCGCCGACAGTGACGCCAGCGTCATAGAAGCCGAAATGATCATGCCACCGCAGATCGGCGGATTCTGGCTGCGTGAGCTGGCGCTTTACGCCGACGATGGCGAATGCGTCGCCGTCGGCAACATGCCGGAAACCTACAAACCATTGCTGGCCGAAGGCTCCGGCCGCTTCCAAATCATCAGGATGCAGTTGAAAGTCAGCAGCACAGCGGCGGTGGAACTGATTGCTGATCCATCGGTTATCCTGGCAACCGCCGAAGACGTCAAGGGGGCGGAAGACGCAGCCAAAGATTACACAGATGAAGCGTTAAGCGAGTTGAGCAAAAGCGTCAAAGATGAGATTGCTGAAGCGGTAAAAGATGCGATTCGTGCCGCCTGGGAATTAGATAACCCGCTAGGGACTTCGCGCCTATTCAACCAGAACGTGAACCCTAACGCTAAATGGCCGTGGTCAACATGGGAGTATGCCGGCGAATACCTGACGATAAGAACTGCAAAAGCAGACGGATCAGACGTGGGCACTATGGGGGGAAGCGACACAGTGAGCATAACGCGTGCGCATCTACCAGCGTCCGTGTTGAACGTATCGGGTAGCACTAGCGAGCAAGGCGTACAAAATCTGCAAACATCGCCTGAAGGAAGACACAGGCATCAAGGGGGGATGACCGCCCCCGGTGATATATGGGATGACGATTATATTGTCGGTTCTGACAACGACAGCCGCAGAACGCGCAACTATACAAGCGAAGTCGAAGATCATGCGCACCAAGTTGCAGTGCCGCCGCATACCCATGCCGTCTGGGCGCAAACGGAGGCTATGGGGCAAGGCCAAGCGGTTAGCGTCGTTGAGCGCCATAAGCTGCAAATGCTTTGGCACCGTGTAGCATAAGTTGTATTGGCTCAGACTTGATCTAGCACTGTTACAACATATAACCTAAGCTGACAGATAGCCCTGTGCCAGAAGAAGACGTTGCATAAAATGTTCACTTCACTATCAATGAAAAATGTTGAAAAATATGTATATTGACGTTACCTTGGCTGAATAATAAATCATAAAAACCGGGAAAATACTCGACAAATAGGCATGTGCCTTCATTCAAAAAACATAATTCATACTTAGGAGTATAAATTGAGCATTGAAGCTGTAAAATCGATTTGTGATGAAAATGGAATAAAATACTCCCTAGAGGATGAGTCTCGCAGAGGATTTTATATTCATATTCCTAAAGGTAGAAATGTAAGTCTCCTCAGTGTAAACGATGAAGCAGCAGATAAAATCTTAGAGTGTGCCCAAGATTTTTTCAAATATAAATTTGTCGAAGGATACGAAGCCATATGGTCTTCTGAGAATGGCACTCTTGAATGCGAAATTCAACTCCCTCATGGTAGATTCCCATTGCAGCGATTCTCTCGACAAAGCAATGATGCAGAAAGCAATGGTTCATTAATAGTTCCATCCCATCAAGAAGGCGTTAGCATTGAGATATCTTATCCCAGTAATGCATTTACATTATTTACTTTATTAAGAGATCAGCTTTTTAGAAACTTACGTCATTTTGAGCGCACAAAAGAATACTCTGCCACGATAAAAATATCAGGGTTAGATATCACTCAGCATGATCAGGCTTTATACTTGGTAGAGAAAATATGTTCGGCAATATGTTTCCAATTAGACTGTAAGATAGAACAACCTGTTATGCTTAGCTTCGAGAGAAAAGCAAGATCTTTGCGTAAACGCATCAGAACATTAGAGGATATCGAATTGTCCTCTATTCAGTTTACTTATGACAGTGAGGCTCTTTCACTTTATTGGTATGCACAGTCTGCTTTTGGTATGCCTTTACTAAAATATCTAGCTCTCTACCAAGTGGTTGAATTCTACTATCCTGTGTATTCTGAAATGGCGGCACAAAATAAAATAAGGAATATTCTAAAAGACCCGAGCTTTAATTCTAATAATGACAAAGATCTTGCCAAGGTCATGCACATAATAAAATTTAACTCTTCTTCTGGAGCATTTGGCAATGAGCTTTCTCAACTTAAAGCCACAATATCAGAGTGTGTAGATATTCAGAGCCTTCGCGCATGGCTAAAATCAGAACAGGAACGGGATGAATATTTTCATTCAAAAAATGCCAAAAAATTATCCGGGCATGTTATTAATTCTGGTGTTGAAGATGATGCTTTATTAGAGCAAGTTGTTCTAAGATTTTATAATATCCGTTGTCGTATCGTTCATACGAAAGGTATTGATGGTAATTTTGACGTACTGCATCCTCAGGCGAAAGAGTTAGCATATATAAACCATGATATTGATCTTGCTAACTTCATCGCTCATAAGGTAATGATTGCATCTAGCCAGCCACTAATCACGAAGCCATAAAAATCTAAACCATTTAGGTTAAAAAAATAAATCATGCACGCACATCGCTCAAAACTGACTACCAGATTTTTTTAAGCGATGCTCGTGAAAACTGTCAGGTTAAGTTTGAGCTGATACACATAAGCCCCTCTCCGGGGCTTCATTTTTCCTGCAGCACAGCCATCGTAACTATGTTGGCCATACCGGCAAACAAAGACGCCTACAGGAATACGCCTAGCCATTGTGCCAGTCACTACACAATGCCCAATGCATGCACTAGACGCCATCAGCGAACACCATAGCGGAGAAACCTTAACCGGAACCGGAGATCCGCCCGATGGCTGAAGATTATCATCATGGCGTTCGTGTCCTCGAAATTAACGAGGGCACCCGCACAATCACAACCGTAAGCACCGCAATTGTGGGGATGGTCTGCACCGCCGACGATGCCGATGCTGCGGCTTTCCCACTCAACACCCCCGTATTGCTGACCGACGTCCTAGCCGCCAGCGGCAAGGCTGGCGAAACCGGCACCCTCGCCCGCTCCCTGGATGCCATCGCCGACCAAGCAAAACCCGTTACCGTTGTTGTCCGTGTCGAACAGGGCGACACCGAGGCTGAAACCACAACTAACATCATCGGCGGCGTCGACGCCACCACTGGCAAGAAAACCGGAATGAAAGCCCTGCTGGCTGCGCAAAGCTTGTTAGGTGTGAAGCCGCGAATTTTAGGAGTACCCGGCCACGACAGTAAGGCCGTCGCCACTGAATTGTTGTCAGTAGCGCAGAGCCTGCGCGCATTCGCCTACCTGAGCGCCTATGGCTGCAAGACGGTTTCCGAAGCTATCGCGTATCGCGAGAACTTCAGCCAGCGCGAGGCCATGCTGATCTGGCCAGATTTTTTGAGTTGGGACACTGTGACCAATGCAGACGCGACGGCGTTCGCAACCGCCCGTGCATTAGGGCTGCGCGCCAAAATAGACCAGCAGACGGGTTGGCACAAAACGCTGTCAAACGTCGGCGTTAATGGCGTGACCGGCATCAGTGCAGATGTGTTTTGGGATCTGCAAGACAGCGCCACCGATGCCAACCTACTGAACAAGAACGATGTCACCACTCTGATCCGCAAGGATGGCTATAAGTTCTGGGGCTCCCGCACCTGTTCCGATGATCCATTGTTCCAATTTGAAAACTACACCCGCACTGCGCAGGTGTTGGCGGACACAATGGCAGAGGCGCACATGTGGGCCGTTGACATGCCACTGCACCCGTCACTGGCCAAAGATATCCTGGAAGGTATCAAGGCCAAATTCCGTGAGCTGAAATCAGCCGGCTACATCATCGACGGCAACGTCTGGATCGATGACGCAGCGAACGATAAAGACACGCTGAAAGCCGGGAAGTTAGTCATTGATTACGACTATACGCCGGTCCCGCCGCTGGAAAACCTGCTGTTACGCCAGCGCATCACTGATCAGTACCTGGTCAATTTCACCCAGAACGTGAACAGCTAAGGGGCACGCAATGGCATTACCACGCAAATTGAAATACCTGAACCTCTTCAATGAGGGGAACAACTGGCAGGGGATCGTTGAGTCCCTGACGCTGCCAAAGCTGACGCGCAAGCTCGAGAACTACCGCGGCGGCGGCATGAGCGGTAGCGCCAAGGTCGATCTGGGGTTGGACGACGACGCGCTTGATGTTGAATGGACAATTGGCGGCATCGAAGCCCTGCCGATTAAGCAAATGGGCGTCGCAAAACTGGATGGCGTCATGCTGCGTTATACCGGCTCAATTCAGCGCGACGACACCGGCGAAGTGCAGGCGGTCGAAGCGGTGATCCGCGGCCGCCATAAAGAGCTGGATTTTGGCGAGCACAAGCAGGGCGAAAACTCGGCCACCAAAATTTCTACCGCCGTGACCTACTTCAAGTTAACCATCGCCGGCGAGGAGATTTGCGAGGTTGACACGGTGAACATGATCGAAAGCTTTGGCGGCGTCGACCGCCTGGCTGAGCACCGTCAAGCCATCGGCCTGTAATACCTTCGGCGCCGGAACGCCGGCGCCCTCTTCTTTCTGAAAATTGTGGAGCACAACCAAATGACCGAACCGACCAAGGTGACACTGGACACCCCAATTCAGCGCGGCAAGACCGAAATCACCGAGATCACCCTAACCAAGCCGCAGTCTGGCGCGCTGCGTGGTGTGAAGCTGGCCGACCTGCTGGAAATGGATTATTCAGCGGTGGCAACTGTCTTGCCGCGAGTTTCCACACCTTCACTGACGCCGCAGGAAATCAGTGAAATGGATCCGGCTGACTTTACACAGTTGGCCGGCGGCATCGTCAGTTTTTTGTTGCCGAGATCGGCGCTGGAATCCCGGCCGATTTAACCATTGAAGACCTGATGGCGGATATCGCCGCCATCTTCCACTGGCCGCCGTCGGAAATGTACCCGTTCACCTTAACCGAACTGTGGGACTGGCGGCACCGGGCACTGATTCGAAGCGGAGAAAGTGATGAGTGACCGCAATCTAAGACTGCAGGTTATCCTGAACGCGGTGGACAAAATCACCCGCCCCTTTAAGACCATGCAGGCCAGCAATAAAGCGCTGGCCGCTGCCGTCAAAAATTCCCGTGATGAACTGAAGCGACTGAGCGCCGCCGGCGACCAGGTGAACACCTTCAATTCGCTGCAGACGTCCATTAAGAAAACAGCCGACGAACTGGCTAGCGCCAAGCTGAAAGCCCAGATGATGACGCGCGAAATGGGCGCGCTTGAAAATCCCACCAAAAAGCAGACAAAAGCCCTGGAGGATCAGTGGCGCGCGGTAGACCGACTGGAGCAAAGGCAAAAGAGCGAAGTCGCTCAGATGGGCCGGGTGCGCTCAGAGCTTTACCGTATGGGGGTATCTGCCACCGATGGCGCCGGTGCTACAAACAGAATCGCCAACGAAACCGCCCGCTATAACCGGCTGCTGCAGGAGCAGGAGCGCCAACTAAAACGCGCTGGCGAGCAACAGCGCAGAATGAACGCCGCAAAAGCGCAATATGAAAAAACCAGAGAGCTGAGAAACAACATCGCGGGGACTGGTACAACAACCGTAGCATCAGGTGTAGCGATGGGCGCCCCTGTTTTAGCGGCAGTGAAAAGCTATAGTGCCATCGAAGATGCAATGAAAGGCGTAGCCAAGCAGGTCAACCCTCTTTTGGATGACAAGGGGGGGCGTACAGCTAAATATTATGAAATGCAAAAGGCTATCAAAGCCGCGGCTGAACAATTACCTATGGAAAATGGGGCCGTGGATTTTGCATCACTGGTAGAGGGTGGCGCAAGGATGGGTGTCGCAAGCGACAAAGATCCTTGGTCAAAACAAAAAGCCGATCTGCTTGGATTCGCAATGACGGCAGCAAAAGCGGCTAAGGCCTTCGAGTTACCCGCCGATCAGCTTGCAGACGACCTTGGGAAAATAGCATTCCTATACCATGTGCCAACTCAGCGAATCGAGGAGCTTGGCGACGCCCTGAACTATTTGGATGACAACGCACAATCAAAAGGCGCTGACATCATCAACGTTCTGCAACGCATGGGTGACGTGGCGGACAAACTGGATTACAAACAAGCGGCAGCACTAGCATCAACCTTCCTTTCGCTGGGTACACAACCCGAAGTAGCTGCATCGGCCAGTAAGGCAATGGTCCGCGAATTGGGTATCGCGTCAATGCAGGGAAAGAGATTTATCCAAGGGATGGGGCTACTCGGGCTTAATGCAAAAGACTTGGAAAAAGGGATAGCTACAAACGCAATAGGCACAATCAAGGACGTTTTATCCCGCATTAAGCGGTTACCTGATTCGCAACACCTAAGCGCCATGACCATGCTTTTCGGGAAAGAATTTGGAGATGACGCTGCCAAGCTGGCAAATAACATTGGCGAATTGGATCGCCAATTGGCATTAGTGCAAGGCGGGCAGGCCAAAGGCTCCATGCAAAGAGAATCAAATATCGATAAAGATTCCCTGTCGTCTCAATACGCCCTGCTCAAAACTGGCCTTAGCAATATGTTTAGTGACCTTGGACAACAACTGCGCGCGCCATTAATGGACATTATCAACTGGTTCAAAAGTGCCATAGGATGGACTCGCCGCCTGGTTGAATCGCATCCTAAATTGGCGGCTGGGTTCATGAAAACGGCGGCTGCAGTTACTGCAATCACAGTGGCATTTGGCGGGCTAATGTTGGGAGTTGCCGCGGTGTTAGGGCCATTTGCGATACTGCGATTTTCTTTATCCGTGCTGGGCATTAAAGGGCCATCGGCGATGATGCTACTCTCCAAATCCATCAGAGGGGTTGGCTCCGCAATTATCTGGATGGGCCGCATGATGTTAGCAAACCCTATCCTTGCTATGGCTGCAGCCATCGCCGCCGCAGCGCTCTATATCTGGATGAATTGGGACACCCTGGGTCCGAAAATAAAAAGACTTTGGGACAGCATCAGTGCATATACCAGTGAGAAATGGCAGGCCATCAAGGATTACATTTCGGGCGTTTGGACCAGCATAAGTGCCAAAGCCAGCGAGACTTGGGAAGAAATAAAGCGGGCGGCCAGTAGCGCAGCTGAAAAAATTGGTATTGGCCTGAAACGAGGATTGGACGTCATTACCGCCCCGCTGCGCGCCGTCATGGATGGCTTTAAATGGCTGCTCGAAAAGCTGGACCTGTTGCCGCAAAAAAACGAGGCATTAGCCCAAACGAATGAGCTATTGAAAAATAACCCCATAGCCAAGAAATATGGCTCGGTCGGAGAGCCGGCGCCAACAGGTTACACGGCCAATGATATGGCCATTCGTTTTACTGGCTCCAGCATGAAACCAGTTAAGGTACCAAGCGGCGGTAACTTCTACTACCAGCCCAAGATCGATCTCAGTGTTGACGCCAGAAATAACCAGAACGGCAAAGCTGTAGCAACAGACGCGGTGAAAGCGCTCCGGGAGCACATGCAAAAAGACGCGGCCAAGGCGCGCAGTAATTTTTCTGATCGAGATCTGGGGTGGGAATTATGATGATGGCACTAGGATTATACGTCTTTATGCTTGAAACTGTTCCCTATCAGGAGCTGCAGCATCAGATGGCCTGGCGCTACCCGACCAACAACCGCGTTGGGAAACGGCCGTCAGCGCAATATGTGGGCCCAGAAAACGACACCATTACACTAAGTGGTGTGCTACTGCCGGAGATCACCGGCGGCCGCCTGTCATTGTTGGCCCTGCAAACAATCGCCGATCTCGGCAAAGCATGGTCTTTGCTAGATGGCAGCGGGACCATTTACGGGATGTTTGTCATTGAAGGGTTGGATCTAAACAAGTCCGTATTCTTCAAGGATGGCGGCGCCAGGCGTATTGAGTTCACGCTGAAGCTAAAGCGTGTGGATGATGACCTGGGCACAATGCTCGGCGACCTGCAGGAGCAACTTAGTATCATGAAAGATCAAGCGGCAACGGCTATTGGAGGGCTTCTTTCATGAACACGCCAGACTGGTTGAGCGGCCGGGATAGCGCGCCAGCGTTCAAGATCACCCTCAATGGCAAGGACATAACCACAAGACTGGAAAGCCGGCTGATATCCCTCACGTTGACAGACAACCGCGGATTCGAGGCAGATCAGCTTGATATCGAACTTGACGATGCCGATGGCGCTATTGATCTGCCTTCGCGCGGTGTCCAGTTGGAGCTGCAGCTGGGCTGGAAAGGCGGACCAATGATCAATAAAGGCACCTTCACTATTGACGAGATTGGCCATTCCGGCGCACCGGACAAGGTGACACTGCGCGGCAGAAGCGCCGACTTCAGGAACACGCTGAATATCAAGCGTGAAAAGTCATATTCAAAAACCACCATCGGCGAGATCGTTAAACAATTTGCAGCCCGCCATAAACTGGAGCAGTCAATCAGTCCGCAAATGGCCACTATCGTTATCGACCATATCGATCAAACGAATGAATCAGATGGCAGCTTTCTGATGCGCCTGGCGCGCCGCGTAGGCGCTATTGCTGCAGTAAAATATGGGAAGTTGCTATTCATTAAGCAGGGCCAGGGTGTGAATGCCAGCGGCAAGCCATTGCCGGCAATGACAATCGTGCGCGCCGACGGCGATGAACACCAATTTACCCTGGCTGACAGAGAGGCCTATACCGGAGTTTCAGCCAGTTGGCTCGATACAAAAGCGGCAAAACCGCAAACGGTAAAGGTAAAGAGGAAGCGCAAGCGAAAGACAAACACCGCTAAGGCGCCAGTTCAGGATAAACAGGGGGAATACCTGGTAGGCACCGACGATAACGTTTATGTGCTGAGCCGGACCTATGCAAATGCGTCCAACGCTCGCCGAGCGGCAAAGGCAAACTGGGAACGAATACAGCGCGGCGCGGCGCAATTCTCAATTACCCTGGCTAGAGGCCGGGCGGAACTTTACCCGGAAGTGCCTGTATTAGTGAAGGGTTTCAAGCGTCAGATCGACGCTGCAGACTGGACGATAACCACAGTAACGCACACAGTGGCAGATGGCGGGTTTACCACGGCGCTGGAGCTTGAAGTGAAGATAACCGCTCTCGAAATGGAGTGATTTGCAAGTTTAATATTTGCTTTTTCAAACATCGTGCTATTGTATGTATATCGATACAGTAGAGGCTAATACCATGATGCGATGCCCCTTGTGTGGCCATGCGGCGCACACCCGCAGTAGTAACGAAGTGACAGCAACGACAAAAGAGCGTTACAACCAATGCACAAACGTGAATTGCAGTCATGTCTTTATCACGATGGAAACGTTTGTGCGCTCCATTGTTAAGCCCGGCCAGGTTGACCCTGCGTCCCCTCACCCATCAAAGTCTGGCCAAACCGCCCTGCACTTTTAACCATAAACCCGCCGCCGGCGGGTTTTTTGATCCATGTTTGAACCAGCCGCACACAAACATTGAATACTGTTATTATATACAGTATTCAATACCTAATTTGGTTCACTGGATCTACGAGTATGACCGTAAGAAAATTGAGCACCGGCAAGTGGCTATGCGAGTTCTATCACAACGGGAGGGGCAGCAAGCGTACCCGTAAGCAATTCGCCACCAAGGGGGAGGCGCTCGCCTTCGAGAGCTATCAGCTCGACCAGGCAAAGGCCAAGCCCTGGCTTGGCGATAAGGAAGACAAGCGAAAGCTTAGCGAGTTGATCGATCTGTGGTACAGGCTGCATGGCTGCTCATTAAACGACAAAAAAGGGCGGCTCGGAAAACTAGTCATTATCTGTAACGGCATGGGGAACCCAGTAGCATCAGAGATCACCCCAAAGGACTGGGCTCATTATCGAGATCAGCGACTTCGAGGGGAAATAGATAACGGGTATAGCACCAGTCTTGAAACAAGGAAAGTCAGCACAGGAACGGTTAACTGCGAACAAGCTTTTTTGCGGGCGGTATTCAATGAATTAAAACGGCTAGGCGAATGGACGCTGCCGAACCCATTGGAAAACATCAGAGAGTTTGATCAGCCAGAAAAGGAAATGGCATGGCTGAACAATGAAAAAATAAAAGCACTGATAAACGCCTGCCATACTCATGGCAACCCAGAGCTAACACTCATCGTAAAGATATGCCTATCAACTGGCGCCAGATGGAATGAGGCCGCAAAACTAAGGCCATCGCAGATATCAAAATATAAAATCACGTATACCAACACAAAAGGTAAGAAAAACAGAACGGTCCCCATCTCGAAAGAATTATATGACGAGCTCACAATACTGGATGAAAAAGAGTTTGATCCTTGCTACAAGCAATTTTATCGAGTGATGAGACTGGCGAATATAACCTTGCCTGAAGGACAAATGACGCATGTGCTCCGCCATACCTTTGCTAGCCACTTCATGATGGGTGGGGGGAATATCATAGTCTTGCAACGCATTCTTGGGCACTCAGATATCAGAGTAACGATGCGCTACGCCCATTTCGCGCCAGACCATTTAGAGGAGGCAATAGCGCTCAACCCACTGGCACAGACGTACAAAGACAGTGGCGGCAAAGTGGCGACAGAGGAAGAAAAAGGGTGTAATACGGTAGAACAGGGGGCGTGATAAGTGGTTGTTTTGCTTGTAAGTTGCTGTTTTAAAATGATAAACAAAAAAAGACCGAATACGATTCCTATATTCGGTCTAGGGAAATGGCTCTTGGGAGAGAGCCGTGCGCTAAAAGTTGGCATTTAATGCAGGGCTTGTTCAGCCGTGCACTTTAAGAGTAGCCTACCGCGCCAGTTTTGCCAGCCGCCCAGCGGCCGCGTGATAGTTTCGTGACGAAATAACTATGCGGCAAATGCGCATCAATCCGCGCGCGCTGGGCAAGGCGTTGGCAAACAAGCGGTTAGTCAGCGCACAGCTTCTCGGCGCGTTCAATGAACGGCGCCAGGCTCATTTTTTTCCCCGGTTCGGCAGGGTCGTCCAGCAGGAGCACCTCCAGCGGTTGCGCGCGCTGATGGCCCTTCTTCACCTGCTGCTCCGCTGCGTCGTTGAGCGGGTATTGCATCAGAGTGCTGTTGTTGAGCACGAACAGCGCGCCGCCGCTGCGGCACTGCAGCGTCACTTCTTCCTTGGTGAACGCCCACTGTTTGCCGTATTCCAGTTTGGTGATGTTCACCAGTTTGTCTGCCGCCAGCGCGCCGGTCGCGGTTGCCAGCAGCGTAATGCCGAGTAATACCGATTTCATGTGTTGGCCTTCAGGTTGCTATTCACGTCGATTTTCCCGCAGCTTGCCCGGTTGCGGCAAGCCGAAATGTCAAACCGGCGCATAGGTTGCAAATAAACTGACCAGCAGCAGCACCGCCATCCCCAACCCGACTTCGAGCCAGCAGGCCAGCACCACGCCGCGCTGCGCCAGCGCCGGCACGCGGCTCATTGCCGGCACGATGGCGTAGCGATTGGCCAGCGCCACCATTACCATCAGCGCCACCAGCGCGGTTTTGATCAGCAGCAGGCGCTGATAAGGCGAGCCGAGGTTGAGCGGCCAACCGCCGAGAATAATCAGGCTGTTGACGATGCCGGTGACGATCACCGCCGCCACCGCCAGGTGCCCCCAGCGCGAGAAACGGATCAGCGTGGTGATGGCGTCGCTGCGCCACTGCGGCGGCTGCAGGTAGCGCAGGCAAACCAGCAGCGGCGCCAGGCAGCCGAACCAGTAGCCGGCGGCCAGCAGGTGCACCGCATGGTTGGCCCGGTGCAGCACGCCCAGCGTGCCTTCGTGCATCGCCGCGTGGCCGATGAACGCCAGGCTGACCAGCAGCAGCGCCGAACACAGCGCCAACGCCTGCGCGCGCGGCCTTTCCGGCAGCAGCAGGCTCAGGATCGCCAGCAGAGACAGGCCCAGATGCCAGCGCCACACTTCGCCGAAGGTGGTGCCGAGCACCGCCCACCAGACCTCCAGCCGCCAGGCATCTTCCCAACCGTCGCCCATTTGCCCGGCCTGAATGGCCAGCAGCGCCACGGCGGAAAGCCCGGCAATCCAGGTGCCGGCAAGCAGCAGCGGGCGCACATCGCGGGAGAGGATCGGGGAGAGGCGCTGCGGTGACAATAAGGCGGTGAACAGACTGATGCCGAACATCAGCATCACCGCCGCAAAGTGCACCAAGCGACACAGAACGAACAGGGTCGCCAGACTCACGATCAGTTTACGGTGAAGCTGTACTGGCCTTTGGTTTTATGCCCGTCGACCGAAACCACATGCCAGCTGACGTTGTATTTGCCCGCGCTCAGCTCGCCTTCGATCGGCACGTTGACCTGGGTGTTGTTGTTCGGATCGAGCTGCAGCTTGCCGGTTTTCACCACGGCGTTGTCCGGGCCGGTGATTTTCACGCCGCTGAAGTTCGGCTCGATGCCTTCGGAGAAGCTGAGGGTCAGCGCTTTCGGCGCCGGGCTGACGCTGGCGTCGGCCTTCGGCGTTTCCACTTTCAGGTGGGCGTGCGCCAGCGCTTGCTGCGAAGACAGGCCGACGAACAGGACAAAAACGGTGGAAAGCAGGCGACAGGAGGAACGAATTTTACCGATCACAGTGGTATCCCTTAACAGTATAAAGAGGGTCATAAGGGTTAAGGCCACAGCCAAGGCGATGTATCAGCGGCCCCAACCCACCGCAAATGATTGCGCCACGGGTAAACAGAAAAACGGGTTGTATCGGCTAACCCGCTGTTTTGACTCTACCATCCCTGTAGCGTATCGCGGTAAATCATAACGACCACGCTGCGGCAAGTCGAGCACATCACTGGCATTTTGCGATCCGGCAGCACGTATCGCCGCATAACCGCGATAAACGCAGGGTAAAAAAAACCGCGCATCAGGCTCGCCCGCGCGCGGTTTTTCGGTGTTCTGGTGCAGATTAAGCCTGGCCGTTGCCACCCTGGCCCATCGCGCCCATTTTCTTCAGATCTTTGTCGATGAAGAACAGGCCTTTGCCGCTGGTGCCCACCAGCGCCAGCTTATCCAGCACGGATTTGAACAGTTTCTCTTCTTCGTGCTGCTCCGCCACGTACCACTGCAGGAAATTGAAGGTGGAGTAATCGTGTGCGGTCATGGCGGCGTGCGCCAGTTCGTTGATCTGACGGGTGATCAACTGTTCGTGTTCGTAGGTCTGCTGGAACACGTCCGCCAGCGATTCGAACGTCACCGGCGGTGCGGCGATGCTGCCCAGCAGCGGCAGAGAGCCGGTGTCGCTCAGGTAGTCGAACAGACGTTGCATATGCTGCATCTCTTCCTGAGAGTGCTCTTTAAGAAATGCGGCGGCGCCTTCAAAGCCTTTATCGCTGCACCATGCGCTCATCTGCAGGTACAGGTTGGCGGAGTAGAACTCCAGATTCAGTTGCTCATTCAGCTTTTGAGTCATTTCTTGCGTCAGCATAATGATTCCTTTTATTCTGCAGGTCATGAATTTAATTTCCGCGCATTATGCCCTGCTGCCGTAAAAATAAAAACACCTTATTTACACTCAAGTCACATTAATTATAAAAATCATATATATCAACAAATTAAAATATCATCACCACATTGAGAATAAACATGATAATTATTTTCATCTTTTATTTTAATCAAAAAGCGAATCATTCTTATTTAAAAGAATAAATAGATTGCATTACTCCCGGACAAATATCGCCCGCAGCAGCGGCGCAACGGGCTTGCCAAGCGCCGCCGGGTGGATTACCTTCTGCGCAGGTTCAAAGCGGCAAAGTAAGTAAGGAGCATAGCGTGGGTTACAATCTGGCCGAGCTGTCTAAAGAAGAGATGGACCGGGTGAACGTGGATCTCGCCGCCTCAGGCGTGGCGTACAAAGAGCGCTACAACATGCCGGTGATCCCGGAAGTGGTGGAGCGTGAGCAGCCGGAAGCGCTGCGCGACTATTTTCGCGAGCGCGTGGCGCACTACCGCGCGGAATCCCACAGGTTTTCGCGCCTGCCGTACGAGCCGAAGGTCAAATAACAAAAAACCCGCCGTAACGGCGGGTTTTTTACGTCACTTGCCGGCGAACCGGTCGGTGGCGATCATCAGCTGGTGCAAGATGCCCGGCTCATCAAACGAATGCCCCGCCCCTTCCACGATATGCAACTCCGCTTCCGGCCAGGCCTTGGCCAGATCCCAGGCGTTCTGCACCTGGCAGGCCATGTCATAGCGGCCGTGGACGATCACCGCCGGAATATGGCGGATCAGCGGCACATTGCGCAGCAGCTGGTCATCGCTTTCCAGGAAGCCCAGATGGGTGAAATAGTGGTTTTCAATGCGGGCGAACGCCAGGGCGAAATCATCCTCACCAAACGAAGCGGATTCGCGGCTCGGCAACAGCGTCACCGTCTCCCCTTCCCACACGCTCCACAGCTTGGCCGCTTCGAGCTGCACCTGCGGATCGGCCGAGGTCAGCCGCTGCCGGTAGGCGGCGATCACGTCTTTACGCTCGTCATCCGACAGAATGGACAGCACGCGCGCCCATTTGTCCGGGAAGAAGCGTGAAGCGCCATCCTGGTAATACCAATGCAATTCCTGTTTACGCAGGGTGAAGATGCCGCGCAGCACCATTTCACTGACGCGCTCCGGGTGAGTCTGCGCATAGGCGAGCGCCAGCGTCGATCCCCAGGAGCCGCCGAACACCAGCCACTGGTCGACGCTGGCCATTTCGCGCAGCCGCTCGATATCGGCCACCAAATGCCAGGTGGTGTTGTTGTCCAGGCTGGCGTGCGGACGAGAGCGGCCACAGCCGCGCTGATCGAACAGCAGCACCTTGTAGCGTTCCGGATCGAACAGCTGACGATGATGCGGGGAGATGCCGCCGCCCGGCCCACCGTGAATGAAGACAGCCGGTTTACCGTTCGGGTTGCCGCTCAGCTCCCAGTAGATCCGGTGGCCATCCCCAGTGTCCAGCCAACCGCTGTCGTATGCTGCTAACGGCGGGTACAAACCTCGTAATTGTTCCATGGCGCTTTCCGTCTCTCTGTGAGTCATGCTTTCATCAAAGCGGAAGCCGCCCGGCAGGTCAACGGTAAAACCCGAAAACTCGAACGCGCGCCGAGAACTCGGCGCGCGTTTGCTCAAAATCACAACGACCTGCGTGCAAAATGCTCACAGGCCCGATCGGTTGAGGGGCGAGTTCGCCCCCGGCGGGACTCAATTAGCCACCTTTGCGCATATGCGGCTCACGCATCTCCTGTGCGGTTTTCGCCTCGATGCTCAGCTCCGCCGTCGGGCGCAGCAGCAGGCGCGCCAGCCCGATAGGTTCGCCGGTTTCCCGGCAGTAGCCGTACTCGCCGTTCTGCAATCGCGCCAGCGCCGCATCGATTTTCGGCAGCAGGCGGCTTTCGCGATCCAACTGGCGGAACAGCAGGCGCAGATCCTCTTCGCGCGCCGCCTTGTCGGCTTCATCGCCCGTCGCTTCACCGCCGTCGATCTCTTTTTTCAGCTCATCAATGTGCAGCAGCAGCTTTTGCCGCTCATCCTGCAGCAGCTGGCGGAAAAACGCCCGTTGAACCGAGTTCATATAATCAGAATCCGGCATGGCCAGCAGTTGCTGCGCATCCGGTAACGTCATGACTGTCATTGCGCTCTCCCAATACCAAAAGTGTAATATTATAACATAATGTTTATTTTTAACACCCGGTCATCCAAAAACAAAATTTCATGCGCAAACAGCCGGTTAACCTAAACCTGCACTTTGCCGCTTGCATCCTTTTGGCTTTAGGCGGTTAATGGCTGAGCAAGCCACCCAATCATAGGTAACGAGAGGCCATCATGAGTAAGGGAATGGATAGCAAAAAGAATGCGAAGAAGAAGCCGTTGAAAACCCCAGCTGAGAAACGTGCGGAGAAACGCGCCAAAAAAGCGCATCCGTCTGGTGAGTAAGCGTCCTTCCATCCGTCATTAAACCCGCCAAGGCGGGTTTTTTATTGCCAGCAGCAAGGCGCGGTTGGCACGGCCGCCTGTGCCGGTTAAGCTGAGGGCTGACGGCAACGCGGAGGAAAACATGACGTTACGCGTAATAGATACCGAGACCTGCGGGCTGGACGGCGGCGTGGTGGAAGTGGCCTCCCTCGATCTGCTCGACGGTCAGTTAACCAACCCGATGAGCGATCTGGTCAGCCCGGATCGCCCCATCAGCCTCGACGCGATGGCGATTCATCACATCACCGAGCAAATGGTGGAAGGCAAACCGCGCATCGCGGTGGCGATCGGCCGCTATCAGGGCAGCCCCTACTACGTGGCGCACAACGCCGCTTTCGATCGCGGCGTGCTGCCGGAGATGAACGGCGCCTGGATCTGCACCCTCAAGCTGGCGCGCACGCTGTATCCGGACATCAAGTACGGCAACCAATATCTGCGCTATGCGCTGAACCTGGACGTGCAGCTACCGGCAGACGCCACGCTGTACCCGCACCGCGCGCTGTATGACTGCTACGTCACCGCCGCGCTGCTGCAACGCATCATCAAGGATTCGGGCTGGACGCCGGAGCAAATGGTGCAGATCACCGAACAACCGGTGCTGCTGAAGAAGTTCAAATTCGGCAAGTATCGCGGGCAGGAGATCGATCGCATCGCCCAGGAAGATCCCGGCTATCTGCGCTGGATGCTGAAATCCATCGACGATCTGAGCCCGGACATGAAGCACACGCTGAAATACTATCTGATTGGCTAACACGGCGGGCGGCACAGAGGCCGCCCGCCGAATACCGTTACTCCGCCAGCGCCAGAATGAAGGCGTACTCCAGCGCAATATCCTCATAGGCCTTGAAGCGCCCGGACTTGCCGCCGTGCCCGGCATCCATGTCGGTATACAGCAGCAACTGCCGATCGTCGGTTTTCAGCTCGCGCAGCTTGGCCACCCACTTGGCCGGCTCCCAATACTGCACCTGCGAATCGTGCAGGCCGGTGGTCACCAGCAGATGCGGGTATGCCTGTGCCTTCACCTGATCGTACGGGCTGTACTGCTTGATATAGTCGTAATAGGCCTGCTCGTTTGGGTTGCCCCACTCGTCGTATTCGCCGGTGGTCAGCGGGATCGACTCGTCCAGCATGGTGGTGACCACGTCGACGAACGGCACCTGCGCCACCACGCCGTGGAACAGCTGCGGCGCCTGGTTGATCACCGCCCCCATCAGCAGGCCGCCGGCGCTGCCGCCCATGGCGAACACCCGCTTGCCGTCGCCGTACCCCTGGGCGACCAGCGTTTCCGTCACGTCGATAAAATCGTTGAAGGTGTTCTGCTTGTTGAACAGCTTACCGTCTTCATACCACAGCTGCCCCAGCTCGCCGCCGCCGCGAATGTGCGCCAGCACGAACACGAAACCGCGATCGAGCAGGCTCAGGCGGCTGGCGCTGAACGCCGGATCCATGCTGCTACCGTAGGAGCCGTAGCCGTACACCATCAGCGGGTTGGCGCCGCGCTGGAAGCGGTCCTGGCGATACACCAGCGAGACCGGCACCTCGACGCCGTCGCGCGCCTTCACCCACACTCGCTCGCTGCGGTAGTTTTCCGGCGTGAAGTTCTTCACTTCCTGCTGTTTGAGCATCGTCCGCTCGCCGCTGTCCATGTTCAGCTCGTACAGCGTGGTCGGGGTGGTCATCGACGAATAGCCGTAGCGCAGCAGCACGGTCTCCGGATCCGGGTTATACGCCAGCCAAGTGGTGTAAGTCGGATCGTCGAAGGCGATGCGCTTCTCTTCGCCAGTCTGCCAGTGGATCTGGCGCAGCAGTGTCAGGCCGGCGCTGCGCTCCTCCACCACCAGCCAGTCGCGGAACAGGCTGAAGCCCTCCAGCATCACGTCGGCGCGCGGGGCGATCAGCGTCTGCCACTGCGCTTCGTCCGCCTGTTCGCTTTGGTATAGGCCGAAGTTCTTGCCGTCCTTGTTGGAGCGGATGTAGAAATGCTGGTGATAGTGATCGATGGCGTACTCATGATCCTTGCGACGCGGCATGAACAGCTGCGGCTTGGCGTCCGCACGATCGGCGTCCAGCAGCAGGATCTCCGAGGTGGTGGTACTGCTTAGGTGGATCAGGATAAAGCGCTCGGAGGTGGTCTTCTCCAGCCCGACGTAGAAAGTATCGTCCCGCTCTTCGTAAATCAGCTCGTCCTGCTGCGGATCGCTGCCCACCACGTGGCGATAGACTTGATACGGCAACAGCGTCTTGGCGTGCTTGCGCACGTAGTAGACCGTCGAGGAGTCGTTGGCCCACTCGAAGCTGCCGGAGGTGTTCTCCAACACTTCGTCCGCCCAGCTACCGTCGGCCAGGTTCTTGAAGCGAATGTCATACTGGCGGCGCGACAGGAAATCCTCCGCCACCCCCAGCCGCTGGTTGTCGGGACTCACGTCCAGCCCGCCCAGGGTGTAAAACTCGTGGTTCTCGGCGCGCTGGTTGCCGTCGATAAGCACCTCCCAGTGCTCGCTCTCGGCCTGCGGCTGGCGCACGGAAATCGCGTATTCGTTGCCCGGCTCATAGCGCGTCTGATAGCGATAGCCGTGGCGCACGTATGGCACCGAATGTTCCTGCTGCGGGATGCGCGCCACCATCTCTTCGTACAGGGTTTCGCGCAGCGCCTGCTGCGGTTTCAGCATCGCATCGGTGTAGGCGTTTTCCGCCTGCAGGTAGTCCAGCACCTGGCGGTCTGCGCGCTCGTCGTCGCGCAGCCAGTAATAGTCATCCACGCGCGTGTCGCCGTGGATGGTGATGGGATAAGGGCGTTTTTCCGCTTTCGGTGGGGTCATCATTGCTAAATCATCCGCTTACATAGATTGCGGCAAGAGTGACACGATTCCCCCCGGCTTGCCAAGCGGCGCTATGCCAGCTCGCGCTTTTTCTCGTTGACGTCGCTCTCGATGCCCTGCTTGACGTCCGCCGGGATCTTCAGCGCCTGCGCCAGCGCATCGAGGTAGCCGCGCTCCATAAAGTGGTCGACGTCGATCACCAGACAACTCAGATAGTAAACCTCCAGCGCCTCGTCTTCGTTTTGCACGCTGCGGGCGATCAATTCCGGGTTGAGCGGCTGATCGAGCGCTTCTTGCACCCAGCCCTGCGCCTCCTCCCCCACCTGCAGCTGCGCCAGGCTGTGATCGATGGCGCGCTGCTCGTCGGCATCGATATGGCCGTCGCTCTTGGCGGCGAACACCAGCGCCTGCACCAGGCGTTTGGCGCGCAGATCCACCGGCGTGGTTTGCAAACCGAACTGCGGTTCGCCCTGATGGGTCTCTTTCACCCGCTGCTTGTACTTGTTCCACAGCACTGCGCCCACCGCCGCGCTGCCGCCGACGATCAGCGCATTTTTGCCGAACTTGCCCACCAGCTTGCGCGAGGATTTATTGGCCAACAGCACGCCGACCAGGCCGCCCAGCGCCGTGGGCGCCAGCAGCTTGCCGATGCCTTCCGCTCCGCCCATCGCGCCGGCCTTCTGCCCGATCAACGTTTGAATCTGCTGCATCCAGTTACTTTTCATCATCTACCCCTTGCGTGAAAAAGCGCGGCGCGCAGGCGCGGCCGAACCGACGGTAAACTGCCAGATTAGGGGATCTTTTGTCAATTTACGTCTGGGGGATGCAAACCTGTGTTTAGCGGGCCGGACGGCCCGCCGGGATGGCTGCGGTGTTACGCTTCTTCGTCGCCCGCTTCGTCGTCCTGCTCGTACTCCGCCAGCTCGTCGCGCATCGCCTGGATGGCGTCGCGGGTCATCAGCGCCAGCGTGCGGTAGAAACCGGTGGTAGCGTGCGCTTCCACTTTACCGAGGAAGCGGCCACACCACGGCAGCAGGAACTCGTCGAACAGCGCGATCTGCGCCTGTGCTTCATCTTCCTGCGACTGATCTTCCAGCCAGGACGCCGCCAGCAGCAGCTGGCCGAAATGGTCGGCCGGCGCCTCCGCCAGCGGCATGCCGCGCTGCTGCAGGAAGGTACGCACTTCCGCTTCGCTGGCGCCTTCGACGTAGTCGGAGCGGAACGGCGACACGCTGCATTCGCTGCCGACGAACATCGCGTTGAAGTCGGTCGCCAGTTGGTTGACGTCGCAACCCTGCTGCAGGCGCTTCAGCAGGTCATCCTGCTCCAGCGGCCAGTGCTGCTGCAGCTTGCCCTCTTTGATCAGCGCGAACAGCGGCACCAACAGCGGATCCTGCGGCTGACGGTGGAACAGCGTACCCAGCACGCGGCAGACAATCGAAAACTCATTCATGATAAGGCCTTATACAATACGGAAAATTTTGCCGGGACGATGTCACAAATCGGCCAATTCCGCAATCGCCGGCTTGCCGCGCCGCTCGAGAAAGTCCAGCAACCGGCGCGGGCTAACGTTGAGAATGCGCTCCTGCGGGAAGCCCACCTCTTCGATAATGCGCTCACAGTGCTCAAAGTTACCCAGCGAAAAGGCGACGTGCGAATCCGAGCCCAGCGCCAGCCAGCCGCCGGCATCGCGCACCGCGGCGGCGATCGCCCGGCAGTTGGCCTCGCTGCCCTTGCGGGAGTGGGTGAACGACGAGTTATTCAGCTCCAGCGCCACCTCGTATTTGGCCGCCGCCGCCGCGACGGCGGGAATGTCGATCGGGTAGCGCGGGTTGCCGGGGTGGCTGATGATATGCACGTCCCCCTGCGCCATCGCGGCGATCATCGCTTCAGTATTGGACGCTTTATCCTGCGGCGCAAACACCGGCTCGTGGAAACCGGCGATGATCACGTCGGTGGCGGTCAACATCGGGCCGGTGCAGTCGATGTCGCCCTGCAGGTTTTTGATGTTGGCTTCGATGCCGCGCAAGATGCCCACGCCGTTCACCAGGCGCGGCCAGACGTGCATGTTCATGAAGTGCCAGTAGTGCGGCGCATCGGCCATGTCCGGGCCGTGATCGGTGATGGCGAACAGCTTGATGCCTTTCTGCTGGGCTTCGGCGATGTAATCGTGCAGCGTGCTGTAAGCGTGGGTGCTGGCGACGGTGTGCATATGCAAATCAACGGGGTACATTGTTTCTCCTTCCAGAGGGCCCGCCCGCAAAGGTACGGACAGGCGCGATGACGATAACAGCTTATCAGTTACCGAACGGCGGCTGAAGGATCAGTATCCCCGCTGCCTGTCGACCACGCCGGCCGGGGCGTGCCCCGCCTCCAGCGCACGGATGTTGGCGGCGATCTGATCCATCGCCTGCTGCGGCAACGTGATGGCAGCAATATGCGGGGTAATGGTGACACGCGGATGACGCCAGAACGGGTGATCCTGCGGCAGCGGCTCGCGGGCGAACACGTCCAGCGTGGCGGCGGCCAGTTGCCTCTGCTCCAGGGCCGCCAGCAGATCGGCCTCCACCAGATGCGCGCCGCGCGCGATGTTGATGAGATAGGCACCCGTGCTCAACTGCGCGAACAGCTCGCGGTTGAGGATGCCGACGGTTTCCGGCGTATTGGGCAGCAGGTTGATCACCAATTTGACGCCGTCGAGGAAGGCCGCACGCTGCGCCTCCCCGGCGAAGCTTTGCACGCCATCGATCTGTTTGGCGCTGCGGCTCCAGCAGCGCACGCTGAAGCCAAACTCGGTCAGTTTGCGCGCCACGCTCTGCCCCAGCACGCCGGCGCCGAGGATGCCGATGGTGAAATCGTCCAGCGAGTGCGGATCGAGCGGCTGCCATTCCTGCCGCTGCTGCAGCGCCTGATACTCGTCGAAACGACGGAAATAGCGCAGCACATAGCTCAGCGCATATTCCTGCATCTGCTGCGCCATGCCGGTATCCTCCAGCCGCAGCAGCGGCACGCCGGCGGGCAGCGTGCCGGGGTGTTTGCGCTCCTGATCGAGGATCGCGTCAACGCCGGCGCCGAGGGCGAACACCGCTTTCAGATCGCGACGGTTGGCCAGCATTTCGTGCGGCGGGCGCCACACCAGCGCATAATCGGCCGGCCGCTCGTCGCCGCGCTGCCACTCGCGGATCTCGGCCTGCGGCAGGCGTTGCTTGATGCCGGCCAGCCATTCCTGGGCGTTGAACAAGGGGTGGTAATATATGATGTTCATACTGCGGGGCTCCCGTTTGTTTTTATTGGTTTTCCTCCAGCCTTCCGCGATTCGCCGCCGGATGCAAGCGTTAAAGCCCAAAATAAAAACAGCCCCGACCAGTGGGGCTGTTGTGCATACTCATCAATCAGGCGGCAGAGGGGCCGTCGCGCCGGATAAGGCGCCGCAGCAGCGGAATTAAAATCAGCATCGCTACGCCGACGCCCGTCGCCCCCCAGCCCAGCGCGCTGAAGATTTCGCTGTAGCCGGGATTGGTTTGCAGCGGCGTGCTGCCACTGTTTTCCGGCATCAGGCCGGAGACGTAGCCCGCCAGCACCGAGGCGACGCCGGTCACCATCATCCAGCAGCCCATCATCACGCCCTGATAACGCGGCGGCGCCAGCTTGCCGATCATGGCGTAACCGATCGGCGAGATCATCAATTCACCGACGCTTTGCAGCACATAGCTGATAACGATCCATTTGAATGCCACCAGCCCGTCGCCGCCCGCCATGCTGATACCCAGCGGCAGCACCAGCATGCCCAAGCCGATGCAGAACAGCGATCCGGAGAACTGCAGCGGAATGTCGATGTTGCAACCGCGAGCGCGCAGGCGGTTGAACCACCAGGCCAGCAGCGGGCCGCCCACCACGATCACCAGCGTGTTGATGTTCTGGATCCACTGCGGCGCCACCTGAATGCCGTAAACGTTCAGGTTGATGTTGTGCTCGGAGAACAGCATCAGCCCCATCGGCGCCAGTTGATACAGCGCCCAAAACACCAGCGAGCCCAGCGCCAGGATCAGATAGGCCGCCATTCTGCGGCGCTCATCGCGCGGATGGTGGCGCAGGGTCACCACGCACAGCATCAGGAAGATCAGCGCGCCGAGCACGATCACGAAGTGGCCGCTGAACTCGGCGTGGGTCAGCATCACGCGGATGATCGGCACCAGCGCCACCAGCACCGCCAGCCCGACCAGCATGCGCCAACGGTATTGGCTGCGGCTGGCGTCGTGCAGCGGGGTATTGAGATCCGCCAGAATGCGCCAGCGGCAGACGGCGACGATGATCGCCGCCGCGTTGCCCAGCGTGGCGAACAGGAACAGCGCGCGGTAGTTTTCCGTCAGTTGGAAATACCCGGCGACGGTAAAGCCGACGAAGAACCCGAGGTTCATACCGGCGTAGTTCCACAGGAACGCCGATTCGCGCCGATCATCGTCCGGCTTGAAACGCTGGGTGAGCATCATATTGATGCAGGTGACGTTAAGGCCGCTGCCGGTCAGGAACATCGCCAGCCCCCAGTACAGCCCCCACACGCCCGCGACGGCAATCAGCGCGCAGCCGATCACCTGCAGCACCATGCCGAGCACGAACAGATTGCGGTTGCTGAGGAATCGGCCGCCGAGGTAACCGCCGAACATGTGCAGGCCATAGTTGAAGGCGCCGAATACGCCCATCATGGCGTTGGCGCTGCTTTCGTTGAAGCCCAGCCGCTTGGTGGCGTATAGCACCAACGTAGAGTAAAGCACGGCGAAGCCGAGCGTGGCGAAGATCTGGATGAAGAACAGCGCCCCCGCACCGGGGGGAATGGCATGGCGCGCTTGCGGCGCCGGCATGGCATCTGAAGGAGTCAAAACGAACCTCTACTGCATTATTATGTAATGAGTCTGTCCCTGTCTGCGATATCGCCGGCCTGTCACCCGGCAATCTGCGCGGCGTCGTGATGTTCCTTGCCAAAAACGCCGCGCCGACATGATTCCATTTAGCGACACATCTGACTAATAATCCAGTATTAATGCATATAACAGCAAACAGACCAATCTCAATGGCGATATATTGAGCTATCTGTACAGAAAAAGGTCAAGTAATCGTCTTTCATGGATTCCAACCGCTGCCTGCCCTGCCCGCCGGTGGCCAAGAGTGGGAATATCGTTCGGTAAATCAGCAAATTGCTGCAAGTTTGGCTAAACAGTCATGAGAATGAAATAAGAGGGTTGACGCTGAGATCAGATTCTCCTACATTAGCGCCCGTCGACAGCGCAACGCGTTTTCGGCAACAAAACGGTGAGGTGTCTGAGTGGCTGAAGGAGCACGCCTGGAAAGTGTGTATACGCGAAAGTGTATCGAGGGTTCGAACCCCTCTCTCACCGCCAAATTCAAAGAGAAAGCCTGGATTCGCGTCCAGGCTTTTTTTTGCATGGTGCACTACGCATCCCCCCCTCTGCGACCGCGATCCCCATTTCCGCCGGTTATCCACGAACCTTACCGCTGATTTTCTCGCCCATTCATGACATCTGCCCTGCCGTTCGCCGCAGTTTTCAGCAAAGTGCGCACGGCTTGAGCGGACGAACAAAAACACAGAAATTATTCTTGACCGGATCGGCCCCACTCCCTATAGTAGCGCCCCGTTGCAGCGATGATTTCGCAACAAAAAAATATGGTGAGGTGTCCGAGTGGCTGAAGGAGCACGCCTGGAAAGTGTGTATACGCGAAAGTGTATCGAGGGTTCGAATCCCTCCCTCACCGCCATATTCTAACGAGAAAGCCTGAGCGAAAGTTCAGGCTTTTTTGTTTGCATAACGCACCGACCGGGAGGGTAAGAACCCTCGACAGGGTTCGACAAAACGCCTGCGTTTTGGACCGCCAACGGCGGCCCGCAGGGTGAGCGCAGCGAATCTATCCCTCCCTCACCGCCATATTCTAACGAGAAAGCCTGAGCGAAAGTTCAGGCTTTTTTGTTTGCATAACGCACCGACCGGGAGGGTGAGAACCCTCGACAGGGTTCGACAAAACGCCTGCGTTTTGGACCGCCAACGGCGGCCCGCAGGGTGAGCGCAGCGAATCAATCCCTCGTTCCACATAGACAAAAAAGCCCGAACGCAAATTCAGGCTTTTTTATCCCCACTCGCCAACCGCTCAGTGGTGCGTGCGACCCATAGACGCCGGCTGCGCCAACGCGCGGCGCCAGTCGCCCGGCGTTTGGCCAAACTGACGTTTGAAGCTGCGGTTGAACGACTGCTGTGAGTCGAAGCCGAGCGAAATCGCCACGCTGACGATAGGCTCGCCGCTGTTGGCCAGGCGTTCCGCCGACACTTTCAGTTTTTGCATGCGGATATACTCCCCCAGCGCGTAGCCGGTCTGGCGTTTGAACATGCGCTGCAGATGCCATTTGGAATAGCCCGCGCGGTCCGCCACGGTGTTGATATCCAGTTTCTCTTCCAGATTGTTGTCGATCCACGCCTTCAAATCGGTAATAAAGCCCGTAGTGTTCATGCTGATGCTCCCATCATTCGGCAGGGTCACCCTCTGCCCGATGCACATACGTTGCAACAGTTTCGCTTTAAATGCAATTTTTATTATTGCATTTACCGGAAAGCCGCCACTATACTCCACCCAATTAATGTAACCGATATTGATACATTAATGTGACACCAATGTGTTTCAAAACCTAACGCTGCGCCGCTGCACGGCACAGCCGCCCCCTCACCGTACGCCGGCGCGGGGCGAATCCCGGAGAACAGGGCCGGGTATGGGGTCTGACCGCGCTTACTTATCGGAATAAAAATAATGGCAAATCAACCAAACTCATCGTTCAACGCCGGCGGCCGCACGCGCGCCGTCGCTCTGGGCCAGCGGCTCTCCGGGGTGGCGCTGCTGGCCGCCCTGCTCGCCGGATGCGACAACAGCGTCGCGCACAATGCCCCGCCACCACCGCCGGTGGTCAGCGCCGCCAGCGTGGTGGTCAAGCCGATCAGCCAGTGGGATGCGTTCAACGGCCGGGTCGAAGCGGTGCAAAGCGTGCAACTGCGCCCACGGGTCTCCGGTTACATCGAACGGGTCAACTACACCGAAGGCGACGAGGTGAAAAAAGGCCAGGTGCTGTTCACCATCGACGATCGCACCTACCGCGCCGCGCGCGAACAGGCGCAGGCAGAGCTGGTGCGGGCACGCAACCAGGCCGCCCTGGCGCGCAGCGAATCCTCGCGCACCGAGAAACTGATCGGCACTCAGGCCATCTCTCAGGAAGTCTGGGAGCAGCGTCGGTCGTCCGCCGCGCAGGCGCAAAGCAACGTGCTGGCGGCACAGGCCCAGCTCGACATGGCGCAGCTGAATCTCGACTTTACCCGCGTTACCGCGCCGATTGACGGGCGCGCCAGCCGCGCGATGATCACCGCCGGCAACCTGGTCACCGCCGGCGACAGCGCCAGCGTGCTGACGACGCTGGTGTCGCTCGACAAGGTCTACGTCTATTTCGATGTGGATGAAGCCACCTTCCTGCGCTATCAGCAGCAGGGCCGGCACGACGCGCGCCTGCCGGTGAAAGTCGGCCTGGTAGGCGAAGACGGCACCCCGCATCAGGGGCTGGTGGATTTCACCGATAACCAGCTGAACGCCGGGACCGGCACCATCCGCATGCGCGCCCTGCTCGACAACCGCGATCGCCGCTTCACGCCGGGGCTGTTCGCCCGGGTACAGATGCCCGGCAGCGCCGAATTCAACGCCATGCTGATCGACGATAAAGCGGTGATGACCGACCAGAACCGCAAGTTCGTTTACATCGTCGATAAAGACGGCAAGGCGCAGCGCCGCGACATCGACGTGGGCCGCATGGCCGAAGGATTGCGCATCGTGCAGAAAGGGTTGGCAAACGGCGATCGGGTGATCGTCGACGGCATGCAGAAAGTGTTTATGCCGGGCATGCCGGTCGACGCGAAAGCCGTCGCCATGAACCCTATCGCCTCCGCACTTAACTAAGCTCCCAGCAGAGACTTCTGACCCATGGACTTTTCCCGTTTTTTCATCGACCGGCCGATCTTTGCCGCGGTGCTGTCGATACTGATTTTTGTCGCCGGGGTGATAGCCATCCCGCTGCTGCCGATCAGCGAGTACCCGGACGTGGTGCCGCCCAGCGTGCAGGTGCGTGCCGAATACCCGGGCGCCAACCCGAAAGAGATCGCTGAAACGGTGGCCACGCCGCTGGAAGAAGCGATCAACGGCGTTGAAAACATGATGTACATGAAATCGGTCGCCGGTTCCGACGGCGTGCTGGTGACCACCGTCACCTTCCGCCCGGGCACCGATCCCGATCAGGCGCAGGTGCAGGTGCAAAACCGCGTGGCACAGGCCGAAGCGCGCCTGCCGGAAGACGTGCGCCGCCAGGGCATCACCACCCAGAAGCAGTCCCCGGCGCTGACGCTGGTGGTGCATCTGGTCTCGCCTTCCGGCAAGTACGATTCGCTGTACCTGCGTAACTACGCCACCCTGAAGGTCAAGGATGAGCTGGCCCGCCTGCCGGGCGTCGGCCAGGTGCAGATCTTCGGCGCCGGTGAGTATGCGATGCGCATCTGGCTCGATCCTAACAAGGTCGCCGCGCGTGGCCTGACCGCCTCCGACGTAGTGAGCGCCATGCAGGAGCAGAACGTGCAGGTCTCCGCTGGCCAGCTCGGCGCGGAGCCGATGCCGACGCGCAGCGACTATCTGCTGTCGATCAACGCCCAGGGCCGCCTGCAAACCGAAGAAGAGTTCGGCAACATCATCCTCAAGAGTGGCGACAACGGTGAGATCGTGCGGCTGCGCGACGTGGCGCGCATCGAAATGGGCTCCGGCAGCTACGCGCTGCGCGCCCAGCTCAATAACAAGGATGCGGTCGGTATCGGTATCTTCCAGTCGCCGGGCGCCAACGCCATCGAGCTGTCGGACGCGGTGCGCGGCAAGATGGCCGAGCTGGCGACCCGCTTCCCGGACGGCATGAGCTGGAAATCGCCTTACGATCCTACGGTGTTCGTGCGTGATTCGATCCGCGCGGTGGTGGATACCCTGCTGGAAGCGGTGATCCTGGTGGTGCTGGTGGTCATTCTGTTCCTGCAGACCTGGCGCGCCTCGATCATCCCGCTGCTGGCGGTCCCGATCTCCGTGGTCGGCACCTTCGCCGCGCTGTATCTGCTGGGCTTCTCGCTCAATACCCTCAGCCTGTTCGGGCTGGTGCTGGCGATCGGCATCGTGGTGGATGACGCCATCGTGGTGGTGGAAAACGTCGAGCGTAATATCGAAGAGGGGCTGTCGCCGCTGGCGGCGGCGCACCAGGCGATGCGCGAGGTCTCCGGCCCGATCATCGCCATCGCCGTGGTGCTGTGTGCAGTGTTCGTGCCGATGGCGTTCCTCTCCGGCGTTACCGGCCAGTTCTACAAACAGTTCGCCGTCACCATCGCCATCTCGACAGTGATCTCCGCCATCAACTCACTGACCCTGTCGCCGGCGCTGGCGGCGCGCTTGCTTAAACCGCACGGCGCGCCGAAAGATCTGCCGTCACGCCTGATCGACCGGCTGTTCGGCTGGTTGTTCCGGCCGTTCAACCGCTTCTTCGCCAGCGGCTCGCAACGCTATCAGCGCGGCGTATCCCGCGTGCTGGGCCGGCGCGGCGCGGTGTTCGTCGTCTATCTGCTGCTGCTAGCCGCCGCCGGGGTGATGTTCAAGACCGTGCCCGGCGGCTTTATCCCGACGCAGGACAAGCTGTACCTGATCGGCGGCGTGAAGATGCCGGAAGGCGCCTCGCTGGAGCGCACCGATACGGTGATCCGCAAGATGAGCGCCATCGGCCTGAGCGTGGACGGCGTCACCGATGCGGTGGCCTTCCCCGGCCTGAACGCGCTGCAGTTCACCAATACGCCGAATACCGGCACGGTGTTCTTCGCGCTGGAGTCGTTGAGCACCCGTACCCGCACCGCGGCGCAGATCAACGCCGAGATCAACGCGCGCATTTCACAGATTCAGGAAGGCTTCGCCTTCTCAATCATGCCGCCGCCGATCCTCGGCATCGGCCAGGGCTCCGGCTATTCGCTGTACGTGCAGGATCGTGCCGGGCTGGGCTACGGCGCGTTGCAAACGGCGATCAACACCATGTCCGGCGCCATTATGCAAACGCCGGGGATGGGGTTCCCGATCTCCTCGTATCAGGCCAACGTGCCGCAGCTGGACGCCAAAATCGATCGCGACAAGGCCAAGGCGCAAGGGGTACCGCTTAATGCGCTGTTCAGCACGCTGCAGACCTACCTCGGTTCGTCTTACATCAACGACTTCAACCGCTACGGCCGCACCTGGAAGGTGATGGCGCAGGCCGACGGCCAGTTCCGCGACAGCGTGGAGGACATCGCCAACCTGCGCACCCGTAACGACAAGGGCGAAATGGTGCCGATCGGCAGCATGGTCAGCATCGGCACCACCTACGGCCCGGATCCGGTGATCCGCTATAACGGCTTCCCGGCGGCGGATCTGATCGGCGACGCCGATCCGCGCGTGCTCTCCTCTACCCAGGCGATGGGCGCGCTGACGCAAATGGCCGGCAAGCTGCTGCCGAACGGCATGAACATCCAGTGGACCGATCTGAGCTATCAGCAATCGACCCAGGGCAACGCCGCGCTGGTGGTTTTCCCGGTGGCGGTGTTGCTGGCGTTCCTCGCGCTGGCGGCGCTGTATGAGAGCTGGACGCTGCCGCTGGCGGTGATCCTGATCGTGCCGATGACCATGCTGTCGGCGCTGTTCGGGGTGTGGCTGACCGGCGGCGACAACAACGTGTTCGTGCAGGTCGGGCTGGTCGTTCTGATGGGGCTGGCCTGCAAGAACGCCATTCTGATCGTCGAGTTCGCCCGCGAGCTGGAAATGCAGGGCAAAGGCATCGTCGAGGCGGCGCTGGAGGCCTGTCGCCTGCGGTTGCGACCGATCGTGATGACCTCCATCGCCTTCATCGCCGGCACCATCCCGCTGATCCTCGGCCACGGCGCCGGCGCCGAGGTGCGTGGCGTCACCGGCATCACGGTGTTCTCCGGCATGTTGGGGGTCACCCTGTTCGGGCTGTTCCTGACGCCGGTGTTCTACGTCACCCTGCGGCGCCTGGTGGCACGTAAAGCGCAGCCGCAGACCGTCTGAACGCGGCGTTAAAATGCAAAAAGGTCGGGCATTGCCCGACCTTTTTTATGCATGCGATCCGCGATTATTTGTCGGCGGTTTCAGCCTCTTGCGCGGCGGCGTACTCCGCGCAGGCGCGCTTGTCGCCCCGCTCCAGTTCGGCCAGCGAATCGGCCACGGTGTGGCGCGCCAGCACCGCAAGCGAAGCCTGCTCGGCTTCGTTCACCACCGATTTGAAATACCAGCAGGCGTTGGCGCTCACCAGGCAACGGGCCGGCACTTCAGGGCGGGAAGCCCAGATGCGCTTGTCGTCGATCACCGCCAGATAGATGTCCCGCAGGGTGATCTCTTCCGCCGGGCGGCCGAGGTGGATAGAGCCGTTTCGACCCAGAGTGGAAACGATGATGCCGTCTTTGGTCAGCGGGACCATCAGTTTGCGGATAAAGCTGGGGTTGGCTTCCAGAGCGGCGGCGAGGGTGGCGCTTGTCGAACGCATGCCCTGCTTCTCAGCTACGGCGACGCTAAGGACCATTTGCAACGCTGTCGGAAAGCGAAAATCTAACATGTCGTTATCTCTGCGAGACGAAATACTCGGGTTTGGCCGGTGTGGCGATTGGCGCCGAACACACCGCTTAATTGCACAATAATATAACAAACGCGGGGGCTTTTTTGAAGTTTTGCCCAGTGATATCGCACGCAGACATTAGAACGATCGCAAATTCTTGGCGGGCAGAAAACAGAAACCCGCGTCAATGTTAACGCCGCTCGCTTAACCGGGTTAAACGATCAGAACTAACACTGCCCGCGGGCTTAATTCGAATGTGGCGATCAGGCTCTGTTCAGCACCAGCTGCCCGTTTTTATCCAACGGGATTTGCGTGCCCGGATCGTGATCCATGCGGATCTTGCCCTGCTGATTGCCGATCTTGTAGGTCACGTCATAACCCAGCATTTTCTGGGACTTGTCGTAGACCGTTTTGCAACGCTGCTGAACGCTGGTGCTGACGTCGTTGTTCTGCATCGCCCCTTGCACCTGGTTGCCGGCATAGCCGCCGCCCAGCGCGCCGACCACGGTCGCCACGTCGCGCCCGCGACCGCCGCCGAACTGGTGGCCGATCACGCCGCCCGCCACTGCGCCCAGCACAGAACCGGCGATGCGGTTTTCATCCTGCACCGGCGCACGGTGCGTAACGGTGACGTTACGGCATTCCTGACGCGGCGTTTTGATGGTTTCTTTAATCGGCGTTGCGGCGAGCACCTGCGCGTACTGCGGACCGGAAGAAAAGACGTCCAGGCTGGCTACCGCGGCAATCCCCAGAGCGGCAGCGATACCAATCCCAACACCGGCTAACATTGACTTGTTCACAGGAAACCTCCTGAAAGTGTTACCACGCATTTTTTCCGGGTCTGTGACCGGCTGGCACCGCGCTTATTATTTTGCGCATGGGCGGCTTGCGGTATCCCGGTTTACGGCGTGCGCGACGCGCCGTCTGTAAACGAGGTAAAGTCTGCACAATGATCTGAGGACCCGCAATAAGACAAGGGGATCAAAAATGCGGGAAAACGGCCGTTTTCCCGTTGTTTAGGAGGAATCTTAAGAATTTTACCCACGCCGACGACAGCTTATGCTGAAGAATCAAGCAACCGCCGCCGATCGCCTCGCGCCGCCATAAAAAAACCCGCGCGGGCGAACCGGCGCGGGTTGGTCGAGGAAGGCAGGATCAGTGCATTTTCAGACGCGGGCGGATCACCCGGTTGATGCCGCCTACCAGCATCATCAGGCCGGTTTTGATGTAGCCGTGCAGCGCCACCTGGTGCATGCGGTACAGCGAGATGTAAACGAAGCGCGCGATGCGCCCTTCCACCATCATCGAGCCGCGCATCAGGTTGCCCATCAGGCTGCCGACGGTACTGAAGCGCGACAGCGACACCAGCGAGCCGTGGTCTTTATACACGTATGGCTTCAGCGTCTGGCCGTTCATCAGCGCCAGAATATTGGTGGCGCAGCGCGAGGCCATCTGGTGCGCTGACTGGGCGCGCGGCGGCACGAAACCGCCGCCCTCTTTCGGGCAGGAGGCGCAGTCGCCGATGGCGAAGATGTTCGGATCGCGCGTGGTCTGCAGCGTCGGCTCCACCACCAGCTGGTTGATGCGGTTGGTTTCCAGGCCGCCGATATCCTTCATGAAGTCCGGCGCCTTGATGCCGGCCGCCCACACCATCAGATCGGCGTCGATGAACTCGTCGCCCTTGGTGTTCAGGCCTTTGGCATCCGCGCTGGTCACCATGGTGTTGGTCAGCACGCGCACGCCCAGTTTGATCAGCTCCTGGTGCGCCGCAGCGGAAATGCGCGGCGGCAGCGCCGGCAGAATGCGCTCGCCGGCTTCTACCAGCGTCACGTTGAGCGCGCTGTTGTCCAGGCCTTCGAAACCGTAGCTGTGCAGCTGCTTCACCGCGTTGTGCAGTTCGGCGGACAGCTCAACGCCGGTGGCGCCGCCGCCGACGATGGCGATGTTGACCCGCTCTTTTTGCCCCGGCTGCGCCGAGAACTTCAGGAACAGGTTGAGCATTTCGTTGTGGAAGCGGCGCGCCTGATGCGGGTTATCCAGGAAGATGCAGTGCTCTTTCACGCCCGGCGTACCGAAATCGTTCGAGGTGCTGCCCAGCGCCATCACCAGGATGTCGTACGGCAGTTCGCGGGCCGGCACCAGCTCGCCGCCCTGCTCGTCGCAGATCTGCGCCAGCTGCAGCGTTTGCGTCTCGCGGTTGATGTTGGTCAACGACCCCAGTTGGAAGCTGAAATGGTGGTTGCGCGCGTGCGCCAGGTAGCTGAGCGCATCCACGCCGTCATCGAGGGAACCGGTCGCCACTTCGTGCAACAGCGGTTTCCACAAATGGCTGTGGTTGCGATCCACCAGCGTGATCTCCGCTTTGTTCTTGCGGCCAAGTTTATGGCCCAGGCTGGTCGCCAGCTCCAAGCCACCGGCGCCGCCGCCAACAATAACGATTTTCTTCTTTGGCGTTGTCAAAATAACCCCCTAAATGTGAACCATTTGTTATTCCAGGGTAAATAAATAATATCCTTAGAATACATAGGGTTCGCTTAAAATAAATCGGCTCTCTAAGGCCAGAATAACATGCGAGGTTATTTGGTCATACCAAAATTGACGTACATCAAATTTTTTTGGTTAAAGGCTGGACGCGGGGATTTTTTGGGGATTGTGATTCAAATAGTTAGCGCTGAGTCACAGTTTTAAATTTTGCCGATTGCCACGAAAAACTCTACCTTGGCGTACAAAAAAGCCGCACTTTCCGTCGGTACAAAACGGGGAGCGCGGCTCGCGGCGGCGTTATGAAACTGTTAACCCAGCGCCTTGAACGCCTTGATCCGCTGCAGATGGGGTGAGATGTTTTTGAACTTGTGCGTCTGCTGTTCATCCCACACGATTTCGTAGTAGTGATGCAGCAATTCGGCGCTGCGCCGGTTATCCAGCACCTCGTCGTGCCGCGACAGCACCACCAGACAGCGGTCGCGATTTTTCTCGCGGAAATCCTCCACGCACTTGGTGGCAATATCGCGATACTCTTCCGGCCGGTCTATCTTGCCGTGCATGTGCTCTTCCGGGTACAGATTGGGGTTGAACATCGCCTGGCGAATGCCGCACAGGAAGCCGATGCGCTCCGCCCAGAAGCCGCCGAGACCGACCCCGCAGATCAACGGGTGCGCGTCGCCGCCCTGCTGCACCGCCTTGTCCACCTCTTTCAACAGATGCTGCATGTCGTGACGCGGATGCAGCGTGCTGTAGCTGATGAAGCGCACGTCCGGATCGATAAACTGCAGCTGTAACACCTTTTCATGATTGCCGGGACTGGTGGAATCGAAGCCGTGCAAATAGATAATCATGTGGATCCTCGCAACAAGCCAAGGGCCGCGGGCGCGGCCCTCATCATTTCCGCTCTGCGCCGCGATGCGGCGCCTGGATTCACCCTTGCGAACGCTGCTTGTGCTCCTCCCAGCGTTCGCTCAGCGCGCTGAGCGCCTTGTGCGCCTGCTGCCAGCGCTCGGAGTCGCGCAGTTCCTGACGGGTGAACTGACCACGATGATATAACCGCTTCACCTTCTCTGCTTTGACCGGGGACAGGTTATCCAACACGCTGACCGCACCTTCGCGGTGGTTGCACACCAGGATCATGTCGCAACCGGCATCCAGCGCCGCCTGGCCGCGCTCGGCGTAGCTGCCCATAATGGCGGCGCCTTCCATCGACAGATCGTCGGAGAAAATCACACCGTCGAAGCCCAGCTCCTGACGCAGGATCTGCTGCAGCCAGTAAGGCGAGCCGCTGGCCGGACGCGGGTCCGCTTCAGTATAGATGACGTGGGCCGGCATGACGCCGTCCAACAGCTGGCGGTTGATCAGCTCGCGGAAGATCGCCATGTCGTGCTCACGGATCTGCGCCAGCGGCCGCGGATCGCGCGGGGTTTCCTTGTGCGAATCGGCGCTGACAGCGCCGTGCCCCGGGAAGTGTTTGCCGGTGGTTTTCATGCCGGCGCTGTGCATGCCGAGGATAAAGCGTTCCGCCATCGCCAGCGCCTGCTGCGGATCGCTGTGGAACGAACGTTCGCCGATCGCCGCGCTGCCGTGGCCGATGTCCAGCACCGGCGCAAAGCTGATGTCGATATCCTGCGCGATCATCTCCGCCGCCATCAGCCAGCCGGCCTCCTGCGCCAGCCGACCGCCTTCCTGCGCATCGTGCAACGCGGCGAACGACTGCGCCGCCGGCAGGCGGGTGAAGCCCTCGCGGAAGCGCTGCACGCGCCCGCCTTCCTGGTCTACCGCCACCACCAGCCGATCGTGCGATTCGGCGCGAATCTGGCGCACCAGCTCACGCAGCTGCTCCGCATCGTGGAAGTTGCGGGTAAACAGGATCAATCCGCCAACCAGCGGGTGTTTCAAAATTTCGCGTTCTTCTGCATCCAGCTCGTAGCCGGCGACATCTAGCATTACTGGGCCCACGGGCACCTCACTTCATTATTGTTCGTTCAGAATTCGGATGATGATAAACAAAGTCGCCGGCGCACCGCCGCGCCCCAGCGCAAAAATTCGGCGTCGCCGCTCTGCTGCCAGCGCACTTCGAACCACAGCAGCATCAGATAATCCACCCAAGGCAGCCAGCGCCTCACCTGTGCCTGCAGCCGGGCGACGTCGTGATAGCCCTGGCGCGCGTAGTGCTGCAAAAAGCGCTGCTGCTGAGCGGCCGACCAACCGTTGCTGCGAAACAGCGCGGCGATATCCAGCGCCACGTCGCCGTCGGCGGCATATTCCCAGTCGATCAGCCGCAGCCCTACGCCGGTGGCGAGCAGATTGCCCGGATGGATGTCCATGTGAAGCGGCGCCAGGCGCAGCGGCCGTGGCAAGGCACTGCGTAAAAAATGACGCTGCAGGCGCAGCCAGTCAGGAGTTAAACGCCGCCTATCCAGCTGCTGCCAGTAGCGGCGGAACTGCCGTCGCAGATCCAGTCGGTAACCGCTGAGCGGCCGCCGGTGCAGTTCCGCCGCCATCGCCGCCAGCTCGCCACGCTGATTCAGCGCCGCAAACTCGGCATCTGTGACGACGTCACCTTCTAGCCATTCGAGGATAAGCCACTGATTATTCTGTGCGAAAACCCGTGGCCCCAGCCCCGGCGCGCAGCGGCGCACGACCTGCGCTTCCCGCCGTCGGCTCACGCCCAGCGCGCGTTTTTCCGCACTGTGCTGCCGCGCCAACAGCGTGATGCCCGCGCCGTCGATGCGCCAGCTCTCGCCGGTCAGCCCCTGCACCGGGCTGAAATGACAACCGGCGGTATTCACCGCCGGCAGTCTGGTTTCCATCAATCGTCGCAGCGCGGCCTCAGCGTTTAACGGCGCCATTGCCCGACCAGACGATCTCACCGGTTTGCACCAGCATCAGCTGCATATCCAACGCCGGCGACTTCACGTCGCCGCTGACGTCGCTGTACAGCACGTACTGCGCGCCGACGATGCGCGCCAGGCCAATCGCCTTGCTGCGCGAACCGAAGCTGTCATCCGCCGACAGGCCCAGCGTTTGTCGGGCGCTGGTCAGCTTCGCTTCCGGCACCACGCTGAAGGTGGAATTCGACGCCAGCGCCTTATACAGCGCCGCGGTGGCTTTGCCCATCTGCAGCGAACCATTGGTGTTGTTCTTGACGCTGTCCAGCAGCAGCACGCTGCCGGCCGTGACGCCATCGGCCTTCAACATCTGCCCCACCAGCGGCTGAACGCTGCCCAGCCAGTCAAGCTGCTGGATTTTCGGCGGCTGCGGCACCGGCTCGGTGGTTGGCGGCTGTGGCTGCTCGACCGGCGGCGTCGGTTGATCCGGCTCGACGGTGACCGGCGGCAGCGGCTGATCCGGCTCAGGCGGACGCGACAGACAGCCGCTCAGGGTTAATGCGGCCAGCGCCACTAAGACGTACTTTTTCATGCTTTTTCTCCAAACCTGGCAAGCGCTTACAGGTACAGATACAGACGCGCGCTTTTGGCGTCCAGGTTGCCGTTAATCGAGTAGATTTTGGCGTCCGAGTCGGGCGCCACGACGATCTCGCGCGGTTTCTCGAAGGGACGAATATCCAGCCCCTGCGCGTCGTACCAATAGAAACGATAATGTACGGTGACCGGCGTCGGCTGGCTGTTATTGAGCACCGAGGTCGCCATCACCCGCCCGGAGGCGTTCGAAATCGAGGGCGTATCGGCCAAAATGCCGGCGGTCAGCACCGAAGGATCCATCACCACCGTCTGCCCTTGGTTGACCGCGATGCCGGGCGGTGAACTGCATCCCATCAGCAACGCGGCGGGCAGCGCCAACGCCATCAGACCACGCAGAGTTTTTTTACCGCGCATGATTTCCTCGCTTAACGTGACAACAGCGGCCCCAGCGAGCGGCCACCGACCAGGTGCATATGAATATGATAGACCTCCTGACCGGCGTGGCGGTTGCAGTTGACGATCAGGCGATAGCCGTCTTCGGCGATGCCTTCCTGTTCGGCGATCTTCGCCGCGGCGGTGATCATGCGGCCCAGCGCGGCTTCGTGCTCCACGGTCACGTCGTTGACGGTTGGGATCAGCACGTTGGGAACGATCAGCACATGGGTGGGTGCCTGAGGGGAGATGTCACGGAAAGCGGTGACCAGTTCATCCTGATAAACCACATCAGCAGGGATTTCGCGGCGGATAATTTTACTGAAAATCGTTTCTTCGGCCATCTGGCGTTCCTTGTTTTACACAATTAGCTGTACGCAGTATGAGTGACAAATTCTACTGCTTTCAACCTGATTGCGCACTTTCCGCGTCGAGTGCTGCAGATTCGCGCAGGCCGGCGCCCCGTTTGTGCATCTTTTCACTTTGGTTATTCACTATTGTTGCTTTACTTGCCCCGCGCCACCGCCAATAGTAACCCCATGATTAACAAAGGATAGAGGGTGCTATGCCACTGAGAATTTCGGCGCTGTGCGCGCTGTTGCTGAGCGCCGTCGTGCAGGCGGCCACGGCGGGCGGTATCGATCTGCAGGCTAACCGAGAGCCGATACGCGCGGAGAAAAACCCGGCCGCTATCGCACTGATTCCGGAGAATTTTCACTTTGCGGTGCCCGGCAAACTGACGGTGGCGGTGGCGTTCGAGAACTCCCCACCGCTGGCGCTGTTCGCCGAGGACAATAAAACGCTGATCGGCAGCGATCCGGACATCGCCCGCCTGGTGGCCGACAGCCTCGGGCTTGAGCTGAATCTGGTGCCCACCTCCTGGGAAGATTGGCCGCTGGGCATCAGCGCCGGCAAATACGATGCGGCGATCTTCAACATCGCCGTCACCAAACAGCGCAAGACCAAATTCGACTTCGCGACCTATCGGGTGGACACGCTGGGCTTTTACGTCAAATCCACTAGCCACATCATCTCGATCAACCGGCCACAGGACGTCGCCGGGCTGCGGATCATCGTCGGATCCGGCACCAATCAGGAAAACATACTGCTGGGGTGGGATAAGCAAAACCGCGCCGCCGGGTTGCCGCCGGTGCAGCCGATCTATGTGACCGACGACGCCGCCACCAACCTGAGCATTCAGTCCGGGCGCGCCGACGCGTTCTTCGGCCCCCACTCCACCGGCGCCTACAAGGCAGCGCTGACCGGCAAAACCAAAATGGTCGGTATCGGCCCCAGCGTGGCCTACGTCGCGGTCACCACCAAAAAAGGCAACGGGTTGGTGAACGCCGTCAACGCCGCCATCAACGGCGTCATCGTCAGCGGCGAATACGCGCAGGTGCTGGAGCGCTGGGGCGAAGGCGACGAAAAGGTCGAGCGCTCCGCCATCAATCCGCCGGGCATCGGCGACTAGCCGCCGATCAGCTGCGGCGCGTGCCGACGCATCCACTCAGCCAGCGAGTCGAGCGTCGGCCGCAGCGATTTACCCAGCGCGGTGACCTGATACTCCACCCGCGGCGGCACTTCGGGAAATACCTGCCGCGTCACCAGGCCGCGCTGCTCGAACAGCCGCAGCTGGCGCGTCAGCTCTTTTTGCGCAATGGGCGCCACCGCCCGCTGCAGCTCGCTGAATCGTACCGGGCCATCGATCATTATCAGCCGGTACAGGATCGGTATCGCCCACTTGCCCGACACCAGATTGACGAAGTCCACCATCGGGCAAGGTTCGCCCGCCGTCGGCAACGCCGCCAAATTATTTTCCGCCGCTAATGGCGCTTGCGCCGTCATTTCATCCCACCTCGCCCTTTAGTATCCAAAAGGTGCCTACTATGCAAAAGGAACTATAGCGCAAATAATGCCGCAACTGACGCTAAAGAGGAATCGGTTATGTCACGACTGCAAGGCAAATACGCATTGATTACCGGCGGCACCAGCGGCATCGGGCTGGAAACCGCCCGCCAGTTCATCGCCGAGGGCGCGACGGTAGCGATCACCGGGCGCAGCCAAAGCGCCCTGGACGCGGCGGGCCAGGCATTGGCGGGCAAGGCGCTGTTGCTGCTGAGCGACGCCGGCGATATCCCGCAGCAGCGCGAACTGGCGCAGCGGCTGGGGCAACGGTGGCCGCGGCTGGACGTGCTGTACATCAACGCCGGCGACGTTACGCATCGCCCGCTGCAGGAGTGGGATGAGCAGAGCTATCAGCGGCTGATGGACATCAACCTGAAGGGGCCGTTTTTTCTGATCCAGGCGTTGCTGCCGCTGCTGGCCAACCCGTCTTCGGTGATCCTGTGCGGTTCGGTCAGCGCCCATATCGGCCTGCCGCAGAGCAGCGCCTATGCTGCCAGCAAAGCCGGCTTGCTGTCGCTGGCCAGAACGCTGTCCGGTGAGCTGCACGCGCGCGGCATTCGCGTCAACGGCCTCAGCCCCGGCCCGACCGAAACCCCGGCGTTGGGTAAGCTGGGGTTGGCGGAAGCGGATGAGCAGGCATTGCGCGACGATATCCGCGCGCTGGTGCCGATCGGCCGCATGGGCAGCACGCTGGAGCTGGCCAAAGCGGCGGTGTTTCTGGCGGCGGATGAGTCGGCGTTTATGGTCGGCGCGGAGCTGCAGATGGATGGCGGCGTGGGGAACCTGTAACCGCACGCGACACCATAAGAAGGCCGCTCGCGCGGCCTTTATCTGTCCCTCTCAACTCACCCCTTGAATCGGGTTGGTATTAAAGGTATAGACCACGATCTTCCATTGCCCCTGCTGTTTCTCCAATACAAATACTTCACGGTTTAAATCGATCAGGGTAGCACCGTCGCTTATTCGGGTAACCGTTGCGCCGCGATGATGGTGCGTGCGCACATAGGCCATATTCCCGTTCACGTTGACGCTGTCATAAGCAAACTCTGTTTCAAATTTCTCGTTTTTAAATAAGTTGTCATATTGTTGGCGGCGCTTTTCATTGCTATCCGCCGTCGGTTTCTCGTTCCATTGCGAGTAACTTTCTGGCGCAAAAAGTGACAAGATCGTTGGCGTATCGCCGGCATTAAGCGCTGTCTGGTAGCGGTTTATCAGCTCATACACCGCTTTCTGCTCGGCCGCGACGCCCGCCTCTGCGGAAACCCTGTAACTTTGCGGCACGGCCTCGCTGCTTGCGGCATAAGTTTGGCCGCACAAGCCCGCGCCCGCCAATAACAATACGGCAGTTAACTTTTTCATGTAAATATCCTCTTCGGCGTTATTTCATTATGGCAATACAGGATGCGATTTCAGATAAATAAAAACGCTGAAAATAAATTATCCAATACCGCGTTAAATTGACAGCCGGCATATTTAAAAATACTCTTTTAATAATTTAAATAATGGAAGCCGTTAACATGAATGAACTGCATGCGTTGCGCGTGTTCTGCCAGGTGGTGGAAATGGAGGGGTTCAGTCAGGCGGCAACCAAAATGGGGCTCTCCCCAGCCAGCGTCACATACAGCATCAATCAGCTTGAAAAACAGTTCGGGCAATCCCTCTTCAAGCGTTCAACCCGGCGCTTCTCGCTGACCAGCGCCGGGGAGCGTTGCTATCGCACCGCGCAAGAGATACTGCGGCAGTTTGACCAGCTGAAAAACGACATGTCGGGTGACTTTGAACAACCGCGCGGACCGCTGCGGGTTGAGATAGCCTCAATGCTGAGCAGCATGCATATCGCCCCGGCGCTGCCGGCTTTTTTGGCGCAATACCCGGAATTGCAGCTCAGCGTGTCGGTTAGCGATCGCCTGGTCAATCCGGCGGAAGATCGCGCCGACGTATTTATTCGCATCGGCGCCGGCGACATCCCCGAGATGGTCAACCGCCAATTGCTGCAACCACGCTATTTGTGCTGTGCGTCTCCCGATTATTTTGCGCGCCATGGCCGGCCGGAACACCCGAAACAGCTGCAACAGCATCAGCGGCTGGGATTTATCCGTTCAGGCGCAGCGGCGGCGGACGACTGGCAGTTCATTCGCGGTGACGAACGCTACTCCCTGGCGCCCAGCCCGCTGCTAAGCTTCAACCATTCCCCATCGCTGTGCGAGGTTGCCAGGAATCACTTCGGCCTGGTTTACTTGCTGGATTGCACGCTGGAAAATTATCTGAAGACAGGGGAATTGGAGCCGATACTGCAGGAATGGGCGCCCACGGGAGCGCCGATCAATATTCTCTATCCGCGCCTGCGGGATCGCAGCCACAAAATTCGGGTCTTCGTCGACTTCATCAGCGAGCTGTTCGCCAACAAATTCGCCAGGCCCTGATCGCGCGGCTCACCCCAGCCCAGGGATCTCGACGCCGAAGGTCTGCAATAGCAGCACCACGTTGAGCAACACGATCACTACCGTGCCGACGACCGCCGCCAGGCTGGTCCAGCGGCCGTTGGCGAACTCGCCCATGATGTCGCGGCGACGGGTGAACATCACCAGCGCGATCATCGGCGCCGGCAGCGCCAGGCTCAGCACCACCTGGCTGTAGACCAGCGCGTCGGTGGCGTTGACGCCCATCGCCACCACGATAAACGCCGGCACCATGGTGACCAGGCGGCGCACCCACACCGGAATGCGGAAGCCAACGAAGCCCTGCATGATCATTTGCCCGGCCATGGTGCCCACCACCGAGCTGGAAATGCCGGAGGCGATCAGCGAAGCGAGGAAGATACCGGCGGCCGCCGCACCGAACAGCGGCGTCAGCGTATGGTAGGCGGTGCCAATTTCGGCCACGTCGCTGTTACCGGCGTGGAAAGCGCTCGAGGCCATGATGACCATCGCGATATTCACCAGCCCCGCCAGCGCCAGGGCGATCACCACTTCGATATTGGAGAAACGCAGCAGCTTGCGCCGCTCGCCGTTATCACTGGCCGTGCTGCGGTGCTGGGTCAGCCCCGAATGCAGGAAAATGGCATGTGGCATCACGGTGGCGCCGATAATGCCGACGGCGATGGTCAGCGCCTGCGCGTCCGGCAGTTGCGGCGTCACCATGCCGATCCCGGCCGCCTGCCAATCCACCGGTACGATGAACATCTCCACCAGGTAACACAGCGCAATGATGCCCACCAGGCCGCCGATCATCAGCTCAACCGGGCGAAAACCTTTCTTTTCCACCATCAACAACGCATAGGTGATCACCGCCGTCACGCCCATCCCCGCCAGCAGCGGCATATGGAACAGCAGCGCCAGCGCGATCGCGCCGCCGAGAAACTCCGCCAGATCGGTGGCCATCGCCGCCACTTCGCTAAGCAGCCACATGCCGATCACTACCGGCCGTGAAAACTGATCGCGGCACATCTCCGCCAGATTGCGGTTGGTGACGATACCCAGCTTGGCCGACAGCGCCTGGAACAGCATGGCGATCAGGTTGGCCATCACCACCACCCACAGCAGGCTGTAACCGTATTTCGCCCCAGCCTGGATGTTGGTGGCGAAGTTGCCGGGATCCATATAGGCAATAGAGGCAATCACCGCCGGGCCGGCGAACAGCAGCGGCGTAAAGGCGCCGCGCTTGCGTCCGGCAAGGGCGGCGCCAATCGCGATGTTGGTCCGTTCGGTTAACGATGGAGTGGTTGCCGCATCACGCATGAAGTACCCTCAATCTTTTACTGGTTATTTTTCCACCTATCATGCTGACAATGTAGCATCGGCTACACTTTATGCAACAGGCGAAATTCATTGGCTTTGTGTAGAGATATTTCTAACTACCACAATGCGTGGCATCGAATTGATAATGTGTGCTATTTGGACTAACTTAGGGCAACCCTCCCCGCATTGCCGGGAGATGCCATTTTTATGCTTACAGGACGCCCCACGCTATGGTTACCCGCGCGCCAGATAACGCCGACCGCCACGCCCAGACCGACATGCCGGACGAGGCCGAGCACGCCCTGCGTTTTAGCCGCGCCCGCGAAGCGCAGTCCAATGCGCTGATCGAAGATTACGTTGAGCTGATCGCCGATTTGCTGCAAAGCACCCGCGAAGCCAGAACCACCGATATCGCGCGCCGCTTCGGCGTGTCTCATCCGACGGCGATCAAAAATATCGCGCGGCTGAAAAGCGCCGGGCTGGTGGAGTCGCGCCCTTATCGTGGGGTGTTTCTAACGGAAGAAGGCGAGCTGCTGGCGCAGAAGGTGCGCCGCCGTCATCGCATCGTGGTCGATCTGCTGATGTGCGTCGGGGTGCCGAGCGAAACCGCCGAGCTGGACAGCGAAGGGATTGAACACCATATCTCGGACGAAACGCTGGCGGTGTTCGAGCATTACCTGCAAAAGCACGCCAAACCCTGACTCCCGGAGCGCCGATGAGCTACGCCGTGCGGCAAATCCATGATCTGCGCCTGGCGGTTTTCGCCGAAGCCGGGCCAATGTTGAAAGACGAGAACGACGTCAGCCTGTTTATCGCGCCCGCCTTTGAACACGATGCCGGGATGATTGCCCTTCCCATCAACCGCCTCGACGCCGCCTTCTTCCAGCTAAGAAGCGGCATGGCCGGCGCCATATTGCAGAAATTCATCAACTACCGCCTGCGCGTGACGCTGCTGGGCGATATCACCCTCTGGCTGACGCAAAGCAACGCGCTGCAAGATTTTGTGCGCGAAGCCAATCGCGGCGAACAGGTCTGGTTCCTCTCTTCTCTCACCGAACTCGAACAGCGGCTTGGCGCCTGACGACAGGCAATAAAAAAGGGAGGCTTTCGCCTCCCTTGGTAACTCCCCTGCCTGAATCAGTGATTACGGATGTATTCGTCCATATCGGTTTTCAGGTTGTCGGACTTGGTGCCGAAGATGGCCTGCACGCCGGAGCCCGCGACGACTACGCCGGCTGCGCCCAGTTTCTTCAGGCCCGCCTGGTCAACTTTGGACACGTCGGCCACGCTGACGCGCAGACGGGTGATGCAAGCATCCAGGTTAGTGATGTTTTCTTTACCGCCGAAGGCCTGAACCAGCGCCGCGGACATTTCGGAACCGCCCTGCGCAGTCTGCTCGGCAGCGGTGTCTTCACGGCCCGGGGTTTTCAGATCCAGCTTGGCAATCAGCACGCGGAAGATGGTGTAGTACACCAGACCGTAGACGATGCCGACGATCGGGAACAGCCAGATTTTGCTGCTGTTGCCGCTCAGTACGATAAAGTCGATCAGGCCGTGCGAGAAGCTGGTGCCGTCACGCATGCCCAACAGGATGCAGATTGGGAACGCCAGGCCGGCCAGGATAGCGTGGATCACATACAGGATCGGCGCGACGAACATGAAGGAGAACTCGATCGGCTCGGTGATACCGGTCAGGAACGAGGTCAGCGCGGCGGAGATCATGATGCCGCCAACTTTCGCACGGTTTTCCGGCTTGGCCGAGTGCCAGATGGCGATGGCCGCAGCAGGCAGACCGTACATTTTGAACAGGAAGCCGCCGGACAGTTTGCCCGCGGTTGGGTCACCCGCCATGTAGCGAGGGATGTCGCCGTGGAACACCTGGCCCGCCGCGTTGGTGAATTCACCAATTTGCATTTGGAACGGTACGTTCCAGATGTGGTGCAGACCGAACGGCACCAGAGCACGCTCAACCACGCCGTAAATGCCGAAGGCCACGACCGGGTTCTGATAAGCCGCCCACTGCGAGAAGGTCTGGATAGCCGTACCGATCGGCGGCCAGATGAAGGACAGCACTACGCCCAGAACGATCGCCGCCAGACCGGAAATGATCGGCACGAAACGCTTACCGGCAAAGAAGCCCAGGTATTCCGGCAGTTGAATACGGAAGAAGCGGTTGAACATATAGGCCGCGATGGCACCGGAGATAATCCCCCCGAGCACACCGGTATCCGCCAGGTGTTTGGCCGCAATCTCTTCAGCCGGCAGGTGCAGCACCAACGGCGCAACCACCGCCATGGTTTTCACCATGATGCCGTAGGCCACCACCGCCGCCAGCGCGGAAACGCCGTCGTTGTTGGTGAAGCCCAGGGCGACGCCAATGGCAAAAATCAGCGGCATGTTGGCGAAGACCGAGCCGCCCGCTTCCGCCATCACGTGGGAGACTACCGCAGGTAGCCAGCTAAAGTTGGCGGAGCCGACGCCTAGCAGGATACCTGCGATAGGCAACACGGACACCGGCAGCATGAGCGATTTACCTACTTTTTGCAGGTTTGCAAATGCGTTCTTGAACATAGTTGAGTGTGCTCCTGAGTAATAATGCTTTGCTACTTCTTGTCGCGATGATTCGCGCTGCAAGGGGGGGAGAAAAACCCCTGCAATTCAGGGTGTCTGAGCACCCCTTGAATTTATTACGCAGAGTAAAATAAATAGCCTGCGCAATGTTTGATGACAATCACGTTTCGATGATCGAGCCGCGGTAACTTTGCATAAACCGGCTGTTTTTTGGCAAAGCCGGCCAAAAAACACGCACCAATCACCCTGAAACGGGAGGGAACCTTACCCGTTTCAGTGATTAATTACGAGCTTAAAAAAAATTACGCAGACAATGACCTACAGCTATAGCCTAGGTCAAAGATCACAGATCGAGGTGAAATAAGCGTGAAAAGTTGGCGGTGGTGGCTTCGGCCAGTTGTTCCAGGCTGACGCCCTTCAATACCGCCATGTATTCAGCCACATCGCGCACATAGGCGGGTTGGTTTTCTTTGCCGCGATGCGGCACCGGCGCCAGATAAGGCGAATCGGTTTCCACCAGGATGCGATCCAGCGGCACATAGCGGGCCACCTCACGCAGCTGTTCGGCGTTGCGGAAGGTCACAATGCCCGAGAAGGAGATGTAGAAGCCCAGATCCAGCAGGGCTTCGGCCGTGGCCAGATCTTCAGTAAAGCAGTGGAGTACGCCGCCGCAGTCCTGTGCGTCCTCTTCACGCAGGATCGCCAGCGTGTCCGCACGCGCATCGCGGGTATGGACAATCACCGGCTTGTTCAGATCCCGGCCAATGCGGATATGTTCGCGGAAAGAGTCCTGCTGCAGCTCAAGATTGTCTTTCTGGTAGAAGTAATCGAGCCCGGTCTCCCCCAGCGCCACTACCTGCTCCGCCGCCGCCAGGCGGCGCAGCTCGGCGTAATCATAGCCCCCTTCCAGATTGAGCGGATGCACCCCGCACGAAAAGGCTACGTCGTTGCGCTCGCCGATCAGCTCGGTCATGGAACGGTAGCCCGGCAGCGTGGTAGCGACCGCCAACACATAGCCGACGTCGCACGCTTTGGCCTTGGCCAGCGCATCGTCCACATTTTGGTGCAGCGTTTGATAATCCAGACTGTCAAGGTGGCAATGAGAATCGACTAACAACATAATTTTTAACTCTTTTACTTTACAGCGAATGAGGTTGGGAATAGCCGGCGGCGCCAAGCATCTGTTCCCAGCGAAGTAACTGTTCGGTCAGCAGCAGCTCGCGATTGACGCCCACCACGCTGAGCAGCTGATGGCGGCAGTTCAGCCACTGCTGCACGATCTGCTGCAGTGAGACGCTGCTCAGCAGGCTGGCCAGCTGATGCACCAGCGGCTGCTGATCCTGATTCAATACATAGTGATGCGCGCCCTGCTGCCACTTCATCGCGTCCACCAGCAGCGCGCACAGCCAGTGCAGGCGCTCGGCGACGTCTTCATGGTTCAACACCGGCAACAGCGACAGCATATCGCGCTGCGGCAGCGCGGCGATCAACGCGGCGCACAGGGCGCTGCGCTGTTGCCACTGCTGCGGCTGCAACAGCTGTTCGGCGGCCAGCGGCGCGCCGTCGTGCAGGCGCAGCGCCGTGAGGCGGTCCGTCTGAGATCCGGCCGCCTGCCTGCCCAGCCACTGCAGGCTGAGCTGCTCATCCGGGCTGGCCAAATGCCAGTACAGGCAGCGGCTGCGCAGCGTTGCCATCAGCCGTGACGGCTCACGGCAACCCAGCAGAAAATAGGTTTTCTCCGGCGGCTCTTCCAGCGTTTTAAGCAGCGCGTTGGCCGCCGCCTCGGTCAGCTGTTCCGCCTGCGGCAGCCAAATCACTTTGGCGCCGCCCTGCTGCGCGTGGGCGTAAAGCGTTTCAATCACCTGACGGATCGGCTCAATGCCCAGGCTGCTCTTGCCCTTTTCCGGCGCCAGCACGTGATAATCCGGGTGGTTGCCCGCCAGCATCAGCCGGCAGCTGTGGCACTCGCCGCAGCTTTTTTCACCGTTGCGCTGCTGGCAGATCAACCAACGGCTCAGGCCGTAGGCCAGCGCGTCGTCACCGTTGCCTGCCGCCGCGTGCAGCAGCAGCGCATGATGGCCGCGGCCGTCGGCGTACTGCCCAACCAACTGGCGATAAGGGACGTTCAGCCACGGGTACCAGTTCATTATGCGCCTTCCTGCTGCCGCAGCCAGTGGCCGACGCAGTCGCGGATCGCCGCGGTGACCTGCTCCAGCGGCTGGGCGGCGTCGACGGTGACGATGGTTTCATCCTGCGCCGCCAGCTCGAGATAGCGAGCGCGGGTGCGTTCGAAGAACGGCAGCGCCTCCTGTTCGATGCGATCCAGCTGACCGCGCGCCTGTGCGCGTTGCAGGCCGACCAGCGGCGGCAGATCGAGATACACCGTCAAATCCGGGCGAAAATCCCCCAGCACGGTGTCGCGCAGCGAGCTCATCAGCTGCGGATCCACGCCGCGGCCGCCGCCCTGGTAAGCCTGTGAAGAGAGATCGTGGCGATCGCCCACCACCCAGGCGCCGCGCGCCAGGGCCGGTTTGATCACGGTTTCCACCAGCTGTACGCGCGCGGCGTACAGCATCAATACTTCGGCCTTGATGGTCGGCAATTCGCCGTCGATGCCGCGCTTGAACAGATCGCGCAGCTTCTCCGCCAGCGGCGTGCCGCCCGGCTCGCGGGTGAAGACGATGTCGCTGACGCCGTGTTCGCGCAGCACATTGACCACCGTATCGCGCGCGGTGGTTTTACCCGCGCCTTCCAGCCCTTCGATAACAACGAATTTACTTTTCATTCTTTTCCTTTAACGCCTGACGGTACACGCGCACCGCCTGGTTATGGCTCGCCAGATTGGTGGTGAAGGTATGCCCACCCTTGCCGTCGGCGACAAAATAGAGATAAGGCGTTTTGGCCGGATTGGCGGCCGCCTGCAGCGAGGCCTCCCCCGGCATGGCGATCGGCGTTGGCGGCAGGCCGGCGATCACATAGGTGTTGTACGGCGTCGGCGTCTCCAGATCCTTGCGCGTGATGTTGCCATTATAGCTTTCGCCCATGCCGTAGATCACCGTCGGATCGGTCTGCAGGCGCATGCCGATGCGCAAGCGGTTGACGAACACCGACGCGACCTTGCTGCGCTCTTCCGGCACCGCGGTCTCTTTCTCGACGATCGAGGCCATGGTCAGCAGATCTTCCGGCGTTTTATACGGCAGACTGGTATCGCGGCCGGCCCAGGCGGCCTGCAGCGCTTTGTTCATGCGCACGTGTGCGCGTTTGAGCAGCGCGATGTCGCTCATGCCGGCGGTATACTGATAGGTATCCGGGTACAAATGCCCTTCCGGCGTTTCTCCCGCAGGAATGCCGAGCGCTGCGGCAATCTCCGCTTCGCTCTTGCCCGCCAGGGTGTGTTTCAGGTATTTGGACTGCTGCAGCACCTGCTGCCAGTCACGCAGGCGTGAGCCCTCGATAAAGCGTGCGGTGAACTGCGCCTCTTTGCCGCTGGCCAACAGTTTCAGCATCTGGCGCACCGTCATGCCCGGCGTGAACCGGTAAGTACCGGCTTTAAACTCCGCCAGCTCCGGCTCCAGCTTCAGCAGCCACTGGAACCAGCGCCCGTTGTGCACCAGTTTATCGCGCACCAATAGCCCTTCCAGCGCCACTCGGCCGGTGCCGGCCGGCAGTTTGAAGATGGTTTCTTGTTGGATAGCCAGTGGCGTATCGGCAAAGCGTTCGATCTTCTGGTAGCCCCAAAACAGCAGCGCCAATACCAGAACAACAATAACAGACAGGACCTTCAGCTTTCTTTTCTTCATCATCAGCCATGGTTAACAGTGTGGACGCAAAAAATCATACAGCTGGCGCGAAGCATAACGCCATGATTGCACAGCGTTTACCGGCAGCAGCGGCATCAGCGCATTGCTCACCAGCACTTCGTCGGCATCGGCCAGCGTCTCCAGCGGTTCACTGACGCACTGCAGACGGTATTCCGAGCCCGCCAGCAGCTCGATCACCCGCCGCCGCATCAGGCCCGCGACGCCGGCCTGGCTCAGATCCGGGGTAAATACCGCTTTTCCCTTACGCCAGAACAAATTAGCCGCACAGCATTCCACCAGCATACCGGCAGTGTCAAGCACCAGCGCCTCGTCGGCGGCCGTCTGGTCAAGATGCGCGCGGATCAGCACCTGCTCCAGGCGGTTCAAATGCTTCAACCCCGCCAGCAGCGGATTGCGCGCCAGCGCCACCGGGCTGAGCGCAAGCGTGATGCCTTGCTCGCGCCACTGCAAATAGTGCGCAGGGTAGCTGCTGCGGGCGACGATACGCGTCGGGTTTTCGCACCCCGTCGGGCTGTAACCTCGCCCGCCGCTGCCGCGCGTCAGTATCGCTTTGACCACGCCGAGCGGAATTGATTCGGCCGCCAGCGCCATCTCCCGCTCGAAAGCCAGCCAATCGGTGGCAGGCAGCATCAGCCGCTGCGCCGCTTGCTGCAGCCGCTCCAGATGCCAGGGCAGCAGCTCGATTTTACCGTCGATAACCCGGGCGGTAGTAAAGCAGCCATCGCCGAACTGCAGGCCACGATCGCTCGGCGCCAGCGCATCGTGGCGTTGTCCGTTAATCCAGTACATGCTTCCTCCTGTTGCCGGGCTATTTCATTACGCTCGCAGGATAGCAGGCGGCGAGACGATACGCAGCCCCGCCGGCGGCCAAACGGCGGGCGTAAAAAAGCCCGGTTAAAAAACCGGGCTTTTCGTCAGCTATCCGCAGCGCGAGTTACACTCGGCGGAAGATCAGCGAGCCGTTGGTGCCGCCGAAGCCGAAGGAGTTACACAGGGTGAACTCCATATCGCTGACCTGGCGCGCTTCGTGAGGCACGAAGTCCAGATCGCAACCTTCATCCGGGTTATCCAGGTTGATGGTTGGCGGTACCGCCTGATCGCGCAGCGCCAGCACGGTGAAGATAGACTCGATCGCGCCTGCCGCACCCAACAGGTGGCCAGTCATCGATTTGGTCGAACTCACCAGCACGCGGTGGGCATCGGCGCCGAAGACGGATTTCACCGCCTGCGCTTCCGCCTGGTCACCCGCCGGCGTAGAGGTGCCGTGCGCATTGATGTAGCCGATTTGTGACGGGGTCACACCGGCGTCAAGCAGGGCATTTTCCATCGCCAGCGCAGCGCCTGCGCCGTTTTCCGGCGGCGACGTCATGTGATAAGCATCGCTGCTCATCCCAAAGCCCACCACTTCGGCGTAGATTTTCGCGCCGCGTTTTTTCGCGTGCTCGTACTCTTCCAGCACCATCATGCCGGCGCCGTCGCCCAGCACGAAGCCGTCGCGATCTTTATCCCACGGACGGCTCGCCGCCTGCGGGTTGTCATTACGGGTGGACAGGGCGCGCGCTGCGCCAAAGCCGCCGACGCCCAATGGGGTGCTGGCTTTCTCTGCCCCACCGGCCAGCATCACGTCAGCATCATTGTAAGCAATGATACGCGCCGCATGGCCGATGTTGTGCACACCTGAAGTACAGGCGGTGGCGATGGAAATGCTTGGGCCACGCATGCCGTACATGATTGTCAGGTGGCCTGCAATCATATTCACGATGGTGGATGGCACGAAGAACGGACTGATTTTCCGTGGGCCACCGTTAACCAGTGAACTGTGGTTTTCTTCGATCAAACCCAGGCCGCCGATGCCGGAACCGATCGCGGCTCCAATGCGGGTGGCGTTAGCCTCGGTGATGTCCAGACCTGCATCCTGCATGGCTTGCATGCCGGCAGCGATACCGTACTGGATAAAGGCGTCCATCTTGCGCGCATCTTTGCGAGAGATGAAATCCTCAGAATTAAAATTCTTTACCAGGCCAGCAAACTTGGTCGCATAGGCAGTGGTATCGAAATGGTCGATCAGGCTGATGCCACTCTGACCGGCAAGAAGAGCGTTCCACGTGGACTCTACCGTATTGCCGACAGGAGACAACATGCCCAGTCCGGTCACAACTACTCGACGCTTAGACACGTTTGTCCTCCAGGGAGGGAAAAATATGACACTAGGGATAGAAAAAACTTAGGCGGTCGAACGACCGCCTAGATATGTTCTCTTACTGCTGGCTAGCGTTGATGAAATCAATAGCTGCCTGAACAGTAGTGATCTTCTCAGCTTCTTCGTCTGGAATCTCGGTGTCGAATTCTTCTTCCAGTGCCATTACCAGCTCAACGGTGTCAAGAGAATCAGCGCCCAGATCTTCAACGAAAGAAGCGTTGTTCAAAACTTCTTCCTGTTTAACACCCAGTTGCTCAACAATGATTTTCTTAACGCGTTCTTCGATAGTGCTCATACTCTTAAATTTCCTATCAAAACTCGCTTTCGCGATGGTTTTCGTAGTGTATAAAATGCTGAAAAAGATGCAACTAAATCCCGGCTGGTCAAACCACGATTTTACGCTATTTTGCGGTTTTTGCCTCAAATAACGCAAATGGTTTTCACATTTTTTAAATCATGTACATGCCGCCATTGACATGTAACGTTTCACCGGTGATATAGCCGGCCTCATCAGAGGCCAAAAATGCAACAGCGCTGGCGATTTCTTTAGCATCGCCCAGCCGGTTGGCTGGAACTGATGACAAAATGCCTGCGCGTTGATCATCTGTCAACGCCCGTGTCATGTCCGTCTCAATAAAGCCAGGTGCCACGACGTTGACCGTAATGCCACGCGAAGCAACTTCACGTGCCAAAGATTTGCTAAAACCAATCAAACCGGCTTTAGCCGCCGCGTAGTTCGCCTGCCCTGCGTTCCCCATGGTGCCGACAACGGAACCGATGGTGATGATACGGCCAAACCGCTTTTTCATCATAGCGCGCATTACCGCTTTTGACAGGCGGAATACGGAAGTCAGGTTGGTGTCGAGGATATCCTCCCACTCGTCATCCTTCATACGCATCAGCAGGTTATCACGCGTGATGCCGGCATTATTCACTAAAATGTCGATTTCGCCAAATTCGGCGCGAATCGATGCCAGCACGCTGTCGATAGATTGCGCATCAACAACGTTCAACATAAACCCTTTACCGTTTGCGCCCAGGTAGCTGCTGATCGCTTCAGCGCCGCTCTCGCTGGTTGCGGTGCCGATCACTTTGGCGCCGCGTGCCACAAACGTTTCTGCAATAGCTCGGCCAATACCGCGGCTCGCGCCGCTGACCAGAACGATTTTACCTTCGAAGCTCATCATTTTCCTCTTTATTGTTCAAGCGCCGCCGACAGGCTGGCGGTGTCGTTCACCGCCGCAGCCGTCAGGGTGTCAACAATACGTTTAGTCAGGCCGGTCAGCACTTTGCCCGGCCCCACTTCCAGCAGCGACGTCACTCCCTGTGCTGCGATAAATTCTACGCTCTCGGTCCAACGTACCGGGCTGTACAGCTGACGCACCAGCGCGCTGCGGATCGCTTCTGGATCGTTTTCGGTACGCACGTCGACGTTGTTCACCACCGGCACCTGCGGCGCGTTGAAGGTAATGTCCTGCAGCGCCACGGCCAGCTTGTCGGCGGCCGGTTTCATCAGCGCGCAGTGCGAAGGCACGCTCACCGGCAGCGGCAGCGCACGTTTGGCGCCGGCGGCTTTGCAGGCGGCGCCTGCGCGCTCAACCGCTTCTTTGTTGCCGGCGATGACCACCTGGCCCGGCGAGTTGAAGTTGACCGGAGAAACCACCTGCCCTTGCGCAGACTCTTCACACGCTTTGGCGATCGCGTCGTTGTCCAGACCGATGATGGCGTACATCGCGCCGGTGCCTTCCGGCACCGCTTCCTGCATCAGCTTGCCACGCAGCTCGACCAGACGGATCGCCGCCTTGAAGTCCAGCACGCCGGCGCAGACCAGCGCCGAGTATTCGCCCAGGCTGTGGCCCGCCATCAGCGCAGGCGCTTTACCGCCCTGCTGCTGCCAAACGCGAAAAATCGCCACCGAGGCGGCCAGCAGAGCCGGTTGGGTCTGCCAGGTTTTGTTCAGCTCTTCCGCCGGGCCTTGCTGCACCAGCTGCCACAGGTCGTAACCCAGGGCGGAAGAAGCTTCGCCGAAGGTTTCTTCGACGATCGGGAACTGTGCGGCCAACTCGGCCAGCATGCCAACGGTCTGCGACCCCTGGCCCGGGAAAACAAAAGCAAATTGCGTCATTTTTTCTTCCTGTCCAAATCAGAAACGAACCAGCGCCGAGCCCCAGGTAAAGCCGCCGCCGAAGGCCTCCAGCAGCACCAGTTGGCCACGCTGAATTCGCCCGTCGCGCACGGCTTCGTCCAGTGCGGAAGGCACCGAGGCGGCAGAGGTGTTGCCGTGACGATCGAGCGTCACCACCACTTTGTCCATTCCCATGCCCAGTTTTTTCGCCGTTGCGCTGATGATGCGCAGGTTGGCCTGGTGCGGTACCAGCCAATCCAGCTCGCTGCGGTCCATGTTGTTGGCCTGCAACGTCTCGTCGACGATGCGCGCCAGCTCGGTAACCGCAACCTTGAAGACTTCGTTGCCCGCCATGGTGACATAGGCCGGCTTGTCTTGATTCTGACGATCCTTGTACGGCAGCGTCAGCAGATTACCGTAGCTGCCGTCGGCATGCAGATGGGTAGACAGGATGCCCGGCGCTTCAGATGCCCCCAGCACCACCGCCCCTGCGCCATCGCCAAACAGAATGATGGTGCCGCGATCTTCAGGATCCAGTGTGCGCGACAAGACGTCCGCGCCGATAACCAGCGCATGTTTGACCGCGCCGTTTTTCACGTACTGATCGGCCACGCTGAGCGCGTAAGTGAAGCCGGCGCAGGCCGCAGCCAGATCGAACGCCGCGCAGTCTTTGATGCCCAGCATTTGCTGCACCAGGCACGCCGCGCTCGGGAACGCGTGAGTGGTCGTGGTGGTCGCCACGACGATCAGCCCAATGTCTTCTTTAGCCACACCTGCCATTTCCAGCGCTTTCTCAGCGGCCTGGAAGCTCATCGTCGCAACGGTTTCATCCGCAGCGGCGATGCGACGTTCGCGGATACCGGTACGCGTGACGATCCACTCGTCAGAGGTATCCACCATTTTTTCCAAATCAGCATTGGTGCGCACTTGTACGGGCAAATAACTCCCCGTACCGAGAATCTTTGTATACATGTACGATCAGTCACTCTTAGGTAATACAGCCTCAAGGCGCGCAGCAATCCTTTCCGGGACTTGCCGCTGCACCGCCTGCACAGCCTGTTCGATTGCGACTGCAAACGCGTGAGGGTTCGCAGCGCCGTGGCTCTTGACTACGGTGCTGCGCAATCCTAACAGACATGCGCCATTATACTGGTCGGGGTTCAGGTGGCCGAAACGCTTAACCACCCGTTTTTGCAACCAACGGCCCAACAATTTCAGCCACCACGCTTGCTTGTTTCCGTCGCCGGACGATTTCAGCAGCGATAAGAACACCCTGACCACCCCTTCCATGGTTTTCAGGGTGACGTTGCCCACGAAGCCATCGCAAACCAACACATCGGTCTTGCCGGTGAGCAGTTCGTTTCCTTCCAGGTAACCAATATAGTTGATTGCCGGAGTATTTTTTAGCACAGCAGCCGCTTCGCGGATATTATCCAGGCCTTTGGTCTCTTCTTCGCCAATATTCAGCAGCGCCACCCGCGGTTGCGCAATGCCGATCACCTCTTCCGCCATCACCGCACCCATCACGGCAAACTGCACCAGCATGGTGCTGTCGCACTCGACGTTGGCGCCCAGATCCAGCACCACGGTTTTACTGCGTTGCTGATTCGGGATCGCCGTCATCAGCGCCGGGCGTTCGATGCCCTCCAGCGGCTTGACCAACAGCTTCGCCAATCCCATCAACGCGCCGGTATTGCCGGCGCTGACGCAGCCCTGCGCGTTTCCGCTGCTGAGCTGCTCGAGCGCAATGCGCATCGACGTGCCGCGGCTGGCGCGTATCGCTTGTGAAGGTTTGGCGTCGCCGGCGATCACAGATTCGGCGGGCACGACTTGCAGACGCTCCAGAAGAACCGGATCGGCATGGGCAAGCAAAGGGGAGATGACGTCGGGATTGCCGACCAGCAGGAGATGAAGCTGTAAATTAGAGGCCAGTGCCTGCAACGAAGCAGGCACTGTGACGCAGGGACCGAAGTCCCCGCCCATTGCATCTAACGCCAGGGTTAGACGAGTCAAGGTATCGCTACTTAGCCGATAACCTTGCGACCGCGGTAGAAACCGTCGGCAGTGATGTGGTGACGACGGTGAGTTTCACCGGATACTTTGTCTACAGACAGAGTAGTCGTGGTCAGAGCATCGTGAGAACGACGCATGCCACGCTTGGAACGGGTTGGTTTATTCTGTTGTACGGCCATGGACCTTACTCCTCAATTACTTACGCTTTAAACTGGCTAATACGGCAAACGGATTCGGTTTCTCCGCCTCGGGAGGCAGTTGGCCGAATACCATGTCCGCTTCGGACACTTCACAGTGTTCAGATTCATGTACCGGAACGACAGGCAGTGAAAGAATAATTTCGTCTTCAATCATTGCCAACAGATCGACTTCGCCAAACTCGTCAACTTCGATCGGTTCGTACGCTTCCGGTAATGCCTCAGCCTGCTCATCATTGACGACCGGGCTAAAACAATATGTTGTGTGAACCTGATGTTCGAACGGGACTCCACAGCGTTGGCACATCAACGTTACCGTGACGTCCGCATGCCCTGTTATCACCGCGAGGCGCTGATTGTCGATATTGAACGACAACGACACCTCGACATCACTGTCCACACTGACCACGGAGTCGGCAACACGAGTAACCTGCTCAGGCGCATAGACACCAGCATAGTCCAGGCGTTTCTGAGCGGTACGTACCGCATCAATGGTCAAGGGTAATTTTACCTTTTGCATAGGGCGCGCATATTAACTTTGTAACGACATAGAGTCAAAGAAAAAGGCCGTAAAACGGCTCCTTTCACCAATATTCGCTTCCACAGCGGCCGACAGTTTAAAATGCCGTACCCATTTACGCTACGGTTTGCGAAAAAAATTATGCAGAGATTGCTTTTAGCCTCCACCTCCCCCTATCGAAAAATGCTGCTGGAGAAGCTACAGCTGCCCTTCGACTGCGCCGCACCCGAGGTGGATGAAACCCCACTGCCGGGCGAAACCGCCGAAGCGCTGGTACTGCGTCTGGCGGCGGCGAAGGCTCAGGCGCTGGCCCTCGCCTATCCCGAACATCTGATCATCGGCTCCGATCAGGTTTGCGTGATCGATGGCAACATCACCGGCAAGCCCCATACCGAGGAAAACGCCCGGGCGCAGCTGCGCCAGGCCAGCGGCCAGGCCGTGACTTTCTATACCGGCCTGGCGCTGTACAACGGGCGCAGCAAGCAGTTGCAGGCCCTGTGCGAGCCGTTCCACGTGCATTTTCGCGCGCTGAGCGAAGCGGAGATCGCCGCCTATGTTCGTCTGGAGCAGCCGCTGAACTGCGCGGGCAGTTTCAAGAGCGAGGGATTGGGGATCGCGCTGTTCGACAGGCTGGAAGGCCGGGACCCGAACGCCCTGATCGGCCTGCCGTTGATCGCACTGTTGGAGATGTTACGGGCTGAAGGCATCAACCCGCTGGTCTGACGCGGATTAGTTGGCCGCCTGCCGGCGCAGCACCTGCAAGCAGTGGCGCAGCTCTTCGTCCATCGGCGCTTCGATGCGCATCGTTTCGCCAGTGGACGGATGCTCGAAGCGCAGCGCCGCGGCGTGCAGGAACAGCCGCTTCAGGCCGGTACCCGCGAGTTGGCGATCGAACTCGCGGTCGCCATAGCGATCGTCAAAGGCGATCGGGTGCCCGGCATGCAGAGTGTGCACGCGGATCTGGTGAGTGCGCCCGGTGATCGGGCTGGCCTTCACCAGGGTGGCGAATTCGTAACGCTCTTCCACCTTGAAGCGGGTTTCGGAAGGCTTGCCTTCGCTGCTGACGCGCACGATGCGTTCGCCGCTTTGCAGAATGTTTTTCAGCAGCGGCGCCTGTACGGCCTTGCAGTGGGACTGCCACTGGCCGCGCACCAGCGCCAGATAATCCTTCTGCATGCCTTTCAGCCGCAGCTGTTCATGCAGCGAGCGCAGCGCGGAACGCTTCTTGGCCACCAACAGCACGCCGGAGGTATCGCGATCCAGACGGTGCACCAGCTCGAGGAAACGGGCTTCCGGGCGCAGCGCGCGCAGCCCTTCGATCACGCCGAAGCTCAGGCCGCTGCCGCCATGCACCGCGGTGCCGGAAGGCTTGTTGAGGATCAGGAGGTGGTCGTCTTCATAAAGGATGCAGTCTGCCAATGCGGCTACCTTATCCAGCTTGGCCGACACCGGTGTCTCTTCGCGCTCGGCCACGCGCACCGGCGGCACGCGTACCACGTCGCCGGCCGCCAATTTGTATTCGGCCTTGATGCGTCCTTTATTGACCCGCACCTCGCCTTTGCGCACGATGCGGTAAATCATGCTCTTCGGCACGCCTTTCAGGCGAGCGAGCAGAAAGTTGTCGATTCTCTGACCGGCTTCGTCGTCGGAAATCGTGATGAATTGTACTGCTGGATTGTTCGTTTTCATGGTGCGGGATTCTAAATAGAGCGCGTGAATAGCGCCACATCTTTTTCTGTGCTTAACTGTCTCTCTGACGGCGGGCGAAACCCCAGCGGACAATAAGGCAGCAAGCCGATTTGAACGTTTGCGATTTCTTCCGCAGTTAAGGAAAAGTCACCTTGCTATAACGGCATCAGCAGTGGAATAATGCAGTTACTTTCCGCGTTGATTCTCGTTAAACAGGGAAAACGGTGGAATTATAAAATTTGTCTGATCGCGCAAAAACGCAGCAATGGCGTAAGACGTAATGCGAAATCAAACAATTAGCGGGCTGCGGGTTGCAGCTTGGCCGGCAAATGGAATCAGATCTGTCGACGTAAATCAGAGGCTATTCCCCTAGTAAAAGTGCTGTCTTTCACAAAGAAAAGCAGGCTTACCGAGATAATGCGCCCCTATGCAGGCGACAACCGTGAGGTTGACGGCTTTGCGAGAAGACACGGGGCTTTCGGTTTAACTCCGGCCATGAGGTTATTTTGCCCGCAGCTTTGTCGATAATGTAAAAATAACGAGTAAGTTAAGATGAAAAGAATGTTGATTAACGCAACTCAGCAGGAAGAGTTGCGTGTTGCCCTTGTAGATGGACAGCGGCTGTATGATTTGGATATCGAAAGTCCGGGTCATGAGCAGAAAAAAGCGAATATTTACAAAGGCAAAATCACCCGCATTGAACCAAGTCTTGAAGCAGCGTTCGTGGACTACGGCGCAGAACGACATGGTTTCCTCCCCCTTAAAGAAATCGCCCGCGAATACTTCCCTAGCAATTACTCTTCCCATGGCCGCCCAAACATCAAAGATGTGCTGCGCGAAGGCCAGGAAGTCATCGTTCAGGTAGACAAAGAAGAACGTGGCAACAAAGGCGCCGCCTTGACCACCTTCATCAGTCTCGCGGGCAGCTATCTGGTGCTGATGCCGAACAACCCGCGTGCAGGCGGTATTTCTCGCCGCATCGAGGGCGACGATCGCACCGAGCTGAAAGAAGCGCTCTCCTCGTTGCAACTGCCGGACGGCATGGGCCTAATCGTTCGCACCGCGGGCGTAGGCAAATCCGCCGACGCGCTGCAGTGGGATCTCTCCTTCCGCCTGAAGCACTGGGAAGCGATTAAAAAAGCCGCCGAAGGCCGCTCTGCGCCGTTCCTGATCCACCAGGAAAGCAACGTTATCGTGCGCGCCTTCCGCGATTACCTGCGCCCGGACATCGGCGAAATCCTGATCGACAATCCGAAAATTCTCGATCTGGCCAAAGAGCACATCGCTGCGCTGGGCCGCCCTGATTTCAGCAGCAAAATCAAACTGTACAGCGGTGAAATCCCTCTGTTCAGCCACTACCAGATCGAATCGCAGATCGAATCCGCCTTCCAGCGCGAAGTGCGCCTGCCGTCCGGCGGCTCGATCGTCATCGACAGCACCGAAGCGCTGACCGCCATCGACATCAACTCCGCCCGCGCAACCCGCGGCGGCGACATCGAAGAGACGGCGTTCAACACCAACCTGGAAGCGGCGGACGAGATCGCTCGCCAGCTGCGCCTGCGTGACCTTGGCGGCCTGATCGTCATCGACTTCATCGACATGACGCCGGTTCGCCACCAGCGCGAAGTGGAAAACCGCCTGCGCGACGCCGTGCGCCAGGACCGCGCGCGCATCCAGATCGGCCGCATTTCCCGTTTCGGCCTGCTGGAAATGTCCCGTCAGCGCCTCAGCCCGTCGCTGGGCGAGTCCAGCCACCACGTGTGCCCACGCTGTAACGGCACCGGCACCATCCGCGACAACGAATCGCTGGCGCTGTCCATCCTGCGCCTGATCGAAGAAGAAGCGCTGAAGGAAAACACCAAAGAAGTTCACGCTATCGTGCCGGTTCAGGTCGCTTCGTACCTGCTGAACGAAAAGCGCGAATCCGTCAGCGCGATCGAAAAACGTCAGGGTGGCGTGAAAGCCGTCATCGTGCCGAACGATGAAATGCAAACCCCGCACTACTCGGTACTGCGCGTGCGCAAGGGCGAGGAAACCTCTACCCTCAGCTACCTGCTGCCGAAGCTGCACGAAGAAGACATGGAGCGCCCGCTGGAAGACGCGCCGATGGAGCGCAAGCGTCCGGAGCAACCGGCCCTGGCTTCCTTCTCCCTGTCCGCCGATGCGCCGCCGCCGGCTGAAGAACCCGTCGCCGTGACCAAGCCTGCCGCTGCCGCCGCCAAGGCTCAAGCCGCAGCACCGGTCGCCGCCAAGCCGGGCTTCCTGGGCCGCCTGTTCGGGGGTCTGAAAAACCTGTTCGCCGGTGAAGAGCAACCTGCCGTCGAAGAAGCCAAACCAGCCGAAGCGCCGAAGGCGGAAAGCAACGGTGAAAACCGTCGTCAGGATCGTCGCGGTCAGCGCCGTCAAGGCACCGGCCGTAAAGAGCGCGGTGAGCGTAGCGACCGTGGCGATCGTCCGGAACGCGGCGAGCGTAAAGAGCGCGGTGAAGGCCGTGACAATCGCGAGCGCGACAACCGTGAACCGCGTGAGAACCGTGAAGGCCGTGAATCGCGTGAGTCCCGCGATGAGCAGCGCCGTAACCGCCGCAACCAGCAGCAGAACGCGCCGGTAGCGGAGGAAACCGCTTCAGAAGAAAGCGCTAAAGCGCCGCGCGAAGATCAGCAGCAACGCCGTGAGCAACGTGCTGAACGCCAGCGTCGTCGTCAGGAAGAGAAGCGCCAGGCTCAGCAGGAAGTTAAAGCGCTGGAAAGCGTTGAAGCGGTCGAGAGCACCGACGAAGAGCAGGAAGAACGCCAGCAGCAGAACATGCAGCGCCGTCAGCGCCGCCCTCTGTCGCAGAAAGTGCGTATCCTGTCTGCGGAAGAAGAGCTGCAGCGTGCAGCGGAAGAGCTGTTGGCGCCGAAAGCGCCGGTAGCGAAAGCCGCACACGCGCAGCCGACCGCCGACGACAGCGTCAAGCTGCTGCCGGAAACCGTTGCCGCTCAGCCGGAAGACGATGCCCAGGGCGAAAACCGCGGCAACGGCGAAGGTATGCCGCGTCGTTCCCGTCGTTCACCGCGTCACCTGCGCGTAAGCGGCCAGCGCCGCCGTCGTTATCGCGACGAGCGTTACCCGCTGCAGTCCCCAATGCCGCTGGCGGGCGCGTTCGCTTCGCCGGAAATGGCGTCGGGCAAAGTCTGGGTAAGCTACCCGGTTGCTCAGGTTGAAGAAGCCGAAGTGCAGGCCGAACTCGTAGAAGTAGAACAGACAGCGGCACCGGTTGTCGCCGCAGCGGTTGAACAGCACAGCGGTACCGTGGAAGAAACTCCGGCTGCGGCCAGCGTCAACGAGTCGGCACCAGAAGCCGCCGTTGAAACTGCTGCCGTTACCGTATCGGAAGAAGCTGCTGCCGTAGCGCCTGTCGTTGCTACCCCGGCCGAGGAAACCCCGGCGCCGGTGGCAGACGCACCGGCACCTGCCGCAGTTGAAGAACCGAAAGCGGAAGAGACTGCTCCGGCAGTGGAAGCCGAGCCGGTAGCTGAAATCGTTGCGGCAGAGCCTGTGGTTGAAGCCAAGCTGGTGGAAGAAGAGCCTGTGGTCGAAACTGCGCCGGTAGAAGCCACGCCAGCGGAAGAAACGCCAGTGATAGAAGCCGCACCTGCGCCAGCCGCCGTGGAAGCCGCTCCGGTGGAAAAAGCTCCGGAGCCAACTGCTGCCGAGCCTGCACCTGCGGTTGTTCAACAGCCCACGCCGGTGAAAGCCGTACAGGACGTGCTGTACAAACACATCGCCACTGCGCCGATGACCAAAGCGCCTGCGCCGGCCTACGAGCCGGAAGAACGCAAGCACAGCGACTGGCAGCGCCCTTCCTTCAACTTTGAAGGCAAAGGTTCAGCCGGCGGTCACTCGGCGGTGAGCCAGGCCACCGCGCCGGCCACCAAACCGCAGCCGGTTAACGAATAAGTTAATCTGCAACCCTAAAAAAACCCGCCATCGGCGGGTTTTTTCTTGCCTGTAAAATGCTCAGGCGATCTTCTTCAGTTTTTTGATGTCCAAAACATCCAACTTGCCGTCAAGCCGGCTGACGAACTGCTGAAAATGCGCCGTCTCATTATGCTTATCCAACGCTTCGCTGCTGGCCCAACGCTCAAAGAACACGAAGACGCCCGGCTTTTCCAGATCGCGATGCAAATCATACTGCAGGTTGCCCAACTCCTGGCGGCTCGGCTCGATAATGTCGTGCACCGCTTCGCTGACGGCGGCTTCAAATCCCGCTTTCGCTTGCAGGGTGGCGATAACGCGTACTTCCATTGTTTTCTCCCTTTCCACTTGATGAAGGTCGACGGTATTGGCGTCGGCATCGTTGAAATCTCTGCCACTATGCGCCCGCCGCCCTATTGATTTCAACTTGTCGCCAACAAACAGATGCATCTCAGGCACTTTCCGCTTATCCTTACACCCCGGCGTGAATAAACCCATTATTCGCTTTTCATTAGACGTATTTGACCGCCGGAGCCTAGCTAGATGACCGCACAACCTCAAGTTCTGAAAATCCGCCGCCCAGACGACTGGCATATCCACCTGCGTGACGACGAGATGCTGAAAACGGTGGTGCCCTATACCAGCCAGGTATTTGGCCGGGCGATCGTGATGCCGAACCTGGTTCCCCCCGTAACGACCGTGGCCGCCGCGCGCGCCTACCGCGATCGCATTCTGGCGGCGGTCCCGCAGGGCCACAACTTCACTCCGCTGATGACCTGCTACCTGACCAACTCCTTGGCGGCCAGTGAACTGGTCAACGGCTTCGAGCAAGGGGTGTTTACCGCCGCCAAGCTGTATCCGGCCAACGCTACGACCAACTCCAGCCACGGCGTCAGCGACGTGACCGGCATTTACCCGCTGTTCGAACAGATGCAAAAAATCGGCATGCCGCTGCTGATCCACGGCGAAGTGACCGATCCTGCCGTCGATATTTTCGACCGAGAGGCGCGCTTTATCGAACAGGTCATGGAACCTATCCGCCGCCAGTTCCCAGAGCTGAAGATCGTTTTCGAGCACATCACCACCAAAGAAGCGGCGCAATATGTGCAGGCAGGCAATCGTTTCCTCGGCGCCACCATCACGCCACAGCACCTGATGTTCAACCGCAACCACATGCTGGTGGGCGGCATTCGCCCACACCTGTTCTGCCTGCCGATCCTCAAGCGCAATGTCCACCAGGAAGCGCTGCGTCAGGCAGTCGCCAGCGGCTCGGATCGTTTCTTCCTCGGTACCGACTCCGCGCCGCACCTCAAGCACCGCAAAGAGTCCAGCTGTGGCTGCGCCGGCTGCTTCAACGCGCCTAATGCCATCCCGGCTTACGCTGCCGTGTTCGAACAACTCGGCGCGTTGGAGCACTTTGAAGCCTTCTGCTCGCTCAATGGCCCGCGCTTCTACGGCCTGCCGGTCAACGAAGACTTCATCGAGCTGCAGCGCATGCCGACCACCCAGCCGGAAGAGATCGCCCTGGGCAATGAATCCGTGATCCCCTTCCTGGCCGGTGAAACCCTGAATTGGTCGCTGAAAGACTGATATTTTTGTTTCGCCCTCTTGCCCCCGCGCTCGGTTAACTGTATAAATAAACAGTAAATCGCTTCGGGGGCAATTATGCGTGTTGAAGTCACTATAGATAAAACCCGGCCGCTGCCGGCGGGCGCCATTGAGGCGCTGACCGGCGAACTGGGCAAGCGGGTCAATCGCCAGTTTCCAGACGCCGTCGTGCAAGTACGTTATGCCGGCGCCAACGGCCTCTCCGTGCTGGGGGGCGCCAAAACCGACCGGGATCTGATCGAGGAAATCCTTCAGGAAACCTGGGAAAGCGCGGACGAGTGGTTCAGCGCAGAATAACACTGCAATGCTGTTTTTGCCGGGGGTCGCTCTCCGGCTTTTTTGTTTCTGGCGCCCTGCCCATTCATCGCTTACCCTTACTCTGGAACAAAATGCGCCTCAGCGCTGTATTTAACGCAAAGGAGTAAACATGGCCCCGGACAAGGTGAAATCCGAAGACGCAATGACGTTTGGCGAACTGCTGGCGCTGATAGCCGATCAGAAAAGGCGCTTGAACGTATTGGAAGTGGCTTTCTCTTATCTGGCCTTCAGCCTGGATGATAAAGCCAACCAAAGGCTGATCCACAGCCTGAAGCTGGAATCACATAGCCAGAATCGCGACGCCGAAACGCAAAAGCATTTCGCCCATTTGGCCGAAGAGCTGGAAAAATGTCTGCATGGCGCATCGCCACCTGCCGACGTGGAATAACGCGCTGCGCATTACTCATCCACCGCTGCACATACAAATTTGTAGAATAATTGTTCAAATAAATATTTATTTTGCAAATTTCGGTGACAACCCCCTCCACCGATGAAAGCGGATGCGTATACTGTAATTGCTCTCATGATGATGAGCCGCATTGATCCTCGTTAGTCACTCACGGTAGTTACTACTCAATAAGGGGTCTTTATGGACAGAAATGATGAAGTAATTCAGACGCACCCGCTTGTCGGTTGGGATATCAGTACTGTCGACGTTTACGACGCCATGATGATACGCCTTCATTACCTGTCTTCACTAGACCAAACGCCTGAAGAAGCCCAAGTAGACAGAACGCTTTGGCTGACCACAGATGTCGCCCGTCAATTAATCAATATCTTAGAGGCCGGCATCGCCAAGATTGAAGCTACGGATTACCAGGATCTTGATCGCAGAAAACATTGATTCATCGTCCCCTACCCCCTAAGGCGCCGCGGCCCATTCCCGGCGCCTTTTTCTTTGCCTTTCGCCGTTCAATCAGTGCATTGCGCTCGGCAACCTTTTATCATGGGGCGATAAGAAATCGCTATCAGAGAGGGTGGGCACGTGGAATATGATTTGATTGTGGTGGGCAGCGGTTCAGTCGGCGCGGCGGCAGGGTATTACGCTACCCGAGCCGGCTTGAAAGTGCTGATGATCGACAGCGCCATTCCCCCACACCGCAACGGCAGCCATCACGGCGACACCCGCATCATCCGTCACGCTTACGGCGAAGGTGAAAAGTACGTGCCGCTGGTGCTGCGCGCACAGGCGTTGTGGAATGCGCTGATTCAGCAATCCGGCGAGGAACTGTTCCAGTCGTGCGGCGTGCTCAATTTGGGGCCGCAGCACTCCGAATTCATTCGCAATGCTCAGCAGAGCGCGCAGAAATTTCGCCTGAACGCGCAAACCCTCAACGCCGAACAAATCGCTCAACGCTGGCCGGAATTCCGTGCGCCGGAAGGTTACGTCGGCGTTTTCGAGCCGGACGCCGGCTTCCTGCGCTCCGAGCTGGCGGTTGCCAGCCTGATCAAGCTGGCGAAAGAGGCCGGCTGCAGCCAGCTGTTCAACTGCCCGGTCAGCGCGGTGGAACCTATCGATGACGGCGTTGCAGTCGTCACCGGCGAAGGGCGTTTCACCGCGCGAAAAGCCGTGGTCACCGCAGGCACCTGGGTGAAAGCGCTGTTGCCGCAGCTGCCGATCGCGCCATTGCGCAAGGTATTCTCCTGGCATCAGGCGGACGGCCGCTACAGTGTGAACAACCGCTTCCCGGCCTTTACCGTCGAAGCGCAGGACGGCACGCACTACTACGGCTTCCCGGCGGACAACGACGGCCTGAAAGTGGGCAAGCACGACGGTGGCCAGCCGATGGATGCCCCCGAGCAGCGCAAGCCCTTCGGCAGCTACGCCAGCGACGGCACCGAAGTCTTCACCTTCCTGCGGCAGTTTTTGCCGGGTGTAGGCGTATGTTTACACGGCGAAGCCTGCAGTTATGACATGAGCCCCGACGAAGACTTTATTATCGATACCCTGCCGGAGTGCGATCGCCTGATGGTCATCAGCGGATTGAGCGGCCACGGCTTCAAGTTCGCCAGCGCGTTGGGTGAGATTGCCGCGCTGTTCGCGCAGGACAAAGCGCCGCCGGTCGATGTCGCCAGCTTTGGTCTGAAACGATTTAGCTAAGCGAAGGATTTCTCTGTCCAGGTTGCCGAAGAGCCTTGGGCAGAGAAATTTGACGGTTACAATTCATTAACATGCTAACTCTTTTAAATACCAAGTAAAAATTCTGATAACGGAAATTTCTTGTATTCAGCATTTGAATTTCCGAATTGAACACTTGCAGTGTAAGTCCTATTTTACAGAAGATATGCTCCATCGGCTTTCAACAAGGACGTCACCATGAAACTACTTGTCGTGGACGAATGCTGCTTCACCCGGGTCGGTATAGCCAGCTACTTTGCTGATAGTGGGATTACGACGATCAAGTGCTGCCACAGCATTGAGTACGCTACGCCGCTGTTGGCCAGCTTTCAGCCGAGCCACATTCTGGTGAACCTCAGCAACCAGTGCCGCTATAACGAAGCGGACGCACAGCTGCTGGCGTTTATGGAAGCCAGCCAGGCTGCTTTGCTGTTTATCTATCTCGATACGCCTTACCCCTACAGCGAAACGCCAATGCGCATCGCCGATAACGCGTTTCTGTTCAATAAAAGCATTCTGCCGCTCACCTTGCGCACGCTGCGCGAAAATCCGCTGGCGCTGGCCGATGACGGCGAAGAGCGTTCCCTGTTCAGCCCGCAGGAACTGACGGTAATGAAGTATTGGATGGCGGAAATGCCCAACTACCGCATCGCGAAAAAGCTGCAGATCAGCTCACATACGGTATACGTGCACAAGCGTCACATCACGGAGAAGATCAACGCGCGCAACCGGCTGGAGTTCTACTCGCTGTATAACGTGCTGCGTTATTTCTACCCGCCAAGCACACCAACGAATTCAACGCCGTTGGCGCTGCTGGCGGTGTAACATCAAGCCTGCGATAACGCAGGCTTTTTTATCGCCACTCTTCCAGCACTCACGTGCGGCGCGCTATAAAAGACGCAGAGAAAAGGACTATAATCAAAGGTCTCTTTCTTCAGGCGGCTGAAATGTTAAACCGAATACTGGCGGCTATCGTCAACAACGTGCGTGAGCACCTGGTGCTGTACCTTTGTCTGTGGCTGGTGCTGCTGGCGCTGGATGTCTATTTTTTCTTCGTGATGTAACCCATGCCGTCTTCATTTCCCCGCTTGAGCTTCAGCCGCTTCGGCGATCCCGCCCAGGTGCTGGCACTGCAGCAGGTGAACAGGCCGACGCTGCGCCCCGGCCAGCGGCTGCTGCAGATGCGCTATGCCCCGATCAACCCTTCCGACCTGATCCCGATTCACGGTCAATACGCGCACCGCATCGCCCTGCCGCAGGTGCCGGGCTATGAAGGCGTAGGCGTCATCGTCGATCCGCAAAGCGGGCGCTCGACCGGCCGACGCGCGCTGGCGGTAGCGGGTGGCGGCAGCTGGCAAACCTTCGTCACGCTGCCTGAGGATCGGGTGGTCTGGGTGCCGGACGACATCGACGACGCCGGCGCGGCGCAAATCTATATCAACCCGCTCACCTGCTGGGTGCTGCTGACGCAATGGCTGCCGCTCAACGCCGGCGACGTGCTGCTGCTCAACGGCGGCGGCTCCGCCGTTAGCCTGCTGTTGGCGCAGATGACGGCGCTGCGTGGTATCCGCCTGGCGGTGGTGGTGCGCAACGTCGCTCATCGCCCGGCGCTGCTGGCCGCCGGCGCCTGGCGCGTTATTGAGGCGCCGCAGCTGGCGCAAATGACCCACTTTGGCGCCCGCGCCGCTATCGACTGCATCGGCGGAGAAGACGGATTGCAGCTGGCGCGGGCGGTTCGCACCGGCGGCGACTTTGTGGCGCTGGGCCTGCTGGGTGGGCGCCAGGTGGACTGGCGGCGCGTGGTGGACGAATTGAAGCTGCGCGCTTCGCTGTTCCACCTGCGTAAATGGAATGCGCAGGCCGCGCCGGCGCAGTGGCAAACAGCGTTTTATCAGCTATTCCAGCTGCTGCGGCGCGGCCAGCTGGCGTTGCGCCCGCCCGCTGCGATTTACCCTTTATATCAGTACGCAGCGGCGCTGCAGCACGCCGCCCAACCCGGCGTCAACGGTAAAATATTCCTCACTCCGGCGCCGCCGGAGGCTGGCGCGGCGGGCGGCCGTCGCCCAGGATAACCGCCAGCCGATAGCCGCCCTCGGTGGTCTCCAGCGCGATGCGCGCAACAATTGTCAGCGGCACCGACAGCAGCATGCCCACCGGGCCGAGCAGCCAGCCCCAAAAAATCAATGACAGGAACACCACCAGCGTCGACAACCCCAGCCCGCGCCCCATCACCCGCGGCTCGAGGATATTGCCGATCACCATGTTGACAGCGATAAAGCCGCCCGCCACCACCAGCGCATCGCCCAATCCGTTGAACAGCAGCGCCTGAATCAGCGGCGGAATGGCGGCCAATACCGAGCCAATATTGGGAATATAGTTGAGCAGAAACGCCAGCAGCCCCCAGATAAAGGCGAAGCGTACGCCGACCGCCGCCAGGAAAATCCAGACGATCACCCCGGTAGCCAGGCTGATGATGGTTTTTATCACCAGATAACGCGTCACGCCGTCCAGCGCCCGCCGCATCGCCGCGAGGCCTTCGTTCGGCTTATCCAACGCCTGTTGCAGCTTATAAGGCAACAGCTGCACTTCGAACAACATAAACACCACGGTCATCAGCAGCAGGAAGACGTTGGTCATGGCGCCAGACAGGTGCCCCAGCATGCGGGTAACCAGATTCATCGCCGCGCTGGGATCGACATATTGCAGCATCGCTTCGCTGGAGAGGCTGATATTGAAGCGATCGGCGTAATGCTGCAGCTCGCGCAGTTTCTCGATCATCATGCCGCGGTACTGCGGCAACGAACGGGCGAACTCATTGAGCGAAGCGCCCAGCATGCCGATAAACAGCATCACGACCACAATCACCGCCGTCACCAGCAGCGTCACCCCAACGATACGCGGCACCCGTCGGCGTTCCAGCATCGCCACCAGCGGGTTCAGCACCATGGCGAGGAACACCGCCAGTAGAAACGGCACCACGATGTCGGCGGCGGCTTTCACCCCAGCCAGAATGATCACCAACATCGCCAGCAGGACGGCCAAACGCAGGCTGTTGTCGGTTACACGGGTTCGGCCCATCACGTTTCCTTGTTATTTCACTGGTTTAACCGGCCACAAAGAGCCGACGCTTGGCGCTAATGGTAGCAAAGTCCGCCGTTATGCCGCAGAGGGTTACGCATAACCGTTCGAAAAAATTAATCTTTCCGCCCTGCTCTTCGCCGCGAGAAATAGGCATAACCTTTGCCAACAAATAATCCCATCGAGCAATTTATGGACGCTTTACGTAAAATGACAAAAGCTGACATTAATAGATAATAAGCCTAATTTTCAACAACTAGCATAATCGTTACGTGAAAGAAATAATATCATCTTCAACGATTTATCTGATGAACCCCGAACATCTCAAACAAATTCACTGACTAATATTTCTAAGAAGTAACATAGTTAAATTTATTATTGATTTTATGTTTCCTAAAGTTTAATTATTGCAGCCAGCCAATCGGTAATCGAAGGAAACAGGATGCTCTGGAAAAATACCGCCGATCGTTTCGGCCATGTGTCAGTGTTGATCCACTGGCTGGTGGCGCTGACGGTGTACGGCATGTTCGCGCTCGGCCTGTGGATGGTCACGCTGGGCTATTACGACGTCTGGTATCATCAGGCGCCGGAGATCCACAAAAGCATCGGCGCGCTGCTGTTCAGCGTGATGGTGATCCGCGTGATCTGGCGTTTTGTCTCGCCGCCGCCCAAGCCTCTGGCCAGTTATGGTCGCCTCACTCGCGTTAGCGCCATTCTCGCGCATCTGGCGCTATATGCCGTGCTGTTCGGCATTCTGATCAGCGGCTATCTGATCTCGACCGCCGACGGCCAACCGATCAGCGTATTCGGCTGGTTCGACGTGCCAGCCACCGTAACCGGCATGGCGGAACAGGCCGATACCGCCGGTGCCATACACCTTTACCTGGCCTGGGCCGTGGTAGTGCTCTCGGTACTGCACGGACTGGCCGCGCTTAAACATCACTTTATCGATCGTGATGTCACTTTGAAACGGATGCTGGGTAGCAGCGCCGATTAACCTTTGGATTTATGGAGATTGCTATGTTGAAAAAGACCGTATTGGGCCTGACCGCAGGCGCCCTGCTGCTGAGCGCCGGTTCCGCACTGGCGGCGGACTACAAGATCGACAAACAGGGCCAGCACGCCTTTATCGAGTTCCGCATCCAGCACCTGGGTTACAGCTGGCTGTACGGCAGCTTTAAAGACTTCGACGGCGGCTTCACCTTCGACGAAAAAGATCCGTCCAAGGACAAGGTTAACGTGACCATCAATACCGCCAGCGTCGACACCAACCACGCCGAGCGCGACAAGCACCTGCGCAGCGCCGAGTTCCTGAATGTGGAGAAGAACAAACAGGCCAAGTTTGAATCCACCGAAGTGAAGAAAAGCGGCGACGGTTATGCAGTGGTCGGCAACCTGACGCTGAACGGCGTGACCAAACCGGTTACGCTGGACGCCAAACTGATTGGCCAGGGCAACGATCCGTGGGGCGGCTACCGCGCCGGCTTTGAGGCCAACGGCAAGATCAAGCTGAAAGATTTCGGCATCACCACCGATCTGGGCCCGGCGTCGCAAGACGTTGAGCTGATCATCTCCGTAGAAGGCGTGCGCGAGAAATAAAAAAAAAGCCCGGCTTGGCGGCCGGGCTTCTCATTTGCTCAGGCTCAGCGGGCTGGACCTTCTTCTTCCGGTGCCGGAATGTGCATCGTAGTCTGCAACAAGCCTTTCGACTTATTGAAGATCTTGACGCCGTTTTCACGGCCGGCACGGCGCGCGCGCTGCTCTTCACGCGGCAGCTTCAGCTCTTCGCGGCAAATCTCGCTGCAGCACCCTTCAAACTTGGCGGCGCAGCTCGGGCACTGAATGAACAGCAGATGGCAGCCGTCGTTCTTGCAGTTGGTGTGGGTGTCGCACGGCGCACCGCACTGGTGGCAGTTGGCGATCACATCGTCGGAGATGCGCTCGCCCATGCGCTCATCGAACACGAAGTTTTTGCCGATAAACTTCAGCGGCAACCCCTGCTCTTTCGCTCTGCGGCTGTACTCGATGATCCCGCCTTCCACGTGGTAGATGTTTTTAAAGCCGTTGTGCAGCATATAGGCGCTGGCTTTTTCACAGCGAATGCCGCCGGTGCAGTACATGACGATGTTTTTGTCTTTGCTGTCCTGCAGCATCTCCACCGCCATCGGCAGCTGATCGCGGAAGGTATCCGACGGCACCTCGATGGCGTTTTCGAAGTGACCGACTTCGTACTCATAGTGGTTGCGCATATCGACGAATACCGTATTGGGATCGTCGATCATCTGATTGACGCGATCGGCCTGCAGATACTCGCCGACGTTGCTTGGGTCAAAGCTCTCGTCATCGATGCCGTCGGCCACGATGCGCTCGCGCACCTTGAGGCGCAGCACCCAGAAGGATTTGCCGTCGTCTTCGAGCGCGATGTTCAGGCGTACCTGATCCAGCGCCGGGTGCGAGGCGAACAGCGCGGCTTTGAACGCGTCGAAATTATGCTGCGGCACGCTGATCTGCGCGTTGATACCCTCTTTCGCCACGTAAACGCGGCCGAACACCTTCAGTTTTTCGAACTGAACGTACAGGCTGTCGCGAAACGCCTTGGGATCGTCAATGGAGAAGTATTTGTAAAAAGAAACTGTGGTGCGCGGCTCGGTTTCCGCCAGCATGCGCGCCTTCAGTTCCTCATTAGAAATTCGGTTATGTAACACTGGCATGGTGTACTTTCCTGTCTTTCGGGAGGTGACTTATTTACCGCACGCGGCCTGCCGGCCCGCGCGCGGCGCACATCATACCCGAAAAACCGCCGCCGCGCAGCCCTGGCGCAAACGCCCCGTTCAGCCTCCGCCGCCTTCGGTAAACGCGGAAGCCACTATGCCGAGCGCCATCATCACGCCGGCGAGCGCCAATATCGCGTTCATCTGCAGATGCGCGCCGACGCTGCCGACCGCCGCGCCCAATACCAGCAGCCCCGCACTGATCCATGGTGCCAAAATATTTACCCTCTGAATAATTACCAGCAATAATATCGCCATTATCTTTGGCAGGAAAGATTGTGGAAAAATTCGGCATTCGATGCATATTTAACACCCAAAAAGGGATTTTAATGCGTTGTGTTTTCCCGGATCGCCAGAAAAATGCCACAATAGTCGCAAACAAACGGCAGAAACGAACCTTGCAGCCAAGCTCACCCGGCTGCCAGACCATGCGATGACTCTGTCATTACACTTAAACAACCGTATTCAAACAGAGAACCCATGACTCAAGTTCCTACTTTCAATCGTTCCTTATTGCACCCGCGCTACTGGTTGACCTGGGTCGGTATCGGCTTGCTGTATCTGCTGGTGTTGCTGCCTTACCCCGTCATCTACTGGCTCGGCACCTCGATTGGGCGATTTTCCATGCGCTTTCTCCAGCGACGCGTCGCTATCGCCCAACGCAACCTCGAGCTCTGTTTTCCCGACATGCCGCAGGCCGAACGCGATGCGCTGGTGGTAAAGAATTTCGAATCGGTCGGCATGGGGCTATTTGAAACCGGCATGGCGTGGTTCTGGCCCAACTGGCGCATCGAGCGCTGGTTCAAGGTCAGCGGCCTGGAGCACATCCAAAAAGCGCGCGACAACCGGCAGGGCGTGTTATTGATTGGCCTGCACTTTTTGACGCTGGAGCTGGGTGCGCGCATCTTCGGCATTCATAACCCGGGCATCGGCGTTTACCGCCCGCACGACAACAAGCTGATGGACTGGCTGCAAACCTGGGGCCGCATGCGTTCCAACAAATCGATGCTGGACCGCAAAGACATCAAAGGCATGATCCGCGCCCTGAAACAGGGTGATATCATCTGGTATGCGCCGGATCACGACTACGGCCCGCGCAGCAGCGTTTTCGCGCCGCTGTTCGCGGTGGACAAAGCCGCCACCACCACCGGCAGCTACGTGCTGGTGCGGATGGGAAAACCGGCGATCATTCCGTTCACCCCGCGCCGCCTGCCGGACGGCAAAGGCTATGAGCTGATCATGCAGCCGGCGGTGGAAAACTTCCCGCTGGATAACGAACTCGACGCCGCCGCCTTTATGAACAAAGTGGTGGAGAAAGAGATCCTGATGGCGCCGGACCAATACATGTGGCTGCATCGCCGCTTCAAGACCCGCCCGGAAGGAGAGCCTTCGCTCTACTGATAAAGCAAACCCGCCGCCGGCGGGTTTTTTATTGCGCGCCTCTTGAGAATCGACGGCGAGGGTGGGATGGTAAAGCCTTTACCGCCACCCCCGGAGCCGCTATGTACATTGTCAGCCTGACCTACCATCGCCCGATCGCCGACGTCGACAGCCACCTTGACGGGCACATCGCCTGGCTTAAGAAATATTTTCAGGATGGCACCTTCATCGCCTCCGGCCGCAAGAATCCCCGCACCGGCGGCGTGATCCTGGCCAAAGGCATTGAGCGTGCGCGGCTGGACGCCATCCTCGCCGAAGATCCGTTCAACGCCGTGGCCCACTACGAGGTCACCGACTTTAGCGCCACCACCACCGCCGCCGGTTTCGAGGCGCTGGCCGGACTATAAAACGCTGTAAATTCCGCGCGCTAAGCGCGGAATAAGGTTTAAACGTCTTTTTTAAAACTTTATTTCATTTTTTGCCCAATCCTTGTCCCCTGGTTTGCCGTCGCCGCGCTGGCGGCGCATACTTACCAAGCTAACTTTCACGCTTTGCCCCTTCATCTTGCCGCCGGCAAAGCGCGTCACCTTTCGGCAGTGGACATTTATGGCTTCGGCAGCAGAACCCGTTAACTGGAAACGCAACCTTTTCGTCGCCTGGGTCGGGTGTTTCCTCACCGGTGCGGCCTTCAGCCTGGTGATGCCGTTTCTGCCGCTGTATGTAGAGACGCTGGGCGTAACCGGCCATCAGGCGCTCAACATGTGGTCCGGTCTGCTGTTCAGCATCACCTTCCTGTTTTCCGCTATCGCCGCGCCATTCTGGGGCGCCCTGGCCGACCGACGCGGCCGTAAACTGATGCTGCTGCGCTCAGCGTTGGGCATGGCGATAGTCATGGTGCTGATGGGCATGGCGCAAACGGTCTGGCAATTTCTCGCGCTGCGAGCGGTGCTGGGGCTGCTTGGCGGGTTCATACCCAACGCCAACGCGCTGATCGCCACCCAGGTGCCACGCAACCGCAGCGGCTGGGCGCTCGGCACCCTGTCAACCGGCGGTGTCGGCGGTGCGCTGATCGGCCCGCTGATCGGCGGCCTGTTGGCCGACCTCTATGGTCTGCGCCCGGTGTTTTATATCACCGCAGCGGTGCTGTTCGTCTGCTTCGTGCTGACGCTGCTGTATGTCAAAGAGCAGTTCACCCCGGTACAAAAACGCGACATGTTGCACGCACGGCAGGTGTTTGCCTCGCTCAAAAACCCGAAGCTGGTGCTCAGCCTGTTCGTCACTACCATGATTATCCAGATCGCCACCGGCTCGATCGCACCGATCCTGACGCTGTATGTGCGCGATCTGGCCGGCGCCACCCATAACCTGGCGTTTATCAGCGGGCTAATCGCCTCGGTGCCCGGCGTCGCGGCGTTGATGAGCGCCCCACGTCTGGGCAAGTTGGGCGATCGCATCGGCCCGGAGCGCATTCTGATATGTATGCTGATCGTCTCGGTGCTGCTGCTGATCCCGATGGCCTTCGTGCAAACGCCGTGGCAGCTCGGGGTGCTGCGTTTTCTGCTGGGGGCGGCTGACGGCGCGCTGCTGCCGGCGGTACAGACGCTGCTGATTTACAACTGCACCAATCAGGTGGCCGGCCGCATTTTCAGCTACAACCAGTCGTTCCGCGACGTCGGCAACGTCAGCGGCCCGCTGCTCGGTGCCGCAGTCTCCGCCGGTTACGGTTTTCGCGCGGTCTTCGCCGTCACCGCTTTAGTGGTGCTGTTCAACGCCGGTTATTCCTGGTGGTGTCTGCGGCGGCGGCCGGGCTACATGCGGGAAGACACGCTGCAGGAAGAACAATAGCTGCATTTATCGCCAATTTCCGCGATTAGCCGGATCCACGCCGCGTTTCCCCTACTTTTAATAATGCTTCCTTCGGGCCTGCGAATTTTTGGCTTGCTCGGAACATTCTTAATTCAACATATTGTTTATCAACAATTAATTAACCTTCAGTGCATAAAACCCGCTGTCAATCATATTCCTGTCATAACCAACAGAAAAACCAGAAAAGGAGATGCTTGTCGACTTTTCGTCTAAAAAATGGGATACAGGTACTAGACAAAACCAACGACCAGTTATCAAATGGTTAAATAATATCACGCCAGATGTGAACCATCGGCCAAGTGAAAAAAGGTCAGCACGCTTTCCACGGTTTATCAGCGTTGCAGCCGCGGTTTTGTTGGGTAATCCGCATTGGGCGGATCGCCTTCATTAAATACACATACAACCACAGTACGGGCTGCAGCCATGCAGCGCCTTTTTATTGGGAAATCGTTATGCAATCCTCTGTCAATAAGTCAGAAAGCCGGACCTTCTTCGGCCATCCCTATCCGCTGGGTTCTCTGTTCTTCACCGAAATGTGGGAGCGTTTCTCGTTCTACGGCATCCGTCCGCTGCTGATCCTGTTTATGGCCGCCACCGTGTACGACGGCGGTCTGGGTCTGGCGCGCGAGAACGCGTCGGCGATCGTCGGCATCTTCGCCGGCAGCATGTACCTGGCGGCGCTGCCGGGCGGCTGGCTGGCGGACAACTGGCTCGGCCAACGCAAGGCCGTCTGGTACGGGTCTATCCTGATCGCCCTCGGCCACCTGTCGATCGCCCTGTCCGCGGTGATGGGCACTAACCTGTTCTTCATCGGCCTGATGTTCATCGTGCTCGGTTCCGGCCTGTTCAAGACCTGTATCTCGGTGATGGTCGGCACGCTGTACAAGAAAGGCGATGCGCGCCGTGACGGCGGTTTCTCGCTGTTCTACATGGGTATCAACATCGGCTCGTTCATTGCCCCGCTGATCTCCGGCTGGCTGATCAAGTCACACGGCTGGCACTGGGGCTTCGGCATCGGCGGTATCGGGATGCTGGTGGCGCTGGTGATCTTCCGGGTATTCGCCGTACCGGCGATGAAACGCTATGACCGCGAAGTGGGCCTGGATTCCACCTGGAATAGCCCGGTCGCGAAGAAAAAAGGCGTCGGCGTCTGGTTGCTGGCATTGGCGGCTATCCTGGTGGCCGTCATCGTGCTGATCGCTCAAGGCATCATTGTCATCAATCCGGTCGAAGTAGCCAGCGTGCTGGTGTACGTCATCGCCGCCTCGGTCACCCTGTACTTCATCTATCTGTTCGCCTTTGCCGGCCTGAGCCGCAAAGAGCGCGCACGCCTGCTGGTGTGCTTCATCCTGCTGATCTCCGCCGCGTTCTTCTGGTCGGCGTTTGAACAGAAACCGACTTCGTTCAACCTGTTCGCCAACGATTACACCAATCGCATGGTCGGCGGCTTCGAGATCCCGGCGGTATGGTTCCAGTCGATCAACGCCCTGTTCATCATCTTGCTGGCGCCGGTCTTCAGCTGGGCCTGGCCTGCGCTGGCGCGTAATAACGTGCGCCCGAGCAGCATCACCAAGTTCGTGATCGGTATCCTGTGCGCCGCCGGCGGTTTCGGCCTGATGATGCTGGCCGCGCAGAATGTGCTGAGCAACGGCGGCGCGGGCGTATCGCCGATGTGGCTGGTGGGCAGTATCCTGATGCTGACGCTGGGTGAGCTGTGCCTGAGCCCGATCGGGCTGGCCACCATGACGCTGCTGGCGCCGGAGAGAATGCGCGGGCAAATGATGGGGCTGTGGTTCTGCGCCAGTGCGCTGGGCAACCTGGCGGCCGGTCTGATCGGCGGTCACGTCAAGGCCGACCAACTGGATATGCTGCCGGATCTGTTCGCTCGCTGCTCAGTCGCGCTGCTGATCTGCGCCGCCGTGCTGATCGTGCTGATCGTGCCGATTCGCCGCATGCTGGAAAATACCCAGTCCAAGAGCGCGCAAAAACCGGCGACCAACGCCTGACGGATAACCCGCTTATCTCGCAAACCGGCGCTCGAGGCGCCGGTTTTTTTATGCCTGCCAGGCCTGATGTTGCAAGACTACCCGGTAGCCGTCAGGATCTTCAAAGGTTTGCCCCGCCCGATCCCAATAGGGATTATAGGCGGTGACCGCCAGGAATCCCGCCGCCCGCATCCGCTCACACGCGGCTCGCCACTCGTTCTCATCCGGCAGATAAAACACCAGCAGATGATCCTGCGTCGGCGCCTGTCCAACCTGCACCCCGCGATGCTGCGTAAACTCCAGATGGTAGGCATGCTGCGGATGCCCGATCATCATGCCGTCAAACCCCTGATGATCGACAAACTCGCCCAGCCTTTCAAACCCCAACCCGCGGCAATACAGCGCGGCAATCTCTTGCAACCGATCGGTCGGGCGCGCAATGCGCAGCACCGCCTTGGCTATCGACATGTACGCCTCTGCCTCATGATAACGTCATACAACGCCATGCCCGCCAGCATCGCCAGCAGGAACGGCCATACCCGTTGTATCTCCGCCCCCGCCAACACCCAGGCCGGGCCAGGGCAAATGCCCGCAATGCCCCAACCGATGCCAAACAGCGCGCTGCCCACCAGCAAACGGCGATCCACACGCCCGGCGGCCGGGATCTGCAGCGGTTCCCCCAACAGGCTCCGCTGGCGTCGACGCGCCCACATGAAGGCCGGCGCCGCCACCGCGATCGCCCCAACCATCACCAACGCCAGCGAAGGATCCCACTGGCCGGTAATATCGAGAAACGCCAGTACTTTAGTCGGATTGGCCATGCCGGCGATAATTAACCCCAGACCGAAAATCACGCCGCTCAGCAGCGCCAACAGCGATTTAAACATTTTCACCCTCCCAACAGATGGCGCATCAGCCACACGGTCGTAAACCCCAGCAGCATAAACACCGCCGTGGCGGCCAACGATCGCGGCGCCAACCGCGCGACGCCGCACACGCCGTGCCCACTGGTGCAACCGCTGCCCAATCGGGTACCCACCCCCACCAACAGCCCTGCCATCGCCAGCCCGCCGCTGCCGGCCGCGATCTCACCGGACGGCAAAGCCGCAGCGACAGCATACAGCCAGGGGGAGAGCAGCAACCCGCCAATAAATGCGGCGCGCCAGCCCCGTTCTTGGCCGCCCGCGCTCAATAAGCCGCCGGTAATGCCGCTGATGCCGGCGATGCGGCCGTTGAACAGCAGCAGCAGCGCCACCGCGCCGCCGATAATGGCCCCGCCCGCCAGCGCGGAATAGGGCGTGAAGTGTTGCCAGTCAATGGTCATCGCGGCTCTCCGGCTGTGGGCAATACAGTTGATAGAGGGTATGGAGCAGCGTCAGCGCTTTGGCATCGGCCACCGCATAGTAAATCTGCTTGCCGGCGCGCCGGGTGGAGACCAACCCCTCCTCACGCAGCACGCCAAGCTGTTGGGACAATGTCGGCTGGCGGATATCCAACGCCTGCGCCAACTCGCTCACCGCCATTTCGCCCTGGCTGAGCCGGCACAGCAGCAGCAGCCGATCTTCGTTGCCCAGGGCGCGCAGCATCGCACCGGCCTGCGCCGCCGCCTTGCGCATCGCGTCAATATCCATTGCCTCTCCAACAGTTTATAAATTTATATAATATCATTTTATAAACTATTTATCTGCAGTGTGCCACAGGCTGGTGTGGAACAGCGCCGCATGGCATGCTGTCCTCCCCCTTTTGCCGCGCGGAGCCTGCTTACGATGCTGTTGTTTCACGACGTTCTGCCGCCCGATCAGCCTGTCCGGCCGTTAGCCAGGGATTATCACCACGGCGACAGCGAGCCGGACCACTACCATAATTGCGCGCAGCTGATTCACAGCCTGAGCGGCGTGGTGCAGGTCACGACCCGGCTCGGCAGTTGGGTGGTTCCGCCCGGCCGCGGCGTCTGGGTGCCGGCAAAAGTGGTGCACAGCCTGCGCATCACCGGCCTGGTAGCGGCCAGGACGCTGTTCGTCGATCCGCTGGCGCGTGCCGATCTGCCGGCCCAATGCCAGGTGGTACAGGTGTCGCCGCTGCTGCGCGAGTTGATTATTTGCGCGATGGAGATTGCGCCTGATTATCCAAGCGGCGGGCGCGATGAGCGCGTGATGGAACTGATCCTGGATGAGTTGAGAATGCTGCCGATTCTGCCACTGCACCTGCCGGAACCGCGCGAGGCCTCTCTGCTCGCCCTGTGCCGCCATATTCAGGCCACGCTGGCACAGCCCTGGACGCTGGAACAGGCGGCCGCTCATCTCAGCGTCAGCGGACGCACCCTGTCGCGGCGCTTCCAGCGAGAAACCAGCCTGCATTTTAGTGATTGGGTGCGGCGCGCCCGTTTGCTGGCGGCGTTGAACGCGCTGGCGACCGGCCGTTCGGTGTTGGAAGTGGCGCTGGATCTTGGCTATGACAGCCCCAGCGCGTTCAGCGCCATGTTTCGCCGAGTGCTGGGGGTCGCGCCCAGCGACTATTTCAGCCGGACCGGGCCGACGTTGACGCCAGATAGCGACCGGCGACGTTGAACAGCGCCTGCAGCGAAGCGCTGGCGGAGTCGACGTCAATGCCAACGCCGTAGCTCGCCTCTCCGTGAGGCAAGACGCAGCGAATGTAGGCCACCGCTCGGCTGTCGCTCTGATGCCCCAACGTGTGCTCGTGGTAATCCTCGATCGCCAGCGGCAAGCCGAAGCGCTGGCGCAGTGCATCCACCGCGCTGGAAAGCAGGCCGTTGCCGGCGCCCTGCAGGCGCAGTGGCTCTCCCTCGCAGGCAACTCGCGCGTTGAAGCTATAAGCCTCTACCCCGTGACTTTCCGTCTGGTAGCTTAACAGTTGCAAACGCGGCTGCTCCACCAGCCCATAGGTGTCGCGGAACAAGCGCCACAGCTGCGCGCCGCTCATTTCCTTGCCGCTGCCGTCGGTCGCCCGCTGTACCACCTGACTGAAATCGATCTGCAAGCCGCGCGGCAACGCCAGCCCATGATTCTGTTCCAACAGCCAGGCGGCGCCGCTTTTGCCGGACTGGCTGTTGACCCGGATCACCGCCTCATAGCTGCAGCCGACATCGGCGGGATCGAGCGGCAGGTAAGGCACCTGCCACCAGCCATCCTGTCGCTGCCGTTGTGCGGCGAAGCCTTTTTTGATCGCATCCTGATGCGAACCGGAGAAGGCGGTAAACACCAGCTCACCGGCATAAGGATGGCGAGGATGCACCGGCAGCTGATTGCACAGCTCCACCACCTCCACCACCTGCTTCAGGCGGCTGAAGTCCAGACCCGGCGCTACGCCCTGGGTATAGAGATTCAGCGCCAACGTAACCAGATCGACGTTGCCAGTGCGCTCTCCGTTGCCGAACAGGCAACCTTCGACCCGATCGGCGCCGGCCAACAGCGCCAGCTCCGCGCAGGCCACGCCGGTACCGCGATCGTTATGCGGGTGTACGCTGATCGCCACATCGGCGCGACGGCTGAAGTGACGGCAGAACCACTCGATCTGATCGGCATACACGTTGGGCGTACTCACCTCCACCGTCGCCGGCAGGTTGATGATCATCGGCCGCTGCGGCCCCGGTTGCCACACCTCCGCCACCGCTTCGCAGATCTCCAGCGCGAACTCTAATTCAGTAAAACAGAAGGTTTCCGGCGAATACTCAAAACACCAGGCGGTATCGGGCTGTGCCTCGCACTGCCGGCGGATGCGCCGCGCGCCGTTCACCGCCAGCGCCACGGTGGCGGCCTTATCCTGGCGGAACACGATGTCGCGAAACATCGGCGCCGTGGCGTTGTACAAATGCACGATAGCCCGCGGCGCCCCCAGCAGCGCCTCGAAGGTACGATCGATCAGATCGTCGCGCGACTGCGTCAGCACCTGAATCGTGACGTCGTGCGGGATCAGTTGCTCGTCGATCAGCGTGCGCACAAAATCGAAATCCGTTTGCGACGCCGAAGGGAAAGCCACTTCAATCTCTTTGAAACCGCACTGCAACAACAATTGATAGAATTCGCGCTTGCGCGCGTTATCCATCGGCTCCGCCAGCGCCTGGTTGCCGTCGCGCAGATCGCTAGAGCACCAGCGCGGCGCCTGCCGCAGGGTACGCGCAGGCCACTGGCGGTCCGGTAACGTCACCGGCGGGAACGGTCGGTATTTGCTTGAAGGGTCGATTAACATGGGCTTATCCTGGCGTCTGAGTGAACGATAGCGCCATTATTTCCCGCTATCGCCTCCTCTTCTCCCGCTTTGCGGACAATCGTCGTCGCAAAGCGGACAACAAAAAAATTTGCATCCTGCGCCAGTGAGACAACAATTAGCTTTGACGTTTTCACCCACGCGACGGCAGCACCGCCGGGCGCTTTACTCTCATCGTCAACGGAGGCAAACATGAGCCTGTATGCAACCCTGGAAGAAGCCATCGAGGCCGCACGCGAAGCGTTTATCGACACCGCCGAAGGCGGCAGCGGTGACGAACCGCCGGTGCCGCAGCAGTTCAATCTGCAAAAGTACGTGATGCAGGATGGCGACACGATGTGGCAGGCGGAGTTCTTCGAAGAAGAAGGTGAGGCGGTGGAATGCCTGCCGCTGCGCAGCGGTGCGGCGGCGCAGGCGATCTTCGACGGTGACTACGACGAGGTGGAAATTACCGCCGAGTGGATAGACGAAAACACCCTGTACGAATGGGAAGAAGGCGACTTTCAGCTCGAACCGCCGCTGGATACCGAAGAAGGCCAGGCCGCCGCCGATGAATGGGATGAGCGTTAACCCGCACCACGCTTTCATCGCCAAGGAGACAGCATGATCATTCGCCGGGCCCGCCCCACCGACTACCCTGCCATTTTGCAGCTGCAGGGGGAAAACGTGCCGGAAGCGCTCGACGAGCGCCAAAAACGGCAGGGATTTATCGTATCGCGCATGAATGAGGCACAGCTGACGGCGATCAACCGCGGCATCGGCATACTGGTGGCCGAACAGGAGAACCAACTGGCAGGGTTCGTTTGCCTGATGCCCGCCGACGTGCACCCGAGGCCGCCGGTGGTGGATGCGATGCTGGCGACGCTCGCCACGCAATCCTTCACCGGGCGGGCGCTGAGTGAACAGCGGGTGTTTCTCTACGGCCCGGTTTGCCTCGCCGCCGCCTGGCGCGGCAAAGGCGTGCTAAAGCGCCTTTACGCCGCGGTCAAAGCGCACACCTGCCATGACTACGACGTGGGCGCGCTGTTTATCGACGACGACAATCCGCATTCGTTGGCGGCTCACGTGCAAGGGTTGGGCATGACGGCGCTGGCGCCTTTCCATTGTGGGCAGAAAGGCTATCAGCTGGTGGTGTTCGCCACCCGCTGAGCAGGTTTATTCATAGGGGCCGTGCTGCGCATCGAACGGCAGCATAAAGGTGTCCACCACCATCGACAGCGGCACGTCTATCACCGTGACGTAGCGCCAGGGCGTATCGCGCAAATCCCACTGCACGCCGGGATAGTACTGGTGGCCATGCCCCGCACCGGGCACGGTGCGGCTGATGATGCTGCCGCAACCGGTTAGGACCATCACGCCGGCCGCCACGCAGGCCAGCCGAAGGTAGGAAGAGAGCTTCACGACATTGACTCTGAGCAAGGGGGTTGTTTCGTGAGTGAACAACGCATCGGCCGCAGTCTACCACAGTTCCCTTTCTCCACCCGCCCGGCGCACGTAAGCAAAAGGTAAAAAAAACGGGGAATGCGCCATGCGCATTCCCCGTCTGAGCGTTGCCGTTCAGCGATTAACGTCGGCCCGTTGGGTGTGCCAGCGGGTTGTGCGGCAACTGCTGATAGTGCTCACGCCAGGCGGCGCCTTCCGGCAACAGCCAGACGCGCTGGTGCAGACGAGCCAGCGTGACCGGATCGCTCAGCAGCTCCAGACGTTTACCCTTCACCAGCTTCTCCGGCCCCAGCTGCAGCGCTTCGTTCACCCGCTCCTCGCGGTTGCGATCGAGGGTAGCGCGCAGATGGTGACGCGCCGTCGCCAACGCCGTCGCCAGCGCGTTGAAGGACGGGTTGACCACCGCATGCATAAAGCCGTTGGTCAGCGCGCGGTTGCGGTTGAGATGCAGGTACTCTTCCGTCGCCAGCAACTCGCGCGGCGGGTTGTACTCTTCCGGGATCAGGAACAGCTTGGCGCGTTTGCTCTTCATGCCCAGCGTCGCGCGGCTCGACAGCACCGACACGAACGGCGACAGGATCAGCGAGAACACGATCGGTGCCAACCACCACAGGAAGCGCAGATCCAGCCACGCCATGCCGCCGGCCCACACCAGGCCCAGCAACATCTGCGAGCCATGGCGGCGGAACGCTTCGCCCCAAGGCGTATCGTCATCGTCACGCTGCGGCGAATTCCACACCACTTCCCAACCGAGGAAGGCGCTCACCACGAACACGGTATGGAACAGCATGCGCACCGGCGCCAGCAGCACCGAGAACAGCATTTCCATCAGCATCGAAATGAACAGACGGAACGCCCCGCCGTACTCTTTCGCGCCCTTGGCCCAGATCAGCACGATACTGAGCAACTTCGGCAGGAACAGCAGCACCAGCGTGGTGGAGAACAGCGCTATCGCCAGCTCGGGCCGCCACTGCGGCCAGACCGGGAACAGCTGCCGCGGCTGCAGGAAGTATTGCGGTTCCATCAGGGTGTGCACCACCTGCAATGCGGTGGATAGCGCCAGGAACATGAACCACAGCGGCGCCGACAGGTAGGACATGACGCCGGTCAGGAACACCGCGCGGTGCACCGGGTGCATGCCTTTCACCAGGAACAGGCGGAAGTTCATCAGGTTGCCGTGGCACCAGCGACGGTCGCGTTTCAGCTCGTCCAGCAGGTTTGGCGGCAGCTCTTCGTAACTGCCCGGCAGATCGTAAGCGATCCACACGCCCCAGCCGGCGCGGCGCATCAGCGCCGCTTCAACGAAGTCGTGCGACAAGATTGAACCGGCGAAGGAACCCTCGCCCGGCAGCGGCGCCAGCGCACAGTGCTCGATAAACGGCTTCACGCGGATGATGGCGTTATGGCCCCAGTAGTGCGATTCACCCAGCTGCCAGAAATGCAGGCCGGCGGTGAACAACGGCCCGTAAACGCGGGTGGCGAACTGCTGCACGCGCGCATACAGGGTATCCATGCCGGACGCCTTCGGCGCGGACTGGATGATGCCGGCGTTCGGGTTGGCTTCCATCAGACGCACCAGCCCGGTGAGGCATTCGCCGCTCATCACGCTGTCGGCGTCCAGGATCACCATGTAGCTGTACTCGCCGCCCCAACGACGGCAGAAGTCGTCGATGTTGCCGCTTTTGCGTTTTACGCGGCGACGGCGGCGGCGATAGAAGATGCGGCCGTGGCCGTCGACATCGCGGCACAGCTCCATCCACGCCTTTTGCTCCGCCACGCAGATGTCCGGATCGTAGCTGTCGCTCAGCACGTAGATATCGAAGTGCTCCAGCTGACCGGTGGCGGCGACGGACTCATAGGTCGCACGCAGGCCGGCGAACACGCGTTCGACGTCTTCGTTGCAGATCGGCATGATCAGCGCGGTGCGGTGTGCCGGGTTGATCGGCTCATCGCCCTTGATGGTGGAGGAAATACTGTATTTGTCTTTGCCGATCAGCAGCTGCAGGAAGCCCATCAGCGCGGTCCAGAAACCGGCCGAGACCCAGCAGAACAGCACGGCGAACAGGATCAGAATGCCGGTTTGCAGCACATACGGCAGCAGCTGCAGCACCGACTGCATCAGATCCTGATCCAGCATGGCGATAGGATCGATCAGCGCCCAGCCCTGATAAGGCAAGATGGTTTTCATGTACCAGGTTGCGATGCCGGTCTGCACCAGCATCAGCACCAGCAGCACATAGCGGCGCATGGAGCCGACAACGCGCCAGCGGTTCTCGGCCTCGGCCTCCTCTTTGGTGGCGTGCCGATTGTGCGGCGAACGCCCCAGCAGAGAATCCCAGAAGCGCGCCACCGGGTTGGTGCGCCAGGCTTCCGGGAACATGGTGGTTCGTTTGATCGGCGGCGTCGCCTTCAGAATGGCGCGCCCTTCGGCGTCGGTATCGAAGTCGTCATCGCTGACCGCATCCGGCCAGGCGTTTTCGATGCGCGGTTTGACCGAGGCCAGCGCCACGTCATCCGCCGACAGGCTATTGACGTTGGCGTCGGCGGCGCCCATCTGCCGATGGAGCGCCTCCAGTGCCTGAGCGTCATCCGCCGTTTGAGGGTTGAGCGCCTCCGACCGCTCGGCGGTCAGAGGCAGCGCCGCAAGATAATCCTGGGCGGGTTGAGTAGGCTTATTCATTGGCAGGTAGCTGATAGCTCCAGGTTTCCGACAGAGTCTTATCGCCATTGACCAGCGCCGCGCGCATTTCTACCGGCTTCTTGTCGTCTTTCACTTTCAGACGCACCGTCAGGCGCCAGCCTTTGGTCACTGGGTTATAGCGGACGTTGTTTTCTACCATTTCACCGTTGTCGCCGATGCTGATCTGAGAAGCGACCGGGGTATTGGCATCCAGCCCTTTAAGCACCGGACCGACGAAGTCGACCAGGAAGGCCACGCTGCCGTCTGGCTCGCGAATCAGGTTGGACTGCTTCACGTCACCGGTCGAACGCATGGTCCGCGCCACATAGGCGATGTCTTGCGAATGCAGTTTGTCTTCATCGCGGGTGAAGTTCAGACGGTAGCTCAGCGTCAGCGGCTTTTTGGCTTCCGGCAAGGTATCCGGCGTCCAGAACGCGACGATGTTGTCGTTGGTTTCATCCGCCGTCGGGATCTCCACCAGCTCGACCTTGCCTTTGCCCCAGTCGCCCTTCGGTTCGATCCAGGCGCTAGGACGCAGATCGTAACGATCGTCCAGATCTTCATATTCTTTGAAATTGCGACCGCGCTGTAGCAGACCGAAGCCTTTCGGATTCTCGACGGTATAGGTGCTGACGGACAGATGTTTAGGATTGTTCAACGGACGCCAGATCCACTCGCCGTTGCCGGCATGGATAGACAGACCGTTGGAATCGTGCAACGCCGGGCGATAGTTCAACGTCGGCGACGGCTGGTTCGGCCCGAACAGGTACATGCTGGTCAGCGGCGCCAGGCCCAGTTTGCCCACCTTGTCGCGCAGGAACACTTTCGACTCGACGTCCACGGTAGTGTCGCGGCCCGGGATCACCGTGAAACGGTAAGCGCCGGTGGCGCGCGGGGAATCCAGCAGCGCATAGATCACCAGATGCTTGTCGCCCTGCTTCGGACGCTCAACCCAGAATTCGCGGAAACGCGGGAACTCTTCGCCGGACGGCAAAGCGGTGTCGATAGCCAGGCCGCGAGCGGAAAGCCCGTAAACCTGCCCTTTACCCACTACGCGGAAATAGCTCGCGCCCAGCAGGCTCATGATCTCATCGTTTTTGTCGGCGCTGTTGATCGGGTAAAGCACCTTAAAACCGGCAAAGCCGAGGTTTTTCACCGATTCCGGGTCGTGTTTGACCGAACCGAAGTTGAAGTAATCCGGGCTGTACTTGATCTGTTTTACGCTGGTAGAGGTGACCTCGTTGATTTTCACCGGCGTGTCGAAGTACATCCCCTGATGATAAAACTCAAGCTTGAAAGGGGTTTTCAGCTTGCTCCAATAGGCTTTATCGTGATTGAACTGAATCTGCTGATAGTCTGCGAACTTCATCTCGCGGAACTGAGAAGGAAGGTTGCTCTTCGGGGCTTCGAAACCTTTCGCCGCCAGATCCTGCGCCTGCTTGGCCACATCATCAATAGAAAAGGCCCAAGCCGGCGAACTGAACAGCGTGAACAATACGGTAGCACCTAACCAACGAACGCTCGCGGCGCGTGGTTGTCCGGATAATATATTAACTAGCACATCCCCCCCTATTCGTGTGCTCAAATCATTTAAATCCATATTAATGGATTACTCAGCTTTCCGACAACATGATAAATGGATGGTTCATGTTTACGGCTCATTGTTTAAGCAGCTGATGGAACACCAGCGTAGCAAGCCGCGCAACAAGACGCTATGGAAAAATGCGGGGGGCTATAGTAGGGTTCCGGATAACAATTTAACGTTTGACGACTTATTAAGCGTGTTAATGAACTCTCGATTAAATCACCAGCGGTAATCTATGACTAAAGGCAGCAAACAGCGCGAGTTTTTTCTCGATTCGATCCGAGCCTATTTGATGTTGCTCGGGATTCCGTTTCACCTCACCCTGATTTATTCCAGCCATGCCTGGGCGGTGAACAGCGCGTCGCCCTCTTTCTCGCTCACGGTGCTGAACGACTTCATCCACGCTTTCCGCATGCAGGTGTTCTTCGTGATATCCGGCTACTTCTCCTACATGCTTTACGAGCGCTACGAGCGCCACCAGTGGCTGAAGGTCAGGCTGGAGCGGGTGGCGATCCCGCTGCTGAGCTCCATCCCGCTAATCACGGTGCCGCAGTTTTTCATGCTGAAATACTTCACCGATAAATTAAACGGCTGGGATGAATTTTCTCTCTATCAGAAAATAAATGTAACAGTTTGGGAATTGGTTTCTCATCTCTGGTTCTTATTGACACTGTCATTGTTAACCTGCGCCTGTTTTTATCTGTTCCGCAAAATCAAGCGTCAACCCCGTGAGCCTATTCCGGCGTTAATAAACCGAATGCACGGATTAGGAAACATCTCACTGTGTTTCTTTATTTATGCGGTATGCTATTCGGCCGCGCACCGCATTATTTTAATTTTCGCCCCGCAGCTATTATCCAACGGCCTGTTCAATTTCGTGGTGATGGAGACGATGTTCTACCTGCCGTTCTTCATCCTCGGCGCCTATGCGTTTAAGTACGTGTGGCTTAAGGAGATTTTTCTGCGCCGCTCACCGCTGGCGCTGCTCGGTTCGCTGCTGCTGTTTATCGCATATATGCTGAATCAAAAGCTGTTGGCGCACAGCAGCTATATGTTCGAGGTAGAAGTGGTGATCAAAACCCTAATGGGGATCCTGATGACCAACGTCGTGTTCTCTTTCGGGCATAACTTGCTGAATTATCACTCGCCGCGCATCACCTATCTGGTCAACGCCTCGCTGTTTATATATCTGGTGCACCATCCGTTGACCCTGATATATGGCGCTTTCGTGACGCCTTATATCGGCAACAACCTGTTGGGATTCTTGCTGGGCCTGCTGTTTGTGTTCTCGCTGGCCTTCGCGCTATATGAACTGCACAAGCGTATTCCGGTGCTGCGCTTCCTGTTCTCCGGCAAGCCGCGCTAAGTTCCCGACTCAATTTTTGGGTGATGATTTATCGCCCAAAAATCAACCACATCAATGATACAGTGCTTTATCACTTTTCCAACAGCGGCAGAGCCCTGAGCATTTTCCTAATATTAATCCTAATCCCCCCGACGCATTGCAAAACGACAACTGCCTGTTACGCTCATTATTCATACTTATAAATTAGTTGCGTCACTTTCTGGGCAAGGTACTCATATGAGAGAAGCATGGGTCGATTATGCGAAGGGGATCGGCATTATTCTCGTGGTTTTTGGCCACGTCAACCGGGGTCTATACAGCGCTGGCATTCAGCTCTCGGGGTCGTACTACCAACTGACAGACAGTATTATCTACAGTTTTCATATGCCGCTGTTTTTCTTCCTCTCAGGTTTGTTCTTTACGCAATCTTTGGACAAAAAGGGAAAAACACGCTTTGTGATCAGTAAGATAGACACCATCGTTTACCCCTATGTCATCTGGTCACTACTGCAAGGCATGGTGGAAGTGCTGTTGTCGCGCTATACCAATAACCCTTCCAACCTGGGTGATGTCCTGTCGCTGTTTACGCATCCGCGCGCGCAGTTTTGGTTTCTGTATGCTTTGTTCATGGTCTTTCTTTTGGCCACTTTGCTGTATAAAAAAGAAACATACCGTTATCTCCTGCCGGTATTGATCGTTATCAGCGCGGGGCTGTATCTCTACCAAGACAGCCTCACCAAAGCCTTCCATTTTGATTACATCACCCGGTTCTTCATCTTCTTCTTGCTCGGTGCTTTGGCCATTCGCTACGCTTCCTTCATCGCCAATCTGGGGTTCGGTTCCCTTTTGGCCTCTCTGGCCGCGTTTATCGCGCTGCAGTGGGGATTCCACGGCTATGCCGGCTTGCTGTATACCGATGCCGGAAGTTTCTCCCTGTTACTGGCGGTAGAAGCCATCTTCTTTATCGTCTGCCTGTCGGTCTTACTGGCCAAAACGGAACTCTTGTGGCTACGCCGGCTCGGTGAATTGAGCATGGTCATCTATTTGATGCATATCCTCGCGGCCAGCGGTTTACGCATTGTACTGACCAAGTTTATGCATATCAGCCATTGGCCAACACAAGCGATCGCCGGCACGCTATTCGGGCTAATCGCCCCTGTTATCGCCTATATGCTGATACAACGCCTCCATCTCAATTTCCTGTTGGAGCGTCCCCGCTTCAATAACCGTCTGCGAAAAGAAAAAATCTCCTGAAGGCGGTTCCACCGCCTTCACATTTTCTCCCCGACGCTATACTTGATGGCGCTACCTATCGGTTGCGCCATCTCTCTCTTGCCATGCAGAGCACACATTGCTCAGCCTGGCGTCGCCCGTTAGGGCAAAGTGATACGGCTGCATAGATAACCTAGCCGTTATAACTGCAATGCATAAGTAGAAATCCGGATCCCTGCCTTACGGTAGTGATTGGGCTCAACACCCCCGAAGGGCTGCGCGATCGTTGAATTTATTCGATGGCGTTAGCTGCATCTCCCTTCCGTCACGACAGAGAGGATTTTGAATGACCGATAAGCACACCCCGGCTCAGGAAGCCATAGCGGAAAACGCCACCCTGCTGAAGATCCTCGGCAGGTTGCTGTCCGCACTGGACGCCTCAATCAGCGGCAAAGAACGCAGTGTTTTGGTCGCTGAGCTCTCCAACATCAATCTCGACGGCATTTCCGAAACGGAAAGCAAGTTGGCCAGCGAGCTGATCAAACGGGCACTGGAATCGCTCGACCACTAACCCTACCGCGTCTGCAAACCATTAAGCCTGCCTGCGCGGGCTTAATGGTTTTTCCCTCAGCCACGATCGGCCATTGTTGCCAAAGCAGAAATACAGTAGCCTGATAATGTTGGATAAAAGGCAGGATTCTCTCTCTTCTCCTCACTTTCTTCGGTTAATCGCATCAAAGGGCAATAATTGATCGGTTGTTTTCGCAATCAGCCTTGGCGTTTTACCCACTAAACACGCTATCATCGACACACGCGCAGTGCCCCACCGATTCCCAGCCTCAGGAGAGCAATATTTTGGATGCCAGCACCATTAACAGTTTGTTCGTCATCGGTGCCGTGCTGGTGGGGGCAAGCATTCTGCTCAGCTCATTTTCTTCCCGGCTCGGCATTCCGATCCTGGTGATCTTCCTGGCGATCGGCATGTTGGCCGGCGTCGATGGCCCCGGCGGCATCGTCTTCAGCAATTATCCTGTCGCTTATCTGGTCAGTAACCTCGCGTTGGCGGTGATCCTGCTCGACGGCGGCATGCGTACACGGGTCAGCTCTTTCCGCGTCGCCCTGTGGCCGGCGCTGTCTCTTGCCACCATCGGCGTGGTGATCACCGCCGGCCTGACCGGCATGGCCGCTGCCTGGCTGTTCAACCTCGATCTGCTACAGGGGCTGCTGATCGGCGCCATCATCGGTTCCACCGACGCCGCCGCGGTCTTCTCGCTGCTGGGCGGAAAAGGGTTGAACGAACGCGTCAGCGCCACGCTGGAGATCGAATCCGGCAGCAACGATCCGATGGCGGTGTTTCTCACCATCACGCTGATTGCGATGATCGCCGCCGGAGAAACCGCACTGAGCTGGACCTTCCCGCTGCATCTGATGCAGCAGTTCGGCATGGGCATCGTCTTCGGTCTGGGCGGCGGCTGGCTGCTGCTGACGCTGATCAACCACATCAAACTGGCGGACGGCCTCTATCCGCTGCTGGCGGTGAGCGGCGGTATTCTTATTTTCGCGCTGACCACCGCGCTGGACGGCAGCGGCATTCTGGCGGTGTACCTGTGCGGCCTGCTGCTGGGCAACCGGCCGATCCGCAACCGTCACGGCATCGTACAAACCTTCGACGGCCTGGCCTGGCTCAGCCAGATCGGCATGTTCCTGGTACTCGGCCTGCTGCTCAACCCGCACGAGCTGCTGCCGATCGCCATCCCTGCCCTGCTGCTGTCGCTGTGGATGATCCTGTTCGCCCGCCCGCTGTCGGTGTTTATCGGCCTGCTGCCGTTCCGCAGCTTTACCCTGCGCGAACGCGGCTTTATTTCCTGGGTCGGCCTGCGCGGCGCGGTGCCGGTGATCCTGGCGGTGTTCCCGATGATGGCCGGGCTGCCCAACGCCCAATTGTTCTTCAACGTGGCGTTCTTCGTGGTGCTGGTCTCCCTGCTGCTGCAAGGCACCACGCTGTCGTTTGCCGCCAAAAAAGCCAAGGTGATCGTACCGCCGGCGCTGACGCCGATCTCCCGCGTTGGGTTGGATGTACACCCGGAGAACCAGTGGGAACAGTTCGTGTATCAGCTTTCGGCGGAAAACTGGTGCGTCGGCGCGGCGCTGCGTGAGCTGAAAATGCCGCCCAATACCCGCATCGCCGCCCTGTTCCGCGGCAAAGAGCTGCTGCACCCTAGCGGCAGTACCCGGCTGCGGGAGAACGATATTCTGTGCGTCATCGGCCATGAGCACGATCTGCCGATCCTCGGCAAGCTGTTCAGCCAGGCGCCGGCCGTGACGCTCGACGAACGCTTCTTCGGTGACTTTATCCTGCAATCCGACGCCCGTTTAAGCGACATTTCGCAGGTTTATGGCCTCAATCTGCAAGACGACGTGGACGAGCAGCAGACGCTTGGCCAGTTCGTCATTCAGCTGATCGGCGGCGAACCGGTGATCGGCGACCAGGTGGAATGGGACGGCCTGACCTGGACCATCGCCGAAATGGACGGCAACCAAGTCAGCAAGATAGGCGTGCGGATCGTAACCGACTGACGCTGCCGCACCGGCTGCGTTATCAGACGAGGGAACTTCTGGCCTTAAGAACGTTCTTAATCACTATCATGATGCATGAAGTACGGCGCCGCTGAATTATATCCATTTGATATAAAAACAATTTAACAGTGGCGCCGTCAGGGATTAGGGATGTGAACGGCAAGACTCGATTTCTTTCGGTGATGATGCTCATGGCCTTGGGCGTAGCGGCAGCCGATCTCGGCATCGCCGGTTTGGTCCATAGACTTTTAATTGGATAATTTTAACGTGACGCAGCAGGAACAAGAAAAAGACATTCTGGGGAAAATACTGGTGACGGTGTCCGCGCTTTGCCTGATTCTAGTGGCGGCGTTCCTGATCTGGGGATTCGTGCTGGATTGATACCGCGCGACGCTCAGACATAAAAAAACCGCCGCGGCGGTTTTTTTTATGGGTCAGGCGATCAGATCTTGCAACCTTCGCAGTCCGCTTCGTCCTCGAGGAACTCAGGGACCTCTTTTACCTTCTGCGCCGCTTTTTCTTCGGCTTTCGCCAGTTCGGCATCGATATCAAAATCGAAAATATCATCACTCATCGCTTGGTCCTCATTCTGCTTCGTGTTCAAACGCTGAGTATAATCGACAAGCCGCCGGCCGGAAACCTTTCAGTTTGCCGCCGCCAACTGAGGTGGCTCATCCTGCGGCTTTTTTCCGTAGGCCATGTCGTACACGTCGTAGAAGTCGATTTCGCCCTTGTTGCCGATGATCACGCGCATCTTCTGTTTCAGCGCGGCGCCGATAGACGGCTCATCCAGCAGTTGCTGCACCGCATAAGGCGACAGCGCGCGGGTAAAGTACCACTCGCCGTTGTAGCAAACCCGCAGATCCAGCACCCCGATGTCCTCGAAGCGGTATACCGGCCGGATCTCTATCAGCAGCATGGCGAACATGAACAGCACAAAAGCGGTGAAACCCAGGAAGGCATATATCCCCATGTACGGCACCTGGTACATCACGGCGATCACCGCAAAATAACCGGCGAACATGGCAAGGCACAGATAGCGGTGAGTGCGGGCGAATTCGCTGTTGAAGCGCGGCTTGCCGTCACGCCCTTCGCGCCGATTGATCTGTTCAATCTCTTTAACCAAGATGCTTTTAATCGCGTCCATCGTTACAACCTTATGCTGGAAACAGCATTGCCATCAAATCTCACCGCTAAAAGTAACACAAGTACAGTTTCGCCGGGTAGATCAGTTAGCCAACTTAATGGCGGCAACTGTTATAGTTCGGCTTCAACGTGGCTGGGCGGCCTTGCCTTGCGCAAACATGAACATGCGCTGGGCCACATCGTCGGCCTGTTTGATTTTCTGTTTTTGCGGTTCGTTGCTGCGATGAATGGCGCGGGCGTAAGCGATTTCGTGGGCCTGATCGATCATCGCGATGATCCGATCTCGTTCGGTCTTCTCCATATTGCCCAACATGGTGGTGATAATCGCCTGATACGCGTTGGACGCGGCGCTCAGCGCTTTCTCTCTCGCCTCGAGGGCGGCGACGCGTTGCAAGAGTTCCTGCAGTTGCTCGGAGTGAGACATATCGACCTCCTGTTGCCGGGCAGCAAGCCTGCCTGATTACAGTTTAGCAAAGGATCGAAAGAGAAAGAGGAAGGAAAGCCAGCGGTTACGGTAAAGCACACCCGAAAATCCCAACGAGGAGCCGATAGTGCAAATCAACCCGGGTGCGCTTTACGGTAAGCGCGGTGAGATGAAGGGAAGAAAACTGGCGCGCTATGCAGGACTCGAACCCGCGTCTATCAATTTTCAAGCCAAAACAAGCCATTATAAAACCAATCACTCTGCCAACTGAGTTAATAGCGCGTTCCTTCGCTTCGGGGCGTCATTATCCATAACAACATTATGGACTCAAGCTTTTTTAGCATAATGCCCTGAATTTACAGATAAGTCTTAGGTTATCGATAGCGTTATGGCATTACGGCAGCTCAATAATCCGGTAATCGCCGGCGATGAGCGGCTTGCACAAAATCTTGTAGCCATCGCTGTCAAAATGGCTGGCGGCGTTCTGCAGCCGCTGCGCCTGCGCCAGGGTGCTGACAGAGCCCAGATAAAACCAATTGTGAATCACATGGTACTGGCGCAGCGCCTCGCCCTGCTCTTCCAACGCCACTCGCCCGGCGAACGGCCAACAGGCGATGCGTAACTGTTCAAGCGCCGCGCCGAGCCGCCGCGCATGTTCCTGCGCCGGCTCCACGCCGCAGCAGGCACCGGCGCACTTGCGCAGGCTGTAGCGGAAGCAGGCTCGCCCGGCGGGCAGCTTGTCGATCCCCAGCTTGCCGTAACATAAACGATGCTCGTCGGCGATGGCGCGCAGTTTTTCCAACGCGGCATGGCGATTGGCAAACAGCCCGTAAAGATGAGGCGTGACGGCGAAATCGATCTCTTTGGCGTGGGCAATCGTCACCCTGTCCGCCTGCAGACGCAGTGCGCACAGCTGTTTCGAGCGCCGCAGGCGTTTGTTGAACAGCGGCTGCTGTTGCTTGATCAATTGCGCCTCAAGCAGCAGTGCCCCCAACTCGCCGGCGGTCTCGATAAAGCTGATGCGCCGGGTTTGCCGCAGCATTTTTGCCTCATCCTGTGCACGAAAATGCGCCATTACCCGGCTGCGTACGTTGACGCTTTTACCGATGTAAAGCGGCAGGCTGTCGCTCTCGCCGTGAAACACATAGACGCCCGGCCCTTTGGGCAACGGCGCCAGGCAAGCGCGCAGGTGCTCCGGGTATTGGTAAATGTCGAGTTCCGGCTCGAGGCGGTTTGGCATCATGGCGGCGGCGTTATCCTGCGGATGAATGAATACTGGTTTTTTAGCCAGTATAGCGTGCCGCGCTGCCGGTTGCACACTCGAAGGATAATAACTCGCCGTGATCTTTAGCGGGAAAGCCTTTACTATCCCCTTTCCAGCGGGAAAGCGCCTCACGTTTAGCGCCAGTTCAGGCTGGCGCTGCCATGATGGCAGACTGGAACCGCCGCTTTTATCGTTATGGAAAACCTGGGCATGCCATTACTGAAACTCACACCCCGTCGTCTGGCGTTGATCGCCGTCATCGTTTTCATCGCCGTCGCCATCGCGCTGGCCCTCTATTGGCAACGCCCGCCACAGCAGGATTACGTTACCGCGCCGGCCCGCCTGGGCGATATCGAGAACGCCGTGCTGGCCACCGGGCGGCTGGATGCCGTCGAACGCGTTAACGTCGGCGCGCGGGTCTCCGGTGAAGTCAAATCGCTGAAGGTCAAACTGGGCGATCGCGTCACCAAAGGGCAGCCGATCGCCGACATCGACGATCTGCAACAGCGCAACGATCTGCGTAACGCCGAGGCGGCGCTGAACGTCATCAAAGCCGAACTGCAGGCCAAACAGGCACAGCTTAAGCAGGCCGAGTCGCGTTTCAAACGCCAGCGGCGCATGCTGAACGACGAAGCCAGCTCGCGTGAAGACTTCGAAACCGCCGAGGCCACGCTCGCCACCACCCGCGCCGAACTGCTTTCGCTCAATGCACGCCTGGTGCAGGCGCAGATTGAAGTCGACAAGAAAAAGATCGATCTGGGGTATACCCGCGTGGTCGCGCCGATGGACGGTATCGTCATCGCCGTGGTCACGCAGCAAGGGCAAACGGTCAACTCCACCCAAAGTGCGCCGACCATCGTCAAGCTGGCCCGGCTGGATATGATGACCATCAAGGCGCAGATCTCCGAAGCCGACATCACCCGCATTTCGCCGGGGCAAAAGGCTTACTTCACCATTTTCTCCGATCCGGATAAACGCTACGACGCCACGCTGCGCACCATCGAACTGGCGCCGGAATCGGTGATGAAGGACGACTCGCTCGCCGGCACCAGCTCCGCGTCCGGCTCCGGCACCTCGAACGCGTCGGTCTATTACAACGCGCTGCTGGACGTGCCCAATCCGGAAAACCGCCTGCGCATCGCCATGACCGCGCAGGTTTCCTTGCTGCTCGGCGAAGCGAAGAATGCCCTGCTGGTGCCGATCCAGGCGGTGCATAAAGCCGAAGGAAAAGGGCAACAGGTGCAGGTGCTGACCCAAGATCAGCGGCTGGAAACGCGCGAAGTGACCACCGGTATCACCAACAACGTCGACATTCAGATCCTCAGCGGCCTGAAAGCCGGTGAAACCGTGGTGCTGTCGCAGCCCGCCGCCAAGTCGGCTGAGGATGGCATTTTCCTGTGAACGCGATCATCGAGCTAAAAGGCATCAGCCGGACCTACACCAACGGCGGTCAGGCGCTGACGGTGTTGAAAGACATCGATTTGACCATCGCCGCCGGTGAGCTGGTGGCGATCATCGGCGCCTCCGGCTCCGGCAAATCAACGCTGATGAACATCATGGGCTGTCTCGACGTACCGGATCGCGGCGACTACTACATCAGCGGCCAGAACGCCGCCCACCTGTCGCCGGACGAACTGGCCCGCCTGCGCCGCGAGCACATCGGTTTTATCTTCCAGCGTTATCACCTGATGCCCGACCTCAGCGCGCTGGGCAACGTTGAAATTCCGGCCATCTACGCCAACGCCCGGCGCGATCAGCGGCGGCAGCGAGCGGCGCAACTGCTCGCGCGGTTGGGTCTGGAAGGACGCGAAGACCACAAGCCCGGCCAGCTTTCCGGCGGCCAGCAGCAGCGCGTCAGCATCGCGCGCTCGCTGATCAACGGCGGCGAAATTATCCTGGCGGACGAACCGACCGGCGCGCTGGACACCCAATCCGGCCAGGAGGTGCTGGCGATCCTGAGCGAGCTGAATCAGCGCGGCCACACCGTGGTGATCGTCACCCACGATATGAACGTGGCGCAACATGCGCAGCGCGTCATCGAGCTGCGGGACGGCGAGATCATCGCTGACAGCGGCCGCCAATCGGCGCCCGCCGCAGCGCTGCCGCCGCCGAACCGCAGCCGGCAAAGCGGCTGGCAAAGCCTGTTCGACCGCACCCGCGAGTCGCTGCACATGGCGCTGAAGGCGATGAACGCCCACCGCCTGCGCACCGCGCTGACCATGACCGGCATTATCTTCGGCATCGCCGCCGTCGTTACGGTGGTGGCGCTGGGCGAAGGTGCCAAGCAGCGCACGCTGGAGAATATCAAGGGACTCGGCACCAATGTGGTGAGCATCTATCCGGGGCGTGACTTCTTCGACGACGCAATCGACAGCATCCGCACCCTGGTGCCGGCCGATGCCGACGCGCTGGCGCAGCAAAGCTTCGTCGACAGCGTCAGCCCGGAGGTCAGCGCGTCCGACAGCATTCGTTTTCGCAGTAAATCCGCCACCGCGTCAATCACCGGCGTCGGGCGCGATTATTTCCGCGTCAACGGCATCACGCTGGTGCAAGGCGCCACCTTCCGCGACGATCGCAACGCACTGCAGGAGGTGATCATCGACGATAACGCGCGCCAGGCGCTGTTCGGCGATTTCGGCGTCGAACCGCTCGGCCAGATCGTGTTTCTCGGCTCAGTGCCGGCGCGAGTGGTCGGCGTCGCCAAAAGCGAACGCAACTATGCGCCCAACCGTATCAGCGTCTGGATGCCTTACAGCACGGTGATGTACCGCATGGTCGGCAAAACCACGCTCAGCGGCATTACCGTGCGGCTGAAGGATGACGTCGCCAGCGAAGCCGCCGTCAGCGCCATTACGCAGTTGCTGACCCAGCGCCATGGCGTCAAGGATTTCATGACGTTCAACCGCGATCAGTTCCGTAAATCGATCGAGCGCACCTCGATGACGCTCAGTTTGCTGATCCTGATGGTGGCCTCGATCTCGCTGGTGATCGGCAGTCTGGGCGTGATGAACATCATGCTGGTGTCGGTAACCGAGCGCACCCACGAGATCGGCGTGCGCATGGCGGTCGGCGCGCGGCGCGGTGACATCATGCAACAGTTCATGATCGAGGCGGTGCTGGTTTGTCTGATCGGCGGCGCATTGGGCATCGCGCTGTCGTTCGCCGCCGGGTCGCTGTTCACCTCGCTGGCGGGCGGCATGTTCACCGCCATCTATTCCTGGCAAGCCGCCGCAACGGCGTTTTTCTGTTCAACCTTAATCGGCATGATCTTCGGTTATCTCCCCGCACGCAAAGCGGCAAGGATGGACCCGGTCGTTTCATTGGCCAGCGAGTAATCCATGAAAATTTTCTCTCCTTTGGCATTAAGCCTCGCCGCCCTGCTCACCGCCGGCTGCGGCAACGCCCTGAAAAGCGACTACCGGGCGCCACAGGTCAACTACCCGACGAGCTGGCAGCACGCCGTCGAAAACGCCACGCCGACGCCGTTCGACTGGCGCGATTTCCACGATCCCGAGCTCGACCGCTGGCTGCATCAGGTGATGGCCAGCAACAACGATCTGGCCGTCGCCGTGTTGCGTGTCTACCACGCGCGCCTCGAGGCTGAACGCGTCGGCATCAGCACCGCGCCCGACGTCAACGCCTCGTTGAACAGCAACATCAATCGCCCGCTGTCGGAGTCCTCCGCCTGGAATAAAACCAGCGGCGCAACGCTCTCTACGAGCTATGAAGTCGATCTGTGGGGCAAATTGGCGCGCCAGCGCGACGCCGCCGACTGGGCCAGCCAGGCTTCCGAGCAGGATCTGCAGACGGCGCGCCTGACGCTGCTGGCCAACGCCGCCACGAATTACTGGCGCATCGGCTTCCTCAATCAGCAGATCGGCGTCAACCAGGCGAGCATCGCCTATGCCAAAGAGACGCTGCGGCTGGCCAACGCCCGCTATCGTGCCGGCAGCATCTCGGCGCTGGACGTGGTGAACGCGGAACAGAACGTGCTGACGCAGGAAAGCCGGCTGCTGACGCTGCAACACGAGCGTCAACAGGCGTTGAACGAACAGGCGGTGCTGTTGGGCGCGCCTTCAGACCAGGCCACCATCGCGCCCGCACGTTTGCCGACGGCGGCAATGCCGCAGATCAGCACCGGCATTCCCGCCAGCGTCTTGAGCCGTCGCCCGGATCTCAGCGCCAAAGAACTGCGGTTGCGCGCCGCGCTGGCCAACGTCGACGAAAAACGTCTGCAATACTACCCCGCATTCAGTCTGACCGGCTCGCTGGGCGCCAGCAGCAGCGCGCTGCTGGAGTTTTTGCGCAACCCGACCGGCAGCCTCGGCGCCGGCCTGACGTTGCCGTTCCTGCAATGGCGGCAAATGGGCGTGGATATCAAGATCGCCCGTAACGACTACGAACAGCAGGTGCTGGAATTCAGGCAGGCGCTGTACAAGGCGATGGGCGATGTGAATAACGCCCTGTCGCTGCGTGCGCAGCTGCTGGCGCAAGAGACGCAGCTGCAGGCCTCGCTGGCGCTGGCGCGCAAATCGGAGCGGCTGAACGAGGTGCGTTACCGGCAGGGCGCTGTCACCATTACCGATTGGCTGAATGCTCAGGAGCAGCGCCGTCAGGCGGAGCTGGCGGTGGACGAAAACCGCTTCGCGCAGTACCAGAACCTGGCGAAAATCTATCTGGAATTCGGCGGTTCATCGGCCCCCTAATCCAAACTGCCTGGCCATCCGGCCAGGTGGTTTTTTAGCGGCAAACACATCAATTTTTCCTGTTTTATCTCCCGCACTCTCTATACTTCAAACATGGCCAATCAGACGAAAAACCGTCAAATTGCACAATTATTAGACCATTCTCGCACCAAATCAGTGCAAACACTTAAGTTAAACTGCTGGATTTGATCGGCGCAAGATATAACGTTAAGCTATAGATGCAAAATAATTAGTCACCTAAATGACATAACCTTGGCATAAACGACGATATTTTGTGATCCACATCCCATCTTAAATGTGGATAATGAATCGTCTTGAACCGCGATTCGATTAGCCGATTTGATAACTCGAAAACAACAGTGAACGGAGATTACGCTTTCACGAACAACGAATAATTCATTAAGGGATGATTATATGAAGTTAAGAAAAAAACGACATAAACCGATGCACATTAGCGACATCACCATCATCGATGACAGCAAACTCAAGAAGGCGATCACCGCAGCAGCCCTGGGCAACGCGATGGAGTGGTTCGACTTCGGCGTATACGGCTTTGTCGCCTATGCGCTTGGCCAGGTCTTCTTCCCCGGCGCCTCTCCCGGCGTGCAAATGATCGCCGCGCTGGCGACCTTCTCCGTACCCTTCCTGGTGCGTCCGCTCGGCGGCCTGTTCTTCGGCGCCATGGGCGATAAGTTCGGTCGCCAAAAGGTGCTCTCGGTGACCATTATCATCATGGCGGTCAGCACCTTCTGTATCGGCCTGATCCCGTCCTATGCGTCGATCGGTATCTGGGCACCGATCCTGCTGCTGCTGGCCAAGCTGGCGCAGGGCTTCTCCGTCGGCGGTGAATATTCCGGTGCGGCAATTTTCGTCGCCGAATACTCGCCGGACCGCAAACGCGGCTTTATGGGCAGCTGGCTGGACTTCGGCTCCATCGCCGGCTTTGTGATGGGCGCAGGCGTGGTGGTGCTGATCTCCAGCATCGTCGGCGAAGCCAACTTCCTCGACTGGGGCTGGCGCATTCCGTTCTTCATCGCCGCGCCGTTGGGCCTGATCGGTCTCTATCTGCGCCATGCGCTGGAAGAAACCCCGGCGTTCCAGCAGCACGTGGACAAGATGGAGAAAGAGGACCGCAACGCCATCGAAAATCCGCCGAAAACCTCGTTCAAAGAGATCGCGGCCAAACACTGGAAAAGTTTGCTGGTGTGTGTCGGTATCGTGATTTCCACCAACGTGACCTATTACATGCTGTTGACCTATATGCCGAGCTACCTGTCGCATAACCTGCACTACTCGGAAGATCACGGTGTTCTGATCATCATCGCCATCATGATCGGCATGCTGTTCGTGCAGCCGGTGATCGGCCTGACCAGCGACCGCATCGGCCGTAAGCCGTTTATCATCGGCGGCAGCATCGGCCTGTTGGCGCTGGCGATCCCGTGCTTCATTCTGATCAACAGCAACGTGATTGGCCTGATCTTCGTCGGTCTGCTGGTGCTGGCGGTGCTGCTCAACTCCTTCACCGGAGTGATGGCTTCCATCCTGCCGGCGATGTTCCCGACGCACATTCGCTACAGCGCGCTGGCGATTTCGTTCAACATTTCGGTGCTGATCGCCGGTGCGACGCCGACCGCCGCTGCCTGGCTGGTCGAAGCGACCGGCAACCTGTACATGCCGGCCTACTACCTGATGGTGGTGGCGGTGATCGGTCTTATCACCGGTCTGTACATGAAAGAGACCGCCAACAAGCCGCTGCGCGGCGCGACGCCGGCGGCGTCTGACCGCTCAGAGGCGAAAGAGCTGCTGCAGGAGACCTACGACAACATCGAACAGAAAGTCGAGGACATCAACGCGCAGATCGCCGAGTTGGAAAAGAAAAAACAGATCCTGATCGACCAGCATCCCAAGCTGGACTGATCGGCGCTGAAAGGCAAAAGCCACCCGATTGGGTGGCTTTTTTATTTTGATTTCAAACGAAATAATGCGCAGCGCATTTTATGACCATCGGAATGGGTGGTACACTTTGCAGCACACGCTTTATTGATGAAGAACATATTCATGAGCAAAATGGACCTTCCCGTCATCATCGGCATCCTTGTTATGCTCGCCCTGTGGTTTGGCGCGTTCTTCAACATTGGCGATATCACCTTCAGCATTTCACGCCTGTTTCACTGGATTGAGAGCCAACGCAGCTAACCCCACGCCGACGCAGGCGGTGGAAAACATCGGCTATGATTAAAAGACGTTACCACCATTTTCCACGATTATCGCTCGCGATAAGGGGACTGCATCATGACCGATTATGCGTTCTACAATCAGATCCTGACCCGACTGGCCGCCAATCACCCCGGCACGCTGGATGAAAAAAACTACGAACTGTGGAAACAAGACGCCACTAGCCCGCATGCCTTCGCCGATCCCTTCGCCTATCTCAAAACCAAAGGGCTGATACAGGCCTATGTGATGAGCGACATCGATGAGAACAACTATGATATCGACCCGCATCAAACGCGGATCACCGCCGCCGGTCTCGAGTTCATTCGCAACGGCGGGTTTAAATAAGGGCGACACGCGCCAACAAAAAAACCGCCAGACGGCAGTTTTTTACTCTACAAACATGCGGACCGGCTCAGGCGGGGAAAGGCCGATAAAAAATGCGCAGCACTTCGTTGTCGCCCTGGCGTAAAAAACCGCCTTCCGGCTGCCAGCGCAGATCGCGCGCCAGATTGAGATTTTCCCAACCGACCGCGCCCCCCACGCCGATGCAAAGATTTTTATTGCCGGCGGCAAATCCTGCACCGGTGCCGATCATGGCATGCAGCAAACGGGGCGCCGCCGCGTCACGCAGGGAGAATATGCCGATAAAACATCCCTGCGGAGCGCGCAGCATATCCGCCATGGTGCGGATCTCGGTATCGTCCGGGCTGACGAAATGTTTGTATTGCTTATCGAACACCGTCTGCCACAGCTGCTTGTATTTCGCCTTGCTGAGCGCGCCTGAACGGTGAGCGCAAAGCACCACCGCATCCCAGCACATCTCCCCGCTCAGCGAAAGATACTCTTCCGTATCGGTTTGCGGCTTATCGGCGTAATGCCGAGCAAATTCAGCCGCATTCAAATGCGGCGGCACGGCCTGTTTGGCCACGTCACTCTTGTAGCGCTTGAAATTCAACCAATGCATGGGAAGTCTCCTCTTCACCCGGTAGGTTAACAATCCGGCAGCCGTGGATGAGACGTGCCATCAAATCCAGGGCATCGTCGGCAGCGGCGATTTCGTCGTCATTCAGCCCCTGATCCATCGACCGCTCGATCGCGTTCATCACCCCCGGAGCGCTGGTTTCCTCCCCCTGCGCCACCACGTCTAATACGGCTTTGCCGATCGCCAGACAAAGCTCATGATCAAACTCAACCTCTTTATACGGCTGCATAATCACCCCGTTAAATTTTTACCCAAGAATACTAGACCACAATGACGTATCGCGCCTGTCATCGTAGCGCAGCAAGGTATGCAGCCGAAGAGAATTGCATCGGGCCCCGGGTTGATAGCCCGAAGCCCGACAAAAGGCAGATTATTGCGGTGCTTGTTCGGTAGGGCGAATGATAAAACAAGTGGCGGTTGCCGAAGCCAGCAGCTTCCCTTCCGCCGTTTTGAGCGTGCCTTCAGCGAAAGCGACGTTCTTCGCCGCATAGACCAGACGCCCCTCGGCGATCAGGTCAGTTTCCTTCGGCACAGGGCGCAACATTTTAACCTGCAGATCGACGGTGCCATAACCAATCCCCGCACCCAGGGTACTGTGCACCGCGCAACCGGTCACCGAGTCCAAGACCGTGGCGGCAAAGCCGCCATGAACGCCCCCCAACGGATTCAGGTGGCGCCCGTCGGCCCGCGCCACGATGCGGATATACCCCTCTTCCACCGCGACCGGTTTCATGGGCACGGTTTCAGCGATCGAAGCCGGTGGAATTTTACCGGCCATCGCAGCCTGTAATAGCGCCAGCCCGGTCATTTTTGTCGGATCCATTGATCTCTCCTCTGGTGGTAAACCCGTTATATAGGAGAGGTCTGACCTCTTAACTTGCTTTTTCGTGCTGATGTCGTCAGCCGCCTGCTCTTCAGATTCTCTGAACGTGACCGTCATCACTCTTTAGCGCTAATAACCATAATTTTTCAGCGCCTTTAGATTTAAAACAACTTTCTGCTACCAGCGCAGCCGGAAACTGAAAGCAGTTAAGTTCAACATTATTAAGGCGTATCTATCATGGATTTCTTTCTGCAATTAGCGGTGATATTGGCATGCCTGCTGTATGGGGCACGTAAGGGCGGCATTGCGCTGGGGTTACTGGGTGGGATCGGGTTGATGATCCTGGTGTTCGGCTTTCACCTGCAGCCCGGCAAACCGCCGGTGGACGTGATGCTGGTGATCATCGCGGTGGTGGCGGCTTCCGCCACCCTGCAGGCCTCGGGCGGGTTGGACGTCATGCTGCAGATCGCCGAACGGATGCTGCGACGTAACCCGCGCTATGTCTCGATCATCGCACCGTTCGTGACCTGTATTCTCACTATTCTGTGCGGCACCGGGCACGTGGTGTACACCATCTTGCCGATCATTTATGACGTGGCGATCAAAAACAACATCCGCCCGGAGCGACCGATGGCGGCCAGCTCGATCGGCGCGCAGATGGGCATTATCGCCAGCCCGGTTTCAGTGGCGGTAGTCTCACTGGTGGCGATGCTCAGCAGCTACACCTTCAATGGCCGCCATCTGGAATTCCTCGATCTGCTGTCTATCACCATCCCTTCTACCCTGTGCGGCATTCTGGCGATCGGCATCTTCAGTTGGTTCCGCGGCAAAGACCTGGACAAAGACCCGGAGTTCCAGAAATTCATCTCGGTGCCGGAAAACCATCGCTACGTCTATGGCGATGCCGCCACCTTACTGGACCGGGTGCTGCCACGCAGCAACTGGATCGCCATGTGGATTTTCCTCGCCACCATCGCACTGGTGGCGGTACTGGGGGCGTTTTCCGATCTGCGGCCCAGCTTCGGCGGCAAGCCGCTCTCCATGGTCCTGGTGATCCAGATGTGTATGCTGATGGCCGGGGCGTTGATCGTTATCATTACCCGCACCAACCCGGCGTCTATCTCTAAAAACGAAGTGTTCCGCTCCGGCATGATCGCCATCGTGGCGGTGTATGGCGTCGCCTGGATGGCGGAAACCATGTTCGGCGCGCACCTGGCGCAGATCGAAGCCACGCTGGGCGTGCTGGTGAAAGAATACCCCTGGGCCTATGCGCTGATCCTGCTGCTGGTGTCGAAATTCGTCAACTCGCAGGCCGCCGCGCTGGCGGCACTGGTGCCGGTGGCGCTGGCGATCGGCGTCAACCCGGCCTATATCGTCGCTTCGGCGCCGGCCTGTTACGGTTATTACATTCTGCCGACCTACCCCAGCGATCTGGCGGCAATCCAGTTTGACCGATCCGGCACCACCCGCATCGGCCGCTTCGTGATCAATCACAGCTTTATTCTGCCCGGCCTGATCGGCGTCAGCGTCTCCTGCGTCTTCGGCTGGATCCTCGCCGCGGCGTTCGGTTTCTTATGAGTTGTATTTCGGAGCCCTGCGGGGCTCCGTGCAGGCAGGGTGGCAGCACGACAAGAAAGGATGCAGGTATAATACGAATTTCAGGCACAAAAAAACCGCCTCTCGGCGGTCTACGACATTACTACTTATTGCTTTGATTATTCGGTATTTTCGTTCCCTGGTACCCGGGGCGGGACTTGAACCCGCACAGCCATAAGCCGAGGGATTTTAAATCCCTTGTGTCTACCGATTTCACCACCCGGGCTCGGGAAAGTTGGAGGCGCGTTCCGGAGTCGAACCGGACTGGACGGATTTGCAATCCGCTACATAACCGCTTTGTTAACGCGCCTTTATTCTGTTTGCCTTTTCAGGCCAAAGCCGGTGATTCACCCACTTCGTTTTGTTCTTTTGATCCGCGATGTTGAAATCGCTTATCTTAATCATCTGATTCTTAAGTAATTTATTTCGTTACCGCCGAATCGATGGACTGCATTATGGACTAAACCCCCCACCTTGGCAACCCCCCGAAATAGCAAAAAGTTCTCTAACGCTTTCAACTGCTTATTTTGTGGGCGCACTGTTCACAATGCCAACGCAAAGGCAAGCGGAATGTTGATTTTATATGCATCGGCTCAGGAATTCACGGACAAATCGGATCTTTTCTATCGGCAGGAATCACTGACCCGCGCCCTCTGCGGCTTTTCACCTGCTTTGGGATATCATGCGAAACATCTCATGGGGGACATCGCGCAATCTCCGGCGCCGCTGGCTGACAACGCACGTATAACAGCAGAAACCACGGCAATCGGCTAATGCCGGGATAGACGCTATCGACGATAGCCCCCACCACACATGCCGGCAGAAAACCGAGCAACCGTACCGAAAGTGGAATATCACTCCCCCCTGCCCAACGCCGCCGCCCTGAATCGCCAACGGAACTGCAGAGGTAGAGACTGATGTCAGGCCGTACACCGCACGGGAGCACCGGCACAATGTCCAATCAAATGTGCCTGATTACACCATGCAACGGATGCATCCTGCGGTATGAAAACGACAGGAGATGCAGAGGCAATAATCGATGTATCACGTTGAAGAAAGATTTCGCCGGACGGCAAAGGAATAGAAAACGAAAAAGGGGCCGAAGCCCCTTTTTCGTTTACCTGCCGAATCACGGGGATCCAACAGGCCAATGTTTGGAGCGGGAAACGAGGCTCGAACTCGCGACCTCAACCTTGGCAAGGTTGCGCTCTACCAACTGAGCTATTCCCGCATTACCAGAACTGACTGATTTATTTGCTATCTTTCGGCAATTCATCGTTGTCGTCTGATGCGATGCATTCTACTTACCTGACGTGATGAGTCAATAAAATTGTTGGTTCATCACGATCGTTTGCCGATTTTTGCAGCGTATCGATCACGGTTCCAGCAGATCGTTGCGTGCCGCGTTCAAATATTGGAACATCGACCAGAAAGTCAGCACCGCTGCGATATACAGCAAGCCAATCGCCACATACTCTACGGAGCGATCCGGGCGCCACAGCAAGCCCACCAGCGACATCATCTGCGCCATGGTTTTCACTTTGCCGATCCAGGACACCGCCACGCTGCTGCGTTTGCCAATTTCCGCCATCCACTCGCGCAGCGACGAAATGATGATTTCACGGGCAATCATGGTGGCCGCCGGCAGCGTGATCCACCAGCTGTGGTAGTGCTCCGCCACCAACACCAGCGCCACCGCCACCATCACTTTGTCCGCAACCGGATCCAAAAACGCCCCGAAGCGCGTCGTTTGTTTCCAGCGGCGTGCCAGGAAACCGTCAAACCAGTCGGTGACGGCGGCGAACACAAAGATAACGGCGCAAACCATCGGAGCCCAGTTGAACGGCAGATAAAACGCCAGCACAAAGAATGGGATCAGAACTACGCGAAACAGGGTAAGCCAAGTCGGTATATTCAATTGCATAATGCTACGGTAACTATCTGGCTAGAGTGGAAATTAAGAGTATGTTGCTACATTGCCCTCAGTGTTTCAATGCATTGTAGATCTTTTCTGCCAATGCTTGTGAAATACCCGGCACTTTTGCAATTTCCTCCACGCTGGCGTTCAACAAAGGTTGCAGTCCGCCCATATACTTCAACAGCACCTGGCGCCGTTTCGGCCCTACGCCTTCAATCAACTCCAATGCGCTGGTATTTCTGACCTTCGCCCTTCTCTGCCGGTGGCCGGTAATCGCATGATTGTGCGAATCATCACGGATGTGTTGGATCACATGCAGTGCCGGCGAATCCGGCGGCAGCGAAATCCCCTCGCCTTCCGGCACGAAGAACAACGTTTCTAACCCGGCCTTGCGATCGGCGCCTTTGGCGATGCCAATCAGCAGCGGCTTATTCTTGTCCCAGGTAACGTTCAGCGATTTGAATACGTCGATCGCCATGCCGAGCTGCCCTTTACCGCCGTCGATGAAGATGACATCCGGGATCTTTTTCTCTTCCAGCGCCTTGCCGTAACGGCGCTTCAGCACCTGCGTCATCGCCGCGTAGTCATCGCCTGGAGTGATGCCGCTGATATTGTAGCGCCGATACTCCGCGCGCACCGGGCCGTTACCGTCGAACACCACGCACGAAGCCACGGTCTGCTCGCCCATGGTATGGCTGATATCGAAGCACTCCATACGGTTGATTTCCGTCAGGTTCAGCACTTTGGCCAATTCCGCCAGCCGCTGATGAATAGTCGACTGTTGCGAAAGCTTGGTGGTCAACGCCGTTGCCGCGTTGGTGCGCGCCAGCTTCAGATAACGGGCGCGGTCGCCACGTGGTTTGCTTTGAATTTGGATCTTGCGCCCCGCCAACCCGGAGAGCGACTCCGCGAGCAGGTCTTTTTCCGGCAGGCTGAAATCCAGCAGGATCTCGCCGGGCAATGTGCGCGCCTGGCTGCCCTGCAGATAGAACTGGCCGACAAAGGTCTGCACCACTTCGCCCATATCCGTGCCGCCCGGTACTTTAGGGAAATAGCTTCGGCTACCCAGCACCTTGCCCTGACGGATAAACAGCACGTGCAGGCACGCCATGCCGGCATCGAACGCTACGCCAATCACGTCCAGATCGTCGCTGTCGCCCGACACGAACTGCCGCTCGGTGACGCGGCGCACAGCCTGAATTTGATCGCGAATGCGCGCCGCCTCTTCGAAATTGAGCAGTTTGCTGGCGTCTTCCATACGCGCAATCAGCTGGTGCAATACCTGCTGATCTTTACCAGAAAGGAACAGCCGCACGTAGTCCACCTGCTGCCGGTATTCTTCTTCGCTCACTAGGCCGGCAACACAAGGCCCCAGACAGCGGCCGATCTGATACTGCAGGCACGGACGAGAACGGTTGCGATACACGCTGTTTTCGCACTGGCGGATCGGGAACAGCTTCTGCAGCAGCGCCAGCGTTTCACGCACGGCATAAGAGTTGGGAAAAGGCCCGAAATATTCGCCCTTGGCGTGTTTGGCACCGCGATGCACCGCCAAACGGGGATGGGTATCCGCACTGAGAAAAATCAGCGGGTAAGATTTATCGTCTCGCAAAAGAACATTATACCGCGGTTGGTACAATTTTATGTAGTTATGTTCCAACAGCAGCGCTTCTGTTTCGGTGTGGGTAACCGTTACGTCTATTTGCGCGATATTTTTAACCAGCGTCTCGGTTTTACGGCTGCTGACCTGCTGCCGAAAATAGCTGGCGAGACGCTTTTTCAGGTCTTTGGCTTTACCGACGTAGATCACCGTGCCCGTGGCGTCGTACATACGGTAGACGCCGGGCTGGCTGGTGACGGTACTCAGGAAGGCTTTGGCATCAAAACGGTCATTCACTGCTTAACAATGTCTCCGCATTGAACAATCCATGTCGGATGGCCAGGTGAGTCAATTCGACGTCGCCGCTGATATTCAGTTTGCTGAACATGCGGTAACGGTAACTGTTCACCGTTTTCGGGCTGAGACTCAGTTGCTCCGAGATCTCATTCACTTTTTTGCCTTTGGTGATCATCAGCATGATCTGTAACTCGCGTTCAGACAGGCAGCTGAACGGCGTTTCGGCCTGCGGTTCCAGCTGACTCAGGGCCATCTGCTGGGCGATATCAGACGCGATATAACGCTGCCCCGCATGCACGGAACGCAAGGCGTTAATCACTTCCTGCGGCGCGGCGCCCTTGCTCAGGTAACCGGCGGCACCCGCCTGCATCACCTTCGCGGGCAAAGGATTTTCAGTATGGATGGTCAACATGATGACTTTGACGTCGGGTGCATAACGCACAATCTTGCGCGTGGCTTCCAGCCCGCCAATGCCCGGCATATTCATGTCCATCAGCACGATATCGACAGCGTTGCCACGGCACCATTTTACGGCATCTTCACCGCACTGAGCCTCACCGACAACTTTTATACCTTTGATATCTTCAAGAATGCGTCGTATCCCTGCGCGCACCAGTTCGTGGTCATCAACAAGAAGAACGCTAATCAAGGAAAAATCTCCAAAAAAAGGGAGTAACGCAATCGGCCTCTGTTTTCGCCAGAGATATTACTTGTTTTTCAGACAAGAATGAACACAGATTAATACATACTTCCGAATAACTTTGCGGAGCAGAGCTGATTTTTTCAATTTTAGCCGTCTATGCCGCCGATAAATCGTCACGTCGGAAAAGATCGGACGACGAAAATAATTCCGCGGCGTTGTACCAGACACAGGATAGCGCGATAATCATGCTACGAGTGAGAAATCTGTGTAAGCAATCACGACATGAATAATATTAACACGGCCGTTGGCTGTTTGTAATCATTTGATATTTAAAGACGTAACAAAATCCGCTGCCAACCTGTGTCTGGCAACCCGCGGTCGAAACTATTATTCTCGGCAAACGCCGGTAAAATCGGTGTCCCCCGCCCCAAATAATTATAATAACCCCCATTGTTCAACAATAACGTACCGGACAAATACTTGTTAACCACCTCGAAATAACTTGCCGAGAGTAGATGATTCAGATAAGCAATGAGCGAACATTGCCCACCCGCGTGACCTGAGCAAGCCCGGTGCAGATGACAGACGCATGCTATGCTATACTCCGCGCCCAGTTAAATTCGCCGCCGCGCGCGGGGCAACCTTTTAGTAGCCCGCGCGCGGTGCGCCAAAGCAGCTTGTATCAGGCTACGGCCTCAAAAAATCAGGAGAGAAAATGAGCAACGTTGATTTCACTACGTCTGCAAACCCGGAAATCTTGGCGACCGAGGTTGCCTGCCTCAAAGCAACGCTGACGCTGATCTTGAAATCGATCGGCCAGGCCGACGCCGGGAAAGTTATCATCAACATGGAACGTTTCATCGCTCAGATTGAAGATCCAACCCAGGCGGAAATCTTCAAGAACAGCATTCAGCAAATCAAGCACGCTTACCGTCAATAAGCGTTGCATCCCAGACCCGCACTTCTTGTGGGTCTGCTTCTCACCGCGCTACACCACACCCCATTGATCTTGCACGTGCTTTCGGGCAGTGTGTTGACTTTCCCCCACACCCGAGACCGTTATGGGCATCCTTGTCAAAGCGCTGATCGGCGCGCTGGTCGTGGTTCTGATCGGCCTGTTGGCCAAAACGCGCAACTATTATATCGCCGGTTTAGTCCCGCTATTTCCCACTTTCGCCCTGACTGCGCATTACATTGTCGGCAACGAGCGTTCCATTGCGGCGCTGAAAACTACGCTGATTTTCGGCATGTGGGCGGTGGTGCCCTACCTGGTGTATTTGATCTCGCTGTATTTCCTGATCAACAGTTTGCGGCTGTCGTTGGCTCTGGGGGCGGCGGTATTGTGCTGGATTGCGGCAGCGTGGCTACTCATTACGCTGTGGGGATGGTGGCAAGGGCGTTAACGCCCTTGCCAAGGCAGATTACGGTCGCCCCGCCTGCAAAACGAAGCCACGCTGCCGATCACCGGCGATACGCAGATAGCGGCTTTCACCGGCGCGCAGCGTCATAGGTACGCTGCCGCCGGTCTCACGCCAAATACACAGGTTATTCTCGATCATATCTTGCCCGATACTGACCGTAATATTGCCTGGCGGCACGCGAAATTCCGCTTTTTCTTTCGACTCCAGTGAAGCGGCAAACTCCCCATTCACATAGACGCCGGTACGGCAGCTGCCCGCCAGCATTCCGCTGTCGCGTACCACCACCACCGTGGCGTAAGGCGTATCCGGGATATTCTGATAGAGCATCAGACGGCTTGGGGGCGGCAATTCAGCCTGTTGCGGTGGTACGGCTTGAGTCGCACACCCCGTCAACAGTACAGCGGCAAATAACAGCGCGGCGTAATGCTTCATCCTTGGCTCCTGAAGAAAATAATGCTTATCGTAACAAGAGAATAGCTGTCTTCAGCAGCATTCATACCGCAGAGACGAAAAAATCGGATAACTCCCCACTCCCCCACGAACCTACAGGATAAGAAGATTCTGCATTAAAGCCATTGAAATAAAGGCGATTCTTGCAGATTTAAAACTTTATCATGCCACGTTGGATATCTGTCGCAAAAGCACCGCTGACGTAACTGAAACCATCCTGCGTGACGTAAACCCGGGGATGGCCGGTCTCTGATAACACCGCCACCATATATCCCAGGCTGATCATTTCATGTGACGGAACGTTCATCGGGGTTAGAAATCCGCGTCCCCGGCACCACTGATAAAAGCGAGTTCGCCCATATCCCAACACGGCACCGACATCGGAGAGGTGCTTAAAAGTATCATAATCCTCTGATGGTGAAGGTAAACCGTCATGACTTTCAGGCGTTTTCTTTATCCCAGACAAAATAAACTCCTTTTTTGACTCTGTCGCGTACGGTTATCCTTTCTCTAAAATGAATTTAAAAAATCCAAATTTAAAATGCAAATGAATTCCCTGTAACCCAAAATACTTTCACGTAAAAAAACTGCAAATAAAACCCCAATAAAAAAACAGAAATAAAAAAATAGGGTATTAATACTGAGCATTAAATCCTTGGTATAGGTAAATATCCTAAATAAAAATAATAGTCAGACCAGATAAGAATATACTTAGCTTGCGTATTATTTACCTCATCAATACGATGCAATTGCGATCGAATCATTACGGCATGAAGAGAACGAATAAAACCAGCGCCACATCACCCCCTTTCCTCGTGAGGCCGCAGATCCCTACAGACTCCCCTCAATGTGCCACATCCTCTCTCAGCGCGGCACTTTCTCAATCACTCCTAAACAATAACCATTATCATTTCCAATTGTTCCGTCAGTTTATTACACTTTCCTACCTCGCCAGTTAGGAAAATTCCTAGGTTGCGAACCTCAGGATAGAGAAAGAGTTAGGGACACCATGAAGAATTGCCGTTGTTTGATTGTTTTGCCGTTATTGATGTTGACCGCCTGCACCCAATGGGAAAGGCCCGGCGCGGTTGAGAGTACCCGGGATGCCGAATATGCCGAATGCCGCAGCCGCGGATACGATCGTTTTCCGCCGGACGTAGTGCGGGACGTGGAGTTCAGCTACGAAAACAAATACATTCCTTGCGAGAAGAATAAGAAAGACTGTCCATCGGGATACCGCTACGACAAGGAGCCGTCGATTAAAACAGTGCAGACCGATCGCAATCAGTCCGCCCGGGACGCCATCATCGAAGCCTGTATGTACGGCAAAGGCTGGCGAGAGAAAACCTACTATTGGCCGCAATGGTGATGTGGCGGCATTTGCCTGGGGGCGAAATGCCGCTACCCCATTCAACCGTCGTCATCACATCGATTCAGCCCCAGTGCAACCAGTGTTTCCGCCCTGACCGGCGTTAAAGGCACACGCGGCGACGGTAAAGGCCAGCCCAAAAGCTGCCTCGCCGCCGTCGCACAGACTTTGCCCTGGCAAGCCCCCATGCCACATCGGCTGCTCAGCTTGGCCGTGTTCCAATCCGGCTGATGGCTAATCTGTTCCAGCGTGACGTCTTCGCAGCGGCACAGTAACGTTTGCGGTTTGGCCAGCGAATTCAAGCGCTCATCGAGAGCAAAGGTACTTGCCGTCGCCGTGGCGAAGCGCCGCCACCGCCGCCGCTGCGCCACCAGGCGCTCTGCCTTTTTCCACTGCTCGGTGGCAGCATAACCGGCAATGGCGCCTTCGGTGAGCGCCAATTCACTGCCGCCGATACCAGTACACTCCCCAGCGGCATAAATTTGCGCCTGGCTGGTTTGCTGACAATGATCCACCGCTACGGCGTCGTTTTCTATCCGGCACCCCAGCAGCATCGCCAACTCAATGTTCGCCACCAGACCAAAACCGCAGGCTAGCCTGTCGCAGGCGATCGTTCTTTGCCGCCCGCCGTTATTGACGTGCACCGAGGTTAAACGTTCTTGCCCCAACGCCGCCAGCACCCGGCTACCGGCACGATAGCGATGCGGCATCAGAGAAAACGCCTGACGTAGCTTGGCTGGCCAGCGCCACAGGCCGCCGGCAAACGCCGCCAACCGCCAAATCGGCGCCTGTTCCGCCACCAGCACTACCTCGCCGCCGGCCTGTTTCACACTGTCCGCCACCGCCAACAGCAGCGGACCACTGCCGGCTATCACCACTCGCTCGCCACGGATCGCCAACCCCTGCTTGATTTGCGCCTGTAGACCACCGGCGCCGGTCACCCCCGGCAGTGTCCAGCCGGGAAACGGCAACAACAGTTCACGCGCGCCATTGCATAAAATCAGCTTCTGATAGCGAATCACGCCGCAGCCTTCGGCGTCTTCATAGGCCAATCGCTTAGCGCCACACTGCGCCACCAGCTTGCAGCCGGTCTGCAGCGCAATATTTTCCTTCGTCGCCACCGCCTGTCGATAGCGGTTCGCCGTTTCAGGCAACGCCACCTGCGGTCCATCGCGCCAGATTTGCCCACCGGGATGCGGATTATCATCAATCATTCGCACCTGGCCACCACTTTCCGCCGCGGCCAGCGCCGCCGCCATTCCGGCCGGACCGGCACCGACGATCAGCACCTCACAGTCGAAGTTACTCATCATCGCACCTCTCAATGCGCATGCCGGCTTGGCACAGCGTTTGGCACGCCAGGCGACGCAGACCGTTAACGTTCACCCGGCACTCCTGACAGACGCCCATGCCGCAAAAGGGGGCGCGCGGTTGGTGTGAAACAGATAACCGACAACGATCGTCACCACACAGGCTGAGTGCCGCAGCAACGCTGAGGCCAACCGGTACCCGCCGGAGCTCTCCATCGATACTCAACGAGAGCATATTTTGTCTTTCATTCATGCAGGCAGCTCCTCGGCGGCTAACGCCCGCGCCGCCAAATACGGGGAATCGTCAATTTCCGGCGTTTGCCGGCCGATCTGCGCAGTAATCAGCGCGGCGCTGCCGAGGGCAGTCGTGACGCCCAATCCCTCGTGCCCCAGCGCCAGCCACAGCCAGGAATGCCGCGGATGCGCGCCTAACAGCGGCAGCCCGTCAGCAGAGGCTGCGCGCAGCCCCGTCCAGCAGCGAATGATGTTCATCTGCGCCAATGCGGGCAAGAAATGCTGCGCACGCGTGAGCATTGCCGCCAACAGCGGCATGTCCAACGCCGGATCGACGGCGTCGAACTGGCGGGAAGAGCCGATCAACCATTGCCCGGTGGGCCGTGCCTGCACATTGAATGCCACCGACGTGCCGTCGCTGGCATGCGCGCTGGCGCCATATCCCAGCTCCACCAACTGATGCCGCACCCGAGGCGGGTAGCGATCGGTGATCGCCAGATGGCCCTTCTTGGCGTGCAGCAAAGTCTGCGGCAATAGGCTATTGGCCCTAAGGCCGCAGGCCAGGACCACCAGCGGCGCAGCCAAGTGCCTGCCGTCCGCCAACCGCACGGCCCCCTCTTCCAGCACTGCCGCTTCGCCATGCACCACGTCGATCGCCGCACCACCATCGGCCAATAGCCAGCGAGCCGCGAGCGGCGCATACAGAATGCCGTCGCCCGGCACCCGCAGCCCACCGGCCAAGCCGTGCCGCAGCATCGGTTCCATGGCGGCGATCTGCTCCGCCGTCAGCAGCTCCGCAGCCACGCCCTGCTCCGCCAGCCGCGCCCGCTTTTGCTCGGCGATGGCCATTTCATCCGCTTTATCCGCCAGCCATAGCGTACCGCAGTCGCGCCAGGCACACGCTTGCGGCATGCGCCCCGTCACTTCACGCCATAACCGCAGCGAATAAGCGCTCAACGCCAGCTCGGCCGGATTATCGTCCATGCACACCAGATGCCCCATGCCGGCGGCGGTGGCGCCGGCGCGGCGATCGTCCACTACCGAGACACGATAACCTTCCCGCGCCAGCCGCCAGGCACAGGCAGCGCCGATGATGCCGGCGCCGATCACGATGACATCGGCTCCCCGCTCAGCGCCCATCAGCGTATTCCCCAGACAAAGGGATCGCGTTCGTCGAGCAGCAGTTGGCTATCGGCGCACACATAGGCCTGCCCGCGAATAAAGGGGGTAATGCGATCGCCATTCCGGCGATAGTAGGCCTGAAATTCGCTGCCGATCACGCTGGCCTGCCGCCACTGCGTGTCCGGTGGCAGCTTGTCGTCAGCCGCCAGGCACGCCAGTTTGGCGCTGGTGCCGGTGCCGCACGGAGAACGATCATAGGCTTTGCCGGGGCACAGCACGAAACTGCGGCTGTCGGCCTGCGGATCGTCACCGAACAGTTCGATATGGTCTATCGCTCCGCCGTCTTCACCGCGGATGCCCGCCTGTTCCAACGTCTGCCGCACCGCCCAGGTGAACGCGGTCAACGCCTCCAGATTTCGTTTATCGATGGGCAACGGCGACTCACCGATCAGGAAGAACCAGTTGCCGCCCCAGGCGATGTCACCCGTCACCGGCCCGTAACCCGCAACCTCAAGCCGCACCTGGCGGCGGTAACGATAAGCCGCCACGTTCTCTACCGTGACGCTGCCGTCGTCATGCAGCGTGGCGTTTACCGGGCCGACCGGGGTCTCGATCAGATGGCGCCCGGCGTGGATGCGCCCCAGGTGCGCCAGCGAAGCAATCAGCCCGATAGTGCCGTGCCCGCACATGCCCAGATAGCCGCTGTTGTTAAAAAAGATCACCCCGGCGGTGGCCTGTGGCGAACAGGGGCGACACAGCAACGCCCCCACCAGCACGTCATTGCCGCGCGGTTCGAGCATCACCGCGCAGCGCCAATCGTCATAATGTTGCGCGAAATGCGCCCGCCGTTCCGCCATGCTGCCCTCGCCGAGATCGGGAAAACCTTCCACGATCAGACGGGTCGGCTCTCCGCCGGTATGAGAATCGATCGCCCGCAAAGCGGCGATATGCGCAGAAAGTGCCATCGGCGTCTCCTGAGTTAATGAGATGTTACCAATGGCATTAGCCTGAACGAATGTGAGCATGACGGCTTGATGCGTTTCGGCGCGGCGAATGAAGAAATCAGCACAGTGACAAAAGTCAGGCCTGACGCGTCGCGGGTATGCGCTTAGCGAATGCCATAACAATGACTTATTTATCATATTGTTATTTTCATGCTAAACCTTTGTGTAGCGAGAAACGCCGCAGTTTTCAAGCAACTGCCAAACACCGCCCGGCAAAAGTATGCGGCAATCCGCATATTTGGCAGCCGGCCGGAAATAGCGCTTGCTTCGTTACATAAAAGTTAATATTGATGCGAAAGCGCCAACCTGGCCCGCCTGTTTTTCCGGCTAACGACCGAAAAGGGACTGTTATGCGATCCACCTCAGACTATCAGCCTCCGGTTTCTCTCTCGCCGCCTTCGCTTGTGGCGCTGCCGGAGCAGGAGGACGTTTTCGCCGTCGAACATCTGTCGCGCCTGTGCGACGGACTGGCGCAACAGCGCCCGAACAACCTGCGCGATCTGCTGAATACGCTGGCGCTGATCGCGCCACTGCTGAACGCGATCCCCAACGTGGTGTTCTTTATCAAAGACGCCCAGGCTCGCTACCTGCTGGCCAACCTGACGCTGGCCAGGCGCTGCGGTTTCAAAACCGTCACGCCGCTGCTGGGCAAGACCTCCGCCGACGTTTTTCCCGCTCAGCTCGGATCCGGCTACACCGAGCAGGATCTGCGGGTATTGCGCCACGGCGTGCTGATCCAGGATCAGTTGGAGATGCACCTGTACAATGCCCGAGAAACCGGCTGGTGCCTGACGCAAAAGCTGGCGCTGTACGACGCGCAGGGAAAAATCATCGGTATGGCGGGTATTTCTCACGATCTGCAGGAGGCCAGGGCCAATCACCCGGCCTACCAACGGCTGGCGGCGATCGACGTGCATATCCGCCGCCACTACGCCCGACCGATCGCGCTTGAAGAGTTGACGGCGCTGACCGGGTTGTCGGTGGCGCAGATCGAACGCTACTGCAAACGTATCTTCCACCTCACCCCGCGCCAGATGATCCACAAAGTGCGGTTGGAAAAGGCCACGGAACTGCTGGCCGGCGATCTGCCGATCACCGACATCGCGCTGCTGTGCGGCTACACCGATCACAGCGCCTTCAGCCGTCAATTCAAAGCGATGACCGGCTCTACGCCGCGCGATTTCCGCCTGACGCTTTCCGCTTAATGCGCTGATTTATCTGGTTAACCCTCCTCTTTTCACGGTGTACCGGGCCCGGTTTTTTCACGTCCGCTTTTCGGCGCCATTGTGCCAATTTCGTCGCGGCAATCGGTGAAAAGCGTCAAGCCTCCCCACGCAATACCGGTCAATCTGTCGGTGAGCCTTACCAAAGATTCACTTTTCATTAACACTTTCGGACGACAGGACAAACACGATGAGCCATAAAGCCATAAGCTGGAGCGGCGTATTCCCGGCGGTGACGACCCAGTTCCGCAACGATTTCTCTCTGGACCTCGATGCCACCCATACGGTGATCAAAAACCTGGTGCGCGACGGCGTCTCCGGCCTGGTGGTGTGCGGCACCGTCGGTGAAAACACCTCAATGACGGTGCAAGAGAAGCTGGCGGTGATCGAAGTGGCGAGAGACGCCGCCGACGGTAAAGTGCCGGTGATCGCTGGCATCGCCGAGTTCACCACCGCCTTCGCGCAGAACATGGCGCGTGAAGCGCAAAAGGCCGGCGTCGACGGGATTATGGTGATGCCGGCGCTGGTCTACTCCGCCAAGCCGCACGAAACCGCCGCGCACTTCCGCAGCGTCGCCGGCGCGACCGATCTGCCGATCATGGTCTACAACAATCCTCCCATTTACAAAAATGACGTCACGCCAGACATCCTGACCTCGCTGGTCGACTGCGAAAATATCGTGTGCTTCAAAGACTCGTCGGGCGACACCCGCCGCTTTATCGATCTGCGCAACGAAGTCGGCGATCGCTTCGTGCTGTTTGCCGGGTTGGACGATGTGGTGCTGGAAAGCCTCGCCGTTGGTGCGCAAGGCTGGATCTCCGGCATGTCCAATGCCTTCCCGCGCGAAGGAGAAACGCTGTTCCGGCTGGCGAAGGAAAAACGCTATGAGGAAGCGTTGGCGCTGTACAGCTGGTTTATGCCACTGCTGCACCTCGATGCCCGCCCCGATCTGGTGCAGTGCATCAAACTCTGCGAACAGCGGGTCGGCCGCGGCAGCGCCGTCACTCGTCCGCCGCGCCTGGCGCTGCAGGGCAAAACGCTCACCGAGATCAACGCCGTGATCGATAAAGCGCTGGCCACTCGCCCTGTGCTGCCGAACGTCGGCCTGTAACGCCTTCATCGCCCGGCCATGCCGGGCGTCATGCTTTCTCTACCGAGGGGAACCGATGCCCAACGCTCGCTATGCCGCCATCAGCGGCCAACAATTTATCGGCGGCCAGCGCCGCGCCGCAGGGGAAGCGGCGCTGCTCAGCCTGCGCGCCGACGACGGTCAGCCGACCGGCTACCGCTTCCACCAGGCCACGGCGGCAGAAACAGCCGCCGCCGCAGAAGCTGCCGCCGCGGCCTTTGCACCTTATTCGCAGCTCAGCGCGGAACAGCGCGCGAACTTTCTCGACGCCATTGCCGAGGAGTTAGACGCGTTGGATGAGGATTTCTTCGCCTTAGCCATGCAGGAAACCGCCTTGCCGCCGGCGCGGTTGAGCGGCGAACGCGCCAGAACCAGCGGCCAGATGCGTCTATTCGCTACGCTACTGCGGCGCGGCGACGTCGAGGGCGTACGCATCGACTGCGCGCTGCCGCAACGCTCCCCCCTGCCGCGCCCCGATCTGCGTCAATACCGCACGGCGCTCGGCCCGGTGGCGGTATTCGGTGCCAGCAACTTCCCGCTGGCGTTCTCCACTGCGGGTGGCGATACCGCCGCCGCGCTCGCCGCCGGCTGCCCGGTCGTGTTCAAGGCGCACAGCGGCCATATGATCACGGCCGAGCTGACCGCTCAGGCGATCGAGCGCGCCCGGAATCGCACGGGGATGCCTGCCGGCGTCTTCAACATGATCTTCGGCAACCGCGTGGGAGCCGACCTGGTACAACATCCGGCGATTCAGGCCGTGGGATTCACCGGCTCGCTGCAAGGCGGTCGAGCGCTCTTCGATCTGGCGATGCAACGCCCTCAACCTATCCCGGTCTTCGCCGAAATGTCGAGCATCAACCCGGTAGTGATCCTGCCACAGGCGCTGGCGCGGCGCGGGCAGCACATCGCGCAGGAACTGGTCTCTTCCTTTACGCTCGGCTGCGGTCAGTTCTGCACCAAGCCCGGCGTGATCGTCGCGCTGCGCGGCGGCGCCTTCGATCGGCTGGCCGAAGCGATGAGCGCCTTGGTCAACGCCGCCGAGCCGCAGCCGATGCTGAATACCGGTACGCTGGAGCATTACCGTCACGGGGTGGCAGCCCTCGATGCGCACCCGGGTATGCGCCGTCTGGCGGGCCGCAGTGAAACGCCCCCTCATCGGGCGACGGCACAGCTGTATCAAGCGGAGGAGGCACTGCTGCTGCAGGCCGATCCACTGCTGCAACAGGAGGTCTTCGGCCCGGCCAGCATCCTCGTCGCGGTAGATAGCGAAGTGCAGCTGCATGCGGCGCTGGCGGCATTGCAAGGTCAGCTGACCGCTACGCTGCTGGCGGATGACGGCGATCTCGATATGGCCGCCGGGCTGACGGCACTGTTGGCACGCAAAGCCGGCCGGGTGCTGTTCAACGGGTATCCGACCGGGGTAGAAGTGTGCGACGCCATGGTGCACGGCGGCCCCTACCCGGCGACCAGCGACGCACGCGGCACCTCGGTCGGCACGTTGGCCATCGAACGTTTCCTGCGGCCGGTCTGTTTGCAAAACACCCCTGCGGCGCTGTTGCCGCCACTGCTGCAGGACGCCAACCCGCTCAACCTGCTGCGGCTGGTGAACGGCGTTTTCACCCGAGATCCCCTGATTTCACCTGCCCAAAATTAGCCCGGCCGCATCTGCCTGCCACTCAATAACAAAAGGGTAATACCATGACAACCCAAGGCAAATTCAAGAAGCAGCTTACGCTCACCGATCTGACGTTCATCGGTCTGGGCGCCATATTCGGCTCCGGTTGGCTGTTCGCCGCCAGCCATGTCTCCTCCATCGCCGGCCCGGCCGGCATCTATTCCTGGCTGATCGGCGGCCTGGCGGTACTGCTGCTCGGTATCGTTTACTGCGAGCTGGGCGCCGCCCTGCCGCGCGCCGGTGGCATCATTCGCTATCCGGTGTTCTCGCACGGCGAACTGATGGGTTATCTGCTGGGGTTTATCACGCTGATCGCCTTCTCCAGCCTGATTGCCATCGAAGTCGTCGCAGCCCGGCAATACGCCGCCGCCTGGTTCCCGTTCCTCAGCCAGCCGGGTTCCGGCGACCCTACGCCGATCGGCTGGCTGGTGCAGCTGGCGCTGCTGTGCTTTTTCTTCGCGCTCAACTATTACAGCGTCAAAACCTTCGCTAAATCCAATAACCTGATTAGCGTGCTGAAGTTTCTGGTGCCGCTGCTGGTGATCGTGGTGTTGTTCAGCTTTTTCAAACCGGAAAACCTGCACAGCCAGGGCTTTGCCCCCTTCGGTTCAGCCGGGGTTGAGGCCGCCATTTCCGCCGGTGGCATCATCTTCGCCTACCTCGGCCTGACGCCGATCATTTCGGTCGCCAGCGAGGTGCAAAGGCCGCAACGCACCATTCCCATCGCGCTTATCCTGTCGGTGGTGCTGTCCACCATCATCTATGTGCTGCTGCAGATAGCGTTTCTCGGCAGTATCCCCAGCGAGATGCTGAGCGGCGGCTGGGCCGGCATCAGCCAACAGTTCTCCCTGCCGTTCCGCGATATCGCCATCACGCTGGGCATGGGATGGCTGGCATTTCTGGTGGTCAGCGACGCGATCGTTTCGCCGAGCGGCACCGGCAACATCTATATGAACACCACGCCTCGCGTGATCTACGGTTGGGCGCGCGCCGGCACCTTCTTCAAACTGTTCACCCGGGTGGATGGCGAGTCCGGCATTCCCCGCCCGGCGCTGTGGCTGACCTTCGCTCTCTCGGTATTCTGGACGCTGCCGTTCCCGTCGTGGGAAAAGCTGATCGGCGTGGTGTCCGCCGCGCTGGTGCTGAGCTACGCCATCGCCCCGGTCACCGCCGCCGGGCTGCGGCGCAATGCGCCCGATATGCCGCGTCCGTTCCGGGTGCGCGCTTTCTGCGTGCTCGGCCCGCTGTCGTTTATCATTTCGGCGCTGATGGTCTTCTGGTCCGGCTGGGATACCGTTTCCTGGCTGCTCGGCTTGCAGATCCTGATGTTCTTCATCTACATCCTGTTCAAGAATCAGGTGCCGACCCACGCCGTTAGCCTCCGACAGCAAATTTGGTCCTCGCTGTGGCTGATCGTCTTCTATGCGCTGGTGATCGCACTCTCCTACCTCAGCAGCTTCGGCGGCATCGGCGCCATTGCCCACCCGTGGGACACCCTCACCATGGCGGTGATTGCGCTGGCGGTTTACTACTGGGGCGCCTATACCTGTTTACCCCAGGCCAATTTTATCGGCGATGAAGAAGAATGAACCCAGGGAGGACATCGAAATGACATCCATGCACGTTCTGTCGCTGGAACAGGCTTATCAACTGACGTTGCGCGCACTGCGCAGCAACGGTTTCAATCAGGCGCATGCCGAGGCGGTAGCTCAAAATGTCACCCAGGGCGAACGCGACGGCTGCGCTTCGCACGGGCTGTACCGACTATTGGGCTGTGTGCGATCGCTGCGGGCAGGCAAGGTTTCTGCCGATGCAATGCCCAGGTTGCTCGACCAGGCACCGGCCATCTTGCGTGCCGACGCCGGCGGCGCGTTTTCCCTGCTGGCCTACCGCACCGCTCTGCCGGCCTTTATCGAGAAGGTGCGAGCCAACGGTATCGCCGCGCTGGCGATCAACCGCTGCGTGCACTTCTCCGCGTTGTGGGCCGATATCGAACCGCTGACCGAGCAGGGGTTGGTGGCCTTGGCCTGCACGCCCAGCCATGCGTGGGTGACGCCGGCCGGCGGTTCGCGCCCGCTGTTCGGCACCAACCCCATCGCCTTCGGCTGGCCGCGCCCGGATCGGCCGCCGTTTTTGTTCGACATGGCCACCAGTGCGGCGGCGCGCGGCGAAATCGAATTACACCGCCGAGCAGGCACCCCGCTGCCTGAAGGCTGGGGCATTGATGAGGCAGGCAATCCGTCCACCGATGCCGCCAGCGTGTTGGAGGGCGCGATGCTGACCTTCGGCGGACATAAGGGCTCGGCGCTGGCGGCGATGGTTGAATTGTTGGCAGGGCCGCTGATCGGCGATATGACCAGCAAGGAATCGCTGGCCTACGACGACGGTTCCGGTTCGTCGCCTTACGGCGGTGAGCTGATCATCGCGTTGGATCCTGAGCGTTTTCTCGGTGCGGATAAGGCGAAATATTTCGCCAGCGCAGAGGCGATGTTTGCCGATATGCTGGCGCAAGGCGCACGCATCCCCGGCGAACGCCGTTATCGGCAGCGGCGCCAGAGCGAACAAGACGGCGTGAAAATTCCCAGGACGTTGTACGACGAAATCGTGGCGCTGTGCGATTAGCACCGGATTGATTCCCCCGCGCCGGCAATCCGGCGCGGGGAGAGACTTATCCTGCCTGAGCCAGATCGCTGTGCAGGCGCTTGCGCCACACCGGTTTGGTGTCCCAGCGAGCGAAGTGTTTCGCCTCTTTACCCGGCTGCACCTGATGCCACATGTCTTCTTGCCACCGGATCGGTTCCTTTCCTCGCAACGTTGGGCGGGTCTGTTTAATCGTCCGTTGCAAGACGTCCGCTTCCTCGGCGGTAATGGACGGCGCCTGTCTGGCGGCGTCCAGCGCACGGCTTCCCAGCGGCGCCATCACCTGATACAACACGTTGACCTGCTGCAGCGTCGCTTGCTGATTAGTGCTCATCCCCTTACCCGACCAACCGTCGAAGTTTTCACCGGGATCGTCCCCCTGCGCGCGGTACTCATTACCTGGCCCCTCGACGATATTCCATCCTTGCCAGGTCACCAGAGTGTGTAATCCATCGCGATCCTGCAGGTTTTTATTCTTGATCTGTTTGAGCACTTCGGCGCGGTTTGGCACACCGATAAGGTTCATAAACTCGTCCAGCGCGTCCCAATGCTGCCCCGCCACCAAACCATTCCAGACATTACGCAAACAGTTCCAGGGAATGGTGTGATGCCAGGTCAGCGTGATAAGCGGTTTGGTTGACGCATGTTGCCAACGGCTCGGTTCACTGCCCCGATCGCCCCTGATAATCCCATCGACTTCTAATGGCATAGCTGCCCCTCTTCTGGCTGAAATGAAGAATACGCGCAAGGCCGGTGGCCCGGTCGGCATAAAAACGTCAGCTAAAATCGTAGCAGCTCAAGCTGAGATGGCAATAAAACACCAGGCACGCTCTGCAGTCGACAGGCAACTACAGAACGCACCCGAAAACGGAGACGGATTATCTGACCACCATCACCGAAATATTGGCATGACGAACGATAGCGGCGGCGTTAGACCCCAGCAGATAGGTTTTCACGCTCGGGCGACGCGAACCGATGATGATCAGATCGGCATCGATCTCTTCCGCCAGTTCCAACACCTGATCGCGCGCGGAACCGAAGCTGACGGTGTAATTGAGGCGATCCAACGGCAGATCGATTTCGGACATGATTTTCTTCAGTTTATCCACCGCCTTCACTTCCGCCTGATTCTCAAACTCCTTGAGACCGAACGAATAGGCAGTAACAAACGCCGAGGCATCCGGCAGCGCATGGAAGAAGTGCACTTTAGCGCCGGACATCTTCGCCAAATATTCCACATGCTTCAGCGCATGCTCGGTCAACAGGTCCTCTTCAATATCGATCGGCACTAAAATAGTCTTGTACATATCACATCCTTTCTATGTAAACCGGGTGCCTACAGAGTACTGCCGCGCGCGGCCGCGGTGAATCGCTTTATCATGCTTTTGTGATCGGGGGTAAATACTGATAAGGATAGTTTTTAATTTAACAAAATATAAACATCACGCCGATAACGAATAGGCGCTTAATTATTTATTACTCGAGATTAAATCAGCTGTAAATAAACCGCTTTGGCGGTGGCGGCAGTCTTATTGGCGACAGAAAGTTTTTTAATCGAGTTGCCGATATGGAAATTGACCGTGCGCTCGCTCACCCCCATCAACAGCGCGATTTCTTCCGCCGTTTTCCCTTCGCTGCACCAGCGTAAAATGTCTTTTTCGCGCAGCGTCAGCACGTATTTTATCGCGTCGTCGTTCACCGAAATCAAGGCTTCACGCAGCGTTTTATGGGCGGTTTGCGCCAGCCAAAGGAAAAAAGTTTCATTTACTGCGCGCGCTTGCGGCGTTTGCTCGGGTAGCGCTTTACCGGCAAACGTCAGGATCCCCAGCCGGCCATAGCAATCCTTGACCGACTGCGACCAACCGGCGCACAGGCCGAATTGCGCCATACGCCGCCAAAGCGTCGGCCGCTCGTGATAAAAGCTTTCGTCCCACTGGAACTGCAGCGTGGAATGGTGAGCGCGCTCAATAACCGGATCCTGCAAATACACCCGCTGCCGCCGATAGTCCTCGAGATAATTCGCTGAAAAATTCCCTTCGATCAGCATCTTGGGGCGGCTGGCCGGATAACAGGAAAACACGATGTAGGAGAAGTAATCAAACCCCAACGCCTCGGCGCAGGGCTCCAGCTGCGTCAGAAAGCATTCGCGATCGGCCAGGCTGCCAATCACCTCCGCCATGAGCCGTTGAGTGCGGGTATCCATAACGCAGGTTCTCCAGATAGCGATGCCGATTTATCGATAGGTCAAACTCACTATAGAATATCGTCGCCCGGCGCCAGTAGCCGTTTCATATAATAAAAAATACCAACGCTATAACGAAAACAGCTATTCCCTTTAAAATAAGCCTTTTTATTTCCCCGAACAGGAAAACTACGCGAATAGCATAATCTCCTCGGCACGTAAACCTGTCATTTCTACCGTTAGACAGCCAGGACACCGCCAATTACTTTCCAGACAGGCACCCAGTGCCGCCGTAAATCCAAAGAGATAATAAGCATTTGCGAATTTCGCATGGCATACAGTGACGGGGATTTTCTATGGCAGAAAGTAATGCAGCAATTCAGTCGGCTGCGATTATCGGCGCGGGAACGATGGGCAGAGGCATCGCTTATCTTTTCGCACAAAAAGGCATTCGCACGGTGCTTTATAATCGCAACGGCAATACCCTCAATCAGGCTCGCGAATATATCGAGCTAGACCTGAACAAGAAAGTCGAACAGGGCAAGATCGCGCTGCAGGATAAAGGCGCGGTGCTGGCCAATCTGGTGTTCACCTCGGCGTTTGAGACCATTGCCGACAGCGAGCTGGTGATAGAAACCATCGCCGAGCAAGAGCAAACCAAACTTGAGGTGCTGGCGGCCATCGCCGCGGCAGTCAAGCCCGACACGCTGATCGCCACCAATACCTCCTCACTGTCGCTAAATAAGCTGGCAACCGCAGTGACGCACAGCGAGCGGTTTATCGGTTTGCACTTTTTCAACCCCGCGCCGCTGATGAAACTGATTGAAATCATCCCGGCCTACTTTACCGCATACGCCACCACGGAGCGTTGTCGTCAACTGGTGGCCACGTTGGGGAAACGCGATGTCGTCTGCCAGGCCACGCCGGGGTTTATCGTCAACCGCATGGCCCGCCCCTACTACCTGGAAGGGTTCCGCCTATTGGAAGAACACGTGGCGCGCGCGCCGCAGATCGACCGTGCCCTCAAGGCCGGCGGGCACTTTCGCATGGGGCCGCTCGAGCTGACCGATTTTATCGGCCAAGACATCAACTATCAGGTCAGCCGGCAAATCTGGCAGGACATGCAATACGACGCGCGCTATACCCCCGGCCACCTGCAGCGTTCGCTGGTCGATGCCGGTTTGTTGGGAAAAAAGAACGGCCGCTCCTATTTTGCCGCCGAAGAAAACGCCCCGCCGGTGATGGCCGCCACCGATGCAGACATTGAGACGCTGCACGTTTACGGCGAACACCCTTTTTTTACCCTGTTACAACAGCGGGCCGCGCTTCAGTGGCCACGGCTGCGCGTGGAACAACGGCCAGCATTGCCGGGCCTGGGGCCGGCCGTCCGGATCAATGACGCTTTCACCATCAGCATCACCGATGGCCGCACGGCAAACCAGCTGGCCGAGCAGACGGCGGCGGATGCCTTTGTGGTCGATGTCGCCCTGAATTACGCCGACACGGCGTATCTGGTGGCAGCCCACAGCCGCCACGCCTCTGCGGCCAATAAAGCGCTGTTTTTACGCCTGCTGCACACGGCAATCCCGCAGGTTGAATTTATCAAGGATTCCCCGGCGCTGATCGTCGCCCGCGTCCTCAGCAGCCTGATCAACGAGTCGGTGATCATGGTGGAAAGCGGCGTCTGCAGCCGGGAAGACATCGATGTTGCCGCCGTCGCCGGCGTTAACTACGCCGATGGCATTTTTGGCTGGCTCGATAGCCTGGGGGAAAAAAACGTCATGACGACGCTGAGCAACCTGGCGCAGCTGCTGCACGCGGCGCGCTATGCGCCGCATTACACCCTTCTGCACGCCGCGCAACCGGCGCTGACGACCACGCCTTAAGGATTAATGATGAGCATTCAAGATGACGGCGTTTATCTGATCGACGGCACGCGCACGGCGATCGGCACCTATGGTGGCAGCCTGGCGCATACCCGCCCCGACGACATGGCGGCAACGATCATTCGCAGTCTGCTGCAGCGCCATCCGGCGGCGGAAGCGAGCCTGGACGAAGTGGTTCTGGGCTGCGCCAACCAGGCCGGCGAGGACAACCGCAATGTCGCCCGCATGGCGGCGCTGCTTGCCGGACTGGATCCGTCGGTGCCGGCCATCACCCTCAACCGCCTTTGCGCCTCCGGGTTGGATGCCGTGATCTACGCCGCGGCAAAAATCCGCAGCGGCCTTAGCGAACTGATTCTGGCCGGTGGCGTGGAAAGCATGAGCCGCGCGCCCTATGTGCTGAGCAAGAGCGAAACGCCGTTCGATAAGGGGGTAAAGCTGTACGACACCACGCTGGGATGGCGCTTTGTTAATCCGCGGCTGGCGGAGCGCTACGGTAGCGATCCACTCGGCATCACGGCGGAAAACGTGGCTCAACGGCAGCATATCTCACGCGAGGAACAGGATCTGTTCGCGCTGGCCTCGCAGCAAAAGGCCCGCCGGGCGATCGACAGCGGCCGGCTGGCGCGGGAAATCACGCCCGTAGACGTGCCGGCGGATCGTAAAACGACCCGCACATTCGCGCAGGACGAGTTTCCCCGGCTCAGCACGCTGCAACAGTTGCAGACGCTGAAACCGGCGTTCTCCGCCGGCGGTTCAGTCACGGCAGGCAACGCTTCCGGCATCAACGACGGCGCCGCCGTGCTGCTGCTGGCTTCCGGGCGCTACGTGAAGCGTCAGGGGTGGCAACCTCTGGCGGAGATCGGCGACAGCGCGGCCGCCGGGGTTGAACCTGCGCTGATGGGGCTGGGGCCGATCGCCTCCACGGAGCGCTTACTGCAGCGCGGCGGGTTCACCTTGAACGACTTCGACATCATCGAGATTAACGAAGCGTTCGCCTCACAGGTCCTGGCGGCGCTGAAACACTGGCGTATCGACGCCAACGACGCGCGGGTTAACCCGAACGGCGGCGCCATCGCGCTCGGTCATCCATTGGGGATGTCCGGTGCGCGCCTGGTGCTGTCGGCGGCGCTGGAATTACGCGACCGACAGGCGAGCAACGCATTGGTGACGATGTGCGTCGGCGTCGGCCAGGGTCTGTCATTAAATCTTAAAGCCGTTTAACACAAGGAATATGCGATGAGCGTACTGAACATTCTTGAAGAAAAGCTGGCGGAAACCAAAAAACAGGGGCGTTTTCGCGAGTTCCTCAACCTTGAACGTGGCGTACAGGACAAACCCTGGGCCACCAGCCACGGACACCAAGGTGAGCGCCGTCTCAACGTCTGGTGCTCGAATGACTATCTGGCGATGAGCCACCACCCCAAAGTGCTGCTGGCCACCACCGAAGCGGTTAACCGGGTCGGGTTGGGCACCTGCGGCGCCCGCAGCATTTCCGGCACCTCGGTCTACCACAGCGAGCTGGAAACGCTGCTGGCCAGCGCTTACGGCAAAGAGTCGGCGCTGCTGTTCACTACCGGTTTCGGCGCCAACGACGCCACCTTATCCACCCTGTGCGACGCCATTCCCGATCTGATCGTATTCTCCGACGAGCTGAATCACGCCTCGATGATTTACGGGATCCGCTACAGCAAGGCGGAGAAAAAGATCTTCCGCCACAACGATGTGGCACACCTCGCCGAGCTGCTGCAGGCCGCCGATCCGGCGCGGCCAAAGCTGATCGCCTTCGAGTCGCTGTATTCCATGGACGGTGACTTCGCTCCCCTGGCACAGATCGTGGCGCTGGCGGAACAGTATCAGGCGCTGACCTATCTCGACGAGATCCACTCCGCCGGCGTCTATGGCGAACGGGGGCTGGGCTACGCCGAACAGCTGGGCCTGCTGGATAAAATCACCATTATTCAGGGCGGTTTCGGCAAGTCTTACGGTGCGGCGGGCGGCTATATCGCCGCCCCCCGCTCGGTGGTGGAGGCGGTGCGCAGCTGGGCCCCGGCATTCGTCTTCAGCACCTCGTCACCGGCGCCGGTGGTGGCCGCCGCGCTGGCCAGTTTTAAATACAACCTGGAGCATGACACCCAGCGCAAGCACCTGCTGGCGATCGTCGATCACCTGAAAACCGGTCTGCGCGCAGCCGGCATTCCGCTGGTGTCGGCCGACAGCCATATCCTGCCGCTGCGGGTCGGCGATCCGCACCGCAACAAACACATCAGCAAAGTACTGCTCGATGAGCATGATATTTACGTGCAGCCGGTCAATGCGCCGACGGTGCCCGCAGGCAGCGAGCGGCTGCGGGTAACGCCAACCTCGGCGCACTCCCATGCCGACGTGGAGACGTTCCTGGCGGCGCTGGGACGGGTCTGGACAGCGAACGATCTGCGGAGGGCAGGATGAAGTTAGCGGATTATAACGGCCATCTGGTCACGCTCTGTCTAATGGCGACCGGTACGTTCGCCATCGGCACCGACGCCTTTATCGTGGCCGGCGTGCTCAGTGACATTTCCGATACCTTTGCCGTCAGCCCCGCGCAAGCGGGGCAGTTGATATCGGTATTCGCACTGGCTTATATGCTGTTCGCGCCACTGACCGCCTGGCTGCTCGGCAACGTCAACCGCAAGCATATCCTGCAGTTGGCGCTGGTGCTGTTCATCGCCGGCAATCTGGCCTGCGCCTGGGCCACCAGCTACCTGCAGATCTCGTTCGGCAGAGTGCTGGCCGCATTGGGAGCGGCCTGTTACACGCCGCAGGCCGCCGCCGCTGCGGTGGGGCTGGTAGCGGAAAAACGCCGCGGCCTGGCCATTTCCATCGTCTATGGGGGCATGACGTTGGCTATTGCGCTCGGTATTCCATTCGGTACCTTTCTCGCCAAACTGATCGGCTGGCGTGAAATATTCCTGTTCATCGCCCTGTTGGGGGCAATTGCGCTGCTGGGCCTTTCGCTGGCGCTGCGCGCCATTGCGCCACCGGGCAAGCATTCGCTGAAAGAGCGGCTCGCCCCGCTGCGGCAAAAGGCGGTGCTGACTACGCTGCTGATCACCTTTTTTGCCGTTTGCTCTGAACACATCGTCTATAGCTACGTCAGCGTCTTGCTGAAAAACACCCAGTTCGGCCCGCAGGCGATTCTGCCCCTCGCGCTGCTGGTGTTCGGTATTGGCGCGGTGATCGGCAATTTTGCCTCCGGTGCGTTAACCGATGCCCTCGGCAGCAAGTTTGTGCTGCTGTTTTCCGTGGCGCTCCAGACGCTGTCCCTGTTTCTGCTGGCCTTTAATGTCACTTCCCCCTGGTGGGTACTGGCCATCTTCCTGGTCTGGGGCATTACCGGCTGGATGTATCTGGTGCCGATCCAACATCACCTGTTGTCGCTGTCGAAACGCTTTGGCGCGCTGACCGTGTCGCTCAACAGCTCGGTGCTGTACGCCGGCATCGCGGCGGGCGGCATGCTGGGCGGCCTGACGCTCTACGCGCTGCCGGCCCATTACCTGCCGCTGTTTTCGCTGCCGCTCGGCGCCATCGCCCTGCTGCTGACGCTGCTGTTTTTCCGGGGAGAGACCAACAATGAATGAAGCCCTCCCGGTGCTTTATGAGCGCCATGGCGAGCAGGTTGCGGTCATCACCCTCAATCGGCCGAAAAAAAAGAACGCCATCAACCTGCAGATGGCCGAGCTGATCCGCACCTACCTGCGGCAGGCAGATAACGATGACTCGGTGCGCGCGATCGTCCTGGCCGGTCAACCGGCGGTATTTTCCGCCGGCATGGATATCAACGCCTTTCATCAGGGTGAACTGCCCATTGTCACGCCGGAGGGGTTTGGCGGGCTGATCCATGCACAGATCGCCAAGGTGATCATCGCCGCCGTTGATGGCATCGCTTACGGAGGTGGCTTTGAGCTCGCCCTGGCCTGCGATCTGATCGTCGCTGGCCAGGGCGCACGCTTCAGCTTCCCCGAAACCGGGCTCGGATTGGTCGCCGCACAAGGCGGGTGCGCGCGCTTGCCGGCGCGAGTTTCTCCCTATGTCGCGCTCGACTGGCTGCTGACCGGCAGAATCGTCGATGCGCAGGAGGCGTTATCACACGGCGCCATTTCCCGTATCAGCGAGGGGACGGCCCGGGAAGAAGCACTGCGCATCGCCGAACAGATCGCCGGAAAAGATCTTGCCGCCAGCCAAACGGTTAAGGCCATCGTGCGCCAGGGGCTGGCACGGCAGGAAGCTCCCTCATTCGATTTTCAACAAGGCCCGGTCGAGCGCCTGCGTCAGGCTGCCGCCCGCCGATAATACCCCTGCCGGTTCGCCTGAACCGGCATTTCCGCTTTTCCGCCACAGCTCAATTTACGCAGCCCGCCTCTCGGTGCTGGGCTACACTGCCGGTAGCCCTAATGCGCTGATAAGGAAAAACAATGCGCCCTTTGCCTCTGCTGACCCCCAGGCTGATCCTGCGCCCGTTCACGGCCGACGATCTGCCCCACTTTACCGCCTACCGCAGCCACCCGGACGTGGCGCGCTATCAAAGCTGGAGCGACTACGGCGCCGCCGATGCGCAGGCCTTTTTCGAACGGCAGCGGCGGCTCGAGTTCAACCGTGACGATAGCTGGTTTCAACTGGCGGTCGAGCGCCGCGAGGACGGCGCGTTGCTCGGCGATGTCGCGGTGCATTTCTTCGATGTGGGGCGCCAGGCTGAACTGGGCGTGACCTTCGCGCCCAGCCATCAGCGGCAAGGGATGGCGCACGAGGCGCTGAACGCCGTCATCGCCCTGCTGTTCGGGCCGCTGGCGAAGCACCGCATTACCGCAGTGGTGGACGCCCGTAATCTTGGCGCCGCCGCGCTGTTCGGCAAGCTGGGTTTTCGGCGCGAGGCCCATTGGCGGCAAAACGTGTTTTTTAAAGGCGCGTGGGGCGACGAATTCGGTTTCGCTCTGCTGCAAAGCGAATGGCGGGAGAATGCAAAGCATGGCGCTGCTGAATAAATACCTTGGGCAATACCAATTCTCGGAGCGGCATGCCATTACCATCGCCGCACCACCGGCCCGGATCCTGGCGGCCGTGGCCGCTTACGATCCCAAGCACGATCGCTTTTTCCGCAGCATGATAGCGCTGCGCGAATTGCCCGCACGGCTGATACCGCGCGATAAACCCAGCCCACCGCCGTTTGGCCTGCATAACTTTTGCCTGCTTGAGCGGGATGAAACGGCGCTGGTCTATGGCCTGATCGGCCGCTTTTGGCAGGCCGAATACGGTCTGGAGGACGTCGCCGACGGGCCGGGGTTTCTGGCCTTCGCTCAGCCCGGCGTCGCCAAACTGGCGTTGGGTTACGTCGTGACCCCTTTGCCGAGCGGCCACTGCCGCCTGGTAACGGAAACGCGCATCTTCTGCCCCGACGACGCCAGCCGACGGCGGTTCACCCCCTACTGGTATACTATTCGCCTGGTCAGCGGGCTGATACGCCGCCGTATGTTGCGCGACATCAGGACCGCCAGCGAGGCCACCGCGCATAATCATTCATAGGGTGAATACATTTAGGAGCATTCTCAGAGCATGCCTCAAGCAATAAGGTTATTTATTAACCATTACAAGATGCATTGAGAAGCCATTAGCCCCGCCCCCCTGCGGGGCTTTTTTCATCTAGTCACCGTTCAAACCGGGAAATACCTGCATAAACAGGAAGGTGCAAGGCTTGCGCTGGTGCTGATTAATCTGTGGCACTAGCCGGGTGAAATGCTCGGTCTGACAATGCACATCCAGGGCGGCGCGATCCGGCCAGCTTTCGATAAAAATAAAATGCCCGGGGTCCTGCTGGTCGATGCACAGTTCATAACTGATGCACAGCGGCTCTTGACGGGTTTTCTCCACCAGCTCGCGATACCATGGCATAACGGTTTCAATGTGTTCCGGGTGGATAAAGTCTTCAGCGATGACCTTCAGCATGTTGCGCTCCTGCATTCTGTTTTGCCGTGCCTCACCTTATCGTCCTCACTCCCGAGATGAAAGCACCCTACTCCAGGCCTATCGCCGGGTTGCCAATTCGGTGATAGCGCACACAGATCTCGATCAAAGCGCTTGAACCTACCCTGGCCCTGTGTGAACTTCCGGTTAACAAAAAAGCAACACACCATTTACCATGGTGATGTCTGCACCAACCTGCCGACCCGATACGCGGCGTTTTTTTCGCCCTCAAAGGCCTGACCATTAGTCCTTTAGACCTTTAAGGATCGCGAAAAGAAACCGTGGTTACCGTCGTGTTGAGGGCAACGGCATCAGGACGGTCCTGTGACCGACGCTTGTCATTCTCAGAAGAGATGTTAACGCCAGTGAATCACACCACCTATGCCGCTCCTGCGCTCAACGTCGCCATTCGCAAAACCTGGCGCAGGCTGGTGCCATTGATGTTCGCCATGTACTTTGTCGCCTTTATCGACAGGGTTAACGTCGGCTTTGCCAAGGACGCGATGGCCATCGATATCGCGCTGTCCCAATCCGCCTTTGCGCTCGGCGCGGGGATATTTTTTGCCGCCTATGCGCTGTTCGGCATCCCGGCCAACCTGCTGATGAACCGCTGGGGCGCCAAACGCTGGCTCAGCGCCACCACTGCGCTGTGGGGGGCGCTGTCGGCCTGCACCGGGCTGGTGACCAACGAACAACAGTTTATCGTCCTGCGGTTTCTGCTGGGGATCGCCGAGGCCGGGTTTTACCCCGGCATCCTGCTGCTCGCGTCGATCTATTTTCCCAATAAGGTGCGCGCCTCGGTCATTGGCATTTTCGTGCTCGGCGTGCCGGCGGCCCTGACGCTCGGCTCCCCGCTGTCGGGGGCATTGCTGGAGATGCACGGCGTGCTGGGTAAGCCCGGCTGGTTCTGGATGTTCGTGCTGGAAGGGTTGCCGGCCGTCGCCCTCGGCGTCTTCGCCTTTTTCTATCTCGACGATAGCCCGCAGCAGGCCCGCTTTCTGACTGAGGAAGAACGCACGGCGCTGGTCGCACAGTTGGCTGCCGAACAGCAGCAGACCGAAACCAGCAGCGTCAAAGCTGCGATGAGAAGCGGCAAAGTTTGGCATCTGGCGTTGATCTACGGCACCCTGCAGATCGGCGTGTACGGCCTGATGTTTTTCCTGCCTTCGCAGGTCGCCTCGCTGATGGGCACCCATCTCGGCTTCAAGGCCTCGCTGGTGGCCGCCATTCCCTGGGCGTTCTCTGCGCTGGGCGTCTATTTCCTGCCGCGCTTTGCCGACAGAAACCCCGCCAGAAGACTACCGATCGCCGTCGCCTGCATGGTCGCGGCGGCGCTGGGGCTGGTGGTCTCTTCCTATGCCGGTCCTTTGCTCGCTATCGCCGCACTCAGCTGTTGTGCAGTCAGTTTCCTGGCGGTACAGCCGATTTTCTGGACGTTTCCCGCTCAGGTGCTTACCGGCCCGGCGCTGGCGGCCGGCATCGGCTTTTGCACCACGCTCGGCGCGGCGTTCAGCTTTTTAGCCCCGCTTATCCGCACCGAGGCGGAACAGCGTTTTCACAGCCCGCATGCCGGGCCGCTGGTGCTGGCTGCCTTTGCACTGCTGTGCGCCGCGCTGTTGTGGGCGCTCAAAAACCGGCGCGCCGACGTGAGCAAGCAAGACGCAAAGATTGCCGGATAGCGGCGCGTTATTTAGCCATTATTGAACCTGCGGATGGGACACTGGCATTCAGCCCCCTCGCCCACAGGTGTTAAATGGATGAATTGACGCACATTATCGCCAAATACACCCCGGAGCCGGAGATGTTGCTGCTGCTGATTTTCCTGTTTGCGCTGGGTAAATCCGTGATCTTCGTTTCCTCCGTCCTGCCGCCCGCCTCGGTCACGCTGCTGATGGGCATCGTTGCGGGCAAGCACGCGCTGCCTGTCAGCGCCGTTTGGGCGGCCATCACCCTCGGGGCCGCGCTGGGATCGATCTTGTCGTTCCACTGCGGCGCACTGCTGTGCCGCCGCGATCTTGGCAGCCGGCTACCGGCGCGTTTTCATGCGCCGCTGCACAAAGCCCAGCGCGCCCTGCAAAAGCGCGGGTTGCCATTGCTGTTCGCCTCACGTTTTCTGGCCGTAATGCGCTATACCGTACCGCTGATGGCCGGCATGCTGAAACTGCCGCTGGGGCGCGTCTATGCCACCGCCGCACTCTCGGCCGCCGCCTGGGCGCTGATCTTGATGTCGGCTGCGCATTTATTCCCCGCATCTTGACCTGAAAGATTCTTGGGCAAATGACCGCCCCATGCGCCGACGTTGCGCCAGCGCACAGCCTCTCTTGCCGTATAAACCGCCGTGCAACACCGCAGTTTGCGCCAGATCACCTTTCTGAACATCAGTCGAAAAATGCGAATTTTTTTGCAAAAAGCGCGCTTAAAACGGCGCAATGAGGAAACAAGCAGAGAAAAACCTGGGCGTAACACGCTGATTTGGTTGGTGGGTCGTACAGGGTTCGAACCTGTGACCCATTGATTAAGAGTCAACTGCTCTACCGACTGAGCTAACGACCCAACGCGATAAATTGTCCTCCTCGTCAGTGCCGCTGTCAAACGCTTACACTCATTACTTTTTCTCATGCGAATTTTACAACCCTTTGTTTAATCAACGAGATAAGCCGCATAAGGTCTATTAATCCCACCTTTTGAAGAGTAATCTTCCGCTCCCTGAACGTCCGATTTGCCTCCTCCGTGTAAAGATTGATCGACTTTTATCCCGCGTATAAATGTTGTAAACATGTTGCACAAAGGTGGCGTTATTGCACTACCTTACTAAAGCCGGGCCAACCGGATAAATGTATAAAAAAGAGCCACTTCAGAGCTCGCGACTTCACTAATGACAGGTAAAACAGGACATCATCAGATGGTAGATCACTCTAAAATAGCGACTGACGCGACGCCCGCTTCAGAAGATCATCTACGGCGAAACCTCACTAACCGACATATTCAACTGATCGCCATCGGCGGCGCCATCGGCACTGGTCTGTTTATGGGCTCAGGTAAAACCATCAGCCTGGCCGGCCCTTCGATCATCTTCGTGTACATGATCATCGGCTTTATGCTGTTCTTCGTGATGCGCGCCATGGGCGAGCTGCTGCTGTCCAATCTGGAATACAAATCGTTCAGCGATTTCGCTGCGGATCTGCTCGGCCCGTGGGCCGGTTTCTTCACCGGCTGGACCTACTGGTTCTGCTGGGTGGTCACCGGCATCGCCGACGTCGTGGCGATTACCGCCTACGCCCAGTTCTGGTTCCCCGGGCTGTCGCAATGGATCGCTTCGCTGCTGTGCGTACTGTTGCTGCTCGGCCTTAACCTGGCAACGGTGAAGATGTTCGGCGAAATGGAATTCTGGTTTGCGATGATCAAAATCGTCGCCATCGTCGGGCTGATCGTCGCCGGGCTGGTGATGATCGCCATGCAGTTCCAGTCGCCGACCGGCACCGTGGCCTCATTCACCCATCTGTGGAATGACGGCGGCATGTTCCCGAAAGGCATCAGCGGCTTCTTCGCCGGCTTCCAGATTGCGGTATTCGCCTTCGTCGGCATTGAGCTGGTGGGCACCACCGCCGCAGAAACCAAGGATCCGGAGAAATCGCTGCCGCGCGCCATCAACTCGATTCCGATCCGCATCATCATGTTCTACGTGTTCGCCCTGATCGTCATCATGTCGGTCACGCCGTGGAGCTCCGTGGTGCCGGACAAGAGCCCGTTCGTTGAACTGTTCGTGCTGATCGGCCTGCCTGCCGCGGCCAGCGTGATCAACTTCGTGGTGCTGACCTCCGCCGCCTCCTCCGCCAACAGCGGCGTGTTCTCCACCAGCCGCATGCTGTTCGGGCTGGCGCAGGAAGGCGACGCGCCAAAATCGTTCGCCAACCTGTCCAAGCGCGCGGTGCCGGCCAACGGCCTCACCTTCTCCTGCATCTGCCTGCTGGGTGGCGTGGTGCTGATTTACCTGATCCCGAACGTGATGACGGTCTTCACCCTGGTGACCACCGTATCGGCGATTCTGTTCATGTTCGTCTGGACCATCATCCTGTGCTCGTATCTGGTCTACCGTAAACAGCGCCCGGCGCTGCACCAGAAATCGATCTACAAGATGCCGGCCGGCAAACTGATGTGCTGGGTGTGCATGGCGTTCTTCGTGTTCGTGCTGGTGCTGCTGTCGCTGCGCGAAGACACCCGCCAGGCGTTGATCGTCACCCCGCTGTGGTTCATCGTGCTCGGCCTGTCTTACGTGTTCCTGCGCAAGAAGAAAACCGCGTGATGCAAAAAGGGGCGGATATCTCCGCCCCTTTCTTCTTTTTGTGCCTCTGCGCTAATCGGCTTCCGTCGCCACCGCCGCTTTATCCTTGCGCCGCACGCGCAGCTCGCTGACCACCACCCCAATCACGATCAACGCGCCCCCCAATAACGCCACGCCCGGTAAACGCTCCCCGGCCAACCGCCCGACGATGCCCGCCCAGACCGGTTCGCCGGCGTAAATTACCGTGGCCCGCGTCGGCGAAACGCTGCGCTGCGCCCAGTTCATGGTCAGCTGAATCAAGGCGCTGGCCAACCCCAGCCCAATGGCGCTGTACAGCAGGTAATCCGAATACGGCGGCGGCGACTCGCCGGTCGGCGCCATCATCAAAAATGAGGCCAGCGAGGCGGTCGCCAGCTGCACGATGGTCACCCGGCGGATATTCACCTTACCCGCGAAGGCGCCGATCAGAATGATCTCTGCCGCCATCCCCAGGGTACCGGCCAGCGTCAGAATTTCGCCGAGGCTCAGCGTCATGTCGGTGCTGCTCGGCGCCGCCAGCAGCATCAGGCCGGTAAAGGCCAACAGAATGCCGATCCACGACATGATGCCGGGGAACCGCCCCAGCACCAGCCATTGCAACAGTGGCACGATCGGCACATACATGGCGGTGATAAACGCCGATTGGCTGCTGGTGATGGTCTGCAGGCCGACGGTTTGCATGCTGTAACCGAACATAATCGCCAGCCCAATCAGCCCGCCCGCCTTCAGTTCATACAGGGTCAGGCCGCGCAGCACGCGCAGCGAAAACAGGGTCAGCGCCAGCGTAGCGGTGGCGAAACGCAGGCCGACGAAAAAGAACGGCCCGCTGACCTGCATCGCGTGATGCACCGCCAAAAAGGTGCCGCCCCAGATCATGGTGATGAAAATCAACACCGCTTCCGGCAGCCTGATTTGCGGAACCACGGCGGAAATAAAGGATTTTTTTGCTGCTGACACCGGCTTGCCCTTCCTGCTGAGTGCAATATAATGCACAGATCCTGCCAGTATGAGATAAAGTCCGGCGATGAGCAATACGGCGCATAACGCAAAAACCGATCCCCCCAAGGTGCTGCAGTACCTGAGCAGCAATCTGCGCGGCTACCGCCAACAGGCGGGCCTGAGCCAAATGGCGCTGGCCGAGCTTTCCGGCGTCAGCCGCCGCATGTTGGCGGGCATCGAGGCCGGCGATCGCAACGTCAGCCTGGCGGTGCTCGACAAGATCGCCGCCGCCCTGGCGATTTCCTTTACCGATCTGATCCAGGCACCGGAGGCGCGCGGCAGCCATATGGTCGGGGAATTGGCCTGGCAAGGCGCGCAGCCGGGCAGCCAGGCGCTGTTCGCCGCCAGCGTACCGGCGCGGCAGCGGGCCGAGCTGTGGGAATGGACGCTGATGCCGGGCGAGCGCTATGACTCTGCGCCGGACGCCGAAGGCTGGAGCGAAATGATCTACGTGATTGCCGGTACCCTGACGCTGGAACTGGAACAAGATACGCTGACGCTCACCGCCGGCGCCGCGCAAACCTTCAACAGCAATCAACGCTACGCTTACGCCAACCACGCCGACCTGCTCCTGCGCTTTATCCGCAACGTCGCCTTCTGACCGCCCGCCGGCCCGCATCGGCGGCGGATGTCGTGTCGCTGTCGTGCCGCTGTCGTGGCGCCGCCCCCCCGCTCGCCCTACACTGAATGACAGTGACAGCGAACTCAGGAGTGCACCATGCAAAAGTACCGCATCAGGCCATTACGTCTGGAAAAAGGCTGGTCGCAGGAGCAGCTGGCGACGATCGCCGGCCTCAGCACCCGCACCGTCCAGCGGATAGAAAACGGTGAACAGGCCAGCCTGGAAACCTTGACCGCGATCGCTGCCGCGCTGGGCGTGCAGGTCAGCGATCTCAATGCGCAGCCGCAACAGGCAATGGAGGAGGAGACGCCTGACGAACAGCGTATTCGTCGCCAGATCGCGGCAGAAGGCAAACTGCTGAGCATGGCGGTGCGTTTCGCCGTGATTGGCGTGATGTTGTTCGCCATCAACTGGTTTACCCACCCGCAATATCTCTGGTCGCTGTGGGCGATCGGCGGCATGAGCCTCGCGCTGGTCATGCGGGCGGTGCGTACCCTGCTGCTGCGCAATGTCTTCAGCCGCTGGCAGGAACAGCGGCTAGCGCACAAGCTGCGGCGCTTGCCCTGAATCCGCCATTCGACAAAACCAAATTCGTCATTCGCTTCTATGCTTATCAAGAGTTTTTGTTAATCATCTGAGCGGGAGTACAGTACATGACGAAAGTGTTGGTGCTTTATTACTCAATGTACGGCCATATCGAACACCTGGCGCAGGCGGTGGCCGAAGGCGCGAATCGGGTTAACGGCGTGGACGTGACGATTAAACGCGTGCCGGAAACCATGACGCCGGAGGCCTTCGCCAAAGCAGGTGGCAAACAACACCAGCAGGCGCCGGTCGCCAGCCCGCAGGAACTGGCGGACTATGACGGCATTATCTTCGGCACGCCGACCCGCTTTGGCAATATGGCCGGGCAGATGCGCACCTTCCTCGATCAGACCGGCGGCCTGTGGGCCTCCGGCGCGTTGTACGGCAAGGTAGGCAGCGTCTTCTCTTCCACCGGCACCGGCGGCGGTCAGGAACACACCATCAGTTCCACCTGGACCACGCTGGCGCACCACGGTTTCATCATCGTGCCGATCGGCTATGCCACGCCAGAGCTGTTTGACGTTTCGCAGGTACGCGGCGGCACCCCGTATGGCGCCACCACCATCGCCGGCGCCGACGGTTCGCGGCAACCGAGCAACGAAGAGTTGACCATTGCCCGCTATCAGGGCGAGCACGTGGCAAAAATCACCGCCAAGCTGAAAAGTTAAGCACCCTCCTGCGCCTGTGATTCAAAGGGCCGCGCATTCGCACGGCCCCATCTTGTTGCCGACCCGCCGCAAGGTTAGAATGCCCCTCCCCCGGCCATTCAGCGTCTGAAGGCCAGGCCCGAATTCGTTCTGCCCGTCGCTTGTCAGCCTTAGGCGCGAGGACGGGCGTTCTGTTTTTTGCGCACAGCGAAGGGAATAAGTCAGTGTCTAAAGATTTTGATGAACTAATAAGAGACATGGATCTTATTATTGAAAATGTAGACAGCTTCAAGGCTCTGGCTCCGCGCGCGCCCGAGCCGGCCCCGCCGCCGCCGGTTCATCACTACGACTCGTTCTGCGAAAACATCGCGCTGAAAGTGGTTTTGAAGGTGCTGCTGTCTTCGGTGGACAAGATAGTCAAAGTGCAGATCGCCAACAAGGTCGAGCAGGAAATCGCCCAGATTGAACAGCAGGTGGTGCGCGCCGGCGGCGGCCCGGTGTCGCCGGACGATCTGGCGCAAATGACGCACTATGTGCGCCGCACGGTCAACGACCTGCTGGAATAATCCTCTCCCCTTTGAAACGGCGTCTGTTGGACGCCGTTTTCATTTCTGCCGTATTTCACGTGCAGCATGGCTGTACTATGACTGACACATTCACAACACGAATGTGTTGCATTGTTGTATTCGTTTCACTGCGATAAGTTTAATTCACTGTAAATATATACAGTATTTTTTAACTTATTGAGGATATGAATATGCGCTTTAACAACAAGATGTTGGCCCTGGCCGCCCTGCTGTTCGCCGCACAGGCGTCGGCCGACACGCTCGAATCCATCGACAACTGCGCGGTCGGCTGCCCGACCGGCGGCAGCAGCAACGTGTCGATCGTGCGTCATGCTTATACGTTGAACAACAACAGCACCACCAAATTCGCCAACTGGGTGGCCTATCACATCACCAAAGACACGCCGGCCAGCGGCAAGACGCGCAACTGGAAAACCGACCCGGCGCTCAATCCGGCGGATACCCTGTCGCCCGCCGATTACACCGGCGCCAATGCGGCGCTGAAGGTCGATCGCGGCCATCAGGCGCCGCTGGCCTCGCTGGCGGGCGTTTCCGACTGGGAATCGCTGAACTACCTGTCCAACATCACGCCGCAAAAGTCCGATCTTAACCAGGGCGCCTGGGCGCGGCTGGAAGATCAGGAACGCAAGTTGATCGATCGCGCCGATATCTCCTCGGTCTATACCGTGACCGGGCCGCTGTATGAGCGCGATATGGGCAAACTGCCGGGCACCCAGAAAGCGCACACCATCCCCAGCGCCTACTGGAAGGTGATTTTCATCAACAACAGCCCGGCGGTAAACCACTATGCCGCCTTCCTGTTCGATCAGAACACGCCGAAGGGCGCCGATTTCTGCCAATTCCGCGTGACGGTGGACGAGATCGAGAAACGTACCGGCCTGATCATCTGGGCCGGTCTGCCGGACGACGTGCAGGCCTCGCTGAAGAGCAAGCCCGGCGTCCTGCCGGAGCTGATGGGCTGCAAAAACTGACGAAAAAACCCGCCGAGGCGGGTTTATTTTTCATCCGGGCGCCGGTGGTTTATTCCGTCAGCGCCTTTTGCGCGGCGGCCAACTCACGCTGCCGGGGCGACGCCACCGCATGATCGCGCGCCAGCAGCGTATACACTGTCGGCAACACGAACAGGGTGAACAGCGTGCCCACCAGCATGCCGGACACGATCACCAGCCCCAGGCCGAAGCGGCTGGCAGCCCCGGCGCCGCTGGCGAACAGCAGCGGGATCAAGCCGAACACCATCGCCCCGGTGGTCATCAGCACCGGCCGCAGGCGAATTTGCGCCGCCTGCAAAATCGCGCCGCGCCGCGTCAGCCCCTGATGCATCTGCAGTTCGTTGGCGAACTCCACCATCAGAATACCGTGCTTGCTGATCAGCCCGATCAGGGTCACCAGCCCGACCTGGGTATAGATGTTCATCGTGGCGTAACCCAGCGCCAGCGGCAGCAAGGCGCCGCAGATCGACAGCGGCACGGTGATGAGGATGATCAGCGGATCCTTCAGGCTCTCATACTGCGCCGCCAGCACCAGGTAGATGATCACCAACGCCGCCAGGAACGCGAACGCCAGCGCGCTGCCTTCCTGGGTATATTGGCGCGAATCCCCCTGCCAGTCGTGGCTAAATTCGGCCGGCAGCGCATTGGCCTGCCGTTCGAGGAAGGCCACCGCTTCGCCCATCGAAACACCGGGCGCGGGAATGGCCTGCAGGGTGGCGGCGTTCTGCTGGTTGAACTGGGTCAGCTTGTTCGGCTCGACCTTAACGGCCACCGACACCACGGTGGAGAGCGGCACCAGCGTATTGTTCTGCGTGCGGACGTACTGCCGCGCCAGCGCCTGCGGCGTCAGCCGCTGTTCGCTCAGGCTCTGCGGGATCACGTCATAGGCGCGCCCGTCCATACCGAAGCGGTTGAGGTAGTTCTCTCCCACCAGCACCGCCAGCGATTCGCCGATGTCGCTCATGCGGATCCCCAGGCTGTTGGCCTTGGCGCGGTCGATATGCACCTCCGCCAGCGGGTTGTTGTAGTCCAGATCGCTGTCCACCACCATAAACAGGCCGCTGTTTCTGGCGTTCTGCTTCACCTCTTCCAGGGTGCGATACAGCTGCGGGTAGTCCTGCGGCGTGCGCAGCACCATCTGCACCGGCAGTCCGCCGGTGGAGCCCGGCAGCGCGGGCAATTGGAAGGCGAAAATGCTGGTGCCTTCGACGTCGTTCACCGCCTGCTGCAGATCGGCCTGCACCGCCGACGCCGAGCGCTGGCGCGCCTGCCACAGCGTCAGGTTGATGCCGCCGATGCCGGACGCGGTGCCGTCGCTGCCGTTGATGATCCAGCGGCTTTCGGTTTCCGGCATGCGGTTGTAAACCTCGTCCAGCTTGTAGGCAAAGCGCTCGACATAGTTCAGGTTGGCGTGCTGTGGCGCTTTGATGGCGGTCAGTACGATGGCCTGATCTTCGGTCGGCGCCAGCTCGCGCTGCGGCATCAGGTACAGCAGCGGCAGGCTGATCATCACCAGCAGCGCCAGCGCGCCGGTCACCCAACGGTGGTGCAGCGAGAAATCCAGCGCGCGCGCATAGCGCCGCGTCAGGCCACCGAAGAACCACTCGGCGGCGCGCGCCACGCGTCCTTCGCTCTGTTTGGCCGGCAGCAGGAGCGAACTCATTACCGGCGACAGCGTCAGCGCCACCACGCCGGATACCACCACCGCGCCGGCCAGCGTCAGCGCGAACTCGCGAAACAGTGCGCCGGTCAGCCCGCCCATCAGGCCGATCGGCGCGTAGACCGCCGCCAGCGTTAGGGTCATGGCGATCACCGGCCCCGCCACTTCGCGTGCGCCGATCATCGCCGCCGCCAGCGGCGTTTTCCCCTCTTCGATATGGCGATGCACGTTCTCCACCACCACGATGGCGTCGTCCACCACCAGACCGATCGCCAAAACCATCGCCAGCAGCGTCAGCAAATTGACGCTGAAGCCGAAGGCCAGCATCAGCCCGGCAGCGCCAAGGATCGACAGCGGAATGGTCACCACCGGGATCAGCACGGTGCGCAGCGACCCCAGACACAGGTAGATCACCGCCACCACGATCGCCAGCGCTTCGATCAGGGTATGCACCACTTCATCGATCGAGGCCTGGATAAAGCGTGCGGTTTCGAACGCCAGCGCCATCTTCACGCCCGGCGGCTGCATCTTGTCAATTGCCGGCATCAGGTGACGAATGCCGTCGACGATCACCAGCGGGTTGCCGGTCGGCGTAGGGAAGACGCCGAGAAACACCGCCGGTTCGCCATCCATCAGCGCGCTGGTTTCCGTGGCTGCGGCGCCCAGCTCCACGGTGCCGACGTCTTTCAGGCGCACCAGGCCGTTGCCGTCGTTGCGCACCACCAGATTGCGGAACTCCTCCACGCTGGTGAGATCGGTATTCACCCGCACGTTGGCAACCACATACTGCCCTTTCACCTTGCCCGGCGCCGCCTGGTAGTTGTTGCGCCGCACCGCGTCGGCCACGTCGGCGGCGGTCAGGCCGCGGCCGGCCAGCCGATCGCTGTCCAGCCACAGGCGCATCGCCATTTTTTGCCCGCCGAACACTTCCACCTTGGCGACGCCGTCGATAGTGGTGAACATCGGCTCCACCACCCGCGTCAGGTATTCGCTCAGCGCCGGCGTGGACAGCGTTTTACTGGAAAAGCCGACATAAGCCACGGCGGTAGCTTCACCGGCGGAGCGCTCAATCACCGGATCGTAAGCCTGCTCCGGCAGCTTGTAGCGCACCTGGTTGACCTTGGCCATCACTTCGGTCAACGCCTGGGTCGAATCGCGGTTCAGCGCCATGCGCACCGTCACCACGCTGCGCCCCTGCACCGACGAGGATGAAAGGTAGTCAACGCCCTCGACGGACGACACCGCCTGGGCGATCGGCTGCGTGACAAAGCCCTGCATCAGCTCGGACGACGCACCGGGATAGTCGGTGCTGATGGTGATGGTGGAGTTTTCCAACAGCGGGTATTGACGGATCGGCAGTTGGCTGAGCGCCAGCGCGCCGAACAGCAGGATCAGGGTGCTGACCACCAGCGCCAGCACCGGCCGGCGCACGAACAGATCGGTAAATGTCATCGGTCTCTCCTCAAGAACCAGCCTGGGCGGCGTTCAACGTATCCTGCGCCACCGGCTCGGCCGCCATGCCGTCGCTCAGCTTGAGCTGGCCCGAGGTCACCACCCGAGCGCCTTCCTGCAGGCCGCTGACGATCTCGACGCGCCCATCGTTGCGCTCACCCACGGCGACCGAGACGCGTTTGACCGTCATGCCCTTTTCACCCTGCTGCGCCAGGAACACGGTATCGCCGTAGGCCGTGTAGGTCAGCGCCGTTTCCGGCACCGTCAACACCGCCACGCGCTGCTGCTGCGTGACGCGAATGCCGGCGTACATGCCGGCCTTCAGCAACCCCTGGCGGTTGGTCAACGTCGCCTGCACCTGCACGGTGCGGGATTTGCCGATCATCGGATCGATAGCGGTAATGGCGGCGGGGAAAGCGCGATCGGGATACGCCCCAACCCGCACCGACACCGCCTGCCCCAGCGCCAGCCCGGCGCTGCTTTGTTCGTCCAGCGAGAAGTTGACGCGCAGCGTATCGGCGTCCACCAAGTTCGCCACCGCGTCGGCGGCGTTGAGGTATTGCCCTTCATGCACGCGGCGAATGCCGATGGTGCCGGCGAACGGCGCGCGGATCGCCTTTTGCGCGATTTTGGCCTGCGTTTCCTGCACCGCACCGAGCGCCATATCCCGTTCGGCCAGCGCATCGTCCAGCTGTTGCCGCGCGGTGGCGTTGAGGTTCATCAGCTTGCGCATGCGCGCCAACAGCAGATCGGCATTGCGCAATTGCGCCTGCAGGCGCACCAGCTCAGCCTGCTCGACCGCATCGTTGAGCTGCACCAGCAGTTGCCCCTGCCGCACCGTTTGGCCGGATTCGAACAGAATGCGCGTGATGCGGCCGCTGGTCTCCGCCGCCACTGCCACCTGGCTGGCCGCCTCCAGCTCGCCCACGCCGGCGTAACTGCGCGCCGCCTGTTCACGCAGGGCGGGCGCCAGCGCCACTTTCACCGGCGGATAGGCCGGCGCGCCTTCGTTTTGCCGCGCGGTGGATCGCATCGCAACGGCGGCGGCGGCGAGCGCCGCCAGCAGCGCGGCAATAATGAGGTATCGTTTCATCATGTAACGGTTTCTTCCTGATTTTACAGCCAAAGCCATCCTTCCCCCGACGCAGCGCAGGCAGGTGACGAGAGATGCCGGTTGCCAAGCCCGGCTGGCTGCACTATAAAACCTCAGGTTAACTTGAGGTCAAGCTGAGGAATGTGGAATGGCAAGAAATGAACCGATTGACACCTATCGGCTATTGACCGTGGGGGAAGTGGCGAAGCGCAGCGGCGTGACGGTATCCGCGCTGCACTTTTACGAAAGCAAGGGGCTGATTCAGGCAACGCGCAACGCCGGTAATCAGCGTCGCTACACGCCGGTGGTGTTGCGCTACATCGCGGTGATCAAAATCGCGCAAAGCGCGGGCATTCCGCTGGAGGAGATCCGCGCCACGCTGGGCCGCTTTCCTGCCGGCAGCAAGCTGACCGCCGAACAATGGGGAATTTTGTCCTCCGCCTGGCGCAAAACGCTGGATGAGCGCATTCAGCGGCTGACGGTGCTGCGCGACCATCTCGACAGCTGCATCGGCTGCGGCTGCCTGTCGCTCACCGACTGCCCGCTGCGCAACCCAAACGATATTTTGGGCCAACAGGGCGCCGGCGCACATATTTTCGAACGCCCAGGCTAACATGGGTGAACAGGTGTTCTTCCTGCGGCCCAACGCTCCCTGTGGGATAGCGATTAAACTCGCTCATCCGCAGCCAAAATGAACTGATGAAAACGTTCAATCTCCAGCTTACGCATGGCATTCATTTTATGTTGGCTGACGGTTTTCTCGGAAATGCCTAATGCTTTGGCAATACGAGTATTGGGTTTTCCCGCCAACAGCATGGCCAATACCGAAATCTCTCTCGACGACAGACGCTGCCCTTTGGCGCTTGCAACAAACGACGTGATGGCCTCCGTGAACGCGACCAACCCGATGTTTTTTTTTAGGCAATTAAAATTCGACAGGCGCGGCGTTTCCACACCGGTCAGCACGATAGCATGGTCAGGTCTGTCTATAATATGCGACAAAAAATTCATAATCCGGCAGATAGAAGAAAAAGAAACAATAACCATATCCGCATGACAATAAACGGCATGCATTCTACCACCGGCGGGTGAGTAGAGATTAATGACCTCAATACCCTCAAAAGGTATCAAGAGCTGCGACATCCCATAAAATAAATAGTAATCGTCGGAAAAAATAGCCACTTGCATAAAGTCATTCCGTTGCCATTCGTGATGGGCCGTTTTTTAGACAGCCCATGAAAGCGATGTTAGTTAATCGGTGTTGGTTAACTTACTTCAGAGAAGTACATAATGAGCTCAACAACCCGGACAACGATGAAAGATAAAAATCATCCAGATACATAACACCTTCTTCACTGTATTTTACATTATTCTCTAAAATTTCATGAATACCCTCTACCGCACATACGGCATCCTTCCAGACGACACGCTGGCCAAATGGCGAAATACCTAGATATTGCGCATTCTGGCGGAATCCAACGACGAAATCGTGCAGTATATCGAGAATGATCAGCACCTCTCCCCTACTTATACTTTGTTTTAATTGGACTTTATCAAAAAATACGCGAAGTGTGTTCTGTAAGGAGAATAGGTTTTTGAACAACCCTCCGGCGATATCCTTCGGTGTTTTCACACTGGTTGATATGACAAAAGGAAGTTCACCGTGTTGCGAAATATATTGATAGAGTCCATTTATCGCCGTCGTCGGTTTAATATCCAAACCGCGAAGAATTACGTCAACCTCATCTTTTAGCGACTTTTCCACCTTAACACCGATCTGGATTTGTTCCGTCATACAGTTCATCCTCAACATAGAGATCCTGATTAAAAACCAATATTATTCAAATAATAATATTTGCCATCAATTACCATGTTAAGATTTTTCTTATTCACATCAACCTGTTTTTTATTATTAAAAATAACAGAAGATTTATTTATATATAATATTAAGCGTGGCGGATGTGTTAATTGTCCCGCTGCTCAGGGTAACCTTGTCGTAAGGATAATAATAGGCCGCCATGCCGATGGAAAATTGCGCATCTAACGCATTACCGACGCCAACATGAAATAATGATGTCGCCGAGCCTTGTGCCGTGTTGGAAAGCGCTAACATAACGGGCGTATCCGGTGTTTTAGCATTCACCAGACGAATACCTACACCTCTCGCCGCCCCAGCACTCTTGTCAATCAAAACTGAATTATCCGATGACAGCAGGTTGTTGCTGGATAAAAACATATTGATATCACGATCGGTCGTGCCGTCGCTTTGTCGATTCTGACAGCTGAAATTGAGCGTAAAAGGCGTCAGCCCATTTTGCGCGCCCTGAGTTATCTGGGACACTCCCAGCGTCGGCAGTTTCACCGCCAAGCCGGCGTTGTCGAAAGAACAGGTCGTCATTTTAGGCGCATATTTGATAGTCATCGGCTGCCCGTACATGTCGCGCTGATCGTAAGGCCAGTTGAAACCGTTGAGCAGCCAGGTCAAAATCTTCAGCAACTGCTTGGCCGGCCATAAAATGATCTCCAGCAACGACATTCCACTCAGATCGGTCACGAACATCACGTCCTTAAGGCTGACGGTATCGCCGGGTATCGATGTGCCTGTCTTGCTGACCAGACTGAAGCGAATATTCATCGGCTCATTCAATTCCGAGGCGCTGTGCGTTCCCCAGCCACTGAGTTTCTTGTTAGCGACATCATTGATTATCTCTGCTCGCACCCAATACTTTCCATTACTGAACCCCAGAATGGTCGCTTTCGAGCTGTCGGTTGACAGGATCCGGGTATAGCCGAATTCGCTGCTCGAGGTTGAACAGCTAAATGAACCACTGTATTGCGTATAAAAACTGCCTTCCCAGACCGGTGTCTTGGCGCTGAGCTTATCTGACAAGTCGACGTAGATAGGCGGCGCATATTGGATGCCGTTGCCGTAACATGAAGCGTAACTGTAACCGCTGAACACTAAGGACAGCGTCAGTGCGAGTATCCTGAGCATGGTGTAATTATCCTTTTATCGACAAATGTTGGCTGCGCTGTCCATCGAGATTTGCGGACGTTCAATCTTGCAGATACCGTCATTCAGCCTGACTTCCAGCGACGTGGGTTGCTGTTCCACACGCAGATACAGGACGCTGGCCTGCCCGACGAAGCCAATGGCATGCCCGCTTTGATCCGCCACCTCCGCACCAAATGGCAAGGGCACATCGCCACGTTTAAGGGCGCGAAGCGTATAAGGCCGACGCTGATCGGTTTCGAATCTCAAATAGTTGACGGCGCCGGCATAAGGCACGCTGTTGGCGATATTGCCGACGATCTCCGCCCCGGAGCTATTGCCGGAATCCGACAACGTTACGGAGTTTTGCCGGTAAGGCGTCGCGTACGGCACCAAAGCCAATCCCTCGTCGTTAGTGACAATACTTTCGTCACCGTTCACCATCAGCCCTTTGGCTTTAGGCGCGTCCACCACCATCATGGTGTTACCCATTTCGTTTGACGCCAGCAAATGCCAAGGGATCGCCACCAGGCTGCCGCGGGCGCTCATACCCAATTGTCGATAGTCAGAGGATTCGCTGTAGGAGCCGCCGACGGTCGTCGCGTTGGCGCGATAGGCTGCATTCACACTCGCCATGCTGTTGCCACCGCTTTGATTACTGCCGGCAAGCGCATAACTCAGTCGGTTCGATTCCAGCGCATTACCGCTCAGGCTCAGCGTACTTTGTTGATAATGTGAATCGGTAGCCGACAAGCCGGTGCTGAGATAGGCATTATTGTCGAATATCGACAGCGGCACGCTCAGCGAAAGATAAAATCGCGTCTCCTCTTTTCGATCGGAGTTTCTTACCCTGCTGGCGGAAACGTTATAGCTGATACGTTCAAAGGCATTTGAATACCCCAGTTGATATTCCCGGCTTTTATTGGTATCCGACCAGTAATCACGCTGGGTGCCGGAAAAATACAGCGTTCCCCATCCCTCACCGAGCCGCTGATTAAGGTTCAGATTGAAGGTATTGCGCGGACGAGCGGCGCGAACGGCATCCCAGGTATTCAAATCCAGCGGTGCAAGCTCATCGTCATCTTGGCTATTCCAGTAATCGTGGAAGCGTTTGTCGCGTTCTCGGTAACCTTGATGGGTATAGATGGCATCGTTGAAACTGTAATAACCTTTAGTCGAATAACGGTAAGCGGCCAGCGTGAAGTTGGTCGCGGTGGCATCCAGAAATTTACTGTAGGCAATGCGGAAACTTTGCCCATCCTCTGTGCGATCCTGCAAAGACGTCGAGGCTTGAGTCACATCGACGGATACCGCGCCGATCGGCAAGTTCCAGCCACTGCCGAGCAGCCAGGCGCGGTAATCCTCACTGAGGATCGTGCCGGCATAACCGGTGACCAGATTATTGAATCCATACTGCAGCGTGCCCTGAACGAAAGCAGGAGAGTAATCGGTATTTGCCTGATTGACTTTACCGGCAACCAGGCCGTATTTGCTGACGCCCTGCTTCAACATATTGGGTACGGCGGAAAACGGCACGGTAAAGGACTGCTCTCGCCCGTTAGCTTCCTTGACCACCACCAGCAGATCACCCGCGGAGCCGGTAGGCAAGATGTTGTCCAACGTAAAGGCGCCCGGCGGGACGTTCTCCTGATAGATAAGGTTGCCGTTTTGTAGCACTTTCACCAAGGCGTTGCTCTGTGCGACACCCCGCACTATCGGAGAAAACCCCTGCTGTGAATTGGGTCGCATATTGATGTCAGACGCTAAGGCGCCGCCCCGAACCCGGATAGAGTCGAACAAATCGCCCGGCGAGTAAAAATCGCCCATGGTCAAGTTTGATTTGATGGCAGCGAAGCCACGCTGCACATAGCGAGTATTATTTTGCCAATCGCTACCTTGCCGAGAACTGCTACGGAAATTGCTGCTGTCTCTGAATTGCCAGCCCGCAAGGTTGAATCCAGACTCCAGGCCGGTATAAAAATCGTCCGCAGACGCTTTATCGCCCTGCAACGATTGCACGTGGTAATAGGTCGCGTTATAAGCCAACAACAGCGCCGGTACGCCACGATCCCAAAATTTGGCATCAACATAGCCGGCTTCTGCGCGAATGACTCGCGACTGGGGCACTGTCAACTTCAGGCTAAGCGTTGCCACTTCAAAATCGAAACGCCCCCCTTGCACCAACTTATCAATGGGAATAAGGTCGTTGTCCGCAACGGCGGGCAATGCGTCCAGATCGATGCCCAATAAAGCGGCATCGCGACCGGCAATGCGGATATCGCCTTGGTGCTCGCCGAACAGCAGCGAGAATCGGCCTTTCCAGCTTTGGTTGACATAAACGTCGACAGTCTGGGTTCCCGCCGGCATATCATTGTTGAGGTAAAAGCGCGATAGGTCTGACTCGCGGGATGCCCCTGCCAATAAAGAGGTGTCAAATTTCATTGCCGATGCTTTATTCGGCGAGATGAATGCAGATACGGTCAGTATCGAAAGCAATTTTATTTTAAGCTTCATTGCTATTCTTCACGTTAGCGGGCAGTAATGGCTTTGGATTTATAAGCCCCCAGGTCATCGATATACAGCAGGGTATAAGGGACGTTTCGGCTCACTCCAGACTTCGTCGCGGCAAATAGGCTGGAAAATGGCGCGACCATCACTGAATCGACCAACAGGTTTTTCTTGCTCTTCTGATCAACATTGGCCAACGTAAAAAAATAAGGGCTTTTGTTGATAACCTTAAATCCCGCTCCTGCCGCCTGTAACTCAATAAAATCCGTAATGGCATTAGCGTTGCTGCTTAACCCTGCCGGACGATAAAATAACTTGATACGCGATTTTATGGCTAACTGCAGCGTATTGACCCCCTGCAAATTCTCCGGCGTAGGTGGAATATCTAACACATTCAAATAAAATACAGACTCACGATCGCCAGGAAGCGCGGCACCCATTTTCTGTATGCGCAATTGCTGGCCATTATTTCCAGCCACTTTCACCACCGGTGGAGATAACAAGAACGGTACGTTTGCCGTCTCAGGCGTCGAGTTTATATCACCGTCATCAATCCATGCCTGCACGAGCGCCGGATCGTTACCGTTGTTCACCAACTGAACGATAACATCTTTGTTTTTTTCGGGATAAATAACACGCGTTCCATTAATTACAATATTGGCATCGGCGAAAAAGCTGCTGAAAAATAGCCCAACAAAGATTAAGCATTGTTTCATAGTCACCTCAGAAGCCAGGCCTCTGGCCCAGGCCTGGCTTAATTGCGATTACAGGTAAGAAATGGTGTAAGTCACGTTGGAGCTCAATTCCCCTACTTTCGCCGCAGTCACATTGGTCTTGTAGTAATAGACGTCCAGCGTCAGCGTTTCGGCATCTGGCGCCGTTTTATCGCCTTTGATCTTGGTGACATAAGGTACGTTCAACGGAATCGGCGTAGATGAACCTGGCTCGGCAAGAGAGAAACCGACGTTTTTCGCTACGGCGGCGTCGCTTTCATTAACAGAGCTGTTTAACAGATATTTTCCGTCAGTAGAGATATTATTCGCCGAAGAGAAGTAGATCTTCAGCTTCGAATCCGCTTCCGATGCCGCCGGCTTACAGCCGGAGAACGTCAATGAGAAAGTTTTCTTGTTTTTGGGTATTGGCCCGACGACGGTGCCCGCATCAGTGACGGAAATAGGGCTGAGCGCAACGGTAAAGTCAGCGCTTTTTCCACCGTTGATGGTACAAGTGGTATCCGTCACGGCACCGCTAAACGAAATAACGCCACCGGCAGAATTATCTGCCGCCGTTGCGCTCACAGAAGTTAACGCGGCAGCCAATACCGCCAAAGAGATACCTTGCTTAATCATAATAAACTCCATTACTTTCTTCGCTGAAAGAGCATATATAAAACGACCTATACCATTAAACCGTTCAGAGGCTAACGAAGCTTAGACAATAGCAGAGCATTGACAGCATCCTGCCATCTCAAAGTTTATATTTGAAGGTATATGTTTATATATATCCAAGTGTATTTAAAAATATATCCAGCAATGGGAAAAATCTCATTCACCGCCAGACGCAGAACATATTAATTCCAAAGGCAAAAAGATTGCAACATCGAATCAAATAATTTTCACGACAATAAAAAAATGAATCAGGCAATAGATGGGAAGCTACGCATCATAAAAGAGTGGGCATGGTATGCATGCATACTACTCAGGGTAAATGAGTACACCCATTTTTTTATGAAGTATGATGTGAGATAAAAACAAAAAACCATTGAAAATAAAAAGAAAAATACACAGGATAAAATCTTAAATTTCTTAATTAACCCTCTTAGCGCCCACGCAGAGTTAGCTTATTTCTACCTTAAAATTGTCTGACCTACCGATATAGGAGTAGGACAAAAACGCGATACCATCTACGTTTGGATATCTACACATATCAAGAATAACCCCCATTATTTCCCTCTATCAGTCGATGAGGCTAAACGCGTCAGACTGAAATATATCTTTTGTTATAAATACAAAGCCATCTTTGAAGTATATTTTTTAATATACCGAGAGATAAATCACTCCAATAAAACGCTATAGAGGCTGATCAATGTTGGGTAGAGAAAAACTCAGAAAGAGAAAGAGCAGGAATAAAAAACCCGAACACACCGGCTCGGGTTTATAGCAAGACAGACATTCGACGATCAGAGCTGTTTTTCAGCCCGAACGATGCCGTGATTCTTCATCACCTCTTCCATGGTGAGATTTTCGTCGTACGGCTTATCGTCTACTACGACGTCTTGCGGGCGCACATAAGGCTTGGTCGCACGCTTGAACATCCACCACCACACGAACACCAGGAAAGCGCCAGACTTCAGAAAAATCATGGTCCATAAGGCGACTTGATACCAGTTCATCTCTGTCTCCATAGAGCATTAAGCGAAATAGATAAGGCGGCGTTGATTATCGCATCGATCACGCCTGACAGCAGCAGGCATCCGAGCGGCCGACCTTGATGAACGCATAATCTCACCGATACGAGGCCCTTATCAATAACCGATCGCGTTTCCTGCAAAAGCGCCCCAGTTTCTGCGCACGCAAAAGCAAAAAACCCCGTGCTCAGAGAGCACGGGGTCAGAATGTATGGCGGAGGAGCAGAGATTCGAACTCTGGAACGGTTTCCCGTCGACGGTTTTCAAGACCGTTGCCTTCAGCCACTCGGCCACCCCTCCGCAACGACGCGCACTATAAACAGACCTTATTCGCTTGTAAAGCCCGGGCGCGTTCAACCGCGCGAAAAATCGGCGAAGGCGCAGCAAACGGCGAACAAACGCGCATCCGCAGCGCCTGCTGTTGCAACAATGATAACTAAGGGTAAAGATTGGTAAACAAACTTTAATCAAGCGCTTGCGCTGCCTATTATCGGGATTATTTTGTGATGGCTTGATAAGAGAGAGCATTATGGACCGCATTGTCGTCTCATCTTCTTCGCGCGACTCGCTGCTCAGCACGCATAAAGTCCTGCGCAACACCTATTTCCTGTTATCCCTGACGCTGGCCTTCTCAGCCCTGACCGCAACCGCCAGCACGATGCTGGGTCTGCCGGCTCCGGGTTTGCTGCTGATGCTGGTCGGTTTCTATGGCCTGATGTTCCTGACCCATAAACTTGCCAACAGCCCGGCGGGCATTCTGGCGGCGTTCGCGCTGACCGGTTTCATGGGATACGCCCTTGGCCCAATCCTCAGCTCGTTCCTGAACGCCGGCGCGGGCGACCTGATCATGCTGGCGCTGGGCGGTACCGCAGCCGTCTTCTTCTGCTGCTCGGCGTACGTGCTGACCACCCGTAAAGACATGTCGTTCCTGTCCGGCATGATGATGGCCGGTTTTGTGGTACTGCTGGTGGCGGTGATCGCCAACCTGTTCCTGCAGATCCCTGCCCTGCATCTGGCTATCAGTGCGCTGTTCATCCTGTTCTCCGCCGGTGCGATCCTGTGGGAAACCAGCAACATCATTCACGGCGGCGAGACCAACTACATTCGCGCCACCGTTAGCCTATACGTGTCGCTCTACAACATGTTCATCAGCCTGTTGAGCATTCTGGGCTTCGCCCGCAGCAACTGATCGCATATAACGCATGCCTTCATGGCCCCGCTCCGGCGGGGCTTTGTTTTTTGCGGCCGAAAAAATTTGCTAAACTGGCGGCCGTTCCGAATTATCCGTTATCGAGGCAGTATGTTGGAGTTTGAAGGTCAGGTTATCGACACTGACGCGCAGGGCTATCTGAAAAACAGCGCCGACTGGCATGAAGGGCTGGCGCCATTGCTGGCGGCACAGGAAGAGATCGTGCTCACCGAAGCACACTGGGAAGTGGTACGCTTCGTGCGCGACTTCTATCAGGAATTTAATACCTCACCGGCTATTCGCATGCTGGTCAAAGCCATGGCGCAGAAATATGGCGAAGAAAAAGGCAACAGTCGCTATCTGTATCGCCTGTTCCCGAAGGGGCCGGCCAAACAAGCCACCAAGATCGCCGGATTGCCGAAACCGGTAAAATGCATCTGACCGCGCCGCCCACAGCGCCGCGGCAGGCGGGCATTCAATAGCGAATGCCAAACCCGGCGTAATCGGCCACGCCCTGCGGCTCCACCAGCACGCGTTCGACGCGCGCGCTGCGCGGGCCGCCCTGTTTCAGCCATTCGACCAGCTTGTCCACCTGCGCCGGTGTGCCGCAGGCCACCACCTCGACGCTGCCATCATCGAGGTTGCGCGCATAGCCGGTCACCCCCAGCGCCTCAGCCTGCCGCTGGGTGGAATAGCGGAACCCGACTCCCTGCACCACGCCATACACATACGCAGCTATGCAAACTTGTGTCATAATCGCCCCTGTTATCTTGTCTAAAGAATAAGTATGTATTCAGTATAGAAACTCAATCAAAAGTTAAAGAGACAAGGAGCCAGAGGACACCAATTTGTCTAATAGAGGCTTGCGTAAAAAGTAGACGGCCGAGTCCCCTCGGCCGGGACAATCGTTCTATTTTTCGGCGGGGAGCCAGTTGGCCCTTTCCCCGTAAAAGAAAGAGTCGATAAATCTGCTTTTGCCACGCAAGCGGATAAATATGATGACCAGAGCGAAAATAATGGCCATTACGCTGAGATAAAAACCTAACGTATCCTTATCGACCATTGCTCCGACAAGCAAAATGGGTAACACATGCCAAAGATAAATAGGCAGAGATACCTGCCCCACTTGAACCACAAGGCCCCCAATTCTCAGCTTCAGGCGTTTACACAAACTCAGCATCAACAACAACAGCGCAGCATTAAATGCAAACCATGAGGCGGCATCCAGCAGTGCCCCGTTCGGTTCATAATACCCTAATATGCCTACGGTCAACGCGATAGCGAACAACGCCAGCGGGTTACCATAAGAATTCTTATCCCCCACCAGGAAACCTAATAAAAAGAAGGAGTAGTAATAATAGAAACGCTTATCACCAATGAATTTCAGCCAGGCATATTGGTTTTCCAGCGCGTCGGCGTAACAGTACCAGACAATAGACAATACGGCGGAAGTGAACAGAAAGAAACCGAGTAAGAAATTACTCTTATAAATGACCATAGTATATAGCACAAATATGATCACTGCTGGGATATACCAAAGATGATAGTAGGGGTAAAGAAACAGACCGATGAGTTGCTTTAAACCTACTTCTTCTGAGGAGTAAAGAGAATAAACACTGTAAACAACGAACGCCAACACATAAGGAATTATCATTCGCCACTGATACTTTTTCAGCACGCTAATCACGCCGCCATCAAGAAAATAACGCCGAACAAAGTAGCCCGTCACCCCTAGAAAAAGCGGCATATGGAAATAATATATTGCCCCACGTAAACCAACATCAGCACTGCCTGGCAATAAATGCCCCACAATGACGAGCAAGATAAGCAACCCTTTCAAAAAATCAAACGATAAGCTTCTTTCTTTAGTCATTTAAGAAAAATCCTAACATCTAAATAATAAACATCAGGTGCTCAATAACAGATTAAGTTAAGATTTTTGTCAATGCGAAAAAACCTAAAACTCACAAAAAACTTACAAATCACTTACAAACCCATCAACCGGAAGATAGGCTTTCCTCCGTGAGGCAAACGGTAGCCTGAAGTCAATTACTATGACCACTAACAAAAAACCATAAAAATCAATTTATTAAAAAAATAACCTTCAATCCACCCACTAAATGATAGGCTCTGCTTGCTCACAAGAAAGCGCACCGTCGACCAGTCGTCGTTAGTTACACTTACCGTCGGGCAACCAAGCGGCAGCGCTATTCCTATTTCGAGTAAAGCCATCTTCTCTATTGACGATTATGTGAGTGGTGTCAATGACTTTTATTTTTCAAGTTATCGAGGGATGATGCAATGTCAGAAAAATCAACCAACTTGCGAACGACTTTCGTTTTAAAACGATCATCATATTCAACCTGAGCATTCTTTACCTTTAATAACCTATCAATCATTCTGTCCGCTTGCTCACCGTCGAATCCAAAATAACGGTTGCCGTAAAATCGCTCGCCGTTAATCAACATAGCACCTGAATTTGGGTTCGCAGTGGGTGGGAATGAAATTTTATAATGCCCAGCCTGAACCGAAATCTTTAACACCCCATCACTTATAGCGTTTTCATCACCACTAAAAACCCACTCGTTAGCTAATACTGTGTTAGTCGTCATAAAAAAAATTAAAAACAAAAAAAATCTCACTGGTGTACTCCCTTTAATTCATATTGTACAAACAATAAGCAACACTCTTAATTAAAATAAAATATAACTACTCAGCCTTATTCCCTATAAAGCATAACGCCTCAGACGAATATCGGCGCCTACAGGTAACGAGGCGTCTTCACACGCTGAACGACGTGCTTTCATCTCTGCCTCGCTATAATACACCTATTTCAGCTGTCATTTCTTCAGTTTGAAGGCTGCGCTTTCTCTCTCTTCGGTGTGACGTCAGCAGAGATAACGCGATACAATCCGAGCCAACGCGGTAGTGAACACCGTAAGATTCAGTTATGATGACGAACTTATTTTGGCAACTCTTCAAACCCGCCAATTAACCCATTGAATAAAAAGTATTTTAACCATGCGCTTACATCTCGCCAAAGGACGTGAAAAGTCCTTACTCCGTCGCCACCCTTGGGTGTTCTCCGGCGCCGTTCAACGCGTTGAGGGTAAAGCCCTCTCCGGTGAAACCATCGATATTCTCGACAGCCAGGGCAAGTGGCTGGCGCGCGGCGCCTATTCGCCAGAGTCGCAGATCCGCGCACGCGTCTGGACCTTTCAGCAAGATGAAGAGATTAACATCGATTTCTTCATTCGCCGCCTGCAGCAAGCGCAAAGCTGGCGTGATTGGGTCGCACAGCGCGACGGTCTGGACGGATACCGCCTGATCGCCGGCGAGTCCGACGGCCTGCCGGGCATCACTATCGATCGCTTCCAGAATTTCCTGGTGCTGCAGCTGCTGTCCGCCGGTGCCGAATACCAGCGCCCGGCCCTGCTTTCCGCCCTGCAGCATTGCTACCCGGAATGTTCGATCTACGATCGCTCCGACGTTGCGGTACGTAAAAAAGAAGGCCTGCCGCTGGCGCAGGGCCCGGTGCTGGGCGATCTGCCACCGGAACTGCTGCCGATCACCGAACACGGCATGAAGCTGCTGGTGGACATTCAGCAGGGACACAAGACCGGTTTCTACCTCGACCAACGCGACAGCCGCCTGGCGGCGCGCAATTACTCCGCCGGCCGCCGGGTGCTGAACTGCTTCTCCTACACCGGCGCCTTCGCCGTTTCCGCTCTGATGGGCGGTTGCGCGCAGGTGATCAGCGTGGATACCTCGCAGGCGGCGCTGGATATCGCCAAACAGAACGTCGAGCTCAACAAGCTGGATCTGAACAAGGCGGAGTTCGTCCGCGATGACGTGTTCCAGCTACTGCGCAACTACCGGGCTCAAGGCGAAAAATTCGATCTGATCATCATGGATCCGCCTAAATTCGTCGAGAACAAGAATCAGCTGGCCAGCGCCTGCCGCGGCTACAAAGACATCAATATGCTGGCGCTGCAGCTGCTGAATCCGGGCGGCATTCTGCTCAGCTTCTCCTGCTCCGGCTTGATGCCGACCGACCTGTTCCAGAAAATTTTGGCCGACGCCGCTGTAGATGCCGGACGTGATGTACAATTTATAGAGCAGTTCCGACAGGCTGCCGATCACCCGGTGATCGCCACATACCCTGAGGGGCTGTATCTGAAAGGATTCGCTTGTCGGGTGATGTAACTTGAAATGCGCTGCCTTGCCCCCATATATGAGCAAGGCATTGTTTCTCAGGAGGTCATCATGATTGCCAGCAAATTCGGTATCGGACAACAGGTTAGGCATAAACTGCTGGGGTATTTAGGCGTCGTGATCGATATCGACCCAGAATACTCTTTAGAACAACCCAAAGCTGACGAAATAGCGGCGAACGATGAACTGCGTTCAGCCCCTTGGTACCACGTGGTGATGGAAGACGAGGAAGGCCAACCGGTACACACCTATCTGGCGGAAGCGCAGCTGGATAGCGAAGCCCTGGAGGCACACCCCGAGCAACCATCGCTGGACGAACTGGCGGAATCCATCCGTCACCAGCTACAGGCGCCACGCTTGCGCAATTGACCGCGCCAAGACCTGAGAAACCCGAGAGGGCCCGGCATCGCGCCTGGCCCTTTTTATTTAGCGCTCCAACCCCAAGCGCGGGATTTCTATTTTCGGGCAGCGATCCATCACTACACGCAACCCGGCCTGTTGCGCCAGCTCTGCCGCCTGATCGTTAATCACCCCTATCTGCAGCCAGAGCGCCCTGGCACCGATTGCTATCGCCTCTTGCGCCACGCCGTAAGCCGCCTCCGAATTGCGAAACACGTCAACCATATCCACCGGCTGTGGGATAGCGGCCAGCGTAGGGTAAACCTGTTGCCCCAGCAGCGTCTGCCCCACCAGTTTTGGGCTAACCGGGATCACCTGATACCCTTGTGCCAACAGATACGCCATCACCCCATAGCTAGGCCGCGATGGGTTATCGCTGGCACCGACCAGCGCGATAGTTTTCACCTGCTGCAACAGCTCGACAATTTCTTGATCTTGCATCTTCAACTCCCGTTTATCACTGCATCACTTTCCATTTCGAGTGTAACCGATCGGCATTCGCTCGGTTAAACGCAATGCGAGGGAAACTTCATTGCAATCTTATGGTCAGAGGCTGTCGCGGTTCAGCTGCGCATGGTCGTGTCTAATCGCGATAAAATATGTAAAAATGTAAACAAAATACCCGATTGAAAAATTTTGACACAACCTATGCCGTGTTCAACACTTAGAGCTACGTCACTTTATAAGGAGATAATGATGAAATTTGGTCTGGTGGTTGCGGCGTTGCTCAGCATCAGTATGCCTGCCGCGGCTACGACCCTGAAACTCTCCCCGGACATCGACCTGCTGGTGGTCGACGGCAAGAAAATGACAGGTTCGTTGTTAAAAGGCGCCGACAGCCTTGAACTGGATGGCGGGCAGCACCAGTTGCTGTTTAAAGTGACCAAAACCGTACGTGCCGGCCAGCATACACAGGCCTATACGTCCCTGCCGCTGGTTGCCACCTTCAATACGCAAAAGATCAGCCAAGTGGCGATTGAACTCCCACGCATCGAGAACGATCGTGATGCGCAACGCTTTGACAGAACGTTAAATTATCTGGTGGTCGATAAAGACGGCAACGCCCTGCCATTCCGGCATGATGTGCTGCATCCCGACAGCGTCACCTTCAATACCGATTTGGAAAAGGTGATGACCGATTACAACCGCCAGAACCGCCCAGCCTCCGTTCCGATCTTTGTTCAGGTGAACGCAGGCAATCCCTCAGCCCTCGCGTTGGCCGGCACGCCGATAAACGCCCCGACGGTGACGTTGAAAGGTGAAAACGTGTCGGAACAAATGCTGCAATACTGGTTTCAACAAGCGGACAAGGAAACCCAAAAGCGCTTCCTGCGCTGGGCCAATAAACAGCCGGTTCGCTGACCCTTCCCGGCGTCTTTCCCCGCAAAGGCGCCTTTTCTTCGCATTTTCAGGCGCAAACGCTAGGCAGTGAAAAACAGTTTCAGTAATCTGTCGCACATCCCCGATTAGCGAAGGACACCGAGATGGAATTGACCACCCGCACTATCGCCGCACGCAAACACATTGCGCTGGTAGCGCACGATCACCGCAAACAGGCCCTGTTGGAGTGGGTAGAAAGCCACAAGACTATTCTGGCGCAGCACCAGTTGTACGCCACCGGCACGACCGGTAATCTGATCCAGCGCGCCAGCGGCATTCCGGTCACCAGCATGCTGAGCGGCCCGATGGGGGGCGATCAGCAGGTTGGCGCACTGATTGCGGAAGGCAAGATAGACATGCTGATCTTCTTCTGGGATCCGCTGAACGCGGTGCCGCACGATCCGGACGTGAAAGCGCTGCTGCGACTGGCGACCGTATGGAATATTCCGGTGGCCACCAACCGCTCGACTGCGGACTTTCTGATCGACTCTCCGCTGTTCAAAAGCGAGGTAGAGATCGCTATCCCCGACTATCAGCGCTACCTGCAAGACCGCCTGAAATAGTCCTCGCGGCCTGGCTACCGCCAGGCCCAAACTTACGGTTTTTTCTGCACCGGGACGCCCAGTTCCCGCAAGTTATCGACAAACACCGAAGGGCGTTCACGATCCTGCAACAGCCATACCTGATGTTTGGCGCGCGTCAACGCGACATACAATAGACGACGCTCTTCGGCATCCGGGAAATCCTCCGGCGGCGGCAGCAGCACCTCTTCCAACACCGACTCGCGCGCCACGGCGGGGAAACCATCACGCCCTTCATGCAAACCGGCGATGATGACGTATTCCGCCTGCTGCCCCTTGCTGGCGTGGATGGTCATAAACTCCAAATCCAGCTTGGGCCAGCGGGTGGCCGCCTTCGCCAGCGCTTCCGGTTTAAGATGGTGGTAACGCGCCAGCACCAGGATCCGCTCATCCGGCTTGGCGTAGCCACTCAGCTTGTCCAGTAAGGGCTCCAACTGCTCGTGCGGCAGGATCGTCACCGACTTTTTATTGCCCTTGCTCAGACTGTTGAGCGGTTTTTTCAGCTGGTGCGGGTTCTGCTGCACGAACCGGTTGGCCACCTCGCCGATACGTTCATTGAAGCGATAAGTGGTGTCCAGCGCGCACTGCGCCCCTTCGCCGAAATGGGTGGCAAAAGCCGTGGTTAACGTCAACTCTGCGCCGCTGAAGCGATAAATCGCCTGCCAGTCATCTCCCACCGCAAACAGGCAGGTCTGCTTGTTTTGCCGACGCAGCGCCGCCAGCAACAGCGCACGCTGCGGCGAGATGTCCTGAAACTCATCGACCAGAATATGTTTCCACGGGCTGACGAAGCGCCCCTTGTCGAGAATGTTGACCGCCTGATGGATAAGGCCGGAGAAGTCCACCGCCCCTTCCTCTTTCAAGGCGCTTTTCCAGGCTTTCAGCAGCGGCGCCATCAGCCGGATGCGTTTCGAAAACAGATCGCGGATGTCTTCATCCGCCTGCTCAATCATTTCCGCCTGGCTGCCGCCGTGCATGCGCATCAGCCCCAGCCAGCGTTCCAAGCGGCCCGCCAGCCGATCCGCGAGGCGTTTATCCTGCCAGAAGTCGCCTTCCGGCACTTCCCATTCCAGCTCGTCGGTCAACCATTGACGCCATCCCTTGGCCTGGGCTTTCTTCTCAGCGCACTGTTGGCGCCAATGGGTAATCAGCAACGCTTTGCGCGCGTTGGCATCGGTTTCCAACCGGCTGATGGCCGGGGCTTTACGGCTACCCTGTTGAATGATCTGCAGCGCCAATGCATGGAATGTCTTGGCCTGAATACCGACATCGCCCAAACGCGCTTTGATGCGGTCATTCATCTCCCCCGCAGCTTGACGACCGAACGCCAACAGCAAGATTTGACCCGGCTCCGCCTCCTGACGGCGCAGCAGCCAACCGGCGCGCGCCACCAGCACCGACGTCTTGCCGCTGCCGGCCCCCGCCAATACCAGGACGGAATCTTCGCCGTTGACGACCGCACGGCTCTGGGAGTCATTGAGCGGTGAGCTCTCGACGGTCTGGAAGAAGTCGTGATGTTGCTCCAGCATGCGATCGGTCCATTGCCGGTTGCGTTGTTCAACGCTGCGGTGCCCTTGCTGCAGCCATTGCAGACACAGATGGTAATCAGCCCGGCAGTTATCGAATTCCTCCAGGCGCGCCACCGGCATCGGCAGCGCGGAGAAAGCCTCACGGATTTGCTGCTGCAGCTTGCCCAGCTCAGACTTTTTGAACCATTTATCTTGCTGCTCAATGCGCTGAATCTGTGCCACCTGCTGTTGCAAGACGCCGGCACTGACCTCACTCATTTCGGCGCTCCACTGCTGCCACGCCTGCTGCAGATAGTGATAAAAACGCTGCGTTTCCTGCCATTCGGTGCCGTGCAGTCGCACCACTTTCTCGTCCGGCAATTCAAATTCCAGCTCGCCCCAGACGATGCCACGCTTGCACCTGACCTGAATCAGTTGATTGAAGGGGATCAGGTATTCATGTTTTTCCCCGCTCACCTCAACGCCGGCGTGCAGCAACCGCACGCGGTTATAAGGGTGCTGAGCCAGGTGTTTCCCCAGCGATGTCGCTTTAAGTTCCATATCGTCGCGCCATGACTATGTTGAGAGTAAATAACGGATATCTGCCAGTTTACCTGCGATAAGCAGTGGCACTCTAGCGCTAAAAAAAGGGTAGAATAGATTTTGCGTTTTTATCGTGAATACGCCCGCATCGCGGTTTGACCATCATTAGAGCAGAATGTCGTCTATGCGTACTGTACTGAATATTCTTAATTTTGTGTTGGGCGGTTTCTTCACCACGCTAGGCTGGCTCATTGCTACGGTGTTCAGCGTGCTGCTGGTCATCACACTGCCGCTCACCCGCTCCTGCTGGGAAATCACCAAGCTGTCGCTGGTGCCGTTCGGCAACGAGGCGATACACGTCGATGAACTGCACCCGGAAAAAAGCAATGCGCTGCTCTCCGCCGGCGGCTCACTGCTCAACATTATCTGGCTGGTGCTGTTCGGCTGGTGGCTGTGCCTGTCACACATCGCCGCCGGTATCGTGCAATGCGTTTCAATCATCGGCATTCCGGTGGGCATCGCCAATTTCAAAATAGCCGCCATCGCGCTGTGGCCGGTGGGGCGCCGTGTCGTCTCGGTAGAAATGGCTCAGCAAGCACGTATTGAGAATGCTCGCCGCCACTATCATCAGCGTTAATTTTTTCTCCGTTTGAGGAGTTTTTCGTGCGTTCTTTTGCACCCGCAGTACGTCGTTACACCTACAACAGCAATCTGCTGTATCACCTGCGCATCCTTATTGCGCTGATCGGCACCACCGCCGTTCCCTGGTGGCTGGGTATTCCCAAGCTGACCATCCCGCTAACGCTGGGCGTCGTGGCAGCGGCCCTGACCGATTTGGATGACCGCCTGGCCGGCAGGTTACGCAACCTGCTGATCACATTGGTGTGCTTCTTTGTCGCCTCCGCTTCAATCGAGCTGCTGTTCCCCTACCCCTGGTTGTTCGCCCTTGGCTTAACCACGTCGACCTGCGGTTTTATCCTTCTGGGCGCCTTGGGGCAACGTTACGCCACTATCGCCTTCGGTGCGCTGCTGATCGCGGTTTACACCATGCTCGGCACCGCTATGTACGATGCCTGGTATCAGCAACCGCTGCTGCTGGTGATCGGTGCTCTGTGGTACAATCTGCTGACGCTGGCGGGCCACCTGCTGTTCCCTATCCGGCCTCTGCAAGAGAACCTGGCGCGTTGCTACGATCAGTTGGCCAACTATCTGGATGCCAAAGCCAACCTGTTCGATCCCGACGCCGAACGCGACGCCGACCTGCCATGGATGGATGTCGCGATGGCCAACAGCGCGTTGGTCGCGTTGCTTAACCAGACCAAAGCCTCGCTGCTGACGCGACTGAAAGGCGATCGCGGCCAGCGCGGCACCCGCCGCACCTTGCACTATTATTTTGTCGCGCAGGATATCCACGAACGCGCCAGCTCTTCCCACGTTCAGTATCACGCGCTCAGCCGCCAATTCCGTCACAGCGATATTTTATTCCGCTTCCAGCGTTTGCTGAGCATGCAGGCGCGCGCCTGCCGCCAACTGGCACAATCGATCCTGCTGAGGCAAAAATACCAGCACAACCCGCGTTTTGAGCCGGCCTTCAGCCGCATTCAGGAGGCCTTGGCACGCATCGCCGAAACCCAGGGCAATTCAGAGCAAACCAAGGCGCTGGCGCACCTGCTGAAAAACCTGCATGCGATCGATGCGCAGCTGGCCAATATCGAGTCAGAGCAGACGCTGGCCAGCGGGCAGGCGGAAGAGAACAGCCTGGCCGACGATCGCTTAACCGGCTGGAGCGATATTCGGCTGCGCATCAGCCGCCATTTGACGCCGCAGTCGGCCCTGTTCCGCCACGCGATCCGCATGTCGGCGGTGCTGTGCGTGGGTTACGCCTTCATCCAGTTCACCGGCATGCAGCACGGTTACTGGATCCTGTTGACCAGCCTGTTCGTCTGTCAACCGAACTACAACGCTACCCGCCGGCGCCTGGCGCTGCGCATCATCGGCACCCTGGCCGGTATCCTGATCGGCCTGCCAATCCTCTATTTCGTGCCTTCACTGGAAGGGCAGTTGGTGTTGATCGTCATCACCGGTGTCCTGTTCTTCGCTTTTCGCACCGTACAGTATGCCCATGCAACGATGTTCATCACGCTGCTTGTATTGCTGTGCTTTAACCTGTTGGGTGAGGGATTCGAAGTGGCTGCCCCGCGCGTTTACGATACCTTGTTGGGTTGCGCCATCGCCTGGGCGGCGGTCAGCTTTATCTGGCCGGACTGGAAGTTCCGCCAGCTGCCGGCGGTGGTGGATAAAACGCTGAATGCCAACTGCCGTTATCTGGACGCCATTCTGGTGCAATACCACCAGGGTAAGGATAACGGCCTCGCCTACCGCATTGCGCGGCGAGATGCCCACAACAGCGATGCCGAACTGGCTTCAGTCATCTCCAACATGTCCGCCGATCCCAAGGCCGACAAGGAATTGCAGGAAGCCGCCTTCCGCCTGCTCTGCCTAAACCACACTCTCCTGAGTTATATCTCGGCGTTAGGGGCACACCGCGAGCGGCTGAATACCCCTGCCACACTCGATCTGCTCAATGATGCCGTGTGTTACGTGGACGGCGCCTTGCATCAGGAAGAACGGAACAGCCAGCGCATTGCGAAAGCGCTGGAACAGCTGGCGGAGCGCATTCGCAGAGCCGTTCCGGAACCTGAAAGCAAAGAACAGTTGGTCTTGCAGCAGGTGGGATTAATGCTCGAACTGCTGCCGGAGCTCACCGAACTCCACACCCAAATCAATAAGGCAACCTAATTATTCAGGGCCCACTCAATGGGCCCTGAACCACTGGCTCATGCCCATGGCGGCGCATCGCCATCGTATGATCGAACCAGCGCACCAGTTCGTTGCGCAATTCGGTCGGCAATGCCGCCTGATGATAACCGGCTATCGCGCCGCCCAGTGACAGCAGCACGCGCAGACCCAGATTGGTCTGCTGTTGCAGCAGGCGTAGATAGCTGCGTTTAGCGCCATGCAGCCGCAGGTCATAGGCGTTGCGGATCCCCGCTCGCCACAGCAAGCGTTCCATGTTGACATCTATGTTCGGCAACGCCTTCAATCTGCCGTGATCGCCGGCCTTGACCTGCTGCTCTCGGCGCGCTTCCCTGATGGCCTGCCAGGCCAGTCCCACCAGCTCGTTGCGTTCCCGCCACAGCGACTCGTCAACCCAGTAATAACGCAAAGTGATGGGCGCTCCGCGCTTGGAATAGACCATATTGACCATCCCTCTGGCGCGAAAGGTCGGTTCCATGCTCGCCGTAGCTCGCAAGTACAATTCACCTTCCGCTACCACTGCAAACATTACCCCCTCAGCCAGCAGCCCATAGCCGCCAAACTGTGACCGCGTGGTGATGGCGCCCAGCGCTGCGAAGCAATTTTTAGCCTGCGCGATCCTCCGCGTCGACATCCTTTTCATAGCATTTCTCCTTTTTAGGTTCCGGTCGTATTATTTCTCTTATCAATGAAAAGAGTAACGTGAACAACTAATTAGGAAAATACGCACTATCTGCCCGCATGCCAATCACAAAAAACACCGGTACAAAAAATGATCGCAATTATGCGAGCCGCTACGAAAATTTGGGTTGATCTTATCCGAAATCAGGGATACTGTATAAACATACAGTAATACGACGGGCGGGAACTTTATGCGTACTCAATCACTCTACCAACCTCATTTCAGCCATGGCTCTTTTACCGCGAACAGCGTTGCGAAGAACACGAATGTCGGCAAAGAGAATGGCTTGATCAGTGAACTTGTTTACAACGAGCGCCAGCCCGCAGTGGCTCAACTGCTGTTGCCCCTGCTGCAGCAACTGGGCAAGCAGTCTCGCTGGCTGCTGTGGCTGACACCGCAGCAAAAGTTAAGCAAGCAATGGCTACAGCAGTCCGGCCTGCCGGTGGATAAAATGGTGCAGTTGAGCCAAATCAGCCCGGTGAATACGGTTGAGGCAATGGAAAAAGCGCTGCAAACGGGGAACTATAGCGTGGTTCTCGGCTGGTTGCCCGAACTAACGGAGGAGGATCGTCTAAAATTAAGACGTGCGGCAGAATTGGGTAATGCCTACGGGTTTATCATGCGTCCTCAACGTGACATTGACCCGACTCACGGACACTGTTCCACCCTAAAAATTCACTCTTCTTTGTATCATTAAGTAAATTTAGGATTTTTCCCATCATTTTCGCACCCCATAAGCGGAACCTTTGCGGGGGAAGGCAAAAAGCGAGTCCGGCTGCGGTTTGGCAAGCAAAAACGCCCGATGAACCGCCGATTTTTTAAGCTAAGAATGTTAGCAAATATGTACGATTCCGCGTTTTTTTTTAGAGCCTTATCACATCACACTTGTAACTTTCGCGCCACGTTGTAGACTTTACATCGCCAAGGTTGCTCTATAACGTCAGAAAAACTGGCGAGTAACAAACGAGGGCTTAAACCTTGGCGAAGGAATTTAACCAAGGGCTTAAACAGCTTTAAAGCTCATTGCCTATTTGGATGATAACGAGGCGCAAAATGAAAAAGACAGCTATCGCATTAGCAGTGGCACTGGCAGGTTTCGCTACCGTAGCGCAAGCCGCTCCAAAAGATAACACCTGGTACACCGGTGCTAAACTGGGCTGGTCCCAGTATCATGACGTTGGCTTCTACGGCAACGGTTACCAGAACGGTATCGGCAACGGCCCAACCCACAAAGATCAGCTGGGTGCTGGCGCGTTCCTGGGCTACCAGGCAAACCAATACCTGGGCTTCGAACTGGGCTATGATTGGCTCGGCCGCATGCCTTACAAAGGCAGCGTGAACAACGGTGCTTTCAAAGCACAGGGCGTTCAACTGGCTGCTAAACTGAGCTACCCAATTGCTGACGATCTGGACATCTACACTCGTCTGGGTGGTATGGTATGGCGTGCAGATTCCAAAGCTAACTACGGCAACGGCACTCGCCTGAGCGACCACGACACCGGCGTTTCTCCGCTGGCTGCTGTTGGTGTTGAATACGCACTGACCAAAAACTGGGCTACTCGCCTGGATTACCAGTTCGTAAGCAACATCGGTGACGCAGGTACCGTTGGCGCGCGTCCAGACAACACCATGCTGAGCCTGGGCGTTTCTTACCGCTTCGGTCAGGATGATGTAGTTGCACCAGCACCAGCTCCGGCTCCGGCTCCAGTTGTTGAAACCAAGCGTTTCACTCTGAAGTCTGACGTGCTGTTCAACTTCAACAAGTCTACTCTGAAAGCAGAAGGCCAGCAGGCTCTGGATCAGCTGTACACCCAGCTGAGCTCCATGGATCCTAAAGACGGTTCTGTAGTGGTTCTGGGTTACACCGACGCCGTTGGTTCTGACCAGTACAACCAGAAACTGTCCGAACAGCGTGCACAGAGCGTTGTTGACTACCTGGTCTCCAAAGGCATCCCGTCAGACAAAATCTCTGCACGTGGTATGGGTGAAGCAGATGCAGTTACTGGCAACACCTGTGGCTACAAATCTGGCCGCGCTACCAAAGCTCAGATCGCTTGCCTGGCACCAGATCGTCGCGTAGAGATCGAAGTTAAAGGTATCAAAGACGTTGTAACTCAGCCTCAGGGCTAAGTTTACTCGCCTAATAAAAAACCCCGCTATGCGGGGTTTTTTTTCGTCCTCTTGTTGCCATAACATTCAAAGCCAAGCACCACAAAGGCGTTCTCACGCACTTACTTGGGATCTTTGCCAAGAATCGCCTTCAAGTCTTCTTTCAACGATGACATCTGGTTCGCATACTTTTCTTTGCGTTCAGCGTCTTCGATAAGCTGCACGACGGTTTCCGACAGCGTGACGCCACGGCGGCGCGCCAAGGCAGCCAATCGTTGCCAAACCAAAAATTCCAGATCGATAGATTTTTTACGCGTATGCTGATGTTCTGCGTTAAAATGTCGTTTACGGCGGGCGCGGATCGTTTGTTTCATCCGGTTATCCAATTCCGGATTCATATGAGCGGCAATCCATGCAAGTACCTTTACCGGCTCATTTTCCAGCTTCAGCAGCTCGTTAACCGCCTCCTGAGCAGCGCTGTTTTCAATGTAGCGGGTAATGAGTTCCCCTTCCCGGTGCTTCTTCACCAGGTACTTCCATTTCCAACCGCTCTCCAGATTTTCCAGTTGCTGATATTTCATCTTGAGCTCTTCAGTGACCGCGTAACTTCAAATAAGCATAACAGCTTTACGCCGAATTTCCCCGGCAATTAAACCGTCTTTTAGACTGTTTTTTGCACAGTCACCGCGCGATGTCAAACTCCCTGATGCCAACTGGCACTCCGCATGTATCAAGCCGCCGTTATTCTTGTATAATCGCCCTTTCCCTTTTTAACGATTGCATCTAACACTTTGACCAATAACCGACTTGAATGGCAATCTTTATTGCCGGACGTAACGCCTTATCAGGCGATATTTGATACCGCCGCTCAGTTGGCACCCGTGCCCTTTTCCGCCATTCAGCCTCGGCTGGAAAATGCCCTGACGCTATTTTGCCACCCTCAATCGCCCCCGCGTTTCATGCTGTTGAAAGCGCAAGAAACGCGAGAGTATCTGGAACTGATCGCTCACGCCGTCAAACCATTGCTGCCGAAAAATACGGCATGCAACGGCAGCCACTATGTCATTCAGGATGGCAAGGTCAGCGTAGAACCGGCCAGCCGTGGCGATGAACCTTTTGCCGCCGGCGGCGCTTGCCTGTTCCAGGACTGGATCGAACCGGAACAGCTGTTTGGCTGCGTACGGATCCACAATGGCGACATTACCCTGCAGCCGGGTCTGGTGCACCAGGCCAACGGCGGCATTCTGATTCTGTCTGCACGTGCGCTGCTGGCTCAGCCGTTATTGTGGCTGCGCCTGAAACAGATGATCGGCCAGCGTCAGTTCCATTGGGTTTCGCCAGACGAAACCCGCCCGCTGCCGGTAGCCATTCCACCGATGCCGCTGGACCTGCGGCTGATCGTGGTCGGTGACCGTCACGGCCTGGCCGATTTTCACGATATCGAGCCGGAACTGAGTGAACAAGCGATCTACGGTGAATTCGAAGACGACCTGCAGCTGACTGAAATTGATGATATGGCGCAGTGGTGCGGCTACGTCAACGGCGTGATTGCCGATCGGCAGTTGCCGATGCTGGCGACCGACGCCTGGCCGCCGCTGATCGTCCTGGCGGTACGTTACAGTGGCGACCAGGGCATCCTGCCACTCTCGCCGGTTTGGCTTGGCCAGCAGTTGTCCGAAGCCGCACTGTATGCCGAAGAGGATCGCATTACGGCCAAAGCGTTCGAAGCGGCGTTAAATGCCCGCGAATGGCGTGAAAGCTATCTGGCCGAGCGTATGCAGGATGAGATCGAGCTGGGTCAGATTCTGATTGAGACCGAGGGTGAAGTGATCGGACAGATCAACGGTCTGTCAGTCCTGGATTATCCCGGCCATCCACGCAGCTTTGGCGAACCGTCACGCATCAGTTGCGTTGTGCATCTTGGCGACGGCGAGTTCACCGACGTCGAGCGCAAAGCCGAACTGGGCGGCAACCTGCACGCTAAAGGCATGATGATCATGCAGGCGTTTCTGATCGCCGAACTGGACCTTGATCAGCAACTGCCCTTCTCCGCTTCCATCGTCTTTGAGCAATCTTATGGTGAAGTGGACGGTGACAGCGCCTCGCTGGCTGAGCTGTGTGCATTGGTCAGCGCCCTGTCACTGCAACCGATCACCCAGCAGATCGCCGTCACCGGCTCCGTCGACCAATTCGGCAACGTACAGCCGATAGGTGGCGTTAACGAAAAAATCGAAGGGTTCTTCGAGGTTTGTGTACGCCGCGGCCTGACGGGTAAACAGGGCGTCGTACTGCCCATGACCAACGTGCGCCACCTGTGCCTGCGTCAGGATGTCGTTGACGCGGTACGCGAGGGGCAATTCCATCTGTGGGCGGTAGAGAGCGCGGCGAACGCCTTGCCTTTGCTCACAGGTTGCCTCTACTCTGACGAACAACAGCCGAATTTGCTGGCGGCCATACAGGAACGGATTGCGCAGGTGAGCCTGCAAGAACGCCGTCGTCCGTGGCCGCTGCGCTGGCTCAACTGGTTCAACCACGGCTGATCGGACTTGTTCAGCGTACACGTGTTAGCTAACCTGCGTCCTTCATTAAAATAAGGCTTACTGAGAACATGGTAGATAAACGCGATTCCTATACGAAAGAAGACCTCGAAGCATCCGGCCGTGGCGAGCTGTTCGGCGCCGGTGGCCCACCGTTGCCGGCAGGTAACATGTTGATGATGGACCGCGTGGTCAAGATGACTGAAGACGGCGGGACTCACAACAAAGGTTATGTGGAAGCGGAGCTGGATATTAATCCGGACCTATGGTTCTTCGGTTGCCACTTTATCGGCGATCCGGTCATGCCAGGCTGCCTGGGTCTGGATGCGATGTGGCAGTTGGTCGGTTTCTACCTCGGTTGGCTGGGTGGCGAAGGCAAAGGCCGCGCGCTGGGCGTCGGTGAAGTCAAGTTTACCGGCCAGGTGCTGCCAACCGCGAAGAAAGTGACCTACCGCATTAACTTCAAACGCGTCATCACCCGCAAGCTGATCATGGGCGTCGCCGATGGCGAAGTGCTGGTTGACGGTGAAGTGATCTATACCGCCACCGACCTGAAAGTGGGCTTGTTCAAGGATACCACAGCGTTCTAATCACGCTGACGGGAAGGCGGCCACCGTCTTCTTTTCCAACGTTCGGCGCATGCCGTCACGCTATCGTGGCGGCATTTCTTTGTCTTATCGTTTAAAGACCATTCATCACCTTTAATCGCCCGCTGTCGCAACGCCTTTTCCCTCCTTTCTTGCCCTATGCTTATCCGAAACGGCCAAAGCTACAGGCTCGTTGAGCGAAGCCTCCTCCCTGCAGCCAGCTATCGACGCGATAGCGGTTTTTTGCATCCGGTTATTTTCTTGCCCCTCAAAATCACCTAGTATAGTCACCCATGTAACTACAATAAATGTATCTACAAAGAGGCGATATGCAAAAAACTCGCTTTAGCGATGCACCTTGCCCCGTCGCGCGTTCATTAGATCGCGTCGGAGAATGGTGGAGCATCCTGATCCTGCGTGATGCCTTTCAGGGGTTATCCAAATTCGACGAATTCCAACAAAGTCTGGGGATGTCACCGACGCTCCTGGCCCGACGCCTGAAGGATTTAGTGGCCCACGGCATTCTGCATAAGCAACGTTATCAAACGCGGCCGGTCCGCTATCAGTATCTGCTCACCGAACGCGGCAACGATTTTCTCCCCGTGCTGGCCGCTCTCTCACAATGGGGCAATCGTCATTTGATCGACGGTGACATTAGCGCCTTGTTAGTCGACGGCCGCACCGATCGGCCGATCCAGGTCCAGTTGGTCAATGTCGATACCCAACAGCAGGTGCCGCCGCAGTTTGTCACATTGGCACCAGGGCCTGCGGCAAATGACGGCATACGTCAACGCGCCGAACTGATGCGGCAGCGGCGCCTCGCCGATTTATCCGAACTTACCAAGGAGCAGTCATGAGCAATCGTCGTATCGTTATTACCGGCATGGGCGCCGTTTCACCGTTAGGCTGCGGCGTGGAGAGCATCTGGCAACGTTTATTAAAAGGAGAGTCCGGCATTCGGGCTTTACCTGACGAGATCGTTGCAGATTTGCCGGTCAAGGTCGGAGGCCAGGTCCCGGAGCTGGCGCAAGATGCTGAAGCGGGATTCAACCCCGACGCTTCCGTCGCCCCCAAGGATCAAAAGAAAATGGATCGCTTTATCCTGTTTGCCATGGCAGCGGCGGATGAAGCCGTTCGTCAGGCCGGCTGGATAGCCGATACCGAGGAAAAGCAAGAGCGCACCGCCACCGTCATCGCCTCGGGTATTGGCGGCTTCCCGGCGATTGCCCAGGCGGTACGCACCACCGACAGCCGCGGTGCCAAACGCCTGTCGCCATTCACCATTCCCTCTTTCCTGGTCAATCTGGCGGCCGGTCACGTTTCCATCAAGCATCACTTCAAAGGCCCGATTGGCGCACCGGTCACCGCCTGTGCGGCCGGCGTGCAGGCCATCGGCGACGCAGTGCGACTGCTCCGCAATGATGAGGCCGATATCGCGCTATGCGGCGGTACCGAAGCCGCTATCGACACCGTAAGCCTGGGCGGATTCGCCGCCGCACGCGCCATGTCCACCGCACCGGCCGAGTTGGCGCGGCAGGCCTCTCGGCCTTTCGACAGCGCCCGGAACGGATTTGTCATGGGGGAAGGCGCCGGCATGCTGGTGATTGAAACGCTGGAGCATGCGCAGGCGCGCGGCGCCACGCCGCTCGCGGAAATCGTCGGCTATGGCACCAGCGCCGACGCCTACCACATGACATCCGGTGCTGAAGACGGCAACGGCGCCTATCGGGCGATGAAAATTGCGTTGAAGCAGGCGAACGTCGCCCCCGAGGAAGTTCAGCATTTAAACGCGCACGCGACTTCGACACCCGTAGGCGATTTAGGTGAAATCAATGCCATCAAGCACCTGTTTGGCACCGCCGGGACTGTCGCCGTGACCTCGACGAAATCAGCGACCGGGCACCTGCTGGGCGCCGCAGGCGGTTTGGAAACCATCTTTACCGCTTTGGCTCTGCGCGATCAGATAGCCCCTGCAACGCTAAATCTGGATAACCCCGATCCGGCGGCAGCAGGCTTGCATCTGGTCGCGAAACAGGCGGAATCGATGAATATGACCTACGCCTTATCAAACGGCTTCGGCTTTGGCGGCGTGAATGCGAGTATTTTGTTGAAACGCTGGCAGGATAAATAAACGCCTGAAACAAAAACCTCCGCCAAAGGCGGAGGTTATTCCTTTTATTTGACAGGGAGCCGCTTAAGCGGTCACAGCCCTGTCTTCCATGGCTTCTCGCCAACCTCCCAGCCATTGAGACCGGGCGTCCACCGATGATTGGTAGGGACAATGTTCCCTGGAACGCCCTAAAATACCTGCCTGATACCCTCTCGAATGCGCCCTTTCCAGACGATCGCGTTTCTGTCTCTTCATGCCTCGTTTCCCTCATTTTGGTCTGGTGGAAAGAAAACAATGGCTGCTTTTTGCGCAGCCACGAGTAATCAATAGCGCTAAAAGAAGAGAAGATCAATGCGCAAAATTCACGCCAATGTCATATTTGTGAGCTACGCCCGAGGAAAGTGCTAAGTGGCTGATCTGCCGGGAAAGGGTTTAACTTTTTGAAATGAAAAAGAAATCCCTGTCAGGGAGAAAAAAAGACTTTCCACGCTGACAGGGATTAGACGATTTTAGACCAAATTATGACTAAATGCCGCCCATCTGTGCTGCGATAGCCTGAGCTTCCTGCTGCCAGCCCTGCGCCAACGTGCGCACCAGGGCATCATAGCCGTCCTCACCCTGTTTCAATTCCAGGCTGAAAGGCCGTTTGATCAAGCGCCCCTGGCGGTTCAGCACCCACTCGCCGCGAACGATCGCTTTGCCGTCAAAGCGGCCATGGAAGCCGCTGATGGTCACGTTCAGCACATCCTGATCGCTGCTCATCGGCTGCGAAGAGACCACCCAGCCCGGCAGTGCGCTGCTCAGGTTGGTGACCAGCGTTTGCTGCAGCTGCTGGTCGAGCGGGCTGGCCCACAGGTTGTTCTGCGCTATCACATACTGCACGTCGTTGGTCTGATACACCACGCCGCTCTGCGCCAAATAATCCGCCACGCTCACGTGCTCCAGCCACAGCTGGCGCGTGGAGGCGCCGCTGCTGCTGACCGCAGCCGGCGCACCCAGCGCCGGCAACTGATAGTACGTTTTCTGTGGCGAACTGCTGCAGGCGCTGAGCAACAGCGCCAGGGCTACCGGGATCCATTTCATCATTTCGTGGCCTTCTTCGGCTGAGGGTCAGTGCTGCCGGCGGCTTCAAACACCAGCGCGTTGCTCTTCTCATTCAGGGTGCGCAGCACCGGCTGCAGCTCACGCAACACCTGGTCCAGACGCTGCATGTCGCCCACCATCTTGTTGTAAGCCGGCGAACCAGGCTGGAACCCTTTCATGCTGCGGTTCAGCTCCAGCAGCGTTTTCTGCATGTCCTGCGGCAGCGCCTGCATCTCTTTGCTGGCGATGATGTCGTTCAGCGACTTCATGGTCTGCTGCGTCGACTTCATGGTTTTCTGGCTTTCCGCCAGCGTCTTGGTCGCTTCGTTGATCATCGGATTGATCGGCATCGCGTTGATCTTGTCCAGCGTCTGCATCAGTTTTTGCTGGATCTGCGCCAGCCCGCCGCTGGTGGTCGGCATCAGCGGATAACCGAACAGCTCGCGCGGCCCTTTCCACGGTTTCTCCTGCGGGTAGAAGTCGAGATCGATATACAGCGAACCGGTCAGCAGGTTGGCAGACTTCATCGAGGCGCGCATACCGCGCGATTCCGCGTCCTTCAAATGCCCTTCGATATCGAAATTGCCGCCCAGCTGTTTCTGGAAGCGATCCGGCTCGATGCGGATCAGCACCGGAATGCGGTAGTCGTTATCCAGGCGCTGCGCCATGCCGTCTTTATAGAACGGCACCTGCGCCACCGTGCCCAGGCGGATGCCGCGGAACTCGACCGGGGCGCCCGGCTGCAGGCCGCGTACCGAATCGGAGAAGAACATCAGGTAGTCCTTATGCACGGTATACAGCGAATCCTGCGTGCTGCGCTGGTTGTCGAACAGCTGGTACTCCGCCTTCTCTTTCGCCAGTTCGCCGCGATCCCAGCCGTCCGGCACGTCGAAGCTGACGCCGCCGCTGAACAGGGTAGTCAGCGATCCCATCTCCACCCGCATGCCCTGTGCCGACATGTCGAACGCCACGCCGCTGTCTTTCCAGAAGCGCACGTTGGTGGTGACAAGCTGATCGTAAGGCGCGGTAATGAACAGCTGATAGCGCATGGCGCGCGCTTTAGGATCGAAATAGCTGGTCTCTACCGACCCGACGCGATAACCGCGGAACAGCACCGGATCGCCGGCGTTGAGCTGGCCCGATTTCTCGCTGTCCAGCACGATGCGCAGCCCTTTGGCGTCCGGGGAGGCCAACGGCGGCGCGTCGAGCAGTTGATAGTTGTCTTTGCCGTCTTTGCCCTTGTTGCCCGGCTGCAGTTCGATATAGGCGCCGGAGAGCAACGTCCCCAGCCCGGAAACGCCTTCACGGCCAATTTGCGGCTTCACCACCCAGAAGGCGGAATCCTGGCGCAGCAATTTCTCCATGCCGGAATTGAGACGCGCCTGCACCATTACCTTGCTCAGGTCATCGCTCAACGTGACGGTTTCCACCACGCCGACGTCCACGCTGCGGCTTTTGATTTTGGTTTTACCCGCTTCCAGCCCTTCCGCCGTCGAGGTCACCAGCGTCACTACCGGCCCCTGATGGCTGAAGTGGTAAAACAGGATCCAGGCGCCGATCAGCGCGGTTACGATGGGAATGATCCACACCGGCGACCAGCGTTTGATCTTCTCAACGTCTGCGACGCTATGATTATTTTCCGTCACCTTGCGGCTCCTTGTTGATTGTTTCACTTGCGCGATCCCAGGTCAGCCGGGGATCAAATGTCATGGCGGCGAACATGGTGAGGATCACCACCAGCGCGAACAGCACGGCGCCCGTCGCGGGGTAAATGCTCATCAACTGCCCCATTCGCACCAGCGCCGACAATACGGCGATCACAAACACGTCGATCATTGACCAGCGGCCAACGAACTCGACCACTTCATAAATCAGGTGCATGCGTTCGCTGTCGGCGCGCGGCTTCTTCCTGCCGTTGGCATCCCAGCACAGCCAGCCGATCGCCAGCATTTTCAGCGATGGCACCATGATGCTGGCGATGAAAATCACCATCGCCACCGGATAAGAGCCGTCCCCCCACAGCAGGATCACCCCCGCCATGATGGTGGAGTTCATCTTGTTACCCAGCGCCTCGGTCACCATGATGGGCATCAGGTTGGCCGGAATATACAGCATGATGGAGGTCACCAGCAGCGCCAGCGTCCACTGCAGGCTGTGGCGGCGACGCACGTAGCCGTTGGTGTGGCAGCGCGGGCAGCGCACCTGATTGGCCGGCAGGATCGCCGTGCAGCAGGCGCAGGAGCGCACGCCCTGCCGCATGCCGGTACGCCCCACCGTCAGCGGGCGATCGAGACGCGGCGCCGGTTCGATGTCCTGCCACAGCCAGCGCCTATCCACGCACTGAAAAGCGCGCACCTGCAACAGGCAGAACAGACAGTAAGGCACGAAGCTGCTGCCGATGCCGATATCGCCATAGGCCATCAGCTTGACGAAGCTGACCAGCACCCCGGCGAGGAAAATCTCCACCATGCACCAGGTCTTGAACTGAAACAGCACCCGGGCCATCCACTCTTTGAGCCCCAGCGGCAAACGCACTTTGGCACACAGCAGAATGATCGCCACCATGCAAAATGCCGGGATCAGCTGCACGAACACCATAAACAAGGTGGCCATGCTGGCATAGTCTTCCGCCACCATGACTTCCGGAATTTGAATCAGCCGGATTTCGTTGCCGAGGCCGGCGACGCGCATGTTGATAAACGGGAAAATATTGGCCAGCACCAACATGAACAAGGCGCTGAGGGCGTAACCGATCGGCCGCTTGCGCGGCTCGTCCCAGCGGGCGCTGAGCGTGGTTTTGCAGCGCGGGCATACCGCTTTGCTGCCATAGGCCAGCGGCGGCAGCGCCACCAGCATGTCGCACTGCGGGCACAGCATCAGGTTATCCTGGTGCTCCGCCGAAGGTACGGAATGACTATGCTGCTGATGATTGTTGTGGGAACACACCATATTCCTCCTCAATAACGTTGCTCACCGGCACGTCGATACCGCCCGCAGCAGCGCGCGGGCGGTATCGCAACGGTCAGCCGTTTTTCATCGCTTCCAGCTCTTCCCAACGGGCGAAGGCCTGCTCGAGCGCCTGCTCTGCGTTAGCCAGCGCCGTCAGCACTTCTTGCGTTTCGCTGTGCGGCCGCGTGAAGAAGTCGGCATCGCTCATCTGCGCCTGCAGCGCTTCGATTTCCGCCTCCAGCTGTTCGAGCCGCTGCGGCAGCTGTTCCAGTTCGCGCAGCAGGTTGTAACTCAGCTTGGCCGCCGCTTTCTTCGGCTGTTCGGCCTTTTTCTCCGCCGCCGGTTTGCTCGCGCTCGGCGCCGCCTGACGAATCGGTTTCGCCGTGGCGCGCTGATGATGCGCATCGTAATAGCCGCCGACGAAGGCGTTGATCACGCCGTTGCCTTCAAAGATCCAGCACTCGGTCACCGAGTTGTCGACGAACTGGCGATCGTGGCTGACCAGCAGCACGGTGCCCTGATAGCCGTCGATCAGCTCTTCCAGCAGCTCCAGCGTTTCGACGTCGAGATCGTTGGTTGGTTCATCGAGGATCAGCAGATTGCTCGGTTTCAGAAACAGCTTAGCCAACAGCAGGCGGTTACGCTCACCGCCCGAAAGTGCCTTCACCGGCGTCATCGCACGTTTCGGGTGGAACAGGAAGTCCTGCAGGTAGCCCAAGACGTGACGAGGACGGCCGTTGACCATCACTTCCTGCTTGCCCTCCGCCAGGTTGTCCATCACCGTGCGCTCCGGATCGAGATCCGCGCGGTGCTGGTCGAAGTAAGCCACTTCCAGCTTGGTGCCGCAGTGCACGCGGCCGCTGTCGGCTTTCAGCTGACCGAGCATCAGTTTCAGCAGCGTAGTTTTGCCACAGCCGTTCGGCCCCACCAGCGCAATCTTGTCACCGCGCTGTACCTGAGCGGAGAAACCGCGCACCAGCACTTTTTCGCCGACCTGATAGTTGACGTCTTCCAGCTCGAATACGATTTTGCCGGAGCGGGTCGCCTCTTCCACCTGCATCTTGGCGGTGCCCATCACTTCACGGCGCTCTGAACGCTCGACGCGCAGCGCCTTCAGCGCGCGCACGCGCCCCTCGTTACGGGTACGGCGCGCTTTGATGCCCTGACGGATCCAGACCTCTTCCTGCGCCAGCTTGCGATCGAACTCGGCGTTTTGCAGCTCTTCCACCCGCAGCGCTTCTTCTTTGCTCTGCAGATACAGATCGTAGTTGCCCGGCCAGGAAACCAGCTTGCCACGATCCAGATCGACGATGCGCGTCGCCATGTTGCGGATAAACGAACGGTCGTGCGAGATGAAGACGATGCTGCCGTCAAACTCTTTCAGGAAGCCTTCCAGCCAGTCGATGGTTTCGATATCCAGGTGGTTGGTCGGTTCGTCGAGCAGCAGCACGCGCGGCGAGCTCACCAGCGCGCGGCCCAGCGCCGCTTTACGCAGCCAGCCGCCGGACAGCGAGGAAAGCTCGGCGTCGCCGTTCAGCCCCAGCTGCAGCAGCACTTCGCTGATGCGACTGTCAAGCTGCCAGAGCCCCTGGTGGTCGAGGATCTCCATGATTTGCGCCATGCGCGCCAGGTTTTTCTCGCTCGGATCGCTCTCCACCAGGTGGGAAATCGCATGATACGCCTTCAGGTGTTCCGCCTGCTCCGCGACGCCTTCGGCCACGAAGTCGAACACGCTGCCGCCGATATTGCGCGGCGGATCCTGTTGCAGGCGCGCCACGATCAGATCCTGTTCGTAGATCACCCGGCCGTCGTCCAGCGGGATCTCTTTGCCAAGGATCTTCAGCAGCGTGGACTTACCGGCGCCGTTGCGCCCGACCAAACACACGCGCTCGTTGTCTTCGATATGAATTTCGGTGTTGTCTAAAAGCGGCGCATCGCTGAAAGAGAGCCAGGCACCGGACATGCTGATTAACGACATAGTAATTATTTTCCTTCGCCGGCGTGAGTCACCAGCCAGCAGTTGTGGATCTGACGGTTACGGGCAAAGTCCTGCGACAGCGTCTTGGCGGTGATCTCTTTCGCCTCCAGGCCCAGCGCGCTCAGCCCTGCCATATCCATTTGGAAACCGCGCTTGTTGTTCGAGAACATGATGGTTCCGTTACGGCGCAGCAACCGTTTCAAATCTTTCATCAGCGCCAGATGATCGCGCTGCACGTCAAAAGTGTTCTCCATCCGCTTGGAGTTGGAGAACGTCGGCGGATCGATGAAGATCACGTCGAACTGTTCGTTGGCGTTGCTCAGCCACGACAGGCAGTCGGCCTGGATCAACCGATGCTGACGGCCGGTCAGGCCGTTGGCGCGCAGGTTCTTCTCCGCCCATTCCAGATAGGTACGCGACATGTCCACCGTGGTGGTGCTGCGCGCGCCACCCAGCCCGGCGTGCACGCTGGCGGTGCCGGTATAGGCGAACAGGTTGAGGAAGTCCTTGCCGTTGCTCATCTCGCCCAGCATGCGGCGCGCGATGCGGTGATCGAGGAACAGGCCGGTATCGAGATAGTCGGTCAGGTTGACCCACAGCTTGGCGTTATACTCTTCCACCAGCAGGAATTCGCCTTTCTGCGCCAGTTTCTCGTACTGGTTCTTACCCTTCTGCCGCTCGCGGGTTTTCAGGATCAGCTGATTCGACGGCAATTCCAGCACCGCCAGCGTCGCGTTGATCACATCGAACAGGCGCTGACGCGCTTTTTGCGCATCGACGGTTTTCGGCGGCGCATATTCCTGCACCACCACCTTGCTGCCGTAGCGGTCCACCGCGACGTTGTATTCTGGCAGATCGGCATCGTACAGGCGGTAGCATTCAATGCCCTGCTGTTTCGCCCACTTGTCGAGCTTCTTCAAGTTCTTGCGCAGACGGTTGGCGAAATCTTCCGCCACCTGCACGCCGCCGGTAGTGGCGCCGGCCGGGTTCGCCGCCAGCTGATAGTTTTTCTGCACGCACTCCAGCGGGCCGTTTTTCGCCTTGAACTGGCGCTCGGCGCGCAGCTGCAGGCAGCTCAACAGCTCCGGCGAGGCGCTGAACAGCGAAAGCTGCCAGCCGCCGAAGGCGCTTTTCATCACGCGGCCCAGCATGTTGTGCAGCGCGATCAGCGCCGGTTCGCTTTCCAGACGCTCACCGTACGGCGGGTTGCTGATCACGGTGCCGTGCGGGCCTTCCGGCAGCGGATTGGTCAAGCGCGCCACGTCACCGACGTTGAAGGTGATTAGCTCGGCAACGCCGGCGCGGCGGGCGTTGCCGCGCGCCATTTCAATCACCCGGCGATCGATATCGGAACCGAAGAAGCGAGAGGCGGTTTCCTGCAGGCCGCGGCGTGCGCGCACCTGCGCTTCGGTGGTGACTTCACGCCACAGTTCGGCGTTGTGGCCGTTCCAGGCGCTGAAGCCCCAGCGTTGGCGGTGCAGGCCCGGCGCACGATCGGCAGCGATCATTGCCGCTTCGATCAAGAGCGTGCCGGAACCGCACATCGGATCGAGCATCGGCGTGCCCGGCTGCCAGCCGGAACGCAGAACGATGGCGGCCGCCAGGTTTTCCTTCAGCGGCGCCTGGCCGGTGAGATCGCGGTAACCGCGCTGATGCAGGCCTTCACCGCTCAGATCGAGCGCCACGCTGGCCATATCGCGCTGCAGGAAGACGTTAACGCGAATATCCGGCTGCTGCTTGGCGACCGTCGGGCGTTGGTCAAGTTTGCGGGTGAAGCTGTCGACGATGGCGTCTTTCACCTTCAGCGCGCCATACTGGCTATTGCGGATCTCTTCGTTCACGCCGCTGAAATGCACGGCAAAGGTTTTATCCACGCCAAAAATGCTCGGCCAGTCTATCGCCAGCACCCCGAGGTAGAGATCCAGATCGCTGTGCACGCGGAATTCGTTCAGCGGCAACAGAATGCGCGAAGCCAGGCGGCTCCACAGCAGGCTTTGGTACAGAAGACGATCGTCACCCTGAAAATGTACCCCACCCTGCACCACTTTGCAGTCGTGAGCGCCAAGCGCTTCCAGCTCGCTTTTTAACAGTTCTTCCAATCCACGCGCCGTGCTGGCAAACAGAGAGTTCATATCGTGCTTATCACCAAAAAGAAAATTGTTGCGCATTATAGCTAATCCGCACCGCTTGTCATAAAGTTGCTCCCTTCTATTTAATAATCGCACGGAGATAAGGGTGATCACGCTTTCCAGACTCTACGTCCATCCGGTTAAATCACTGCGCGGTCTGCAGCTTTCTTACGCCCAGGTCGGCAGCAGCGGTCTGGCCTTCGACCGCAACTTTATGATCACCGAGCCGGATGGCACCTTTATTACCGCGCGCCAATACCCGCAGATGGTGCTGTTCACGCCGGCGCTGCTGCCGGACGGGCTATTCCTGACCGCGCCGGACGGCGAAAGCGCCGCCATTCGCTTCAGCGACTTCGCCGCCGCACCGCAGCCGACCGAGGTGTGGGGCAATCATTTCACCGCGCTGATCGCGCCGGATGAGATCAACCGCTGGCTGAGCGGCTATTTCCAGCGCGACGTGCAGCTGCGCTGGCTGGGGCCGGAGTTGACCCGCCGGGTGAAGAAGCACCCCGAGATCCCGCTGACGTTTGCCGACGGCTATCCTTATCTGCTGATTAACCAGGCTTCGTTCAACGATCTGCAGCAGCGCTGCCCCGGCAGCATCAAGCTGGAGCAGTTCCGCCCCAATCTGGTGGTGAGCGGCGCAACCGCCTGGGCCGAGGACGGCTGGCAGGTGATCCGCGTCGGCGACGTCATGTTCGATCTGGTGAAGCCCTGCAGCCGCTGCGTGCTCACCACTGTCAGCACCGAGCGCGGCCGCAAGCATCCGAGCGGCGAACCGCTGAGTACGCTGCAAAAATTCCGCTCCGCCGACAACGGCGACATCGATTTCGGCCAGAATATGATCGCGCGCAACAGCGGCATCATCCGCGTGGGCGATACGGTGGAAGTGCTGTCGACCAAGCCGCCGCGCCCTTATGGCGCCGGCAAAGTGGTGGAGAGCGTGCAAGCGCCGCAAGACAGCGAGCACAGCGTCACTATCGAATACGAAGGAAAGGTGTTTACCGGCAACAACCAGCAGATATTGCTCGAGCAGTTGGAACAGCAAGGCATCCGCGTACCTTACTCCTGCCGCGCCGGGATTTGCGGCAGTTGCCGCATTACGTTGCTGAGCGGTGAAGTCGCGCCCCTGAAGAAAAGCGCGCTGGGCGACAACGGCACCATCCTGTGCTGCAGCTGCATCCCGAAAAGTGATTTGACCCTGGCGTAATCCGCCCTATACCGCCCTGTCATAAGCCGGGGCGGCGCTTTCATCCTGCGCGCAGGGTTTCAGCCGATCGTGCATCACTTTGATGGCGTCGCCCAATACCATGGTGCGGCCGGCGACCGTCAGCTGATTTTGCGCCAGCAGGCACAGGCTGGCGTTATCCCCTGCCTCTACCACCAGCAAGCGCGCTTCCACGCCACTTTCCATCACTTTCACCGCCGCCAGCTCGCCGTTTTTCGGCTGCAGCGGGTAATGCTGCTGCGAGAAATGCCAGCTCTTCGGCATCAGTGGTTTCAGGAAGCGGTAGGCGACCAGCGCATTCAACACCAGCTCGGCACGCTGTTCATGGCTAAGCTTGACCTGTTTGCACTGTTCTTCATAGGTGAAATAAAGGGCGGCGTCATCCACGCAAAAAGCGCATTCATCGAAGGCGTCCGGCGTTAACATTTTGGCCGGGAAACGTGAACGGAAGATCATACCATTAGCTAAATCCAGCATTAGCCGATCGTGTTCGGCATCAAAATACCAACGCCAATTATCGTCAGGTTTTATCTTCATTTCGTATCCTTCTCGCTGCCTATGCCTACGCCGCACTCACCCTAAAAGGCGATTTTATCACCGATAAAATAGCTTAAACATCGGATAATTCCGCGAACGATATTTATGCTAACGAACAAAATATAGACGAGCCGGGGGCAGAAATAAACCCCCGGAATAAAATGAGAGGAAAAATATTAGATATGGGTAACGATATCTTTAATCAAACGCGGGCCATGATAGATAAAGCCGGAATAAATTTGCAGCAGGCTCGCGCCGGCTTCCATTTTTTCGCGCGCCGCCGTCAGCGAATCGATGCCGCCTACGCCGATAATCGGCAGGCGCCCTTGCAGTTCGGTGGAGAGACGACGGATCACTTCCGTGCTGCGTGATTGCAACGGACGCCCACTTAACCCGCCCGCTTGTTCGCAGTAATTCAGCCCCTGGATCAATTTTCGATCCAATGTGGTATTGGTGGCGATCACGCCATCGATATTATGCCGCACCAGGCTATCGGCAATTTGGATCAATTCTTCTTCTGAAAGATCCGGCGCGATCTTTACCGCTACCGGCACATATTTGTGATGGCGCGCATGCAATTCCTGCTGCTTATTTTTAATCGCAGCCAAAAGATCGTCCAGCGCTTCGCCATACTGTAAGGATCGTAACCCCGGCGTATTCGGTGAAGAAATGTTAATCGCGATATAACCGGCATACGGATAAACTTTATCCATGCAGATCAAATAATCGTCTTTACCCTGTTCGACCGGGGTGTCTTTATTCTTGCCGATATTGATCCCAAGAATGCCGCCGAAATGGGATTTCTTAACGTTTTCAACCAGATTGTCCACGCCATGGTTATTGAACCCCATGCGGTTGATCAGGCCTTCCGCCTCAACCACGCGGAACAAGCGCGGCTTGTCGTTGCCCGGCTGCGGGCGCGGCGTCACGGTGCCGACTTCCACATGGCCGAAGCCCATCGCGCCGAACGCATCGATGCACTCGCCGTTTTTATCCAGACCGGCGGCCAATCCCAGCGGATTTTTAAACGACAGCCCCATGCAGCTGACCGGTTTGGTCGGCACGGACTGGCGGACAAGAAACGCTAATGGGGTGCCGGCAATACGGCTGAGCTGACGAAAGGTCACTTCGTGCGCGCGTTCCGGATCGAGCTGGAACAACGCTTTCCTGATGAGGGGGTAGTACATGGACTCTCCTGATTTCCCGGTTGCAAACCGGGGGCGTATTATCCGGTATCCCCCGCCTAATTGGAATTGATTAAAGGCAAAAAAAGCCGTTTTTACGCAATCGTTTTCCCTACTTCACCACCAAATCGGCGCCAATCCGCTTTTACGCATATCCAAATCAAAAAATGAGATTTAAAAAACGCGCCCGGTTGCTGGTAGGTTTAAAACACTTCTCATTGATTTTCTAATTAAACCTAACTTTTAGTTATAAGGAGTGGCAATGCGCGTTATATCACTGGCCGGCAGCCCACGCATCCCATCACGTTCCGCGGCGCTGCTCGCGCTGAGTCAGAACTGGCTGCGGCAGCAAGGGGTGGAAGTGACGGCTTATACCCTGCACGACTTCGATGCCGAAGACCTGCTGTACGCCAACTTCAACAGCCCGGCGATCAAGGCGTTTGCCGAGCAGTTGGCGCAGGCCGACGGCCTGCTGATTTCCACGCCGGTTTATAAAGCGTCGTTCTCCGGCGCGCTGAAGACCTTACTGGATCTGCTGCCGGAACGCGCGCTGGATCATAAGGTGGTGCTGCCACTGGCAACCGGCGGTTCTGTCGGCCACATGTTGGCGGTGGACTATGCGCTGAAACCGGTGCTGGCGGCGCTGAAAGCGCAGGAAGTGCTGCACGGCGTATTCGCCGACGACAGCCAGATCCAATTGACCGGCGAAGGCGCCACGCTCACCGACGCCGTCGCCGCCCGGTTGGAAGAAGCGCTCGCCAGTTTCTATCTGGCGCTTGGCCGCCGCAGACCGCCCGCGCTGCGCGTCGCCTCGCCGCTGGCAGCGCGACAGACTGCCTGAAAGGCCTGGAAAAGGAGAGCCTGAATGAAAAAACGCATCGCTTTACGGCGCTGGCTGAGCGCCGCTACCCTCACCGGCCTGCTGTCGCTGGTCTGGGCCAATGCCGCCGCTGCGCAGGATCCGGCGCAGTTCCGCATCGGCTACCAAAAAGGATCGGTCAGCCTGGTGCTGGCGAAGAGCCACCGGCTGCTGGAGGAACGTTTCCCCGCCACCCGCATCAGCTGGATCGAGTTTCCCGCCGGCCCGCAGATGCTGGAGGCCCTGAACGTCGGCAGCATCGATCTGGGCAGCACCGGCGATATTCCGCCGATCTTCGCGCAGGCTGCCGGCGCGGACCTGCTGTATGTCGGCGTTGAGCCGCCCAAACCCAAGGCAGAAGTGATCCTGGTGCCGGAAAACAGCCCGATCAAAACCGTCGCCGATCTGAAAGGCCATAAGGTCGCCTTCCAGAAAGGATCCAGCTCGCACAACCTGCTGCTGCGATCGCTGCAAAAGGCCGGCCTGCAGTTCACCGATATCCAGCCCGCCTATCTGACGCCCGCCGATGCGCGAGCCGCCTTCCAACAGGGCAACGTCGACGCCTGGGCCATCTGGGATCCTTATTATTCCGCCGCACTGCTGCAGGGCGGCGTACGGGTGCTCGGCGACGGCACCGATCTGAACCAGACCGGTTCCTTCTATCTGGCGGCACGCCCCTATGTTGAAGCCAACGGCGCCTTTATCAGCCAGGTTTTGACGGTGCTGACCCAGGCCGATGCGCTCACCCGCAGCGACCGGGCGCAAAGCGTGACCCTGCTGGCTAACGCCATGGGGCTGCCGGAACCGGTGATCGCCAGCTATCTGGATCACCGCCCGCCGACCGCCATCACACCGCTCGATGCGCGGACGATCGCCGCGCAGCAGCAAACCGCCGACCTGTTTTACGCCAACCGGCTGGTGCCGGTGAAGGTTGACATCTCGCAACGCATCTGGCGCCCAAGCGCACAATAACTCATGGGAGAAGATTAACGATGAGCCTGAACGTTTTCTGGTTTTTACCCACCCACGGCGACGGCCACTATCTTGGCAGCGCACAGGGCGCGCGCAGCGTCGATCACGGTTATTTGCAGCAGATCGCCCAGGCGGCGGATCGGCTGGGATTCGGTGGGGTACTGATCCCCACCGGCCGCTCGTGCGAAGACTCCTGGCTGGTGGCCGCCTCGCTGATCCCGGTCACCCAGCGGCTGAAGTTTTTGGTCGCGCTGCGGCCGGGCATCATCTCCCCTACGCTGGCGGCGCGCCAGGCGGCGACGTTGGATCGCCTGTCCAACGGGCGCGCGCTGTTCAATCTGGTCACCGGCGGCGATCCGGAAGAGCTGGCGGCCGAGGGGCTGCATCTTAGCCATGAAGAGCGCTACGAAGCCTCAACCGAGTTCACCCACATCTGGCGCCGGGTGCTGGAAGGCGAAACCGTCGATTTCGACGGCAAGCATATTCAGGTGAAAGGCGCCAAACTGCTGTTTCCACCCGTGCAGCAGCCGCGCCCGCCGCTCTATTTCGGCGGATCCTCCGCCGCCGCGCAGGATCTGGCCGCCGAACAGGTAGAAATGTATCTCACCTGGGGAGAGCCGCCGGCGCAGGTTAAAGAGAAAATCGAAGAGGTGCGCGCCAAAGCGGCGGCGAAAGGGCGCCAGGTACGCTTCGGTATCCGCCTGCATGTCATCGTGCGGGAAACCACCGAAGAGGCCTGGCGCGCCGCCGACCGGCTGATCGCGCACCTCGATGAGGAAACCATCGCCAACGCGCAGCAGGCCTTTGCGCGCTTCGACTCCGTCGGCCAACGGCGCATGGCGGCGCTGCACGGCGGCAAGAAGGATAACCTGGAGATCAGCCCGAACCTGTGGGCCGGCATCGGCCTGGTGCGCGGCGGCGCCGGCACCGCGCTGGTGGGCGACGGCCCGACGGTCGCGGCGCGCATGCAGGAATATGCCGATCTGGGCATCGATACCTTTATTCTCTCCGGCTATCCGCATCTGGAAGAGGCCTACCGCGTCGGCGAACTGCTGTTCCCGCACCTCGATCTGGCGCAGGAAGAAGCGCCCGCGCGCCTTCAGCCGGTGCGCCCGCAGGGCGAAGTGGTGGCCAACATCTATGTTCCGCAAAAAGTGTCGCAGAGCTGAGGAGCACCCCGATGGCAAAGAACGCGCAACGCATCCTGTATCGGCTGGCCCCCTGGGCGCTACCGCTGGCGCTGGTGATCCTTTGGCAGATCGCCGTCGAAACCGGCTGGCTGTCCAACCGCATTTTGCCGGCGCCGAGCGCGGTGCTGGCCGCCTTCTGGAGTCTGAGCCAAAGCGGCGAACTGTGGCAGCACCTGAGCATCAGCAGCCAGCGCGCGTTGATCGGCTTTGGCATCGGCGGCAGCATCGGACTGATCCTCGGCTTTATTACCGGGCTGTCGCGCTGGGGCGAACGCCTGCTGGACAGTTCGGTGCAAATGATCCGCAACGTGCCGCACCTGGCGCTGATCCCGTTGGTGATCCTATGGTTCGGCATCGATGAATCCGCCAAGATCTTTCTGGTGGCGCTCGGTACGCTGTTCCCGATTTATCTCAATACCTATCACGGCATCAAAAACATCGATCGCGGCCTGTTGGAGATGGCCCGCAGCTACGGCCTGAGCGGTTTCCGCCTGTTTACACAGGTGGTGCTGCCGGGCGCGCTGCCGTCGATTATGGTCGGCGTGCGTTTCGCTCTCGGCTTCATGTGGCTGACGCTGATCGTCGCCGAAACCATCTCGGCCAATTCGGGCATCGGCTATCTGGCGATGAACGCGCGTGAATTTCTGCAAACCGATGTGGTCGTGGTGGCGATCGTGCTGTACGCCCTGCTCGGCAAGCTGGCGGACGTGGGCGCGCAGCTGCTGGAGCGCGTCTGGTTGCGCTGGCATCCGGCCTATCAACTGAAACAGGGAGAAGCGCTATGACCCTTCCCGCTCGTCTTGCGCAAGGCACGCCGGTGACGCTGGAGTCCATCGGCAAAGGTTACGGCAACCGCACGGTACTGGACAATATTCAGCTGCACATCTCCGCCGGGCAGTTCGTGGCGGTGGTCGGCCGCAGCGGCTGCGGCAAAAGCACCCTGCTGCGCCTGTTGGCCGGCCTGGAACAAGCCAGCAGCGGCGTGCTGCTCAGCGGCAACGCGCCGCTTGCCGCCGCTAAAGAGGATACCCGGCTGATGTTTCAGGATGCGCGCCTGCTGCCGTGGAAAACGGTGATCGACAATGTGGGCCTGGGGCTGCGCGGCCAGTGGCGCGATGCGGCGCTGCAGGCGCTGGACGCGGTCGGCTTGGCGGATCGCGCCCGCGACTGGCCGGCGGCGCTGTCCGGCGGGCAAAAGCAGCGGGTCGCCCTGGCGCGCGCGCTGATCCACCGCCCTCGCCTGCTGCTGCTGGACGAACCGCTCGGGGCGCTGGATGCCCTGACGCGCATTGAGATGCAGGGGCTGATAGAAACGCTGTGGCAACAGCACGGTTTTACCGTACTGCTGGTCACGCACGACGTCAGCGAAGCCATCACGCTGGCGGATCGGGTGATCCTGATCGAAGAGGGGCGCATCGGGCTGGATCTTACCCTCGATCTGCCGCGGCCGCGCCGCAAGGGCTCAGCCCGGCTGGCAGAATTGGAGGCCGAAGTGCTGGAACGGGTGTTATCGCCGCCGGTGACCGGGGCCAGCCCGCGCCAGGCGGCGAACTGAACGGATGAAAAAAGGGACGACAAAAGCCGTCCCTTGATCTATTCAGCGCGAAAAGATCAGGCGTCGAGCGCCTTGCTGATCTTCTCGTACAGATCGCCGGACAGGTTTTCCAATCCTTTCAGCTGTTCCAGCGCCTTGCGCATCAGCGCCTGGCGGCCCGCGTCGTAACGCTTCAGGCGAATCAGCGGTTCAATCAGGCGCGCGGCGATCTGCGGGTTGCGCTGGTTGAGATCGCTGAGGATCTCCGCCAGGAACTGATAGCCGCTGCCGTCCGCCGCATGGAACGCCGCCGGGTTGCCGGAAGCGAAGCCGCCGATCAACGAACGGGTGCGGTTCGGGTTGCTCAGGCTGAACGAACGGTGTTGCAACAGCGCGCGTACTTTGCTCAGCACGTCTGCCGCCGGGCTGCTGCCCTGCAGCACGAACCATTTGTCCATCACCAGGCCATCCTGATGCCAGCGTTCGTCGAACGCCGCCAGCAGCGCATCGCGACATGGCAGCTGGGCCGCGACCGCGACAGACATCGCCGCCAGCGAGTCGGTCATGTTGTCCGCCTGGCGATACTGATCGCTCACCAGCTGATCCGCCAGGGCCACATCTTCGCCGAACGCCAGATAGCCCAGGCACACATTGCGCAAGGCGCGCTTGGCGATCTCGGCGTGCTCTACGCGGTAGCCGTCGGTCTTGTTGGCGTGATACACCGCCAGCCACTCATCGGCCAACTCCCGCGCCAGGCAGCGTACGATCGCTTCGTGCACCGCAGCGATCGCTTCCGGATCGATTGTGGCAAACAGCTCAGCGATTTCGTTCTCCGACGGCAGCGTCAGGATCTGCGCCGCCAGCGCCGGATCCAGTTTTTCGTCCAGCAGCACCGCGCGGAACGCGTCGGCCACGTGCAGCGGCAGCGACAGCGGCTGCTTCTGCTGGTGCCGCGCCACGTTCAGCTTGATATAGGTCGCCAGCAGGCTCTGCGCCGCATCCCAACGCGCAAATTCATTGCGTGCGTGCTGCATCAGGAAGGTCAGCTGCTGATCGCTGTACGGATAGTCCAGCTTCACCGGCGCGGAGAATTCGCGCAGCAGCGACGGCACCGGCTTGTGCGCCACGCCGTCGAACACGAAAGTCTGCTCCGCTTCGGTGACGTTCAGCACGTTGTTGACCGGCAGGCCGCCCTTTTGCAGTGGAATGACGTTGCCTTCGCTGTCGTACAGTTCGATATCCAGCGGGATATGCAGCGGCAACTTCTCCGGCTGATCGGCGGTCGGTGCGGTTTTCTGGCTGACATGCAGGCGATACTGCTGGGTTTCCGCGTCGTATTCATCGCGCACCGTCAACAGCGGCGTGCCGGACTGACTATACCAACGGCGGAAGCGCGACAGATCGACGTTGGACGCATCCTCCATCGCCTGCACGAAATCGTCGCAGGTGGCGGCGCTGCCGTCGTGGCGCTCAAAATAGAGCTGCATCCCTTTCTGGAAGTTCGCTTCCCCCAGCAAGGTGTGCATCATGCGGATCACTTCGGAACCCTTTTCATACACCGTCAGGGTGTAGAAGTTGTTCATCTCGATCACTTTGTCCGGGCGGATGGCGTGCGCCATCGGGCTGGCGTCTTCGGCGAACTGCGCACCGCGCATCACGCGCACGTTATCGATGCGGTTGACCGAACGCGATCCCAGATCGGAACTGAACTCCTGATCGCGGAACACCGTCAGCCCCTCTTTCAGGCTGAGCTGGAACCAGTCGCGGCAGGTCACGCGGTTACCGGTCCAGTTATGGAAGTATTCGTGGCCGATCACCGCTTCGATATTCAGGTAGTCCTTGTCGGTGGCGGTTTCCGCCTTCGCCAGCACATATTTGGAGTTAAAGATATTTAACCCTTTGTTCTCCATCGCACCCATATTGAAGAAGTCGACCGCCACAATCATATAAATGTCGAGATCGTATTCCAGGCCGAAGCGGGTCTCGTCCCATTTCATCGAGTTCTTCAGCGAAGTCATCGCCCAGTCGGCGCGATCCAGGTTGCCGCGATCGACGAACAGCTCCAGCGCGACCTTACGGCCGGAACGGGTGGTGAAGCTGTCGCGCAGCACGTCGAAGTCCCCCGCCACCAGCGCAAACAGGTAGCAAGGTTTCGGGAACGGATCCTGCCATTGCACCCAGTGGCGGCCATCGGCCAATTCGCCCTGGCCGATGCGGTTCCCGTTCGACAGCAGGAACGGATAGCGCGCCTTGTCGGCCACGATGCGGGTGGTAAAGCGCGCCAGCACGTCCGGGCGATCCTGGTAATAGGTAATGTGATGGAAGCCTTCGGCTTCGCATTGCGTGCACAGCGCATCGCCGGACAGGTACAACCCTTCCAGCGCGGTGTTTTTCGCCGGGTGAATGTCGTTGACGATGGTAAGAGTGAATTGTGCCGGCAACTCTTCGATGATCAGCTGGTTATCCTGCTGACGGTAGGTGCTCCACGGTTGCCCGTCGACCTGAATGCTCACCAGCGTCAGATCTTCGCCATCCAGCACCAGCGGGGCGCCGGCCGCGCCCTGACGTTTGATTTTACTGACGGCAGTCACGCGCGTGGTTTCCGCGTCCAGACTGAAGTCCAAATCGATATCGGTCGTGGTGTAATCGGGCGCGCGATAATCGTGGCGGTATTTTGCCTGTGGCTGTTGTGTCATAAAAACCCTTAAACGTCTCAGTGAGTTATAGGTGCCAGGCCGCTTTTCTCCTTCGTACCGCAGGTGTGTTCCCCCTACGGCGCGCGGTGGGCCTGAATTGTGAATAAACTGTATCACAGCTGGCCGAAAAGCCCAGAGCCGCCGGGCGACCACAAGAGAGAAATCAGAGGCAAATCATAAATCGCCCGCCAGGCGATAGCGCGGGTGACCAATGGCTAAATAAAAATCAGCATTTAATGCTAAAAAACCGCCATCGCGGCGCGCCGGCATAGTTGAGGCGACACCGGCGGCATGGTGGTATAATTGCGGCATCAGGCTCAGGGATGACTCGCACTATGAGAATTAAATACGCAATCTATTTTTTTACCCTGTGCCTGATGACTTCCTTCTCGCTGTTCATCGTCGATGAGCTGCTCGAAGCCCATACCGACTACCGCGACAACCAGCTCAACCTGTACAAAATTGATCGCGCCAAAGAAATCTCCGAAGCCTTTCAGGCTGCGTTGCTGGCTCACCGCCTCAAACGATTGAGCCTGATCGATCCGCAAATCACCCGCGCCCAATGTTTGGCCGCCGATCGGGTGGCGCGCGAGAAAATCACCCGGATCCGCGAACATCTGGACGATGAAGTTGCCAGACAGCTCGGGGTTCGGCAAAAAATCGCTGCGCTGTCGATGATCGCTTTGATGGAACAACTGCTGGATAATGACAACCTGCAGCTTTCGCAGGTCAATAACACCAACGCCAATCTGTTCAACATCAACAGCGCCTATTACATCTCGCAAACCAGCAAGAGTTATTACCGTTACGCCTACGATACCCGAATGGTGGATACCGACTCCTTTATGTTTCTCGAGGCCATCCGCCTCAATAACCGGCTGAATATGTCATTGACCGAATTGAGCGATCAGATTATCGACGTCAACGTCAGCCCGCTCGTTCGCAAAGACGCCTATCTGAAGTCCATTCAGCTGACCGGCGTGCTGAACGCGCTGAGCACCCGATTGATCTTCATGAAGATCAACTACGACGATGTACAAATCAACAACATCGTCAATCCGTTGCTCGCCCAAGTGTCCGCTGAGCGCCTCCAGCAGATTACCGATGGGCTGTACACCGCTATCGATACCCATAAGCCCTACCCCACAGCGCTTATTTCGGGCTATGTCAACGATGTGAGCGGGCTTTCGCAGGCGCTGTATCAACGCAGCTTCGAATTGGAAACTCTCGCCTCGCGCCACAAGATTTACGACAGCCAGACGACCATTTACGGCATGATCTCACTCGCCGGCCTGGTCGTGTTGCTGTTCATTTTGCCGGCGCTGGTGTTCTGTACCAGCATCAACCGCTGGCTGACCAAGACCCACAATAATATCGTGCGACTGTCGCGCGGTGAGATGAATATCGATCGAAACGACGCCTTCTACAGCCAGGAATTGATCGCCATCAGCGACGCCATTCAGCAGCTCAGACAATACCAGTTGGACAAGGTCTCGCTGGAAGGTGAGAAGCAACTGCTGATTAAAGAGCTCGAGGCCTCTTCCTTCCTCGATCCGCTCACCAATATTTACAACCGCCGTAAATTCTTCCTTGAATGTCAGCTGCTGGGCGACGGCAGCTACCCGCAGGCCTTTTGCCTGATCGACATCGACAACTTCAAACAGCTCAACGACAGCTACGGCCACGACGTGGGCGACCGGGCGCTGGTGGCATTCGGCCACCTGCTGCAACGCGCGTTCCGCGCCAGCGACATTTTCTGCCGCTATGGCGGCGAAGAATTCGCGGTGCTGCTGGGCAACTGTTCGTTGGACAACGCGCGGGACATCATGGAGCAATTGCGCGCCCGCACTCATCGCCTGACGCTACATCTGGCCGACGGACGGCAAGTGCGTTTCACCACCAGCTGCGGCATCGCGCCGGTCAACGCGTTCACCGCGCTGCAGACGGCGATCAAACAGGCGGACGAAGCGCTCTATTTTTGCAAAAAGAACGGCAAGGATCGGGTCAGCGTGCATACCCAGGCCGGCTTTATCTGATTCGCTGTTTAAAATAATTAACATTATAATTTTTATGACTAATTAGGCTAAGTCATTCACCTTACAGGCATATCTGGCTTTTTTTCCTCCCCGTCGCTATCAGGCCGCCATAAAGGCACGTTTAATCCTCGACCCGCTTTGGTGATTTATGGTGTGATGCAGCTTCAATAACAGGATAATCCGGGTATACTCCACCCCCACTTTTATGATTATCCGGATTTGGACACGCGCCTGACGAGGATGCTGTAACGCGCTATGACTCAATACGCTTCCCCGATTTTGACATCACTGCTTGATACCGATGCTTATAAGCTTCATATGCAGCAAGCAGTGTTCCATCGCTACCCCGCGATCAGCGTGGCGGCGGAATTCCGCTGCCGCGGTGACGAACTGCTGGGCGAATATGCCGACGAGATCCGCGCACAGGTGGCGCTGATGAGCCGGCTGGCGCTGACCGATGCCGAATTCGCTTATCTTTCGGGCCTGCCCTTCTTCCGTCAAGATTACCTGAACTGGCTGCGAACGTTCCGCTACGATCCGCAGCAGGTCACTATCGACAATCGCGACGGCAAGCTGCAAATCCGCATCGCCGGCCCTTGGCGTGAAGTCATCATGTGGGAAGTGCCGTTGCTGGCGGTGATCAGCGAAGTGGTGCACCGTCGGCGCTCTCCGCTGGCGACGCCGGAACAGGCGGTGGCACACCTGCAAACCAAGCTGGCGCAGTTCAAGACGTTGGCGGGCGATCTGGATCTTTCGCGCTTCAAGCTGATGGACTTCGGCACCCGTCGCCGTTTCTCTCAAGGCGTGCAACAGGCCATTGTCAGCACATTACAGGCCGAATTCCCGTACCTGTCGGGCACCAGCAATTACGATCTGGCGCACCAACTGGGCCTGGCGCCGGTCGGCACTCAGGCGCATGAGTGGTTCCAGGCGCATCAGCAGATAAGCCCGGTGCTGGCCAACAGCCAGCGTGCCGCATTACAAGCCTGGTTGGATGAATACCCCGACCAGCTTGGCATCGCGCTCACCGACTGCATCACCATGGATGCCTTCCTGCGCGACTTCGGCCCGCAGTTCGCCGAGCGTTATCAGGGGCTGCGCCACGATTCGGGCGATCCCGTCGAGTGGGGTGAAAAAGCCATTGCCCACTACGAGAAACTGGGCATCGACCCGATGAGCAAAACGCTGGTGTTCTCGGACAACCTGGATCTGGAAAAAGCGCTGGCGCTCTATCGCCATTTCTACCAGCGCGTCAATCTCGGCTTCGGCATCGGCACGCGCCTGACCTGCGATATTCCCGGCGTCAAACCGCTGAATATCGTGATCAAGCTGGTCGAGTGCAAAGGCAAGCCGGTGGCCAAGCTCTCCGACAGCCCCGGCAAAACCATTTGTCAGGATCAGGCGTTCGTCAGAGCCCTGCGCAAGGCCTTCGATCTGCCGCTGGTGAAGAAAGCCAGCTGAGCCTTCTATATATAGAGAAAGCCGGCCCGGTCCACGCGTCGGCTTTTTTGTTTTTATCCCGACCGCCCTCTTTTCAGCCAGCCACGATAAATGTTGCGCCAATCCGATGATTTCTGCTTGTGCTCTGCACCGCGGCAAGTAACATAGCCATTACCCCCATATTCTTGGGTTGTAAGCTATTTCTAAACCAAATTATTAAAGAGAGAAATCTATGAGCGTAGTGCCTGTAGTCGACGTACTGCAAGGTCGTGCTGCGGTTGACAGTGAAGTCACCGTACGCGGCTGGGTACGTACCCGGAGAGATTCAAAAGCTGGTATCTCCTTCCTGGCCGTCTATGACGGTTCCTGCTTTGATCCGTTACAGGCCGTCGTTAATAATTCTCTGCCGAATTATCAGGATGAAGTGCTGCACCTGACCACCGGCTGTTCGATTGAAGTGACCGGCAAGGTCGTCGCCTCACCGGGCGAAGGCCAGAGCTTCGAACTGCAAGCCACCGCGATCAAAGTGGTCGGCTGGGTCGACGATCCGGACACCTACCCGATGGCGGCCAAACGTCACAGCATCGAATACCTGCGCGAAGTGGCCCACCTGCGCCCGCGCACCAACCTGATTGGCGCCGTGGCGCGCGTGCGTCATACCCTGGCGCAGGCGATCCACCGCTTCTTCCATGAAAACGGCTATTTCTGGGTGTCCACCCCGCTGATCACCGCCTCCGACACCGAGGGCGCCGGCGAGATGTTCCGCGTGTCCACGCTGGATCTGGAAAACCTGCCGCGCACCGACAAGGGCACCGTCGACTTCAGCGAAGACTTCTTCGGTAAGGAAGCCTTCCTCACCGTTTCCGGCCAGCTGAACGGCGAAACCTACGCCTGTGCGCTGTCCAAGGTATACACCTTCGGCCCAACTTTCCGCGCTGAAAACTCCAACACCAGCCGCCATTTGGCGGAATTCTGGATGATCGAGCCGGAAGTGGCCTTCGCGACGCTGGACGATGTCGCCGGCCTGGCCGAAAGCATGCTGAAGTATGTATTCCAGGCGGTGCTGGATGAACGAGCAGACGATCTGAAATTCTTCGCCGAGCGCGTGGATAAAGACGCAATCTCTCGTCTGGAGCGCTTCGTCTCTTCCGATTTCGCTCAGGTGGACTACACCGACGCCATCGAGATCCTGCTGGCCTCGGGCCAAACCTTCGAAAACCCGGTTTCCTGGGGCATCGATCTCTCTTCCGAACATGAGCGTTATCTGGCGGAGAAACACTTCCAGGCGCCGGTGGTGGTGAAAAACTACCCGAAAGACATCAAAGCATTCTATATGCGTATGAACGAAGACGGCAAAACCGTTGCAGCCATGGACGTACTGGCGCCGGGCATCGGTGAAATCATCGGGGGTTCTCAGCGTGAAGAACGCCTCGACGTGCTCGATCAACGTCTGGAAGAGATGGGTCTGAATAAAGAAGACTACTGGTGGTATCGCGATCTGCGCCGTTACGGTACCGTGCCGCATTCCGGTTTCGGCCTGGGCTTTGAACGTTTAATCGCCTATGTCACCGGCGTGCAAAACGTGCGCGATGTGATCCCGTTCCCACGCACACCACGTAACGCAAGCTTCTAATTCATACGATCAACCGTTTTTTAAACGATTTCGTTACAAAACAAAGGCCAGCCTCGCTGGCCTTTCGCATTTTTTAATATTGACGCACGTCACAAAGTTCCCGAAAAATTACATTTGGTTACACATACTTTCTTTTTGCAACCTGATTGGGACATTGGTATCATTTTCGTCCTAGATTAACCCGCCTGTGAATGGAACACTGCGTTCAGACACAGGACGACACCAATCTATCAACAATAGTTCCCAAAGAATTATTGGCGGCAGTGGCAAAGGTGTCCGAATAACACCAATGAGGGTAATAATGATGAAGCGCAACATTCTTGCAGTGGTTATCCCGGCTCTGTTGGCTGCTGGTGCAGCAAACGCAGCTGAAATCTACAACAAAGACGGCAACAAGCTGGATCTGTACGGCAAAGTTGACGGTCTGCACTACTTCTCCGACGACAAAGGTAACGATGGCGATCAGACCTATGTTCGTTTCGGCTTCAAAGGTGAAACTCAGATTACTGACCAACTGACCGGTTACGGCCAGTGGGAATACAACGTCCAGGCTAACCACTCCGAGTCTCAGGGCACCGAAGGCACCAAAACCCGTCTGGGCTTCGCTGGTCTGAAATTCGCTGACTACGGCTCCTTCGACTACGGCCGTAACTACGGCGTACTGTACGACGTGGAAGGCTGGACCGATATGCTGCCAGAGTTCGGTGGCGATACTTACACCTACTCCGACAACTTCATGACCGGCCGTACCAACGGCGTTGCGACCTATCGTAACAACAACTTCTTCGGTCTGGTTGACGGTCTGAACTTCGCTCTGCAATACCAGGGCAAAAACCAGAACGACGGTCGTAACGTTAAGAAACAAAACGGCGACGGCTGGGGTATCTCCTCTACTTATGACATCGGCGAAGGCGTAAGCTTCGGCGCTGCATACGCTTCTTCCAACCGTACCGACGACCAGAAACTGCGTTCCAACGAGCGTGGCGACAAGGCTGACGCATGGACCGTGGGCGCGAAATACGACGCCAACAACGTTTACCTGGCGGCGATGTACGCAGAAACCCGTAACATGACTCCGTTCGGCGGCGGTAACTTCGGTGCAGGCTGTGCAGCTACCGATGACAAGTGCGGTGGCTTCGCGAGCAAAACTCAGAACTTCGAAGTGACTGCTCAGTACCAGTTCGACTTCGGTCTGCGTCCAGAAGTGTCTTACCTGCAGTCTAAAGGTAAAAACCTGAACGTCCCAGGCGTGAGTTCTGACCAGGATCTGGTTAAATATGTTTCTGTTGGTACCACTTACTACTTCAACAAAAACATGTCCACCTACGTTGATTACAAAATCAACCTGCTGGATGACAACGAGTTCACCAAAGCAACCGGCACCGCTACCGACGATATCGTCGCTGTTGGTCTGGTGTACCAGTTCTAAGTTGTCTCGCTTAACGGCGGTTTACCGTCGGCTAAGTTAAAAAACAGGGCTTCGGCCCTGTTTTTGTTTGTGTCAGCCGGTAACTTTTTATCCTGCCGATTTCTCCTTCCCCATCATTTTTTCTGCCTAATACTCCCCCTTCACAAGATCGCGGTGTTTTTGTCGCAAACGGTTGGCAAAGCCGATAACTGGCGTTACCCTGATGCTTCTGTCTGCTTAACTCCGAGATTTGGAAGCACCTGACATGTTTGAAAAAATCACCGCCGCACCCGCCGACCCGATCCTGGGCCTGACCGACATTTTCCGCGCCGACGCCCGCCCGAATAAAATCAATTTAGGGATTGGCGTTTATAAAGACGAAACCGGTAAAACCCCGGTGCTGACCAGCGTAAAAAAAGCTGAGCAGTATCTGCTGGAAAATGAGACCACCAAAAACTATCTCGGTATTGAAGGCATCCCGGCGTTCGCCAGTTGCACGCAAGCGCTGCTGTTCGGTAAAGAGAGCCCGATCGTCGCCGATCGTCGCGCGCGCACCGCACAGACGCCAGGCGGCACCGGCGGCCTGCGCGTGGCGGCAGACTTCATCGCTAACCAGACCAGCGCCAAACGCATCTGGATCAGCAACCCAAGTTGGCCGAACCACAAGAACGTCTTTAGCGCCGTGGGCCTGGAAGTGCTGGAATACGCCTACTACGACGCCACCAACCACGCGTTGGATTTCGACGGCCTGCTGAACAGCCTGAAACTGGCCCAGGCCGGTGATGTCGTGCTGTTCCACGGCTGCTGCCATAACCCGACCGGTATCGATCCAACGGCGGAGCAGTGGGCACAACTGGCTGAGCTTTCCGTGGCCAATGGCTGGCTGCCGCTGTTCGACTTCGCCTACCAGGGCTTCGCCAACGGTCTGGAAGAGGATGCGCAGGGCCTGCGTATTTTCGCCGCCAAACATCAAGAGCTGATCGTCGCCAGCTCCTACTCGAAAAACTTCGGTCTGTACAATGAGCGCGTCGGCGCTTGCACCATTGTGGCTGCCGATGCCGATACCGCCGATCGCGCCTTCAGCCAGGTGAAAGCGGCGATTCGCGCCAACTACTCCAACCCGCCGTCGCACGGCGCGGCCGTGGTCGCCACCATTCTGGGCAACGACGCTCTGCGCGCAATGTGGGAACAGGAGCTGACCGACATGCGCCAGCGTATTCACCGCATGCGTCAGCTGTTCGTGAACACCCTGCAGGAGAAAGGCGCGCAACAGGACTTCAGCTTCATTATCCAGCAGAACGGCATGTTCTCGTTCAGCGGCCTGACCAAAGAACAGGTGCTGCGTCTGCGCGAAGAGTTCGGCGTCTACGCCGTGAACTCGGGCCGGGTGAACGTGGCCGGCATGACGCCGGACAACATGGCGCCGCTATGTGAAGCCATCGTCGCCGTGCTCTAAAAGCCTCGACGCAGGCCATAAATCATAAAAAAGGGCGCTCTATGCGTAATGCCGATCAGTTAAGGATCACTTGAACGATCCTGTCGCTGTGTAAGAATCCG